>JAZNGM010000012.1:0-2479 GCA_045576455.1 Lachnospiraceae bacterium | reverse complement strand
AATATCAATAATGGGTTTTGCCCAAATAGACGAAACCGCTGTACTCCCTATGTGGCTGATTCTTTCGCATTTTGGAATGACATTTTTCAAACGACTTTCCTCTTCAAAATACCATTCCTTCCAGCACTCCTGATGTTCTGTTAAGAAGATGGGAAACAACTGCCACAATTCTTCTAAGCTCATTTCAGATAATTTCTTTTTCATCCTACGCACCTAATAAACATTATACTAAGAATTCCATAATTTTCTCCCATTCTGTGATAAGCATATCTCACTTTTATATAGTTAACAACTCTCTTTTTACTTTTTTCAAAAATATGTGCTGTTAAATCAAAGAACCGACCGCTGCTATAAAAGCAGCCATGCACTTTGAATGCATGACTGCTATGTATGTTTCATATTCAGTTAAACAAATTGGAATTTTCTGAATTTCTAGTATCCTATAATTCCAACAAGAATCCTGCAACCATTAACCCTGTAAGAATTAAGGAGAATAGCATCCCTAAAATTGTCAGAGCGATTTGCACTTTGTTCTTCATGTGGTCACTTTGAAATTTAAGAGAAATTATCCCCACAATCCATCCAAAAATTGGAGGAAAGGATAAATATGTCAGTATTCCAGCGCGTATTTTATTCTCTTTTGCCGCTTCGTTTGCTGCCGCAATATTAATATCCATCTGCTCCACTTCATCTTTTAAGAGATAATCCAGTGAACAATTAAATATTTTGCTGATTCTAATCAGTTTCTCTGTATCTGGGTATGTAGAATCTAATTCCCATTTTGATACAGATTGCCGTGATACCTTTAACATATCTGCAAATTGCTCTTGCGTTAAGTTTTGTTCTTTGCGTAGTTTAACTATTTTTTCACCTACTGTCATGTGACATAACCTCCTTGCTGTTGATGATGTTATTGTAAAACATCACGTTTCAATTTCACATCAATTACAGGTTGCAAAATAAAAAATATAGGTTGCTATTTGCTATCAAAGAACTTACAACTTCAAGTTTGTCTAATTACATCAAGCCCATACAATTGAACTTCGGTCAATTCAAATTAATCTTTCTCACTTATTCGCATTTACAGTTCATATAATTTTGTAAATTTCTCTGTCAAATATGTAATATAATAATCCGGATTAAAACCTTCTCCTGTCGTATCCATCAGAATCTGCTGTGTCTTCTTTGCAGCACCATACTGATGAATGTGTTCACGCAGATACTCACGAATCGGAGTGAGATTTCCTTCTTCCAAATACTTCTTTATCGGCATAATACGTTCCATATGGTGGAACAGCTGTGCTGCGATTGCACTGCCCAGTGCATACGAAGGAAAATAGCCAAACATACCACCTGCCCAATGAATATCCTGCAACACACCTTCTGTATCGCTTAATGGTGTCACACCTAAGCATTCTTCATACTTCTGATTCCAGATAGCCGGCAAATCCTTTACTTCTGCCTCTCCGGCAAAAATCATCTTTTCAATTTCATAACGAATCATTACGTGGAAAGAATATGTAAGCTCATCCGCTTCTGTCCGCACTAAGCTTGGAGATGCAAAATTGATTGCTTTGTAGAAATCGTCTACACTTACGCCTTCCAATTCTTCCGGGAAAAATTCTTTGACTTTATCAAATACCGGAATCCAAAATTCTCTGCTTCTTGCCAGATTATTCTCATAAAATCTTGATTGTGATTCGTGCATTCCCATGGATGTGCCACCACCAATCGGGGTAAGGGTCAATTCATCACTAATTCCCATTTCATACAACGCATGTCCACCTTCATGCACAATTGAGAAAATTGCATCCTCTAATTTGTTTTCCTGATAATGGTTGGTAATGCGTACATCATGATTGTGAAGATTGGTTGTATACGGATGAGCCGTTTCCGCCATCACACCACGGTTAAAATCAAATCCGATATACTCTGCCATGAAACGGCTTAGTTTTTTCTGGACTTCAATATCATACGTCTTACGAAGACAATCAATCGAAATAAAATCCGATTTTTCTTTTACGGCATGCACAATCGGCACCAGTGACGCACGAAGCTTTCCAAAGAAATCATCTAATATTTCCATAGTAAAGCCTTCCTCGTATTCGTCCAAAAGTACATCATAAAGCTTCTGTCCTTCTTTTTGCTTATATCCGGCAAACTTCTTGCTGTAAGAAATGATTTCTTCCAATACCGGTGCAAACAGCTCATAGTTGTTCGTATTTTTTGCTTCTTCCCACACGGGATCTGCTTTTGCCAGTAGTATCTGATATGCCTGGATTTCTTCCGGCGGAATCAATTCCAAATCACGGAAGGTCTTTTTCAATTCTTTTACAATCACTTTTTCATTTTCAGTAAGTTCTTCCTGTACCTCTTCTGCAGATAACGCTTCTAAAATTTCCTTTACTTCCGGATTAATAAGGGTATTGTAGTTTTCAAGTGCCAAAATTCCGATTGCTTTCGAAGTAAACTCAATCGC
>JAZNGM010000011.1:0-2030 GCA_045576455.1 Lachnospiraceae bacterium | reverse complement strand
GATATTTTAAAAGTTTTGAGATAATTAAAGCAATGCGATAGTGGTGAAACTACGTAGAATGTTTTAATGCGAAAGGAAATATATGTTACGAGATATTACGTTAGGTCAGTATTACCAGACCGATTCTGTGCTTCACAGGTTGGATCCAAGGGTGAAACTGATTGCAACAATTGTTTTTATTATTTCTCTTTTTACAGTGAATAGTGTATGGGGGTATTTAATAGCGGCTATATTTTTGGCGGGGTGTATTAAGTTGTCAAAGGTACCGTTTAAGTTTATGGTACGCGGCATGCGGGCGATTATGTTCCTTTTATTGCTGACGGTAGCATTTAACTTATTTTTAACGCCGGGAACGCCCCTGATTCAGATATGGAAGCTGACCATTACACTGGAAGGACTTAAACTGGCGGTTACGATGGCGGTACGTCTTTCTTTTTTGATTATAGGTTCTTCGGTTATGACATTAACAACAACCCCGAACAATTTAACAGATGGAATGGAAAATCTTATGAAACCGCTTCAGAAGATTAAGGTGCCGGTTCATGAAATTGCTATGATGATGTCGATTGCGCTTCGTTTTATTCCTATTTTATTAGAAGAAACGGATAAGATTATGAAGGCCCAGATTGCCCGTGGTGCAGACTTTGAAAGCGGTAATATTATTAAGAAGGCCAAAGCGATGGTTCCGCTTCTTGTTCCACTGTTTATTTCGGCATTCCGCCGTGCAAATGACCTTGCCATGGCGATGGAAGCGAGATGCTATCGTGGCGGTGAACACAGAACCAAGATGAAACCATTGATTTATAAAAAACAGGATTATATCGGATATCTGGTATTACTGGTTTATTTAGTAACCTGCATTGTGAGTGGAAGATTATAGTATGAAACGGATTATGCTGACAGTCGCTTATGACGGAACCAATTATCATGGGTGGCAGTATCAAAATAATGGAATTACCATAGAGGGAGAGCTGAATAAGGCTCTTTCTTCCCTTTTACAAAAGAATATAGAGGTTATCGGCGCCAGCAGGACTGATGCCGGTGTCCATGCGATGTGCAATGTGGCGGTTTTTGATTCTGATGCAGGAATTCCTGCAGAAAAGTATTCCTATGCGCTGAATCAGATGCTTCCTAATGATATCCGCATTCGGAAGTCAGAGGAAGTGCCTGCAGATTTTCACCCGAGAAAGACGGATACCGTTAAGACTTACGAGTACCGGATTGATTGTGAGGAATTTGCAGACCCGTTAAAGACCCGCTATGCCTATTTTACATATGTATCACTTGATGCAAGTAAAATGCAGGAAGCAGCCTTCCATTTAATCGGAACCCATGACTTCAAAAGTTTTTGCAGCGTAAACACTACCGCAACAACTACGGTCCGTACCATCTTTGATATCCAAGTCATCCGTGACGGTGTAGACATCATTGTCCGTATCACCGGAAACGGTTTCCTATATAATATGGTCCGTATCATCGTCGGCACGTTAATGGACGTAGGAAGAGGCAAATATGAACCTTCAGCAGTAAAAGAAATCCTAGAAGCCACCGATCGTACCGCCGCAGGGCCAACCGTCCCCGCCTGTGGCCTGATGTTGAAAGAATTACGATTCTTAGAACTGGAATCTTAATTTTATTTTAGGCGATTTATGTGTAGGGGATATCAGCGGACCGGCATCTCAAAAAACCCCTAAAATAAGGAAAAAAGTGATTGACACGCGAGGGTGCGTTTAGTATAATACATCAGTGTGGCAACGTTTGAGAACAGGAATTCATAGCCCCGAAGACCTGTTTATCGATAGATACACAGTGTAGAATGCGGTGCGGATCGCAGGATACACGCCTATAATCAGATTTATGACTCATAGCCCCGAGGAATGGATTTGATTCTGACAATGGAAACAATGATTTTTAATGGAGGAAATACTATGAAGACATTTATGGCTAGTCCGGCTACAATTGATAGAAAATGGTATGTAGTGGATGCTGAAGGTAAGACATTAGGACGCCTTGCATCAGAAGTAGCAAAG
>JAZNGM010000010.1:0-87674 GCA_045576455.1 Lachnospiraceae bacterium | reverse complement strand
AAAACTCCTGAAATAGATAACATTCCTATCAGGGTCATAAAAACTCATATTGATAGTTCCCCATGGACGTCGCGTAGGTTTTTCAATTATCTCGACTCCCATTAAAAGTAATTTTTCATATTCAGCCTCAACGTCTTCAACTGTAAACGCTAGGCAAATATTTTGGTTGTTGTTATTCTTTTTTGCTCCATCATTATATATTGTGAGTTGTGTTTCCTCACTTATTAAAGTCTGATGTATTTCATCATTACTTCCATTATCTATACCCAACAATTTCTTGTAAAAATGTGCAAGCACTAATACATCATTCGTGTTTAAACATACTTCACCGATTTTCATACATTCACCTCGCAAAATTCGAATCTTCACGTACATTCAGACTCCACACAAAGCCTGAATGTGAAGTTGTATTTCTGATACATTCCAATTTATCTATTTATCCCATTTTTTTATACAATCCGGCAATTCGACTATCTTTGCTATAACAGCATCGGGGTTTATTGCTTTTCCGAATCCGTACTCCGCATATATAAATGGAATACCTGCAATATGTGCAGCCTTCTCATCTCCTTCTGTGTCACCAATATAAATTGCTTTTTGTATGTTATTTCTTTCCATTATCAGCTTAATATTACTGCCTTTATCCATTCCTGTTCTTCCGGACATTTCTATATCTTCAAAGTATTCATTTAAGTTATGGGCTTGCAAAAAAGCAGAAACATATCCATCTTGGCAATTGCTAACAATATATAGTTTATAATCATGTATCAATTCTTTTAAAGTTTCTTCAAGTCCATCATATAAGATAGCACCATTTTCCTTTAAGTAATCTATCTCTTCCATTCCAAATTCATCGACAATGCTCTTTCTCATTTCATCTGAAAAATCAGGAAAAAGTATTTCACCAATTTCTTCCATGGTCTTTCCCATTAACTGCTCTGCTTTTTCTTTTGTCATCTTAAAATCTATATTACTATGCTTATCTAAAACCCTATTCCAAATATCACAAGCAGACCCAGTGGAATCCCACATTGTACCATCTAAGTCAAAAATAATTGCGGTTATCATATTCTTATAATTCTCCATATGTCATTTAGTATTTAACCATAGTATTCAGACATAAAATTCAAATTCTTGCGTGCTTTCAACTCTTCACAAAGCTGAAAGTTGCAAGTGCTTATAGCAACATCAAAGTTCCTTAATAACGCCATTATCAAAATAGTAAATATTCTCTCTTTTATAGCCATATTTCGAATTCGGAACACTTATATGTGGTTCAAAAGTAAAATACGCAACATCACCAAGAGGTATTTGATTTCCCTTTTCTATGTAAACTCTATCACTTTTCTGTCTCACAATAGAATGTCCCAAGTTACCCATGAAATCTAGATTTATATAACCTTTTTGCTCGATGATGTTATTTATGTAATAATACAATTCTTCAAAAGTCGTTTTGGGTGTTGCAAATCTGCACATTTCCTCATGTAAATATTCTTCCATCAACAATCCGTTCTTCCATTCAACGTTTGACACATTATCGCTCTCAACACTTTTACCATTTTCAATAATAATAGTTCTTGCGTAATCGCCCCATGTATCTCCATTTTGTGGACTTAAATCAATAGTAATAATGTCATTTTCTGCAATAACCCTTCTGCTTGTTGTGTATTCTTTTCCCGAAACAGATAGTGTGGTTTCATCCCCTGCGAAAACAAACGCTCCCACATCCCAATACCAAAAGGAATCTGCCCCCAATTCCATCATTTTTGTTTCGCACAAAGTCCTTATCTCAAGCAGCGTCATGCCAGATAGTATATTCTCTTTAATGAACTCAATTGTCTTTTTTGCTATATTTTGTACCTCTGTATATTGCATGACTGTCCTCCATAAACTTCCAATTTATCTAACAGTTATACAAATTGGAATTTATTGAGGTGAAACGATGGAACATATATTTGAAACAGAGCATTTGAGAATAAGAAAATTTGTAATGGAAGATGCAAAAACTTTGTATGAAAATCATTTAGAGGAAGAAGTTAAAAGATGGATTCCGAATGAAAGTTATGCTGATATTGAAGAAACACAAGGTGCAATTAACTTCTATGTTGACTGTGTGAATAATAGGCACTTGCCTTATGTATTGGCTGTTGAATTAAAAGAAACTGGTGAAGTGATAGGTGACACAGGTGTAAATGAAGTTGAAGGAAAAGCAAACGAAGTTGAAATAGGTTATGGCATTTGCAAAAAGTACAGTGGAAAAGGATATGCTACGGAATTATTAAATGCAATGACCGAATTTGTAATTTCAACTTTTGGAATAGATGTTTTATATGGTCGTGTTATGCGAGGGAATAATGCTTCTGTAAGAGTTCTTGAAAAGAATGGCTATATCTTTGTTGAAGAAGAATTTGGAGCAGAAGATGACCCTTATGGAAATGGAATGCTAGTATATAAGAAAGAATGCTAAATTCCAATTGACCGAGCTCTTTAGGGTGGGGGATGACAATTGAACGAAGTTCAATTGTATGGGCAAGAAAGATAAACAAATTTGAATTTATTGAACTTAATAAGGCGTTTTATTTGACACCTCGCATTATCATAGTTACAGATACGTTTGTGTCCCATTGTTTGCTACCTTTGTTATATAATTCAATCCGCTTATCATATTTCGAGTTAACAATGTGTTTCAGTTCTTCAATCTCCGAACCACTCACTATTCCATTACTAATTTGTCTTAAGCTCTCAACATTATCTACTGCACACTTTCTGTTTGCATTTATCATAGCATATGCCATTTCTTTTGGGTAAATTGGATTATCAGGCGTTAAATTAATGGTAATGTAGTCCACTGTTACATTCCTAAATCCATACTGTTCCATACATAATGGCATTTCCATCTCACTTTGTGGATATGCACATACTGCATATTTTTTATTGATTTCATTGAAATATTTATCAACTCGTTTCCATATCTCTTTTTCTAAATCCGATTCTTCCCTTATGCACTGGGCTGATATATTAATTCCTTTTCTGGCAGACAAAACTAAACAGACTCCATTTTCTTTTAAAACACGATATTGTTCACCGTAAAATTTCGCTGGCTCAATATGTTCTGCAACTGTATTTGAAATTGTTACATCAAATGTATTGCTTTTAAATGGTAATTCTGTAGCATCGCCTTCAGCGAATTCGATATGTGGTGCTGTTTTTCTTGCAAACTCAATAAAATTAGAATCCCTATCTATGCCATGTATTTGTACACAAGGATACCACCTTGCCAGAGATTCCGCAAGAGCTCCTGGTCCGCAACCAATTTCTAACAGCTTTGTTTTATCATCGATGCTAAATGCATTGGTGTATTTATTTTTAAACGTATCTGAAAATCTTAAAACACGAGAGTCATATAATGTACCTATACTTTGTACATACGTTGACCATATAGTATTCATATAAAAATCCTCCGTCAAATTCAAATCTTCAGTTGCTTTCAATCTCCCCACAAGACTGAAAGTTATCTTACTATTTTTCAAAGAATACCATCACGCATCGGACATTCACTTCTGCATTTATTACAATCAACAGTATTAAATCCTCTTGTTGTCTTGCCGTATGTATTCTGTCTACATTTCTTTTGCGTAACTGAATTATCTTGTATCGCCAATACAGGACAGGAATCCATACATTTTGTACATCCAGAAATACATATATTTTCACAAACTGGGTCGCTTTCAAAATCCACATTGGTTAAAATAGCGCCTAGTACAAGTCTGTTTCCGTATTCTGGATTAAGCAACAAGCTACTTTTTCCAATCTGACCGATTCCACAAGCTACTGCCACATGTTTCATTGACAATAACCCTTTTCCAGTCATAGTTTTCTCTTCCCAATATTCATAAGGGCCATCTGAAGGAATTGGTACACATATTCCATCATACTCCTTCTCAATGATTTTTGCTGCCGAAAAAACCACTTCATCTACCTTATGTACTACATCTTCATTAAAATGTCCGTATAACAGTCTCGGTTCAACACGAAGCAAGCCTTTTGGAAGTGCTATTCCCACTGCAATCACCGATTTACAATCTGGATATAAATCTATGGGGCGAAAATTTATCGGTGCTTCTGAAAAACGCTCTAATCCGCCGAATCCACATACATCAGCCCCAAGACCTAATATTTTTTCTCTTATTACTTCTTTTCTAAGCATACATCTCTCCGTTAAATTCAAATTTGTGCAATTACAATGTATAACCTAAAATCTATTTTATAGCAATAATTACTGAAAACTTCTGGCAAGAATACACACATTCAATAGTCTGAAATTTACTCATGCAAAGCATTTCAATTTCTTCCTCAACAGAACATTCTCTATCTAATTTTTTTCGTTCTTTCCACAATTCTATATCATGTTCGGTTAATCCGCTCTTTGCTAATTGCCCTTCCCAATAAAAATTAAACCATTTATTCATTTCATCCTTTCCAGCACAAAACTGGTCATAATTTACAAATACCCCACCACTCGGTAATTTATCATAAATTTGTGCAAATAGTTTTTGCTTATCCTCGTTCTCTAAGTGATGAATTGACAAAGCAGAAACTATCACATCAAATTCTCCATTCGGAAGTCCTTTGGAATAATCCAGCACTTCATAAGATATGCTTTCTATACCCGCAAATCTCTTACGAGCAACATTCAACATTTCATCTGCTATATCAACTAATACATATTCCGCTGATGAACACTGTTGATACCAAAAATAAGACAATAATCCTGTTCCAGCTCCCAAATCTAAAACTCGTTTTGGTTTATCAATATTCGAAACAATAAACTTTGTTGTATTTTCATAATAATCATCAAAACAAGGTATAAATTTCTTTCGATTAGCATCATATTCTTGTGCCACAAAATTGAATTGTTCTTTTATATTCATTTTCTAACCACTCCTTAACATAATTCGGATATAGCAATCCAACCTACAAATTCAAATTTGTTTATCTTTCTTGCCCATACAAGTGAACTTCGTTCAATTGTCATCGCTCGCAAAAGAGCTCGCTCAATTGGAAGTTATCGCTCTTTATATGTATCAATAATAATACTTAAATTCTTCTCTAATGTATCTGAACCATCTAATTGTATTACTTTACATTTAAGGGATTTCATCCAATTCTCATGTTGCTGTAACGTACAACCACCAATTCCATAGTCATATCCAGCAATACCATTTAACATTTTTTGATGTTCTTCATACATATCTCCACCTTCTAAGACGCGTTCTCCAAACCACCCTAGTTCTCGCTCATGCACACGCTTTACACGAATTTGTGCATCTGTATGAAGATGAACAACCAATTCAAAATAAGGGTCAAAATACTCGTGAAATGAATCCATAGACCCTGCCATTACAAAATGCTCACAATTTGATATTGCTTCTTGTAACCGACTGATTTTTTCAACTTTGGAATACATTGCAGAAAAAGGAATTTCTGTATTCTTACGCCATATATATTCATCAATGTCCACAAAAGTATATCCTAATTCATTGGCTACCAAATTTCCAAGAGTAGTTTTTCCAGCTCCCGAAGAACCCATTATCATAATGCCAGTTGCCATTTTCTCACCTCGTTAAATTCAAATTCATGAATGTTTTCAGACTCGCCAGAAGCCTGAAAGTTTCTTCACTCTTCACAATCAATTTGTAATTTACGGTCAAATATGCGTTTTCATCAATATAGCCGTATATATTTTTATGTTTTTCGGCTCAATTTGTCATTATTTAAAAGCTAGCCGTCTTTTTTCTGGTATTTTTCGGCTACTTTTAAAAAAACAACTATCTCAACCGTAAATGCCATATTGCATTTACGGCTACCGTTGCAAATCTCTGAAACAAGCCGAAAATCATTCAGAATATTACGGCTGAATAATCAAAATCTCAAAACAAGCCGAAATCTAACTTAATACTTACGATTATATTCCAAAAAACTAAAATACAAGCCGTATAACAACCAAATTTTAAGTTATCGCTCTAGCAAACTAAATTTTTTATGCTCTTCTTGTACTTTACCCACTAAAACGCAATAAAGTTTAACTATAATTTCATAACAACCTCATATTGTTCTACTTCCCTGCTTCCATTTAGTGTTTTTAAGGTTGTTACTACTTCCTCCGTAATTTCAAATCCTAAAGAACGATACATATTCTGAGCGATCGTGTTGCTCCTCTTTGTTTCCGTTTTATATATTTCGATGCCTTTCTCTTTCAGTAAAACTTTTACTTTTTCAAAAATCGTCCTTGCAATTCCCATTCTCCGGTATTCAGGAATCGTACATGTAATAATATCGTATGCCGTTTTCTCCCTATCTTTTAATATACTGTTCAAAACAAGGCTCACACATTCTCCGGTTTCTGTATCAAAAGCACCTACAGAAATTGTAGGGTCATAATTTTGTTCTCTTAACATGTCGCTAAACCGCTCGAGGTTAACTTCACTTTTTAGTCTATCACTCATAGTTTTCAAGTTTGTTTTATACAGTACCTCATTTGAGACATTTTCTAGTGTAGAATATTTAATCATAATAATCCCCCATTTAGTTATTGCTGCTATAGGTTTCCATCTGTCCGCAAAGCATATGGCAAAAGCCAAATTTATCGTAAAACGGCTTTAAACATTCTTCAAAAACAACAGAGATTATATATATGCGTTTTTCTTTCAAATGCGTAATCATCTTATTCATTAAATCAGTTCCAACGCCTTTACCTTGATAATCCGGATGAACCATCAAATCTTGTATGTAAGCATCTGTAACACCATTCGACACACAATCAACATATCCAATCAGTTCATCTTCTTCATAAACAGCAATATGATAATATGATGTCATCAAAGGGTTTTCATACTCTCTTTCCATTCTGTTCCATCCTACAGCTTCACGTAAGTTGGATAAAGCTTTTACTGATACTGTTTCATTATATTTGTATATCATTTCATACGCCCCTTCTGCCCCATATATAATAGCGTTTAGCTTAATAGAATCTGTTCTGCTTTTTCAACATCTTCAAGCGTTAAACCCATTGTCTGGTCCGGCATAATTTGATGTTTTTCAATCTGCATATTATGTAAAACCAAATCATCAAGAACTACCCACCCCGAAACATCTGTATTATTTTTTAACCACAAAAGAATTTCTTCAGCTTTTACTAAACTAAACTTCTTAGTTTTCCTTATCTCTTCAGTAGTTAAATCCGGTGTTAATCCATCTATGGACAGTCCTTCTTTTGCAAATATATCAAGCAATCTAGCTGCCTCTGTTCGAAGTGGTTTTAATTTTGAATCAAACCAAATGCGCCATCCGGAATGAAGAACTATTTTCGCGTTTGTCCTTTTTACCAATAGTGCCAGTATTTTAACTTTTTCTTCATCAATTAAGATTCCCTCGCTAATTTCTCTTTGATGGTTATCATTCCAAAAACTTGAATTAAGCACTCCATCTATATCTAAAAAAATAACTTTTATCATTATATTACACCCCCATAACTCTAGCATCCGTTCAATTTCCATCGCTCGATTTAAATCTTATTTACTTTTTTATCATACAATATTCAGCATGCCCATTCATATTTACATATAGTTTTCATCTATTCCGTTGGAAGAAAGTATTCTGTATTTCTTTTTCACCCTTGTATTTCTTCAGCTACTTCAATATCAACAATGCGTAAACATCAAATAATCACGTGCATTCAGACTCTGTACAAAAGCTGAATACACGCAATATAAAAAAATTACACTTGATGTTCCAATACCCACCTAAGCATAGCTTCATATTCCAAACTACCATCTGCTACTGCAAGAACCATTTCATGCAGTTCTTTTTGTGTATATTGTAATTCAATACCATTCAATGCGAAGAAAACAAGCATGGCATGCGCTCCCATACGCTTGTTCCCATCCAACATACAATGGTTTTTAATCAAACCATATCCAAGACGTGTACCTTTTGCTTGTATCGTTGGATACAATTCTTCTCCGGCAAATACTTGAAATGGAGTCTCAATAGCTGATTCCAATAAATTAAAATCTCTTACACCATCAATTCCGCCAGTCTGTTCGATAAGCTGTGAATGGAGCATTAAAATCTGCTCTTTACTCAGTCTTTTCATTTAGCAAGCACCTCGTAAGCCTCCTTATTCTGTGCAAGCAATCTCTTTGAAAGCTCAAGTACATCCTCATCTTTAGCTACCGCACTTTCATCCGCTTTGCTAAAATCGATTACCAAATATCTTGGGGCATTATTCTTAAGTATAACAACTGAACCAAGCTCATCTACTAATCTTGCAACTTTTGAAAAGTTCTGGTTTGCTTCTGTAATTGAAATCATTGTATTAGTATCTATTGTCATGTGAACACCTCCTAAATCTTATATAGTTAGTATATCACTTTTTCTAGGATAAATTCAACCTATTTTATTATTTGATACCAAAATAACACTATTATCTTTAAAAAATTGATTCAATAACAAAAAAGACATCTAAGTTAATAGACATCTTTTTTCACAACATAAAATTCATATTTATATATCTCTCACGCCCATACAATTGGAAATTATAAACCTAAAATATCTTATCAATAATCTGATTAGCACATTCTAACAATGTCATAAAATGAGTATCTACTGTTAAGTCATATCCCTCTTTAGGAAACAAATATGTATACGACGCTTCGGCAGAACCCAAACATCTATCCTTTCGTTCCAGCTCTCTTTTTCGTAATATCTCCAAAGGACATGTTACACGTATCATGTACAAACGATTGGGACGTACCTTCTCTTTTAATTGTTCAAAAATCCGCTCACTGGTAACCACATGGTCAATAATCACACCTTGATTTCCCTTAAAAACTTGCAATACTTTTTCACATAGAGAACCTGAAATTTCAAACACATCATCTTCATATATTACATCTTCTGTTGTCATCTTAAGAAAATCATCAATAGACACAATTTCATATCTTTCATTTCTTTTATCCTCTATTAACGCTTGTAATGCCTTGGCCAACGTAGATTTTCCACTACTTGAGGAACCATTAATCAATATGATATGTTTTTCCATTATTTTTGCTCCATTAAGTTCTTATTTTCTTCATTCTACCCATACTAGTTTTCACCATCCTTTTTATCAGATAAGCCGGCTGAATTTAATATAGGCGCAATCGAGTCATTCACACACATTATATTTTTCTTTACATTGATAAAACATCAAGCAATTCATTTATACCATCAATTATAAAGTCTGCTCCTGCCTCTAACAAACTGTCCTTATCGGAATTGCCATATGTCACACCGCATGTATAAACACCTGCATTTTTTCCCATAAGAATATCCATTGGCATATCTCCAACAACAAGTGTCTGTTCTGTATTATATGATAAATCATTCAATGTCTTAATAACAGGTTCTGCATTGGGTTTCAATAATGTTGTATCTTCCGCTGCTACCAGATAAGTGAAAAAAGCGGTAATATTCATCTTATCAAGAAATTCTCTAAGAGACTTCCCGTTTCTTGAAGTAGCAATTGTACAAACAATTCCCTTATTTTTTAACTTATTCAATGTATCTACCACATCGGTAAATAATGTTGGAGGCACCTTTTCTTTTATATCATCAAAATTCTTTCTGTAATTTTGCACACACATATCCAACCTTTCTTCTGTCAGTTCCGGATAAATATGCTTAAATCCCATCTTGGAAGATAATCCAATAGTTTTTGCACAAGTTTGCTCATCTGCAACCGGAAGTCCCATCTGTCGCATGGTTTCTTGTTTTGCAATTACAATTGCTTTTCGTGTATCCATTATAGTTCCATCAAAATCAAATATGACCAGTTTTATATCCATAATTCCTCCTCATTGTTGTATCCGCCCGACTAACGATATAAATCCGGTAACACTATCCGGGATATCTCTGATTCTTCAGTTCCCTCAACTGCTTAATAAAATGCAACATATCCTTTTCTGTTTCAACGGGGTAATGGTAGCCACATTGTTTTGCCACTGTTTGCCCCACCTTGCCCCAGAGTTCCACTACGGCACCGTAAGCCTCCCATATGCTTTCATAATTAGCATCCGGATATGTTTTCTTATAGATTTGAAAATACTCCTGTTCCAACAGTTTTTCAAAATTGCTGTCAAGGATTCCGATTTCTACTGGCCGCCCTGCCTGCAAATATATATGCCAACGTAACATTTTATTCAGCATATCACGAACCGCAACATTAAGATAGAACATTGCCGACGGCAGTTCTTCCCTTAGTGTATATTCTGCAAATGTTTTCAACACCCACCAAAATTCATCGCATGTACCTAAAAACTCTGTTTCTAAGGGCTTATGGGTAAAAAGTGTTTGCTTTTCTTCTAAACGTTCAATTTCCGGTAGCATATCATCTTTATCCAGAATTATTTTAAAAGTATCACTCATCCAAACATTTTCATATGCAAGCTCACCATTATACTTACAAAGAAACGTGTCTTTATCAATCACATTAATAACAATCGTCACACCATCACGGTATACCATCAAATGTGCTTTTGTATTTGGGAACATATCCGGATAATTTTTATCTCCCCTGTACAACAAAATTCTTTCACCAAAACATTTTACAAAAACATCGTCATTACTATATTTTTCCACATCCTTAACTATGAAATAAAAATTATATGTATATAAATATTCCCTTACGGGTAATAAATCTGTTCGAATTACTGCACTGACATTATTATCTTTTGTTGCAACATCTAAAATATTATTAATAATCTCTTTTTCTGTCCGCATCCCCATCCTCCAACATCAATATATTTGATTTGTCAGTAATCTGTAATTTACATATTTGCCCACATTTCTCTTGAAATTGCAAATACCTTTATTATCTCATTGTGCTCATCTGTAAATTCCTCCACCTGCTTAGCACCATAAGAACTTGCCGTTCTGGCGGATGGCTCATTCATATGCATCATGTAAGAATAAACAATGTTAAAAGTAGTATTATTAAAAGTCCAATCTCTGACTGCAATTGCCGCTTCTTTTGCATATCCCTTTCTTTGCTTATCACCTCTTATATGGTATCCGATTTCAGGTTTTATCTGACCATTAATAAGTTGCATAGTCAATCCGCAATCACCAATCATCTCGCCTGTTTCTTTCAAGCACACTGCCCACAATCCAAAACCGAATATCTGATACCGTTCTATATTTCGTTGAATCCAGTTTCTTACCCTGACATCATCAAAAGTATATGGATAATGCTGCATGATATCTGAATACGCCAACACTTTATAGAGAGCAACGAAATCATTTTCCGTCATTTCTCTTAACAATAGACGTTCTGTTTCAATAACCATTCTTCTCACCTGCACTTCTCATTTCCACATTTCTTCTCAAAATCATACAATATTCAGCATATGGCATATCAGCACTTTGGTGTTCCTCAACCACATCAAAGCCGAAATGTTCATATATCAAAATATTGTCTTTTGTGTTTGTTTCTAAGATTACATCCATTTGCCTTTCATCACACATATCCAAAACCGGCGTTATCAGTTTTCTAAAAACGCCTGTCCCTTTGTTTTCTTTCGCTACAGCGATTTGGAAAATGTAGTATGCATTCTTGCTATATTTCTTATGCCATGACTTATCATGAATTTTTGCAGAACTTTCTCCCTTTTCTTTTAACAAAGCCATATCATCTTTTGAAATGTCTTTCAATAACTTAGATGTCGAAAAAGAACTCAAAAGAATATTTAGCATCGTGTATTTTTTTATAGGTATCCCTACTAAAACTCCCTGTATTTTTTGCTCTCCATATATATAAATATCGCCTTTACTCAAAAACAAAGGTAATGCAGCCTCTGTCACTTTTGTTAATATTTCTTTTGGTTCAGATAATCCATCTGCCAGAAATGTGTATTGCTCATATTCCCAAAATCTATCTGTGATAAATTCTGCCACCCTATGTAAATCTTCTTTTTGGGCAAACCGTAATTGTTCCATCTTAAGTTTCTCCTCCAATCAGCATTTAGCATTCTTATACGAAATTAAAATATGTGTTGGTGCAAATAATATCGTTGCAATAATCAACAATAGTGACCTACTCATAACTCCGCTAAACATAAAGATTATTGCCGGGATTATGGAAAGTGCTAATGCCCTGAAAACATTGTTTTTCTTCCGGCAAATAACCCACATAGCACAATAAAGGGCAATTAACAGAGTATCCATGATGAGATAAATTGCAAATGCATCATTAGACCACCAGCCAAGCCAAATACATTAAGCCAGTCCATAAAAGTATTTCCTCGAATTCATTTTCTTTCTAATGTATACCAAACATCACTCTATAATCACTTATATTCTACCTTGTTGAAATTGCAATATTATAATTTGATAGCTTTGGTAGCAATAGACGAATTAATATATTGATCCAACGCAGTACCGCCAATATCTTCATAGAAACCGACAATAGCAAAACCGGCCTCTATCTGACCTTGAATTTGTTCCTCCAATGTATGACTCCAAAGATAACCGCCACTTTCAACAATTTTTCTCGTTTCCGGATCATCCATATGCTCAATATCTGCGTATGGAATCTTATTTTTCACATCAAAAATTCCTTGCTCTAATTTACCAACATCAAAAATATATTCTATCGGATTTCCAAATCCTGATAATAATATTCCATTCTTTTTTAATACTCTCGCACATTCTCTCCATACAGGCAAAACATCATCAATATACCCATTTGACCAAGGATGAATTATACAATCAAAGTATTCATTTTCAAAAACAGATAAGTCTTGCATGTTTCCTTGAACCGTTTTGATTTTCAAATTGTCCCTTTTTGCTACAAAAGTATCTTTCTCTAATTGCTTTGTACTATTATCAAACACAGTTACATCCGCACCGGCTGCTGCCAATATAGGTCCTTGTTGCCCGCCTCCACTCGCAAGACATAAAACTCTTTTTTCATTAAGTTTCTCGGGGAACCAGTTTGACGGGACCGTCTTTGTAGGCGTTAATAAAATACTCCAAATGCCTTCCCTTGCAAGTTTAATCATTTCACTAGTTACAGGGATAGACCACGTATCATTATTTTCGGAACGTTCATCCCATATTTTTCCATTCTCTTCTATATATTTCATTCTTACTTTCCTTCTTTCTTTGTATAGCAATACATGCCTAATCTGAAATAATCGCTGTTTATGATTCCGGCAATTCAATAAATTCCACACCTTTTTTGCTTGTTGCTCCCACATATAACTTGTCTGAAAATCGTCCTTTTGCACAATAATGTTCCATGACACCCTTTGCCGTATGCGGCATTTCCAGTCCGCCGATTTCATCCAAAGAAAACCATTTTAAGTTTCCTTCGTTGGACGTCAACTCATCATTTATATTTTCATCAAGATTAGCAAAGAAATAATAATTCTGCCTTATTTCACCGTTTGTTCTCCGTAAAGTTACATATCTGAGAGCAAGATTGTGTATCTCATTTTCATTGATTCCCAGTTCTTCCTTCAATTCTCTTAACACACATGCCTTCGCGTCATTCAACTCATATTCTTCAAAATGACCTCCGGCAGACCCTGTCCACACATTATTTACAACTCTTCCGCCTTGCTTGAACAAAAGCAGCACCTTATCTCCTTTGAACAAATAAATGGCTGTCATATTTCTTAACTTACCTAACATAATCTCTCCCCTATGGCTTTCTATTGACTTAAACATCCAAATATGCTATTTATTATTTAAAAGTTCTAAATCTCTTTCAATTCCATCTTGTCGGATGGGTCGAGTAATTTGGAACTTTTTTTATTTTCATCAATGTTATGTATCCAAAAACAATTTGAGGCTACTTTTTTCATAATAGAAATTCTTATGCAAACCCTTTTACCATCAATCATTACTTCACTTCTCAAATATGCAAACATATATCCATTTTTATCATGAATAATCTGCACATTGTCTGAAATCAATTCAGCACATGCAATAATCTGTTTCAGATACCGTAACGTTGCTATTTTATATTGTTTTACTTTCTTGGGCAATGCTTGAAATCTATTTCCTGTGCCTAATGTTTCTTTTATTCCTTTTGCATTTATCTTAACATACATTCCGGATTTTTTATTAATAATTTCATTATCATTAAAAAATCCCTCTTTTCTAAGTACACGCAATACTTCTTTTTGAACTCCGATATAATCATTCCATTTACCTTGAAGATTATATAATAAGAGTTCTTTTTCCATATTAATCTCTTCCATATATGTTCCTCAATATTCTCTTAAACTTACTTGGATTGTACGGCGAAATGTCATGACCCAGTAGACAAGCTAATGCTTATAGATAATTCATATTGTAATTGTAAATAGTAATTAAGGCAAGTATCATTTTTACAGTAAATGCTACTCAAAAAGGTGATGACAGTACATCCAACGCAACACAAATATAAAAAAGCGATGACATACCTCCAAAGCACATCATCGCCCATATTTCTCACAAAAATATTATCTTTTAAAATTACATATCAGCCTAAAAATTCAAATCAATTAAGGCTTTCCTCTAGTTCTCATTCATCTTTGCAAGCTTCGCAGCCTGGTCGGCTGCAATACATGCGTCAATGATTTCCTGAATATCACCATTCATAATTTTATCCAACTTGTAAAGAGTCAGGTTAATTCTATGATCGGTTACACGTCCCTGTGGGAAGTTATAAGTACGGATCTTCTCAGAACGGTCACCGGTACCAATCTGGCTCTTACGAAGTTCAGCCTCTGCATCATGTCTCTGCTGCTGTTCGATATCGTACAGCTTTGCTTTCAAAAGAGCAAAAGCCTTAGCTTTATTCTGAAGCTGTGACTTTTCAGTCTGGCTATATACCACAATACCGGTTGGGTAGTGGGTAAGACGTACTGCAGAGTCGGTTGTGTTGACACACTGTCCACCGTTACCGGAAGCACGCATTACGTCGATACGGATATCTTTCTCATCGATTACAATATCAATATCCTCATCAACCTCCGGCATAACTGCTACGGAAATGGTTGAAGTATGGATACGTCCGCCCGATTCTGTCTCCGGAACACGTTGTACACGGTGTACACCACTTTCGTACTTCATCTTGGAGTATGCACCCTGTCCTGAAATCATGAACTGTACTTCCTTCATACCACCGATACCGATATCGTCTACGTTCATGGTCTCCACTTTCCAACGGTTACCTTCTGCATAATGCACATACATACGGTAAATTTCCGCTGCAAATAATGCCGCTTCATCTCCACCGGCACCTGCACGGATTTCCACGATAACGTTCTTTTCATCGTTAGGGTCTTTCGGTAAAAGAAGAATCTTAAGTTCTGTTTCAAGCTCCTCCACACGCTTCTTAGCCTGGGAAAGCTCTTCCTTTAACATTTCCCTCATGTCAGCATCATTTTCTTCTTCAAGAAGCATAAGGCTGTCTTCTATATCCTGTTTGCATTTCTTATACTCTTTATAAGCCTCTACAAGCGGAGCAAGATCACTCTGCTCTTTCATAAGTGCCCTGAACCGCTGCTGGTCATTCGTAACATCCGGCTCACTAAGCTCATTTAAGATTTCTTCCATTCGGCTTAAAATGTTTTCTAACTTATCGAACATAACAATCCTTTCTCAAATACATTACTTAAAAAGTCCCGAATACCACACGGTCATTTCCGGCAAGATCTTTAAGTGCCGTTACTTCCCTGTATCCTTCCTCTTCCATAATGCTTACCACTTCATCTTTTTCATCATGGCCAATTTCAAAAAACAACATACCGCCCCTCAAAAGATGTTCTCTTGCATCTTTTGAAATAATACGGTAAAACTTAAGTCCATCCGTATCCCCATCAAGTGCTATAAACGGCTCATGGTCTTTCACTTCCGGCTCAAGATTTTCTATTACATCCGTCTTTATATACGGCGGATTTGATACAATAATATCAAATGTACCTTCTACATTTTCAAACAAATTACTATTTATCCACTGTGGTGCAAGCGACAGACGTCTTGCATTCTCCTTGGCTACTTCCAGTGCATCCGCGGAAATATCCACCCCTACGCCCTCGCAAGCGTTGGAGTATTTTAACAAACTGAGCAAAATACAACCGGAACCGGTACACATATCCAGGATTTTCATACCATCATGCAGATACCTTAACACTTCTTCCACAAGGGTTTCCGTATCCTGTCTTGGGATAAGCACATGCTCATTAACGAAAAAACCAAGTCCCATAAACTCCTGCTCATTCGTTATATGCTGGAGCGGAATTCTGTCTGCCCGCTTCATAATGCAGGATAAATAATCCTGTTCCTCCTGAGCGCTAAGCACCTTATCCGGATACATATACAGGGTGTTTCTGTCTGTTTTACACACAAACTCCAGTAAATATCGTGCGTCATAATCAGCATCTATAATACCGGCACTAACAAGTTTATCTTTACCTAAGAGATACGCTTCCTTATAATTCATGGATATTACTCTTTCTCCAGTCCCAGATATGCTCTATCCTTATAGCGTTCCCTGTCTTCTGCCTGAAGCTTATCCAATTCCTCTTTGTCAGCATCAAAATGCTCAACAAGGAACTCCTTCCAATCAAAAACAGCTTCCACCGACGCAATTGCCACAAGTATCATATCATCATCCGGCTCTTTAGTCGTAAGTCTCTGAAGCAAAAGTCCCGGCATGGACAAAAGCAGTATAATGATATTGTTGCTTCTTCCCGCAAGGCGTATTACTTCATAAGCAACACCGGCAATAACCGGAATAAGAGCTATTCTTAACAAAATCCTGTAAACCGGATTAGTAACGGTAATGAAAAAGAACACGACACAACTTATCAATAATACAAAAAGCATAAAGCTTGTACCGCAACGTTTGTGCTGTCTTGAACTCTTTCTTACATTCTTAACCGTTAAAGCGCGGCCTCTTTCAATACAGTTGATACATTTATGTTCTGCACCATGATACCGGTACAACCGTCTTATATCCTTCATTATAGATATTAAAACGACATATAATACAAATATGGTAATTCTGATAACACCTTCAAGAATCGACAACAAAGTACGGTCCAAAGTGTATCTTTCCAAAAGTGATGTCAAATAATACGGAAGCACCACAAAAATGCCTACCGCAATTATTACTGACAAAATGGCTGTAAAAAACATAAATACTTTTTCCGCTTTGTCACGGAAAACTTTTTTTACTGCTTTATCCGTTAAGGTTTCCCTTGCATCTTCGTCTTCATAAAAGCTTGCTGAGTAATTCAAGGTTCTCATACCCAGTCGCATGGAATCCACAAGATTAAACATACCTCTTAAAAACGGAAGCTTCTTTATCTTACTTCCATGTAAAATACCCAGGTATTCCTGTGTCTCAATCTCGATTTCTCCATCCGGCTTTCTGACAGCCACAGCATAGGAATCATTATTCTTCATCATTACGCCTTCAAGAACTGCCTGACCGCCAATTCCCGAATAACATTTTCTTTTCTTCTTATTACCCATATATAAGCCTCTCTTCTATCAAAAAGCAGATGCCGTAATTCTTAATACATAAATAATTAAAAATAAGGTTGAGATAATATAATATACCTCAACCTTTTTGCACTGCTTATTTGCTTTCTACACCATACTTCTTATTGAACTTCTCAATACGTCCGTCAGCTCTTGCTGTCTTCTGCTGTCCTGTGTAGAATGAATGACATTTGGAACATACTTCAACGTGAATAGCTGATTTTGTTGAACCTGTTACAAATGTATTTCCACAGTTACAAGTTACTGTTGCCTGATAGTATTCAGGATGTATTCCTTCTCTCATTCTTTTCACCTCTCTATCATAATAGAATCATCTGCTACGAGACGATTCTGTGTAAATTACATGCTCTTTCTCATAAACAGCTTTCTCATTGTAACATGACTTATTCTATCATGCAAGTGCTTTTTTTATTTTTATTAAAATATATTTATATGAAACGGATACGGCTTACCGTTTGGATAAATTCATTATTATCACGCGTTTTCTTAAACATATCCAAAATCTTATCTACCGCTTCATCCGGTTTTAAGCCGTTAATCGCTTTACGCATAATATTAATAGCTTCCGCTTCTTCTTTAGACAAGAGCAAGTCCTCACGGCGTGTGCCTGACTTAGCGATATCGATAGCCGGGAATATTCTCTTCTCAGATAACTTACGGTCCAGTACCATTTCCATGTTACCGGTTCCCTTGAATTCTTCGTACACAACATCATCCATCTTGCTTCCTGTATCTACCAGCGCGGTTGCAAGAATGGTAAGGCTTCCGCCTTCACGCATATTACGGGCTGCACCAAAGAAACGTTTCGGCATATGTAATGCCGCAGGGTCAAGACCACCGGACAAGGTTCTTCCGCTTGGCGGAACAGTCAGGTTGTAAGCACGGGTAAGTCTTGTAATACTGTCAAGAAGAATCATTACATCCTGCTTATGCTCTACCAATCTCTTGGCACGTTCAATAACCATTTCGGAAACACGTTTGTGATGTTCCGGCAACTCATCAAAGGTAGAATAAATAACTTCCACATTCGGTCCTTCAATCGCTTCCCTGATATCTGTTACTTCCTCCGGACGCTCATCGATTAATAAAATAAGCATATGCACTTCCGGATTATTTTGCTGAACGGATTTTGCTACTTCTTTTAATAAAGTAGTTTTTCCGGCTTTTGGCGGGGAAACAATCATACCACGCTGTCCTTTTCCTACCGGACTCATCAAATCCATTACTCTCATGGCAACCGATGCCTTCGGCGTTTCAAGTGAAAGACGCTCATTAGGGAAAATCGGTGTGAGATCTTCGAAATTAGCTCTTCTGGCGGCCACTTCAGGCGGATAACCGTTTATTTTCTTTACATATAAAAGAGCACTGAATTTCTCATTCTGTGTCTTAATTCTCGTACTGCCATCAATAATATCACCGGTCTTCATATTAAATCGTCTGATTTGACTCGGTGCTACATATACATCATTTTCTCCCGGGAGGTAGTTGGCACAGCGGATAAAACCATATCCGTCAGGCATAACTTCAAGAATTCCGTATGCTGCAATACCACTGTCCAAGTCAGACGGATATCTTCCGTCATCCGAACCCTGCTTATTCTCTGTGTTCTCTTTAGTAACGTCTTTTGCATTTTCCGATGTGGCAGGCTCCGCCTTTTTCATAACAGGCTTAACCTCTACCGGCTTTCCTTCCTGCTTATCCTTCTCATCCTCTTTCAGCATAGCTTCCACGAGTTCTGCCTTTTTCATCGTAGACACCCCTTTGATTCCACGAAGCTTTGCAATCTCCTTAAGGTCAGCAAGTGCCAGAGATTCATACTTTTCTCTCATAGATTTCCTCCAGTTTATATTTATCTTTCTTTTGTTATCTGTTGTTGGGATTTTATATCGGATGTGTTACTTGAATATGTATATATTAAAATCAATATAGCACAATCTTTTTCAAAACAAAAGCATTTTCTGTTATTGTAAAAAAAACTTTCTTATTATATTATGTTTCTTGTACTAATATGTAACAGATATGTAATAGAAAAGAGGACAATTATGACAACAAAGGAAAAAGCACTCATGCTTCACGAAGAATGGAACGGCAAGCTTGAAATAACATCAAAAGCTAAAGTCCGCACAAGAGAAGATTTAGCCCTTGCATACACACCGGGCGTCGCCGAGCCTTGTCTTGTAATCGCTGAGGATAAAGAAGCTGCTTATAAATATACGATGAAAGCCAATACCGTAGCTGTAGTTTCAGACGGCAGTGCCGTTTTGGGACTGGGTAACATCGGCCCATACGCTGCTATGCCGGTTATGGAAGGAAAGGCAGTTCTTTTTAAAGAATTCGGCGGCGTCAATGCCGTACCAATCTGTCTTGATACACAGGACACGGAAGAAATCATTAAAGCCGTTACCTACATGGCACCGGGCTTCGGCGGAATCAACCTTGAGGACATTTCTGCTCCACGTTGTTTTGAAATTGAAAAAAGATTGAAAGAAACTTTAGATATCCCTGTATTCCACGACGACCAGCATGGTACTGCCATCGTTGTTCTTGCAGGCTGCATCAACGCACTTAAAATAGTAGGAAAAGATAAAAATGACTGCCGTGTTGTTGTGAACGGTGCCGGAAGTGCCGGTGTTGCCATTACAAAGCTTCTTCTTACGTACGGTTTCAAAAATGTTACCATGTGTGATAAAGTCGGCATTGTAGGAAAAGATACGGAAGGTCTTAACTGGATGCAGAAAGAAATGGCACTCGTTACAAACCTTGAAAATAAAAAGGGAACCCTTTCCGATGCCATGCGTGGAGCTGATATTTTTATCGGCGTTTCTGCCCCTAACATCGTTACGAAAGAAATGGTTGCTTCCATGAATAAGGATGCCATCATTTTTGCCATGGCTAATCCTACTCCGGAAATCATGCCTGATGTTGCCAAAGAAGGCGGCGCACGCGTAGTCGGAACCGGCCGTAGCGATTTCCCTAACCAGATTAATAACGTAGTTGCATTCCCGGGAATCTTCAAAGGTGCCTTGGAAGGCCGCGCAACACAGATTACGGAAGCCATGAAGCTTGCGGCAGCGGAAGCTATCGCAGCCCTTGTGCCCGAAGATGAACTCAATGAAAACAACATTATGCCGGCAGCATTTAACCCTAATGTAGCACAGGTAGTAGCCGATGCCGTTAAAGCACATATTGAGAAATAGTTAATCCCGCCACCGACAAATTATTGCAGGAAGGTTCACAGGACAATTCCATGAAAAAATGGGCAGACAAACCTTACTACTCCCTCGACCACTATTTAAAAACGGTCTATGGGGAAAAAATATACAAAATCGCACTTGATGCAGGCATGACCTGTCCTAACAGGGACGGAACCTTATCGACCGGCGGATGTATTTTCTGTAGTGCCGGAGGAAGTGGTGAATTTGCAAGCAAATCTGTATCTTCCATCCGTGAACAGCTTGAAAACGGCAAAAAACTATTCGGTGACAAAATAACCGGTTCCCGATATATCGCCTATTTTCAATCATATACAAATACTTACGCTCCCACCCACAGACTAAATGCACTTTTTACGGAAAGTCTTCAGGAACCAAACGTTGTGGGAATTTCCATCGGAACACGTCCCGATTGCATAAATGACGATTGCCTTACGCTTCTTGCCGATTTAAAGAAACGTTTCCCGGACAAGTTCATATGGATTGAGCTGGGCCTTCAGACCATCCACGAAGATACTGCCCTGCTAATAAACCGGGGATATAAAACGGAATGCTTTGACAAAACCGTACAGGCACTCCACCGGATTAATATTCCTGTTATTGCCCATCTTATCATCGGTCTTCCCGGTGAAACTTTGGAGCATAACCTTAAATCGGTGAAGCACCTGAATGCACTTCAAATCGATGGTATAAAACTTCACATGCTGCATGTGATTGAAGGAACTGCACTTTCTAAAGACAAGACGCTATATCCTGACATAACCAAAGAGCAATACATTGACATACTGATAACTCTATTAGAGCATTTATCAGAAAAAATCGTTATCCATCGTTTAACCGGCGATGGCCCCAAGAGTCTCACCCTTGCTCCTAAATGGAGTCTTAACAAGCGTGATGTTCTTAACACGTTACACTCAACCATGTTAAAAAGAATAACCTGGCAAGGAAGGTATTACATTGAATCAGACACCACATACCCTCTATAAATTAATAGTGCTTTACATGCTGAACCGGGTCAACTTTCCGCTTACCCGCGCGCAGATAAGTGAATTCATTCTTGAAAAAGGATATACCAATTATATTACTTTGCAGGAAGTATTCTCCGATCTTACTTCCGATGCATACGTTACGGAGGAAGTCATCGGTAACCGCACGCATCTTTCTTTAACCGCGGAAGGCCTCCAGACACTTGACTATTTTAAGAACCGGATCAGTCCACAGATTAAGGAAGAAATCCAACAATTTCTTGTAAATAACCATCAGCAGTTAAAAGACGAAGTATCTGTCCAGGCACAGTACTATAAATCCACTTCCGGAGAATATACGGCAGAGCTTGTTGCAAAAGACAATAAGACACCTCTTATCAGTCTTTCCCTCACCGTTCCCACGGAAGAAATGGCTGCGGAAATCTGTGATAACTGGCACAAAAAAAATCAGGATATATATCAATACCTGATTGGCGAATTATTCTAATTATTTTAATTATTATTTTTATTATTATTTTTATTATTTTTTTCATTACTCTTTATTTTATTACTCTTTATACGGAAAAAATCAGGCGCAGTACCCAGCTTAATTACCTTTGGGTCCTGCGCCAATATTATTACTTTTTCAACATATCATATATTACTTTGCCGTCAACTTCTCCCAAATCTATGCCAAGCATATGGGCAAGTGTAGTCCCTTCATCCACCAGCTCCATAGAATCTATGAGAACATTTTCCTTAATATTTTTTCCTTTTGCCATAAAAAATGTTCCGTAGTCTTCCGTCATTGGGTCATATCCGTGCGTTGCCCGCATTTTATGAAGCTTCTCTTCTGAAACGTTTCTTAAAAGCACTTCTGTCTCATCCAAAAAATAAAATCCGTCCGCCGCTTCCAGCATACCGATACAATTAGCATCCGCTCCCTTTTGTATTGCTTCTTCCCTGCTGACAATGCGCTTAATACCATACGCTGCATTTTGGGACGCTTTTTCAAAGAGCATGAGGACTTTCTTTTCTAATTCTTCTTTTAAGGCGGATGTTTCATACTCCGGATTTAAATAAATATAAGCTGCACCGTCACAGTTTTTCACAACTGCCTTATAGGAAGCAATACTTTTTCCCCGTACTTTAATATATCCTTGTTCTTTAAGAAATGTATTCGGATAAAAAATCGTATGGGTATCTTTCTGATAGTGGTCCCCAAAAACACATATGGTTGTATTCGTTAAGTCACCTGTTTCTTCAATTACCTTAAAAAGCTCACCGAGACGTTTATCCATACGTTGCATGGCTTCTTTTACGTGGTTATTATTTAATCCGTAGCCATGTCTTGTAAAATCTACATCCAGATAATGCACCATAACAAGATTCGGATTATATTTCCTTATCGTGTGCAAAGCTGACTTATGCACAAAATCATCCAGTGCCGGCTGTCTCGTTCCTTTATTAATCATGGTAAGATACGGAAGCAAGCCTAAAATGTAACCCGCACTCCCCTGAAAAAGTGTAGTGGTAATCTGTGTCTGCCACCACCTGTACGGATGAATCTCCGGCAGGTTGTAATGGATACGGCTCTTTCCCGTTACCGGCCACAAAAGAGATGCCGCTTTCCATCCTTTTTTTATTACTTCATCATAAAGCGTTGTCCCAACTATATTTTTTCTACGGTAAAACCAGTCCGGCTTAAGCCGCTTTGGCTGGAACATTGTATTATTGACAACCCCATGATGTATAGGATAACGCCCTGTAATAATACTGGTATGTGCCGGATAAGTTAAAGTCGGATATACACTTTTTACATTAGGGCAATATGCCGCATCCTTTAAAAATCTTCCAAAGTTCGGAAGCGATGACATATACTCCATGTCTTTACTTCCGACCGCATCAAGAGAAATAAGAAACAAACGTTGTTTATTGTCTAATCTTTTGACTTCAGCCATTTCATATGCTCCCTGATTTTCTTTTCATATCCGTTCTCCGTCGGACGGTAAAATTCCTTACCGGTCAGTTCATACGGAAGATACTGCTGTTCCACATAATGTTTATCATAGGCATGTGCGTATTTATACCCCACTCCGTGTCCCAACTTACCAGCGCCTTTATAATGGGCATCCTGTAAATGGGTCGGTATCGGAAGATTTCCGGTTGCCTCCACCGTTTCATAGGCTTCTTCAATGGCACATACTGCCGCATTACTCTTTGGTGCACACGCCACATAGGCTGCTGCCTGGGCAAGTATAATCTTGGCTTCCGGCATTCCTATCCGTTCTACGGCAAGTGATGCATTAGTTGCCACCACAAGGGCATTCGGGTCAGCATTTCCTACATCTTCTGCCGCACATATCATAATTCTGCGGGCTATAAACGTAACCTGTTCTCCTGCCATCAGCATTTTAGCAAGATAATATATTGCCGCATCCGGGTCAGAACCACGCATACTCTTTATAAATGCAGAGATTGTATCATAATGATTATCTCCGGTTTTATCATAACGGATTACTTTTTTCTGGATACATTGTGAAGCTACTTCTGACGTAATATGAATCAGTCCGTCCTCACTCCGTGTCGTCGTCATAACACCAAGTTCAACTGCATTCAGTGCATGCCTTGCATCACCACCGGCCACGTCTGCAAGAAAATCAAGCGCATCTTCATCAATAACCGCTTTATACGCCCCCATACCACGTTCGTCATCTGTAAGTGCTTTGTTAATAAGCTGCTTTACGTCCTCACGGGATAATGGTTGTAATTCAAATATCTGAGAACGGGAAATAAGCGCACCGTTAACTTCAAAATACGGATTTTCCGTCGTAGCGCCGATAAGAATAATGGTTCCGTCTTCCACAAACGGCAGTAAATAGTCCTGCTGCCCCTTATTAAAACGATGAATCTCATCAATAAAAAGAATCGTTCTCTTGCCAAACATCCCTAACGTATCCTTGGCCTTATCGATAACTTCCTCCATATCCTTTTTACCGGCAACCGTCGCATTAATCTGGGTAAATTCCGCACTGGTCGTATTGGCTATAACCTTCGCAAGTGTTGTCTTACCCGTTCCCGGCGGTCCGTAAAAAATAATAGAACTTATTTTATCCGCTTTAATGGCACGGTATAAAAGCTTATCCTTACCTATAATATGCTGCTGTCCCACTACCTCATCCAAAGAACGCGGACGCATTCTTGCGGCAAGCGGTGCTTCCTTTTCAAGATTGTTATTTCTCATATAAGAAAAAATATCCATCTCTGTCTCCGTTTCTTAACTATTTATCCTAAACTCTTTATCTTAAACTTTTTATCTTAATCAAATAGTAATTCATCCACCGTAACAAATTCAAAGCCTTCCGAAATCAATTCATCAATTATCTTTAAGGTAGCTTCGACCGTAGACTTATAACTGTCATGTAACAATACAATGGCATTTTCCTTTGCCTTACTGGTTACCCTGTAACATACATTATCCGAATTTGACGTACACCAGTCAAGAGGGTCGATGTTCCAAAAAACAGGAATCATATTAAGGTTTTCTTCCAGTTTTTTATTCCATACGCCAAAGGGCGGCCTTACATACGTAACCGGTTGCCCCGTCAACGCTTCAAGAAGTTCGTTTGTCTTAATCAGTTCTTCCTGAAATAATTCTAAGTTATTTTTCGTTAACTGGATATGGGAATAGGTATGATTTCCTATTATATGTCCCTCTTGAGCTATCCGTTCAACTATTTCAGGATAACACTCACACAGCTTTCCCAAAAGAAAAAAGGTTCCTTTGATTCCTCTTTCCGAAAGTCCGTCTAAAAGTTGTTCTGTATACACCGGATGCGGACCATCATCAAAGGTCAGGGCAATCTTTTTTACCTCGCATTCCTCTTTGGCGTTTTCTTCCTTAAACGCAGGTACGTCATCATATGACGTTTCCTTATTATTATGAATCCATATACACATAATAACTATGAGAAAAAGCAAAGCACACATGTCGTATCGTATGTGTTTTATATTCAAATATGAAGAGTTTTTCACATAAGATACCTTATAATTATGTTTTCGTATCAGTATATGATTATTGCGGGAAGTTTAATGCATTCATATAACTTTCATTAAACATAGTATCCTCTGCAAGATTAATCACCTGTATACGTTCTGCAATATCACATACCTCCTGCCATGCACCTTCTTGCATATTCAGTCCCAGCATATACGCCCCGCCGAGTGCGGTATTGGATACACTGACTATTTTATCTTCCAGTTCTGTTGGAATCAAACCTATTCTGACGGCACTTTTGGCACTTAATCCGTGTCCGAAACCGCCCGCAAGATATACATGCGCAATATCTACCGCCGTTACCCCGTATGCTTTTATTAAAGCCTCGATTCCACACCGGACTGCTGCCTTCGCCTTTTGCAAATTACGGATATCTTCCTGCGTAACGGTGATTTTATCTACCGGATACCCCATTTCAAAATACTTTTCTATCAATAAACCTTCTGAGTCAATGATATGTTCATTTAGCATATCAGAAACTATCCGGATAATATCGCTTCCCGGAACATAAAAAGTCTTGGCATTCTCAAACGCCGGACCCGCTGCTGTTGCGGTTCCCATAAGCTTTTGAGCACTCCCGAGCACAAGCTCTCCGTTAGTCCCCAAATCAACCAGCAAATTGACTTCATTAGTCACATGCATTCCGAGTGCATAAACGCCGGACACTATATCTCCACCGACAAATGTTCCCGCATCCGGCACAAAATGTAGGCGGTATCCGTTAAAATCTATTACATCCGGAACCGTTTGTTCTATAATAAACGGATAGGTTCCCATGGCGGATACATCGTTTCCCATAAACAACTGCTTCATGGTTGCATTGGCACTTACATAAATATCTTTCACCACTTCAATATCTTTCACCACTTCATGACCATCCAAAAGATAACGGACACCTTTTTTGATTTCTTCCCGGATTATATTCTTTATCTCTTCCCTAAATCCCTGTACACTCGCCTGTATGCGTGCAATTACATCCATACCGAAAGTACGCTCAGGATTCAATGCCCTATATGTTTTCTTAACGGTCATGTCTTTTGCCGAAATAAGCTGCATGGCAATAGTTGTTGTTCCTATATCTGCAATAATATAATCTGCTTCTGCCTTGTTGCGTTTTTTTTCGTTAATCGTTAATAGCAGCGCATAATCATCCAATATTTGAATATCCGGTCTTGTAAATGCGGTTTTTATCTCTATCGTTTCGCCTAATACCGGTGTGATTGTAACACAACAAGAAAGACGATATCCTTCCCGTAATTCTTCTGCTGTAAGCAATCTTCTTTCCACTGCCGTAGGCAACGGTGCTGTAGTAAGAAACTTAACCTTGCATCGTGCGCACATACCGTTACCACCGCAAAAATCTCCGGTAATTCCATGCTTAATCATAAGTTTTAACAGATTTTCGTCTTTTTGAAGGGTTTCTGTATTTATTTCTATCGTATGACTGTCATTTATCTTCAGTATTACTGTTTTAGACAAACTGGTTTTTCTCCTCATCATAGAAATATTGAATTCCTTTTAGTTTTTCCTTAAGCGTTTCCATATCCACATCCAAATCTTCACACAACGCTTCAAGGCTTCCGTAATAATCACGAAGCTTTAAATTAACAAAACTTAATAACATAACCGGATCGTTCGGTATCATTTTTTCCTCCTATGTCATGTGTCTTGGTCACACATCTTTTTCTTTTACCATATACTATAATTAAGGACAATACAAAGGATTTTTTGTATGATTTATCACATACCCTATGATTTACGTGCAACCCAACAATCGGAAGGAATGCTTCGCGTAAGAGTTACATCCGACGCAGGTCCCGAGCCCATTCCCAATGCACGCGTTACCATAAGAAGAAGCAATGACCCGGACACCATAGTCAACGAAATAACTACCGACTCAAGCGGCAATACGGAAGACATTATGCTTGAGGCTCCTCCCATTGATTACAGTATGCAGCCGGACTCCCCGCAGCCCTACACTAATTATACCATCGATATTTATGCTGACAACTATGAACCCGTAAGAATTACAGACTCAGAATTACTGCCGGACGTTACCAGTATCCAGCCGGTCAAAATGCATCGTATTGAAATACCTTCCCAGACAGAAAATATCGTAATCGCACCTCATACACTTTTCTATGACTATCCACCGAAAATTCCTGAGGATGAAATAAAAACGGTGGAAGAAACCGGCGAGATTATCTTAAACCGTGTTGTTATTCCGGAATTTATTATAGTGCATGACGGACCGCCCAATGATCCCGGTGCCACGAACTACTATGTAAACTACACCGACTATATTAAAAATGTTGTATCTTCCGAGATATATGCCACCTGGCCGGAAAGCACCATTTATGCCAATACGCTTGCCATAATGAGCTTTACCCTAAACCGTGTATATACGGAATGGTACAGGAATCAGGGCTACAATTTTACCATCACCTCTTCCACGGCCTATGACCAGAAGTGGATTAACGGGCGTAATATTTATACTAATGTAGAGCGTATTGTTGACAGCATTTTTAATAATTTCCTGTCACGTCCGGGCATCAGACAACCAATTTTTACCATATACTGTGACGGGGTTAACCATACCTGCAACGGCATGAGCCAGTGGGGTTCTAAATATCTCGGTGATGAAGGCTATGCTGCCATCGATATTTTAAGAAACTATTATGGCAATGATATATATATTAACTCTACAGATTATGTTTCCGGTGTTCCTTCTTCCTTTCCCGGCTATACACTCACGCAAGGAAGCCGCGGTGAACCGGTTATGACCATACAGGAACAGCTTAACAGGATTTCTGACAACTATCCGCTCATTCCCAAATTGAATGTAGATGGAATATTAGGTCCAAAAACAGCGGAGGCCATCCGGGTATTCCAATCCGTATTTGACCTTCCCGAAACCGGCACCATCGATGCTGCCACCTGGTACAAAATATCACAGATTTATGTAGGGGTGACGCGTATTGCCGAACCCGATTAAAACCGGGACCAATAAATGGATATCAAAGAATTTGAAGGCATCCTAATGGGGGTAACAATAGGATGCCTTCAATTGCTTTATACGTTTTATCACTCTTTTATCTTTGCAGTAAGTTCACCATTCTGATAATCAATGTAAATTACGTCGCCGCCCTTTACCATATCTCTAAGAATCAGTTTTGCCGCAAGGGTTTCTACATGTTTTTGAATATACCTTTTTAATGGTCTTGCACCATACACCGGATCATAGGCTTCATCAATGATATATGCCTTTGCCTCATCCGAAAGCTCAACCGAAAGTTCCCTGTCTGTAAGGCGTGCATTTAAATCCTTGATAATGAGTTCTACTATACCACCGATATTATTCTTGCTAAGCGGTTTAAATACTATAATCTCATCCAGTCGGTTTATAAACTCCGGCCTGAAATGACTTCTTAAGTCATTCATAACGGCTTCTTCTGCTCCGTTGTCTATCGAGCCGTCTTCATTGATTCCTTCCAAAAGATATTGGGCACCGATATTGGAAGTCATAATAAGAATCGTATTTTTAAAATCTACTGTTCTTCCTTGAGAATCTGTTATTCTTCCGTCATCCAATACCTGCAATAATACGTTAAAAACATCCGGATGTGCCTTTTCAACTTCATCGAACAATACTACTGCATAAGGCTTTCTTCTGACTGCTTCAGTCAACTGCCCACCTTCATCGTATCCGATATATCCGGGAGGTGCTCCTATAAGGCGGCTTACGGAATATTTCTCCATATACTCACTCATATCAATGCGCACCATATTGGATTCATCATCAAACAGCACAGCAGCCAATGATTTTGCCAATTCTGTTTTACCTACACCGGTCGGGCCTAAGAATAGGAATGAACCAATCGGTTTTGATGGGTCTTTAATACCTGCTTTTGAACGGATAATCGCCTCTGTCACTTTTGTGACACCTTCTTCCTGTCCTATCACCCGTTTATGCAGTTCCTCATCCAGATGAAGTGTTTTATTACGCTCACTTTCTGTAAGCTTAGCCACCGGAATACCGGTCCATCTTGAAATAATCTTTGCAATCTCCTCTTCGGATACGCTCTCATGTACCAGTGACATTTCCTTTTCATTTACTTTGGCTTCTTCTATTTCAAGCTGTTTTTTCAGTTCCGGAAGCTTACCGTAGGAAAGTTCTGCTGCCAATTCCAGATTTCCTTCACGTTGCGCAATCTGTATTTTGGCATTCATATCTTCAATCTGTTCTCTTAGCTTACTTAATTTTTCCACGGAATTTTTTTCATTATCCCACTGTGCCTTGCGGTTATTAAACTCTTCCTTAATTTCTGCAAGTTCACGGTTCAAATTTTCCAAGCGTTCCATGGACAAATGATCGGTTTCCTTTTTTAATGCCGCAGATTCAATTTCCATCTGCATCATTCTTCTCTGCAACTCATCAAGTTCTGTCGGCATGGAATCAAGCTCTGTCTTAATCAGTGCACAAGCTTCATCCACCAGGTCGATTGCTTTATCCGGCAAAAAACGGTCGGATATATAGCGGTTAGAAAGTGTTGCCGCACTAACCAGGGCATTATCCATGATTTTAACACCATGAAATACTTCATATCTTTCTTTTAATCCACGGAGAATGGAAATAGTATCTTCCACCGTCGGTTCATTAACCATTACCGGCTGAAAACGGCGTTCTAATGCCGGGTCTTTTTCAATATACTGTCTGTATTCATCTAAAGTGGTAGCACCGATACAATGCAGTTCGCCTCTGGCAAGCATTGGTTTTAACATGTTGCCGGCATCTAAGGCACCGTCCGTTTTTCCTGCCCCCACTATAGTATGCAGCTCATCTATAAACAGAATAATCTGTCCGTCACTCTTTTTTACATCTTCAAGAACGGCTTTAAGACGTTCTTCAAATTCTCCCCTGTACTTGGCACCGGCTACCAGTGCACCCATATCAAGAGCAAATATCTTCTTGTCCTTAAGTCCTGCTGGAACATCGCCTTTTACTATACGCTGTGCAAGCCCTTCTACAACCGCCGTTTTACCAACGCCCGGCTCACCGATTAATACCGGATTATTTTTTGTCTTACGGGACAAAATCCTTATAATATTCCTGATTTCTTCGTCACGACCGATAACCGGATCAAGTTTTTCTTTTCCGGCACGCGCCACCAGCTCCTGACCATACTTTTCAAGCGTATCATACGTAGCTTCCGGATTGTCGCTTGTCACGCGCTGGTTTCCCCGCACAGTTGAAAGTGCTGTCAAAAATCTTTCACGCGTTATACCATATTCATTAAAAATAGCTTTAATCTCTTTATTCGGATGATTAATCATCGACAGGAATATATGCTCTACCGATACATACTCATCCCCCATAGCCTTGGCTTCGTCCTCTGCAGTAATAAGAACCTTATTAAGATCCTTACCAACCGTAAGATTGCCTCCGCTTACTTTAACCCGCTTCTGCAATGCCTTTTCGGCTCTTGTAAGGAAATGCCCTGTATTGATTTCCATTTTCTCTATTAACTTAAGAATCAGAGAATCTTCGAGCGTAAGTAAGCCAACAAGCAGATGTTCCTGTTCAATTTCCTGATTTCCGTATTCATACGCAAGTTTTTCACAGTTTTCCACTGCCGCTATTGATTTTTGTGTAAACTTAGAAACATTCATTTACCTATCCCTTCCTTTCAAAGCATTACATATCTTATGCTTTTATATTATCACTCATTTTTTTCCATTCAATTATGCAATCCTAAACATTTGTAAAAGATTTCTTAAAAAAAATAATAAATAATAATAAAAAAGGAACTTTCTGTGAAGTCACACGTAAAATTCCTCATTATAGTTATCCTTTTTTAGTTATCTATTCTCTTTAGTTATCTATTCTCTTTGTTCAACTCATTGTCATAATCAAAATCCGTTCCCGTATGTCATTTCCATCATACAAATCACCACATTCTATCTCATCATAGAATTCCAGTTCATCTACTGTCATAAGATATGAAATATATTCCTCTGACGGATAATAGAAAAACAAAAATATTTCCCGCGGTTTTTCATAATAAGAATCAATAATTTTTGCCATAACTTTTTTGAGCAATTCTACCGAAAAAGGATTAAAAAAATAGCACCGGTTGACTTCCGCCGGAACAGTATACTCCTCTGCCCTCGCCAGTATAAATTCTGTCTTTGCTTTTGAAACGGCAGTCTTCCTGTTTTCCAATGCCCCCTGATAAATCCGTTCATCATATTCAATCCCCAGGGTATTTGCTTTTGTCTGATAGGCAAGGAAAAAATCGACACGCCCTTTCCCACAACCATAGTCCAAAACCACATCCTTTTTTAGGATTAAACCACTATTCGCCAAACGCTCTAAAACACAATACGGCGTAGGTTCATAGGGGTAACGATATGAGTCAGCATTGGAATCATCCCGACCGGTTGTTTTTATTTTTAGGAGTTTATCCCATGTATTTTCATTATCTGCCATCATTTTTTCCTTAATCACACTACTACCATGTTAAAAAGATAATTCATTTTCAGAATCTTTTTTCTTAGTTTTTGTACCCTACACTTATCTTACCAAGTTTTTGCTCTTTTTACTCAATTTATTGGGTGGCCTAACCTCTTGGCTACCAAGTTTTTGCCCATATTTCTTCATTTATTGGGTAACCCAGCCTCTTGGCTACCAAGTTTTTGCTCATATTTCTTCATTTATTGGGTGGCCTAACCTCTTGGCTACCAAGTTTTTGCTCATATTTCTTCATTTATTGGGTAGCCCACCCCCTTGGCTACCAAGTTTTTGCTCATATTTCTTCTTTTATTGGGTAGCCCAGCTTCTTGGCTACCAAGTTTTTGCTCATATTTCTTCATTTATTGGGTAGCCCAGCTTCTTGGCTACCAATTATTTGCTCATTTTTCTTCATTTATTGGGTAGCCCAGCCTCTTGGCTACCAAGTTTCTGCTAATATTTCTTCATTTATTGGGTAGCCCAGCTTCTTGGCTACCAAGTTTTTGCTAATATTTCTTCATTTATTGGGTAACCCAGCTTCTTGGCTACCAATTATTTGCTCACTTTTCTTCATTTATTGGGTAACCCAGCTTCTTGGCTACCAAGTTTTTGCTCATATTTCTTCATTTATTGGGTAACCCAGCTTCTTGCCTACCAAGTTTTTGCCCATATTTCTTCATTTATTGGGTAACCCAGCCTCTTGGCTACCAAGTTTTTGCTCATATTTCTTCTTTTATTGGGTGGTATGAGCATTTCCCAACAAACCAGCAAGTCAACCAACCAGCAAGTCAATCAATCAACAAATCAATCAATCAACAAATCAACCAATCAACAAATCAACCACTCAACAATTCAGCAAATGTTTCATCTACTGTTTTCACGATAAATCTCAACAACATCACAGTCAGAAGATTCTGCTGAAGCTCCGGCTGAAGCTCCGGTAGAAGCTCCGGTAGAAGCTCCGACTGAAGTTCCGGTAGAAGCTCCGGCGAAAACATCCGCAAAAAACTTTCTAACACCATCATCCACGGAAGTGCTTACATCTTTTACTTCCAAATCGTAATAATATTTTCCACTCCTGATATCAATTGAAAGAGAATCCAGGGGAAAACCATCCACTCGCTTTGAATGGGGGACGGTTCCTAACTCAAATGGTTCTGTTGCAATAGACATATCCATGCTTGAATAATGGTGCGTCTCATCCAGTATAAAATATATAGCATTCCTGTAACGCCCTGTTATTTTACCACCGTATCGCTTAGCCAAGGAAGCATAGTATTGTATCATCTCATCATCCGACAATTCTTTACCATTTACTCTTCTCACATGAATTCCCGGCTGTTCATCTTCTTTCACTTCATCAAAGTACAATCCGCTATCACAAGAGAATACCGGCATATGAAAAGCTTCATAATACGCCTTTGCTTTAATCTCTGCATTCTCTAAAGGAGTTTTACCGTTTTCATTTATGCACGGAAGTTTTCCGTCCATGTCCTTTAATCCTACAAGCTCTATATTCAATGTTTTCACGGCAAGTTTCATCGCTTGTAGTTTTCCTTTATTTGTCGTACCGTATAAAATTTTCATTGAATCTCCTCCCAGCACATACATTATAGCAGACACATCGTCCCATGGCATCACATTTCTTCCAGACGCACCGTCCCGTGGCATCACATTTCTTCCGGGCATTCCATTCCAAGCAGACCGCACGCTTCACACAAAACGTTCTGAACCAGGTCCGTCAAAAACAGCCGCGCCTTCTTCTCTTTTTCCTCTGCCTGTAAAATGTTGCACTCATGATAAAATTTGTTAAAAGCAGTAGCCACTGCAATAACATACCGTGCGACAATCGATGGTTCATTTTTTCCGGCAGCCGCAATGACCGCATCCTCATATCCTGTCAAAACTTTTATCAGATTGTAAGTAACATCATCCGTTAAAACCGAAAAATCTGTTTCATCCGCCGTAACCGGTTTTCCATATTTGCGGAGTACACTTTTTGCCCTTGCATAGGTGTATTGTGCATACGGACCGGTCGCGCCCTCAAAACTCAATACTTCTTTCCAAGAGAATTCAACATTCTTAATCCGCTGATTAAATAAATCATGAAAAATAACCGCGCCTACGCCAACCTTTTTGGCGGTCGCTTCTTTATCCGCGAGCGAAGGATTCTTCTCAATTATTGCACTTTTTGCACGATCTATAGCCTCATTTAAAATATCTTCTGCATAAATAATATTTCCGCCCCGCGTAGAAAGTTTTTCTCCCTCAAGACTCACAAGGCCATACGGAACATGTATTAATCCGTCACAAAAATCATATCCCATTAATTCAACAGCCGTAAAAATCTGTTTAAAATGAAGCGATTGCTCCAAGCCCGTCACATACAGGCATTTTTCAAAATCATACTTTTCTTTCCGGTAAAGAATCGCCGCAATATCACGTGAATGGTAGATAGACCCTCCATCACTTTTTGTAATAAGGCATGGCGGCATATCATACGCAGACAAATCAATAACCTGTGCGCCCTGGCTTTCGGTCAAAAGGCCTTTTTCCTTCAATAGTTCTACCAACGCAGGTACTTTGTCCCGATAAAAACTCTCGCCCAGATACGAATCAAAAGAAATGCCGAGCAAATCATACACCCGTTCAAATTCAATCATACTTATTTCTTTGAACCAATTCCAATACGAAAGGGCTTCCTGGTCATTCTGCTCCATTTTAACAAACCATTCCCTGGCTTTTATAATCAAACTGTCATCTTTCTTTGATTCGTCATTAAATTTGACATATATACGCAGTAATTCTTCTATTCCTTTTTCTTTTACCTTATCCTCACTACTCCACAATTTGTATGCAACAATCAGTTTACCAAACTGTGTCCCCCAGTCGCCCAGATGATTAATCCTTACTACGTTGTATCCTAATTTCTGATAGATCTTATATAGCGAATTTCCTATAACAGTAGTCCTTAAATGTCCCACATGGAAATTCTTTGCAATATTCGGGGAGGAATAGTCCATACATACTGTTTTGCCGCTGCCCGGCTGTGCTACCCCATAACCGCTTTTTTGCAAGACTTCCATACACTTTTTTACAAACACATCACGTTTTAAATAAATGTTACAATATGCCCCTACATTCTCTGCTTTTTCAATACCCAGTTCTTCTTTCTGCCCATTCAGTTTTTCTGCAAGCTCCGTTGCAATCTGCATGGGACTCCTATGCATTTTCTTTGCCATCACAAAGCAAGGCAAGGCGTAATCCCCCATTTTCTCTTCCGGCGGAATTTCCATTGCATTATGTAACTCCTCCTTGGACACTTCCTTAATAACTTCTGATAAATACTGACAAATTTTTGTTTTCATACATGACCTCCATTTTCCTATTATGTTAAAAAGCACAATCCCGGCAGCTTACAAATCCCCACCACTTTTCAAATTTTTCAAATTAAGTAAAAAAAGAACCGCAACGGAATTAGCTTAGCTAAATCTATTACGGTTCTGCATCTTCATATCTATAAACAGCAACCGCACAGAAACAAGACCTAGTCCCTTGTAACCATGCGGAAAATAAACAATGATTACAAGAGCTTACGTCTTCTTTCTCTGCGTCTTAAGCTGTTCAAATAAAATGTGCCCATATTTTATCCTCTTTAAATATGTCTTTCAGTAGATAGGTTAGACTATAACATATCCAAAAGCTTATTGCAACCTTTTAAATTTACATCTTTTCTCAAATTTTACTTACGTCTGAACTTAAAGAAATTAAGCTTACCTACATACACTGCAAAATACATAACCACTGCAAGCACTATCGCTACAATAACATCAATAATTGAATGCTGCTTAATAAACATGGTAGAAAGTACAATCAACGTACATAATATACCTGAAATCCATGTAATCACTTTATGTTTCTTCATGAATGAAGAATGCATTACGGCAACATGAATCATAATGGAATTATATACATGAATACTCGGAATCAGGTTTGTCGGTGTATCTGTCTCATATAAATCTCTTATCATCTGTACAAAAATACTGTTTCCGGATAAATCTGCTTGTGCCCTAAGTTCATGCATGTTCGGCCACAGGGTTGAAACAATAAGAAATAAGGTCATACCCGTAACCAATGTCGTAAACAGTCTTGTGTATTCATCCTTATCAAAAAAGACCATTACAGCCACAAATACTGCCACATACATAAACCACATCGTATATGGAACAATAAAATATTCAATAAACGGAATTTTATCATCTATAGGCAAATGAATAATGGTATAATTATCTACTTCCACTCTTTCTATGACAAAAAAGATAATAAGATAAACTATCATATATACAATAATCGGTATACCGTGTTTGTATTTCTTAATAAAGTCTTTCATCAGAAATCCCCGTTCCTCATTATTATTTACAAAACAGATGCAACTTTGATGGTAAAGAAATAAATTCCACGCGTGCGGTTTTGCCGCATACTTCTCCATCGGTATGCAGATATAACGGCGTGTCTGTCTCCACCCTGACCTTTTTTGCCTTGTACATATCTATTCCTTTAAACTTAACATGCTTACCGCTATATGCCGTAGGTAAAATCCTGAAACACCGTCTTCTTGTCAAAGCACCTACCGCACATACATCCAAAGCATCATCCGTATAATCGGCATCCGGACAAAACTTAAACCCACCGCCCTCATACTTATGAACCATATTGGCAATAAATAAAAACTTTGGTAAAATAACCGGCTCTTTGTCATCAATATAAATCTTACACGGACTGGTATCGCCGCCGAGCAAATTTCTGACAGCCACACCTACATATACTAATTTTCCAAGCCTTATTTTATTAAATACTTTCTTTAATTTTGAATGATGAACTTCTTCACATACTGCCGCATCAAAACCGATTCCGCTACTTACGACAAACTTTTTAGATACCGTTTCCGTAGCTTCTGGGGATACTTTTTCATAGGTCACCTGCCCTATATCCATATTCTTCATATGTTTACCTTCAAGAATCAGTTCTATGGCTGCCTTCGGTTCTTTTATAAGCTTCACATCTCTTGCAAAATCATTACTTGAACCGGTAGGTATATATCCCACCCGTGTCTTATCAAAATCAACAATACCATTTACTATTTCATTCATGGTACCGTCACCGCCAAGAACGATAAGATTCACGTAATCATCGATATCGGTAGTAAGCTCTTTAGCAAAAAGTAACGCATCTCCTTCTGCTTTTGTAAAATGTACCCGGTAGTCTGCCTTCGCATTTTTTAATGCCAGTTCGACTTTGTCCCATATCTTGTTACCTTTACCGGACTTGGATGCCGGATTCACAATAATATGATACATACTTCCTCCTGCCTCAACAAAACAAGCTCATCTAACGCATAATACAAATATTTTATCAGAAAATGAAGATATCGTAAACCTTTGTTAATAATTATTTAAAAATAGATATTCAAAAGTGCCCTGCATTGTGCTATAATGCCTTCAAACACAATTACTTAACGGAGGTTATGTCATGTATTCTTTAGAAGAATTACGCAATGTAGATCCTGAAATTGCACAGGCAATCGTAGACGAACAGAACAGACAGAACAGTCATATCGAATTGATTGCTTCTGAAAACTGGGTAAGTAAAGCTGTTATGGCAGCTATGGGAAGTCCGCTTACCAATAAATATGCTGAAGGTTATCCCGGAAAAAGATATTACGGTGGATGTGATTGCGTAGATGTTGTAGAAAATCTTGCAATCGAACGTGCTAAGAAGTTATTCGGATGTGATTACGCTAATGTTCAGGCACACTCAGGTGCTCAGGCTAATATGGCAGTTCAGTTTGCCATTCTTAATCCCGGCGACACATTAATGGGTATGAACCTTGCTCACGGCGGTCACTTAACACACGGAAGCCCGGTTAATATGTCCGGTAAATGGTTCAATATCGTTCCTTACGGTGTTAATGATGAAGGATTTATCGATTATGATGAATTACGTGCTATCGCACTTGAATGCAAACCGAAAATGATTATTGCCGGCGCAAGTGCTTATGCAAGAACTATAGATTTCAAGAAATTCCGTGAAGTGGCAGATGAAGTAGGTGCTGTACTCATGGTAGATATGGCTCATATTGCAGGTCTTGTAGCTGCAGGTCTTCACCCATCACCAATACCATATGCTGACGTAGTTACTACAACTACCCATAAGACATTACGTGGTCCTCGTGGCGGATTAATTCTTGCCAACAAAGAGGCTGCTGAAAAATATAACTTCAACAAAGCTATTTTCCCTGGAATTCAGGGCGGTCCGCTTATGCATGTTATCGCTGCTAAAGCTGTCTGCTTCGAAGAAGCACTCTCTCCTGCATTCAAGGAATATCAGCAGGGTATCGTAGATAACGCTCAGGCTCTTTGCAAGGGACTTATCGAACGCGGTATCAAGATTGTTTCCGGTGGAACAGATAACCACTTAATGTTAATGGATCTTACTACTTATGACTTAACCGGTAAGGAAGTTGAGAAATGGCTTGATGAAGCACATATTACTGCTAACAAGAACACTATCCCTAACGATCCTAAGTCACCATTCGTAACCAGCGGTATCCGTCTTGGTACACCTGCAGTTACATCCCGTGGTATGAAGGTTGAAGACATGGATAAGATTGCAGAAGCTATCGCTTATGTAGTAAAAGAAAAAGAAGAAGGCATCCCAAAAGCACGTGCTAACGTAGATGCCCTTACTGCTAAATATCCATTAATCTAATTGATCTTTACAGTTTAATAACTACATAAATAACAAAAGCCTTTACACTTCATAGTAAAAAGTGTAAAGGCTTTTTTATAGTCGTTATTTACATTTTTTGAATCAACTATCTATCACTTCCGCCACATTATCAAGGTTCTATAACACGATATCCTTTATCTTTGCCCCAGTTTGCAGCATAAGAACCTTCTTTTGCATAGATAATACTGATATTCGCACAATCTTCAAATGCCGTTCTATGAATAGATGTTACACTTTCCGGTATTTCTATACTTGAAAGATTGCTACATCCATAAAATACAGCATCACCAATGCCAGTGATATTTCCTAATATTCTCACTTCCGTAAGGTTGGTACAGAAAGGAAACAGGTGATTCCCCATTACCGTTACGCTCTTTGGAATTTCGATACTCGTAAGACTACTGCATCCATAAAATGCCCGCGTACCAATGGTTGTTACACCTTCCGGGATTTTCACATCCGTAAGGTTACTACAATCCTTAAATGCATAGTCTCCAATAACCGTTACGCTCTCCGGTATTGTAACACTTGTAAGGTTGCTGCAACTCTGAAATGTATATTCATTAATTGCCGTTACACCGGCCGGTATTATAACACTTGTAAGATTGTTACATCCTACAAATGCAGATCTTCCAATAACCGTTACGCTCTCCGGTATTGTAACACTCACAAGACTGCTGCATTCATTAAATGCCATGCCACCAATTTCCGTTACACCCTCCGGTATTGTAACATTTGTAAGACTGTGGCACCCCGCAAATGCATTTAAACCAATAGCCGTTATGCCCTCTGGCAGTTTCACATCCGTAAGTATCGAAAAGTCCTCAAATGCCTGCCCTGGAATAGCGCCGTTATAGGTTCCGGTAAGTATCAATTCCGAAACAAAATTGCCTTTCACATTACTTATAAACCACGTATTTGCTGATACTGTCAATTTTTCTACATAAGAAAACGGTTTGCTTCCAATACTTTCAACCGTATCCGGAATTACGAATTCCTGCATATTCCGGCCACAAAATGCATAATCTGCTATACTTGTTATTTCACTTGGTATTACAGTGTTGGACGTTCCTGCAACCAATTTCTTTTCCACCTTGTCAAAAACCGCATAGCACTCATTTCCGTCTGCATCTTTTGTAGTATAAAAAGAATTATCATCTGCTATTGTAATATTTTCTAAAGGCAGGTCTTTTAATGTATCCGGATCTATCAATACGACACTCGCAGGAATATGTAACTCTTTCAAAGCGGTACACTTTGAAAACATTCCGCTTTTCAGTTTTTGTATTCCCTCTAATATAGTAATACTTGTAAGGTTATTGGCATAAAAAAGTTTCTCAATGCCGACATCCATACATGCTGATGATAAAGTCACATTTTTTATTGCATCACAGTATAAAAACGAGAAGTTATCAAATAATGTCGATCCCTCTATAACTACTTCTTCCAGCAACTTACACCCTTCAAATGCACGCGCTTCTATTTTTTCTACCGTAGCCGGAATCACAACCTTTGTAATCTCAATTCCCGCAAACGCGTACTCTGCAATTACTTTTACTGTTTCAGGAATTACTGTGTTTACACAACCCAGCACCAGTTTATTCTCTGCAATACTGATAACCGCATTACACTCCGTCCCGTCTGCCGCTTTTGAAGTCAATGCCGTGTTCTTCTCATCCACAACGATATGTTCAATATTGGTACAGTTTACAAATGCATCCTTTGATATGCCTATAACCGGATATCCATCCAATACATCCGGAATTACAATCTCTGTAACAGAGGTATTATCAATGCCTTTGATAATTATGCCCCCCTCTACTGTTTCATAAGTAAACACCGGCATTGGTTCCGGGATGATTGTTTCCTCAGGCTCTTCAGGTGTTTCCGGCTCCTTTACCGGCTCATCTTGGGGTTCATCTGTATTAGCAGGTTCTTTATCCGGCTTAGCAGCATCATTATGGCTGACATCCTCTTGATTTGACTGCGTGCTGTCTGCTCCTGCATTATCTGCATCTTCTTTTATCGTATCCACTTTGTCCTTATCGAATCTGTCTTTATCTGTTTTTCCAATACCTGCTGTTGGTTCTGTCGGCAGGTCACTTTTTCCCTTTGGTTCTGAACCACATGCTGTCAATAAGCTAAGCATCGTAACAGCTATTACTAATAAAAGTTTTTTACGCATTACGCTTCCTCCTATGTACTTTTCACTCTGTTTTCTCGGCATGAAAAAAATCCTTCTGCTATATGCAGACTTACTTAGATAAATTTTACCAAACTCATACCTTTTTCGCAACTGTATGCATTATTTAGAGCATCCTAAATATCTGAAAACCTTTTTCTTATATAAATAGTATTCTTCCGAAAAAGCTTCCTCCAAAAATACTTCCTCCACTTTCACTATCTGCAGATGAAACAGTACCAGTGCCAATACAGTAGCAGCACACAAATATATATTAAAGAATGTACATAAAATGCCTGCGTACATAAACTCAAATCCCACAAAAGCAGGATTCCGGCTAATTGAATAAATACCGGTCGTTACCAAATTGGTCTTTTCTTCCCGCTGTACACCGGCACGCCAGTTATCCTTCATTTGTAATACCGAAAGAATAAAGAAAAGAACCCCGGTTGCCGTCAAAGCCATACCGGTTATACCCAAAACAAACTGCACATTCCCTTCTTTTCTATCGAATACGAAAATACTGCATATTTGTATTACAGGAAGTAAGCATGTAATTATTTTCAAGGCAATCTCTATGAACCGGGTAGCACCCTTTTTCCCTTTTCCAAGCTGGTTTGTCGTTATTCCCTTCTTTTTCTGACTCATCATTTTAGCAAAATAGCAGCTGTAAAAAGCTGCCATTAATGCAAGTGTAATTATCTTATCGTACATAATTTACCTCTTAGATTTCTTAATAACGCATTGCCCGCATCGCATTTAATATAGCAATAACGGCCACACCGACATCTGCAAATACTGCTGCCCACATGGATGCATATCCCAATGCAGCAAGTATAAGTACAATTCCTTTTACAAAAAGGGCAAAGAATATATTTTGTTTTACTATAGAAAGCGTCTTCCATGCAATCCGCATTACCTGACTGATTTTTGACGGTTCATCCGTCATAATCACTACGTCTGCTGCTTCTATTGCGGCATCTGCACCCAGACCGCCCATCGCAATACCAATATCGGCTCTTGCAAGTACCGGTGCATCATTGATGCCATCCCCGACAAATATCAGCTTATCTTTCCCTTTATTATCCTTAAGCAAAGCTTCCACTTTATTAACTTTATCTATCGGAAGCAAATCACTGTAATACTCATCTAAACTAAGTTCATCGGCAACACTTGAAGCAATTTCTTTTCTGTCACCGGTCAGCATAATCACTTTATTAATTCCCGATGCTTTTAACGATTTTATTGCTTCTTTTGCATCCGGCTTAATCTCATCCCTGACAAGTATATAACCCAGATACTCTTTTTCCATTGCAACATGAATAACGGTTCCTGCTACGTTTACCTTTAAATAGTCAATAGCATTCTGTTCCATGAGCTTGGCATTACCGACATAAACTTTCTTGCCGTCAACGGATGCTTCCATACCGAATCCTGCTAGTTCCCTAACATCCGTTACGCCTTTTGTACTTTCTACATCAAAATCGGTTTTTTCCTTTAAGGCTTCCATGAGAGAACAGGATATCGGATGGTTGGAATAATACTCTACCTTACCCGCAAGAATAAGCAATTCATTCTCTGTATACGTCTTATCCTGCATAACCACAATATCCGTAACGACAAAATTACCTTTTGTTAACGTTCCCGTCTTATCCATAACAACTATTTTAGCATCGGCAAGCGCCTCCAGATAATTGCTTCCTTTTACTAAAATACCTGCCCGTCCTGCACCACCGATTCCTCCGAAAAAGCTGAGCGGAACAGAAATAACAAGTGCACACGGGCATGAAATTACGAGAAAGCTTAATGCCCTGTATATACATTCCCTGAAACTGCCAAATCCAAATAGTGGCGGCAATACAGCCAGCAGTGCCGCAAAAATAACAACCAGCGGTGTATAGTATCTTGCAAACCGTGTAATAAAGTTTTCAACCTGCGCTTTCCGGTTACCGGCATTTTCTACCAGCTCCAGAATTTTGCTGACTGTGGAATCTTGAAATTCTTTTTCTACTTTTACTTCTATTACACCCGTAAGGTTAACACAGCCACTGATTACTTTATCGCTCGCTGTCGCTTCTCTCGGAATACTTTCTCCCGTAAGTGCCCTGGTATCCAGTGTTGTCTCTCCTAAAACCACTTCACCGTCGAGTGGAATTTTCTCACCCGGCTTTACAACAATGGTTTCCCCTAACAATACTTCTGAAGGGTCCACTTCCGTTACTTCATTATCCCTTTTTACAAAAGCCACATCCGGTCTTATATCCATAAGTTCTGAAATGGAACGTCTTGAACGGTTCACTGCATAGCTTTGGAACAGTTCTCCCACCTGATAAAACAGCATAACGGCAACTGCTTCCGGATAATCGCCAACAAAAAAAGCTCCTATAGTAGCAATTGACATAAGGAAATTTTCATCAAACACCTGTCCTTTTATTATATTCTTAAAAGCTCCCCATACTACGTCATATCCGCTGACAAGATATGGCACCATAAACATCATAAGTTTTAAAATGTAATGGATACCATCTACTAATGTTGTAACTGCAACAGATACCCCGAGAAGCACAATTCCCGTAATAATTCTGTATAATCTTTTTTTAAGTTTCCTGGACATATATTTCAACGCCTTTCCGTTATTTATGTAGATTACAACTTGTATTATTTGTATTATTTGTATTATTTTTCCTTAATAACAATATCAGAATCTACTTTCTTAATTACTTTTTTAGCTTCTGTAAAAGCAGCATCATACACTGCATCTTCTGCGTCAAACACCATCTTCTGCGTCATAAAATTGACTACACACATTGTTACACCATCAATCTTTAAAATTCCGTTTTCAATTTTTGCCGCACAATTTGCACAATCCAATCCATCTAATAAATATGTCTTCTTCATATTCTAATCCCTCTTTCATTTACTATTTATTTTATATAATTTATTATTCCAGTACATGCTCCATACCCTGGCTTAATATTAACTTAATATGGTCATCTGCCAGTGAATAGTAAACCGCCTTTCCTTCACGTCTGTTGCGCACCAGGTCCATCTGCTTAAGCGTTCTTAACTGATGTGACACTGCGGATTGTTCCATATTAAGTGCCGCTGCAATATCACACACACACAACTCACTATACATTAAGTTATACAATATCTTTATTCTTGTTGAGTCTGAAAATACCTTAAAAAAATCAGCAAGATCATATAACACTTCCTCTTCGGGCATCTCCTGTCTTATATCATCAGGATTTACTGTATGCTGATGCATACCTTCACAACACTCTGCAACTGCTCTGTTTATTTTCACTTCTGCACCGCCTTTCATAAAATTTCCCTATTAAAAAATAAAGTGACAGCATTACATATGAATAACTGTTCATATGTTCATACTATCACTTTCAAATCATTTGTCAACTATTTTTTTGTTTATTTGACTAAGAAATATATTCCGCCATTAAAACCCAATCTCCTGCTATCGTCATGGATGACAGCAACTTAATTAACGAAGCCAACTTATCTTCTGTTTCTTTCTCCCATGCTTTTGTCTGTTCATCCGCGTAAGCAAGCAATGCCCTTCGCATTGCGCGGGCTGTTTCCCGTTCTTCCTTTAACCCGGTAAATTTAGGAAGAAGCCAATCCTCCTCCTTAGATTCCATATAAACTGCCCCCAGGGCCTCATTTTCCGGTTTGTGCTTCATTTTGATAAATAATGAATAGATATTTTCCCCCTGCGATACCGGTTCAAGCATGCCCTGTTCTTCCAAAAAGGCATAAATTTTTTGTCCGTAATCAATATCCTTTTGCCGGATAATAAACGCTGTCTTTACTTCTTTTTCATAAACTTCATTTTCCGGATTTGCAAAATTATTTTTGAATTCACCCGAAAAGCCAAGCCACTGCTCTGATAATCTGTATTCTTTATAAAGTACGTTTTCTTTTCCTTTATCATACACATACTTTTTTAAATAAAGCTTGTCCTCATGAAAATCAATAAACTTTAAAATATTATTGAACAAACTCACCTGATATTGCACGGTTGTCATCTTTTCAAAGTGTGATTTCCTATAGCGGCAGAACCATACCGGAATAATGCCGTTTTCAAGAAAAGCTTCCTGCATTTTTTCTATCCGTTCAAGTTTTGTACTGTCGGAAACATAATTCAGTGCCATTTTTAAATGAATATCTTCAATCAAAATCTGTGTGCGGTATTCCGTCTTTTTAACCTTGGCATATTTAGTTATGGTTGCCTTGGGAAAACTTCTTTTTGCAAGACTATAGAGCTGTTCTCTTATATAAAAAGAATGGGTATATTCCTTCATATCCGCCATAACACACTCGCTGCCATCGTAATGCCTGAAATACGGCTCACGTATATTTCCTGCATTTAATATAAGATTTTCCCCGCATTCCGGACAAAAAAAGCACCTGTTCTGGCTCTCCTTACGCATATGCAAGCGCAAAGCTTCATCATAAGAGCCATCATTGTGCTTTAATTTTGTTGCATTCCACAACGCATCATTATATATTGCTTCAAGACATTCCAAATTCTTATTCATCGTTCCTCGTCATTTATAAATTATCCGGATTTATAAATTATCCGGTCCGAAATCTTCCGGAAATAAATCTTTAAGTGAAAAGAGCTTATAATCTTCCGCATTGCGTGCAAGAATAACCGTAAAATCCAAGTCACAGAATTCACGCATTACCTGTCTGCACACACCGCAAGGGGCACAATAGCCGGATATCTCATTACCTTTTCCGCCTACAATGGCAATTGCCTTAAAATCTTTTTGTCCTTCACTGACTGCCTTAAAAAAAGCAGTCCGTTCGGCACAATTTGTCGGCGTATAGGCTGCATTTTCAATATTGCAGCCACCGTATATAAGTCCGGAACCGGTAAGTAACGCGGCTCCTACCTTAAACTCAGAATAAGGAGCATAGGAAAATGCACGCATATTCAAAGCTTTATTAATCAGTTTACTAATTTCTTCTTTTGAAATACAAACCATTAATATGTTCCCTCTTTCACATTCTCCTGTTTTGCAATCTTTACAAGACGGCTGGTTCCCAATCTGTCAGCACCAAGTGAAACAAACTTATCCGCATCATCAAATGAACTGATACCACCTGCTGCTTTTATCTTCACATCTTTACCTACATTTTCACTAAAGAGTTTTACGTCCTCAAAGGTCGCTCCTGCCGTTGAAAATCCGGTAGAGGTCTTAATATAGTCTGCGCCTGCTGTTGTCACAAGTTCGCACATTTTCTTTTTCTCATCCTCCGTAAGAAGACAGGTTTCAATAATTACTTTTAATATTTTGTCACCACAGGCAGCCTTTAACGTTTTAATTTCCTGCGTAATAACGTCATAACGCTTATCTTTTAAGTCCCCGATGTTAATGACCATATCTATTTCTGCTGCACCGTTATTAATGGCATCTTTCGTTTCGAATTCTTTTACGGCTGTGGTATTATATCCATTTGGAAAACCAATAACCGTACATACCGGAATTCTTCCGTTAAGGTATTCAGCCGCGCGTTTTACATAGGATGGCGGAATACAAACCGAAGCGGTATTATAGTAAATTGCATCATCCAAAATCACTTTAATCTCGTCCCATGTTGCAGTCTGCGCAAGTAATGTGTGGTCTACCTTTGAAAAAATATCTTCTCTGTTCATCTTGTTAATCCTTCTTTCAAGTAATATTTATTGCGGATATTCCACGCATTCAAGACACAAGCCTTGTGCCGGGACCAGATATCCTGCATTTTCTCTCTGTTTACTGTTAATAATATCCTTCACGGAGCCGGGATCTCTTTTTCCCGTACCGATTTCAATCAACGTACCCGTCAGAATCCTTACCATATGATATAGAAATCCGTCACCGGTATAAGTGATTTTAATTTCATCACCCGTTTTTGCAATATCAATACTTTCAATGGTACGCACGGTAGATTTTTTACCCTTTTTCGTAGAAGTAAATGCCTTAAAATCATGTTGACCAAGCAAGTCACACGCCGCCAAACGCATTTTATCAAGGTCAATGGTATCCTCTATCTGATATACATAGCGTCTGTCAAAAACATACGGTGTCTTAGTATTCAATATCCGGTAACTGTATGTCTTACGTATGGCATTTAATCTGCTATGAAACCGTTCCGATACCTCTTCACACTTTGTAACAGCTATATCTTCCGGCAAATACCGGTTAAAATAATCCATTAGCTCCTGAGGATCAATATAATCCGGAAGCTTTGCATTAGCCGTCTGTCCCCGTGAATGTACGCCTGCATCGGTTCTTCCGGAACCGTCAACTTGTATTTCCTGTCCGGTAAGATGTTTTAGAATGGCTTCTAATTTCCCCTGAATGGTATTCCCGGTACTTTCCTGTTTCTGCCATCCCTGATAACGTGTCCCTTCATACTGCACAATAAATTTATAGTTGTGTATCATCTTCTTTTTTATCTTCTTGTCTACCTTCATTTATGTAGTCAAGATCTTCCTTACTTAATCTTCTGAAATCATTCAGTTTCTTAACAAACAACTTCACACTGTTTTTCGGTGTATCAAATACGCCTTCGTTGTTAAGATTAATTATTATAATTCCAATCGGAAGTGCTGCTATCATACCCAACACACCACCGACACGATAACCGATAAACAAAAGGAAAATGGTAGGGATCGGTGATAAGCCGACTTCTGCCCCCATTATCTTAGGCTGGATAAGCTGTCTTACAAGCTGTGTCACTGCCCACAATACCAGTATACCTATTGCCATAAAATAATCCCGGTTTATAATTCCCATAATTGCCCATGGCACCATGACCGTTCCGGTTCCAAAAAACGGAAGGAAATCAAGGAAAGCAATTCCTAATGCCACCAGTAATACATAATCGACATCAAGAATAAAGAAACCTGCAACCAGCATTAAATAAATCCAGAACTCAATTTTCAACTGTGCAAGAACATAGCCGCCAACCGCTTTACTTAAACTGGATGATACTATTTTATATCGCTCCTGTATTCTCTTCGGTACTACTCTTTTACAAAACGTATTAATATATCCTTTATCCGCCACAAAGAAATAGGCCGAAAGTACACACATAATAGCACAAATAATGAGATTCGGGATGCTGAGTGCAAAATTTCCGATTGCCGTAACCGCAGGTGTACCAATCTTTGCTACCAGCGTTCCTACAGAATTTCCCAAACCGTTCCCGATTTTCTGTACAATGTTCTTAACATCCTTCGGGAGATTATCATATAGAGCACCTATGCCTTCTTCACTATCCGTAAACTCACTTTTTATTTCTTCCCACTTATCCGGCAGTTCCTGCACAAAATCTATCGCCTGTTTTGCAAGAACCGATACAATTCCATACAATATCAAAATAACCACCAAAAGCACAAGAACAATGACGACCGCTGACATTGCTTTCCGTTTAATCTTCAGTTTTTCTTCAAAAAACTGAACCGGCTTATTGGCAATTAATGCAATAATCCATCCAATAACCAACGGAAGGAAAAAAATTAATATTTTAGGCAGAACAAAGATACAAAGCAGTATCGTCAGTAATGCTAAGAGTATATTGATTCCGACTTTCAGGTATTGTTTTAAATTTTTATTCATTAGTACCTCCCAGATATTCATCTATCAGTGCATAAATTTCATCCCTGCCCTGTTTTGTCTGCGCCGAAAAAGGAATAATAACCGTATCCTTCTCTGCATTAAGTCCTTCTCTGATAGTTTTTACCTGTTTCTGTAATTGGCTTCTCTTTATCTTATCTGCTTTTGTTGCAATGATAATCGGATGAAATCCCTGATGCATAATCCAATCATACATCATCTTATCATTAGCCGAGGGATCATGCCTTATGTCGATTAACAGGAATACTGCCCGGAGAACTTTTGACCTTTTTAAATATCGTTCAATCATTTTTCCCCATTTTTCTTTTACTTCCTTGCTAACCTTGGCATAGCCGTATCCCGGTAAATCTACCAGATAAAATGCATCATTTACATTATAATAATTAATTGTCTGCGTTTTTCCCGGTTCCGCACTGGTTCTGGCTAATGACTTACGGTTCATCAGTGCATTAATAAGGGAGGATTTCCCTACATTACTTTTCCCGGCAAATGCTATTTCCATTAATTCATTTTCCGGCAATACGCTGGTAATGCCACATACGGTTTCCAGACAGACATTTTTAATTACCATTTTTACTCCATTTCCGAATTAAGAAGTGCATGTTTAAGAACTTCCTTCATTGTTTCTACATAAACAACCTCAATGCCGGAAAGTATCTCGCGTTCAATCTCACGTACATCTTTTTCATTTTCTTTTGGTACTATAACTTTCTTAATTCCTGCAATTTTTGCTGCTAGTATTTTTTCCTTCAATCCACCAATCGGAAGCACTCGGCCACGTAATGTTATTTCACCGGTCATGGCTACATTGGCATATACCGGACATTTTGTAATGGCAGATAAAATAGCCGTAGCCATTGTAATACCTGCGCTCGGTCCATCCTTCGGCACTGCCCCCTCCGGTATGTGGATATGAAAATCATTCTTTTTAAATACATCCTGCGCTATTTTGAATTCGCTGCTTACAGAGCGGATATAGCTGATTCCCGCACGGGCCGATTCTTTCATCACATCACCGAGTTGTCCGGTTAATTCTATTTCACCTTTACCCGGCATCATGTTGACTTCAATCTGCAATGTTTCGCCACCGACGCTCGTCCATGCAAGTCCGCGTACAACGCCTATTTCATCTGTTTTATTGGCAGGATCATGCGTATATTTTACTTTACCCAGATATTTTTCTATATTACCGGCATTCACTTTTACAAGGGTTACTTTTTTCTGTAAAATCTCACGCGCCGCTTTTCTGCATATCTGACCGATTTTCCGCTCCAGTTCACGGACACCGGCTTCTTTAGTATAACCTTCTATTATCTTTTTTAATGCAGAATCACTAATAACAAGCTGCTTATCCGTAAGTCCGTTCTTATCATACTGTTTTTTTACAAGATGTTCTTTAGCAATATGATATTTTTCATTAGCCGTATAGCTTGAAACTTCCAATATCTCCATACGGTCAAGCAAAGGTCTTGGAATCTCGGAAAGGGAATTAGCCGTAGCAATAAACAACACTTCCGATAAATCCAACGGAATTTCAACATAATGATCCCTGAAATGCTTATTCTGTTCAGCATCCAGCACTTCAAGAAGCGCAGATGCCGTATCCCCTCTCTGGTCTTTTCCTACTTTATCTATTTCATCCAAAAGAATTAACGGATTCTTCACACCTGCCTGACGAAGCCCCGTTGCCAGACGTCCCGGCATAGCACCAATATACGTTTTACGGTGTCCACGGATTTCTGCTTCATCACGTACACCACCCAGACATATTCTTACATATTTCTTATTCAACGCTTCTGCTACGGATTTCGCAATAGATGTTTTTCCGGTTCCCGGAGGTCCTACCAGACACAGTATCGGGCTGTCTCCCTGTTGGGTCAGTACCCTTACGGCAAGGAATTCCAAAATACGCTCTTTTACCTGCTTCAAGCCATAATGCTGTTCGTCCAATACTTTTTCTGCATGATCTATATCATTATTATCTTTAGAAACTTTATCCCAAGGTAGTTCAAGAAGCGTTTCAATGTAACCTCTTTCAACTGCGCTTTCCGAACTGATAGCTGCCACAGATTTAAAACGGCTGATTTCTTTCTTAATCTTTTCTTTTACTTCCTTGGAAGCCTTAAGCTTCTTAAGTGCTTCTTCAAACTGGTCTGCATCGGAATATGTATTGTCTTCCCCGAGTTCTTCCCGGATAAACTGCATCTGTTCACGCAACAGATATTCCTTTTGGTTCTTTTCAACGCGGGCCTTAATGCGTTCTGACAAATCATTTCTTACACGCGCAACTTCAATTTCATTAGACAATATCTCAGATAATACTTCATATTGCTCCATTAAGGTTACGCATTCCATGACCTTCTGTTTTACATCAAAAGGAACCGGCATGTTGGCAGCGATAAGATTAATCATCCGCTCCACAAAAACGGCATCCTGCGGTTCATCATCCCCAATATGCATTGACATGGTCTTATAGACTTTAGGATAGTACTTGCTGTATTTTTCCAGCACTACTTCCATCTGACGTATCATAGCCTCGATTTCAATTTCGCCCGGCTGTGATTCCTCCATGCTTATTTTCTCTATCCATGCATTGAGATATTCCTGATTCTCTTCAAATTCCGTTAATTTAGCACGGTATCCGCCTTCCACCAGCACTCTCACAATATTGTTGCCGGGAAGTTTTGAAACCTGTTTGATTTTAGCTACGGTACCTATGGTGTACAAATCTTCCTTTGCCGGATTCTCCGTATCCGGATCCCGTTGACAAATCAGGAAAATTTGTTGTGTTCCCATCATAGCCTGCTCAACGGCTTCTATTGATTTACTTCTGTTTAAATCGAAATGAATAATCATTTCCGGAAATACTGTCAGTCCGCGAAGGGCTACTGACGGCATTAATATTCGTTCCATACTCTTTTCCTCAAAATACTACTAATTCTAAATAAATCCACCTGATAACGGGTGGATTTATTATTGCTAATGCCATGAAGGGAAATCCCTTTTAACGCATTTTCTATCTGGCCAGTTTGGCAGAATCCGTACTATAGATAACTACAGGTTCTCCTGTACCTTCCACCACTGCTTTTGTTATTACACACTTTTCAATCGTATCATCCGAAGGAATACGATACATAAGATCCATCATGATATTTTCCATAATGGAGCGAAGACCTCTGGCTCCTGTCTTTCTCTCTTCCGCCTTCTGAGCAATTGCTTCGATGGCATCATCTTCAAAGGAAAGCTTAACATTATCATAAGCAAACAACTTCTGATATTGCTTAACCAGGGCACTTTTAGGCTCTTTTAATATACGCACCAAAGCCTCTGTATCAAGACCTTCCAGTGAAACATTAATCGGAACACGTCCGATAAACTCAGGAATCAATCCAAACTTCACTAAATCCTGTGGCGTTACTTCGTGCAGTAATTCACCAATCTTCTTTTCCGTCTTATCCGCAAGTTCTGCATTAAAACCGATTGTCTTACGGTCAAGTCTTGTTTGTACAATTTTCTCAAGACCATCAAAAGCACCACCGCAAATAAACAGGATGTTCGTTGTATCAATCTGAATAAGCTCCTGATGCGGATGCTTTCTTCCTCCCTGAGGCGGTACGGAAGCTGTTGTTCCTTCTATAATTTTTAAGAGCGCCTGCTGTACACCTTCACCGGAAACATCACGTGTAATAGACACGTTTTCGCTCTTCTTTGTAATCTTATCAATTTCATCAATATAGACGATACCCATCTGGGCACGTTCTACATCGTAATCAGCTGCCTGAATCAGCTTAAGCAGAATATTTTCTACGTCTTCACCTACATATCCTGCTTCTGTAAGCGTTGTTGCATCTGCGATGGCAAAAGGAACATTAATAATCTTTGCTAAAGTCTGTGCAAGATACGTCTTACCTGAACCGGTTGGTCCAATCATGATAATATTGCTCTTCTGAAGTTCAACTTCGTCATCAAAATCCTCAGCGGTAATTCTCTTGTAATGATTGTACACAGCAACAGAAAGAATCTTTTTAGCTTCTTCCTGTCCTATAACGTATTCATCCAAAAACTCTTTAATTTCTACCGGTTTCAGAAGATTAATATCCTCTTTTTCCGGTTCTTCAAAATCCGGAGCTTCTTCTTCTAATATATCGGCACAAATACCAATACACTCATCACAAATATATACTCCTGCGGGACCTGCTATAAGCTTTCTTGCCTGACCCTGTGGTTTATTACAAAAAGAACACTTTACCTTATCGTCAGAATTCTTCGTTGCCATTTAATATCCTCACTTACCTATTTCCATTATTCGCCGTCACGCTGGCTTATTACTCTGTCAATCAAGCCATATTCCATAGCTTCGTTGGCAGACATCCAGTTATCTCTGTCTGTATCGGCATAAATCTTCTCCAGTGGCTGTCCTGTATTAGCCGCCAGAATCTTGTTAAGCTTCTCTTTCGTAGATGCAATATGTCTTGCTGCAATTTCAATCTCTGTTGCCTGACCCTGTGCACCACCCAAAGGCTGGTGAATTAAGATTTCTGAATTAGGAAGAGCCATTCTCTTTCCTTTTGTTCCGCCTGCCAGTAAGAATGAACCCATACTTGCTGCCATTCCGATACAAATAGTAGCAACATCACACTTGATATACTGCATGGTATCATAAATAGCAAGACCGGCAGTTACCGAACCACCCGGACTGTTAATGTACAACTGAATATCCTTCTCAGGGTCTTCAGCTTCCAGGAACAATAACTGAGCTACTACAATACTTGCTGTAACATCTGTAACTTCTTCTCCCAGAAAAATAATTCTATCCTTCAATAATCTTGAATAAATATCATATGAACGCTCTCCGCGGCTGGTTTGCTCAATGACATAAGGTACTAAACTCATAACATGTCCTCCACTCAATTATTATTCTACTATTATAGTATATTTTTTAAAGCATTGCACTAAACTTTAAGAATTTAATAAAAGTTTAATGAATGCTTTAAAAAGGTTAATTACTCTTCTGTTTTCTTAGCAGCAGTTTTCTTAGCTGTTGTTGTCTTTGTGGTTGTCTTCTTCTCAGTTGCAGCCTTTTCTGTTGTCTTAGCTGCAGCTGTCTTTGTGGTCTTCTTAGCAGCCGGCTCTTTCTTTTCAGCCTTAGCTTCGGTTTCCTTCTTTGCTGCTGTCTTCTTCTTAGTTTCAGCAGCTTCTGTAGCTTCAGCTACAACAAACTCTGCTGCTTTACCAATGCAAAGATCCATCTTAATCTGTTCTTTTTCTTTATCTCCAATGAGTTCTTTTACCTTATCAACTTCCATCTGGTAAGCAGATGCCATTCTCTCGATTTCCTTATCGAAATCTTCGTCAGAAGCCTGAATGTTTTCAGCCTTTACAACTGCCTCTAAAACAAGTCTTGACTGGATTCTCTGTAAAGCCTGGCCTTTTACCTGCTCAAGCAATGTCTGATAGTTAAGACCTGTAAACTGGAAGTACTGCTCCATGGTAAGACCCTGCATCTGCATTCTCTGAGCAAAATCTTCAACCATCTGTCTCTGCTGTGTAGCAACCATTTCATCAGGAATATCCATCTTAGCGTCTTTAATAATAGCTTCAAGAACTTCTGCTTCAATAGCATCTTTAGCAGCTTTATCTTTCTTGCCCTGGATTTCCTTCTTGATATCTTCCTTATATTCTGCAAGTGTATCGTACTCTGAAACTTCGCTTGCGAACTCATCATCAAGAGCAGGAAGTTCCTTTTCCTTAATCTCAAGCACTTTTACTTTGAATAATGCTTTTTTACCTGCAAGCTCTTCTGCCTGATAATCTTCAGGGAATGTAACATTAACGTCAACATCGTCACCTGTGTTCTTACCAACAAGCTGGTCTTCAAATGTATCAATGAATGAATGGGAACCGATTTCAAGTGAATAATTCTCACCCTTACCACCTTCGAATGCAACGCCGTCTACAAAACCTTCAAAGTTAATTACGGCTGTGTCACCCATCTTAACTGCTCTGTCTGTAACAGTAATTGTTCTTGCATTGCTTTCCTGCTGACGCTTTAATTCTGCATCGATATCTGCATCCGTTACTTCTCTATCCTGCTTAGCAACCTTGACACCTTTGTACTTACCAAGGGTAACTTCCGGTTTCAATGCAACCGTTGCTGTAAAGATAAACGGCTTTCCTGCCTCAAGCTGAACTACATCAATCTTAGGCTGGGATACGATTTCTTCTTCACACTCATCTACTGCCTTAGCGTATGCTTCCGGAATCAATTCGTTAGCTGCATCTTCGTAAAATACTTCTTTACCATACATCTTCTCGATGATCTGACGCGGAACTTTACCTTTTCTAAATCCCGGAACATTCATTTTGCTCTTATTTTTCTTATAAGCTTTTTCAATTGCTGCTTCAAAATCTTCAGCAGAAGCTTCAATTGTAAGCTTTGCCATATTTTTCTCCAGTTTCTCTACCTGTAAACTCATTTGGTTACTTCCTCCTTAAATTACCTCTGTGATACTCTATATTTTAAAGGCTTTTTAGCCATACTCACAGTCATTTTACGATTATAGCACAACCTTCTAAAAAATACCAGCATTTTTTGACTGTAAAATATGCATATCTTCTTCATTATGCGTCGCAAAGATAAGGGTTCTTCCTTCTGCATACTTCAGTATACATTCTGCCGCTTTTCTTTTGCTTTCTTCATCCATTCCCGTAAACGGTTCGTCCAGTAACAAAAGGTTTCCTCCGCTTAATAGTGCCCGTGCCAAAACCGTCTTTCTTCTCATGCCTCCGCTGAATTCAGCGACCGGTTTGTCTATCGCTTCCTCCGGCAACAGTGTGGTAAGAAGTTCCTTAACCTCAGAAACCTTTTGGGGTGAACATACCATCAGGACATTATCTTTTGCACTACATTGCATACACAATCTGTTATCCTGAAAAACATATGCCGGTTTAACCCCGGATATTTTGCCGGTTGCTAAAAGCCATGTGGTTTTCCCACAGCCGGACGGTCCCATGATGCATAAGCGTTCTCCTGCCCGGGCTGCCACCTTAGGCACCTTGATTTGCACGCCGTTATCATACCTTACATCAAGCGCTTCAAAAGAAAAATCTTTCTCTTCCAGTTTTCTTACACCGGTCATCGGACGCACATATACGTTGCCGGCCTTTTTTACAAGAAAAACAATCAGCTTTTCCATAATTGTACTTATTAATAATACTACCACGGTCCACGCAAGAACCCCGGAGGTATCCAGATATATCTTAGACATATATAAGGCTTCCCCGATGGAATGAACCGGAATGCCGATAACTTCTGCCGCAATACCGGATTTAAAGCCCATACCGACGGATATTCTGACTGCATTAATTAAGTACGGCATAAGTGCCGGACGGTATATATACATGCAACGGTTAAAAAAACGCATTTCAAAAGAATGCATCATTTCCTTTTGCTCTTTCGTCACCTCATTCAGACCGGTTATCGTGCTTATGTAGATTTGCGGAAATACCACCACAAAAGAAATCGGAACCGCAAGATTATCCGAGCCCATCCATATAAGGATGAGCACAACAATTGCCGCTACCGGAACGGATTTCATCACAGACACCACCGGAGCCAAAAACATTTTAACCATTTCATAACGGTACGACACTGCCCCCAGCAAAACGCCAATCATAAGTCCCAGTAAAAATCCCAAAAGGACACGCACAATCGTCCCGGATACCGCCCTGTAGAAGGAGGTTTCAAATATCTCCTTCCCTAGCCGCTTAATAACATCTACCGGTCCTGTCAACAATATGTCGTTATGAACCATAACCGTTATCAACTGCCATATAAGAAGCCATATAACCAATATTCCTGTTTTAATAAGAAGTTTTTTCTTTTTACTCATCTTTTTTATTTTTATCCTTATTCACAGTAATAAAAATCGTCTCCCGGAAGCGTTCCGCCTATGAAAGCAGCGTCATTTTCATACAACACTTTAAGATAACCCGAAAGTGCTAAAGCCATCTCTTCCTTGGTAATACATGTTACATTGCAATATGGGATTGCCGCCTTAGCTATCGCTTTCTTTTCAACGATGCCGAATTTCTCAACCAAAGCCGCGGCACTGTCCACATTTTCATTCACATATGCAGCCGATTCACCATGCTCTTTAATAAATGTATTTACTAAATCCGGATATTTTGAAAGGAATTCATTTCTCACTACCGTTACACCGGTCACCATCATACTGCCATTATCAAGGGCATCCCATTCCTTCGTCATATCTACTGCAATTTTAATTTCACTGTTTTTAACCTGCAAAGCCGTCACATAAGGTTGCGGCAATACTCCCAGTGCATCTTCATTTGCTGCAAGGACTGCTGCCACTTCCGTAGCTTCGGATTTGTATTGCAGTGTCACTTCAGAAAGTGCAATGCCATTTTGTTCCAAAAGATATTGAAGCAAAATATCCGGCGTAGTTCCTTTTCCGGTTAGGTATATCGTTCTTCCCTTCACATCTTTCATACTCTTTATGCTTTCATCCGAAGAAACCATATACAATACACCCAACGTATTAATATCAATTACCGACACCTCTCCTTCGGTTTTGTTATATAAAACGGAAGCTACATTTGCCGGTATGAGCACTATATCCAGTTCTCCCTTAATCATCTTAGGAAGTAACATATCCGCAGTTGCTTCCATGGTAAATGCATAGTTATTATCATTCTCACCGTTTTCCTGCTGCTCCATCATCTTGACAAGACCGATAGAGGTTGGACCTTTTAAGGAACCGATTCTTACAGTGACATCATCGTCAGGGCTCTTTTTCCCGCAACTTATGCAAAAAACCAGCATTGTGACTACCATAGTCAATATCAATATTAATCTCTTTTTCATATGTAAACATCTCCATAATTAATATTTCTCATATCATTTCTTAAATATAGGAAGGTTCCAGCATCCCGGAACCTTCCCACAGCACATATTATTTCATGCTTTCTTCCTGCTTCTTAATCATCTGTCTTACCATCTCACCACCGATAGAACCGGCTTCTTTAGATGTTAAGTCACCATTGTAACCTTCTTTAAGGTTAATTCCTAATTCAGAAGCAACTTCTGTTTTAAAACGATCCATTGCAGCTTTTGCTTCCGGAACCTGCATACCACTCTTTCTGCTGTTTCCTGACATATTATTCACCTCCGTACATTGTACTGTCTATATTCAAGATAAGTGATTTGGGAGCACCTATCTTGTCATACGACAGTTCTAAATGTTCCGTCCTCATTTATCTTAGTGATAGTATGTTCGTAAATCACTTTTCTTATAATGGTAAATTCTGTACGATGATGAATGAATTTATTTTTATCTTTGTTCGTAAATAATTGTTTTTTTCAAATCTTCTTTTACTTTACTTCCCAAAAAGCTTTCCACAATCGCAAGGGCAAATGGTATGGAACAGCCCATGCCTCTTGAAGTAATAACATTGCCGTCTGCTTCAACTTCATTTTCCGTTACCGTAGCTCCCAGAAGATGTTCCTCAAATCCCGGGTACGCACAAGCTCTCTTTCCGTTAAGCACACCACACTTTCCGAGAACGCTTGGTGCCGCGCATATAGCCGCAAGCTTTTTACCGGCTTTATCATATTCCGCAATCAATTTAAGTAACGGTTCATACGCAGAAAGTCTCTGTGTTCCGCCACCGCCACCCGGAAGCACCAGCATATCAAAATCATCATAAGATATTTCATCAAAAAGCTTGTCTGCCACTACTTTTATATTATGGGCGCTCACTACTTCATATCCTTCCATTATGGATATCATAGTAACCTCAATATTACATCTTCTAAGTAAATCAACTACGGTTAATCCTTCAATTTCCTCAAACCCGTCTGCAAGAAAGATTGCTACTTTATTCATTTTCTCTCCTCCTACAATATACATTTTTACCTTTATCCATTATACCTTTATGATACAATGTAGTGCAAGTAATTGATTTATCTTTTACGTGATATTTGTTATAATAATAAAAGAATTCAGATATAAAGGAGAACTCCATGGAAATAGAACGTAAATACACTGTCAAATGTTTGCCGGACAATTTAGAAAACTATCCTTCACACCTGATAGAGCAGGGATATCTTAACACAAATCCGGTTGTCCGTGTACGACGCGAGGACGATAACTATTACATGACTTATAAAGGTAGCGGCATGATTGCGAGGGAAGAATATAATCTTCCGCTTACCGCTGATGCATACAGCCATTTAATTAAAAAATGTGATGGTAATATTATTACCAAGGTACGCCATCTCATCCCGCTTAATAATCCCGTGTTTAAAGATAACTTTGTTCCTAAGAAAGAGCTTAATCTTACCATCGAACTGGATGTTTTTAAAGGCGTTTTTGAAAAGCTCGTTATTGCTGAAATTGAGTTTCCCGATATTGAAACCGCTGATGCCCTGATTCCGCCGGACTGGTTTTTGGAAGATGTATCCTTAAAAAAGGAATACCATAATTCCTACTTAAGTGCACTGAAACTGTAAAACATACCCATGAAACAAAAAGCAATGTATCCTATATTTAAGACACATTGCTTTTATTTTAGTTTCTTCCGTATAAATGGCTCATCTCAAAAATTTCTTTTGAAAGCGCACTGTTGCTAAGCACCGTATTTTTCATTCTCCACTTCCAATTTGCACCGATCGTGGACGGGTGGTTAATACGCGCTTCGCTTCCCGCGCCGATATAATCCTGCATCGGAATGATAGCCGTTTCTGCCACACTTGCAAGCGCCGCTCTTATAAAATGAAGTTCACAGCTTTTATTACCTTTAAAATTTAAATATTGCTTGGCAAACTTTTTATCGTTGGCAGGCATTTCTGCATACCAACCCGGAGTAGTATCATTATCATGCGTTCCTGTATAAACAACACAGTTTTTATCATAATTATGCGGAAGATAATTACTCTCCCCGCTCGCATCAAAAGCAAACTGCAATACTTTCATTCCCGGATAACCCGTACGCTTTAACAGCCTAATGACACTCTTTGTAAGAAATCCCAAATCTTCTGCTATAACGTGCTTGTCACCAAGTTTTTCTTTCATTTCTTTGAACAAATCATACCCCGGTCCTTTTTCCCAATGACCGAATTCTGCAGTCTTATCACCATACGGAATAGCATAGTATTCATCAAATCCCCTGAAGTGATCAATACGCACTACATCATATAATTCAAAGCAATACGCAATTCGCCTAAGCCACCAGTCATATCCGGTTTTCCTATGATATTCCCAATCATAAAGCGGATTTCCCCACAATTGTCCCGTTTCGGAAAAAGCATCCGGCGGACATCCTGCCACCGCTTTAGGTTTTCCCTCATTATCAAACTGAAAAAGGGAGGGGTTACTCCACGTATCCGCACTGTCTAACGCAACATAAATCGGTATATCGCCTATAATTTCAATACCATTTTCATTTGCATACTTTTTTAAGCGCATCCACTGTTCATAAAACATATACTGCTGAAATTTATAAAACAGTATTTCATTGGTATTTTTATCTGCAAATGCTTTCAGGGCATTCTGCTTACGTGTTCTAAGTTCATCCGGCCACCGGTCATATGACTGGTTATCCATAGTTCCCTTAATCGCCATATACAATGCATAATCCGTAAGCCAATAATCGTTTTTGTCGCAAAAAGCCTTAAACTTACAATCGTCTGCTATGTGGCTGTTTGCATAGGCTTTTCTTAACACCTGAAACCTCGACGTATAGAGTTTCTCATAATCAATATACTCTTCGTTACCGCCAAAATCATACGTCTCTAATTCTTCCTTATCGATATAGCCTCTTTCTGCCAAATCATTAAGGTCGATAAAGTACGGATTTCCCGCAAAAGTAGAGAAAGCCTGGTAAGGCGAATCTCCATAGCCCGTCGGTCCCAACGGAAGAATCTGCCAATACGTTTGTCCTGCTTCTTTCAAAAAATCAACAAACTGATAGGCTTCCTTAGAAAAACAACCAATACCGTATTGGGACGGCAAACTGAACACCGGCATAAGAATTCCACTTCTTCTCATAGATTACTCCATTCCTTTAGTTCATCTAACGATTAATTTAGTTTCCAAATATCCCTATTATATTCAGCTATTGTTCTGTCTGAGGAGAAGAATCCTGCTTTTGCAATATTAACAAGCATTTTCTTAGCCCACTCCTCTTTTTTCTCATAATCGGCAAATACTTTATCTTTTACTTCTATATATTCTTCAAGATCAAGCAAAGTCATAAACCAGTCTTTATTAAGGAGCTCATTATACAATCTTTCAAGGTTTTCTTTCTTTCCAACCTTAAGCACTTCTTTACTTACGATAAAATCAACTGCTTTTTTAATGACCGGACTCTTTTTATAATAATCCTTAGATACATAGTCAGCCTTGGCATAATGCTTAATAACCGTATCGCTGTCCTTACCGAAAATATAGATATTCCCGTTTCCAACCAACTCTCCGATTTCTACATTTGCGCCATCGCTTGTTCCGAGTGTCACGGCACCGTTAAGCATAAACTTCATATTACCGGTTCCGGAAGCTTCCTTGCTGGCAAGTGAAATCTGCTCAGAAACATCACATGCCGGAATAAGTTTTTCCGCATAACTTACATTATAATTCTCTACCATTATAACTTTCATATATGGGCTTACATCCGGATCTTTATTTACAATTTCCTGCAACACAAGGATTAAGTGGATAATATCCTGCGCAATAATATATGCAGGAGCTGCCTTAGCACCAAAAATAAAGGTTAACGGCGTAGAAGGTTTCTTTCCGTTCTTAATCTCAAGATACTTGTGTATAATATAGAGTGCATTCATCTGCTGGCGTTTATACTCATGCATTCTCTTAATCTGTATATCAAAAATGGAATCAACCGAAAGTGTAACGCCTTCTTTCTCCTTAATATAATCCACAAGCTCCCTTTTACGGTTCATTTTAATCTCTAAAAGCTTATCAAGCACTTCCTTATCATTCACATAATCAAGCAGCTTTTCGAGTTCTTTTTCATTGTCCTTATAGCCGCTTCCTATTTTATCGGAAATAAAAGCAGCCAGTTCCTTATTGCAATTCAATAACCATCTTCTGAAAGTAATACCATTGGTCTTATTATTAAATTTCTCCGGATATAACTTATAAAAATGATTTAATTCCGTATTTTTTAATATATCGGTATGAATTGCTGCCACACCATTTACACTGAAACCGTAATGAATATCAATATGTGCCATATGCACACGTTTGTCTTTATCGATAATCTGCACTTTCGCATCTTTATATTTTGCACGTACTCTCTTATCAAGCTCCTTAATAATAGGAACAAGTTGCGGTACCACCTTTTCAAGATACTTAAGCGGCCATTTTTCCAACGCTTCCGCAAGAATGGTATGATTGGTATAAGCACAGGTCTTGGATACCACTTCAATAGCTTCATCCATTGTAAACGCCTTATCATTAACCAATATTCTGATAAGTTCCGGAATAATCATGGTCGGATGCGTGTCATTAATCTGGATAACCGCATAATTATACAACTTTCTAAGATCATACTGGCGTTCCTTCATTTCATATAAAATCAATTGGGCCGCATTGCTTACCATAAAGTACTGCTGATAAATTCTAAGAAGGTTACCTGCCTCATCCGAATCATCCGGGTAAAGGAATAAGGTAAGATTTTTCTCTATCTCTTCCTTATCAAAGGTAATCCCTTTTTTGACAATACTTTCATCCACAGACTCCACATCAAAAAGATGAAGTCTGTTAATTCCGTTGTTATATCCGATAACATCTATGTCATATAATCTGGAAGTAACCTTTTTATCTCCAAATGCAACATCAAAAGAGATATCTGTTTTATTAAGCCAGGATTGCTTTTCAATCCATTCATCTTTCTCTGCTTTCTGAAGGCGGTTTTCAAACACCTGCTTAAAAAGACCAAAGTGATAATTGAGTCCTATACCATCTCCCGGCAATCCCAGCGTAGCGATAGAATCCAAAAAACATGCTGCCAACCGTCCAAGTCCACCATTACCCAGAGAAGGTTCCGGCTCATACTCTTCTATTTTATTAAGATCTTTTCCTTTTTCAGCAAGCAAATTTTTAACTTTATCATATAAACCAAGGTTAATCAGGTTATTGGACAAAAGCTTTCCGATAAGAAATTCTGCGGAAATGTAATACACCTTCTTTTCCCCGGCAATTTTCTCCGTTGCTTCCATAAAACATTTCACAAGGTTTAATACAACATAATATAATTCCTGATCAGTGCAATCCTGTACCGGCTTATTATAAAGATCTAAAGAAATATCTTCCAACTGTCTTTCCATATTCAGTTCCAGTACATCTCTCTGCATATTTGTCTGTAACGCCATAACATGACTCCTTTCAATATCCTACTTTATATTATAACTGATAAAGCGGTAGTATATCCATTATTTTCAAATAAAATCCCGAAAACATGCAGGCTATTTCCAGCCGATAATATAAGCAAGATATGCCGCATAGCAAACCAGCATGAATATTCCGCCCGGTCTTCTTAACTTTCTTCCTTTGAGCACACAGAAGAAAAGAATTACGGAGGCTGCAATCGCAATAACCGTATCAAAGATAAAACTGTTTTCAAAAACAATCGGTGTGATTATGGAAGAAGTACCGATTACAAATAAAATATTAAAAATGTTACTTCCTACAATATTACCAATTGCAATATCTGCCTTGTTTTTACGGGCAGCCGTAACGCTTGTGATAAGCTCCGGAAGCGAAGTTCCGAGTGCCACAATAGTGAGCCCGATTAATCTTTTGGTCATACCAAAAGTTTCTGCAATAGCGCTGGCACTGTCTACCGTCACATCAGCGCCCCACACAATCAATACACCGCCGACAGCTATCAGAATAAGCATAAGCCAGATTGGCATAGGCTTTTCATTCTCTTCCTCTTCTGCAGTTTCCCCTGCCGATGCCATTCCCTTCTTGGCCATAACAAAGAGATAGGTAAGATATGCGATAAAAAACAACCAGAAGATAATACCATCTACTCTTGATATATCGTTCCCCCACATACCAAGCAACAGCAAACCGGCTGATATAAGTATAACAAACGGAATTTCAACAAATAACGTTGACTTCTGAATCGGAACCGTTGATACCACTGCCGTAAGGCCAAGAATAATCAGGATATTAAGAATATTACTTCCTACAACATTGCCTATTGCAATACCGGAATTTCCGGATAAGGATGATGTTATACTTACTGCCGCTTCCGGTGCACTGGTTCCCATCGCTACAATTGTCAAACCGATAATAAGTTGTGGAATACCAAACTTATCAGCAAGTTTTGATGCACCCTCTACAAACCAATCTGCTCCTTTAATCAACATTACAAATCCAAGAACCAAAAGTCCTGCCTGTTTCAAAAGTTCTAAATAATCCATTTTTTCCTCCTAATATTGTTATTTCATATGTTTTCCATTTTTATATGGTCTATGTACTTGCTTTTTCATTATTAAATAAATAAAAAAGACTCTCAGCACCTAAGTGCTAAAAGTCTTGTGCTTTCAAAAAAATGCTTTCGCAATTTTTCTTATTGAAAGGTGTGCAACCACGGTACAAGCCGGGGTATGTTGATTACACACTTTACTACTCCCTCTTAACAAAATGTATTACTCACTTTTTTAGTACGGGTGACAGGACTTGAACCTGCACGGTCTCCCACCAGAACCTAAATCTGGCGCGTCTGCCAATTCCGCCACACCCGCATATGCATAGGAAATTCTCCTATGCAATGTTACCTTTATTTTCCTAAAAAGTCAACCATATTTCAAGTACTTTTCTTTCGTTTTTCCTTATGCGTTATCCGGTATTTTCTTGATAATCTTATTATATATACGGATAAAGAAAATCGCGGATATTACAAATGATGCAATCTCTGCAATTGGGAATGCCCACCATACTGCATTTACATTATTGGTAAGCGACAAAAAGTATGCTGCCGGCAACAATACAACAAGCTGTCTTGCAAGAGACACCACCAGGCTGTATGTAGCTTTTCCAAGTGCCTGGAATACCGTTCCCATAATAATACAGAAACCGGCAAGTAAAAAGTGTATACTTATGATACGGAATGCCGGAATACCGAGATCAATCATATCCTGTGTCGGTTTAAACAAATCAAGCAACCGTTCAGGCATAAACTGGAACACCAAAAATCCGATTAACATCATGCTTACTGCAAAAATCACCGCAAACTTAGCCGCATTGATAAGACGGCTTCTCTTCTGTGCGCCATAATTATATGCAATAACAGGAACTACGCCACTGTTCATTCCGAATATCGGCATAAAAATGAAGCTTTGAATCTTAAAGTAAACGCCGAATACGGTCGTGGCTGTTTTAGTAAAGCTTATCAAAATCTGGTTCATACCAAAAGTCATTACTGAACCAATGGCCTGCATAAAGATTGAAGGAACACCTACTTTATAAATATCCTTGATAACAGCTCCCTGCGGCCTGAATTTCTTTACATTTATATGTATCTCTTTATTACATTTAGTATTTAAAATAATAGCCAGTATTGCCGCTACAATCTGTCCAATAACCGTAGCTATAGCCGCGCCTCTTACACCAAATGCCGGCACACCAAACCATCCGAAAATAAATATCGGATCAAGAATAATATTTATAATAGCACCGGTTCCCTGCGTAATCATAGATAAAAAGGTCTTTCCGGTTGCCTGTAACAACCTTTCAAATACCATCTGGATAAAACAACCAAATGAAAAAACAGAAACTATTTCAAGATACTGTGTACCGTAATTAATAATATCCGCATTATTTGTCTGTACTTCATAAAAAGGACGTGTAGCCAAAAATCCTACTACGCAAAAGACTACTGAAGACAGTATTGCAAGAAAAACACCGTTTTCTGCAATCTTATTTACCCTGTCAAACTGTTTTGCCCCAAGTGCGCGGGATAACAAGGCGTTTATACCTACACCGGTTCCGGCTCCCACCGCTATCATCAGTGATTGAAGCGGAAAGGCAAGACTTACTGCCGTAAGTGCATCTTCTGATATCTGTGCAACAAACATACTATCCACTATATTATATAAAGAAAGAACAAGCATGGATATCATCATCGGCAATGACATCGTTATTAACAGTTTAACTATCGGCATTGTACCCATTTTATTTTCTTGTGGGGCTTTCACATTTTTTTCTTCCATAAATTCTTTATTACCTCTTTCCAAACATTTACCTTATCATATTCTACTATTTTTAACATACCGATACATTGTAGCACACTCTTTTTAGAGGCACAAGAAAAAAACTGATTGGAAAAATCCCAACCAGTTTTCATCATTTTAGTAATATTCAACAACAATCTGCTCATCAAAATATTCATCTTCCACATACTCTGTAAGCGTTGCATCAAGCTTTACCTTTTCAAGCATCAGACAACCCGAGAACACATCGCCCGATAGCGTATCCACACTTCTTGGAAGTACAATCTCTGTAAGGGAGCAACAATACATAAAAGCGTCACTCTCCAAACAAGTAACCGAATCCGGTAAATCAATGCTTGGCAATGCGATGCAATTATAAAACATCCTATACGGAATTTCCTGCAGTGTTTCCGGAAGAGTTACCTGTTCCAAACGTATACATCCCAAAAAACATTCCTCATCCAATTCTTCAATGCTTGCCAAAATATCTGCCTCTTTCAGATTAATGCAATCTGAAAACATGTTCTCTCCAACATAGGTAAAGGTACCTTCCATTTTAACGCTCTTAAGATTTTTGCACTGTGAAAATGCATCATCGTTTATTTCCATTTCATTCCCTATAAGATGAAGGGAAGTTATGTTTTCATTCTGTGAAAAGACTGCTTCCTCTATACATAACACACTTTCATCTATATACAAGGCAAATTTCTTATCGGCAAAAACAGGAAAATATCTGATATTCTCACCCGTAACAATAACCGCATTAAATTCCAGTGCTGCAATCTCATCCAATATTTCTTGAGAAAAATCTTCCTCTTCCAGAGCATATTCTCCAACAATTTCCAAGACATCGCACGCATATAACTTATATACGGTATTTTCAGCTTTTACCTTACTTTTTTTCAAAAGCTTTATATAATCATCATAATCTTTAAAAGCTTCCCTGTTATAACTTTCTGCATAAGAATGTACTTCTTTTTTACCGCAGGCAGTAAACAATGCAACAGCTGCAATCATTAATATCAGCATGCTAATTTTCCGTTTTTTCATCACTGTTTACCTCCTCCGTTCTCACGTCTTCTACAGCCGGTACGGTTTTTTTCTTGAATTTCTTCTTAAGGAAGCCCACGAAAATAAGTATGTACACTGTTACAATAATAATGCCTACCCCTATAATTGCGAGAAGCATTAATTCACGATTCATCAATACACCATAATTAAAACTCAAATCAACATATTTGTCTTTAATACCGGTACTATCTACTGTTTTTACCTTTCCGTCTTTTGTATAGGTAACCGTTACATTATTAACTTCACCCATGCCAAAGAAATCTTTATCCATTCTAATCGTATCGTAAAAACTGTTTTTACCAACAAGAAAGGCTCCGTCAACCGAAACAAAACTGCTTTTCATTCCCGTAAACGCTTTGGTAAATTCTGAAATCACTTCGTCTTTATCTGAGACAACAGAAATGACATAATTACGATATTCATCATCATCATATATTTCACACGTCATTCCTTTAGCAAGTTTGCCTTGAATCAGATTTACTACCTTATCATGATAGATTTCAGCCGTAGCAAAAGATAAACGATATGTAATGGTTCTCTTGATTCTTCCCCACTTGTCAACAACTTCCGTATCAATCAGGACATCGTCAATAACGCTGTCTTTCTCATAAGTATACCTTATTAAAAAATCATCATCCGCACACAATTCGTAATCTGAAATTTCAATTTCCTCATTGTCTGAGGTTAGATTCCTGTGCATACCTATCAGATTACTTTCATAGGATAAATCCGTATCTTCATTGAATACGTAGTCTTTGATAAATTCGATTTCTTCCGTAACATTGATTACGCCCATACCGGCATCTTCATACGTTCTTCTTATATCTATATAGATGCCAAGGTAATCGGCAATGGTATTGAGAACACTGTCAATATCCTCGCCTGATACAGTAAAATCAATATCATATTCCGTATCACTGTCATCGCTTAAGGTTATATTTTCATTCTTTTTAAGGAAATAAATATATTCCCCCAGCGCATCTTCTTCATTATCACGCAGACGTACAAAAGCATATACGGTCGCTTCAACGCCCTCTTTTACTCTTTCAAGGCGTATGTCTAAGTCACTGTAAATAATACCTGCCTTAGAATGACCGGATATATATACTTTGTCATCACAGATATATTCCGCATCATTTAGCAGCAATTTCGTCCCTTCGTACGTTGCGAGAAAGTCAAACTTCTTTTCGATGAATAATCCCTTGGAATCAAACAGGTTGTTTAAATATTCCGTCATCATCTCACTTTCAAACGACTCTATCAAAGTAAGGTCTGCACCTTCTTTATATATAATGCTAACATCTTCTCCTGCAATAGTTTGCATTGTTTCAAAGTATTCATCAAAACTATCAAATCCGATACATACCTTTAATACAAGCTCCCTATCTTCCGATGAGATGGTATATGACATATTGTCCGGAAGGTCTTTACGCAGTATGAATTCAAAGCCTTCCCTGCCGTTGTTGCAATAATACTTTAAATCTGATGCCTGAATCCTATAGGTAATTTCCCTCTTTCCCGAAAAAGCATGATCCTTAGCATATGCTGTCACTTCTGTACCTATGAATAAGAACAGCACTAAAAACATACATCCGAGAACAAAGAAAATATTTATCTTATTAAGCTTTTTCATTATTCTCCTCCTATATATCCAGCCGGTATATGACTCTTACACGGTTACCATCTACATGATAAAAATATATCGCGTCCTGTAAATATTTAACTTCACAGCCACGTAATGATATTCCATATTTTTCAGCATCGATTGTACCCATTGTTTTCTTTTCAGTAAAAGAAGAATCCGTTCTTCTGATAAGTATTTCATTATCTTTTTGCTCCATATAGTACCAATGTCCGTCATCAGCCCCATACAAAGTATAATAAGTGTCAACTTTTTCCATTTCCATCAAGTCTATCTGCTCACCGGTCGACAAATCAAATTTAAAGAATACCGGCAAATCATCCGTAAGCAACTCCGGTTTTCTTAATCCGTAAAGTCCATCGTCTTTTATGTAGAATCCATCAGCCCTTAACGCTTGATACTCACCATCAATTACAACGGCAATATAGCCAACGACCTGTCCAAAGGAATCTTGTGACATCGGAAGTGTTCTGTAAGAATACGCATCACGTTTAACAAGTATGCCATCCTCATAGTCCACATCCAATCCTAAATCTTCATCGACATTGCCTTCTTCATCCAACCAATAAAAATGACGTAATTCAAACCACAAATTATTAGGCTCATACTCTGCGACAAAGATTCTGTCTCCATAGAATCTTGCACAACGCACTTCTCTGCTGAAATCCGCAAAATAGTGTGATTTCAAATCATTTCTGTCAATGCGTTTCAGCATGGTCTTGTCAAAATTGGTCGTATAATAGATATATTTTTCATCCATATCAAATACACGGCATATATCTTCTTCAATCTGACGTCCGCCACCTCTTTTTTTATCAACTCTGTACATGCAATCCTGCCCGGTTATTTCATTTTCCGCTATTACATATACATACTTATCATCCATGGCACATATGTAAGAAACATTTTCCATCAGCACCATTCTGTTCATATCCGTTGTTTCACTCGTCAAAGCATGATTAGCATCTATATAATAAATAGCTTCATCGTCTCTGGCAATCGCTACATCATAACGTTGTTCTCCTTCGTCATAATCCGTTTCTTCCTTATTCCCCCATTCAAGCAGGGTCCAGTCAATAAAGCAGGCATCCTTTTCAAAGCTTGGCGAAAAATCTATTATGCCAAACAAGTCAATCTGTACACTTAGTCTGATATTCAATTCTATAAGCTTAATATATATCCTGTTATAGAATTCAAATTCCGTTTCAAATTTTTGTGTCGGCCTGCTTTGCTCCGGTATTGCCACATCATTATCCGGATTGTTATCTATATTATTGGCAATATTACCGGAAAGCGGACCGTCAAACTGTACTGCATAGGACATTGCCGCAGTTCCTTCGCCTTCACACCCAATCTTTATTACTGCAATTTCGGCAACGTTCATATTAAAAACATAAAAGCCTACAGAAGCTCCTATGTGGGCATCATAATCATATTCCATAGAAACATCAAAAGAAATTTCCTTTGCGGTCTCCGTCTGAAGTTCATCAGCCCATAACCACTTACCATCTTTTACTATGGTATTGGTATACTTAAATTCCTGTTCGTACTTGAACCCGGCAGTTGCCTGAATAGTCAAGTTACCCTTGACATCAATATAGAATAACAGTGTTATACTAAGCGGCATATCACTGTTAATCTGTCTTAATGCCACATTACTTCCTGCTAAAACTGCCGGTGTTAATTTACCGTCATACTGTAAGCATGCAATCGGATATAATTTTTCATCCAATCCTTCCAGTTTTCCCCATCCGTTAGGTAAAGTGATTCCGGTAGTATTACCGCCTAAAGTATATTCTCCGCCTACCAAAAGATTAGCTTCTGTTACTATCTTACCACCGGCTTCAAGATATAAATTTTCTAATAAGTTAACTCTCTTGATATCATAATCAAGGTCACCGGTAAAATAAAGATTCTCAACCCCTGCTTTACCCTCTAATTTAAAACTGGTTTCCCATTTGGATGATCCGTCAATGGAATCATCCGAACTTACTACCTGTGGTTTACACAGTACGCAAGGTTTATGTCCTGCCTTCCACTCGTCACCTAATGTTGAGTTGACTTTAGAAGTTCTCTTTCCATTCCCCAAATCCTGTTCTTGTGCCTGTGCACAAGTTGCAGTATGGTAAATAGTGCCTTCAATTGTATACTCCCCATCTTCCAAGGTATGAATCGTATCCATTCTGTATACTTTTATCCCAAAGGCTTCCTGATAGGAAACTTCACGGTCATCTGCGTCGTCATCATCATTATTGTTGTTATTATTGTTATTATTGTTATTATTGTTATTGTTGTTACTGTTAGCATCGTTGTCATCACCAATTCCCAATGCTTTTAACAGATCAATGCTAAACTTAAATACAACCCCTCTACCTTTACCTTGGCCTTCCGGAATTTCCATTTCTACATCCAACGCATCATCTGCCACATCAAACGAGTCTGTTACAGAAAGAGAGGCTGCTTCTATTGTAGGCTCAGAAGAATCCTGCTCCTTGGCATACATTTCCGTAACACTGTCAGAATTAAAAGCTTCCAGACTAACACTATCTACGAATTCAACCGTAACACCTTCCATAAGCATGACGTCACCAATATCTCCATTTCTTCCGATGCCGTCAACATCTAACTTCAATTGATCAAAAACTTCATCAAACGTAGGATTGTCAAAAGTATACGTTGTAATTCCGTTCTCTTTTTCTATATTTTTTACTTTTCCGAAATAAGTTCCCTTAAATGGAGAATCACCATAATCCTCCAAAATACATACATCGCCCTTGCCCAAACGCGACAAGCCCGTATTATCCGCTACTGTTACAAATACACCCGTCGTCTTTGTTTCAATCGTCTGAATGGCTTTGTATATCGTTTTAGTTTCTTCATCATCAAATAATATTACTTTATCATTAAGTGCTGCAGAATAAGTTCCAAATGAGCTTTCATCCGAGAGTGTGGAATCATCAATTGAAATCATCTCTGCTTCTGTCTTACTACCACCACTCACAGAACCACCGGAACCATCCTCCTTACCGGCATCTGCATCACTGCCATCTGTATTTCCCTGACCTTCACCGGCATTAGTATTGTTTTGCTCATTCTTACCATTTGCCGTCATATCGTTAAACACCGGTTCAACATCCTTCACACTATGCGTACGGTCAAATACCACGCAGGTAACAATGGCAATTATCAAAAGCAATGCCGATACCATTGACCATATACATAGTTTCTTATGTTTCTTCATACCCATTCCTCCGTATCTTATGTATCATATTGAATTGATTATATACAAAAAGCATATAAATAGCCACTATTACATCGTATTCATCTAAAAAAATGACGAAAAAAAGCTTCCAAGTCACCTTGGAAGCTTTGAATGAGACACGGGGGATTCGAACCCCCGACAACTTGATTAAAAGTCAAGTGCTCTACCAACTGAGCTAGTATCCCATATTTTATTATTCGCTGTTATCATCTACAGCTAGCAGGGCTAGCAAGATTCGAACTTGCGAATGCAGGAATCAAAATCCTGTGCCTTACCGCTTGGCGATAGCCCTGTGTTAGTATCTCGTAAGAAATACCAGCGGGTGGATAGAGGGATTCGAACCCTCGGCCTCCAGAGCCACAATCTGGCGCGCTAACCAACTGCGCCATATCCACCATATTGGGCGCTAATCTACGCTCCATCTTATCACCAAAAGTTAAGTGAAACGTGCTCGAAGGGATTCGAACCCCCGACCCACGGCTTAGAAGGCCGTTGCTCTATCCAGCTGAGCTACGAACACATATTTATCAAAGAGCGGGTGATGGGAATCGAACCCACGTATCTAGCTTGGAAGGCTAGTGTTCTACCATTGAACTACACCCGCAAGTCTGTCTAAGCATTTGTTGCTTGAGTCGGGGTGACAGGATTCGAACCTGCGACCCCCTGGTCCCAAACCAGGTGCTCTAGCCAAACTGAGCCACACCCCGATAGACTGCTTTTATGTGTCCTTTTCCGTGACACAAGTCAAATTATATAATAAGGGTTATAGGTTGTCAACAACTTTTTTAACTTTTTTTTAATTCAGTCAAAACGCCCTATTTTTCGCATTTTACAGATAATTTATTGTAAAATGAGCCTCTCCTTTATTATCTATTTCCATCATAATATAGCTTGGACGATGTCCGTCCTGTCGGGGATAACTTAGACTTCCGGGGTTAACGGCTATAATATCTTTATCCCATTCCACCACCGGCTTATGCGTATGTCCGTAAAAAACAATATCCGCTTTTCTGGCTATTGCTTCTCTCTTTATATGTTTATTATCCATCATAACATAATAATTATGCCCATGCGTTATCCAAACTTTATACTTCCCGATTGTCGTTTCAATTTCTTTCGGTAAATCGGAAAAAAAATCATTGTTGCCAAGCACAATATGCACCGGACAATCCGCTGCTTCCGTAATTAAATATTCACTTCCAACTGCATCACCGCAATGAATAACCATATCTACAGGAGCTACCTGTGATAATACTTTCAAATAGTTATTATTTTGCCTATGCGTATCACTAATAATCAGTACCCTCATATTACCGTTCTCTCTTGCATTTACTAAATCGTTACAGTCTATCGGAAAGAATATCCTTCATAAGACGTAATGCCTTACCCCTATGGCTTTCCTCATTCTTTTGTTCCGGTGTTAATGTTGCTGTTGTACATCCATATTTCGGCAAAATGAAAATCGGATCATAACCAAAGCCATTTCCGCCTTCTTCCTCATAACCTATAATACCTTCCATCGTTGCCTTTACCACCTCATTTGTTCCATTAGGGAACACTGCAGCTATGGCACATACGAAACGGGCTGTACGCTCTTCGTCCGGCACGCCTTCAAGACGACGGATAAGCTCTGCATTTTTAACGGAGTACGGCGTATCTTCCCCCATAAACCGTGCAGAATAGATTCCCGGTTGCTTATCCAGATAATCTATTTCAAGCCCCGAATCATCTGCAAGCACTATAGCATCATACTTATCTTTTGCCGCAAGGGCTACTGCCTGTGCTTTGATTAATGCATTTTCTTCAAATGTCGTTCCGTTTTCCTCTACATCAACCTCAATACCGGCCTCTTTCATCGACAAAAGTTCTATCGGCATATCCTTCATAATCATCCGGATTTCCTTCATTTTATCTTTATTACCTGTTGCAAAAATAATAGTCTTCATCAATTCCTCCTACTGAATATCTGACAAGGACTTTGCTTCTAAAATACCGTTATATATTCCTTGTGCAATACGAAGCTGATATTCTTCATCCTTAAGTAATGCTGCCTCATCCACATTGGTCAGATGACCGATTTCTATTTCTACGGCAGGCACCATCGTATTTAATACCACCGGATGATTATCATTGGCTTCATATATTCCATTTGCTTTTCCAAATACCGATTCCGCAAGATTTCTCAAAAGGCAATCCGCTAACATGGAGCCTGTCAATCCTCTGGTATACAAACGTGCATTATAATATGCATTCATTCCGAATTGACTTACATCTTCATCACTTGCCGCATGAATACTTATGAGCATATCAGCTTGTGTTAATGCGATAATATTATTCTTTTCAGCGACGGTTAATTCATTTGAAGCAAATTTCGTAAAATAAAAACCTATTTTACTATCTTTTTTTAGGTCGTTAAATTTCTTAATCACAGACATAATCAATGTTTTTTCAGAAATACCATTTGCATTGACTCCCACGTCTTCATCATCATGTCCTGCATCTATCAGTACAACCATATCAAATACTTCTTTTGGCCGCTGTAACTTAACATATAAGGTTCCGTTTTCCTTTTTAATCGTATATTCATAAACGCTTTTAAGTTGTATACGAAGTTTTGTCGCACCATCCTCATGCGCCATGCCTACATAAGATATCATATTAGGATCAATGGACGGCTTCTGTTCATTATAATACCCTTCACTTAATCCATCTAAATATATTGTTAAATTCCCGTTTATCATATCGGGAACCAGTGCAAACTTATCCTCTGTAATAGCATCCGTAACAGGTATCTTAATTCCTTTTAGTTCCGGCTCATATGTCACGTCAATGGTTGTCGGTAACACTTCAAGCAGATTACTGATTTTTTCCGTAAAAGATGCATCTTTTTCTTCGAGCGTATTTTCCGAAGCATATACAATTGTCCGCGTTTTCATGTAAAAGAAGATTACTACCATCATTGTAACAGAAAACAAAGCACAACATACCGCAGTACCCTTCATCAAACGATCTTTCATATAATTTACTCTTTCCTAGGTGGTTTTGGTCCCATAAACTGATAGAGATATGTTTTCATCATACCATTGTATATCTTCCGGTTTTTAGTTGCCTTCATACCGATATCTCTTTCAGCCGTCTCATAAGAAGTTATAAGATACATGGACCACGAATCAAGCATACGATAACGTATACCTATCGTCTTGTAAATCGGTTCTACACTTTTCTTATCTTCCAAACGTTCACCATACGGCGGGTTTGTAATGATAAATCCATATTTACCCGGATGGCTTAATTCACTTACTGAACGTTTTTCGAAATGAATCATCTTATCTACGCCTGCAAGCTTAGCATTTGCACGCGATATTTTTATCATTTCCTCATCTATATCAAATCCCTGTATATCCGGCTTTACGGTTCTGTCTACTAAATCCTGTGCTTCTTCACGGGAATCTTTCCAGATTTTTGCATCAATATAATTATGCCAGTTCTGTGCCGTAAATGCCCTTGTCATTCCCGGCGCGATATTAGCCGCCATCATAGCTGCTTCAATAGGTATGGTTCCACTTCCGCAAAATGGATCCACAAGACTTCTGTCTCCATGCCAAGGTGAAAGCATTATCATCCCTGCCGCCAGGTTCTCAGCAATGGGCGCTTTAGCCGTCAGCTTACGGTATCCTCTTTTATGCAAGGAATCTCCGCTGGTATCTACCCCTACCGTCACTTCATCCTTCATCAAAAATACCCTGACAGGATAAGAAGCACCATCTTCCTTAAACCACTCTATATGATAGATACCTTTTAAACGGTCCACCATAGCTTTTTTCATAATAGACTGTATGTCGGAAGGGCTAAACAGCTTACTTTTTATACTCGCCGCTTTAGCAACCCAGAATTTACCATTTTCAGGTATAATGCTTTCCCATTCAATGGCCTTGGTTCCCTGATAAAGTTCTTCAAAAGTTTCTGCATGAAAAGAACCTGCCTTGACTAAAATACGTTCTGCAGAACGCAAAAATATATTCCCCCTGCAAATAGCTTCTTCATCACCGTAAAAGGTAACCCGGCCATCCTCTACAGAGGCAATATCATACCCTAAATCATATATTTCTTTTTTCAATACTGCTTCCATACCGAAATGACATGGAGCTATCAACTCTAATTTTTTCATATGTCTATATTAATTCGTAATGTACTGTTATGTCAAACAAAATCATTGAGAAAAAGCCCGACAGTGCAAAGACTATCAGGCTTTCTTTCATATAATTCAGTTCAGGTCCTTAAAGGATTAATAGCAATTCTTGCTGTTTGAAGAATTTGTGCTATCAGATGCTTTATTGTTAGACTTGTTAGAAGAACTGTTTGAAGCATTGTTTGCATTTGAAGCATTGTTAGCGTTTGATGCATTGTTTGCATTTGATGCATTGTTTGCTTTTGATGAAGAAGCGTTGCTTGTTGAATTCTTACTGTTTGAAGCTTCGTTAGAAAAATCATTCTTTGTCATAAGAAATACCTCCTGTAATTTAAGTTACAGGATTAGTATTACTTAATTACAAAAAAATATACTAATTTCGTTTTATAGTTTTAATAATGAAAGAAATACCAACACCAATAAGTATTATAGGCAACAAAAACCGTATAATAAATACCATAAAAATGGCTGCTACCACTACTATTATAAGTAAAACAACTATCAATACCGTGATAATTGATTTAAATGAAATGTGTACCGTTTCATTTGATTGCCGGTTTCTTTCATTATTTAATGTACTTTCTTCTTTATTATAATAGTTATTTTTTTCTTTTTCTGTTATAACAATACTTTTTGCAATTAATCTCGGGTTGCCAAGTTCTTCCAAAATTTCTTGCTCTGTCCGGCCTTTTTTTAATTGCATGTCTATATACTGATTATAATACTCTACATGTTCATTAACACGGTCTGCACTAAGTTCCACCGACAAGCACCGTCTCAAACTATCAATAAATTCATATCTGTCCATACTCACCGTCACCTTTCCTTGCCATTATATAAAATGGCATATAAAAAGGCAATAATTATTGCCAAAGCATTCCATCAAAGTATATAATAGCATAAGATAATCTTTTCATTACGAAAGGGAATAATTATGTATACATCAAACATTTTAGATTTAATAGGAAATACTCCTCTTGTTAGTTTAAAAGAAACAACAGGACTTAATATTTTTGCCAAAGCGGAATTCTTAAATCCGGGCGGCAGTATAAAAGACCGTATTGCAAAAAATATGCTTGAAGAAGCAGAAAAAGCCGGAAAATTAAAACCCGGCATGACAATTATTGAACCAACCAGCGGCAACACCGGAATCGGACTTGCTCTTTGCGGTATCCGGAAAGGTTACAAGGTTATTATCGTAATGCCTGAAAACATGAGCGAAGAACGTAAGAAAATCATAAAAGCACTTGGTGCTGAGCTTGTCCTCACACCACCCGAATTAAGCATCGGTGGCTCTGTTGATGAAGCTGTACGCATTGCTTCTTCCTCTGATAATTATTTTGTACCTCAGCAATTCCAGAATCAGGCCAATCCAATGGCACATTATAACGGTACTGCACCGGAATTATTTGAACAACTCAATGGTAAAATTGATATTTTTGTCAGCGGTATCGGTAGCGGCGGAACACTTCAGGGAATCGCCCAGTACCTTCTTGAAAAAAATCCTGACACAAAGATTGTAGCCGTAGAGCCTAAAAATGTTTCTGCTATCTTAGGACACGAACCTGGACTTCATCAAATCCAAGGAATCGGTGACGGATTTATTCCTGACATTCTTAATGTAGATATAATTACGGATTTAGTTGAAGTGGCAGATAATGATGCTATTGAAACTGCAAGGGAGCTTGCACGTATTCAGGGGCTTCTTGTCGGAACATCATCCGGCGCCAATGTCTGGGCTGCTAAACAGATGGCCCAAAAATACGGCGAAGACAAAGTAATTGCAACCATACTTGCAGATCGTGCAGAAAGATATTTTAGTACATCACTTATTTAACCGCAGAGGATAACACATGGCAAAATACCTTAGTATCGGAAAAGTTGCTAAACTTAAAAATGTCAGTATTAAATCTCTTCGTTATTATGATGAGATTGGTGTTTTTGTGCCGGCATATATTAATGCCGGTACAAATTACAGATATTATACAGAAGAACAACTCCCGATGCTTGACGCCATTACTACCTGCATTGAACTGGGAATGCCTCTCAAAAATTTATCTTCCTATTTAAAAGACGGACAGTTATCCGTTTCTGAACTCATCAACGACTGTCAGAAACTTGCTGATGCGAAAATATCTCTTATTCAAAAATGCATGCTTAATCTTAAGAATATGCATGCATTTGAGCCGTCATGCGAACAACCATCCGAGCAATTGTCCAGTTCAGTCAATTCTATTTCAACCCAAAAGAAACCTATTACTTCACATCGCTTTATTGATAAACGTACTGTTCTTGCAATACCATACGAACAAGACGCCAAACTTAATGCATTAATCCTGCGCCTGCTTACACTGGCACAGCTCATCGGCATAGAAGCTTCTTATCCATCCGGCATAATTCACTGCTATGACCATAATTCCTATGAAAGATATGTATATATAACCGTTTCCGGTGAGCATGATTCTTTTGACAAGAGAATTATTACTTTACCGGCAGATGATTATTATGTAAAAGGATTGCAAGAGCATTTACCTTATGCTCCTTCTTCTGAAGTATTACCCATTCAACCGGGTAACAGTTTCATGATTATTGAAGCCGATGTATTATCCGAAAAAAATGATAATGTCAATACTAACGGAATGCCTTACGAAATGCAGCTTACCACATTAAAAATAGAGCAACAGGGTTAGTGTGCTCCAACGGCAAATGACCCTGTATCATCATAGTCTTTTGCAAAATCATATGCCTGTGTTGAACGATGCACCATTCTTGGTGGGTCTTCAACTCAGCAGCTTTCTGATGGTTTAAAGCTTCGGATGTACGAAGCTTTTTTTCTTTGTTTATTTTTCGTATTTTTTGCTCGTTTCTTTTTTATTTCTGTCGTATTTATTTAATCATTTCTTTTTATAATCTTTTCGTTGGTCTTATTAATGTGTTGTATGTGTTGTATGTGTTGTATGGTTGTATGTGTTGTATGTGTTGTATGTGTGCTATTTGTGGACATATTTTTATGGTGGTGGAACTGCAAACCAATAAACACAAGTTTTGCTTTGGAAAACTGGTAGCTGATTAGCGGTGTATACCAATAAATACAAGTTTTGCTTTGAAAAACTGGTAGCTGATCGGCAGGGCATACCAATAAATACAAGTTTTCTTGCGAAAAACTGGTAGCTGATTGGCGGTGTATACCAATAAATACAAGTTTTCTTGCGAAAAACTGGTAGCTGATTGGCAGGGCATACCAATAAATACAAGTTTTCTTGCGAAAAACTGGTAGCTGATCGGCGGTGTATACCAATAAATACAAGTTTGTTGAACGATGTACCATTCTTGGTGAGGCCTTCAACCTATCTGTGGATTGTTAATTCATCTAACATTTTCTGGTGTTCTCTGCAATAATCTCTGATTGTTCTGAAATTATAACAACAATACCGATTATCAATAGCTAAACTCCCCTACTACTTCTCCTCCTTCTTGCGATAAACAATATGAATCAACGGTGTCTTGCCCACCACTACGGGATAGGGCATAAGGCCCTTATCTACAATCGCAAGCAGCTGCGCTATTACATATGCACTCACCGCTCCTCTATGCTGATAAAATGCCGCTTCATCCACATACTTGGGAACTCTGTTTTTCGTATTAAGCCAAAGCTCCACTATCTCCTCCGAGAGAAGATTATACAATTCCTCTTCTACCTGCAAACACGCCGGAGTCCAGCATTTTGACTCCTCAAAGGTTAACGCCGGAATATCCAGTTTCACCTCTCCGTCCGCATCACGTCTTAATATACCCAGCTTTTCAAATTCCGGTATCAATTCATATAAATACCTATTGTCCGTCTTTACATCACAAGGTAAAAATGAGGCAAAAAAACGTAAGATGCTACGTAGGGAACTTTTGTACTTCAGTCGTTCATATGCCCAGTGGGCATCTCCAAACACCGACTGCAAATCTGCCATCAGACAATCCTGTTCATCGTTTTCCTCCTTACTGTAACCGAACATTACCGGACCGGAAGCATCATATATGTTGTCTCTGGTCTGACCATTCTCGGTTATTATCCCAATAGCGAGCCACCTTCCCCCATTGGGTCTCTCCGGTATCTCTTTCGGCATATATACATAATTTGCCACACATCTGTCAATTGCTTTACACAGTATCTGATACAACAGAAACAACAACAATGTTGCCTTCTGTTTTTCTGTCATTTCCTCAAATTCAGCTCTCTTCGTAAGGGGTTCAAAATGCTTCCAGACAATCTCCCAGATCTGTGACGCATACTTTTCTGCAAGCTTTTCCTGAGCGGGTATATTTCCAAAGGAATCCTCATACCGCTGCATAAAGCATCTGGTATACACAAGACCACTTGACGTCCTTCCCATCAGCTCACCCTTCACCAGTTTTTCAATAATCTGCTCGATATAGGCACTGGGCATACCCATGGTATCAGCAATACCTCGCACCGACACCGGGTTTTCATAAGCCAGTATCAAAATATTGGACTCAATATCCGAGTTTATCAGCGAATGAGGTTCCTCCCGCAGGCCTACATTTCCCCATATTTGTATTTTTATAGACTTTGGCTCATAACTAAACTGCGAATACTTTTCCATATTATTAAGTCCCTCTTTGATCTGATTGCGCGCGGTTGAAAGTCTCGACAACACCGTTCCCCGTGGAATCTTCAAATCCTTTGCAATCTGCTCCACCGTATGTCCATGCACATAATGTCTCACGGTAACCTCTCTATAAATATTGATAAGCCGGCCGATTTCCCGACGAACCGAGGTATATTCCTCAGATTGCAATTCTGCCTGTTCTCTGTCTTCTATCGCATTACCGAAGTCCGACATGGTCTCTTCACTGTATTCCACCACATCCTTCTTATACTTTTCACGCAGCCAGCCATTATATTTATTCTTCAAAACTGCCGACAAAAAGCCCTTGGGATACTCCACGTTTTCGCCTTTGCGAAGCTTTACAATCCATGCCATAAGTGCATCTTGCACCAACACATCAATATCCGTACAATCACTGTATAAATACTCTGCCTGTCCGTACAAATAAGATAAATACTCTTCACACTGTCGCTCGAAATCACGATTAAACTCCATCTCGGAGACTCCACCTTTCTGCCACCTTTGGCTTCTTTTACCTAATTAGTTGCAAAAATATTGTTTTAATTTGCTATTTTTCAAAAATAATTTATTTCTTCTGTATCTCTTTAATATTATTCGTTTTTTACTTGACAATCAATGGCTTTTTAATTGAACGATGCACCATTCTTGGTGGATTCTTCAACTTATCTGCTCCGTATCTATTTTAGTATGTTTCAATTTTGCTGTTACGGCACCAAGAACTCCGGTTGTTTCTCCAAAGCTTATCCCTTCATATTCACGCTCAAGGTCTATGGATGTGTTGAAATCTTTTAAAGATTTCTTAATTTCACTATTTTCCCTATTGTCATCTGAAACTTCTTTGGATATAATACTATTAAAAGAAGCAGGCTTAAGGTCGTTTTCGGACGTCGTGTCTAGGGCATTTGCATTAGACGCTTGAGAAGCTTCTTTTTTTGTTGCATAAAGCGTTTTAACCCAAGTTTTAATCCATTTATTTTCACCTATCGCTAAAACAACCTGATAGTTTTTATTATAAACATCAATACAACACTTTACCATTTTCATGAATTTATTATTTTTGTCTTTAAAACTGCATTCCTCTGGTTTACCATTTTTATTGACTACCACTTCAATAGCAGAATAGGTTGAACGATGCACCATTTTTGGTAGGTTATTCAACTAAGTAATATTGTTACTATGGATTTCACACTAAATAACTTCTGCAAACGCTCTTTCATAGCACTTACCCCCTTTCCTAAAATCCATATAAAAAGGCAATATCTGCGAAGTTTTCACAAATACTGCCCTTAAATATCTGTTATTTAATTTTTTTACATGAAAAAAGCACCCTGCCATTATTTGCAAAGTGCTTTTTATTCGCTAATATACTTCTTTAAATCTGATTGAATCAACTTAACAAGTTCATCTTGTGGTAAAGTGTCATTGTATGTTTCAACATCTTCAAAACGGTTGACCTTGGCTTCTGCTTCGTTTTCTGCATACTCAATAACATATAACTTTCCAAAATGGTCAATCCGGTAATATCCACCGTCTGTTCCTTTATAACATATTCTTTTCCCTGTTGGATATTCAAATTCACATTCTTCAAAATCCAACCCACTGAATATAATCTTTTGGTCCATTGCCATACAATCACCACCTATCATTCAATCAATTTACCATTCATATCATATCTTTGCGTACCTGTTTTACCGCTTGACAATTTATAGTATTCACCATTATGATGGCTTCCACTATCAGGATGATACTGTAAATATTGTCCGTCTTGCTTTCCACTGACTTTATATCCACCGCCATCTTCGTACGTCTTGCCTTTTAAGTTGAACGATGCACCATTTTTGGTAGGTTATTCAACAGAGAATAGATGTGTTGCTCCATTAGCAGTTGTACTTAATGTAGATATATTATTTATAGCTTTTTGTACATCATTTAAGCCTGTTAACCATGTTTTGAATGTCGTACTATTGATTTGCTTTGTGTATAAGCATTTTTATTTGACTTCAAATGAGTACGTTGATATAATATATAATATCTAATTTTACTTAGGAGGTAATGTAATGATGAATAATAAAATCATTGAAGAGTTAGTTGAACTTGGCATATATAATTCAAAAACTTTATCAGAAGAGGATTATAACAATCTATCCAAGAACAATACAAACGATTCCCTGATTTATATAACTGGTCACTACGAAGGTGGTAACGAAGATTATAATAAATATTACAAAGAAATAAATACAAACAATATGACAGATGAAGATGTGAAGCTTCAACTTGAAATCGACAGAACAAAAAATATCAGGTCTATCAAAAGTATGCTTACATTCTTTGTAGTTATTACAGTCATTGGCATGATTGTTATGTTTTTTGGTGGAATGTCTATAATGGATGCTTTAGGTTAATAAAAGAAATAGAAGAGTATAAGGGTGCAAGTTGGGTTGCATCCTTTTTGTTTGATATATTCGCATAATGCAAGAGAGACACCTTTCGATGTCTCTCTTAAAAGTTTATAACCACAAGTCCGTTTTGCGATTCACGTATAGTGTCACAAACTCTCATTTACCTTGTGTACAAAACATAACCAACTATAACTAGTATAAATCGGCTATGTATAAGTCAAGTATTATATGTATTTCTGTGATTTAAATATACCATACATTGTTGAACGATGCACCATTTTTGGTAGGTTATTCAACCTAAGGATTTTACAGTCAATAACTTCTGCAAACGCTCTTTCATAGCACTTACCCCCTTTCTTAAAATCCATATAAAAAGGCAATATCTGCGAAGTTTTCACAAATACTGCCCTTAAATATCTGTTATTTGATTTTTTGCATGAAAAAAGCACCCTGCCATTGTTTGCAAGATGCTTTACTGCTTCGTTTTTTTGTGTTTGCATTTCCCACCGTATAATATTTTTCCGGGTTTAGCCATTTGATATATGACACAATCCATGGTGCTATCACTATGCACATAGATGCACCCTTTACAATCCAAATCATCATTATCAATCAACTGCATTTCGCCCTTCTTGGCTTCAAATTTTTCATTCATCTGTAATCACCCTCAAATAAACATCATACTGCGTATCACCAAACTTATCGGTATACGCTTCAATCTTTTCAACGGAGAACTGTGTACCACATTGCAAAAGAAATTCCTTCTCGTCAGGTGCTGCCGATAAATCACCCAAATATACGCCTTTTGCTCCTTTTGGAACATCAATATACATTTGGATACCGCCACCAAATCCACCGTGCAAGTCAGGTGTTGTTGCAACAAATCCCTTATCGTTGAACGATGCACCATTTTTGGTAGGTTATTCAACAAAGATTTTTTCACCAAATCCGTTGCATTTTCCTCTTTTTGTGATACACTATTAGTAGAAGATGTTCGTAGGAATTGAAACTTCGGATTTTGTCCGTATGAGTTCATTATAGCCTCCGTAACATCTTTTATTTTTGTCACATCCTTAAACAGTTTACCCTTCTTAACATTCATGATATTTATTACTGCTTCATAGTACCTATCTCCAATTTTGTTGAACGATGCACCATTTTTGGTAGGTTATTCAACTACTATATTTTGTATATTTTTTCATCAAACGCCCATGCATTTATAAATAACGTTTCATGAATCATATTATATCACTATATGACTATTTATGCCAATTACTCTTTCCTGATAATCCGGTTCACCGACTACCATATATATATTATTATATTGCTTTTCTGTCAAACGCAAAATCCTTACCACTCCGGTTTTAGGTGCGTATTCTTCTATTCGTCTGTAATGTTTTTCAGATGCCTTTCTATTTTGTACTATCCGCATAAATACTTCAGGTGCAATTCGTACATAACCATCCTTACGTAAAAATTTTCGAAGTCTTGTATACTCTGTTTTAGTTCCCCATTTCTCTGTCGGGCTCAGAATAACAAGTAATCTCATTCTGTAATCCCCTCCATACTCTCGATCGGTAGAATCATTGGTAACTTCAATCTTTCTGTTGAAGCGTCTAAAATGATCCTTTTCAAACTCTCCACCATAATATCAATTGCTGACATTACATTCATCTTTACTCCGTCAACACTACAGGCATTATGCAATACATGTGCCAATTCTCTTCTTTCTGATTTTGTCAACTGTATATTTGGCGCAATATTGTTATGTGCTACTAAATCAACAATTGCACGATATGGTTCAATTAAATCATCAGCCAGATTAAATGCATTTAATTGGTTGTCATGATGCATTCCAAAAGTTGGATGGAAACCGGTTGCCACCAGTTTTCTTGCAATTGCACTTCTGGCAACAGCATAACCATAGTTTAATCTGCTATTTATAGGGTTCTCGCTTCTTCTGTTAAATCCTTCATGGAAGTATATAAAATACTCTTTAGCAGCCAATGACTCACAATAATCAACATTCTCCTCCTTCACTGTTGACACATACTCTGCAATTTTCTCTGCACCAGCCAGTCCCATAATAGATAATGCTCTGGATTGATTAATAATTTTTTGTTTTATAATATGAATCCATAATTCCATGTATTTTTCATGTGTAGTATTCACTTGTGCATGCATTAATTTAGATTGCCTCGTATGTCCTTCAAATGGTAACACAATGGCTGTCGGCAAATACCTATCATCAACCGTCATGAGTGCAACTTTATTCTGACTTAATATAGATAAATCCATTGTAGACAGTCGTATATTAGCACCATGTACCATAATTTGATTCAAATCCTCTATCGGCACAACTAAAACTCCATCTTCTGTTGTAATTTCCAGTTGTCATTCCTTTATGTGTATTTCTGCAGCACGACTGATTTCAAGCGTTCGAAATCCCATATTTTCCCCTCTCTACTAAATCATTTTTCAATATTTTAGTATATTAATTATATCACTATGCATATTATTTCAACATCAACATATAGCGAAATTCTTTAAGATAAAAAACTGCTACAAAATACGGAAATCACAATAAGTTCTTAATTTCATGTATTTTCTCCAAAACTATACACTTACAATAAAATAGCTAGCTAATCAAACCATTATACTGAGTGTAACGAAGTCCAACCGACCATACAATCTCTTTACTATCAATCATGGACAAAAGTTCATCTTTGGATACCCATTTTGCATCCACAACCTCCGTAGGTTGTAATGTAAGTGTAGTAATATCCAGATTTTTCTTTAATACATATATATCCATAAAATAATTTTTATGTTTATAGACCTCAAGTAATGTTAACTCTGATGTATTTACTGATACGCCAAGCTCCTCCTTAACTTCACGTACAGCGCCTTGTGCCGTTGTTTCTCCTGCAAGTACACCACCGCCTGTAAATTCCCATAAACCACCCGCCTTTTTATCAGGATGTCTTTGTGTAATAAGAAACTTACCTTCCTCATTCATAATCCATATTTCACAGCATACATAATACTCATCTTTTTCAAAAGCATCTCCACGCTTTATAGTTCTTCCTAAAAAATTTCTGTCTGCATCATACAAATCCCAATATTCAGCCATCACAATCTCTCCTTATACGATTTACGTTATGACATGCATTAATACTATGCTTGTCATTATTGGTTATTCTAACATAAAAAAGAAAGATGAAAACAAAAAAAGCATTCAAACGAATGCTCTTTTTTTAGTACAATTCTTATAACGTGCGCTAGAGGATTCGAACCCCCGACCTTTTGGTCCGTAGCCAAACGCTCTATCCAGCTGAGCTAAGCGCACTTACTGCCGGCGACCGGAATCGAACCGGTACTGTGTTGCCACAACAGGATTTTAAGTCCTGCGCGTCTGCCAGTTCCGCCACGCCGGCATGAAACACATGGTTTCAAGAACTTAATAAAGTTCTAATGGGACCTATAGGGCTCGAACCTATGACCCTCTGCTTGTAAGGCAGATGCTCTCCCAGCTGAGCTAAGATCCCATGTAATTATGTAGAATATTTCATCTTGTTAATACATTTTGAAATATTAAGCGACCCAGATGGGACTCGAACCCACGACCTCCGCCGTGACAGGGCGGCGCTCTAACCAACTGAGCCACTGGGCCTAATCTTTCAAATCAAATATAAAAATGGACCTTCGGGGACTCGAACCCAGGACCGACCGGTTATGAGCCGGTTGCTCTAACCAACTGAGCTAAAGGTCCGCAATTCCCTTATGGGTTAAGCCGATGATCGGACTCGAACCGATAACCTGCTGATTACAAATCAGCTGCTCTGCCAATTGAGCCACATCGGCAAACATAATGATTGCGAATTTAAATGACTCCAACGGGAATCGAACCCGTGTTACCGCCGTGAAAGGGCGATGTCTTAACCGCTTGACCATGGAGCCAGTTTTAAGCTCCCCGAGCAGGGCTCGAACCTGCAACAACTCGGTTAACAGCCGAGTGCTCTACCATTGAGCTATCGAGGAATATTTCTTTCCTGTGTACCTTCAAAACCGAACATTCAGATCTATATCTTCTTTCCTTAGAATAACTTCCTCTTCCTATCCTTTTCCTTCACACTTTCCTTTAGGTGAAGCATTCGACCGATTAGTAACCATCAGCTGAATACATTACTGTACTTACACCTTGGTCCTATCTACCTTGTCGTCTTCAAGGGGTCTTTA
>JAZNGM010000009.1:0-57589 GCA_045576455.1 Lachnospiraceae bacterium | reverse complement strand
GTAAGAAGATATTTATTATCAGGACATCCTGTAGGATAATCTGAAGTCTTATCAAAATATGTTGGCTCAAGAGCTACAGATGCACATGAATCTGTATTGATGATGTAAGCATCATCATGAAGAACCTTAATTGCAGGATACTTATCACCATGCTTAGCATGTGTAAGTGTTGATTTACCTGATCCAGATAATCCGTAAACTGAAGCTACGAACTTAGAACCATCTTCTAATGTATACTCTTTCTGTCCGCCGTGGCATGCTGCATAACCATTTCTGTTAGCAATAGCCCAAGCCATTGTAAGAGTACCCTTCTTATGCTCACCAAAATATCTCATACCAAGGATACAAGCACAGTTCTGCTCTGTATCAAAATAGCAAAGAGTAAGTGGATCGCTTAAGCAGCTATAATCAACGTCAGGTCTGTTACCAGGAACCCACTGTGGATCAGAGAAGATGTAGATATCTGCTTCCTTACCATCTCCAACCATCTTAGAATTCTTATACATCTTAACATAATCATCGGACATATACTGCAAGTTAAGCATCCAGTTATAAAGGATATTCTCTTCTCCTTCAGGAATAAGCAAGTGTGCCTTTACCATGAATTCAGGATCAAGACCGATGAAACACTCTGCATGGTACATTGTTTTCCAACGGCTCTCATAGATTGCATCCATAGCAACCTTATCAAGTTTTGCGGCATCAACACCAGGCTCACCTTTAATACGACGAGCTGCTGCATAACGTCCTGTTACTGCACCATCGTTGAATAAAAGAACTTTTGCATCTTTTTCAAGACCAAATGTATCTCCGTCCTTAATTGGCATATCTGTAACAACAGTACCCGGTGAATTTTTAGCTAACTCATAAGCTTCCTTTAATGTGTTAACTTTTACTACATTGTTTCCATAGAAAGCTGCTTCGATGATAGAACGTGTCTTAGAAAAACCAACTTTTCCAGCACCAATCTCAGCTATCGGATAATAAGCTTTTGATGACATCTAAATTGTCCTCCTTAATTTTATTATTCTAACCCCTGTGGGTTATTATCATTGAATACGTGCATACAGTCACACGCATTTTGTATTATCGCAGAAAGATAGTCAAAAGTCAATATTTGACGATATAAAAAAAGTATGAAAAATAATAAAATACTATGGATTTATCATAATGGCGCACATACTGCTAACAGCCATTTCTGCTCATCTGTTGTGAAGTGATTTTTCATCGTTTCATATACAGTTTTATGATACGCATCAATCCATTTTATTTCCGCTTCCGTTAATAGTTCTTTTAAAATTGCCTCCCTTTCAAACGGAACATATGTCAAGGTTTCAAACTCCATAAACTGTCCGTCACTGTTTTTAACGCCCCGTTTGCATAAAAGGACATTTTCTATTCTGATTCCGTATTTCCCTTGAAGATACACACCCGGTTCATCCGTTATGAGCATCCCCTCTTCAAGGACTGCTTCCTCTGCGGTCTTATCATAACGCCATCTTATATTTTGCGGTCCTTCATGCACATTTAATATATATCCGATTCCATGACCGGTTCCGCATTTATAATCTATCCCTTCCTGCCATAATGGATTTCTCGCAAGAATATCCAGATTTCTTCCGGTACAGCCATACATGAATTTAGCATTGGCTAAAGCAAGATTACCCTTTAAAACCAAAGTATAATGCTTCTTCATTTCATAGCTTAGATTTCCCAATGCTATAGTTCTTGTAATATCCGTTGTTCCGCCTAAATATTGCCCACCGGAATCCACTAACAGGAAACCTTCTTTTTTAAGACAGCTATAATTCTCTTCTGTTGCCTCATAATGCATCATTGCTGCATTTTCCCCATAGGCACAAATAGTTTCAAAAGACAAATCAAGATATCCGTCAATGTCCTTTCTTAAATTATCAATATACTGTGCCAATTCATATTCATTTGTTTTCTCAATGTCAGCTGCATTTTTCAAATAACAGATAAATTTTGTTACCGCCACATTATCTTTTGCGTATACCTTACGTATATTATCAATTTCTACATGGTTTTTTACAGCTTTCAGTGGTGTAGTCGGATTCACACCAAATACCAGAGTGTTTTTACGGCATAATGATTCAAAAACCTGTTCACTGGTATATGCTGCATCAATAAGAATCTTTTTACCTGAAATCTGCTCTAAAACATAAAAAGTATCTTTATAATGATGTAGCATTATCCCATTATCTGCTGCATACAATTTTACAATCTCTGAATGTGCTTTCTCCCGAATGAAAAGTTTAACTTCTTCGTTGCTGATATACGCATACGAAAGCGAAACCGGATTACATTTCACATCACTTCCGCGTAAATTAAATAACCACATAATATCATCCAGTTTGCTGATAAAAACTGCATCCGCACCTTTATCTTTTAATGCATGACGCACGTCAATAAGTTTTTCAGAAAAGGATTTACCGCTAATATTTGTCGGAAGCAGCATAATATCATTACACGGCAATTTAGGTCTATTGTCCCAAATAAAACTTCCGGCATCAAAATCAACAAACTGAAGGCCGGCATTTTGATTAAGCAAATTATTTATAAAGCTTACCGTTACTATTTTTTTATCAATTCCGATACGCTGTGTATCCTTATATTGACTAAGAAGATATTCTTCAAGGGTAGGGACATTTTCCTCCTGCATTTTCATAAGCAAAATTCCGGTTCCCATAAGTTCCTTTTCTGCTTGTACAAAATACCTTCCATCCGTCCATAAAAATGCTTCTTTTTTTGTTATAAGCAATGTTCCGTTTGAGCCGGTAAATCCGCTTATAAACTCTCTTAACTTAAAATATGCTCCTACATATTCGCTATTATGATAATCTCCTGTCGGAACAATTACATAATCAAGCTTTTTATCTTCCATAATCTTCTGTAAAAAATCAACACGTTCTGCATAAATATTCATAATTACCACCATATATTAATATTTTTATTAGTTTATCATAAAATTTACCATTTAAAGCATAAAATTACATAAATTTTATTCATTTTTTATTGTTGATACCACCTAAATATGATATTATACATTTACTCTCGAAAATTTCAGAAAGGGGATGTGGTATGGACAACATTAATTACTCTGAGATTACGCCTGAGATTTTACGTCTTTCAAAGCTTAGCGAACAAGCCGGTATTATTGACAGTGAACTTTTTGCAAAATATGAGGTAAAAAGAGGACTTCGTGATTTAAATGGTAAGGGTGTATTAACCGGACTTACTAATATTTCAGATGTAAGGGCAACTGAGATTATTAATAACGAATCCGTTCCTGTACACGGACGCCTTTTTTACAGAGGCTATGACGTTAAAGATCTTGTAAACGGCTTTACTAAAGAAAATCGATTTGGGTTTGAAGAACTTTCTTATTTATTACTTTTCAATGAACTCCCTGATAAAAAAGAACTGGATAATTTTAATGCTATTTTAGCAGGATATCGTTCTCTTCCTACAAGTTTTGTAAGGGATATCATAATGAAAGCACCAAGTCGCGACATGATGAATACTTTAGCCCGAAGCGTTCTTACCCTTTATTCTTATGATGATAAAGCAGAAGACACTTCTATTCCTAATGTATTAAGGCAAAGCTTACAATTAATCAGTCTCTTTCCGTTATTAAGCATATATGGCTATCAGGCCTATAACCATTACCATTACGGAAACAGTCTGTATATTCATAAGCCAAAGGCTGAACTATCTACCGCAGAGAATATATTATATCTTCTACGTCCTGATATGAAATATACTCCACTGGAGGCACAGCTTCTCGACATGGCTCTCGTTCTTCACATGGAACATGGTGGTGGTAATAACTCAACTTTTACAACGCATGTTGTAACTTCTACATTGACTGATACATATTCTGTTATTGCTGCCGCTATCGGTTCTTTGAAGGGACCGCGTCATGGAGGTGCCAACATTAAAGTAGTCCAAATGTTTGAAGATATGAAACAGAATATTAAGAACTGGAAGGACGATGACGAAGTAGCAAATTATCTTCGTAAGCTCCTGCATAAAGAAGCTTTTGATAAAAACGGTCTTATTTACGGTGTCGGTCATGCCATTTACTCTAAATCAGACCCTCGTGCCGAGATTCTTAAGAATTATGTGGATGATCTTGCTGCCGAAAAAGGACTTACGGATGAATTTGAACTCTATTCCGCAGTTGAACGTCTTGCTCCAAAAGTTATTGCAGAAGAACGTCAGATGTATAAAGGAGTCAGCATTAACGTAGACTTCTATTCCGGATTTATTTATAACATGTTAGGTTTACCTACAGAATTATTTACACCAATGTTTGCCATTGCCCGTATCGTAGGATGGGGTGCACACAGACTGGAAGAACTTGCCAATAACGGCAAAATCATCAGACCTGCATACAAGCCGATTTGTCCGGACAAAGATTACATTGACATAGCCGACAGATAAATTATTAATGCCACACATTTTATATACCATTACGGTAAGTAAAATGTGTGGCATTCTTTTTACTTAATAGGAAAATGCACGCTATTTTTCTTTGTAAAAATGATAACTCTTTTTACCGTTTTCTTTTACAAAATAAAGAGCCTTGTCTGCTTTATTATATAACTCACTGTAATCCGTTCCGTCATCCGGCATTTGGGCGATACCAATTGATACCGAAACATCATAGCCATCCGCATTAATTACTTTGAGCTTATCATCCATTCCGGCAATAATCTCCTTAGCAATCCTTACGCACTCTTCATTCGGATATGCCCCTTTAAGAAACAGGCAGAACTCATCTCCGCCCATACGGCATATGACATCGTCTTCTTTAGTTACTTTCTGAAGGACCTCGGCCATATTAATCAGTATGGCATCTCCCATCATATGTCCAAAATTATCATTAACCGCTTTAAAATTATCCATATCCATCATCATGAATACACCACGGTTATCATCACTTAAGGCGGTTTTACGGATTTCGGCTTCTATATAATGCCGGTTCCACAAATTGGTTAATTCATCTTTTTGGGCAGATAAAGTCAAATGCTTACGCATATCATCAATCTGCAAAACCTTTTCTATACGGCTAAGCATAATTTCAGGTTCAAAAGGTTTCTTTATGTAATCCATAGCACCCATTTTAAGGCCTTTAATCTCACTTTCACACTCAACATCAGCCGTTAAAAATATCACCGGTATTGATGATGTAAGGGAGCTTTCCTTAATGTGCTTAAAGGTTGTGTATCCGTCCATGGTCGGCATCATTATATCCAACAGAATCAAATCGGGAATTACTTTTTTAAGAAGCTCCAGCGCCTGTTCTCCGGATTTAGCCATTGAGACCCTATAATATTCAGTTAAAATATTGGTTGCATATTTAAGGTTCGTCGTATTATCATCCACCACCAAAATATGCTTTTTTTCACTATGACTCATCTTACATTCCCAGGAAATTCTTAACCACTTGTTTCATTTCATCAACTTCGCACTGTGTATCATGTAATACCGGAGCCGTTCTTATTTCTTCAATTGCTCTCGGAATACTTACATTACCGATTTTGCTAAGTTCATCTATTAGTGCAAAATCATCCATTGCATCATATTTTGCATCAATGGCGCTCATAACGCTTCTGGCAAACTTAAACGGACTTGCGGTAGAGGCAATAACCGTTACTGTCTTATCAGAAGTATCATTCACATACTTCTTATAAACATCAGCTGCAACTGCTGTATGTGTATCAATCACATATCCTGTCTTTTCATATAAAGCCTTAATGGTTGCACCGGTTTCTTCCTGTGTAGCATAATTACCATAGAATTCTGAAAGTGCCTCTTTCATATCTGCTGTAATCTCATACTTACCCGTACTTGAAAGATTTGCCATACATTCAGCATTCTTTTTGTCATCTTCTCCTGCAATCTTATATATTAATCTTTCAAGATTAGAGGATACAAGAATATCCATGGATGGTGAATTTGTAAGAGAGAATTCCCTGTTCTTATCATAAATTCCTGTAGCAAAGAAATCATAAAGAACTTTATTCTCATTGGATGCACAGATAAACATATTAATTGGCAATCCCATATTCTTAGCGTAATATGCAGCTAAAATATTACCAAAGTTTCCGGTAGGAACAACTACATTCATCTTATCCCCGGCTGAAATCTTACCTTCTTTTAACAAGGTACAGTATGCATAAACATAGTACACAATTTGCGGAACAAGACGGCCAATATTAATGGAATTTGCCGAAGAGAACTGATATCCGGCACTGTCAAGTTGCTTAGCAAGTTCATTGTCAGAAAAAAGTTTTTTAACTCCCGTCTGTGCATCATCAAAATTACCGTAGATACCGACTACATGTGTATTCTTTCCTTTTTGGGTAAGCATCTGTTTCTCCTGAATTGCACTAACGCCTCCCTTAGGATAGAAAACGATAATTTTAACACCTTCTACATCAGCGAAACCGGCAAGCGCCGCTTTTCCTGTATCACCGGAAGTAGCCGTAAGGATTACAATATCATTTTTAACCTGATTTTTTCTGGCACTCGTAACCATAAGATGCGGAAGAATGGATAAAGCCATATCTTTAAAAGCTATGGTTGCACCATGGAAAAGTTCTAAATAATATGCTCCGTCTGCTTCCACTAACGGTGCTATTTCTTCTGTATCAAATTTATCATCATATGCTTTTTCAATACAGTTTTTAAGTTCATCCTCAGTAAAATCGGTAAAATAAAGTTTCATTACTTCATAAGCAACCTGCTTATAATCCATCTTGGATAACTCTTCTAAAGATTTACCAAGTGCAGGAATCTGCTCCGGCACATAAAGACCGCCGTCCGGTGCAAGTCCTTTCAAAATTGCTTCTGAAGCTTTCATTTTATGTTCAGCATTTCTTGTACTTCTATACATAAGATTCATCATATCACATGCCTTTCGTCAATTGGTTCCTCATGGGAATTATTGTATTTCTACCCTGTCGGCAAGGTATCAGTCGAATTATAACACAAACACAATTAATCCGCAAATACAAACTAGGTTAATCTTTATATTCTTTAAAGAACTCATGCCCACCATGTTCAAACAGAAAACAAAGTTTACGGTCAAACCAACTCATAGAATCTTCATTTGCATACTTTCTTGCAGCAAAATACAACGCTCCCTTAGATTCATCTTCTCCCATTAATGCTGCCTCTACTGCTTTAAGTGTCGTTTTTGAAGGAATCACCCTCTCAATTCTTCCGCTTCCCACCGGCGAAAATTGGGCTCGTCCGCGTATTCTGTGATAAACAACATCTTTTATATTATCCGGGAAACCGTCATCTTTTACACGGTTCAAAACTACGTTAGCCACCAGCAATCTTCCTTTATAATCTTCTCCGCCTGCCTCCGCTTCAACGATTCTTGCCAAAATATCATATTCTTCTTCCGTAAAGTCATATACATATTGGTTGATGTTTTCCTTAACGGTCCGCGTCAATGTATAAACTGTTTCATCATATATATTAAAGTCTGTTTCATACCCAATCCCTTCATCGGAGTTTTCAATTCCCGGCAAAGCATATTCTATATCACTGCCTTCCCCTTCAGCTTCCATATACAATATAAACAAAATGATCCCGCACAAAATCAATGTAGCACTTTTTCTAAAATACATTACAAACCTCTTTTCTCTTTTATGCATCCTTAAATTGTATTATTTTCATTTTATTGTTATACTTATTTTGTCGTACTTTTCATCGGATAATTCTTATAAATCACGACTTTTTTTTACGAAAGGGCCAAAAAATGAAACCGGGTGTACAAATTGCAACAAAAAAAGATAATACCGTCTACTATCGTTCCGGCATTACCTATAATTCCAAGCACATAAGTCTTGGAAGCTATGCTTCTGAAGAAGATGCCCATCAGGCTTACCTTGCTGCTAAAAACATTCTTTTATCAACCGACTTTACCATAGAAAAATGTATATACCATAATGCAACCCATACGTTACCTTTTGAAAAAGAAGTAACATTAATAAACTTGCGCGATAACGGGATTTACATTGCTACGCCCATTTATCTGAGGAAAAATTACTTTGAATACCACCTGTCACCTGATATATGTCTTAAATTTGACATAGATGACCTGTTTTATTACTCATCCCACAAAATAATGAAACGGCAGGGCCATCTTTTTGTGGCAGATTTCGGAAGTCAGGTCAGCATCATTTCACGCTATGGATTAAAACCATACGCTGTTCTTGGACGTGATTATGAATTCATAAATGATGATGCGTATGACTTTAGAAGAAACAATATTGAAATCATTAACCGTTATAATGGAGTCAGGCGTATCAAAAAAGAAGCAGGCTATGTATATAAGGCTGTAATCCACATAGATAACAACTATGTAATCGGGCACTATGCGTCTGAGGACGAAGCCGCCATAGCCTATAATAAAGCAATCGATATTTTGCAAAAAAAAGGAGTGAAGAAAAACTTCACCCCTAACTATTTAGATGGATTATCACCTAAAGTTTATGCAAAAATATATACGGAAGTAAAAATATCTCCCAAAATAGAAAAATATTCTTTATCTTAAGAAACCGTTTACAATTTCTTCTTCCGCTTCCTGTTCCGTAAGTCCAAGGGTCATCAGTTTTATTAACTGTTCGCCCGCAATCTTACCGATAGCTGCCTCGTGAATCAGACTTGCTTCCACATCATTGGCGGTGATTTCCGGAATAGCACTAACGCTTGCTTCATCCATGATAATGGCATCACACTCTGAGTGACCCGCACACTTTTTATTACCGTTTATCTTTGAAAAGAATAACTGTCTTGATTTATCTCTTGCCACAGAACGGGATATAATATTAGCACTGGAGTCAACACCATTCATATCTACTTCAAAGCTTGTCTTGGCAAACTGCCCGCCATGTGTCATCAATTTTTCCTTAACAATTAATGTGGCATTATCAGCCAAGGTGGCTTTCGTTACACGGTCCGTGGAATCAACACCTTTAATCTGTACAGTATCCATTTCCATATAACCGCCTTCTTCTATTTTAATAATGGTCGTAGGATTCATAATCCGCTTTCCCGAACCATCACCTTGTCCATAATGCTTTTCTACATATTTAACCCGTGAATTCTTTCCTATAACAAAACTATGGATTCCGGAATGTTCACTTGCTTCTTTACCGCCATTGTGAATTCCGCATCCTGCTATAATGGTAACATCACAATCATCACCAATAAAGAAATCATTATACACCGATTCCTTAAGTCCGGTCTGGCTTAAAATTACGGGTATATGCAAACTTTCCTTTTTGGTTCCCGGTTTTACGATAATATCAATACCGGGTTTATCCTCTTTTGTCACTATATCTATATTAGCGGTTGTATTTCTTGAAAATGTTTTTCCGTTTTCCCTAATATTATAAGCGCCGACAGGTATATCATGCAGATCGGCTACTTGTTCAAGCAGTTCTTTTTGAATTGCATCCATTATATATTCCTCCGTTATTCCTGTATTACATTTTTTCAAGCAATCTGCTGCAATTGCCGGTGCCGCTTAAAAGGTCCGGAAGTATTTCATTCTTCTTACCTACCGCCTTTACCGTTCCTCCGCTAATAACAACAATTCTGTCTGCAATATCAAGAATTCTTTCCTGATGGGATATAATAATAATATTTCCTTTTATCTTTTCATGCATTTTTTCAAACACCTGAATAAGATTTTGGAAACTCCATAAATCTATTCCCGCTTCAGGCTCATCAAAAATGGAAACTTGCGTACCACGTGCAATAATCATGGCAATTTCAATACGTTTAAGTTCTCCTCCGGACAAGCTCGCATTTACTTCACGGTTTATATAATCTCTTGCACATAATCCTACTTCAGAAAGATAATTGCAGGCATCAACCGTTGTTATATCTTTACCGGCAGCCAGGCGGATAAGTTCCTTTACCGTTATTCCCTTAAACCGTACCGGTTGCTGGAAGGCGAAGCTTATACCTTTTTTCGCTCTTTCTGTAATAGATAAATCCGTTATATCTTCTCCGTTAAGCAATATCTGTCCGCCGGTTGGTTTATATATACCTGCTATAATCTTAGCAAGTGTTGATTTTCCGCCACCGTTGGGACCGGTGATAGCAACAAAGCGGTCATCAAGACTCAGATTAACGTCTTTTAGAATACCCTTTGCATTATCCTCTTCATTTACTACATATGAGATATTTTTAAGTTCAAGCATTTTTAATCTCCAATTCTTTATTTAATCGTAAAATCAATAAAGCTTATATTCACCAAAACATTTCCCGGTATTCCGTTAATCTCAGTGGCCAAACCATACTGCCACATCGTAAATACATATGGGTAGTCCGGATATTGATTTTCCTGTATTAACCAAAAATCATAATCATCTAAAATATTAACATCGTACTTTTTAAGAAGTCTTTCCTTACGGCCACCTAACATCGCAATATAACCTTCTTCTTTAATCTTATCCAAAAAAGTACGTGCTATATCAGTTCTGTTAATTTTCGTCAAATCATCTTCTCTTGTTGTATCATTATATACATCCTTAGTCATAAAGACAACCGGATATGTAATATCATAATCAGCTAAATATTGTAAAACAAATTCTGCCTCTTCTAATGCCTCTGCCTTTGTTATGGCATAGGATTTGAAATATACACCAACTTTAAGGCCTGCATTGATCGCGCCGCGCATGTTATACGCAAAATTGTCATCAATGGAAAGCGTTCCCGTTTGATAACCACGCTGACCTATTTTTATCATTACAAAGTCTATATCTTCTTTTTTTACTTTGTTGAAATCAATAATTCCTTGTTGCTTATCCAGCGTAATACCTAAAAATGATACTTTCTCACCGTTTTCGTAATAAGTACACCTTTCATTTTCATACACAAAATTTTCATTCAGATACTTATTTTTCTTAACGTACTGGCTTATTTTCAGCCATTCCGTCTTACCATCATGATATGTAACTTGCGTATGGGTCTCTTCTATAGGTTTTTCTTCCTGTTTATTACCGCCATTTTGGGTATCTTTATCCGTATTATCATCTGTATTTTCTGCATTTTCTTCTTTCGTATTATTCTCCGCTTCTTCCTGTTTTTCCTGATTAGGTCCTGCAATAACCTGCGACCAGACATCATCCGGATTTAGGGCGGAATCTTTTCCGTCTTCTTTTTCATTTTTGTTTTGTAAACCGGTGTTAGCATGGTTTGTTTTTTCATAGTTATTATTAAGCGCATCTTTATTAAGATACAGCACAACAACAAGAATAATCAACATTACACTCACCGACACAAATACAGCAGGAGCCAGTATGCTTTGCTTTTTACTATTTCTATTATAATTTGAAAGTTTCACAGCACTCCTCCTAATATATTATTCTTGTAAAACAAAATAAAAATGATATGATTATTCCATGAGAAAAACAAAGACTACAATAATATTTCTTTTATTAATAATAGTATCTTTACCTCTGTACTCCTGCCAGCGGAAATATCCGGCAAAATCCGGTACGGGGTTTTATTTTGATACCATTGTATCTATAGCAATTCACGACAACAACATTTCAGACAAGCAAAAAAGCAAACTTCTTGAAGAATGTATGAATATGTGTGACTACTATGATAAACTCTTATCTTCTACCATTACGGATAGTGATATATATGCAATCAATCACGCAAACGGAAAAAGTGTAGTGATTCATGAAGACACTTTTTTTCTCATAGAAACTGCTGTCGAATATGCAAAATTAACAAACGGACGTATTGATCCTACTATCTCAAAAGTATCCGACCTATGGACCTTTAGACAGGACAATGGCCATATTCCGTCCCATACAGATATTCAAGACGCGCTCAAACATGTTGACTACACAAAAATACTTCTTGATAAAAACAATCTTACCGTTACTTTGTCAGATCCTGATGCCACAATAGGCCTTGGTTTTATTGCCAAAGGTTTTATTGCCGACAAAATTAAAGATTATCTTCTTAATCAATCCGTTAAAAATGCCTCCATTAATCTGGGTGGTAACTTGCTTTTTTTAGGAAAGCATAGCGACGGAAAATCATTTACAGCCGGCATCCAAATGCCCTTTTCAGAAAACGGTACTTTGGCCGCGACAATTACCTTAAAAGACAAATCATTAGTAACTTCCGGTACATATCAACGATATTTTACAGTTGATAATATCATTTACCACCACATCCTCGACACTGCTACCGGCATGCCTTTAAATAATGATTTACTCAGTGTATCCATACTTACGGATTCATCCTTACACGCTGATGCATTAAGTACTACCTGTTTTATTATGGGACTTGAAGAAGGGCTCAACTATATAAACTCTTTAGAAAATGTTGAAGCCCTTTTCATTACAAGCGATTATCAATTACACTACTCTAACGGTTTTGTGCTACAATAGATTTTTTCGGACATTTTTCTGCACACAAACCGCAGTGTGTACATTTTTCCTGATCAATGTGTGCATGGAAATTCTCAACCGTAATTGCACCGCTAGGACAGTTCTTCGCACAAATTCCACATCCGATACAGCCCACGTCACAAGCTTTCATGGTAACCGGTCCTTTATCTTTCGAACTGCATGCCACTTTATGAGTAGAATTATACGGTATTAATTCAATTAGATTCTTTGGACATGCTGCCACACATTTTCCACAAGCTTTACATTTATCCTTATCAACCAATGCAACCCCATCTACAATATGTATCGCATCAAACGGACAGCTTCTTACACAATTTCCATACCCAAGACAACCGTATGTACAGAACTTCTCTCCTTTATTCGGAACAAAAGCCATCATGGCACAATCCTTAATACCTACATAATCGTAATAAACTTCGGTTCTCTTAATTGTACCCTGGCATTTTACAAATGCTGTCATACGAACGGAATCTTCTACCGTTACGCCCATAATCTTTGCAATTTCTTCTGCAACAGGCTTTCCGCCTACAGGACACTGTCCAACTTCTGCTTCACCTTTTACAATTGCAGCCGCAAGACCGGAGCAACCCGGATATCCGCAACCACCACAGTTATTTCCAGGCAAAGCATCTATTATCATTTCTTCTCGTTCATCAACTTCTACATGAAATTTAATTCCGGCAATTCCCAGGAAAAGGCCTACCAAAAGCCCCACACCGGCAACTACAATAACGGCAATTACTATTCCTGTAATATTCATATTTTGCCTCCAATCCTTCTTGAAACACTATAATAACCCTGCAAAACCACAAAAAGCAATTGCCATAAGTCCCGCAGTAACCAGCGTTATCGGCATACCTTTAAATGATTCCGGCACATCATTATATTCCATTTTTTCACGAAGACCCGCAAGGATTACAATCGCTATTGTAAAACCTGCCGCCGTTGCAAAGCCATTAACAACACTTGTAAGAATATCATATGACTTCTGGACATTGGTAAGTGCTACACCAAGCACTGCACAGTTGGTTGTAATAAGCGGTAAATAAACACCTAAAGACTTATATAAAGCCGGCATTGATTTTTTAAGGAACATCTCAACAAACTGAACTAATGCTGCTATTACCAAAATAAATACTATTGTTTCAAGATACTCAATATGAAATCTTCTTAAAATATACTTATCAATTACCGCAGATACTGCTGAAGCCAGTGTAATAACAAAGATTACTGCGGTTCCCATACCTGCTGCGGTATTAACCTTTTTAGAAACGCCTAAAAATGGGCAGAGTCCGAGGAACTGACTTAATACAACATTGTTGACAAGGGCAGAACCAATTGCAATTAATATAAGATTAGTCATTGTCATCCTCCTCCAAATTTACTATTTCCAAATCATCATCTTTTTCAGACACGGTATTACTATCGGATTTTTCGGAAACTGCATCCGTATCATAGAATCTTGACGCACATCCTCCTTCACCGCAAGACTTACAATCCATGTTGCATCCGTTACTATTCTTCTTATCTTGATCCTCAGTATTCTTGGATGCTGCAAACTTTTTAAGCTTATTTTGTATTGCTGTTAAAAGCGCTAAAACAAAGAATGCTCCCGGTGCCATAATAAATATGCTAACAGGCACATAACCCTCCGGCATAATGGTATAACCAAATATCTGCCCTGCACCAATAATCTCTCTTACTGCACCGATACAGGTTAATGCAAAAGAGAATCCGAGTCCCATTCCCAATCCATCGAAAATAGATGGTATTACCGGATTTTTATATGCATATGCTTCTGCTCTTCCGAGAATTATACAATTAACTACAATAAGAGGAATATAAATTCCCAATGCGTCATATAAAAATGGAATAAATGCCTGTAACAGAAGTTGGACAACCGTTACAAACGAAGCAATAATTACAATAAATGCCGGGATACGCACTCTGCTTGGAATTACTTTCCGTAATAACGAAATAAATGCATTACTTAGTACAAGTACCGCAGTCGTTGTAAGTCCCATTCCCAAACCATTAATCGCTGATGTCGTTACCGCAAGTGTCGGACACATTCCCAACATAAGTACAAAGGTCGGATTTTCTTTTATCAAGCCGTTATACAGGCGTTCAAATGCTTTATTCATTATCTGCACCTCCCAGCTCATTATAATAATAGTCCAGTCCGGCATTTACGGCACCGGTAATGGCATCTGTTGTAATCGTAGCGCCACTTATTGCCTCAATATGTTCCATTAATACCGGTTCCTGTTTAGTTACGACAAATGCTTCCACTGTCTTATCCTTAAACTGAGGAACAAGAACTGATTTAGCATTCATTCCAAGACCGGCAGTTTCATTTATGGATGTAATTGAAATACCATTGGTCTTACCCTCTTTGGTAATACCTAATGCAAAGGTAATATCTCCGCCATAACCATTATGCGCCGTTATGATCATAACATATCCGATAACATTATCTGTTGCATCACACGCTGTATACAACTCATCTAAATCAGCATTTTCACTCTTGAAACTATTTTCATTAATTTCTTTCTCTACAAATTCATCTGCATCTGCAAAAACTGCTTTTAATGCTTTTTGTTTTGCAATAATCTGCTGTTTTTCAATGGGTTCCTTGGTTATTTCATACACAACTCCCAGCGCAAGTCCGGCAAAAAGTGTAATAAGCACAATTACTAATGTTTCTTTTAACATCTGTTTCATTTTGCGCTTCCTCCTTTTCCGAATGCTCTTGGCTTAGTAACCTTTTCAATCAACGGAACAATTAGGTTACCGATAATAATTGCATACGAAACACCTTCCGCAGAAGCTCCGTACAAACGGAATATACCGGTCATTACACCTAAAAATATACCATATACAATCTGTCCTTTATGCGTAATGGGACGGGTCGTATAATCCGTAGCCATAAAGAATGCACCAAGCATCAAACCACCGCCGGCAAGTTCGGCTGCAATATATGTATAATCCACACCATTTCCGCTAAACAGGATAAGGAATATTACAAATGAAATTATATAGCTTGCCGGAATGCGTAAATCAATTACACCACATAAAAGAAGAATGCAGGCACCGGCAAGAATAGCTATCATCGAAGTTTCTCCGATGGTACCATTTGTATTTCCGATAACCATATCCAAAACATTTACTTCTCCTCCATTTCTGATTACCTCAAGCGGTGTCGCCTGAGAAACACCATCAACGCTGAAATCCGTCATAATAGATGCAAATGAAAGTAATAAAAAGCATCTGGCACCTAATGCCGGGTTCATAAAGTTTTGGCCGATTCCGCCAAACAACATCTTAACTACTACAATGGCAAAGAAACCACCAATCACCGGTATCCAATACGGAACCGATATAGGTAAATTCAATGCAAGCAAAATACCGGTTACCATTGCAGAACAATCAAATATGGTAATCTTTTTTCTAAATGCTAAACAAAATAATAATTCTGATATGACACATGTTGCTATACATATTAATATAATAAATGCTGCTTTAATTCCAAAACGGTAAATACCGAAGCAGGATGCAGGCATCAAAGCAATAATAACGGCAAGCATAATACTTGCAGTTGAAACTCTGCTTCTCACATGTGGGTTTGAAGATACTTTTAGTAAATCACTCACCCGTTTATCCTCCTATTTCTTCTTTCTGTCTTCAAGAACCATTTTACGCATGGACTTTATTGCCTGTGTTAACGGACGTTTTGCAGGACATATATAACTGCAACAGCCACATTCGCAACATTCCATACCGTCACACTTTACAAACTCTTCTTTTTCGCCATGTTCAGCAAGTGTTGCAAGTTTCGTTGGTTCCACGCGTCCCGGACATACTTCCACACATTTACCGCATCGTATACATGCAGAAGGTGCAAAGCGTGCAACATCATCTCTCGACATACATAATATAGCTGATGTTGATTTAGTTGCCGGAATTGACGTATCAAACAATGGGAAGCCCATCATCGGACCACCGGAAATAATTTTTTCCGGTTTTGTTATAAATCCGCCTGCTTCATCAATTAATTCCTGGTAACTCATTCCAAGTCTTATCTTAAAATTACGCGGATTCCTTATAGAATCTCCTGTAACGGTAACGATTCTTTGCATTAAAGGTTTTCCCTCAACAACAGCCGTATAGATAGCTACTACCGTATCAACATTATCAACTATACATCCGGCATCAGCAGGCAACATGGATGAGTTGATTTTTCTTCTTGTTGTTGCATATATCAGCTGTCTTTCGGCACCTTGCGGATATTTCGTCTGTAATGTTTTTACAAGAATTCTGGGGTTGTCCTTTGTAAGTTCCTTCATCTTCTCGATACATTCAGGCTTATTATCTTCTATAGCAATAATACCTTTGGCATTATCAAATAAACGGAGTATTATTTTAAGGCCTTCTATAACCTTCATAGGCTCTTCCAGCATTCTTCTATAATCACTGGTAAGATAAGGTTCACACTCTGCTCCGTTTACAATACAATAATTAATCTTCTCCGGTTTTTTGGGTTGGAGTTTTACATGGGTTGGAAATCCTGCACCACCCATACCTACTACACCGGCATTTTTTATAATTTCAAGAATTTCTTCTTTAGACAATTCTTTATAATTAGGATGCGGATGATACATAACATCTTCATATAAATTGTCATTTTCCACAATAATACTATCAACTATATCTCCGGTTGCTACCCTTCTTGGTTCAATTGATTTCACAACACCGGATACCGTAGCAAAAACAGGAGCTGATACAAAACCACCTGCTTCTGCAATCATCTGGCCCGCAAGAACCCTGTCGCCCTTTTTTACCACGGGCACTGCCGGTGCCCCGATATGCTGAGAAAGCGGATATACAAGAATATCCTTCGGATAAATCTCTCTAATCGGTTTATCCTTGGTCAACTTCTTCCCATCATTAGGATGAACGCCACCGCGAAATGTTAATTTATTCATTTGTTACCTTCTTTCTTACTTACTTATATTACCCATTAAATATACTATTTTTTCAACCAAAATACTACTGTTAAATAAAAAATTATGTTACAATGTGTAGGAATTTAATTATATTGGAGTTAATATGAGAACAATTAAGAAAACCCTTCCTCAATTAGAGACGACTTATTTTCCGGACGAATTTCCTTCCATAAACGAAGTTGCTTTTATAGACATTGAAACAACCGGATTTACTGCCAGACTATCACAGCTCTATCTGATAGGATGTATTGTATATGAAAATGATAATTTTGTTCTTTACCAATGGTTTCTGGATTCTAAGGATGACGAATCGGAAGTTTTAAATGATTTTGCAAAATTCATCACTCCTTACAAAATGCTGGTTCATTTTAACGGCAATCAGTTCGATATTCCTTATCTTAATGATAAGTTTGAACAAAACAATATTGATTTTAGCTTAAGTGAATATAAAGGTCTTGATTTATACCGTAGGATTGCGCCATATAAGAACTTTTTAAAGCTTCCTGACTGCAAGCAGAAAACTATCGAAACGTATTTAGGTATTATCCGTGAGGACCTTTTTACAGGGAAAGAACTTATAGATATCTACCATGACTATACTGCTAATCATGACGAAGAAACATTAAAGCTTCTGCTTCTGCACAACGAGGAAGATATTATGGGTATGGTGCAGATATTAAAAATCCTTTCCTATGTTGATTTATTAAATAAACCTATTACCGTTACAAAAGTACAGGCCAATACTTACAATGATATAGACGGGAACACTAAACAAGAGCTCATAATGAAGCTTAAATTAAGCACTAATCTCCCCATCCATTTATCGAATCATGCTAACGGATGTGTTTTTTCCGGAATTAATGATACGGCAACATTAAAAGTTCCCATCGTACGGGAAGAACTTAAATATTTTTATTCAAACTACAAGGACTATTACTATTTACCAACCGAAGATGTAGCACTACATAAATCTGTAGCTGCTTTTGTAGATTCCGCTCATCGCAAACAAGCAACCGCGGCAACCTGTTATACCCGTAAGATATCCGAATATTTACCGCAATGGGATTTTATAGTTGAACCCTTTTTCAAAAGAGAATACAGAGCCAAAGAATACTTCTTCGAAGTCACAGAACAAATAAAGCAAGATCGTGCGCTATTTTCAGCATACGCATCCCACATACTCAAAATGATATTTGAAAGCACGTAGCCAATATGACTACGTGCTTCATTTTTACTTATTTTAATTTATGGTTTTTCATAATAGAAGGAATTCTTACGTAAATATCCCATTTCCTTATACTCAATAATCTGCTCCGTGCTTCCGATAAACAAAATACCGCCCTTTGTTAAAGCTTTGTTAAACTTTAAGAACACCTCGTCCTTAGCTTCGTCTGTAAAATAGATAAGTACATTCCTGCAAACAATCATATGATAATCCACAGGATAAATATCTTTCAAAAGATTATGTTCTTTAAATTCAACACGTTGTTTAATTTCATCGGATATCTGATAGGACGGTCCTACTTTTGTAAAATACTTTTGTTTTAAATCCGCAGGAACATTCATAACACTTTTTTCAGAATATAATCCTGCTTTAGCTTTTGCAATTACCTGCTTATCAAGATCCGTTGCAAAAATCTTAATGTTACTAAGCGGAAGATGTCTGCTCAACGCCATAACAAGGGAATACGGTTCATCTCCCGTTGAACAGGCTGCACTCCATATTTTTAAATTTCTGCCGAATTTTTTAATAAGTTCCGGAATAATTTCTTTATCCATCAATTCCCACTGGTCAGGATTACGATAAAACTCAGATACGTTAATGGTAAGGTATGTAACAAACTCATCAAATTTTTCTTCATCTTTTTTGATTATATCTACATACTCATTATAGGTTTTTGCACCAACCTTAGCGATAAGCGTATCAATTCTTCTCTTCATCTGTTTTTCTTTGTACGAATTTAAATCGATTTTCGTAAGTTTGAAAATCTCAGTTTTAAAAGATTCATAAGTATTTTCCATATGCATAATCCTCCTGTTCTCTTATGTAAATATAAACATTTTCTTATTTATTAAACAAGCGCCGCTTCATCGGCGACGCTCATTATAATTAACTATTCTGCATTATCTTCGTTAGCAATTACTTCTTCAATATTTACATCAGCGACATCGGCATCATCCTCTGCTTCTTCTGTCGGTTCAGGCGCAAACATTGCCTTAACACTTAAGCTGATCTTCTTATCTGCTTCATTAAAATCAACAACCTTAGCAGTAATTACCTCGCCAACTTTTAATACATCTGCAGGCTTCTCAACATGTTCTTTAGAAATCTGTGATACATGGAGAAGTGCATCAACACCATCTTCAAGTTCAATGAATGCACCAAAGTCTGTCATTCTTGCAACTTTACCTTCTACCACATTACCTACAGCATACTTGGCAGCTGCATCTTTCCATGGATTAGCATCTGCAAACTTTAAGCTCAATGCAATCTTTGTATTTTCGATTTCCTTGATAAGAACATTAACCTTATCGCCAACCTTAAATACTTTCTTAGGATTCTCAACATGTCCCCATGACATTTCTGAAATGTGAAGAAGTCCGTCAACACCACCAAGATCAATGAAAGCACCGAAGTCTGTTACATTCTTAACTGTACCTTCTACAACATCGCCTTCTTTAATCTTCTCAAGCAGTTCTTTCTGCATAACACTCTTCTGTGCTGCAATAAGCTGTCTGCGGTCTCCGATATATCTTCTCTTCTTAGGGTTGTATTCACTGATTACAAACTCAATTTCCTGTCCTGCATATTTTGCAAGGTCTTTCTCATATACATCAGATACGAGGCTGGCCGGAATAAATACTCTTACCTCTTCAACGATAACACTTAAGCCGCCTTCTAATACCTGGCTTACTTTCGCTTTTAAAACTTCCTTATTGTTGAAAGCTTCTTCAATACGCTTATTACCTCTGTCAGCAGCAAGTCTCTTATAAGAAAGAAGAATCTGTCCTTCTCCATCGTTAATTTTAACGACCTTAGCAGTAAGCTTATCTCCTTCTTTAAGGACAGTAGTAAGATCTACATTCGGCTCATTAGTATACTCATATCTTGTAAGAATACCGTCTGATTTACATCCGATGTTCAGCACTGCTTCTTCAGGCTTAACACTGATAACCGTACCTTCAACTACCTCTCCTGTATGTATTGTTTTGAATGATTCTTCAAGCATTTGTTCAAAAGTTAATTCTGACATAATTTTGAACCTCCTCAATAATATTATTCGGGGTAGATGCCCCTGCTGTTATACCCACTAATTCAACAGCATCAGGTAATTCGAATTTTAGGTCATCCTGTGTCTGTATAAAAAATGTATGTTTACATTCCTTGTTGCAAATCTCATATAGTTTTCTGGTATTGGAACTGTTTGCTCCCCCTATTACTATCATTGCATCGACTCTGCTGGCAATCCCCCGAGCTTCCGTCTGCCTTGTTTCAGTCGCATTGCATATAGTATTCACAACAATAACATCATAACCTTTTTTTGAAAAAATTTCAACTAATTCTTGAAATTTCTTGTAGTTAAATGTCGTTTGCGAAACGATACAAATTTTGTCATCTTTATTAAGCCGAAGTTCCTCTATCTGCTTTTCGTTTTCAACAATGTAACATTCTTTTGAGGCCCACCCTTTTATCCCTTCTACTTCAGGGTGTTTAGGGTCCCCTATTATCACAATTTTTCTTCCGTTTGCATTTTCTTTTTCCACTACATTATGGATTCTTTTCACAAACGGACAGGTGGCGTCAACACATTCAAGCCCCTGTTTTTCTATCTTTTCATAAATATCCTTGGATATACCGTGGGAGCGGATAATAACCGTTCCTTCCGTAATTTTTTCAAGCTCTTCCGGGCCATGGAGTACGGTAACACCTTTCTCCTGCAAATCCTTTACCACTTCTTCATTATGAATAATCGGTCCGTAAGTATATATTTTTTTACCGGATTCAATCTGTTCATATACTGTATCAACCGCGCGTTTTACACCAAAGCAAAAACCGGCTGTTTTAGCCACTTCAACCTTCATTAAGATTCTCTGTCCTTATTTATTATTTCTTTTATGGCGCTAACCACTTCTTCTATAGACATGTCGGAAGAATCAACCAATATCGCATCATCCGCTTTACGAAGCGGTGAAATATCACGGTTCATATCTCTTTCATCACGTTCTATAATATCTCTTTCTATTTCGTCAAGGTTACATTCAACCCCTTTTACCTTAAGTTCGTTATATCTTCTTAAAGCGCGCACACGGCTTCCTGCGGTAAGATATATCTTAACATCCGCATTCGGAAGCACACAAGTACCGATATCCCTTCCATCCATAATGACATCAGCAGTAGCCGCCATTTTTTGTTGAAGCTCTACCAATTTTTGGCGTACATTTTTATTAACACTGATACAGGAAGCCATATTACCGACTTCTTCTGTACGGATTAAGCCGTTCACATTTTTTCCATTAAGATATACCTGTTGTTCTTTATTCTCATATACAATGGTAATATCCGCATCGCTGCACTTACTGCTTACTGCCTGCGCGTCGTCCTTATTAACTCCCTGTTCAATATAAAACAAAGCCATTGCCCGGTACATTGCACCTGTGTCCACATAAATAAATTCCAAATCCTTTGCAATCATTTTCGCGATTGTACTTTTTCCTGCGCCGGCAGGTCCGTCGATTGCTACATTATATCCCATATTCTTTCCCTCTTTTCGTTATTTTATTTCATTTCCGGCAAGATAACCGGTTGACCATGCAATTTGCAAATTAAAGCCACCCGTTAGTGCATCCACATCAATAACTTCGCCGGCAAAAGAAAGGCCTTTTATTTTCTTGCTCTCCATAGTAGACGGATTAATATCTTTAATGCTTATTCCACCCTGCGTTATAATGGCCTCATTATACCCGCGCGTTCCTACTATAGTCATTTTTATATCTTTAATCAGATTTACAAATCTTAATCTTTCCTCTTTTGATATCTCATTAACTTTTTTATCCTGCGGAATACCTGAAAGCTCTATCATTACCGGAATAAGCTTTAACGGAAACAATTTTTGCAAAGTATTCTTGAACTGCTTATTTATATTTTCTTCAAAATCATGTAATACCCGTTTATCGAGCTGTTCTTTGTTTAATGCAGGCTTTAAATCAAGATGAAGCACTGCATTGCCGCCATTACACTTGTTCGCATAATGACTGCTTGCACTTAATATAACCGGACCGCTTACGCCAAAATGGGTAAATAGCATTTCACCAAAGTCCGAATATATTTCTTTGTCATCTTTTGTCACTGTAATATTTATATTCTTTAAAGAAAGGCCTTGTAATTCCTTACACCATTCTTCCTTTATGTTAAAAGGTACTAATGCAGGCTTCAACTCAGTAACGGCATGTCCTGTTTTTTCTGCCATTTTGTATCCGTCACCGTCACTTCCCGTGGTTGGATAGGATAAGGCTCCGGTTGCTACAATGACATGGTCCCCTATTTCCTTTTTTCCGTCTGATAACAAGACCCCTTTTATAAATTTACCGCCCTCTGCATCATTTTCTACTAATAATTCCTTAACTTTTGTATTTAGGGATATTTGAACACCTAACTTCATCAGACGTCTTTTTAATGCGTTAATAACATCAGAAGCATGATCAGACACCGGAAATACGCGTTCTCCGCGTTCAATTTTCACCTTACAGCCTTCCTCTTCCAACAACCGCATAACTGCATATTGATCAAAAGAATAACATGCACTGTATAAAAACTTCGGATTTCTGACTACGTTTTTAAAAAAATCTTCCATCTCACAGGCATTGGTAACATTGCATCTTCCTTTACCTGTTATATATATCTTCTTACCGAGTTTTTCATTTTTTTCGAGTAATACGACTTTATGCCCATTTTCCGCAGCTGCAATAGCAGCCATCATACCGGCGGCACCACCGCCTATAACGATTACTTTACTCATCTTCTTCCTTCGTCAAAGAATAATTAAGTATAGGTGCATCCTTAATAAAATTAATTTCATCATTAAGGTATACCTGATAATTATTCCATGTACTTTCCAATGTTTGTAAATTATTATTAACTTCTTCCGGTCTCTTTAAGCACATGGTCACAACCAAAGCATTAATAAGACTTAAAGGTGCAACAAGCGAATCAACAATAGATACCATATCACTTCGCGCAAACAAATTAAGTGAAGAATATAAACACATAGGTGAATGCACACTGTCGGTGATGGAAACTACCCTTGCATTTCTGTCGTTTGCAAATTCCATAGCCTTTAAAGTACGCATGGAATAACGCGGAAAACTAATTCCGATAACTACATCTTCTTCATTTATGCGGATCATCTGTTCAAAAATTTCACTCGCACTCGTTGTTTTAAGTATTTTAACATTATCCCTTATCATATTAAGGTAAAAACCTAAGAACTCTGCTAACGGTTCACAACTTCGTATACCGATTATATATACATTTTTTGCTTCAAGAATTGCGTTTACAGATGCTTCAAATATTTCAGGATCAATATTAAGAATGGTATCATTAATCTTTTCTATATCGGCCGAAAGCACCTGTGAAACAACCTCAGATTGTGTACTGTTACCGTACTTTACACCGACGCGTTGTACAGAGTTTAATTTATTCTTAACCCAGTTCGCCAGTTCCTCCTGAAATTCCGGATATCCTTTAAAGCCTAATCCGGATGCAAAGCGCACTATCGTTGACTCACTGATTCCCAGACGTTCCCCCATTTTAGCTGCAGTCATAAATACTGCCTGGTCATAATGCTCTTTAATAAAACCAGCAATGACTTTATGGCTTTTACTCATTTTAGGATACTTGTCCTCAATCAGGCTTAATACATTTATTTCATTTTTTGAACTATTCATCTTATCCCTTTCATAACGGAGCTGTTATGTTTATTCATTTTACTTTAAAAATGCTTTACACACCTCTTCTAACAACTTAATGGTATCATTTTCATTAAGATCATAATCCCCTGTAATTGTCATGCACGCTGCGCCATGAATAAATATCCACATCTTAGTAAATAAATCACCCGGATTTTTAGAACCGTTTCTGGATGCCTGCATAAATTCCATTTTTACCGCTTCCGTTTTTCCGTTCAGGATTTCATACAACTGCTTCCCCTGTCTCTCTTTTTGTAAAAAAAGAACGTGGAACAACCTCGGTTCCTGCACCGCAAACTGGATGAATGCCAAACCTAAATTAACAAACGGCACCTCACTCTTTCTGGGGAATCTTATATAATAAGAATCGAAATAATCCATTGCATTTACAAATAACTCAGCATGTAACTGTTCCATTCCATCATATACCCTAAAAATAGGCTGTGTGGAGCATCCGATTTTAACAGCAAGTTTCCTTGCCGTAACATTATCAATTCCTTCTTCCTTAAGTAATTCAAACGCAGCATCAAAAATCATCTGCTTGGTAATAGTTATTTTTCTTGGCACAACAATTACCTCCCTTCATCTCATAACATATGTTATTTTAGTATTTTTTGCATCTTTAGTCAACTATATTCCCCATTAAGACATCGCAATTTATTCGGGCATTTCCCACATAATTCAAAAAGACGCACACCGTTTTCTTAAGAATACGGCATGCGTCTTATATTTTATTGTATAACGCGATTTACAGATTAAACAGGATATGCTCCGTTTTTGCTATCTGCTGCTGTCATATCAACTTTTTCCTGCTGAGCCTGACGATATTTGAAGAAGTCGGTAGCAACCTGTGGGAAAAGTGCGTAAGATAATACGTCCTCATCCTGCTGTTTCCACTCTTTCATCTCTTCTTCTAACTTAGAAAGCTCGTTTTCGATTAAGTCAGCCGGACGACATGTAATTCTTTCCTCACCCGGAATAACTTTATCAATAACTTCCTGATTCATTGGCTTAACTGTCTGACCATATTCACCACGAAGAACTGCTTTTGTTTCCTTAGTAGCCATCTTATAACGCTCACCCATAAGTACGTTAAATACAGCCTGTGTACCAACGATCTGTGATGAAGGTGTAACAAGTGGTGGCTCACCGAGGTCTTTACGAACTTCAGGAATTTCTTTTAATACATCATAATATCTGTCTTCTGCGTTCTGCTCTTTTAACTGGCTAACCATGTTTGATAACATTCCGCCCGGTACCTGATACAATAATGTCTTAATATCAACACCCATAACCTTCGGATTAAGAAGTCCGTTTGCAAGACACTCATCTCTGTAAGGTCTGAAGTAATCAGCGATTTCTGCAAGAAGGTTCTGGTCAAATCCTGTGTCGTACTCTGTACCCTTAAATGTTTCAACCATAACTTCTGTAGCAGGCTGTGATGTTCCCATAGCAAGTGGTGACATAGCACAGTCGATAACATCTACACCGGCTTCAACAGCTTTTAAGTAAGTCATGCTGGCAACACCTGATGTATAGTGTGTGTGTAACTGGATTGGAAGGTTTGTTACACTCTTCATGGAAGAAATAAGTTCTGTAGCCTTATATGGAACTAAAAGACCAGCCATATCCTTGATACAGATTGAATCAGCACCCATAGCTTCAATCTTCTTAGCCATATCCATCCAGTAATCCATTGTATATGCATCACCTAATGTATAGGAAAGAGCGACCTGAGCGTGACCTCTTCCTTCCTGTGTCTTAATCTTGTTTGTTGCATCTACAGCTGCCTGTAAATTACGAAGATCATTTAAACAATCGAAAATTCTGATAATATCAATTCCGTTTGCAACAGATTTCTGAACGAAATATTCAACTACGTCATCAGCATATGGTCTGTATCCTAAGATATTCTGACCTCTGAATAACATCTGTGTTTTTGTATTCTTTAATCCGTCTCTAATCTTTCTAAGACGATCCCATGGATCTTCCTTTAAGAAACGAAGTGATGCATCGAATGTAGCTCCACCCCAACACTCTACTGAATGATATCCAACTTTATCCATCTTATCAAGAATAGGAAGCATAAATTCGGTTGGCATTCTTGTAGCAATCAGAGACTGATGCGCATCACGTAATATAGTTTCTGTAATACCAATTGGTTTTTTAACTTGTTCTGACATATCTATCCTCCTAATTTATTCTTACGATTATGTCCTTCGATTTAGAATACACCGAAGATTGCCATAAATGTACCGGCAGCTACCGCTGTACCGATAACACCTGCTACGTTAGGGCCCATTGCATGCATCAGAAGGAAGTTTGTAGGATCTGCTTCCGCACCTACCTTCTGTGATACTCTGGCTGCCATAGGTACCGCAGATACACCTGCCGAACCAATAAGCGGGTTAACTTTGCCCTTTGTAATTACACACATCAGCTTACCAAAGAGTACTCCGGCTGCAGTACCGAATGCAAATGCAATAAGTCCTAATGCAACAATCTTAAGAGTAGCTGCATTTAAGAATGCTTCTGCACTTGTTGTAGCACCTACTGATGTACCAAGTAAAATTACGACAATATACATAAGTGCATTGGATGCTGTTTCCGTAAGCTGTCTAACAACACCTGACTCTTTAAATAAGTTACCTAACATTAACATACCAACAAGTGGTGCTGTTGTAGGAAGAATCAAACTTACAACGATTGTAACAACGATAGGGAAGAGAATTCTCTCAAGCTTTGTTACGGTACGTAACTGCTGCATCTTAATCTTTCTCTCTTTTTCAGTTGTTAAAAGTTTCATAATAGGTGGCTGGATAATCGGAACGAGTGACATATAGGAATATGCCGCAACGGCGATAGGTCCAAGTAACGCTGTCTGTCCCAATTTACCAGCAAGGAAAATTGATGTAGGACCATCAGCTCCACCGATAATTGAAATTGCTGCAGCAGCTTTATCGTTAAATCCGAGTGCAATAGCACCAAAGTAAGCTGCGAAAATACCAAACTGTGCTGACGCACCGAGTAAGAAGCTCTTAGGATTAGCAATCAACGGACCGAAGTCTGTCATGGCACCAACACCCATGAAAATAAGTGATGGAAGGATTGCCCATTCGTCTAAGAGGTAAAAATAATACAACAAACCACCTGCATGACCATCATCTCCGATTGGAGCCATGATGTCCGGATAAATATTTACCAGAAGCATACCGAAAGCTATAGGTAATAAAAGAAGCGGTTCGTATTCTTTTCTAATAGCTAAGTATAAGAAAACACAAGCAACGGCAATCATAATGTAGTTTCCGACTGTTAAGTTGAAAAATGCTGTCTGTTGCACGAGATTGCTTAATGTATCTGTAATATAAGACATGCTTTTAACCTCCTGTGTTATTATCTCAAAATCTCAGACCGTACAATTAGTTTAATGTAACAAGAGTTGCGCCAGCTTCTACTGCATCGCCTACTGCTACTTCAATACTTGCTACTGTACCATCTTCCGGAGCAACAACAGGAATTTCCATCTTCATTGCCTCAAGAATAATAACCGCATCACCCTTCTTAACTGCTTTACCAACAGTTGTTTCTACTTTAAATACTTTTCCGGCTGCACCAGCTTCTACCTTGATGCTGCCTGCTGCACCGCTTGCTTTTGGAGCTGCTGCCGGAGCTGCTTTTGGTGCTGCCTTTGGTGCTGCTACAGGAGCTGCAACAGGTGTTGCACCTGTTGATGCGCCTTCTTCTACTACTACATCATATACGTTTCCATTAACTGTAATGGTATAATTTTTCATTATTATGTCCTCCTATTATGCATTCTGCCATTTCTTTGCATTAGATTTTCTGATAGATCTTACTACAAATCCATCTGTACTTGCTGCGCCTTCACTAGCTGCAATAGCCGCTGCTATAACTGCTACAAGTTCCAAATCATCTGTTAAATTTTCTTCTTCATTTTCCACTATCTGAGCAATAGCGTTATCCATTGACTGTTCACTTGTGTTTGTCTTCTTTGGTCTGTTCATCAACTTAGGAATTAATGAGAACAAAGAAATAATCAAACAGATAAGTATAAGAATAATAAATACAGTTCCCATACCAAGCAAGGTATTAAGGGCTGCCTTTTCCATCTTCTCGCCAAAAGAATAATTTGAGTTAAGAGCAACGCTTGAAACTGTTACTTTCTTTGGAGCCTTAAGCTCAAACATAATTTCAATTTCGCCCTCTCTCTTGTCACCAAACGCCTTTAACTTAACAACGGCTTCATCTTCTGATAATGAAACGCTCTTCTTAGCCACATCAGTAATCTTTCCGACTTCTTCAAGTGATTTTACAAAGTTATCCCTTGCCGCAACCTGAATATTGTAAGGAAAATCATATAGTGTAACAGCTGTAATTTCTAAGCTCATAGCTTCTTGTAAAAGTGCCAGAATTCTCTCTGCAAGAAGAACATCATTTTCCCAATCAATTGCTTCTGCATTAGTGTTAGCCATATATGTAACATATCCGGCAACCTGGATTGCATACTCATATGCTTCCTCTTCGGTTATGATGTATTCCGGCTCTTTTTTACCACAAGCTGTCATGGATAAGATACAGATGAGCATACAAAGCAATAAACTAATTTTTTTCTTCATGCCTCAAAACATCCTTTCCTATACTGTGCCGTGTTTTTTTGCAGGACGATCTTCTCTCTTTGAATAAAGCATTTCAAATGCACCGATTACATACTTTCTGGTATCAACCGGATCAATGATCTGATCAACATATCCTCTTCTTGCAGCTGAAACTACATTATTCTGTAATGCAGCATATTCAGCAGCTTTTTCATTAATCTTGTCAGCGCCCTGACCTTCATACATAATCTTAGCTGCAAGCTTAGCATCCATCATACCGATCTGTGCATCGCTCCAAGCCATAGTAATATCAGCACCGATTGCTTTTGAGTTCATAGCAACGTAAGCGCTTCCGTATGCATTACCGATAACTACGTTAACCTTAGGAACCGTAGCATTAGCAAATGCATAAACAAGTTTTGCTGCAGCACGTGCAATCTTCTTCTCGCTGCATACTGTTGCTGCATATCCCTTAGCATTTGTAAGAGATAATACAGGAATTTCAAAAGCATCACAGAAATTAATAAATTCAGCAGCCTTCTCACATCCTGCTACAGAAAGAACAGCGTCAAATTTCTCTGAAACTTTTCCTTCTTCGTCATATACTTCTGTACGGTTAGCAACCGCACCGATTGTCATACCATTTAATCTGATAAAGCCTGTAACCATATCTTTAGCATATGCAGCTTTAACTTCAACAAATTCATTGTTATCAGCCATCTGTGAAAGTGCAATGGAAGTATCTGTCTTGCAGTTAGCCATTTCACTTACAACACGATTAAGATCGTCTGTGCAGTCTGCAACAGCTTCATCAGAATTATTTGAAGGAAGCATTGCAACAAGCGTTCTGATCTGACCCATGATTTCTGCTTCACTTCCAACAAAATCTACAAGACCGCTTTCGCTCTGGAATTTAGCGCTTGCAGAATCACACTTAGCTGTAGTATTTCCGTCAAGTGAATTAGGAGTATTAACAAATAATTTAGCTTTGTCAGCCTCCATAAATGTAAAGTCTGTAAGACCCGGCATAATAGCAAGTCCACCACCGCAGTTACCAAATACTGCTGAAATCTGTGGAATCACACCTGATGCCATTACCTGTTTCTGATAAATCTGTCCGAAACCGTTTAATGCATCTGTTGCCTCCTGTAATCTTAATCCTGCGGAATCAATAAGACCGATTACCGGTGCACCCATTTTAAGTGCAAGATCATAAAGATTTGTGATTTTCTTAGCATGCATTTCACCAACAGAACCACCCATAACAGATGCATCCTGGCTATATACATACACAAGTTTACCGTCGATAACTCCGTATCCGGTTACAACACCGTCAGAAGGAGTATCGTTTTGCTTCATGTCAAAATCTGTAGCTCTGGCAGTTACCATAGCACCGATTTCCACGAAACTGTTTTCATCGAGTAAAGCCTGAATTCTTTGACTCGCGAAGCTTGATGAAGTAGTACTCATTTTTCAGCCCTCCGTTTTATATTAAAAAAATATTTCTATTTTTACGAAACAGTACTCCTAATTTCGCATTCCACAAGAGTATATCACAGTTTCTAAAATACGCAAAGATATAATTTTCTATTTTTACAAATTTTTTACCAAAAATTTCCCGCCATAAAAAAACGCCCATCTGCCGACGAACGTTTTTAAATAAAAATTACTGTTATGCTATATTTACTACTAATTATCCGCATTCATTTTAATATATCCGCGGATGTGATTATCCTTCTTCCGCTCCACTAAAGCAGAAACATTATTAAAGTTACCTTCGGCAACTAAAATTTTATCATCACGGTCTTCTACAACGATTCCAATCCTGTCATGTATAACACCTTCCGTTACACTGTCAAAAATTGCAATATCACCGGGTTCACATATAATATGCGGTTCAAAAAATATCCAGCGGTTTACATCTTCAAGCATGGACCACTGTTCCCACGCCACACATCCGGCAAAATTACAGCTTACTCTTGCATCAGGATAACGCACCGGCAAATCAAATTCTGCCAGTCTGCAACAGTAGTATACGAACGCCGCGCTCCAATGTTCATCCCATTTACGCATATCCCACGGTGGGAAACTGCTTACAACGGGATGCAGATTTGCTTCAGTTCCGCACACATAACCATGATAGTTTTTAGAAGCTTCTTCTCTTGCCACTTCAGCTAATCTTATATTCATACCTTCCTCACTTTAACCCCAATCTCGTCATAGTACCATAGTACCATTTTGTGATTAAAAATCAACCATTAATTCAATAAAACAATTAATTATTTGAGGTTCATGCATTTAGCGATAATAAATAAGATAAGCAAATGCACCGGATAGAATATCGGCAACATATATTTTAACTTCTTCTCAATTTTACCGTTAAACATATTTATCGGAATTAATGATACAAATGAGCACAGATAATACGGCGATACCGTTGTCATGGCAAAACATCCGATAACCGGTCCCAACATCTTCTTTTCCCTGAAGATATACATACACACAATAATAAGCACAGGGAAAATAAAGAAATATGTTTTTGTAATGATTGCCATTAAAATACCCAGTAAAAATACCAGCATGGATACAAAGTATTTTATAAATGCGGAACGCATCATCTTATTGAAAATAGTATCCATCGCCCATACTACAAGCAGACCCAAGAAGATACCTACAAACATATTCTGGGTTGTGTATTCAAGGAACTGCCCCTTCATGGCAAGGTCATACGGTATTTCTGAAGCAATGGCAAACATACCAAATATCAACACATCATTTCTCTTATTATCAGAAGCAAGGAACTCCTGTAACACAACAAAACAAAGAAGCGGAACTGCAAAGCTTCCTACAATCGAGAACACAAGATACATGGTCCATGCGCCTGCCTTTGCATCAAAAAATGCAGTTATGGCATCTTTATACATGCTGTTTGCCGATAATCTCCACTCAGGAGTAAAAACTGCTTTAAAACCTTCCGCTACCGGTTCCAGAGACTTTCCTACACTTTCAACGTCAAGGAAAGGATCCATAACAACTATATTAAGCGACTGAAGAAATAATGAAATTATAACAAGTACTTTCATCGTACTTGCCGCCATTCCTTTTCTCTCACGTGCTTTAACCGGCTGGCTTCCTCTATATGAATTTTTCTTCCCATTTGCATTTATCTTCTTATTAAATGCATCTGCTTTTTGTAATAACGCACGGGTATCTTCCATTATGTACCTCCAACTTTATCCTTTAATTTACACACAAAAATGATTATATCAAAATTATGGTATTACTACAAATAAAAAATCTATAAATATTATCCCATCAAATGCTCAATCAGAATTTTGACACCTAAAACAATAAGAATAATACCACCTGCAAGTTCCGCCTTGCTTTTATACTTAACGCCGAAAACATTGCCAATCTTAACACCGCAAAAGCCAAATACAAATGTTGTTGCACCAATAAGGCTCACTGCCACCCATATGTTAACTTTTAGGAAAGCAAAAGTAATACCACACGCCAGTGCATCAATACTCGTCGCAACAGCAAGAATAAGCATTTCTTTAAACGAAAGATTTTCTGTTTCCGTATTTTTATCTCCGGGCATTTCAACTTCTTTTTCCAATGCTTCTTTTATCATATTAATACCGATAAAAGAGAGCAAAACAAATGCTATCCAATGATCAATTTTTACAATGGCAGAAGAAAATGCACTACCCAGATAATATCCGATTAAAGGCATCATCGCCTGGAACAGCCCAAACCATGTGCCTACAACAAGCATTTTAGCAACCGTTATTTTTTTCATGGAAAGGCCTTTACATATTGCCACCGAAAACGCGTCCATAGAAAGCCCTATAGCAAGCATAAATATAGCCAACAAGCTCATATATTTATCTCCTGTTTTCTAATGAATGGTAAAACTATAAAAGTCTGTCATCATAGTTAGCGCGTACACCACCAATAAATTTAAGACGGGTTCTGGCACATACTACTCTTGCCTTTCCGATCATTTTAACATCTATTCTGAGCGGTACGGCAACTTCCTTAAGATGCATACCTATTAAAGTATCACCGATATCCATCCCTGCGTCCGCTTTAATACGTTCCACCGCTACCGGATCATCCATTATCTTATACACGGTTGTAGCAAAGGAACCTCCTGCTTTTTTAACCGGAACCACATTAACCGGTTCATAACCTTTTTTATCTGCCACCTCTCGTTCAATAATCAATGCCCTGTTTAAATGCTCGCAACATTGCGCCGCAAGATAACATCCGGCCTCTTTAATAATTGGATAAATCGCATTCACAAGACTTTCTGCGACCTCCTCACTTGAAAAAGAACCTATCGTATGTCCGGTAATTTCGCTGGAAGAACAACCTATTACAATTAAGGCGCCCTTCTTAAGTCCTGCTTTTTCAATAAGTTCTTTTACAGCCTTTTTTCCCTGCCCTATAATTTCATCCATCATTTGCTGTTCCATATTCTTTCTCCGTTTCGTTTTATATAGAAAATAGATTCATTATCTTTTTAAGGCACCAATAAAAATTAATTCTATTTGCAGTGCCTTCCGTTACAATATCATAAGAACAATATGCTGTTCCGTCAAGTTCATATATTAATGTTCCCACTTTTTGATTATATGTAACAGGTGCTTCAAAATATTTTTCATACTCAATTTTTATTTCCACTGTTTCATCATCAGATAACAGCATACCGGAATAAGGTAACGCTTCATTTTTCTTCAAAGCAAGCGGTATATAAACCTCTTTTTTTAAAGAATCCGTACATGCATTTCTTACGGTTATTTCTTTAGGAATCACATTAACATCCGGCTCTTGAAAATCTTTATAGGAAAATGTATCAAGTGCATAGCTTATCATTGCTTTCATATCCGCCCATTTATAAGTCTTGTGATTCGGCCAGCCACAGGCAAGTAAAGCTACAATATACAAATTGCCGTTACGTTCCACAGCCCCTATATAACAGTAACCGGCTTTCCCGGTATAGCCGGTCTTACCCGATACCACACCTTCCATCATGCTTAGCAGCGCATTATGATTGACACAGGAATAATTATTTCCGGTATAATACGGATTGCCTTCCGTATTTATTTTAACCTCATTAAAAGAATAATTCCTGCATTGCGTAATCTTTACAAACTCCTCTTTTTTAGGAGATAAAGTAAGGCAATAACGCATAATCAAGGCAAGTTCTTTTGCCGTTGTCGAATGCATCTTCTCCGTTTGATTTTCATCTTTAAGCGTTACCGTTGCATCAAGACCGTTTGGCGTCAGAAAAAAGGTGTCTTTACATCCGATTTCTAAAGCCTTTTGGTTCATAAGAATTAAAAATCCTGCCAACGGATCTTCGGGGCAGGATTTCTGTCCTATATGTTCAGCAATGGCAACGGCAGAATCATTATGTGATTCCAGCATTAACGAATAAAGCAAATCCTTCAGATAATACTGTTTACCTTCACGCATCCCGAGATGTACCTTCGGCATGGAAGAAGCATACTTGGATGCCGTTACAATTTCCTGTAAGTCTGTCGTTTCCAACGCAATTATTAATGTCATGATTTTAGTTGTACTTGCCATCGGCATAACCATATCTTCATCACGGCCGTACAAAACTCTTCCGGTTGCGCCATCCATAAGCACGGCCGCCTTCGCATACAATGAAGGGGCTTTTGCAATCACCTGTACATCACATCCTGCAAAGATGATTACTGACAACAAAATACTTAAGTACTTTTTCAACCGATTGTTTATGATTAGGTATCTCATACTATACCTCATATTTTTCATCAGTTAAATCATATGTATCATGGACATTATTAATTCTTAGATATCCAGTTTGAGTTGCGCTTCTTCCTCTGCCTGCAACCTGAAATCTTCTAACTGGGTCTGGGAAAGCTCCGGAAGTTCCTCAAGACTTTTAACCCCAAAACTACGCAAAAATTCCTCGGTAGTACCAAAAAGTAATGGTCTTCCGGGAGCGTCCAATCTTCCGAGTTCCGTAACAAGATTATATTCTAAAAGCTTATTAACGGCATGGTCACAACTAACGCCTCTTATTCTGTCGATTTCAACTTTTGTAACCGGTTGCTTATATGCTATTATTGACAAAGTTTCCAAGACCGGTTCTGTCAATGTATATCTTCTCGGTGCTTTTGCTATTTTAATAAGATATTCATATAAATCACCGCGGGTACACATCTGAAAAGCCCCATCGAGTTCAATAATGCGGATTCCCCTGTCATCCGATTCATATTTTTTCATAAGGTTTTCCAATATTACCCTGGTTTCCTTTTTATCAAGTTCCAGAACATCCGCCAGTTTGCCAAGTTCTACCGATTCTCCCATCGTAAAAAGAATTGCTTCAACAACTGCCTCTGCTTTCTGAATATCCTGTATTTCCATTCTTTTATCCTCTTTCTAAATCTCATTTGAAATTACTATAATATCATCAAACAAATTATCCTGTTCAATCGTAACCCTGCCAACCTTCATGAGTTCGAGAATGACGAGAAATGTTACGATTACTTCCATCTTACTCTTCTGCTTTTCAAGAAGTTCACGAAAACTGAATCTCTTTTTTAATGTTATATAATTCCCTATGTACGCTTCTTTTTCATCAAGATTTATTTCATCTTTTTCAATCTTACCATACTGGCTTCTTATAGGATCGATTCTATCTTCCTGTTTCCGTACAATTGATTTAAATATCTCATGCAATTTATTAAGATTAACATCCCCTATAAGCTTTTCATAATCTACCGGCTCACGATAGTCCATTACCTCTTTCGGCAAAGTCGGTTCTTTGTACAACGCAAAGGAAGCATCCACCTGTCGGTCTTTTAATTCAAACGACATATATTTATACAATTTATATTCCAAAAGACGCTGCACAAGCTCTGCTCTCGGATCTTCTTCCTCACCCTCTTCGTTAACCTCGGCCGGAAGAAGCATCTTGGATTTAATATCCAGCAAGGTGGCTGCCATTACCAAAAACTCGCTCATGATATTCATATCGCGTGTTTCCATGTTTTTGATATAATCCAGATATTGCTCTGTGATCATTACAATCGGAATGTCATATATATCTATTTTATTCTTCTCAATCAAATGCAAAAGAAGGTCTAACGGTCCTTCAAATGCTTCCAGCTTAACAGGTATTGCCATTTTACAATTCCTTGCCTTTCTTAATATATACTACCGGCAGTTCCCCCGGGTTTAAAAAGCGGACAGGCAACGTATGGGTTCCCAAGCCCCTGCTTAAAATCATCGTACTGCTTTTTTCTTTAAATAATCCACCATCATATTTTGGAAAAAGTCTGTAGGAAGGTGAAATTACGCCTCCCAACAAGGGAAGTCTTGCAATTCCTCCATGCACATGCCCTGAAAGAACCAAGTCCGGATTCCAGCTTGCATATTCTTCAAAATAATCCGGATTATGTGCAAGCATTATGTTATATTGGTCTGCATCGCAGGTATTAAGGAGTGATGTAATATAAACACTTGGCATTTTCTTCTTACGGAATTTTGAATAATACTTAAGTTCAATTTCAATTCCATACACAGCAATATTATAATCCTCCAGGAAATACCGGTCATTAACAAGTACCGTTGCGCCCGCTTCCCTGACTTTACTTATATATGTTTCATATCTGTTACTGTCATGGTCCAAAAACTCTTCACTACGTCTTTCGTGGTTTCCCAAGCCGTATATAACTTTATGTTTCCTTGATAATCTTCTTATAAATTCCAGTGCCGGCTTATAACTAACCAGCCTGTTACCCGTAAGTATGTCGCCTGTTATAAGTACATAATCAGGATTCAAATTATCAATGGCATTAATAAGTTTATAATTATTCTTTCCAAAGGACTTATTATGCAAATCGGACACGACAACAAAACATATATCTTTACTTATTTTATCTGATTTTAGTTCATACCGTTTTACTACAAAACGGTTTATATCCCTAATCATTATAATAATACATATAACGATTATTACTGCACAAGCCAAAAGTATATACTCCATGTCTATTCTCCCACTTTTTGCATATAACTAAATTAGTATAACACAAAAGTTCTAAAAGAGGAATTTTTTTATTAGGAAGGTAAAAAAATCTCCATAACCTGACCGTTTAACATCCTCAAGGCTTACTATCGGAACTGCCCCAATAAGTTCTCCGTCAAGATAGTATCTTGCTTCTCCGACCTTATCCCCTTTTTTTACCGGTGCCTTAATGTTATTATGCATGCTTATCTCTTTCTTTATGGATGACAAATCCCGTTTTTCGGTATCCAAAAACTCAAAAGCTCCTTTATATCCGACAGAAAATTTATCTTGTATACTTCCGGATATTTTCATTTTTTCAAGTGCATCCAGATTGTCATCCACAAATAACTTGCTTATGGAATAACCATATTCAAGCATATTTCTTGCTTCCGTAAAGCGGATTTTCGGGTCAGATGCCCCCATTACAACCGATATCATATCAATACCGTTTTTTTGTGCCGTACCGGCAAAACAAAATTTTGCTTTACTGGTAGACCCCGTTTTCAACCCGGTTGCGTACGGATATTGCTTTAGCATTTTATTGGTAGAGGATAAGGTAAATTTCGAGCTACCTTTCGGAGTCACATGCGTAATATCTTCCATCCATATTTTAGTGTAGTTAAGTACCTCGGGATAATGGGTTATAAGTTCCCTGGACATAAGTGCTACATCGTATGCACTCGTATAGTGATTATCCGATGATGTAAGTCCGGAACAATCTTCAAAGTTGGTGTTAATCATCCCCAATTGTGCCGCTTTTTCATTCATCCTATTTACAAAAGCTGTTTCACTTCCTGCTATTAATTCCGCCATCGCAACAGAAGCATCATTCGCACTGCTTATTACAATACACTTAATCATCGTTTCTACACTTTGTACTTCTCCCTCTGCAAGAAATACCTGCGAGCCGCCCATAGAGCTTGCATACGCACTTGTTGTCACCTGATCGGTAAGAGAAATTCTTTCTTCGTCCAATGCTTCAAAAATCAGAACCAGTGTCATTATCTTTGTTATACTGGCCGGACTCAATCGTTCATGCGGATCCTTTTCGTAAATCACATTACCGGTTTTAGCTTCCATTAATACAGCAGACCGGGAAGTTACATTAAGTCCTTCGGCATTTACATTAATACCCTTAAAAATAAGCATTACAAAAACTAATACAAAACATGTTATCTTCTTCATGTGTTTACACCATTTCAAATTGTTATTACTAGAATATGTAAAAACAAAAGAAATATAACGTCCCCATTGTCCTATTAATTTTTCGTGCATTGTCCTATTAATCAAAAAAAGGTTACTCCCTTAAGGAAGTAACCTTTAATAACTACGCTTCTTGTACACGTTTTTCTTTATTAACTTTAATCGCTTTATACAAATGAATAAAGAAATCAATTGCATAAATACATATAATTACGGCACATACTATGATACCTGTATCGCGCGGTACTAAATCAATAAGATAAATAACCTGTTTATGTAAAAAACGGATTACAATAATCGCATATAAGCCCCATGCCAAAGTACTTTCCGCACATAAAATACCTTTATAGTTTAATGGCTTGTCATTATAATCCCACCAAACCTGGTTAAACAATTTCTTCATTAATATCGCGACCAAAAACTCAAAGAAGGTTGCGCCTATAGCACCTACCAAATATAAAATTAACGGTTGGTTCTCAAATCTGCACAATGCATAATAACCGACTGTAGCACCCACACCGTATATTGGGCAAAACGGTGATGCACCAAATCCTCTGTTTGTTATCTTCTTCTCACAAATTGACATATAAACGGACTCAACAAACCAACCACCTATACTGTACACACAAAAACAGGCAATCAAATGGTATACATCGGTTCCAAACAATTCATAGGATAACATACTCATTCTCCATGTAACTTATAGCTAAACATTATTCATCAGTGGGATTATTAATTACACAAAAGTCCTTAGCATGATGCCAAGGACTTTTCAGTTTAATTAATTATATTTACGTTTTCTTGCTGCTTCGGATTTTTTCTTACGTCTTACGCTTGGTTTCTCGTAATGCTCTCTTTTACGGATTTCCTGCTGAATTCCTGCCTTAGCACAGCTTCTCTTGAAACGACGTAAAGCGCTATCCAAAGTTTCGTTTTCTTTTACGATTACATTTGACATGTTTCACCCAACCTCCCTCCAGTCTTATAATTGTGCACCAGACTGTTCGGGTATTCTTAATTGCACAAAATACATTATAGCATAATATTTATATTCGTCAACAGTTTTAGAAAAATAATTTTATACTATTGAATTTGACTTAAAAGTACGTTTTCAGCTTCCGCCAAAGCAGCCGGTATACCATCCGGATTCTTACCACCAGCCTGTGCCATATTTGGTCTTCCGCCGCCACCGCCGCCAACAAGGGCTGCGATTCCTTTAATCAGGTTTCCTGCATGTGCTCCCTTTGCCATAGCAGCGTCTGTAGCCATGGTAATCATGTTGACTTTTCCGTCACACTTTGACATGAGCACTACTACGCCATCTGAAAGCTTTTCTTTTAACTGGTCACCCAATTCACGAAGGCCGTTCATATCAACACCGTCTACACTTGTAGCAAGAAGTTTCACGCCCTTAACATCTTTCACCTGGTTCATAACATCACCAAGTGCATTCTGTGCTGCTTTACTCTTAAGGGATTCATTCTCACTATTAAGTGCTTTCATCTCTAAAAGTGTATGTTCAAGCTTTTCAATAAGTCCTGCCGGATTTGTTTTTAACATGGAAGAAGCCTGATTAACCTTTTCTTCAAGGTCTTTATAATATGCCAAAACACCTTTACCGGTTAAAGCTTCAATTCTTCTCACACCTGCAGCTACACCACTTTCAGAAACAATCTTAAAGGACTGGATTGTTCCGGTATTGGCTACATGTGTACCACCACAAAGTTCTATAGAGAAATCGCTCATCTGTACAACTCTTACTGTTTCGCCGTATTTCTCACCGAAAAGAGCCATAGCTCCTGTCTTTTTAGCATCTTCAATAGACATTTCCTGTGTTATAACCGGAATGCCTTCCGCAATTTTTTCATTAACAATTTGTTCAACCTGTGCAATTTCCTCTTTCGTCATTGCAGTAAAGTGGCTGAAGTCAAAACGTAATCTGTCCGGATTTACAAAAGAACCATGCTGTTCTACATGTGTTCCTAATACCATACGGAGTGCTTTCTGAAGAAGATGAGTCGCACTGTGGTTCTTGCAGGTATCCGCTCTGTTTGCAGCATCTACTTTTAAAGTTACCACATCACCTTCTTTAAACATACCTTTTGTAACACGTCCGATATGTCCGATTTTACCACCCACAAGCTTAACGGTATCTTCTACTGCAAACTCACCGTTTTCAAGTACAATAACACCTTTATCTCCGCACTGGCCACCCATAGTAGCATAGAAAGGAGTTTCATCAACAATAATAGTACCGATTTCTCCATCCGTAAGTGCACCTACAACTTCACTTTCTGTTGTAAGGGCAACAATCTTACCGGTTGCTTCAATCTTATCATAACCGTTAAAGCAAGAAGTAATGGAAGGATCTATTTCCTCATATACAGTAGCATCTGCGCCCATATAGTTTGTAACTTTTCTTGCTTCACGTGCTTTTTTCTTCTGCTCCTGCATTGCAGCCTTAAAGCCCTCTTCATCTACTAAAAAACCTTTTTCTTCAAGAATTTCTTTCGTAAGGTCAAGCGGGAAACCATAAGTATCATGAAGCTTAAATGCTTCATCTCCCTTAAGTTCTTTCTGACCGCTCTTCGTAAGCTCCTCTACAAATTTTTCAAGAATGGAAAGTCCCTGATCAATAGTGTCGTTGAACTTATTTTCTTCCTGTGTAAGCACGTTAAAAATAAATGCTTTCTTTTCTTCAAGTTCCGGATAACCATCTTTAGAGCCTTCAATTACAGTAGCACTTAAGTTAGCCAAAAATGTTCCGTTAATACCAAGAAGTCTGCCGTGTCTTGCAGCTCTTCTGATAATTCTTCTAAGAACATATCCTCTTCCTTCATTAGATGGCATAATACCATCGCTTATCATAAAGGTTGCGGAACGGATATGATCTGTAATTAAACGTATTGAAACATCCTGTACTTCATCGTTCTTATAAGTAACGCCTGCTATGCGGCACACTTCATCACGTAATGCCTTAATTGTATCAACATCGAAAATGGAATCCACATCCTGCACCGCTGCAGCAAGTCTTTCAAGTCCCATTCCGGTATCAATGTTTTTCTGGACAAGCTCTGTATAGTTACCTTTACCATCGTTATCAAACTGGGTAAATACGTTGTTCCAGATTTCCATATATCTGTCACAATCACAACCTACGGTACAACCCGGTTTACCACAGCCGTATTTTTCACCTCTGTCATAGTATACTTCTGAACAAGGACCGCAAGGGCCTGATCCATGCTCCCAGAAATTATCTTCCTTACCGAAGCGGAAAATTCTCTCTGCCGGAATACCCATTTTCTTATTCCAGATTTCAAATGCTTCGTCATCCTTTTCATATACTGACGGATACAATCTGTCTGCATCAATTCCTACTACATCCGTAAGGAATTCCCATGTCCACTCAATCGCTTCATTCTTAAAATAGTCACCAAAAGAGAAGTTACCAAGCATCTCAAAGAAAGTACCGTGACGTGCTGTTTTACCAACATTCTCGATATCTCCCGTACGAATACACTTTTGGCAGGTAGTTACCCTTTTTCTTGGTGGGATTTCCTGTCCCGTAAAATATGGCTTAAGCGGAGCCATTCCCGAATTTATTAAAAGAAGACTGTTGTCGTTATGCGGAACTAATGAAAAGCTTTTCATCTTGAGATGATCCTTGCTTTCAAAAAATTCCAAAAACATTCTTCTAAGCTCATTTACACCGTAATTTTTCACGATACTTCCTCCATACTTTCTGACATTTTCGTCAAAACAACAATGACATTATAAATTGAAATATTTAGCGTGTCAAACCCCAAAACACAAGTTTTTACGAACGTGTCATTATGTATGAATATTTAACACCGATTCTATTTCGTAAGTTCCTGTGCTTTAAGATTTAATGCATTTACAAGCTCGGTTACTTCGCTAACAATTATGCTGTCTTTTTCACTGGCTGAAAATGTTTCGGACGTTCTTGCAGACACCTCTTCCGTAATTGCCGAAATATTATTAATTCTGTCAACAATTACTTCATTTGCAACAGCAAGGTTTGCGGTTACCTTTTCAAGTTCAGCAGATAATGCATTAACACTCTGTGAGTTTTTCTTAATTACCGTAAAGCTTTCCGCCGTCTGGTTTGCCGCAACATTCTGCTCCTTATTACTTTCAACAAGCTGTGAAATACTTGATACCACTTCATTGAGGGAATCCGCAATACTGTATATTAATTTTGTAATGCTTTCTGTGGCATCACTTGTCTGTTTCGCAAGATTTGAAATTTCCGTAGCAACTACTGCAAAACCTTTTCCCGCTTCACCGGCTCGTGCTGCTTCAATGCTGGCATTTAAAGCAAGAAGACTTGTCTGTGATGTGACGGAGCTGATTAAATCCACAATTGAATGCATCTGATTGGTATTTTCCTGCAATTCATCCATTTTTTTAACTACATCAGCACTCGCTTTTTCAGAATTATTAACCTGCTCTAATAACAAGTCAATATTCTGTGTACCAACACTAAGTGATTTGCTTGTTTCAGCAATATCTTCTGAAATTTTCGCCGATACATTTTTAACACTTCCGATATACTCACCGATTTCTTCTGTCTTAAGAAGCTGTTCCTGAATGGATTCCGCAGTCTCTACCGTTCCGGCAGATACATCTTCCATTGAATTCTTAGTTGAAGCAACTGACATATCAAGGTAGGACATCTTTTCATTTACTTCTACGATATCCTTGGTAATACCTTCCGATACTTCCAAAATCTTATTAAGCATTTTAGTTGTATTTTCTTTTTCTTCATTAATCTCGCTAAGCTTGGCTTCATTAACCACTTTACTGATTCTTGTTGCTATCGCCGCAAGAACACCTGTGACAAGAAGAATGGCTATCTGGATTTCAGCAAATACTACCTCTTCCTTGCCAAGACCGGTATCAAGTGCCTTAACCACAATCTGAACGGCATTTGCCGCCACGGAAAGACCGCACAAGCTGTATGCAATTATCATATCGCAATAAGGTATTACAAGTACAAATGCAGGTATAATATATACAAAGGTTACTGCCTGGTCCGTTGTGAAAATAACAAATAAATACATCACAATATAGCCGATTAAGAAAATATACTTAACATATAAGCTTTCTTTATTTTTAGCATATGCCATAATACATAATGTAATCGGAATAGCTACTATTAATGCAAACACAGCAATGTAACCGATAGTTCTGTTTCCTTTTGCCAACTCAATGAAATAAGTCACTAACAAAACAAGCCCTATGGCACCGTAGCCTCCCAATGTCGTAAGATTACTTTTCTGCATAGCAGATACTTTTTTCTTTTCCATATTATCCCTCCAGAAACTATCAACATAATATACATTGACATTTAATCATTTAATTTTACAACAATCGTCAATATATTACAATTATTTTTAATGTAATTATTAATATATTGTTATATAACTGACTATTTACAAATCTTTTGTTTTTTTATATTTTAATTTATATACACATATTTATATAAACCTATATGAAAAGGGACTCTCTATGATAACGATAAGTGTTTGTATGATTATTAAAAATGAAGCAAAGGTTTTAAAAAGATGCCTGGATTCCATTAAAGATATTGTAGATGAAATAATTATTGTAGATACCGGTTCTACGGATAATTCTGTAGAAATTGCCTTATCCTACACAGATAACGTGCATCATTTTAAATGGATAGATGACTTTTCAGCTGCAAGGAATTACTCATTTTCCTTTGCAACAAAAGATTATATCTATTGTGCCGATGCCGATGAATTTCTGGACGAAATCAACCGCAAAAAATTTTTAGAGCTTAAGGAAAATTTAGAAAAAGATACTGATATTGTTCAAATGTATTATAAAAATCAGCTTTCATACAACACTGTATACAATTTTGACAGAGAACTCCGGCCAAAATTATATCGCCGCAGCCGGAATTTTTTATTTGAAGGACCGGTACATGAAGCAGTTCCCGTTACAGATGATTTAAAGGTTATTACCTGTGAGATAGACATAACCCATATGCCGCAATCCCTTCACAGTTCACGTGATTTCAGCATTTTCTTAAAGCATTATGCAAGCGGCGTACGCATTCCCGACCGTCTCCACACGCAATATGCACGTGAATTATTTATATGCGGTGAAAAAGCGGATTTCTTAGACGCTGAAAAAGTATTTTTAGAAAGTGTAAATGATACTACCCGGGATACGAATCAGTTTAAAGAAGCCTGTTGCGTTCTTTCCCATATAGCAATTCTTACCCATAATACCGATATGCTTTTAAAATATGGTTTAAAGCTGATTGCTACCGAAGGGTGTTCTGAAATCTGCTATGATCTGGGCGAATACTATTACGGAAAAGAAGATTATAACGAAGCTGCCATATGGTATTATAACGCGGCTTTTGAAGCCTCTCCTATCCTTAATATACATTATGGTACGGATTATCCGATTAAAGCACTGGCAAAAACATACCGTACTTTAGGTCTTACAGAACTTGCCGAAGAATACGAAAACTATAAAATATAGAATACAAAATATAAGAAAAAGATATGATCCCAAATGACCATATCTTTTCTTATTTCAATATTATATTATTAACTGCTTTTGTTAATCATTCTTCATTGCTTCCACAGCCCGCCTTAACTTAACAACCTCATCTTCCAGACGCTTTTTCTCGGTTATATTGTTGATGGCAATATAATAGGTTCTCTTGGCATCCGTTTTCGTAAGATATCTGACTTCCATGGATATCCATATATCCTCTTTACCCTCTTCTAACGGTAAAACATGCAGTTCCCCCTTTTCGGCTATTGCATATTTCTCAGCATCCTCCAGCATCTGAATGAATTTTTCCTTGGATTCCTCATACAGATTCGTCTGAATATGAAGCATATTTTCATTCAGTGGGGTTCTTTCCATATTAAGCACTTCAAAAAACTTGTCATTCGTCTGGATTGCCTCAACATTAACGCCGTCATATTCTACAATTTGGATACCACCCACGAAATTATTAAAGAATAACATTGCCTGAGAGGAGCCGCCCATGAAATCGCTTACACGTAATACATCCTCTTCACTTATATGCGTCTCCGCTTTAGCCGTGTTATCATTCCGTAATATTTCTTCAAACTGTTCTACCGGCATTGGTCTTGCAAAATAATATCCCTGCATCAAAAGACATCCGATGCTCTTAAGATAATCTGCCTGTTCCTTGGTTTCAATTCCTTCAGCAAGCACCGGTATCCTTAACCAATGTGCCATACGGACTACGGAGCTCAATATTTTACCGCCTTTTACATCATTACTCTGGGCAATAAACTTCATGTCAAGCTTTAGCATATCAACATCAACATCTTTTAGTGTATTAAGGGAAGAATAACCACTGCCGAAATCATCCATCTCTATTTCAAAGCCGTATTTTCTTAGTCTTTCAACCATACTGATAATTAAAGCCGGTCTAGACATATACGCAGATTCCGTCAGTTCAAGATGTAAAAGCTTCGGTGAAATCTCATACTTTTCCACGAGTCCTGTCAACACTTCATACATATATGGGTTATTAAAATCATAACGTGAAATATTTACGGAAATAGGTGTTTTTAATATTCCTTCGTCCTTCCAGCGTTTCAGGCAAATACATGCCTGTTCCCATACATATTCATCCATTTTTACGATAAAGCCGTTCCGCTCGAAAACCGGTATAAAGTCTGCCGGTGATATTATTCCTTTTTTAGGATGTATCCAGCGTACCAGCACCTCTGCACCCGACATCTTGCCGGTTCCGTAATTATGTTGTGGTTGTATGTAAATTTTAAACTGGCCTTCATCAAGCGCCGTACGCATTTCACTGACAATTTCCTGCTCTTTTATTAAATCCGCACGCATCGAATCATCGTACCATGTATGATTAATATGATAATCATTTTTAACAGATCGAAGCGCAAGAAGAGCCCTGTCACACATGAGTTCAACATCAATATAAGGATCGGTAACCATATAGCCGCCTACTCTTGTGATTAACTCAAACTCATACTCTCCTTCAATCTGTTTTAGCCACTTGTTTACCATATAATATAATTCATTAATTTCCAAATCCCGATGCGGCACACATATCACAAAGTGGTCTGCTTCAATCCGGGCGCAAATGGCAGTATCCGGAAGCCGCTTAAAAATTTCACCGGCCTTTTTAAGCAATTTATCACCGGCTTTAATTCCGTACATATCGTTATAAATCTTAAACCGGTCTATATCTAAACGATAAATTGCATATAAGGTATCCTTGTCACCTTTTATCCGTTCAGCAGCATAATGGCAAAATGCACTTTTATTATAGAGTCCCGACTTATCATCTATATGAGACACACGCAATAATTCTTCCTGTTGCTTTACCTTCATCTCCAATATAGTATTTTCATGGGATATTCTGTATAATTCCTGTCTTGCAACCAGATTGGATATTCGCTTCTGGATACTGGTAGTATTGAAAGGCTTAATTACAAAATCAGCCGCGCCTAAATCCAATGCTTTAATCTGGCTCTGTGTATCATCATTAGCCGTAATAACAACAGTAGCTATATCTGCCGTTTTGTTGGTATCCCTTATATGTTTTAACACATCGTATCCGTTTAAAATAGGCATGGTAATATCCAGAAGACATATCGAAACCTCTTCCTTATCAATGATATCAATTGCCTCTTGTCCGTTTTCCGCTTCAAAAACATTGTAATCAGATGAAAATATCTTTTTTAACAGTACCCTGTTAGTATAATTGTCATCAGCTATCAAAATGTTTTTCTTTGCATTATCTTTTGTCATGTTAGCCTCCTTTAATTAAAAGCAGGTATTTTTTGAACATTTCCCTATTATGTTAAAAAGCTCCATATCGACCTAAGCCTGACATGGAGCTTGTATTAACGCAAAAGTCGTTTTTTCTTTATTATATCAATTGCGATAAAACAAAGTCAACGCCGGCCGGAATCCGATTCTAGCCGTTTACCCTACGTTTTCGCCATATTTTGTTATACTGACTAAATATCACGTTTTTGTACCCTGAAAAGGATCTGCTTATCGTTATAAATCGGTTTGTCAGAGCCTACACCGATAAAATCTTTACCAAACATGTCAAACATATTGGTTGCCATGGTAAATGGCGGAAGCTTACCTAAAATCTTCTCTCCATCACATAAAAGGGAACACTGTACCGGCATGGTATAATCCCCATTCTCCTTAAAACCGCCGCCACTACACATAACAGGAATAACACAATATCTTCCGTTAAGGAGTTCTTTAACTGTCTTTGTGCTCCGCTCTATAACAAGACGGGTAGCACCGGCTCCCGGAATATCCGCAAAATCATGATAAGCGGTTTTTGTATGCTCAACACCGTACTTTTTCGCCGTTTTTTTATCAGCATAGCCACGAAGTACTACTCCTTTATCAATGAATACAACCTTGTCATTTTCATTTACGCATCCATCGCCATCCCAGAAGGTATTAAACCAACAGTCCTCCTCTGATACATCATGTGACAGGGTAAAATCCTCTGAAAATACTTTCTCACCGATTTTTCCGCTGAGCAGAGAAGTTCCCAATGCCAAATTTTCACCATCAAGGCTTTGGTTAAGCTTTGACATAAGACCGTAATACTGCTCATCAATAATAATCTCTTCCGGCAGTTCCACCTCGTTTTCATAATTGGCAAGGATATCATCTGCCATTTTTATGAATACATTCTTATCAAAATCACGGAGGCTGAAACCGAAGTTTCCATCTTGGATATCTTTACTGTCTACATGTTTAAAGATTACACTTACATTAACGGCACAGTCCGACATGTCATAATCCATACCTTTATCATTCGTAATTCTGCGCATTACCTTACTCTGTTCAAAAGAAACCGTATAAATAAATCTAGGATATGTATCCCGCAAATATTTTACACATTCATCCGCAATATCCATAAGTTCCTTATCGGTAAGTTCCCGCTCCACCTTATTTCTGCTCCGCACACCGGTTTCAAGCTCAAACGGATACGGACGATTCTTAACGAGATTTTCTTCTGCCAGCTTATATCCTTCCTCGTCACTCATATTTCCGACCTGATAATGGACACCTACCATGCCGTCCTTATGTACTCTGAAAGATTGCTCAATTGTATTAGACTTTTTAAAATTGTAACGTTTACTTTCCTGATATTCCACAACGGAATTCTGACTCACACATATATATTTCTCTTTCATCTGAATCCCCCTTAATTTACCATAAGTTTTTTAACACGGATACTCGGACCACCGGCAGAAACCATGGCACCCTGATTGCCTTTTCCACAGGTAAAAGTATTAAATAACTTGTAATCCGTACCAACCGCATCAATTAAAAACAGGGTTTCAAATACGCTGCCCGTAATGACATTAATTCTAACCGGTTCACACAGTTTACCGTCCCGTATTCTGTATGCAATAGACGGCTTAAGGGTAAAGGTCGCCTGTCCGGTGCCAAAAGTGACATCATAGACATATATGCCATCCTTAACCTCAGCTATCATTTCTTCCGGTTTTGTTTCACCGCCCTGCATAAAGGTATTTGTCATTCTTACTATTGGAACATGATAATAGTTCTGGGCTCTTGCACTTCCGGTTAACGGCTCATTAAGTATCGCCGCTGATTTGGCATTATGTAATCTTCCTGTAAGCTTACCGTTTTTGATAAGCCATGTTTCACCTGCCTTCGTTCCTTCATCATCATAAGGCACATAACCATGATTCATAAGATTACCCTTATCACATATGGATACCAGTTCGCTGCCGACTACTTTACCCATTACCCACTCATCTTGAAGGGTCTTATCATTCAACATAAAATCTGCTTCACTCTTATGTCCAAAGCTCTCATGGACAAACATGGACGTTGTAACAGGTGAAAGAATACAAGTATATTCACCCGGTTCAACAGGAACTGCATTCCTTGCAAAATCAAGAAAACGGTCTCTTTCCGCAACTATTTCTGCTCCCCTGTCTTTCAGGCAGTCAAAAAACATTTCATAATACCCCTTACCGCCGGAAGTCGTAACGCCATCAACCGTAATTTCATAGAATGCCGATAAATAACCCTTCTGGTAATCCTGTACTATGCTTGCTCCCTTGCTGGAGTAAAAGCTTTTTTTCTTATAGGAAGCACCCACATTGACATAAGTAGCCTTTATCTCTTCAATCGTATCATCCACACACGTATCTACATAATGATTCATCAGGGCAAGCCACTGTTCACGTGTAATATTCCTAATATCCTTGTCCCCATCAAAGCAAATCACGGTATCGTTATTTACTTCAAAATTCTTAACCATCGGGTCTTCGTAAACATCCGGATTTTTTGTTGCTATGGTCGCAAGATTATCAATCTCTTTTTGAATCTCATCAATATTATTCGTGGTACAGCTATACCACATTGTTCCGTCATATACTCTTATGATTGCACCGGTCTCTTTTGTCATGGAATCTGACTCAATTTCTTTATTCTTCCAGTTAATCCATAAGTCGTACATCTCTTCAATTCTTACATCTGTATATAAATCCTTAGGAAATATGTACATAGAATTCTCCTTAAATATTACATATTATTAATCATTTTCTTACTTAATCAGAAAATACTAATTAGAAAATCAATGACTGTAATACCCATCCTATACCAAACGCGGCAACAATGCCCGCCAGCGTCATGAGCCAATATTGTATGCCTGAATACTTAAAGGATCTCCACACACCAAAAATCTGAAAAATAATAAAACCGTAAAAAATGAATAAAATACCGGTTACTACAATTAAGATATTGTATGTGAAAGTAAAAAGCACAACGAAAAATAACAATACATTCGCCCAAATCTTAAGTAATTCAAACTTAGGGTATTTGTCATCCCATTCCTTTGTCGTCTCCTCAATTTGCCGGACCACATAGTTCATACTTTTAAAGCTGATCATAAATTTAGCTTTAACCTTCTCATTCTTTTTAAGTTCTTCATCAATATCATCACCCCATCGTGACATTTCGATAGCCCTCCTATTACTTAGTTTTCTAATTTATCATTCTACACTTTATTGTTCACTTTAACAAGATAATACATTTTAATATTTTATTAATTTATCTATAATATATAAAATTTACAATATTTTAAGGAGCTTTAATATGTCTGATTTCAAATATCCAAACCCTTTTATTCAAGAGCGTGCCGACCCTTATGTAATAAAAGGTCCTGATGGTTATTATTACTTTACCGCATCCTATCCCATGAAAAGCGAAAATGACCCTGACGGCTATGACCGCGTCATATTAAGACGTGCCAAATCCTTAGCATCCTTAGCAAACGCAGAGGAAAAAACCATCTGGCAATCAAACAGTAATACCCTTACACACCGTTTTATATGGGCGCCCGAAATTCACTTTATCGGCGGTAAATGGTATGTATTTTACGCCGGAAGCTGTAAAACGGATAATTATTGGGATTTTGATTGCAACGTCCTAATCTGTGAAGGAACTGACCCTTACCACGACACATGGATTGAAAAAGGTAAATTCGGCAAGCTTAATGAAGATCAGTTCTCCTTTACGGGATTTTCCCTGGATATGACATACTTTGAAGCAAATGGTCATTCCTACGTCATCTGGGCACAGCACAGCGAGGTAAAAGTATCAAGCTTGTACATCGGCGAAGTTAATAAGGAAAAACCGTGGGAATTAATCTCCATGCCGATGCTTTTATCCAAGCCGGATTACGATTGGGAAAAGGTACGTTTTCCGGTAAATGAAGGGGCAAGCGTATTAAAACATAATGGCATGGTTTATGTATGTTTCTCAGCTTCCGGAACCGGTCCTGAGTACTGCGTCGGCTTACTTGAAGCCAACGGAAATGCCGACTTATTGATGCAGGAATCCTGGAAAAAATACGACACACCGGTACTGACTTCTGATGATTTAGTGGATGAATACGGTCCCGGCCATAACTCATTTACCAAAGACGAAAACGGAAATGATGTAATCGTGTATCATGCCCGCAGTAAAGAATGTTTCGAAGGCGCTTGCGGCTATGCGCATAATGACCCTCTATTCGATCCCTGCAGGCATGCACGAATAATGAACGTTGTATGGGATGGTGTTAACCATCCGTTCTCCTTTAAAAGATAAATAATAGATTCTTACGGTCTTTGACCAAGACCGCCTTCCAGCGTCAGTGTCTCACCTGTCATATACTTAAAATCAGGTGAGGCAAGCTGCACGCAGACACGTCCGATTTCATATTCAGCATCACCGAAATGCCCCGCCGGCGGTGTATGCACATTTTTGTCAAAGGCGTCCGGATACGCATTTTTAAACTGCTCAAGCTTGGCTGTCCAGGCAAGAGGACAAACTACATTGACATTAATACCGTCTTTGGCCCACTCTGTTGCCGCAACACGGGAAAGTCCTCTTATTCCCTCTTTGGCTGCCGCATAGGAGCACTGTCCGAAATTGCCGAAAAGTCCCGCACCGGATGCAAAATTAATTACACTTCCCCTGGTTTCCTTCAAATACGGATAACACGCTTTCATATAATAAAAAGTTGCATATAAACCCGAATATACTGCAAGATCAAACTGCTCGGTAGTGTGTTCGCTAAGGGCCACTCCCGATGCCGAAGCCTGCGCGTTATTGACTAATACATCAATTCTTCCAAAGGTATCCATGGTTTGCTTTATCACATTATTGACTACCTCTTCGTTGTTTCCCGAAACACTTACATCTGCCTGAACCGGAAGCACCTTAATGTCATAAAGTTTTTCCAACTCTTCTTTTGCTGACGTAAGCTTATTCATATCGCGTCCCGTAACAACTATATTGGTGCCCTCTTTGGCATAAGCCGTTGCAATTCCGTATCCGATGGAACCACATTTCCCATCAGAAAGTACAGCACGGCCGCCACCGGTTACAATAACTGTTTTTCCCTTAAAATATCCCATAGCATTAAACCTCCTTATGATTAGGTAGTGCATAGTTTAGTATATTCGTTTACTTAATATATATCGTACAAAAATGCAATCTTATTAACTGTCCAGTGTACGCATCCTACACGCAACCATAATCAAATCAATGACCCTTACTTGTTCAAGCCACAGTTCATATTGATGGGAAAAAGATAACGTTGTCTTTTGTGTTTTTTCGAGGAAATCAGCGGTAACTTTTTTGCATCTTGCTAATAAATCCGTGTCTGTTCCTTTATCTGACATTATTTTTTCCAAAAGATACGTCAGACTGTTTATCTGTTCATCCGTTATAACAGACGTTATTTTGGTAATGTCAGATACATAATTATCTATTTTAATATATCTGGCATTTTCAATTTTTACACATTCACTGTAAAAAAACTCCGCTTCGTTTTTTTCTGTTACGAAACTTTTTTCCTGCATAAAGACACATGGTTTTATGTCAGTTTCTGCTTTTTTATCCGGAAGTATTGGCTTAATGCGCTCATTTATATAGGCAGTTTTATCCTTAGCAATATAATCTTCCATCAGGATAACCGAATCAGCATATTTTAAATACTCTCCCGAACCGCCAATAACCAGTATGGTAGATATACCCATTTTTTTAATTTCAACAATCCTGTCGGTAAAAGGAATGATAGGTTCCTTTTCAACTAAAAGCCGCATATGCTCATCACGTATCATAAAGTTAGTAGCACTCGTATCTTCATCAATCATCAGCATTTTACAGCCGCCATATATGGCTTCTATGATTCCGGTTGCCTGTGATACACTTCCGCTTGCACGCTCTGTCGAGAAATTATCAACACTTACATTACCCGGCATATATGAGAAAAATGGTGAAATATCCGTATTTTCTATATATCTTCCGTCCTCCGCATATATTTTTGTTGCCGTTTCATCCGTTATGACATACTCTCGTCCGTCACCGCTTATATGGTTATATATTCCGGCTTCCAGACTATCTAACAGCGTACTCTTTCCGGAGTAGCCTCCTCCCGTTATAACCGTTATGCCTTTTCTTAATCCCATACCTGAAACCGTTGTGCCGTCTGAAAGCTTAATTGTAATTTCCTGTTCAGCCGGTGACAAAAACGGAATTGCATTCATCATAGGTTCCTCTGTGTCACCTTGTCTTGGGAGAATGCTGTTATTTCCGACAAATGCCACATATTCATTAGCTTTAATATACGCTCTGATTTCATTTTGTTGTGCATACAGACGGATGTGCTTTGCCAAATTACTTTGATCAATAGTTTCCAGCTTATTGCATATCAAGTCCATTATGGCTTTTACTGATTTACACATACTTTTACCGTTTAGGTAGGTAGCATTAATAAGCGGCGCCACATAATGTATCCTGATTCTGAAAGCATTCCGGTCTGCCATGTAAATACATCCGTTTCTTCTCTGTACAACAGAATTAACGGATTGAAGTGAAAAATCCGGTTTCTCCCTATTGCTTTTGTGGTCGTTTTTATACTCCTGACATAGTTCATTTACCGAAGCCGATAAGGTTCTTAATATATAATCTTCATATGCCGTAGCATTCATGCCTATATCGCCTGTATTGGCAAACACATCTGCCGGGATGTATACAAACATAACCATCCGCTCCATTGTTCTGTAACCGGTTCCTTCAAAATCAAAGGTTATGTTCCTGTACCCGAATATTTTTTCTTCCTCTATCGGTTGCGAAGAACTACTCATAGAACTGATATGTACCTGTCTGTCGGTATATAGTTTGTGAAGGTACTCTTTTCTTTGTGTGTGACCTCCTAACACAATGTGTTTAAATTTGTTCATTCTACACTATACCTCTCTTTTTATTTTATTACCGTAGTGTATAAAAGAACAAAAAAACAAAGAGTCCATAAAATGAACTCTTTAACCACTAAAAAAATATGACTTTATTATCTTAAACGCTATTACACTAATCTATCGTACGTTTTACGCAGTGTATTAAGAAAATAAAAATGTGGTTAATATGAGCTTTGATTTAATTGTTCTTATCATATTAACCACCTCTTTTCTTATCACTACGATTTATTTTGTTACATAGTATCGTACTATTTTTATAGTGTCAAGCATTATTTTTATATTTTTTCTGCATCTATACAAAGAAAATCTGTAATGCATGATATAAATGTAACTGCCATGCCTTCATATCATGAACACCGCCCGGTATTGTGTAGAAGTCATAGTTTTCACCCGTTTTAAGAATAGGGCAAGCCTTTAATGCCTTTTCCATAATCTCAGTATGTTCTTCGTATGCAATGTCTTTATCACCATTACAGCAGAATAAATAATCCAGTTTTAATCCGTTTTTATCGCCATCCATAATGGTTTCACTGATACGTTTTGCTTCATTATCACGGTCTCCTCTCGGGCCGCCGCAACCTGAAAACGGACCATACCATGAGAATAAATCGAAATTATTATATAAAGCTGCACGGTAAGTCGTCATGGAACCTAATGAAAGTCCGGCACAAGCTCTGTGTTCACGTGTCTTTATAAGATTCTCTTCAATTACGTTTCCGTCTGCATAAGTGGAATACTTAGTTTCAATAGCCGGAATTAAATCCTTACGAAGTTCAAAGCGGAACTGTTCCGTTAAGTATTCTCCGCTTTTTTCATTTTCTTCCCCACGGTAATATGTAGGCGTTACAATGATGCACGGCTTGCAAATCCCCTGTGCCATCATATTGTCAAGAATGGTAACCGTATCCGGGAACATCTTAAACCACCAGTCTTCATTAACCCCGCCACCGTGTAAAAGATAAAGCACATTGTATTTTTCTGCTGCGTCATAACCATACGGCAAATAAACCCATGCGCCCTTTTTAAGAGATGTTGAACCTTCTGCATCATAGGTTTCACTATCATAATAAAATCTTTCTACCGTACCCTTTTTATCCGTTTCCTTAAGCATCGCTTCCGGCATTTCAAAAATGTAATCCATATCCAATCTCCTTCTCTTGTTGATTAGAATATTGTAGCATTTTTATAATTATGTATCAATCCATTATCAACTCACTATCATAGAAAACATTATAATCCTCAGATGTAACTATATTGTCATTTCCAAAATCAAGTTGAATATATACATGACAAGTATCTATATCTTTAAGTACATCCGCACTCAATAATGCTACCGTATCTCCATCCAATACCGGTTTCGTTAACAAAAGACTGGTTTTATCAAGCGTTTCTGTACCTGTAGGGACAGCAAATACCTTTATACTATTAGGCGTGCCACCTTCCCATTGAACCAATATACTGTCAATTCGTGCCGCATTATACCATAACGCTTCCTGCATTACTATATTCTGGTCGTCGTCGTAAAATAAAACTTGCTTTAACTTAGGCAAAACAACATTTTCCTCATTCTCACCAATATGCGCTTCTTCCGTTAACTTTTTGTCGTCGGATTTTTCCTTTTTATTAGTACCTATACAGATTACTAAAATTATCAAAAGAATCATTGCAACCAGCCAGCCCAATAAAGCTACAAACAATTTCTTCTTACTCTTTACACTTTCACCTTCCGATACTGCAAATTCTATCTCCAATACCTTTGAAAGCATTTCTCTGTTTAACCCTTGCGGAATGGCAATATCATTTTCCCATTTTGAAACCGCCTGACGGCTCACTTCTAACCTTGTTGCCAATTCCTCCTGCGATAAATTCTTGCTCTCTCTTGCTCGCTTAATCTGTTCTCCTAATGTCATAATTCAATTCCTCCAAATTTAATCAGCGGCCGCTATATTTATTAATCGATTATGACTTTATTATATCCGCAACCACAGTTGCGCACCACCAATTTATCGCAACTTTGCGGTTGCAACAGTCTATTTATGTTTCATATATAGAGTCGCTATTAATCCGGTCCGGTTCGATGAATTTTTACAAAAATAAAGTCCGGACTGTAAATATACATTCCGAACTTTATTGTATCAACAAATTATACGTATTTATATATCCAGTTTTGGAGGAACATCCAGTTCATCCGACACATATTTTCCGTTTTTCTTTCTCTGTCTTACGCATTCCGTTAATAAATATTCTATCTGACCATTAACAGAACGAAAATCATCCTCTGCCCATGCTGCAATGGCATTATACAAATTCTCTGAAAGTCTCAATGGGACTTGTTTTTTCTCTGCCATTAATATAAGCTTCCTGTATTTACGATAGGCTGCGCATCGTGGTTACCGCAAAGAACTACCAATAAGTTAGATACCATTGCAGCTTTTCTTTCCTCATCTAACTTAACCAGGTCATTCTCATTAAGTCTTTCAAGTGCCATCTCAACCATTCCCACTGCGCCGTCTACTATCATCTTTCTTGCATCTATAATAGCGGAAGCCTGCTGACGTTGTAACATAACTGCAGCAATTTCTGTTGCATATGCAAGGTATGTAATTCTTGCTTCATCAATTTCAATTCCTGCAGTAGCAACTCTTTTTTGTATTTCTGCCTTGATTCTGTCTGCCACAACATCACTGGAGCCACGGAGACTACCTTCATCAGCGACACCATCACCTGTTGTATCTACGCCCGGAGCCACGTCATAAGGATATATGCGGACGATATCTCTTAATGCACTATCGCATTGTAAGGATAAGTACTCTTTATAATTATCAACCATGAAAACTGCTTTTGCTGTGTCTACAACTCTCCATGTTACTGCAATTGCAATTTCTACAGGATTACCGAGACAATCGTTAATTTTCTGACGGCTGTTGCTTAAGGTCATTAACTTAAGTGATATTTTTTTATTTGTAAATTCTGTATGCACCAAATCATCCAGGCCAATCTTCGGTGAAGCTGTCTTTACGTCACCACTCTGGCTAAGTTTTGTCTTCGCTGCCGGATTAATACTTGATGAGAACGGATTAACCCAATAAAAACCTTCGCCTTTTATAGTTCCTATATATTTACCAAACAAGGTTAACACTAACGCTTCCTGCGGACGTAATATTCTGAATCCTAACCACAATATCCATCCAAATAACACGTACAGTATGCTCACTACTAAAAGAATAACTGCTACTGCGGTTACTTTTTTAGCAAGTAATACTGCAGAAAAAATAATGCCGCCTATTGCCATCAAATATAATGCTATTGATATTAAGAGCATTGCTACTCCATTCCTTTTACTACGATACAACTTTTCTTCCATAATACAAATTCCACCTTTCGTTTTTTATCACTT
>JAZNGM010000008.1:0-63958 GCA_045576455.1 Lachnospiraceae bacterium | reverse complement strand
AAACATGTTGTCTTCCTAAGACCGCTTGGCCTCCGACTTGAAAGCAAGAGAAGGTAAATGGAATGGCGGCTTTGCTCCTTACGGTTATCAGCTTATCAATGGCGAATTGCATATTGCTGAGGATGAAGCAGAGGTTATTCGGATTATCTATGATAAGTTTGCCAATACCACTATGGGTATTGCAGCCATTGCTACATTCCTACACAACAGCGGCTACAAGAAAAAGCTTCGCCAGAACAATACCATAGAAGGCTTTTCCACATCCTTTGTAAAAGGTGTACTGGATAATCCGGTGTATTGTGGCAAGCTTGCTTTTGGCAGAAGAAAGAATGAGAAAATACCGGGTACGAGGAATGAGTATCATATTGTAAAGCAGGACAAGTATATGCTTAACGACGGTATCCATGAGGCAATTGTGTCAGAAGAATTGTGGAATCAGGTGCACAAAAAGAGACAGGAAACCGGTGTTGCTAATATCAAAACTCACAGTCTAGATCACGAGCACATTTTATCCGGTATTATTAAATGTCCGATTTGTGGAAGTGGTATGTATGGCAATGTAAATCGTAAAAAGCATCCGGACGGTGGACATTACAGAGATTATTTCTACTATGCCTGCAAGCACAGAACCTTTGTGAATGGTCATAAATGTACTTACCGCAAGCAGTGGAGTGAGGATAAAATTAATGCAGCGGTGGAAGAAGTGATCCGCAAGCTTGTGAATAATCCAAAGTTCAAAACGGAAATACAGAAGCACATCGGACAAAGCATTGATACACAGGAGCTGGACAGAGAGCATACAGGCCTGCAGGAGCGGTTAAAGCAGGTGAACGGAGCCAAGAATAAGCTGGCGAATCAAATGGATAACTTATCTGTATCGGACAAGCATTATGACAAGAAATATGAGGATATGCAGGTGCGTCTGGATAAGCTCTATGATGAGATAGAAGAAATCGAAACTCTGATTGAAGAAGTGGAGACCAGACTGTATAATATTAGGCAGGAGAAAATATCCGGCGACAATGTGTATCAGTTTTTATTATTCTTTGATAAGCTGTACGACAGATTTACGGATATTGAGAAGAAAACATTTATGAAGAGCTTCCTTGCAGATGTGAATATTTACGAGGAAGAGCAGGCGGACGGAAGAATACTTCGTAGTCTAAAGGTTAGATTCCCTGTGTTTTTCAATGGGAAAGAGATATACGAATTGGATTGGGACAACGAAAGTACCGTTGAAACAGTTTGCCTTCTGTCGAAAAAAGCCCAATAAATCCAAGGATTTCGCCATTTTGGGAATAAAATAGATGTGTGTTTCTGTTTCCGTAGAGTGATGATATAACCAGATGTTTACCCCAGGGGATAGGCTTTTCGGAACAGAAGATATACATTTTTGCGAAAGAATTCTTTTTCGCAAAAGAGGAAGAAGTGGGTAGTTTTGACAACAGATACGAGGAGGTATTATATTGGAAATAATAGTAACACTTTTATCAGGGATATTAGGAGTAAGTTCATCTATTGTTTATGAAGTTATTTCTACTATTTTGAAGAGGAAAAATATAAATAAAGAGGATGATATAACATCACGAATCAAAGATGTGTCAACAGTGCTTGAAAATTCAGTATAGGAGTTAGGTGAGTTACAAACTGAATTAGAAGAAAGAGTTAAGATGGTAGAAAAACTAAAGGAAGAGGCAGAACAGGCGGAAACAATAATAAGCTTAACAGAAGAACAGGTCAAGGCAGTTAGAACCACATTAAATAATGAATTGCAGAAAGAGGGCCGAAAAAGTTTTTGGCAAGGAGTTATAGTTAATTTTGTATTCTTTGTATTGGGGGCTATAGTAAGCTACATAGTATCTAAATACCTCGTTTGAAACACAAAATATGCTTTTTTGAAGCAATACCTTATTTAAGCACTCAGAGAGAAAGGATTTTTACCATAACGGAGTTTCTTAAACGTAGCAGACATTACAAAATGTGATAAAGGATGGAGGGACACTATGCTTGCATTACCGGATTATATTGTTTTAGATTTTTTGGAATGGATTTCTCGAAATTATCCAAGAAATAAAGGGCTTCTAGACTCATTGTTAAATGATGAGAAATTAGCAATGTCATATGCTGAGGAATATTTGCATGGGGAATATAGAGGTTGTAAAGTTTATGATTATAAACAATGTAAAAGACATTTAAAGAGGCATATTAATCAAGTGCTAGATAGCAAAGAATTTGATGAATTTCTAGAGAAACATTGTGAATGCAGATATTGTAATGAAGATTTTCACTACTGCATGTATCATTGTTTACATAGGTGTTATCATGAATTTGAATACTTTTTGCATAATAGTTTTAAAGAATTAAAGAAAGAACAGAGATATGAACTAAAGAAAATTGAACCATATGTTTTAGTTGATTCATTATATTTCTATCTTGATCGAAACGGAATAACCGATAATCCAACATTAATGCATTTTATGGTGGGGTACTCGAGTAAGGATTTATCATCAATATTAGATTTTTTTAATTGGTTAAAAGAACAAAATGAGTCATTTAATATGTATAAAATGCCAGAAATTGTATTTCATGATGTTATCAAAAAATACGAATCATCTAGAGAAATAAAACTAAAAAATAAGACTAAAAAGGATATTATAAAATGCTTTAATAATAAATCGCCGGAACAAGTATATGAGTGGATTAATAAAGTATTTGGAAGAAGAAAGATTAGAAGCTTATCTTATATTTTTGAACGGTATTATAATGATAAGGCAAAATATAAATGTATTTTGTTGCCGTTAAAAGGGGAATCAGACCTTGAAAGATTTGTACAAGAATACTGGTATGATTTAGATGCAGCATCTTCTGACTTGTTGGATATTTTTTACAGTTTAAAAGAACTTAATAATACGGGATTTGCTTCATTAGAAAAAATTAAAGATATGGCAGTTGATATAAAAGAGTTGCCATGTATTGTAATTTGGCAGCGTGATATTTCTACAGCGAAGGCTATCAGTATAAGGAAATTGAGCCATTCTGATTTATGTAGATTATTGTTGGAAATTATCTCGTGCATAAAGAAAAATCTGGATATAGAGCAAATATATAAGGAGGCATTAAAAATGGCTGAGAATTTAAAGGATGAAAGTAGAATGGTACAAAAGATTGAACAAAATATTAATGGTATAAATTATGGTGCGGTAACGGGAATTAATGAGGGAATAGTAGACAATGTAATATCTCGAAATAATGAAAGTATACAAAATGATATTAAACAAGCAAAAGAAAAAATAGCAAATATTAAAGAACTTAATTCAGATATGAAAGATTTTCTATATGGACTATTGGATGAGGCTGGAGTTTCGATTTTAAAAGATGACAATAAATTAAAAGGTGAATGTGTAAATAAGTTTAAAGGTTTTATAGTAGGTGTCGGAAAAGTATCTACAGCCATATTGAGTGTGTTAGGTTCGGTTGCTAGTATTGCAAGTTTCTTTGGTATATAAAAGTATTACTGTGGATTATCTTTTATAAGGGGTGAAAACATTCCTCCACTTTAAAAATACATTGCATACTTTCGCTATGCAGTATAAAATCAACGTTCAGAGGAATATTGAAACCGTTTGTCTGCTTTCAAGGAAACCTTGATTTTCTGCGGTTTGTGGGATATTAAGGAAGGAAAATGGATGTGTGTGTTGTAGCGCTATGAATGAAACATTTGAATATCGTAGCAGTGGGGTGTTTTGAAACTCTGCTGAATAATAGGCTTTTGCTAAAAGGCATCACTTTTGCGAAAATGAATGATACCTTCTTACAGAAGCCTTTTTATATAATTCTCAATTCCCTTTTGTGTTTCTGGAGTATAAGTTAGGGTAAGTTAATGTAGATTTATTCATTAGGGGTCTTAAAACGAGACTCCTACCCGCTATGATAGGAGCCTCATTCATTTCAAACAGTTCAATAAACTGGAATTGGTCAGTCTATTTACTCAACATCGTTATAGACTTCAAAGGCTGCTGGAGAAGATGTAAAAAATTATTCAGTTTTTCAAGACTGGATGAATGATATGGATTTAAAGAACAGAATCACAGATAAGTGATACAGAAGTAGGGTATAAACCTTTTCGCAAAAGGTGACGGTTTCGCTATTTAGTATAAGAAGTAACTTTCACCGCATTGTGAGACGGTAGTTCTCTTAAGCCGTCAAATCGACTTACACAAAATGAAACTAAAATCAGCTCCTTTTGAGATGATAAAGGGTGGCAAAAAAACTATCGAACTTCGTTTGTATGATGAAAAGCGTCAGAAAATAAAAGTTGGTGACAAGATTCTTTTTACCAATAACACAACAGGAGAAACACTTAATACCACAGTTGTGAAATTGCATAGGTATGACAGTTTTGCCGAATTATATAAAAATTTGCCTTTATTACAATGCGGTTATACTGTCGAGAATGTTGATAAAGCGACGCCTGCAGATATGGAACGGTATTATTCTGTTGAAGAACAGGAAAGATACGGTGTCGTAGGAATAGAGATTTGTTGATTAAAGTATTGAGAAAAAAAGAAGCCAACACACCTACCCAAAACAGGGGGTAAGGGATGACTTTTTAATAACCATATAATAAAACGGCAAAAAAGTCAAAGTTGAATGATACTCTAAAAATGGTGCATAGTTCAACTATTTCTTACCGGAATGTGTGATGATGCAGAGGGAAAAAGACTTCGGTATGAGGCTTATGCGAGAAGATTGCTGAAACAGTTTGAGACGGCAGCATAAGGATTACCGGTATTCTGCGAGAGTGGGATGTATACATACGATAGGGCGTTCAATAATTATGTAAAAATTGGAAAATACTTAAAACATATGAAAGATAAGTATAGAGTGAATATGAGAAATGATATTAAAGGGAATGTAGGTAAAAAATAAAAAATACCTACATTCCCTTTAAAAATTCTTGACTACGTTTCGTTACATGGTATCATTAAAGTAAATGTAGGTAAAAAGGATTTTAATACTTACATTTACTTGAAAGAAGGTGAAGAAAAATGTTACTATCATATCAGGAATGTTTGGAAAAATATGGAACGGATTATAGAATTAAAAAATGTGTTCAAGAAGGGGAGCTATATGTAAAAGAAAAAGGTATCTATTCAGATAAGAGATATGTACCGGAGCTGGAGATTATTTCTAAGAAATATCCGAATGCAATTATAACTCTGAATAGTGCTTTTTATTACTATGGATTGACGGATACCATACCGGATTTTTATTATGTTGCGACACCGAAGAATACAAGAAAAATCAGTGATGAAAGGGTGAAGCAATTTTATGAAAATAGCGAAGCCTTTGACATGGGAAAAACTAAGATGAATTATGATGGTGTGGATATTGTGATTTATGATAAAGAGCGTCTTCTTGTGGAATTGATGCGGAATAAAAGAAAATTTTCTTTTGATTTTTATAAAGAAATAATTGCGAGTTATAGAAGAATTGTTCATGAGCTGGATATAACTTTAGTTGCAGAATATGCGTATGAATTGCCGAAATCCAACACAGTTATGGAGACGTTAAGATTGGAGGTTTTATAATGGTTAATATACAGAAGCTGATTGAGGAAGCAAATGAAAACGGTTATCAGGGAGATAAGGCGTCTGCAAAAGTATGCCAAGATATTGTGTTAAAAGCATTATCGATTGGACCGTTGAGTAGAAATGTAACAATTAAGGGCGGTGTGGTTATGCGCAGCAAGACCAAGAATGTTAGAAGAGCTACGCAGGACTTGGATATTGATTTTATTAAGTATTCCTTGGCAGATGAATCGATAGATGCGTTTATAAGTAAGCTGAATTGTCTTGACGGAATCAAGATTAGCAGGTTAGGTAAGATTGAAGAGTTGAAACAACAGGATTATAATGGAAAGCAGGTGTTTATTTTGATTGAAGATACAGAGGGGAATCAAGTCAGAAGTAAGATTGATTTAGGGGTACACAATCACTTTGAATTGGAGCAGGAAGAGTATTGCTTTGATATTGCGTACGATGATGAAGGAGCAAGCTTGTTGATTAATTCTGATGAGCAGATGCTGGCAGAAAAACTGCGTTCGCTTCTTAAATTTGGAGCATTTTCAACAAGGTATAAGGATGTATATGATATGTATTACTTGAAGGATTCCGTTAATAGAGAAAAATTGATGGTAGCTTTAGATACATACATATTCGGTGACACAACGATAAAGGAAAATACAGGGAATGATATTGTAAAAAGATTAAAAACTGCTTTTAGTGATAAGAATTACATTCATAGACTTGATACTTCAGATAAAAGATGGATTGATGAAGAAATTGGTGTTGTGACGGAGGGGATTTTGGAGTTTATAAGTAACATCTGATGGAGGGGGTATAAATAACAAAACGGTCCCCGCAGGAACCGTCCGGGTTACGGGCTTCTCAAGTTTCCGTAACTCATTCATTAGAAAAAATATAAGCTATAAAAGACAAGCATGGGTGCAGAAAGCGGTATGCGTTCTAACAATGTACAAAATTCTTCCATGAAGAAACTTGGCATGAGTTGAATAACACTCCAAAAATGGTGTATCGTTCAACATGAATAAACTTTATGGATTGGAATAGATAAAAAGGAGAGGATGATGAATGGGAAGAAAGCAATATAGTATAAGATATATTTCATTAGAAGAGCAAGAAGATGAAATATTGTTATTTGGTCAATTTTTAGATGATTTTTATAATGCCAAAAGTAAGGAAAATAAATATGCGCTTATAAAAGAGGAACCTATATTTGATGAAAAAAAACCAGTTTTCATGTGTATGCTTGCTTGCGCAGTTCATAAACTCGCAAATGATTATAACTTAAAAAAACCAGAGTGGATTTTTTTAAGTAAATATACTTTAAAAGAAAAACAATATGCTTTTAATACGGAAAATAAAGAGTATCAAAAGTTTTTAGAAAACACAACTCCGGTTGAATATAAAAGTAGAAATTTGATTTATGGCGACAGCGTGTTGAAGAGGTGTTAGAAAATGAAAAATTTAACAAAGGAAGATATAGAAAAGTATTTTAACGAAATAAATAAAAAGTTATCGGAAAGAAAAATATACGGAGAATTAGTTATTGCAGGCGGTGCTTCTTTAACAATGATTTATAATGCAAGGAATTCTACTTATGGTTGAATGACACTCCCAAAATGATGTATAGTTCAAAGGAGGAATTTGGAATATAGTATAGGTATTTTGCTCTCACTGCGGTGGGAGCTTTTTTGATATATGTGTTATTGTTATAAATATAAATATGTATCAAGGTAAAAGGGGGGAAGAAGAAACCGTCCCTATGCTTTGCAGAGCTATAAAAAATTGTTCCTAGATGAAAATAAAAGTATTTGATTTGATAAAAACGACTAGAATTGGCTTGACAAAAGAGTTAGACATGACTAAAATATAAAAAACGACTAAATAGAGGTAAAAATATGGAAACAAGATTTTCAAGAAGACTGTCCTCATTGATGAAGGAACGTAAGATATCGGGTCAGAGGATAGGAGAAATAGTAGGAAAATCTCAGAAAACAATTAGCAGATATGCAACAGGCGAGATAGAGCCGTCACAAGATATGAAGAATGAGATATATCGTGCGATTGCTACTATAAGTGGAATTAAAGAGGATGCACTGACAGAAGAAGAACTTGATCAAAGAGAAGTGTTTTGGGAAATGTCTGAGCAAATTAAAGAGTTCCCGGATAGTATGGAGATTCAGATAGCCAACCAACTTGCGGTAGAAGATGTTGAGAATACAAAAAATCTCATAAATATATTTCGTATGCTTAGTGTCGATACAAAAGAGTATTATTTAGCACATTTTGATATATTTCATTCAATGGAGTATTGGGAAGTAGCTGTGCTTGATTTTTTTCATGAACTTGCACAATATAGAAAAGAGGAATTGATAAGATATTTAGAAAATTTTAATTTTGATTATAAAAGTCTTTCAAATATAGGAAAACTGGGCGGATATATGCGAATGATAAGTGATTCGCAGAACAGACCCCTATTCATAATAGATAAAGATTCAGTTTCTGATTCTTTATGTGCTGAAGAAATGAGTCTGATAGATGAATTTCATGCAAGGTTCTATGAATCGCAAAACGGTTATGAACATATAACGATACCTTCTTACCCTTGGTTTTTATCCTATACACCTTACGATTGGTATTTTTTGTTGAGGGTACTGATTTTTGAATTACAGGATGAGACGAAGTGTTTGTGGAGTGATGATTATGAAATTATACTAGGTGCGAAATTAGCATTTTTATTAAATTCAATGAAAATATGAGAGGAGAACTATTATGGAAGAGAAAAGAATGCAGATAGTGTATGGGATTGATGTCAGGAAAATTGGGAAATTAGGAGCTAATTGGATGAATATAGTACAAGATATTCATACATATTTGACCGAACAAGGTTTTGAGTATTCCCGTACGTTGGGATATGTTAATGACAGGGTATTACCAAAAGAAAAATTAGCTGAAATTGCTGGAGAGATTATCGCTATTGGAATTGAAGAAAAGAATTTTTTATATATAGAGATGCGGGTTATTTCTGATACGATAGTTCTGTTTGAGAATGGAAAGAGGGTAATGGATTAACAAGATTTAGAAGGAGGGGGTCAATATGTTTTTATTTTGGTTAAATTTACGTGCAGGAATAAAAGATTTATTTTGCAATACGGGAAGCGCCATATTGACCTTTTTCGTTGGCGTTGGCAAGTTGGTAAGACATCTTTTGTATATTGTTTTGTCAGTTGCATATGGCTTAGGTATGTTTGCATTTTTAGCATCCTTTTATTATATATACAAATGTTATTGCGAATATCAAAAAGGTGTATGGTTTACAGAGATGGTAAATCTTCCGTATGCATTATGCCTGTTTTTTATACCGATAGGAATTGCTATCTTACGGGAAATAGTCAAACCGGATTAGATAATTAACTGTGCTGAAATCGTATTTCTTAACTAACTATTTGGAGAAATTATATATGATAAAAATTAAAATCGTTTTTGATGAAAATAAAATAAAGAAAGATGATGAATACGAAGTAGAAGATATTAAAAACCATGTGAAAAAATATTTTGATATTTATGGCTTTAAAGAAGTTGAAAAAAACATCTATTCAGACAATGGAAAAAAAGGAGATACCGAACGCATGGTTGCCATTGTGGGTTGCTTGAAAAAACGTGATTGGTTTATGACACATATTAAAGAGTTTATTTGGATTGATGAAGAAGATGATTATATTGAAAACCTTTTGGATTGATTGAGGAAAGTTTTTTATGGAAAGAAAAATATGAAGAGCAAGAAATTTTGACTTAAGTACAGAAGCATTGGAAGAACATTATCCAAAACATAGAAGGAGTGCATATCGGGAAATAGAAAACTTTTTAAAGCTTATGAGTTTCTCCACATTCAATGGTCTGGTTATGAATCTATAGTTGAATGCACTCAAAAATGGTGTATCGTTCAACAGAAAGAGAGGAAACAAAAATGAGTAAAAAAATTAAAAGCAGAAAAAGAATTAAAAAGATACACAATCTGTATAAAGAATGTAAAATGATTTTCGAGGTAGCTCCGGTAATATGCGGGGAAATTGCTGAAATTGAAAATGAAGATGAAAAATTATTTTATGCAAATCTGTCTGACTTTTTTTTGCAGCTCGAACAAAGTAAAATAATTTAATTTGGTAAATGAAATATGAAAAGATACTATATTTGTGTGGGAGTTAATGCGGCAGTTAATGGGGCAGGTAAAACAACGTTACATAAGTGTTGAATAACACTCCAAAAATGGAGTATTGTTCAACGAAGGTAAGAAAATTGAGTTTACAAGCAAAAAAGAAGCAGTACCGCCTATCGATGGGGGAGTCACTGAAAACAGCTCTCTTGCCACATCCATCAGTACAACTTCTTTTGATAATATTATATTCAAAGAAGTTTCAGATGACAATAGGGAAAATAGTGATATTAAGAAATCTTTAAGTTGAATAACACTCCCAAAATGGTGTATCGTTCAACAAAAAAAGGAGGTATTACATTGAAGAAAGTTTTAAACTCGCTAATATTGCTTTTATCTACATTTTTAATTTTTATTTCAATAGAAAATATTACTGGCATGGGTGTACAAAACGGAGAGTGTACTTTTTATCAAACAATATCTCCATTTGGTAAGTATTTTCATCTAACATTGAGCGATAAAATACCTTTTGCGTGGATTAGCATCATTTTATTTGCAGTCGGGTTACTTTTATTATATGTTCCAAATTTCTTGTTGTTTGAACGTGCTAAAATCAAAAGTACAATACTTATTGTTATTAACACTGTGAGTTTAATTATTGTGTTTACACTTTTCAAGTCTTATCAATATTTGTTTATGATGATTGTAGTTTGTATACTCATGACTTTGAATATATTATTACAACATATAGAAAACTACAAGACGAAACTTAACCTATTTCTGTTGGTTGTTGTTTCTATGATTTCATTTACAAACATACATTTTCTTTTTAATCATTACACAATGATTGACATGTTTAATATTTGGTATTTCAACAATGCTCAAGATAGGATGATTGAGGAAATGACTAAAATCTCAAAATTAAATATACTATTCTTTGCTTTATGGTTTATTCCTTGTATAATGTTAATTATAAAAGAGTTAAAGAACAATTGTTTCAATAAAATAGAAAAATAGAAGATATAAGAAAAGACTTATCAAAAGATGAGTATTTTTTTGATTTACACCACCCAAAAAGCACCCACAATTAAGTGGATGCTTTTTGGCTCTTTGCAACAAGGCAAAGAATAAGGTTTTCTTACATCGTCATACGCCAGTGTTGAATAACACTCCCAAAATGGTGTATCCTTCAACCTAAACATAACTATCATGGAATGGGAAAAGAAAAAAACATTAGTTTGCCGGATATGATAGCCAATGCTGGAATGATTATTAAATCTAATACAGATAGCAATAATGCTGATGTGGTTATCGTAACAAATGAAACAGATACAAATGGTAATGTTATTATAGCTGCAATCAAACCAGATGGAAGAGGTTATTTTAATCAGGTTGATGTTAGTTCAAATATTATTAAATCGGCTTATGGAAAAGATAATTTAAACACTTATGTAAAAGCAGCATTGAAAGAAGACAGGATTTTAGTATTTGACAAATCAAAAAGTCAGAAACTTACAAATATCCCTAGGGTCCAATTCCCTAACAACATTCTCGTTTCTGACTTTACTAACAATCTAACAGAATATAGAAAGATTGTCAATTCTATTATACGAAAAAATCATACAGATGATGCACAAATAAAGAAATCCCTAAAAGATTTCAATGCATCTATAGACCTTGATCGTGAATATGAAGGGATAAGTTTTGGAGAAGCAGCCGGAATTCTTGGGAGCGTAACAGAGGAAGTAATGCGTCCGGTTATTGAAAAAATAAAGTACGTGGATAAAGCAGTGAAGGCGCTGTATGATAGTTTTATAGTAAACTTCGGTAAAGTTTTTTGCCGAGGTTTATTTTTTTGTGATAAGTTGTTGACCCTGTAAATTGAACGATGTATAAATTGTTTATGCATTGCATAAAGGAGTGAATTATGGAAGCAAGAGAAGAATTAAGAAAATTAAGAGAAAGTACCGGTATGAATCGAAAAGAATTTTGTGAGTACTTTGATATTCCATATATGACGGAAACAGACTGGGAATTAGGGAATAGAAGGGTTCCACAGTATCTTTTACGGTTGATGGCATATAAGATTCAGATGGAGAACTTGGCTGACAAAAGAAATAGGGATGACAAGGAAGATGACGTAACTAATAGATAATGTATTGGTAATTGTGCAACAGGCTGTTGCATATTTTTATGAGGATGAGTGTACAGATGGCAGAAACTACAGAGTTGATGACAGTAAATAATATATGTAATCGAGTATATATCATAAGAGGTCAGCAGATTATGCTTGATTATGATTTAGCTGAAATTTATGGATATGAAGTAAAACGTTTAAATGAACAGGTTAAGCGTAATATTGCAAGATTTCCAGAAGATTTTATGTTTCAGTTAACAAAAGATGAGATAGATTTCGTGAAGTCGCAAATTGCGACTTCACGAAATGAAGATTTTTCAAAGTCGCAAATTGCGACTTTGAACGTAAATGGGGATAAAAGAGGTACTAATGTAAAGAAATTACCCTACGCATTCACAGAGCAAGGAATTTATATGCTAGCAACTGTGTTGAGAGGCGAACTTGCGGAGCAACAAAGTATATTTATTATGCGTGCATTTCGAGAAATGCGACATTATATAAAACAGAACCAACAGTTTGTTACACAATCTGAAATGCGACTTGTAACAGCAAAAGTATCAGAGATATCTGTACAGATGGCAACTATATCAGATAGACAACATAAGACAGATCAGAATGTTGAAGATATTCAAAAAAGCATAGATACACTCAACGAAAACTTTGTATCGGATAAGGATTTCAAAAACTTTGTTATTTATAAAGGTCAGAAATTTGAGGCAGATGTAGCATACATAGATATATACCAGCAAGCAACAACAAGTATTTATGTGGTTGATGATTATATGAATGCGAAGACCTTACAGCTTTTGTCGCAGAAGAAACAAGGCGTGGAGGTTGTTTTATTTACGGAGAACGGGCATGGGAAAAAGGGATTTTTGACATCAGCAGTTGTAAGCGACTTTATCAATCAGTATCCACCACTTCGGATCAAATCTAATCCGGATTGCCATGACCGATTGATAGTGATTGATTATGGTTTACCAACAGAACAGTCATATCATTGTGGTGCATCTAGTAAGGATGCAGGCAAGAAATTATGTGCCATAAATAAGATAGTGAATACAGAGATGATTCGTCCAGTAATGGATAAGTTATTATTAGGAGCAGATAAAGTTATTTGATTTCAAGGTCGCAATTTGCGACCTTGAATCATATATAGCAGAAAGGAGATTTTATGAGCAAGACAAAGGTTTACATATACACGCGAGTTTCTACATCTATGCAGATAGATGGTTATTCTCTGGATGCACAGAAGTCGCGTATGAAAGCATTTTGTGAATACAATGATTATGAAATTGCCGGTGAATATGAGGATGCCGGTAAATCCGGCAAGTCTATTGAGGGACGAGCTGCGTCTAATAGAATGTTGGAAGATATTAAGGATGGCAAAGATGAAGTATCTTTTGTTTTGGTATTCAAATTGTCAAGGTTTGGAAGAAATGCAGCAGATGTATTGGCAACGTTACAGACAATGCAGGACTTTGGTGTAAATCTTATCTGTGTTGAAGATGGGATTGATTCATCTAAGGAAGCTGGAAAACTCATGATTTCTGTTTTGTCAGCGGTAGCAGAAATAGAGCGAGAAAATATAAGAATTCAGACTATGGAAGGACGTATACAAAAGGCTCGTGAGGGAAAGTGGAATGGTGGTTTTGCTCCTTATGGATATAAGTTGGTAGGTGGAAAACTTGAGATAAACGAAGAGGAAGCAGAGGCGATTCGTATTATCTTTGAGCAGTATGTAAATACCGATATTGGTGCCAATGGAATTGCGAAATATCTTGAAAGTCATGGTGTAAGAAAGATAGCTAGACAGAATGGTAAGAATCTATTGTTTGACGCAGCCCTCATTCGTAGAATTGTAAAGAATCCTGTGTATTGTGGAAAGATTGCCTATGGCAGACGAAAAACAGAAAAGATTCATGGTACAAGAAATGACTATCATCTAGTAGAACAGGATGATTATTTATTGGTTGATGGATTACATGAAGCAATTGTATCAGAAGATGTTTGGAATGTGGCATAAGAAAAAAGTGAACGATATGCCAAGAAGTATGAGCATGTGAATAAACAGAAAAATGAAAAAGTTCATATGTTGTCGGGTATCATAAAATGTCCGATATGCGGATCTGGGATGTATGGCAATAAGAGTATCAAGCATAGAAAAGATGGAACAAGATATCGTGATTTCTTCTATTATGGCTGATAAAGTAACCGGAGACAATATTTATAAAGCTCTGATTTACTTTGATGATTTTTATGATAAAATGGATGAGAGTGAACGTCGTGAATTCATGACAGTATTACTTGATAATATATAGATTTATGAAGAGCGACAGGCAAACGGACAATGGCTTAAGTCCATAGAGTTTAAACTTCCGATTATTAAGGAAGATATGAGGTTTCGTTTGGACAATGATTCACATGTCGAGACGGTTGTTATGCTATCGGCGATGCCGGATATATGCCTCATTTAACGATTGTTATAGTAGATTCCGCATATGAGCCAAAGTGTAACCATGAGAAAATTGATGTATGTAAGAAGGCAACAGACCATCCGTATAAATATCTGTCAATGGGTGAACAAAAGGGAGATACACTGTTAGATTTTGGGGCATGGAAGTATCGGATAAAGGCTGAACTTGCAGATATGATACAGAGTAGACTTGATATGAAATTTAATTGGATGGAGACATTTGCCATATTGTAAAATAAGGAGGATATATTGCATATGAGAATAATATTAGATACGACACTTGCAGATTGTGTCTTGGAACAGTGGGAAAAAGGGACGTCTGATTTTAATGAGGTATACAATCACCCGGTGTTTAAAGAAATACTTGCCCATGCAGAAGATTTTCAGAAAAGAGAGATTGGTGCAGAACAATATTTAAAGGAATTGTTACATATCGGAAATATTGATTTATACCAGCACCGGGAGGAAATTGAAAGAAATCTTAAGATTATTAAGCGTATTGATTTTTCTGTTTTTCCAAAGGAAGTAGAGCGCTTTTTGCCAAAGGATGCCTATGAAAAAATAGGAGAAATATATGTATATCTTATGATTGGAATGGGCGGACTTTCCTTGGAAAACAAAATTGTGTTTGACCCGTCACCATGCCCATGGTATCCGGCCGATGGTTCAGATGAAGAAAAATATATATCGGATTTTATATATCCGTTATTAAGACATGAGCCGCATCATTCGGGATACAGACATATTCATCCGATTCCAATGCTTAGTGAACTTCACAATTTGGGTGATTTGGCGGCTAGTATGGCTCAGCATATGCAGTTAGAGGGTGGCGCTACCTTGTGTGAAAAGCAGTGTCAATCAAGACTTCTTTCTGATGATGAATTAGAACATGGGTCAAATGAACTGCGGAATTGTTATGAGAGGATTCAAAAGTGGCTAAAACAGGCAGACTGTGAAATAGACAAGGAGGCTTGGGATTATTACTATACACTTTGGGGTGAAAAACAATTATCCTACAGACTGGGCGAGTTTATTATATTACTGTTAATTCAGTACGGTGATATTAAGTCTGTTGCAGATTGTATGATTATGAAACCTCTTGATATGTTGGAAATGGCCTATAAAGCTATTCCTGTATCTGCCGTTTAATTAGCTTAACTGCGGTATTGTTTTTTGCGGGATTTATGCTGTGAGTATACGACTTAATTACTATTATGATTTACAATAAAAAGGAAAGGAAGGCACTTTGACAATCGGCAAGGTGCCTTTCCTATAATAGTTTAGTAATAGTGATACAAAGGAGGATGCTTGCTAATGAAGAAGAAAATGAAGATATGGATAAGCTACGTGTTGATTCTTTCATTATTGGTACTTATGGTAGGATGTGGGAATAAGCCTGATAGTAAAAAAGAACTAATGGATAAGATTGATAAATCAACAATGAATAATGCGGCAGATAGTACAGAAGAATCGCAGGATATTAAAGAGGCAGATAATAAAGAAGCTGATAATAAAGAAGCAGATAATAAAGAAGCAGGCAAGACGGAAAATGTTTCTGACAATGCTACAGAAAGCACCGACGCAGAAAAAGCTGCAGATATAGTCTCAGATAATCTGTATCAATTACAACCGGAGGATAAGGCGGTTGGCCGTAGCCGTTATGATGGATATGATCAGATAAATATATACGCGGTTGAAAGAGAACTGCCTTATTTTGTCGGAAGAACAGATGCAGAGGCAACTAATTTTCTGAAAAACAACAAAGGGGCTTCCGATGGTTGGCTATATTTGGGATTACCGTTATATTTGCCGGATATACTTAATAACAAAGTGGCGTATGTAGAAGTAGATGATACATCTGTAGCTAAGATAGAGAATAATGAGGTTATCGGCCTTAAACAGGGCGTTTTTACGTTAAAAGCATATGATGCGGACAAAAAGCTGATGGGTGAAAAAAAGTATGTATGTACTACTTTTAATGACTCTAAATCCAATATAGACTCGCTTATGACATTTGGAGGAAATTTATCGGATTATTCCAATGCGCGTGATTTTGATTATTGGAAAAAATCAGTAAAAACCATAATGGATATGTGTTTCTGTCTTGAAGCAAGAAACTTTGTGTATGATTTTGCAAAAGAACCTGAAATGGGATATATATGGAATTTGCCGGATAAAAGTCAGATATGGACTTGGAATGCAGACCCTAAGACAATTTATGAAAACAGTGGTGGTGTATGCGTACAGGTAGCACAACTTGCGGCTTCCATGCTTTCAGAAGATTTTGAAGATTGGGGAGCGGTTCTTATAGAAGGAAATCAAGGGCATATTTTCAACTGGTTCTATGAAGATGGTGTTTATTATCTTTTTGATTTTACAGAGGTAATAAGCGATAACCATAACCATTGGAATAATATTAATTACAGGGATTATTCTAACAAGGTAATCAAATGCAACAGCATAGAAGAAATAAAAGAGTACTGCACGAAGGAAAAAGTTGATTTAAATATGAACTATGCGATTTATATGTACTCCTGTAAAGGATATGATTATCTTCCTTGTAATGTAAATACAGGTATGTCAGACAGTAATGCGGTTCTTAACGGAATGTTTCCGGATGGAACCATTAAAATCCGTTTCCAGGATATTGTGATGGAAGATTTGGTTGTTCTTTGGGAAAACCCCAATGCTAATCCGATAGAGTGGGAATCTGTACCGTTTGATGAGCTTATTAAAGACGTACCATACTATTATGGAAAAGAGGAGTATGTATACCGTTATAGTTACTAAAATATTGTGTTTGCGGTACTTTTTCTTGACTATCTTTCGATAAAGTTTATCATATAACTATACATAATATGCTGGCATGTTTGATATGCCGGCATAAATATACATAAGATGGGAGATATATATGAGTAGTTTTTGTCCAAAGTGCGGCGCTCAACTTGCCGACAATCAATTATCGTTTACTTTAAGAAACGTAAATTTTTATTTATAAAATAAATAAGAACTGTAAAGAGGAGGTCGCAATGACTGATTTTAAAAAAGTCAAGAGTTATTACAGTGTTTTCAACGAAGATGAACGTTTGATAAGGGATGCCAGTGGCAGGTTGGAATATGAAATGACCATGCGTAAGCTTAGAAAATATCTTCCGTCCTCTGCAACCATTTTAGATTTAGGCGGGGCAGCCGGGACTTATACGTTTCCTCTGGCAGAACAAGGATACCAATTATACTTATCTGATTTGTCGGAAACATTAATAGAAAAAGCAAAAGAAAAACTTCTTTGTACCGCAAATAAAAATGTAATTTCTTGTGACGTTGTTAACGCAATAGATTTGAGCATTTATAAAGATGAACAATTTGATGTTGTGTTATTGTTCGGTCCATTATATCACTTGCTGGAAACGACAGAACGCAATCAATGTATCAAAGAAGTTAATCGAGTTCTAAAAAAAGGCGGACTTGTTTTTGCAAGCTTTATTCCTTATCTTTCCGGTAGTATTGCTATTGTGGATCGCCATTGTTGGGATCCGGGACAGGTAAGTATGGATACCTTGAGAGAAGTATTTAATTCCGGTAAATTTAAGAATGCCGCAAACCGTGGATTTCAGGAAGGATATTATCCGACCTCCGAAGAAATCAGCCGTTTGTTTGAAGATAATCAATTTATCCAAATGGAAATATCGTCTGTCCGTGGATTTGGTTACGGGCGGGAGGAGCATCTTTATGCACTTAAAGACAAAGCTATGTTCCAAGAAATCATCCAATTGATAGAAAAGACTTCATGCGAAAAAGAACTTGTAGAAACATGTGGTCATGCTATCTATATCGGTACAAAAAACTAATATAAAAGTGTATTATATTAAATGTATTATATTCAAAATAGAACGTCCCGGACTCTTGAGTGAGAGTTTGGGACGATTTTATTTGAGTCCGAATAAATGCTACGTATAATTCTTCCCATAAGCATGTCACACCTATACATGGGTAGAACATCGCTTACCGGTGTTCAAATTTACTTCTTGCATTAATTATGGTATAATAAAAGATAATAAGTTGGTTTTATGAAAAATAAATTATAAGGTAGGAGATATGGAATATGAGCAAAAAAAGCAGCGCTAAATCACGCATTATTTTTTGGGGAATTATGGCAGCAGGTATATATGGTGTGACCAAGTTTATTAAGAAACAGAAAAACCGGTTACTGCCGAATTTTCAGGGGGACCAATGTATGTACACCTTCGCAGATAAAAATATAGTAAAGGGTGAAGGGGAAAGCGTTAACAATATGCGTTTGGTTAACTCTTTCAGTAGTATGTCTGTAGATATTTCTAAGGCAGAAATTACATCCGATGTTAGCATTGAATTGGATAACGTTTTTTCAAATGTTATGCTGGCGGTTCCCGAAGGAATTAATGTAAAGGTGGATTGTAGCGGCAAGGGAAGCATTGTTACTCCGGAAACATCATACGAAGAAGTTCCGACGATTTATATCAGCGGAAGGAATCATTATAGCAACTTGAATGTATTTGTTAAGAAAGAATAATATATAGTATCTTACGCTGAGGGGGATGAACTAATGAGAAAAAAGATTTTGATGTTAGTATTAATGGCATGCATGTTATGTGCTTTGATAGGGTGTGGTGATGAAGAATTGCCGGCTGGCCAGTCAAATATGAACGGAGCGTTTCCGGGAGGACTGTTTGGGAAAAATGATGGTAATCAGACAGAAAATACACATCAAAATATAGAAGATAATAAAGACGAAAATGAAGACGATTTAGAGGCGTTCGAAAAACCGGAAGAAACCTATTCCCAAATGAGTGATGAGGATAAACAAATTGTAATAGCTGCTACGGATAGAATTAATAATAATATATTTACTTCTGTAAGTTTTAGCTTGACAGATTATGTTGAAACTAAAGATGGATTAAAACTCTGCGGGGAAATCTTTTATGCAAAACCGTATGATACATTTGTTATTCAAAAAAATATCGATAGCGGAATACGACACGTGTTTTATTATGGAAAGCATTATTGGGTCGATGGGGAGGAGTGGTATTATGATGATAAAGAAGCACCACCTACCTCTGCAACGGATTATATCCCATTCGTAGAGGAGTCGTATGCAACAAAAGTACTGGGTACAGAAGTGATAGGAGACGTAGAGTGTTATGCAATTAAGTATAAGATTCCTGAAGGTACTTCATACAGAAAAATTGTTTATTACGTTACAACAGATTATAAAAGGCTGGTAGGCATTAAGGAAAAGAATGTTATTTCAGTACTGGACTACGATACCAGGGATTTTGACATTAATTCGTATGCAACATATAAAGAATCAGGAGATATATGGGAATGACAGAAAAACTGACGAAAACAGAGATAACAGAATCCATGGAAGCAAAGTGGCGTAAATTGAGTATTATATTATATGGTATTTTTTTATTCATACTTCTTTTTGTAATATTGATAGCGTTATTAAGCAGATTTACGCCATTGTTAATTGGCGTAATGTTTCCGGCAATAGTGAGTGTAGGTGTATTAATCTATAAAACTGTACAGTATGTGGGTATAGTTAAGCATGCGGAAGATTATGAGATATATGAAGTGTTGTTAGACAGGCCGGTCAAGTCTATGATTTTTAGGAAAAACGTGTATTTTATAGTGGGTTTTAATCTAAAAGGCGGTACAACTATTATGCGTAATACAAAACCGATATGGAGTGATACATCATTGGCGATATTTCAAACATGGGAGTATATGAATGCCTGGATTAATGTAGCCTATGATGAAAAGCGCGATAGACTGCTGGTTTTAGGTTAAAAGGGAGAACGATTTTAATTTTTGCAGAAAAAAGAGCATTCAGTGTGAATGCTCTTTTGCGTTATAAAACGGTTGTGCTTAATCCAGATTATCGGTAAACATGATTTTACATTCTGCTTTAGTGTTACAGTCGGTTGTGATATGAAGTGTTATGTAGATATATTCTTCTGCATATTTTTCCAAAAATTCCGGGTGGAATATAACGGCTCTGTCATCATTGGTTAGGTCGTAACAATTTTTGGTTATAGCGTTTTCATTTATTTGAATATTTTTTATTCTGGCACCGGTGCCATTTAAATAGAAAATGACATCATTTTTTCTCTCACCGGAGTAGTATGCATGAGAACTGCTGATATAAGGATATGTGTTTAAAACGGCCTCCTCATTTTCATCATGTATTACAACGTTAACCGGATGAACAGAGGTTATGTCATCTCCAAAACGCCATATATATATGGTGTAAATGCCTGTGGAAAGAGTTGAAAGATATTCTTTGGTTATCATAAATTCATCGCCGTGATTTGATTGCCATGCATCCGCCGGTAAAACCTCCGTGGCATTCATAAGTGCATCCGGATCTTTGGAATAAGGGGCAATACGCGTATCAAAAATGTTATAGCCATCTGATCGGCTGTCTAAAATATAAATGTCAAGCGGTGCTGTTTTGAAAAAGTGGATACATTCGTTCTCGTGCTCAATAAGCTCATGGTTTTTGTTTTCATAATAGCATTCAACATTATCAAAATATAGATGGTTGCTGTAATAGTCAAAATAATCCCGGTTAATTATTTCCTGGCAATCTCTGACAATATCGCCGATGAATACATAGTTATATTGGCCTTCCGTTAGATTTACGTCAGTGTCCGCGCTGTTATCTGAAGTATCGAACGGGTCACTGTCTGAAGTATCGAATGGGTCACTGTCTGAAGTATCGAACGGGTTACTGTCTGAAGTGTCAAACGGGTTGTTATCGGAATCACTAACCGTATTATTATCGTTAGCATTGTCATCAACATTATCGGCAGTATTATCCTGCCCAATGTCGTTTTCCTCCTCTTTCTGTATGTTGTCTGTAAACGAATGGTTTGCTTCGCCTTTTACTTCTTTAAAGGTGCTTTTTTGTCCGCAACCAAAAGAAAAAATCATAATGGAAAGCAATAAGATACAACTTATTATTTGTTTTAAACGGTATTTTCTCATATGTGTATGCTCCTTTGTATTGTTTTATATAGTGACATAAAAGCTATCGTTAACTATATTATATCTTTGAGTAAATAGCCTGTCTTATGCTGCCGGCCTAATAGAGCGCTTGTAATATCCGGATAGTGTGAGCGTTTGAAGGAATATACCGGTTAGAAGCTTCCGGTGGGCTTGTGAAAAGAGTGTTTTTGCACTATAATATATGTTTGAATTGTAGGGATTTTACGTGTATGCAGGAAAATTTTGAACTAAGGGGGAATTAGTAGTATGGAAGCGTTTAAATATGATTATTACAGATAACGGGGAACTACCAAAGTAAAAAGAAGAAAGGTATTTAAGGATTACCGTTTATTATATTTGTATGCATGGCGAAAAATTTCGTCGGGTAGTAAGATGACTCTTTTTATGAAAATCATTTTAAAAAGATTGAAACATTATCATATTGAAATTCCGTATACGGTGAAAATAGGACCCGGATTTTATATGGACCACGCGTTTAATATAACAATTAATTCAAAAGCTGTGTTAGGACGGAATGTGAGCATGTTAAAAGGTTCAACCATCGGAATGGATAAAAGAGGCGTCCCGACAATAGGAAATAATGTGTACATAGGGCTGAATTCTACTATCGTTGGCAATGTTACGATTGGCGATGACGTTTTGATTGCTCCCAATACCTATGTTAATTTTGATGTTCCGGCACATTCGGTTGTGTTAGGTTCTCCCGGAGTAATCCATAAAAAAGAAAATGCTACAGAAGGCTATTTGTTGAATGTAATAGAGGATGATTTGTGGAGGGAAGAAAATGATCTGTCCTAATTGCAGTGCGGAATTTGATGAAAAACAATTAATCGTATGTCCCTACTGCGGATATGAACATATGCCGGGTGCCAGGCAGGAACACGAGCATGAAATAAGAACAATTAAAAAGAAAACGCTGGAAGCTAAAAAGCAGCCTGAAAAGCTTATACGGAAATCAAATAATTTTTTAAAGAAGCTTGTAATAGCTTTTTTGGTTGTATTTTTGCTGGTTGTAATTATAAAAGTAGTATGTTCACGAATAGACAGCGACAGGGAGCTTCATAAGCAGGAAGAGAAGCTGGCATATTTTGAAGAGATATATGGAAGCGGTGATTATGCAAAGCTATATAAGGAGATTATGGCATTTGATGAAAGCTATAGTGCATCCTTCAGAAAGTACTACAATGTGGCTTGGCTATATCATTCATATTGCCTTGCTGATGAATGGAATTATAATAATGCATACTATTTGCCACTTACGGATGATCTCGTTACCGTGGATGAAATATTTGCTGATTTAAAATATTCGTTTGAAGTTATGTTAACTGCATGCTCGTATGAAGAAGCAGGGTATGTATATGGTGAGAGACAAGCGGTGGAACAAATTAAGAATCTTATGAAAAGCTCTGTCATGACGTTTTATTGTCTGTCTGAAAAAGAATATCTGGATATGTATAATGGCTATGCGGTTATTTTAACGTTTGATACTTCAGCTAAAAACAATGAGGTGGGTGAAAATGGTGTTCATGCGGTCCTTCCGGATGAATACGGCAAGGCAGAGAAAGCGGTAAAAGATATCATCAGTATGGCGAGAATGCGGATGAAAGACAACAAGATAACAGAGCGGGGAGAGTAATTGCATGAAATGTAAAAATTGTAGTGCCAATTACAAGGCAAGAGAGCTTAAGTGTCCGTATTGTAATACTACGAACCTTCTTGGTCATATATGGCTTTCGGAAAAAACAGAAGCAGAGCTTGAATATGAAAAGGCAAAAAAAGAGTACGGCGGTATATCAAAGTATGTTGTTTACCGTGTTTTGACCCGCATTTTGGTGCTTGAGATTTTGGTAGGCGCCCTTATCTTTTTGGGTGTAGTTGCCTATTTTTTCTTGGAAGAAACATTTACTGCTGCTTCATTTAAAATGAACAAGGATAAAATCGAAGCCAAAATGGAAGCGGCGTGGAAGGCAGAAGACTATGACCGGTTGGATGCCATTATGGATAAATATAATATAGACGGACAGGATTATTACATATATACGCAGTCGACTATTATCCAAAGTGATTATGAACGCTTTACGGAAGCAAGACTCGGTTTCCTCATGTTAACGGAAGAGGAAAAGCAGACGCGGGAGTATGAAATAGAAACCTCTCTCGAAAAAGCATATGATTTGCTGACGGTAGACTTTGGCTTATATGATGTGCTGGCAGTTGAAAATAAAGCACAGTATGAGCGCGTAACAGCAGAAGTAAATGCGTATCTTAGGGGGACTCTCGGAATGACGCAGGAAGAGTATTCTTCCTTTACAGAAACAGAATATTTTTCATATAGCGATGTTGCTGTATGGCGTGAAAAATTGCTTAAAAGGGAGGCGTGGAAATGAAACAACCTTCGGTTTTAAGAATAGGATTAAGAATAATAACGATTTTTTTTGCGGGATTATTTCTGTATGGAATGTGCTATGGGGTATTAATGCTGGCAGATGATGATTATGATGATGTAAGCGAAAAAGATCTGATTCGCTGGTGTGATAATGATTACTACGCAAGGGATTATGACAGATTATATGAAACCTTAAACTTGTATGATCTTAGCGGTGAACGGTATGACAAATATTGGGATTTGATTAATGCTTATATTTATTATGAAAATTATCTGATGTGGGAAAAAGCAGCGGCAGCAGGACTTGAAAATGCGGCTGAACACATGGAAATGTATTACGATTTATTAACCCGGAGTGCCGAAGCATGCGAATACCCATTGCATAAGGGCACGATAGAAGATTTCTTAGGAGAATTAAACCGTAAAAGATAAAGTATATACATGCAGAAGAAAACAGTAGTTTACCCAACAGAAGGAGGCATAACGGATGTTATTATTTTTGAAAAGCAGTAAAAAGAGTGAACTTGAGACTCTGGTTGCCCGCATTCAGATGAACATGGAAAATAATTATAAAGATGCAGCGCAATTGAATCTTGCTGAGTTTGAAAAATTGTTTTATGAACTGAAAGATAACGGTAAGCTGAATGATAAACAGATAAAGAATTATGAAGGTATTTTGGAATCCTTAAAGGTAAGAATGAAAAATTTTACGCATAAAGATCAAAAGCCTTATTGGACATAAATGAAGTGTCGATAAAAAAGCTGTGGAAAAACCACAGCTTTTTAATAGTTAAGTTATTAAATTTACATATCCAGAAGACGTGTTACATTTTCAGCATTAGCATTAGCCTGCGCAATCATCGCCTGGGACGCCTGGCTTATTATGTTATGGAGGGAGTGTTGTACCAGTTCCTTTTCCATGTCAAGATCGCGGATTCTCGATAATTTTTCGGCAGATGAAGCCTTGGTTTTCGTGTTGATTTTGAATTGATTTTGTGCATTCATTAATGCCATGTTTGTGCGTACGATTAAGCTCATTACCTTCTCCTGTTGTACATTAGTAACCCCTGAAAAAAATACATTTCAAGTGTACCATAAAGAGTATGGTTATACAATATGATACAAGGGATAAAGCAGGGCGAAAGAGTCCTTGAAGAAGCAGGAATTTGAAGTTATAATACGGATAAAATCTTAGAATGTAACATGACGTGTTACATTAGTACATAGGAATTGCTTGCCGCAGATCATTTATTTGCTTATTCTGATATCAGCAATTAGAAAGGAACAGACAAGAAATGAATATTGGACAAAAAATAGCTAATGCAAGACATACACAAGGTATTACCCAGTTGGAGCTTGCCGATAAGATGTGCGTGACAAGACAAACCGTTTCCAGATGGGAGGCAGGAACAGCATTTCCGGATATTGAAAAAGTGGCAAGTCTTGCAAAGATTTTACAGGTTTCGTGTGATTATTTATTGAATGATGACTTAAAGGATGATAACGGTGAAGGAGTAGCAGAGGGGGCAAAAGTCCGGGAAGTAAAAGGTGTAAAAAGTTCTGTTACGGAACTTCTGCAGGGTTTGGTCGGAAAGAAAGTTAAGATATCGTTCTATGAAGATGAAGAGGATTTTGAAACTGCAGGAGAAACATGTTTGGTAGAAGGTTTTGAAGAAAACTGGATTAAGCTTACCATTTTGAAAGGGAAAGAACCAAAGGAGAAGCTGATTGCCCTTTCTTCAGTGTTATCGTTTGAAATATTGGAGGATGTGTAAGATGGATACTTTATATAAGATAGGGGCTTTTTTGGGGCTGCTTGCTTTTTTTAATGTGTGTTCGCTTGCAAGGAAAATGCGTAGGTTTGAAAGAACAATGGTTATTGAGAATGCGGATTATGCAGGAAAAGAAGATATGACATGGCAGATAATGAAACAGTATACCGGTAAAGAAATAAAACTTGATTTTTATGAAGATGAAGCAGATGCGGATATGCTTTTTAAAGACAGCGCAATTTTACGGTCGGTCGATGAAAAATGGGCATTGCTTGAGATAAAATGCGGAAAGAAAACAAAACAGAAGCTGATACGGCTGTCTTCCATAAAGGGCGTATCGGCAAAAGAGAAGTAGTGTAAAATATAAAGGGCTGAGCCGGTGAAATCCGGATTCAGCCCTTTAGTAATTTCTTATTTGGTTGTCAAAATATTAAAGAATCAGATCAACAACAAAGATAAGTATGCATGCACCGATTACGGATACGATAACAGAACCTACGTAACCTGCGAATGAAATACCAACAAGACCTAATACAAAGCTTCCTAAAAAGCCGCCAAGAATACCAAGAATGATGTTTCTTAAAAGGCTGCTTTTTTTCTTCTTCATAATAATGCTTGCTAACCATCCTGCTAAAGCACCGATTGCAATACCGATAATAATATCAACGATATCAAACATAATTATTCTCCTCCCTCAAACTATGAATGGTATAAAAAGTTACTTATAGGCAGAGTATACCACTATATATGGTGGTGTACAATAGTTATCTTAAGAAAATCTTAAGAATTCACCTGTGTCGGGATTTGGTATGATATACAAAAGGTTATTATTATGAAAGGAAGTTACGGTATGAGAAATATTTTAGTTGTCGTAGATATGCAGAAGGATTTTGTGGATGGAGCCTTAGGATCTAAAGAGGCGCTTTACATAGTTGATAATGTGGTACGGAAAATAAATGAATTTCAGGGAGAGATTATCGTAACGTACGATACGCATTATGATAACTATCTTAGTACCCGTGAAGGTAAGTATCTTCCGGTGATGCATTGTATTAAAGATACAGAAGGATGGCAATTGAACGATTTGGTTCAAGCTGCACTAAAAGATAGAACTTATACAATAATAAATAAGCCTACGTTTGGTTCTGTCGAACTGGTAGATTTGTTAAAAGGATGCGATGAGAAAGAAACTACGGTTACCCTAATCGGTCTTTGCACGGATATTTGTGTAGTGTCTAATGCCATGCTTTTAAAAAATCATTATCCGGAAATGCACATTTTAGTGGATGCAAGCTGCTGTGCGGGGGTAACAGTTGAAAGCCATAATGCAGCATTAACCACAATGAAAATGTGCCAGATAGAAGTATTGTAAGTGACATTTTTTTAGAAATGATTTATAATGACATGGGGTAAAAAAATAATATATGGAGGAATTTAACATGAAAAAACAGTGGCCGCTTGATACCACAATAGCATTTGACCCGGTTATCGGGGATATGAATCCCGAAAATTCACAGGGGTATGAAATTTTAGAGGATGGTTCGGTACATTTCAAGATTAAAGCATCGGATGCAAAAGAAGTTGTTATTGATGTATTCGGATCCGTGCACCCGTTTACCAAGATTGATGATGAGATGTGGGAAGCTACCATCAACTTTGGAAGAGGATTTAAGTATTTCTTCCTGAAAATTGACGGAAGTGATGTGTTAAGTCCGTATTTCCCAATCGGATACGGTTGTAACAGACCGATTAATTATGTAGACATTCCGGTTCCGGGAGAAGACTGGGGAGACTTGTTTGATGTGCCGCATGGTGGTGTAACAAGACATTATTATAAGTCATCCGTAACAGGAAAATATGAAATCTGTATGGTGTATACACCGGCGGACTATGACCAAAGCAAGAAGTACCCTGTATTATATTTACAGCATGGTTTCGGTGAAAATGAAACCGGTTGGGTATTCCAGGGACATGTCGCACGAATGGCAGATAAATTTTTACATGACGGCGAAATGGAAGAAATGATTATCGTTATGGGTAACGGTATGACACAGATGGAAGGACCGGATAAAAGATTTAATCTGTTTATTGATGTACTTCTTACGGATTTGATTCCTTTCATAGAAAATACATACAATGTATATACGGATAAGTGGCACCGTGCGATGGCCGGTCTTAGTATGGGAAGTTATCAGACCAGTATTGTTACACTTACGCATCCGGAATTGTTCGGTTATGCAGGTGTATTCAGCGGATTTATCAGCATCCCGCATTTTGGGCTTCCTGAACCGCATCTTGCACTGCTTGATGATGTTGAAAAGTTTAATGAAAGCTTTAAAGTATTTTACCGTGCTATCGGAACAGAAGATAATCATTACCAGAGCTTCTTAAATGATGATGAGTTGTTAAAGGATAAGCCGTTAAATATTACCCGTGAAATTTTCTCGGGACAACATGACTGGACAGTATGGCGCCGTTGTATCCATTCTTTCCTTCCGATGATTTTTAAAGATTAATTCGATATGAACTGATTAAGAAAGATATCTTCGTGGAATCTGCTTTTAATAAATGCGGAGGCGGAGATATCTTTTTTTGAAAAAATATTTAAAATCTACCCAATAAACACAAATATTTCTGCACTTTATATATGAAAGCGCCTAAAGGTGGTGAAAGAATGGAAAGTATTGTAATTACAACCTATATCGATAAGATATATCAATTTGCATGGAATAAAAGCTTTGACGAAGAGGAGGCGGAGGAATTATCGCAGGAAATTTTGTATGCTGCGGTAAAATCCCTTCCGTTACTAAGAGATGAAAGCCGTTTTGAACCATGGCTTTGGTCTCTGGCACAAAATACTGCAAGGACATTCCGGAGAAAACAAGGCAGACAGCGCGCGATGTTTGTGTATGATGCACCGGAAATGCTTATGCAGGAGAGTGATTTGGAGGACGTTGATGAGGCGTTGTATGCAAAGCTTAGGGAGAAAATCGCCATGCTTTCCAAAATGTATCGGGATATAATCATTCTTCACTACTATGAGGGACTGTCAACAAAAGCCATTGCCGGTAAGTTAGGGCTTCCTATCGGAACGGTTACATGGCGACTGTCAGAGGCAAGGAACAAATTAAAGAAGGAGTGTAGTAATATGGAAGAAACAGCATTACGTCCGGTTAACATGGAGATAAATATTTATGGTAGTGGGAATTATGATGGAAGGGAAATACCGTTTCCCTGTGTTTATATCAGGGATGCTTTATCACAAAATATCCTTTTCCATTGTTATGAAAGCCCGAAGGGAATAGAGGAATTAGCAAATATCTGTGGCGTTCCTGCATATTATGTAGAAGAACGTATGGAAAATCTTATGAACCGTCAGGCAGTTGTGGAAGTGTCAAAAGGACGGTATCAGACAGATTTTATCATATGGACGGATAAATACGGTAAGTATTGTGAGGAAAATGCAGAAGCAGCCATCATGCCGGTTATGGAAAAAATGATTACTGCGTTAGAAAGTCTTTATCAAAAAGTTGATACGATTGACTTTTATCGCGCCGGTAAATCGGCGGATGAATTGAAATATTTATATGGTGTTATGGCTTTTTATTACCTTAGTAGAAAATATAATACAATAGCGTATCCTGAGACAATTCCTAATTATGATGGTAACAAATGGCGCTATATTGCTAATATGGAAAGCGGTAAATACCGCCGTACTAATATTGGGCATCAGATTAGTGCTAATATCAAATCGGGTGGAAGTTACAAACATGAGGTTTATATTGTGCCGGGATTTAAATTTAGGCGTATGATGCAGGATAAATATATTAGTGTTTGTGAAGATATCCTGACCGGTAAAAGACCATTAGATGCAGAGATTGCAGCACATGCCATAAAGGATGGTTATATTATTAGAAAAGATAATGGGGAGCTATGGGTTAATATTCCTGCATTTACAAAAGAGCAGAAAGCTCAATTTGATGAATACGTCGATGAATTGTTCAGCCCGCTTATGGAAGAATATGTAGAACTGGTTAATAAATATATAACAGGCTACAAAAAGCTGTTTCCAAAACATTTGGCGGATGATGCACAGAGAATGTGTAGAGCTTTTTTTGTGGGATTTTATGATACGGTATCCACTTATTGTGTGAAAAAAGGAATGCTCGTAAAACCTGAAAAAAATTGGATTTGTGACGTTCTTCTTGAGTGGGATGGAAAATAAAATTCTTCTGTGCTATTATATTTCATATTAGTTAATAAACTTAGGTAATAGATGTAAGAACCGGAGAAAGAAATATATGAAATATGAATACAGAACCATGGGAACATGTGCCAAAAGAATAACGTTTGATTTGGAAGGTAATATAGTAAAGAACGTTGTGTTTTACGGTGGCTGTGACGGTAACTTAAAAGCTGTTTCCAAATTAGTGGAAGGTAGAACCGTTGAAGAAATTGTAGAAAAGCTTTTGGGAAATACCTGTGGTTATAAAAAGACATCCTGCGCAGATCAACTGGCACAAGCGGTAAAGGCTGCATATAATAAATAAAAAACTATTGACAATTAATAATCGTAGTGCTTTAATTAATATCAAGTTTAAGTTAATATTCAAACCGTTGAAGCGGAGATAAAGGTAGTTATGATTCCACAGAGAGCCCATGTTGCTGAGAATGGGTGAAACACAGATTATCAAATGGACCGCGGAGGGCGCAGTCAAATGTATGGAGCTACAGAGTATTCTGCGACGTGAAGGCATACGTTAGTTGCCGGGGGTATATAGGTATCCTGCAAAAAGGGCACATTAGGTTATAAAACCTAAGTGAATTCAAGGTGGCACCGCGGATAAGCAAGTATTATTCGTCCTTGACAGATAGAACGTCTGTCAAGGACGTATTTTGTTACTATCAAACGTACATAAACGTAGGGAGGAATAATATATGCTGTTAACAAAACGATGGCGTCGCTTAATTCAAACCGGAATAATGGAATGTTTACATTAAAATTAAATTAGGATTAAATAATTGGAGGATTGACTATGATTTTTAATAATATTGAATTTGACACTTATACAAAAAACTATCCGGATGCTAACGGTTTCTTCGGAAAATTCGGTGGAGCTTACGTTCAGCCGGAACTTAAAAAAGCAATGGATGAGATTACAGAAGCTTATTTTACTATATGTAAGTCCAGTAAGTTTATTGCAGAACTTCGCCGTATCCGTAAAGAATTCCAGGGAAGACCAACCCCTATTTCGCATCTTGAAAGACTGTCAGGTTCCCTTGGTAATGTACAGTTATATGTAAAACGTGAAGATTTGAATCATACAGGTGCGCATAAGCTTAATCATTGTATGGGTGAAGCACTTCTTGCAAAATATATGGGCAAGAAAAAAGTAATCGCAGAAACAGGAGCAGGACAACACGGAGTTGCACTTGCGACAGCAGCAGCGTACTTTGGACTTGAGTGTGATATTTATATGGGTTCTGTGGATATTAAGAAGCAGGCACCGAACGTAGCAAGAATGAAGATTCTGGGCGCTAACGTAATAGAAGTTACACATGGTCTTGCTACATTAAAGGAAGCCGTAGATGCAGCATTCGATGCATATCTTAAAGATTACAAGAATTGTATTTACTGTATCGGTTCTGTACTCGGACCACATCCGTTCCCAATGATGGTGCGTGATTTCCAAAGTGTAATCGGAATTGAAGCAAGAGAACAGTTTATAGAAATGACAGGAGAACTTCCGGATGCGGTGGTTGCCTGTGTTGGTGGCGGTTCTAATGCAATGGGAATGTTCTCCGGCTTCTTAAACGATCCGGTGGATATCTATGGTGTTGAACCTTTAGGACGTGGTCCAAAATTAGGCGATCATGCAGCAAGCCTTACCTATGGAACAGAGGGTATCATGCATGGATTTAACAGTATTATGCTTAAAGATGAAAATGGGGAGCCGGCACCGGTATATTCCGTGGCAAGTGGTCTTGATTATCCGTCATCCGGTCCGGAGCATGCATTCCTGCATACACTCGGAAGGGTTAAATATGATGTGGTAAATGATGACGAAACCATTGATGCTTTCTTTACACTTTCAAGATTGGAAGGTATTATTCCGGCAATCGAAAGTTCACATGCTGTTGCATACGCAATGAAGCTTGCTAAGAAGATGGGAAAAGGTTCTATTCTTATTAATCTCTCAGGAAGAGGAGATAAGGATATGGATTACGTTATTGAAAAATACGGTATCCGTTAAGTATGAAGAATATAATCGGGCTAAAAAGTTAAATAAAGATTTAACAAAAGGAATGGTTCAAAGACAGAACCATTCCTTTTTTATATGATAGGAAATTGCACGAAAAGTAGTGAAGGTTAACAAGAATTTCGTCAGAAATTCTTGCTAGCGCAAGCTGCTGAGCTTGCGCTTTTTTACGGGAAATATATGTGGTATAAATGTCAATAATATGATAAAATAAGGCATTATTACGAGAAGGATAAGGGTGTCGAATATGTATGATTTTTTTGCAAAGGCTATCGAGAATATAAGTAATTTAATGTACAGCTATTTGCTGATTATCCTTTTGCTTGCGGCAGGAGTGTATTTTACAATCCGCACGAAATTTATTCAACTTAGAATGGTACGTGAGTCGTTAAGAGTGGTTTCAGAAAAGAAAGGGAATAAAAATTCTGTATCGGCTTTCGAAGCATTGATGGTTTCTACAGCAAGCCGTGTGGGAACGGGAAATATAGTCGGGGTTGCCAATGCAATTGCCATAGGCGGTTATGGGGCAGTATTCTGGATGTGGGTTATTGCCATTATAGGAGCCGCATCTGCTTTTGTGGAAAGTACACTTGCTCAGATTTATAAGAAAAAGAATAAAGACGGTTCAAGCTACGGCGGACCGGCGTACTATATAGAGGCCGCATTAAAAAAGCGTTGGTTAGGTGTTGTGTTTGCGGTTGCGCTTATTTTAACTTATGCCATCGGCTTTAACATGTTATGCTCCTTTAATTTTATATCAAGTTTATCGGGATATGAGTTTTACGGTAATCCGGAAACTTCAAAGGTTCCGCTTATATGTGGCTTGATTCTTGCAGTCTTTGTAGGCATATGTCTGCTGGGAGGGGCAAAGAGAGTGGTTAAAATAACGGGCGTAATGGTTCCGGTTATGGGTGTTATGTATATACTAATGGCGCTTCTTGTTATGGCACTTAATGTAACTGCATTACCTGCTGTGTTTAAAAATATATTTGTTTCAGCTTTTGATTTTAAAGCAATCTTTGGTGGTTTTGCAGGTTCGGCGCTTATGCATGGTATTAAGAGGGGACTTTATTCCAATGAAGCCGGTGTTGGTTCAGCACCGAATGCTTCGGCGGCAGCGGATGTTTCACATCCGGTTAAGCAGGGACTTGTGCAGATGCTGAGTGTATTTATTGATACGCTTCTTGTATGTACGGCGACTGCAATGATGTGTTTATGCACAGGGATAGTACCGTCCAAGAATCTAACCGGTGCTGCTTTTGTTCAGGAAGCGCTGTCAAAGACTTTTGGTTCGTTCGGTATCTACTTTGTAACGGTAGCATTATTGCTTTTTGCTTTTACAACATTGCTGGGAAATCTCTTTTATTGTGAGGGCTGCATTAATTATATTGCAAAGCGCGTTGTAAGTAAGAAAGCAATGCAGACCTTCAGAATATTTGCTTGTGTGGTTATTTTTGCCGGCGCATTGCTCGATTTTGGGATGGTATGGAATATCGCCGATGTTTTGATGGGTATAATGACGATGATTAATCTTCCTGTTATTTTGATACTGGGCAAAACGGCATTAAATTCCCTAAAAGATTATATGGAGCAGCGGAAGCTTGGAAAAGAACCTGTATTCAAGGCTGCATCCATCGGACTTAAAGATAAAACTGATTTTTGGAATTAAAAACATATGTTATTAATTGGAGGCAGGTATGGAAACAATTATTTCCGGTGTTATGGGCGAAGGTGATAACAAGAAAATCTATGTTTTGTTCTCAGACAATGAAAAAAGTGCGGAAGGACGCATTCCTGATTGTACTATAATATCCAATAAAGGATTTTCACAAGATGAAGTGAAACAGATGGAAGACTATCTCCGGGAGAGTAAAGATTTGATTATCTCAGAAGCAAAAAGAATTAATCCGATTAAGTCTTTTCTGGGGATGTAATTTTTACCATTTTTTTACCAAAGGTATGGGGATATGGTGTTGCATAGGGGAATAAAAAAAGGTATAATGTTAAAGATATTTTTTTCCGGAGTGTTAAAATGAGACAATATATTACAATCCCGAACATGATGGGATATTTCAGAATTTTATTAATACCTGTCTATATTGTGTTATATCTGAATGCGGAAACTGCTGTGGATTATTATATAGCAGCCGGTGTAATTGCATTATCTGCTATAACAGATTTCTTTGACGGTAAGATTGCACGTAAGTTTAATCAGGTAACAGACTTTGGTAAGATACTGGACCCGATAGCAGATAAGCTTACACAGGGAACACTTGCCATTTGTTTGTCATTAACATATCCCTACATGCGGATTTTGCTGGTAGTTTTTATAATTAAGGAATTTGCAATGGGAATAACAGGTCTTGTATATATGCGTCGCGGTTGGCGGACGGATGGTGCAATGCTTATTGGAAAAATAAGTACCTGGGTTTTGGATTTATCCCTGATTGTATTAGTATTGTTGCCGGAGATTAAGCTTTCCGTAGCAAACGGTATTATGATTTTTGCCATTGTGGTTATGGTGGTATCACTTCTTGCATATGTGCAGCTCTACTATCATGTGCATAAGAAGTTTAAACAGGGTGTAGCCGGGGAAGATATCGATATGGAAGAAATACATAGGGAAATAAGAGAGAAGAACCATAGGAAAGGGTATAAAGATGGTGTCGGTGAAAGATAAAGCTAAGCAGATGAAGTTAGAGAGCAGTAAGATGGCTACCCAGCCGATTGAAAAGCGAAATGCGGCTCTTGCTGAAATCGCGGATGCTCTTTTGGAGAATAAAGAATTTATTATTGAAGAAAATGAGAAAGACCTTCAGTATGCCAAGGAATGTGGTTTGGCAGATCCGGTTATTAAGCGTTTAAAGTTTGATGAAGGTAAGCTGAATGGCGTCGTGGAAGGTATAAGAGAACTGATTAAATTACCGGATCCGCTTTTTAAGACGCTTTTAAAACGCAGTTTGGATGAAGGACTTACTTTGTATCGTGAGACTTGTGCTATCGGGGTAATCGGTGTGATTTTTGAGTCACGTCCGGATGCCATGGTCCAGATTTCTACGCTTTGTATTAAAAGCGGAAACTGTGCAATTTTAAAAGGCGGAAGCGAAGCGGCGAATACGAATCGGGCTATTTTTAATATCATTCATAGCGCAGCAGTTAAAATGGGAATGCCGGAGTATTCTCTTGTGCAGGCTGAGGAGCGTAATGAGATTACAGAATTGCTTGACTGCCATGAATATGTAGACTTGCTGATTCCCCGCGGATCTAATGCTTTTGTACAGTATATAATGAATAATACCAAGATTCCTGTTATGGGACATGCCGATGGTATTTGTCATGTGTATGTAGATAGTGAAGCGGATATTGATAAAGCGGTTAAGGTGGTAGTGGATGCCAAAACACAGTATGTTTCTGTATGTAATGCGACAGAAACGTTACTGGTTAATGAAAAAATAGCGGGTGTAATCCTTCCTAAACTTAAGGAAGCTTTAGAAAAGAAGAATGTTGAAATACGCGGTACAAAAGAAGTTATGGATATTATAGCTTGTGCACAGGCAACAGAAGAAGATTTTGCCACAGAGTATCTTGATTATATCGTGTCGGTAAAACTGGTGAAATCTGTGCAGGAGGCGGTAGAACATATTAATTATTACGGTTCGCATCATACGGATGCCATTATAACAGAGAGTAAGGAAAATGCGGAATACTTTATGCAGTATGTAGATTCTGCAGGAGTATATCAGAACTGTTCAACAAGATTTGCGGACGGTTTCCGTTATGGTTTTGGTGCAGAGGTTGGTGTAAGTACAGGAAAGCTTCATGCCAGAGGACCGGTAGGTTTGGAAGGCCTCGTGACATACAAATATAAGTTGTTCGGGGACGGTCATATTGTGGATGATTACGCATCCGGAAGAAAACAATTTAATTTCCGCGAAGAGAGTTTGTAAGAAGTATTATTAGTATTAATAAGATGTATTAAAGCGTCGGTTTATAACCGACGCTTTTTCTATATAACAGAAATTTATTTACGCTTCCATGCAGAAGGTTTTAACAGTAACAGTACCGGGAATAGTTCAAGTCGTCCTGCAAGCATGTTGAACATAAGGACAAACTTGGAAAGCGGTGAGTAAATTGAAAAGTTGCAAGTAGGACCCACTAAATCAAATCCGGGACCTATGTTGTTAAGCGTTGTAACCGATGCGGTAAAGTTTGTGGTAAAACCAAAATTATCAATGGACATTAATAATACGGATATAAAAAGGATAACAAAATGTATAGCAACAAATACAGTAGTAGAACGTATAACTTCCGGTTGTATTGCATGACCGTCCATTTTTATTTTTCTGATTTCACGGGGGTGAATCAGTACGGCAAGTTCCCGTTTGATGGATTTAAACAGTATGGCAAATCGTGATACCTTCATACCACCGCCGGTACTGCCGGCACAGGCGCCGACAAACATCAGTATAAGCAGTACGGTCTTGGAAAGCTCCGGCCATAAATCAAAATCTACGGTACTAAAACCGGTTGAGGATATAATGGAGCCTACCTGGAATGCGGCGTTTTTAACAGAAGTACCAATATTACCGTAGAAGGAATAAATGTTAATACTGATAATGAGAATGGCACTAAATATGATCAGCAGATACCAACGAACTTCCTCTATAAAGAAAGCCTGCTTTAATTTGCGGCGTAACAAATAGAAGAAGAATGCATAGTTGATACCACTAAGTATCATAAATACGGTAATTACAACCTGCACATAAGAAGAGTATTCTCCGCAACTGGAATTTTTAATGCCAAAACCACCGGTTCCTGTTGTACCAAAGCTAATACATAATGAGTCAAAGAGTGGTAACCCGCCTATAAGTAAAAATACGACTTCAATAAGTGTCAGTGCAATATAAATGCTATACAGTATTTTTGCCGTATCTTTAACACGCGGAACAAGTTTGCCGACGGAAGGACCCGTACTTTCTGCTTTCATAAGATTTATGGTAGAGCCGCCCATGAGTGGCAGTATTGCCATAATAAATACGAATACACCCATACCACCTATCCAATGCGTAAAACTGCGCCAGAAAAGGCTTGAGCGGTTAAGGACTTCTACATCGCTTAATATACTTGCACCGGTTGTGGTAAAACCGGAGATAGTTTCAAACAAAGCATCAATATAATTAGGTATGTCACCATTTAATACAAACGGAAATGCACCGGCAGTACCAAGCGCAATCCATCCAAGTGCTACACAGAAAAAGCCTTCCTTAGCAAAAAAAAGATTATTAACCGGTCTTTTATATGACATAAGATGTCCAATAAAATAACAAACAATAGCCGGTATTATAAATGCGTAAGGTTTGGCTTCACGGTATATAAGACTTACGAAGAAAGGTAAAAGTAGAAAAATACCTTCAAAACGTAATATCCAACCGATAACATAACGGACAATGGAATAATTCATTATTAACCCTCCAAAATTTCTGAAATATCAGAAATTTTATAATCCTTCATAATGACTATTACAGAATCTCCTACCTGAATGGAGTCCTGACCACCAGGAATGATAACATTACCATTCCGGTAAATGCATGCAATCAGTATGTTTTTTCTGATATTAAGTTCACAAAGAGGAATGTCGGAAACACCTGAATTTTCACGGATGATAAATTCAAGAGCTTCTGCTTTCCCGTCCTCAAGACGATATAAGGTTTCTACGTTACTGCCAACGGAATTGCCGATAGAGCGTACATGCTTTGTAATAAGGTCGGCAGTAATCAATCTTGGATATATAATTGAATCAAGATTTAATGCATCGAGAACATTAGTATATTTGATACGGTTAACTTTAGTAATGGTTTTTGCTTTGGAAAATTCTTTGGCAAAAAGGGATAAGAAAATATTTTCTTCATCCATTCCGGTTAGAGCGGCAAATCCTTCGGCGTTACTCAATCCTTCTTGTAAAAGAAGATTCTGATCGGTTCCGTCGCCATGAATGATGGTCGCTTTCGGAAGGAGTTCGCTGAGTTCTTCGCAACGCTCCAGATTGCCTTCAATAATCTTGGTTGAAATACCTGCCTGGAGAAGTCTTCTGGCAAGATAGTAGGCTATAGTACCACCTCCAACAATCAGTGCATTAGATACTTTTCCGGTTTCGTAACCTATTTTCTTAAAGAAGGAAGTGGCATTTTGATGTTCTGCAACTACAGCAATTACATCGCCTTCTTCAAATACAAAATTACCTTTAGGGATAATGACTTCATCATTCCGTGTTGCCATGCCGATAAGGACATCAGTATGGAATGATGAGCGTATACCGGCAAGCTTTTTCCCGATTAACGGAGAATCTTTTAATATTTTAAAATGCAATAATTCAACATGACCTTTAGCAAAAGAATCTATTTTTATGGCAGAAGGGAATTCAAAAACACGCGCAATTTCCGTTGCCGCTGCATATTCAGGGTTGATAATTGTTGCAAGTCCGAATTCCTTTTTCAGGAAGTTAAGCTCGGAATGGTAGATGGGGTTTCTTATGCGTGCAATGGTGCTGCAATGACCGGTCTTTTTGGCTATAACACAGCAGAGCAGATTTTGCTCATCGCTTCCGGTTACAGCTATAAGAAGATCGGCTTTGTCAATACCGGCTTCCATAAGTGTTTTGTAGCTTACGCCATTACCAATGACACCCAGCGCATCCAAATTGTCGGTGACGGACTGAACCCTGCCAGCACTTTCGTCAACAACCACGATATTGTGTTCTTCACCACTCAGTAATTCAACCAGTGTATAACCTACTTTTCCACAACCTACTATAATAATATGCATAATCTTTCTGCCTCCAAAACTAAATACCTAATAATTATATACAAATACTGCCTGACTTGCAATAAATGTTTTGCATTTCATTTTTCCGTATAGTGTGATAAAATATTAGATATTATTGTTTGCGGGGGAAACGCCATGGATTCAAAAATATTAGTATATGGACAAACCAGCCGGGTTATTAATTTTGCGATGCAACAAAATTATGTGCCGCTTATCAGGAGTTTGGTAATTACAAATCTGACACAGGAAGAACTTAGTGGTCTTAAACTCATTATCACTTCCGAACCGGATTTTACGAAACCATATGAAATGAATATAGATACTATTTTGCCGGAAGGCGCTATTGAAATAACGCCGGTGCATCTTGCAGTTAAGCCGGATTATATAATTGCGCTTAATGAGAGAATGCTTGCAAATCTTCACGTTGTTATACGCAAGGGAGAGGAAATTCTTTATGAAAGGGATTATTCTACTATTTTGCTTGCTTATGACGAGTGGAGCGGACTTAATTCAATGCCTGAGATGATTGCAGCTTTTGTGACGCCGAATGTTCAGGCTGTTTCACAGGTGATTTCAGATGCCGGTACCTTTCTTATGGAGTGGGAAAAGAATCCGTCCTTTACAGGATATCAACGTCAGAATCCAAATGCTGTATTAAAACAGATGGCAGCAATTTATTCTGCCCTAAAGAAACAGAATATTACATATGTTGTACCTCCTGCTAGTTATGAAGAAACCGGGCAGAAGATACGCCTGCCGGAGACAATCTACGAACAACGGATGGGTACGTGTTTGGACCTTGCATTATACTATGCGGCATGCCTTGAAGCGGTATCCTTAAATCCGCTTTTAATATTTGAAAAGGAGCATTGTTATGTAGGTGCATTCCTTGAAGAAACTACTTTTTCGGATTGTACAACGGATGATGTGACTGCTATTACAAAACGTACAGCTTTAGGTATGGAACAGATTGCGCTCGTGGAGTGTACTGATTTTGTTGTGGGAAAAAATATCGATTTTGATGAAGCAAGAAATCATGCGTTATTACATTTGCAGAAAACAGAAAACTTTGTGCTCGCAGTAGATATAAAGAGAACCCGTGGAGGAGGAATCCGTCCGATACCTTCCCGTAAAATTGAAGGGGGTAAATTTATTGCTGCTTCCTATGAAGAAAGAAGCGGTAAAGAGCTTATGAACGCTCCGGAAACAATTAATAATGTTGTATTACCGGATTTCAGTAAGCAGGAGAAGTTAACAAAACAGAAACTGTGGGAGAGAAAACTTCTTGATTTGAGCCTTCGGAATACGCTGTTAAGTTTCCGTAATACAAGATCCGTTGTGCAGCTTATGATATCCGACTTGGGACTTTTAGAAGATTCGCTCAGTAAGGGCACTTCCTATCAGATACTTCCGAAGCCGGCAGATTGGGAAAATACAGCCCGTGACGGAAGAATATATGAGATTGAAACGAACCGTGAGCTTATTGCGGATATTGCGCAGTCAGAAGCGAAAAGTAACAGAATCAGAACTTTCCTGAGTGAAGAAGAACTGGAGAAAAATCTTAAGTATCTTCACAGACAGGCTAAAAACAGTCTGGAGGAGAACGGCTCTAATACTTTGTATGTAGCTTTGGGATTTTTGCGTTGGTATGAGTCTGATTTAAGCGAAAAGGCAAGATATGCACCGCTTGTACTCGTTCCGGTTGACATAACTAGAAAGGTGCAAAACAAATCATATTCCATTAAAGTAAGAGATGAAGAGATACAAGTTAACATAACTCTGATAGAGATGCTTCGTCAGGATTTTGGCATTCATATAAACGGATTAGATCCGCTTCCTTATGATGAAGCAGGAGTAAATTTGGTTCAAATATTCAGTATTTTCCGTCAAGCAGTTATGGAGCGTAAACGTTGGGATGTTGAAGAGTTGTCTTTTATCGGTTTATTCAGTTTCGCCCGTTTTATCATGTGGAACGATATCCGTAACCGCTCAGAAGATCTTAAAAAGAATAAAGTGGTAGCAAGTCTTATTAGCGGTAAAATGGAATGGCAGTCTGATGATGAAACATTGTATGCAGATAATGATGATGATTTGAAATATGAATTGGACGAAAAAATGAATCCGTCTACCACAGCTGTTTTGGCAAGTGCAGACTCTTCACAGCTTGCGGCTATTTGCGCTGCGGCAAAAGGAGAAAGTTTTGTGCTTCACGGACCGCCGGGAACCGGAAAATCACAGACCATTACCAATATGATTGCCAATGCTCTGTACCAGGGGAAATCAGTATTGTTTGTGGCTGAGAAAATGGCCGCACTTTCTGTAGTTGAAAAGCGATTGACGAAGCTTGGATTAGATCCGTTTTGTTTGGAACTTCATTCCAATAAAATCCAGAAACGTGCCGTCCTTAAGCAATTAGAGCAGACACTTGAAATTGGACATAAGAGTTCGCCGCAGGAATATGCAAGTGTTGCAGAAAATCTTCTTGCCAAGAGACGTGAATTGAATCATTTTGTAAGAAGCCTTCATAAGAAACGGGAGTATGGCATGAGCCTTTATGAAGCTGTCATCCGTTTTGAGAAGAATGCAGCATTTAAAGGCCTGATTACTTTTTCAACCGATACGCTCAGTAAAGTGAATCAGGATACGTATGCAGAGTGGATGGAACAAATAGAAATGTATATTGTTGCGGCAGGGGAATGCAGTAAGGATACTATTCATGCCTTAAAGCCTGTAAGAAGCGAACAATATTCCTTAGACAGCAGGGAACGCATTTCTCAAAAACTCAGAACGTATAAAGAAGGACTTCTTGATATCAAGGAAGTTTACATAAATTTATCCAATCGATTGGGTATTAGTGAAAGATACGACTATAATACAATAATAGGAATTTACTCGTTATACAATATTATGTCAACTTCTTCATATCTGTTGCCACAGATTATTCAGAACAGATATTTAGAAAGCCAGGATGCTGCCATCCGCTCGTTAATTGAGTTGGGTGAAAGACAGGTGGATATGTATCGTCAGGTTATTAACGAGTTTGAGCAAAGCGTGTTTACATTTAACGTAAATGAAGCATATGCTGCATATAAACAGGCACAAGGAGCACGTAATGTTACAAAATCCATGGCAGAGAATAAACTCGTAAGGGAACTTAAAGTCCATGTTAAAAATTCCAATGCCGTGACCAAAAATACGTTATGCTATTATTACGACATTTTAAATAATTATTACAATGCATATGCAGAGATTATGAAGACAGATCCTTCCATCACAGCGCAGTTCGGTAATCTTTATGCGGGTGTAAATACTAATTGGGAAGTATTAAAGAATGCATATGAGGTTTCCGTGGAACTGAGAACGGTCATTAGAAGTATGTCCCGTTCGGAAGAAGAATTTGTTACCCTGCTTAATAACTGTATGGCGGTAAGGGCTGACGATATGAGCCGTCAGTATGTTGAAAAAGTAAGTGCGCTGCGCAAGGTGAAAGCGGAGCTTATTAATGATGACAAAATATTCTTTGAATGCGAACAGAGTCAGGATTATATTAGCGATGTTGTCAATCTTATTGATGGTGTGCTTGATCATATCCATATGTTGCGTGAATGGATTGTCTTAAGGCAATCTATGGATGTACTTAACGGTGCGGGTCTTAATGGTCTGGTAAAAGCGTATGAAGATGGCGTTTTGGAGGCCGGACATATGCTACCTGCCATGGAGGCAAATCTATGTTATGGGTTAATTATGTTAACCATACAGCAGGAACCACGGCTTGCTGCTTTCCAAGGCGCACAGTTTGAAAATAGTATTGAGCAATTTAGAAAACTGAATGAAGAATATGAACGCCTTAGCAAAGAAGAACTTATTGCAAAGCTTTCTTCAAGAATTCCTGTTACCGGAAATGTTGCAGGAAGTTCAGAAGTCGGTATTCTTAAAAAAGCAATTAAGAGTGGCGGAAGAATGATGTCCATACGAAAACTTTTTGATTCAATACCGGAGCTTCTTATGAGAATGTGTCCGTGTATGATGATGAGTCCGATTTCCGTTGCGCAGTATATCGATCCTTCTTTCAAAAAGTTTGATCTTGTTATATTTGATGAGGCATCACAGCTTCCGACCTCTGAGGCGGTAGGTGCGATTGCAAGAGGTGAGAATGTCATTGTCGTTGGGGATCCGAAGCAGCTTCCTCCGACAAGTTTCTTCGTTGCCAATCAGTTTGATGAAGAAAACTATGAAATGGAAGATATGGAAAGCGTACTGGATGACTGCCTTGCCCTTAATCTTCCGCAACGTCATCTTTCCTGGCATTACCGTTCACGTCACGAAAGCCTTATAGCGTTTAGTAATAACCAATATTATGAAAATAAATTGTATACCTTCCCATCTCCGTGTGATATGGTATCGCATGTTACTTATGTGCCTGTAGAAGGTGTATATGATAAGCGTGCTACACGGCAAAACAGAAGAGAAGCAGAGTGTGTAGTGGAAGAAATTGTAAGAAGATTGCGCTCTGAAGAACTCCGGAAAGATAGTATCGGTGTAGTAACCTTTAGTGTGGCACAGCAGAACCTTGTAGATGATTTGCTTAGTGAAGCATTCCAAAAAGAACCTGAACTCATTGCGCTTGCCGAATCCATGAGCGAGCCGATTATTATTAAGAATCTTGAAAACGTACAGGGAGATGAAAGGGATGTAATTCTTTTCTCTGTTGGATATGGACCGGATAAAGACGGTAAGGTGAGCATGAACTTCGGACCGCTTAATAATGAAGGGGGCTGGCGCCGTCTGAATGTTGCCATTACAAGATCCAGAAAAGAAATGATTGTATTTGCAGTGTTAAGACCGGAACAGATTGATTTGTCCAGAACGACGGCAGAAGGTGTAATCGGATTAAAGGGCTTCCTTGAGTTTGCCATGAGAGGTAAGAATACCCTGATTGCCAGAAACGGACAGACGAAACCGCGTGATAATGCACTTGAGAAAATGATAGCGGCAGATATTGAAAAAATAGGTTTCCGTACAAAATGTGATATAGGAGCTTCCGAGTATAAGATTGATATCGGTGTTATTCATCCTGAAAGACCGGATGAATATATCATGGGTATTATGTGTGACGGCACGACCTATAAAGAGGCACAGACGGCACGTGACAGAAATATTTTGCAACCGGATGTGTTAAAAGGACTTGGTTGGAATATAATGCGTGTTTACATTATGGATTATCTTGATAACAAAGAACACGTATTAAAGAATGTGGCTTTAAAGATTGAGGAAGCGTTGCGCCTTGATAAGGAAAAAGCCATGGAAGTACATGAGGAGGCAGAGAAAACAGAAGAAACAGTTCCTGTATTACCGGCGGAAGAAACAGAAGCTGCTGTTGTTATGCCACAGGAACAGATTGAAAAGGAACAAATTGAAAAGGAAGAACCTCCTTTTTCACAAGAAACGAATGCCGGCACTTTGATAAACGGTAAGTATTTTGAACCTTTTTATGTAAAAAAGATAGGAACATCTGATAGTTTTGCCGATGAAGCGTCTAAGGAAAAGATCCGCGCCACACTACTTGCTGTTATTGACGCAGAAGCACCGGTAAGCAGAAAAAGACTTGAAAAGTGTATTATGGAGAGCTTTGATATCAGTAGAAAAACGGCAAAGATTGAACAGGTTATAGAAGATGAAATAAGATATATTAACCCTAAGGCAGTTATGTCGAACGGCACCATGTTTTATTGGAAAAATACGCAGATACCGGAAACGTATGAAGAATACAGAGTGCCGGTGGATGAAGACGGCAGAAGGACCATGGATGACATTTGTGCGCAGGAGATATCCGCTGCAATAAAGGATATTATGACCCAGCAGATAGGAATGTCAAAAACAGATTTAATACGTGAAACCGGTAAGCTGTTTGGCTTTACCCGTTTGGGAGATGTGATAGAAATTTCTGTTATACGGGGCTTGTTGGAAGCCAGACGGAGGGGATACGTTGATATTTCAGAGGATGGAGAAAAAGTTACGGTCAGATGAAAAAAGTAATACAATTTATCCGTAAGGAGATAGTTTTTTCGATAGCACTTATTTTGGCGGTGGCATCCATGGTTGTGGTGCCCCCAAGTAAAAAATATATAGACTATATTGATTACAAAGTTATTGTGCTTTTATTTTGTCTTATGGCAGTAGTTGCCGGAATGCAGAAACTGGGTGTTTTTTCATGGCTTGGAAAGAAGCTGACAAGCTGTGTGAGTAAAAGACGTTACCTTAATTTAATCTTGGTACTGCTATGCTTTTTTTCATCCATGTTAATTACCAATGATGTGGCGCTGATTACCTTTGTCCCGTTTACCATTGTTGTTTATGCGGCAATCGAGGACGAAGGATCTTTGATTACGCTGATTGTACTCGAAACCATTGCGGCTAACGTCGGAAGTGTTCTTACGCCGATTGGTAATCCGCAAAATCTGTTTTTGTTTTCTTTAAGCAAGATGGATGTGGGGGATTTTGTAATGTTAATGCTTCCTCTGGCAGCGGTCTCGTTGATTGTTCTTGTTATTATGACGTTGATGACGGGAAATAATGCTGGTGAGAGTAACGTTAAGCCGGCAGAGGAAGAAAAAGGCAACTCGTTTTTAAATGTAAGATTTTTTGTATATGCAGTTTTATTTGTTGTGTGCCTGTTAAATGTATTTCATGTGATTCCGTATTACGTGGTACTTTTACTGGTGCTTATCGGCATTGTATTGATGGATTATAAACTTTTGTTAAAAGTTGATTATATTTTGCTTCTGACTTTTATTTGCTTTTTCATATTTGTGGGTAACATGAAAGAGATAGAGAGTGTCAGCTCTTTCCTTAAAAGTATTGTGGACGGAAAAGAAGTATTAACCGGTGTTGTTGCAAGCCAGGTGATTAGTAACGTGCCGGCGGCAATGCTTTTGTCAGGATTTACCGATAAATATGAAGCTCTTTTGTACGGAACCAATATTGGAGGAATGGGAACCTTGATTGCCTCTATGGCAAGCCTGATTTCGTACAAGTTTTACAGTCAGCGTAAAACAGCGAAAAAAGGGAAGTATATGTTAATATTTACGGTATACAATATAATTCTTTTAGTAATTTTATTAGGCGTAGCAAAATGGAGGAATGTATTATGATAAATCCCGGAGCAATATTTAAAATCAAAAAGTCATGGGAGACTTTTACACAGAATCATCCAAAATTCCAACCTTTCTTAACAGCAGCAGCCGGACAGGTTGAAGAAGGAAGTATTATTGAGGTAGCTATTACAAATGCACAGGGAGAAAAAATAACTACTAATATGAGAATTACGGAATCGGATATGGAATTGTTCAGAAGCCTGAAGGAGGGGATGTAATGCCTGAAAAGCTTACGAGGGAAGATGTTAAGAAAATAGAAGCTGAAATAGAAGAGCGTAAACTCGTTGTCAGGAAACAGGCTATCGAGGATGTTAAGGAAGCCAGATCACACGGTGATTTGTCTGAGAATTTTGAGTATTATGCCGCTAAAAAGTTTAAAAACAAAAATGAGAGCAGAATAAGATATCTGGAAAGAATGCTTCGTACCGCAATTGTCGTGGATGATACTTCAAAAGATGATGAAGTCGGAATTAACAATACGGTCTTAATTGAATTTGAAGAGGATGGCCTTAGGGAAAGTTATAAGCTTGTGACCAGTGTCAGAAGTGATTCATTAAATGGATTAATAAGTATTGAAGCTCCGCTGGGCAGGGCAATCCGTGGTAAAAAAGCCGGAGACCGCGTATATGTAAAAGTTAACGATAATGTAGGATATTACATTAAAATTATAGAAATTGACAAAACTACTGATGATAAGGATGACAGAATAAGGAGTTATTAAAATTATGGGAAAGAGATGCTTTGCGGATGCACTTTATGAATATTTTATGTCAGGGTGTAAAGATGTTAAAGAAGGCACATACCTTGGCGTCGAAATCGAACATTTTGTTATAGACAAAATAAGTAGAAGGCAAGTATCTTTTTATGGTGAAAAAGGCATTCGGGAAATTCTTGAATGCCTTGCTGTGTTTTATGATGAAAAGATTATGCTAAAGGGTGAACTTGTGGGGCTAAAAAGGAAGACGGATATTATTTCCCTGGAGCCTGCAGGACAAATAGAAATAAGTATTGCAAAACAAACAAGTGTTAAAGCCGTAATGGATATATACAATACATTTCTGAAAGAAATAACAAGCGTTATTAATACGTGGGGATATGAACTTTTACAAGTTGGATATTATGAGGATGATACAAAGCAAAGCCCTCCGTTAATTCCTAAAGACCGATATAAGTATATGGATGCTTATTTTAAAGGAATCGGTCCGGACGGCGAGCGTATGATGAGAAAAACAGCATCAGTACATGTTTCAATCGATTATTTTAGTGAAGAAGATTTTAAGAAAAAGTATCTGGTGGCTTATGTGCTTTCACCGGTTCTTTCCCTGATGTTTGAAAATGATGGAATGTCCGATGGAAAAGATGACAGAAAGCATCTGATACGTTACGGAATTTGGAGCAGGACGGATGCTAAGAGAGTAGAAGTTGCGCCGTTTATGAAAAAGGGTGTAATGGGATTTTATGAATATATTGATTTCTTAAAACAGATTCCGGTAGTTGTATATCCTAACGGCGATCAAATGCTGCCATCTTCCGATACATTGGAAGCTATATGGGAAAAGTCAAATTTTGAGAATGAAGAAGCCGGGACGGCTATGCTTGAACATCTTTTATCAATGGCGTTTCCCCCTGTAAGGCTAAAGCAATATATCGAAATACGTACGGCTGACAGTATGCCGCCGGATATGTTGAATGCCTATTTAAATATGGTTTATTTCATATTTAGAAATATTGATGATTTTTATCCGTATGTTGTATCATTGCTTGATAAGAGTCCGGACTTTGTTGATAAAGCTGTGGAACGTATTAAGGTTGCAGGGCTTGAGGCTATTATAGAAAACACTAATAATGAGGAAAATATAAAAATATCAGATGTTATTAAAATGGTAACGGATATTTATATCCGAAACCGTATCAGGGAATTAACCAAACAGTATAGTCCCGTGGCGGATGAAATATATGCAAAAGATGTAGTAGATTATCAGGATGCTTTTGTGGCGAGCGGTGCGAATTATAAAGGTAATAATTTGTGCGTAGGATATGTGCCGAAATTGTTTTCGCCTAAGCAATGTAAATTGATAAGTAAAGCGGCCATGACAATGGAAAGTATTATGGAGAAAATAATAGAAGAATATATAAGAAATCCGGAATACAGAAAGTTGTTTGGTTTTGATGAAAGGGTGGCTGAGCTTATAATAAGAAGACCACGGTATAAGTGCGTGCTGCCGGTTACAAGAGTTGATATTTTTTTGAATGAGTCAGATGATTCTTTTAAATTGTGTGAGCTAAATACAGACGGCACCAGTGCCATGTATGAAGACCGGCAATCTGCTTCCTGTTTTAGTGGTACAAAGTTATATCAGGATATAATAAATGAGTTTGACCTTAAGAGCTATGAGTTATTTGATACACTTACAAAAGAATTCCTCGGGAACTATAAAACGGTAAAAGGGCATGTGGAAAACCCTCATGTAGTAGTGACGGATTTCCTTGAAATGGGATGCTCTATGGAGGAGTTTAATCATTTTGCGAAAAGCTTTGAAAAGCTGGGAGCTACGGCTGAAGTGTGTGAAATCAGGGATTTAAAGAGAAAAGATAATGCGCTTTATTCGGAAAGCGGACGAAAGATTGATTTAATATACCGACGTGCGGTTACGAGTGATTTAATGGCACATTATGATGAAGTTACAGATTTTATAACGGCCGTTATCAATGAAGAAGTAGTGCTGATGGGAGATTTTTGTACGCAGATTGTGCATGATAAGAGATTGTTTGTACTCTTTAGCCATAAAATGACACAGGCCCTACTGTCTTTAGAAGAAATAGAGTATTTAGAAAAACACATTCCTCTTACTTGCTGGCTGACAGATGAAAATGTCTCAAAATATAATATCAGGGAAGAAAAAGATAAATGGATATTAAAACCGGTTGATTCTTATGGTTCCCATGGTATTTATCCGGGGCATAAAATGACAGAAGACGAATGGAAAACAACGATTGCCGGTATGCTTGAGAATAATGACAGTGAGTATGGTATGTATATAGCACAGGAATTTGTTACGCCATACAAAACTTATAACATTATTAAAAGTGATGTCACGGAAAATAATAATAAAGATATAGAAGAATATGAACTGATTAAGAAAAGTAATCTTACCGGATTATATGTATATTGCGGTAAATTTTACGGAGTATACTCGCGTCAGGCGCGTGGGGAAGTTATTTCAAGTTTATATGATGAGAGCCTTGTTCCTACTTTCAGCGCATCTATAAAGAATCTTCCTGATGCGATAAAAAATCTTCTGCAATCTTAAGAAGAAGCATTTGGCTGCTGTGGGTAAGACCATTGAAAGTTTCGATTAAGAATTTCTGATCTTTGGTAAGTGTGACTTGCTGATCGGTATCGGACATGAAAAACTGCGTTATGGTTATACCAAGTCCGTTACAGATTTTAACAAGTGTTGGGAGCGTAGGAGTATTTCCGCGGTCTAACATGGAATTAAGCGTTGAGGGTGCAATGTCGCTAAGCTGAGCCAATTTGTTAGCGTTAAGCCCCTTTTGTGACATAAGCTCTGTGATACGCTTTGTAATTTCTTTGTCAGTCATGATTTCCTCCTTCTGCATAAAAATTATGCCCAATGATATGTAGATTATTATAAAGTACTGAAAAATTGATATCATCATCGAAAAGGCGTTTACAAAATAACGCAGACGCGTTATAATTGCACCGTAACACTTACAGTTTTTATAAATGGAGACTCTGATGTATTCGTTATTATAACAATATGTCGGGGTTTCTTTTTTTATAATAAGAAAATGCATGAACAGTTTATTGATGAAATCTAATTTATTTGGTATTATTGTAACTATGGAAAACATTGTAATTCCTTGGGGGTATTTTGATGGGGCTTCATACGAAAGACAGGACGAAAATATTATATAAAATAATTATGATTTTTTTAATGGTAGCTTTAACTGCTTTTGCCAAAAGCACTGATGTAGATGCGAATGGTGAAAAGAGAGTAGTTAAGGTTGCCTTTTTTGACTATGAAAATTTTAACGAAGTTAATACAAATGGTGTCTATTCCGGATTTGGCTATGAGTATCTTATGCAGATACAAAAGTATGCAGATTGGGAATATGAATTTATTGAAGATTCACCGACCGGTAAGGGACTGCTTGACTATAGTGAAGCCCTTCAAATGCTTGAAAGAGGTGAAGTAGATTTAATGGGCTTTGTCCGGAAAAGTGCCTTGAATGAAAAATTATTTCTGTTTCCGGAGATGGCAAGCGGAAGCAGCGTTAATATTTTGACCGTTATGGAAGATAGCAGCTATATGGCTAATTCACCGGACACCTATCATGGCATGCGGATCGGTGTTTTGCGGGAAAATGTAAATAATGCTTTGTTAAGGGATTATTTGTCTAAACATGGTGTTGAAAATGTACAGATGTTTCCATACGACAACACTACAGAAGTATATGCGGATATGGAAGCCGGTAAAATTGATGCAGTATATACCAGTAATATGCGTAATATGGGAAATGAGAGAGCTATCCTTACTTTAGGAATGAGTGATTTCTATTTTGTTATGAGTAAAAATAATGAGGAAGCCTGTGCAGAACTTTCAAAGGCAATAGAACAGATATACCTTTCTACCCCGAACTATTCCAATAATCTTATGAACAAGTATTATTATGATGCCATTGTGGGAGCTTATGCTTTATCGGATGAGCAGACACAATACATTGCAGATAATCCGGTGGTAACGGTTGCGGTGTGCCCTAAGTACCCGCCATTTATTTATAAGGATAATCAAGGTACGTGTCGTGGTATAATGCTCGACATCATGCGTGAAGTAGAAGAAAGAACCGGACTTACTTTTGAACTGACCATATTCGAAGATAATGAAGAAGCGGTAAAAAAGGTTGGAGAAGGTGCGTTTGATTTGTATATTTCTGCCCCGCATAATTATGATTGGGCTGATTCCAACAATGTGCGCCTGACCTCTAAAACGTTTGATTTTACGAGTAAGCTTATTATGCGTAAGAATTTCGAGCTATCTGAAGATTTAGATGGTTTACAGGTGGCCTGTCTTCATAAATCGCCGAAGGAAAATGAAATTAGAGAAATATATAAGAATGTTAATATTACATATTATGAATGTTGGCATGAGTGTTTAGATGCGGTAAATGATAAAAAAGCAGATATTGCCATTGTTCCGATTTATACTGCGGATGTATTGCTTGATGTGGCAAGATATCGTCAGTTACATTCATTTGATATTAATGAAATCAGGGAAAGCATGGCTTTTGCAATGGGTAAAGAAGCTGATTATGACTTGTATACCATTATTGAAGGCGCAGTGATTTCCCTTGCAGAAGATAGAATACAACGTATTATTATGGAAAACGTAGTATCCTATGTGCCGGAGAAAAACTTTGAAGATTTTGTGTATGAAAATTCGTTTCTTCTTTTGACGGTATTTATCGTTCTTATTTCAATGATAGCTTTAACTGTATTTATTGTCAGCAGGGTGCAGTATAAAGCAAATAAGCAAAAAAGGCTTGATGAGGAAAAAATACATCTGGCGATTGCAAGGACCAATATTGCTATATGGGATTATGATATTAAGAAGAAAACTATTACGAACCGATTATCGCCGTCTGATGTAGATGAAAGAACCGTGCAAAATATTCCGGATAGTCAGATTGAATCCGGCGTGATTCATCCGGGCAGTGTTTCTACATACCGTCAAATGTATGAAAAACTTATGCGTGGTGAAAAGGCAATAACCTGTGAAATTCAGAAAAAAGATGCGGCAGGTGAGTATCATTGGTACAGAATATCTTATACCAGCGTGACAGAGATTAATGGTGAAAGACATGCTATCGGTGTATCTGAAATAATCGATGAACACAAAAGAGTTGAACAGGCTTATAAAGTGGAGCAGATGTACCGTGAATCGATGTCCATGGAAGCTATCGATTACTTTATGATTGATGTTACAAAAGATAAGGTCGAAGAAGTTAAAATGACCCGAAATCAAAGTGGTGATGCTGTTGCCATATATGATGTTGAGGACGTGCTTAACTATATTAATTCAAAGGTAGATAATATGGAAGACCGCGACATGCTTTCCAAGGAGATTAGGGTAGAATCCTTTAAGAGAATGTTTGCAGACGGACAGAGAGATGCTAAGTATGAGTTTAGGTGCGTGGGCGAAAAGAGCAAGGTCGTGTGGAGAGAACTTCTTGTTAAGCTTATTGAAAATCCGTATTCCGGAAATGTTATTGCATTCCTATTTGTGCGAAGCATTACACTGGAACGAAGAGCACAGTTGATTCGTGAAACAGCGATGAAGACTATGCAGCTGGCTATTGATAACAGCTTTGAATATCTCGTTATCATAGATATGGTAAATAATCAATACGAGTTTATGCAGCATCCGAAAGTGTTTGGCCTTCCTCAAAAAGGCGAGTTAAAGGATTTACAAAACCATCTTTCCAAAGTTATTGCAGAAGATAACGGTAAGGGTGATTATCATGTAGACTTAACTGCCATGCTTAATGAAATGCTTGCCAATGGCGTGGTAGAACGTCAAATCAGGATGCAACCGTCCGGTAAAGCTGAGTATGTATGGTACAGGGTAGTAGCCCAACCGGAAAAGAATGAAATATCAGGTGATGTGTTCTGTGTACTTATGGTAAGTGATATAACCGGTATTAAACAAAGTGAGGATATGTTGAAGGTTGCTTTAAAAGAGGCAGAGCAAGCTGCAAAAGCTAAACAGGATTTCCTTGCTAATATGTCACATGAGATCAGAACGCCGCTTAACGGCATTAAAGGTATGCTTGACCTTATGAGAGAAGAGCCGGAATATCAGGAAAATAATTATGTGGAAAAAGCTTCTTTGTCTGCGGATCATTTGTTAACCCTTGTAAATGATATTCTGGATATGTCCAAGATAGACAGCGGAAAGGTGCAGCTTCGCGAAGAGTATGTACATAAATCTGAAATTGTATCATATATCATGGCAGTACTTATGCCGTTAGCGCAGGAAAAAAATATAACGGTTATTAGGGATATTGAACCGGCACCGTACGATGGTTTTTATGCTGACGGCGGAAGGTTAAGGCAAATTCTTATTAATATTTTGTCTAATGCCGTAAAATATACCAATCCGGGAGGTACGGTATCCTTTAAGGTTAGCTTTAAGAAGGGAAGAGGAAAACTTGTAAATGTAAAATACCAGATTCAGGATAATGGTATCGGTATGAGCAAGGAATTTTTAAAGAAAGCCTTTGAACCGTTTGAGCAGGAAACAAAAGGATACTCCAGAATGGGTACCGGTTTGGGACTTGCCATTACAAAACAGCTTGTTGAATTAATGGGTGGTAATATTAAGATTGAGAGTGCGCTTAATAAAGGTACGACCGTGACCATAAACCTCAAGTTTGTAGGTGTAGGGGCTGATGAGATTAATCAGGAACATGTTGATGTAATGGGTAAGGAAAGTGATCTGACCTTTGATGGTAAGAGAGCATTAATTGCAGAAGATCATCCGATTAATATGGAAATAGCAGAACGCCAGCTTACCAAACTTGGTTTGATTGTAGATAAAGTTCAAAACGGAGAAGAAGCGGTAAGAACATACTGCAATTCGGAAGAAGGATATTATGATGTCATTTTCATGGATATCATGATGCCGATTATGGATGGTATAGAGGCAACGAAGATGATACGTTCGATGGGAAGAAAAGACTCGGATTCAATATGTATTGTCGCTATGACAGCCAATGCGTTTGCAGAAGATGTTAATAAGTCTTTGGAAAACGGTATGAACTATCATTTATCCAAACCATTTGATAAAAAACAGTTAAATGCAATTTTGACAGATATATTTGTAGGACGTAAGTAATCACATAAAGGAACAGCGGATATGCAACATAATGATGTAAAAAGAAAATGTAGTATAGAAACAAAATGCGGGGGATGCCAATATCTTGGCATCCCTTATCCTGAGCAATTAAAGAAAAAAGAATTAGAGATAGAAAAGTATTTATCCAAATATGTAAAGCCTGAGAAAATTATCGGTATGGACAATCCTTATTTTTACCGGAATAAAGTGACGGCTACCTTTGGACGTAAAAAGGACGGAACCATATATTCGGGTATTTATGAAGAAAAATCCCATAATATTCTTCAGCATGGGAAGTGCTATCTTGAGAATGAATTGGCGCAGGATATTATTGCGGAAGTGACAAAAATGGTTAAGTCCTTTAAGTGGACCGTTTACAACGAACGCTCCGGTTTTGGGCTTGTACGCCATCTGATGGTACGTACTGCCCATGCTAGCGGAGAAGTGATGGTTATTTTAGTGACCACATCACACATTTTGCCTTCTGCCAAGAATTTTTCAAAAGCTTTAAAGGCTAAGTTTCCTCAGATTACTACGATTATTCAAAACGTAAATGATAAAAATACTACGATGGTATTGGGAAACCGGGATATAGTCCTTTATGGAAAGGGCTTTATTGAAGATGTTTTGTGTGGTTGCCGTTTTAAATTATCGCCACAGAGTTTTTATCAGATTAATTCTGTCCAGACAGAGCTGCTTTACAATAAAGCCATGGAATACGCAGCACTTACGGAAAGAGATATCGTACTGGATACTTATTGCGGTATCGGGACAATCGGAATAATAGCGGCAAAAGAAGCGGGAAAAGTTATCGGTGTCGAGCTTAACAAGGAGGCCGTTAAAGATGCCACCGTTAACGCTGACAAGAATAGTCTTAAAAATATAAAGTTTTACAATGCGGACGCAACGAAATTTATGTTAGAAGCGTCTGAAAGTGATTTGAAGCCTACGGTCGTATTCATGGATCCGCCGAGAAGCGGAAGTACGGAGGAGTTTCTGGATGCTTTAATCCATATGAAACCGGAACGTATTGTATACATATCCTGCGGACCGGAATCGCTAAAAAGAGATTTACAGTATATTACAAGGAAGAGTAGGTATCAGGTGAGAAAGGCTGTGGCGGTGGATATGTTCCCGATGACGACACATGTGGAGAGTGTCTGCTTGTTAAGTAAAGTACAGAAATAGGAATTCCTTGATATGCTCGAGTATAAGCCACGATATGCTTTATGATTGTGAAAGCTTAACAAATGTGGAGATACCGGAAGGTTTATGGTAACATCCTGTTGAGTTTGCGTGTAAAAGAAAGGAATTAAAAATGAGATATGTCAAGCCGCATTATTATGACAAATTTCAGTGTATAGCAGATAAATGTCCGGACACCTGTTGTGCCGGCTGGCAGATTGTGATTGATGATAATACCCTGGAGAAATACAGGAAATATGTTCTTAAAGAGAACGAAACGGAATTCGCCGCATATCTGGCAAAGTCTGTTGATTGGGAAGAAGGCTGTTTTTGTCAAAGCGACCGCAGGTGCGCTATGTTAGATGAAAATAACTTATGTAAACTTATTTCTAAAAAAGGGGAAGAATATCTTTGCGATACCTGTAACAGATACCCGAGGCATATAGAAGAGTTTGATGGAGTACGGGAATATTCCCTTTCTTTGTCCTGTCCTCAGGCGGCCAACATAATGCTTAAGATGAAGGAGCAAACGGTATTCTTGGAAGAGGAAGACGAATGTCCTGATCCTTTAGAGGAAGAATTTGAAGATTTTGATTTTATGTTGTTTACACAGCTTGAAGATGCAAGAGGAGTTATTTTTAAGATTATTAATGACAGGCAAAAACCGTTACTTAAGCGGATGGCAATGCTTGTGGACATGGCGCTTAAGATGCAGGCTTGTATTGATGAAGACAGGCTTTATGATATGCAAAATGTGGTGCGTGAATTTGATATTGAAGCAAACGGCTCCACCGGAAGTTGGGTAGAGTTATTAACCGGCGAAGAAAGATTTTATAAACTAAAGGAATGTTTTAAGATATATACTAAACTTGAGAGATTAAATGAGGAATGGACTAAAGTACTGGACGGAGCATGGAATACGTTATATGCAGGAGATTATAGCCGCTACGAAAAGCTGTATGAAGAATTTTACGGTTCGTTCGTTAAACAACCGGATTGGGATATTTTCTTGGAACAGATACTGACCTTTTTTATTTATACATATTTTTGTGGGGCAGTATATGACGATTGTATTTACAGTAAAGTATTAATGTCTGTAATGGCTGCCTGCTATATTCAGGAATTTTGTATGTATGCATGGATTGCGGGGGACAAGAAATTGTCGCAGGATGAGTGTATTGTCATCGCTTACCGGTATGCAAGGGAAATAGAGCATTCTGACCTCAATTTGAATGATTTGGAACAGTGGCTTATGGACCGGATGTGATAATAAAACCTTCTCCCGTATTGGGAGAAGGTTTTTTGATATTATGTAGTGTTACAATTATTAGTATTTACGGAATCTGTTGTAACGCTCTTGTGCGATTTCCTCACCGGTCTTGCCTTCATATTTCTGTAAGAAAGCTTTCATGCCTTCTTTCATGCAACCGGAGATGGTTGTTACCGTTTTCTGATCTGCTCCGCCGTATTCAGGAACAATTTGCTCGATGATACCGAGACGTTTTAAATCCTGTGCCGTAATATTCATGACTTCGCTGGCTTCCTGCGCCTTTTCAGCATCTTTCCATAAAATAGAAGCAAATCCTTCCGGTGATAAGATAGAGTAGGTTGCATTTTCCATCATCCATACTTCATTGCCGACTGCAGTTGCCAAAGCACCGCCACTACCGCCTTCACCGATTAATATACAAAGAACCGGTACTTTTAAAGCAGACATTTCTAAGAGGTTTCTTGCTATGGCTTCACCCTGTCCGCGTTCTTCTGCTTCAATACCGCAATATGCACCTGAAGTATTAACAAAACTAATAATTGGACGGTTGAATTTTTCGGCCTGTTTCATAAGACGGAGTGCTTTTCTATAACCTTCCGGCATAGGCATTCCGAAATTACGTTCTCTGCATTCTTTGATATCTTTTCCTTTAACATCAGCAATTACGGTTACAGGCTGACCGTCAAGGAAAGCAATACCGCCAACAATTGCAGCATCATCTCTGTATCCGCGGTCACCGTGTGCTTCTACAAAGTAATCAAAAATATTATTCATGTAATCCAGTGCGGATGGACGTCCTACCTGTCTTACTGCCTTTACTTTTTCCCATGCTGTAATAGGAAGCGTTTTCCAGGAACGTTCCTTAATAATTTCATTGATTTCAAAATGGAAGTCTTTCTGGAATTCAGCATATTTTCCTTCTTTTGAACGATGGGTCATAATAAGGAAATATAATGTTTTTTTCAAGTTTTCACGTTTTACAATTCCGTCAACAAATCCGTGTTCAACTAAGAACTCGGCAGTCTGGAATCCTTCCGGAAGATCCTGGCCGATAGTCTGCTTAATAACTCGCGGACCGGCAAAACCGATAAGGGCACCGGGCTCTGCCATAATAACATCACCTAACATGGCAAAACTTGCAGTTACGCCTCCGGTTGTAGGATCTGTTAAAATAGTGCTGTATAAAAGACCGGCTTCTCCATGCTTTTGGATGGCAGCAGAAGTCTTTGCCATCTGCATTAAAGAAACAATACCTTCCTGCATTCTGGCACCACCGGATGCACAGAAAATAAATACCGGCAATTTGAGTTCGGTTGCTTTTTCAATGGCACAGGTGATTTTTTCACCAACAACGTGTCCCATACTTCCCATTAAGAATCTGGTTTCGCATACACCGATTACAGCTTCTTCGCCGAAAATTTTACATTTTCCTACGGTTACGGCTTCATCTAAACCTGTTTTTTCTCTTGTTTCAGCAAGTTTGTCTTCATATCCTTCAAATCCTAACGGATTGCTAACCGGCATATCGGTAAACCATGGCTCAAAAGTTTTAGGGTCTGCGACCATGCGGATACGGCTTGAAGTTTTAACACGCATGTAACCGCCACATTCATAGCATATATACTTTTTCTGTTTTACTTTGTCGCGGTCAACCATTTTTTTGCATTTTGAACATTTTACTTGTACAATTTCGCTCATTTTTGTTCCTTTCTGTTTGTTTCTATAAAAGTATAATTAGTTTTCTTTTTTGACGCACGAGGGTATTATAACACACGATTATAAAATGTGCTAGTAATTTATATTTGTGAACCCGGGTTGACAATGCAGTAAAATGTATACGCCGATTGAATGGAGAGATATTAAACCAAAGAAAATCAAATGGACGAAGAATGACGGATATAGTGTTTTACAGGGAAGCGGAGTAAAAAAAGGAAGATTTTTTTGCTTATGCGGCGGACCGCTTCAACAGATTATGGGAACAAAGTTTTTCCCAAACCGCGAATTTTTTTCAGATACTTTTGTGGCTATTGAGCATGGAGCTCCTTATGGAAGCCATCTGGCGGGCTTACATGCGTTGCGTTCTTTTGCTGCGGCCGGTGTGTTTGATAAAGCAGCAGGGATTATTACCGGGAAACTGGATGAAGAGAGCAGAAATACGATAAAAAAGGTAATCAATCAGGAAGTGCACAGGGAAGATATGATTATCTTGGAAAATGTCGATTTCGTACATCATACGCCTATGACAGTATTACCTATGGGTGCTATGTGTGAGGTGAATTGTGAAACAGCATCTTTTTCGATTTTGGAACCGGGCGTGAAAGCGTAAGAGGATTTCATTTCTTGTTGTGACTGCTGATAAGGGAAATAATAAGGGAAAGAATTGCCCGATAAAATGTTGTTTTGACCAATTATGTGTCTAAAATGACCACCTATTGATAAGGTATTATTAATGAAAAAAGATTGCTATTTAGAGTATTTGTTGGAGTTTTAGGTGGTGTTGTGCTTAGTTATCTTATAACGATTGTCATTTCACTTACAGTAGGAGATGGAAATTATTATCCATGTGTTCCCAGCTTGACAGAACGTTTTGGTAATGAGGTTACAGCAGTTATTGTACAGACTGTATTAAGTGCGATTCTTGGTGCGGGATTTGCCGGAAGTTCTCTTATTTGGGAAAAGGATGAATGGAGTTTATTAAAACAAACAAGTATTTATTTTGGAAAGTGCGTATTTCTAAAATAAAAGAGGGTATCCAAAAGAATAATTAGTCGAAATACTAGAAGTACAAATCGAAGATTTGTGCGAAGGGTGTATTTCGCTCTGCGAGGCTGAAAATAATATAAAAACATGTTGATGTTTTGAGAGAAACAACATATAATACTTATACAGAGATGAATCTGTTGCGCGAAGTGCATTAATATTGGGGCTGACCGAAAGGTCCTGGTCCACCGGCTGGCGGGGATTTACCCCGCCATTTTTCTACATAAAGGGGCAGTTACATGAAGGAAAAAGTACTTAGTGTTTTTATAGATGAATCGGGAGATTTTGGACAATACAATCCAGCTTCGCCGAATTACTATGTTGCAATGGTTTTACATAATCAGGAAATAGATATTTCAAAGAATATTGAAGCTTTAGAAAGACAGGTAAGTAATTGGGGGTATCCGGAACATACGATTCACACAGGTCCGTTAATCAGGCGTGAAAGTGTTTATATAAATGATTTGAGAGAACAAAGAAAAGCGTTGTTTAATGCATTGTATCATTTTACACGTTTGCTGGATATTCAATACATCTGTCCTGTGATTAATCAAGGCGATTGTGCAGAAAAATCTAAGCTGGCTTACACGGATAAATTGACAAAAGAGATTGCAAATCAGCTTCGGGCAAAGGATACATATTTTTCATCCTTTGATAAAATTATAGTTTACTATGACTATGGACAGGTTGAATTGGCACAGATTCTTGTGTCTGTGTTTAACACCATGTTTTCTAATGTGGAATTTAGAAAGATAGAGACGAATCAGTATAAACTATCACAAGCAGCAGATTTGATTTGTACAGTGGAAGCGATTGCACAAAAGAATGTATTAACAAAGTCAGAAAGTGAATTCTTTCACTCAAAGAATGATTTCAAGAAAAATATATATAAAAATATAGCAAAGAAGAAATTATAGGATTTTTCCTTGTTATTTGCTCGTAAGGGAAAATATAAGGGAAAAGTAAAAATTATATAGATGTTGATGGGAGGGAAAGCCCATAAATACTGGAAAGTTGAGAAAATACATGTTAAGAAATATAGCGTTTGAAAGGAGATAAGAATATGAGTAAGGTTGTGGTTTTATGGTCCAGTCCAAATATTGAAGGGTTAACCGCTTCTTCCAAAGACCAATTTGTAAAGGGACTGGTAAATGCAGGGGCCAATGTCGAAGAAATTCATTTAAACAGAAAAAAACTTGAGCATTGCAAAGCCTGCGGTAACGGTTGGGGTTCCTGTAATAAAAATGGTACCTGCGTTATCCCTGATGATTTTGCAGATATATACAGTTTGCTTTCGGATGCGGATGGAATAGTGTTTATAAGTGCGGTTTATTGGTCTGATATGACGGAATGTTTTAAAGCTTTCTTTGACAGATTACGTAGGTGTGATGCAACCAAGAACCACTTCCTTTCAGATAAGCGCTGTATCCTTATGGCATGTGCCGGAGGAACCGGACGCGGAACATTGGAATGTTTACAACAACTTGAAAGAGGACTTACACATATGGGAATGAGAGTGTATGACAGGATTTCGGTGGTCCGGTATAATAAAGATTATATTCTGCCGGCACTGGAAAGTGCCGGAGAGACATATGCCAAAACGCTTATTAATGGTTTTAATATGTATTATTAAGAGGGAGTACTTCCTATGTATATTAAAAAGAACCGGGAAATGGTGCGCGTTATGTTGAAATCTTGTCGTATCGGCATAATCAGAAACAAAATAGAAAATAGGCAGAGGAAAATGTGGTATGAAAGAAAAAATGTTTAAAATAATGAATGCAATTCACAAATACAATTCAGATAAAATGGCATTTCAGGCCTTTGGGTTAAGTGACGAAATCGAATATGATGCATTGGTAGTTGCGCCGAGCTACACTCCTTATAAACTGTTAAAAGATACGGCTTATAGAATAACAACCTTAAAAGAAGGTGCCTATGTAGCCGGATATCTTGTAGAGAAAGATGGTTTAAAAATTGCATGGATAAAAACTGCGTCCGGAGCAGGAAATTGTATAGATCATATTGCAGTGTGTGCTGAACTAAGGTTTAAGAAGATGATATTTATCGGTGCGGTTGGTGCACTGAAAAAGGAATTTGAGCTGGGTGATATTTGTACTCCGTTATACAGTATTTCAGGCGGATATACAAACACTTACCTGAAAGATTCCATAAAAGATTTTGAACCATTTGAAAAAGTCATTCCTGAAACAGTATTTATTGACCGGGTAATTAAAGAACAAGCGGCTAAAGGCCGGGAAATCAAAAAAGCATCTGTTTTTTGCACAGATTCCATAGCGCTTGAATATTTACATCTTGATGAAATCAATGAGTTTAGGACGGATTTGATTGAAATGGAAACGGCTTCTTTTTATTTGATGGCAGATTTATTGGAAATACCAAGTATTGCATTACTGGTAGTCTCGGATAATTCTGCTACGGGGGCGGCACTTGTCGGTAGGACACCTGAGGAAGAAGAAAAATATGATATGGCAAGAAAAGAGATTCTTCCTAAGATTATTTTCGACATATCTACGATGTCATAACGGATAGAAAAGAAGAAATATGTTTGTGGATTTAGTATATTCTTACAAGCTATTATGTGATATAATATACGGGATTGCATTAAAAATAAAATGATTATTTAAATAAACAGTATAAGGAGAACAATAATGGAAACATTACATCGCATTAAGACTTCAATGGAAGCACCTGAAGCTATTTGCTCTAAAGAGTATGCACATTCTTCATTTAGAGAAGGAAAGCCTTTTGATAAGAAAAAAACGGGAAGACTTCCGGCAATGGGATGGAACAGTTGGAATGCTTTTGGTAGTGGCAATACAGAAGCGTTAACGAAAGCAATGGCTGATAAGATGATTGAGCTGGGTCTTGATAAATTAGGCTATGAGTATCTTGTGTTAGATGATGGTTGTTATCTTCCGGAAAGAGTAGACGGAAAGCTGGCTAATGAACCGGTTAAGTTTCCAAATGGATTTAAAGCACTTTCGGATTACATACATGGAAAAGGCCTTAAGTTCGGTATGTATAATGACGTAGGAACTAATTTGTGTGCGGGTGCAAGAGTGGGTACTTGTGGATTTGAGGATGTGGATGCTGTAAGTTATGTGTCCTGGGGTGTTGACTTTTTGAAAGTTGATAACTGCTATTATCCATGGGATAATGCAACATTTTCTAATCCGGAAAATGCACGTTTTACTTATGCACCGAACATAAAAAGTATAAAAATTGTAGCAGACGGATTTGAGAAAAAGTTTGATGCAGTATCGGATGGTGTTCTTATAGGACGCGGTGCTGAAAAACATGCAAACGGTTATGTAACAAATCTCGGAACCTTTGATGGTACAAATGTAGGTAATACACCGGTAGGTGACCAGAGTGGAGAACTTGTTTTTAATGTGGAAGTACCACAGAGCGGAAATTACTCGGTTGTTGTAGAGTATGCTACGGCAAAACATCCGGGGGTAGGTGAGTGGTTACAGGTTGCAGTAGGAAATCCGGAAGATGAAGTGCTTTACTTTGATGCATTTTTGCAGGAAACAGAAACAGAAGAAACATTTGTGGAATCCCAAGAGATAGAAGTAAAGCTTTTAGCGGGAACGAATGTAATCAGATTAATGAATCATCGTCGTCAGGAGAATACACTTAATTCATATGCCGCTATGTTTTTTGCGTTACAGGCTGCAAAACCTGATAATGATATTGTGCTTTCTCTGTGCGAGTGGGGAAAAACAATGCCGCATAACTGGGGCTACAAAATGGGCGATTCATGGAGAATCTTGAATGATATTACTTTCTGGGTTGGCGGTGACGGTAATCCGGGAGGAGCAAGATGGGATATGCCGGGTACAGACAGTATCACATCCCAGTATGATAAGGCTGTTGTGATGGATCGGTTTGCAGGTCTTGATAAGGGATGGAATGATCCGGATATGATGGTTATCGGTATGAATGGTATTACCAATACTATGGCTAAATCGCATATGGCTATGTGGTGTATGTTAAATTCTCCGCTCATGTTAGGATTAGATCTTCGCCGTGTGGAAAAAGGTGATGAAATTTATAATATTATCGCTAACAAGGAACTTATTGCACTTAATCAGGATGCATTGGGCATTCAGGCAAGAAGAGTATTCTGTACTTTGGAAAAGGATGCACCGGATATGGTTTACATAACCAATGATGACCGCGTGGATATTTTAGCTAAACCGCTTGCAAATGGAGATGTGGCACTTCTTTTCCAGAATTTAAGCCAGGAAAAGAAAGAAGGAGATTTCTCCATAACGATGGAAGAGATTATTAAGAGCATCGGAGAAAATATGGTTGATGTTGATAAGATGCGTAACGCAGCATCTTTCGCGGTAAAAGATCTCTGGACGGGCGAAGAAAAAGTTGTAGACGGCGGAAAGTTTGCAGTGAGTGAACTGGAAGCGTGTGATAATGTTGCACTGAGAATTTCTGTGAAATAAGCATGAGATTTTGTACTTGATGTAATGATGCGAAGGTTAACATAATATCACACATAAGGAAATGAATATATGGTTAAAGAAGAGCTTATGACAGTGGGCGATTTCCTTGCTATGTTAGAAAAAAGTCTGACAGAACATGGGGTTGACGGCAAGCTATATTGGAGTGAGCAACCTCTTTCTACCGCACTTGAGAAACGCTTCGTGGTTGCTATAATCCATGAAGCGTTACTTTCTTATCAATTGGAATCTGATGAAGAAGATTTTGAAGCGGCGTTAATGCTTAAAGACCTTTATGACTGCCATACCTGTGTGAGACATATTGCGCAGATTTATGCAAAAGGAATAATGGAAGCCTGCAAAGAAGATGAGTTTGGCGTACATATACGGCCAACCCCAAAAGAGGTTGATAAATATATTGCAAGGATATGGGATAAGAGTGCCCGGTGTAATGTGAAAAAAGCAGAGCAGGGGAAAGTGGTAACCCTGACTGAAGAGAGACTAAAAAAAGAAATATTAAATTATCCTAAATGTATTAAGATAGATGT
>JAZNGM010000007.1:0-133286 GCA_045576455.1 Lachnospiraceae bacterium | reverse complement strand
CTCAACATACACCCTCAACACCCACCACCCCAGTACCTGCATATAAAAAATAAATAGGCAGGTAATCTTTTCTTTCATGATTACCTGCCTTTTTCTTTTTACAATTTTACTTGTTCTTTATGTTTTTTATTTTCTTTATTTTCTTTATGACATTAATAACTTAAACTCCCGTGGTTTATTCATTGCCGCCAAACTGCCACTCCGGTTTCTTGAAGAAGTCTACTCGCGGCTCAAGGAATTTAAGTTCATGCGCTTCGCCATCTTTGAAGAAGAAGCTGATTGGCTCAAAGATATTGTCCCAGCTAAAGAAGCTTTCATCGACATTAAGATAGTCTGCAAACATCTCGCATCCGTCCGGTGCAATCGGGTGGATAAGGAGTGCCATTACCTTACATGCATACCATGTGTCTACAAGAAGCTGTCTCTTCATCTCTACATCTTCAGACTTATCTGCCTCTCTGCTTACCGCTGCCCAATACTTATTAACCTCTCTGATAAATTCATCCAGTACATAAGAAATTCTATGGAAGTCATGATTATACATGTGTCTTTCATATTCATATGCCTTCTGCTCACAAAGTGTACGGATCTTATCGGAAACTGTTCCCTCAGGAATCTTACCATCAAAAGCCGACTGTGTTGTATAGAAGCATGAACGGATTAAGCGGTTATAAACATTGGTAAGAAGATTTCCTTCTTTAAGTACCATGTCAACACCCTGACGCTCATTCTCCGGCATATATACCTGTGGTTTAAAGCCTGTACTCTTATTGGATAAACCAAGACTGATGAAATGCATTCTCAACTGATCTTTGGAGTAATGCTGAAGAAGTTCATCTGCCATCGGCGGCTTAATATCGGAACTGCTGCTTGCTTTGCTATCCATAAACAAAATATGGCGGTTCGGAATAATGTGTGGTTTCTTAACATTACCCAATGCATCAAAGATACCCATTTCAGCAATCGCATAGAAGTAAATATTATCTTCTCCGATGAACTGGTATACCTGGGCGTCATCATCATTCCACCATTTCTGCCACTCATCTTCATCCTTACCCTGACGCGCAAGATAAGTTCTTGTAAAGGAAATCGGTGCCCATAAGGATTCCGGCCATACCCAGAAAGTAAGGTCTTTCTGGTCTTCCGTATCCGGTACAGGAACACCCCACTCTACATTTCCCGATAAACGGAACGGTACAAGTGTCTTACCTGCCGTATAATGTATTCCCTTTGCCTCAAGTACCTTTCTTGCCTTATCCCTGTCATCCAAGGTTGCAAAAGTACACATAATGGACTTGCGCTTTTCTTCATCCATAAACTCGTGTGGAGGGAATTCTTTCAGTAATGCATCCACATCCAATTCTTCCAAATATTTCTTAGGAATATGAACAAGCGGCTTGCATAAGAATTCATCAATAATAGTAAGAGAATATTTTCTCGTATTGGAATTTCTCTTTAAATCTTCTATATATTCTTTTAAGGAATCGATATCATTTTCCAACTTATAATACCAGTTCGTTACATCCACAAAAGATGGCTTCTTGCCTGATAAAACACTCACCGGATTAATCAACTCACTCGGCATATACTGGTGTCCCAAAGAACACTCATCCGCATACGCTTTTTCTGACTGACAACCCTCGATAGGACATTTACCGACAACCTGTCTTCCGTTTAAGAACACGCCCAGCTCATCATCAAAGAACTGTGGTGTTGACAGTTTCTCAAGATATCCCTTTTCATAAAGCTTTCTAAAAACTTCTCCGGAAACCTTGTTATGCATTACAGCTGAATCATCCAATGCTGAAGCACCAAAAATATTCAGGCTTATTCCATACTTACCTAACGTCTCCGTCTGCTTATCATGATTGGAACGGACATAATCCTTAATAGATTTGTCATATCCTGTTTCTTTTAATTTTCTGTAACTTTCCAAAGCCGGTGAACCATAGCAGTCTGTTCCCGACACAAAAATAACATTTTCTTTACCGATACGGTCACGCAAAAATCTTGCGAATACATCTGCATGAACAAACATACCACCCACGTGGCCAAAGTGAAGTTCCTTATTACCATATGGCATACCACCTGTTATGATGGCACGCTTTGGGAAAACCGGTCTTTCATCCGGTCTGATTCTTTTATTGTACATCGTCTTTCCTCATTTCTAAAATGTGCACTCAATAAAGAAAATGTATCACTTTTTACGCTTTGTTGCAATAACTTTATAACTCATCCGCAACGGTTATTGCTCAATTGTTTATTGCTCAATTGTTTATTGCTTAATTGCAAATTGCTTATAGCTCATCCGTAAACTGTTTCAGGCACTCATTCATTCTGTTTGCCATTTTTTTATTTCTTATATATACCATTACATATACCGCAGCAAAAATCAGTGCAATAAACAACACCATAGATACGAACATTAACGGATCATTAAACTCATACCATTTCATATAGGAACCAAATCCCAATACAATAGCTGTTACCAAAACAAAATGTATAAGGGTGAGTACTATACCCGTCTTTTTCGAAACCTCTCTTGCAGGATATATCAGGTTACAAAGCGAAGTAAGGAAAGATAATATAAGAATTATCCAGTAATTCTCCATTTCAACAAGCGTACCCGGTCCGTAAAAAATTTGTATATATAACGCATTGGCAAATACGACAGAGGTCGTTACACATACAAAGGTAAAAAATATTTCTTTTATTTTATCCGTAATTATTTCTTTTTTACTCATGGCGGCCTCCTAAACTCCCAGTTTTTCTTTTAACGAAGGAACATACTGTCTTGAGACAATAACCTTCTCATTATTTTTAAGAAGTGCTTCAAACCGTCCGTTAAATGCCGGACTTAATCTCTTTATCTTCATAAGGCTCACTACAATGGATTTTGAAATACGTATAAAACCGTAGCGGCAATATTGCTCTTCAATCTCGTACAGTTTATGGCGCGTTTCATACACTTCATTCTGCGTATAGACAAAAACCTTATTATCCACGGCTTCAAAATAATAGACTTCCTTGTATTCAAGGAAACTGATTTGTCCGTCTTTTGAAACCGCAAGCTTATTAATGCCGGTCTTTAGGGAATTAATCAGCGATAGCATGGATTCATCCATATGTGCACAACGTATAGTAATGCTATCCTCTTCGCCGGGCATACATTCTTCGATAATTATTTTCATTTACCCTTTACTCCTGTTCCGATATGTATCCCGATACCGGGAACTTATTATCTGTCTCTTGCCCCTTTTTTATTTATAATAACAGTAGCTACAATAAATGCAAGTACACCATACCCTAATATAAACAATGTCTGGAACAACGGCGTGGCTGTCTTACCAAACATTTCAACCGTGACTCCCATTTCCTCTTTATACATAGGGATGACCTGTGCTGCCGGACCGCTAAAGGTTTTCTCGATAATGTCTTTCGTAAAAATCTCCCTAAGCATTGCACATTCATGCAGAACCGGCAATGCTTTAACCACAACATCAACGCCCCCAGGAAGTGCTCCTATCGGAAGATATATACCACCAAAAAAGCCCACCAGCGTTCCTATTGTAGTTCCGAGTCCGCCCCATGCACTTTCCGTCGATACAAATACCGCCAGCAAAAACATAAGACTTGAAGATGTAAATACCGTTAACACAATAATACCCAATATCTTAATAAAGTCCATGACACCAAGAACACTTCCACCGATAGCAACCACGTATATCTGTGCTACCACAACCGTTAACACACACATAAAAATACCTACCAGCACGGATGCAAGGATATAGCCCATGGTAATGGTATAACGGCTTACCGGTGCCACAAAAAAGCTTGCCTGTTTGCCTGCTGCGGCATCCTCTATCATATGTCCTATCATGGTAAGGGTAACCATAACCGCATTTACCACTACAAGACCTGCTGTCATCCACATAATCTCCAACACTTGTGCATTGTTTTTATCCGCTGCCGCATCTCTTCCTTCCCCACCGTATTCACCTAACAGGTTCACGATAGACTGGACGTTCATATCTCCAATAAATACCACCATAAGCATAATAACAATAAACATCGATAGCAGGGAAAAGAATACTGCTGAACGGTCACGGAAATAATTCATGCAATTTCTTCTTACAAAACTAGTTAATGCTTTCATCTTTATTTTCCTCCTGTCCCTCAAGGCTTCTTCCCGTCACATTTAAAAACACATCATCCATGGAACCCTGTATCACTTCAAAACCGCTGATATCCTCTTTTAACATATCAACAATTGGAAGCGATGCCATGGTATTTTCTATGGTCAGGGAAAGCTTATTATCCTTTACCTTATATACAATGTTGCTTGCATCAAGCTTTCTTCTTACATTTTCCATATCCTCCGGTATTAAGAAAAGCTTATCTTTGGCAAATCTTTCCTTTAAGTCAAATGGTGTTCCGTACTCAAGCAGCTTGCCTTTATCTATGATGGCAATGTTGGTTGCTCTAGCCGCTTCCTCCATATAGTGTGTTGTAAGGAAAATGGTCATATTGGTTTCCTTACGGAGTACTGTAAGAGAAGACCAAAGACTTTTTCTGGTAGCCGGGTCAAGTCCCGTTGTCGGCTCATCAAGGAACAGTAATTCCGGTGTATTCATAAGTGCCTTTGCCACCTCACATCTTCTTTTCTGTCCACCGGAGAGCATACCGTATCTTCTGTCAATAACATCACCAAGTTCTAATATTTCTGCTACTTCTAATAGACGCTTCTTAAGCGCCTTCTTGTCAGACTCATAAAAGCTTCCCCGCACCATAAGGTTCTCTTTTACCGTAAGCAGCTTGTCAAGACTGTTTCCCTGTCCTACCACACCAATTTTACGTCTGACCTTATCGGCATCCTTTTTCACATCAAACCCACATATTTTAACCGTTCCTTCTGTCGGCTCATATATAGTGCTTAACATATTTATAGTGGTTGACTTCCCGGCACCGTTTACACCAAGAAATCCAAACAGTTCCCCGGCTTCCACAGAAAAGCTGATATCATCTACAGCCCTTATGTCACCGAAAGTCTTTTTGAGATTTTTAACTTCTATCATTTTATCCATCACGTCGTTTCCTTCCTACTATATTCTTTCTTTTATATTCTTTCTGTTATATTCTTTCTGTTATATCCTTTCTCTTGTCCGCTTTTATACCCTATACAAAAAACGGGATAGTTTCAAGCGATTATCGGCAAGTTACCAAAATCCACCGTCAAGTTACAAATAAACCGGGTAAGTTGCATACTCCTTTATTCATCTTACGCATACTATTCTTCCATAAGCTCCTGTTTTTCTACCACACTTAATTCCCTGCCATCCTCTTTTAAGGTGCCCCGTGTCTTTTGTCCCGCTGTTTCCCCAAAGCATTTTTTATATGCCCGCGAAAAATTGGAATAGCTGGTAAAACCCGCTTCATAGCATGCCTGCGTCACCGGCTTTCCTTCCGCAATCATCCGGCGCGCCAGTATAAGACGTTTATTTGTTATATAGTTGCCGATGGTGTCCCCCGTTTCCTCTTTAAAAAGATGCATCAGATAATACCGGTTTATATAAAAATGCTCGGCAATCGTTTCCACGCTTAAGCTCTCCGTCAGGTGACGGTTCATATAGGAAACAATATTCAGAATCTGCATATTGGAAGCATCCGTTTTACGGTAGTCTATCGAATTCTCCAAGACCGCCCGGTTAAGCTGTATCATAAAGTTTAAAAAGAGTACCTCCTGATGCAGCTTTGAAGCATACCCCTCATCATGAAAAGAATTCTCAAGTTCCGCCATAGTCCGGTAAAGGATACTCTTCTTCATGGAAAGTTTTCTGAATACGGAGGTTTTTTCCTCTTCCGCCTTTTTAAAACAATCGCTCAAATCATACTCTTCATTACGGTAGTGCTCTATAAACTGCGGAGAAATATATATAATAATTCTCTCATATTCCGACGCATCATGTACGACAGGTCTATGTACCTGTCCCGCACGCACAAGAACAATATCATACGGCGCCAACTTATAGTTCATTCCCTCTACGCTATAGGTAACATTTCCCTTTACAAAGATAACTATCTTATCAAAATCATGATAGTGATATTCAAAATCCTTCTTCTCACAGGTACTTAAATGGAATATTTTAAAGTCCCCTGTAAGGTATCCTTTTTTCTCGTATTTGCGCATTTTTTACCCTAATCCTTGTACATAAATTTCTATTAGTTCCACTATACGCTCTTTATAGCACTATTTGCAACATAAACAGCATTATTTTAGTTTGAATATGCAAAAAATGTTGGTTATAATACAAGTATAAAAGGGTTTGAGAATGGAGGTTAACATGAAGAATTTCAGTAACTTTACCGATTATGACAAGAAAGAAAATTTACATTTTGAATCACGTGCCATCCATGGTGCATTGGGGAACGACCCTATAACGGGTGCCGTTAGTTTCCCTATTTATCAGACAGCAACATTCAGACATAAAGGTCTTTTTAATTCCACGGGCTATGATTACTCCCGTTTACAAAATCCTACCCGCCAGGAACTTGAACGTACCATGGCGATTTTGGAAGAAGGTCTGGAAGGATTTGCCCTTTCCAGTGGGCAGGCTGCCAACATGGCACTCTTTACGATATTAAATCCGGGTGACCACGTACTCTTAACCGACGATATATACGGCGGCACTTACCGTATCGGTGAGGACATCTTCACAAAATACGGTTGTACTTTTACTTATGTTGATATGTGCAATATTGAAGAGGTAAAAGCAAATCTTACGGATAAGACAAGAATTGTATTTATAGAAACCCCTACCAACCCAATGATGAAGGTAGCGGATATTGAAGCTATATCCAAGCTTGCCAAGGAAGTCGGTGCACTTACGATTGTAGACAACACCTTCTTAACACCTTACTTCCAGAAGCCGCTCAAGCTGGGTGCCGATGCCGTTGTACACAGTGCGACCAAATACATCTGTGGTCATAACGACGTTATTGCCGGTATCGTGGTTGTTAATACACAGGAACTTGCAGACCATATGAGATTACAGTTAAAGTCCCATGGTAACGGTCTTGCTTCCCTTGATTCCTGGTTACTGTTACGTGGTCTTAAAACTTTACAGTTAAGAATGGACCGCCACAATGAAAATGCTATGAAGGTAGCCCATTGGTTACGAAGCCAGAAAAAGGTTACAAAAGTATATTACGTAGGCTTTGAAGATCATCCGCAGTATGAGATTACCAAGAAGCAGACGACCGGTTTTGGCGGCATGATTTCTTTTAACGTAGACAGTTTTGAAACCGTAGAGAAGTTACTTAATGATGTAGATATGATTATGTTTGCGGAAAGTCTTGGAGGAACAGAAACTTTAATTACGTACCCAAGAACCCAGACACACGAATCATTAAAAGAAGAAACCCGTCAGAAGTTAGGAATTACGGAAACTTTCCTCCGTATTTCCATTGGCCTTGAACATCCTGATGATATTATCGCAGACCTTGACAGGGCACTTAACGGATAAAATACAAAAAAGGATACTGACTATGAAAATAAAATTTACGAAAATGCAGGCATACGGTAATGACTACGTTTATATTGATGCCATCCACCAGTCTTTGCCTGACTTAAACAAACTTGCCCGCTTTATCAGCGACCGGCACTTTGCAGTCGGTTCAGACGGTATGATTCTCATCTGTCCGTCTGAGGTTGCAGATTTCAGGATGCGTGTATTTAATCCGGACGGCTCGGAAGGCGAAATGTGTGGTAATGCTTTACGAAGTGTTTCAAAATATGTGTACGACCATAAGCTTACGGATAAGGAGGAGCTCTTTATCGAAACACTCGGTGGAATCCAGCACGTATTCTTAACCGTTCAAGATGGTCTTGCCGTTAATATTAAGGCTAACATCGGTGCTCCGAGACTTAATACCTCCATTATTCCGGTGGTTACGGATTTACCTGAATTTATCAACCAGCCTGTGGAAGTTATCGACAGAACCTTTTATGTAACTGCCGTGTCATGGGGCAATCCCCATATGGTAACTTTCGTTGAAGACGTTGCTAATCTTGATGTGGCAAAATACGGTCCGGCACTTGAAAATATGACAACCCTATTCCCTAACCGCACCAATGTTACCTTTGCGGAATTTGTAAGCCGCGATTACATTAAGATACGCGAGTGGGAACGTGGCACAGGGGAAACTATCGGATGTGGTACCGGGTGCTGTACTGCTGTTGTAGGGGCTATCTTACTTGATATGTGTGACCGCAAAGTAACGGTTGAACAGATTGGCGGTCCTCTTCTTGTTGAATGGGATGAAGAAAGCGGACATGTCCTTATGACCGGTCCATCCCATACCGTATTTGAAGCAGAAATCGAGGTGCCTGCCTTATGAAATTAAATCAGATTATATCCGAACTTGAATATACCGTACTTAATGCGGCCTCTTCTTTTGAAGATATAGAAATAAGTGATATTATATATGATTCCCGTAAGATTATTCCGGATTGTATGTTTATCTGTATTCAGGGAACTACCAGAGATTCCCATGAACTTATTCCGGAAGTAATTGAAAAAGGTGCTTCCGTGGTTCTTACAGACCACGACATTCCTAAGGAATGGATTTCCGGCAATCCTGGCACCACTTTTTTACGGGCAAAAAATAACCGTTATTCCCTTGCAATTTGTTCTGCTGCCTATTTTGACCATCCGGCAAAAAAGCTTACGACTATCGGCATAACAGGTACAAAGGGTAAGACAACTACTTCCTATATGCTCCAGTCAATTTTAAATGCGACCGGCGCGAAAGTAGGCATCATCGGCACTATCGGTGCCGTTATTAACGGGAAATTACACAAAACGGCCAATACCACTCCGGAAAGCTATGAGTTACAACGCCTTTTCTCCATTATGGTTGAGGAAGGATGCAAATACTGCGTAATGGAAGTATCCAGCCAAGGCTTAAAACTTGACCGCGTTGCCGGTTTTACTTTTGACATCGGGGTATTTACCAATTTCAGTTCCGATCACATCGGTCCTAACGAACACGCTTCCATGGAAGAATACCTGTATTGTAAGAGTCTTTTGTTCCAACGTTGTAAACTGGGTATCATTAATGTTGATGACGAAGCACATATCGGCGTAACGAAAGAACATACCTGCAGCATAATGACGTATGGCGCTAAGCAGCCGGCAGATATTCAGGCAACCAACGTAACTTTCGTCCATCAGCCGGGTGTTCTCGGTATGGAATATGATGTGACCGGTCTTATGAATGAGCATGTTGCAACGAATGTACCGGGGTATTTCAGTGTATATAATTCCCTCGTGGCATTATCTGTTGCACACGCCCTTAACATTGATAACGGCATAACCCTAAACGCATTAAAAGATGTTCAGGTAAAAGGACGCGTTGAAATTGTTCCGGTAAGTCCACGCTTCACTATCATGATTGACTATGCCCATAATGAAGCCAGTGTGGAAAGCTTACTAAGTACCATTTTACAATACAATCCGAAACGTATTATATGTGTTTACGGCTGTGGCGGTAACCGTTCCAGACTCCGCCGTTATGCCATGGGCGAGTTATGCGGCAAGATGGCCGACTTAAGTGTTCTTACCTGCGACAATCCGCGGGACGAAGAGATTTCAGCGATTAATGATGATATCAAGATCGGACTTCATAAAAGCAATGGTAAATACATTGAAATTGAAGACCGCAAAGAAGCCATTATATACTGCATGGATCATGCCGAGGACGGAGACATTATTATACTTCTTGGCAAAGGGCATGAAGACTATCAGGAAATCAAAGGACAGAAATATCCGTTTAACGAACGTGAAATTATTGAAGAATATGCAAAAGGATGTCCACACGCTTAATGTGGACATCCTTACTTTTTATATATTATTTTTAATATTTTACTCTATATCATTCTTTATTCTTCATTATTCTGTAGCTGTCTTGGCAGGTGCTGACGGATTGCTGATATTCTCTTTAAGGAAATCCATAACCTTCTGAACCATTACGAAATCTCTGTAATCATCACGTCCGAAGTCTTCGTACAACGCCTGGATAGAATCATACTGATATTCTGAAGCAGTTTCTTCCGCATACTTATCAAGTTCTTCATCTGATATTTCAATTCCTTCAGCATCGGCAATTGCTTCATACATTACATACTGATTTGCATAAGAAACCGCTATGTCATTAATTTCCGTTTCATAATCTTCCATTGTCATGCCGCATACCTGTTCAACAAATTCCTTAATATCCATGTCATAATAGGATGCAGTATATTCATAATACTCTTTCTGGCTTTCTTTAAAAACGTCGATTAAGAACTGTGGTGTATCAGGGAACTCACAGCTTTTTCTTACTTCAGCGATAATAGCCGCCATAAGATTATCTTCATATTCTAAAAGTGCGCTTTCTTCCAAGAGTTCTCTTACACCCTGCCTGCACGCTTCTTCATCCTCGTACTCATAATAATCAAGTACTTCCTGCGTTAACTCGGTAGGACTGACTGTTCTGGATGCAGATACAAGTTCAACGGTAAACACCGCCTCTTTACCATTAAGATCATCTTTACCGTAATCTTCCGGGAAAGTAGCCTTAACATCTCTTGTCTCACCTATTTTCATTCCGATAAAGCCATCTTCAAAGCCCGGAATCATTGAATCCGAACCGATGATTACTTCCCATGTATCATCGCCTTGTGTGCTACCGCCATCAAATACTTCTCCGTCTACTTTACCAACACAGGTAAACTCAACATTGTCACCCTCTTGTACGGTATCGTCAGCAGTAAGCTCTGTTGTCTCACCAAAGGATGCCAAAAGATACTCTTTAATATAAGTATCCACATACTCGTCCGTAATCTCTTCTACCCCTACGTTAACCGTAAGTCCCTTATAATCTCCCAGCTTAACATATAATGAAGTATCAAGCGCTGCGAGCGTTTCCTTGGTCTCATCATCTTTCTTCGTATTGTTTGACTTAGCACCACATCCTGCAAAAAGTGATATAGTCATAATAGCCACTAACAATAATGCTAATTTTCTCTTCATAAAATACTCCCATCTTCGTCCGCTTACACGGCGGATTTTTAAAACAACATAACACTTATACCATACAATTGGATTTTTTTAAAGTGTTTCATTGAAATTAACAAAAACTTCACATTTATAAAATCGGCGAAAGAAGCCTGCAACATTGCTCCTTAAACCGCAAAAATACGCCTCGTTCCAAATATTCATCCCGTGTTACTAACGTTGACTTTTTCACATCTTCGTTAAATAGGGCTTCCATTTTTAACGTTTCCTCTTCCGAATACACTACGGCATTCACTTCAAAATTCAGACTGAAGCTTCGTATATCCATATTCGCCGTACCGTAACAAAATACTTTTCCGTCAATCATTACCCCTTTGGCATGCAGGAATCCGTCATTATATAAATAGCAGTTGGCACCTGCTTTTACCAGGTCTCCCATGTAGGAATACGTTGCCCAATAAACAAACGGATGATCCGGCTTGCATGGTATCATCAGATTAACTTCCACACCGGAATTGCATGCAATTAACAGAGAACTTAATACTGCCTCATCCGGAATAAAGTATGGCGTCTGGATATATATGGATTTCCGCGCTTTACTTATTAATTTAATATAGTTATTTCTGATATTCTTATACTTGGAATCCGGACCCGAAGAAATAATCTGCATCAGATTATTACCAACCGGCGTCTCGGGCGGTATAAACCGGTATTTCTCGTTTTCAAAAATATTCTGTCCGGAGGAATAATTCCAGTCAAGCATAAAGTGTGCCATCAAATCGAATACTGCCGAACCTTCTACTCTTAAATGCGTATCTCTCCAATATCCGAAACGCTTACTCAGTCCGATATATTCTTTTCCGATATTGTATCCGCCCACATAACCCACTTTACCGTCAATCACAACAATCTTACGATGGTTTCTGTAATTGATACGGACATGAAGTCTTCTCATCTTGGCAGGAAAGAATTCTACCGTTTCAATGCCTTCTTTTCTAAGCTTCTTCCAATAGGACTTACGGATTGTCCTGCAGCCCATGGCATCGTACAGGATTTTTACATCAACGCCTTCATGTGCTTTTTTAATAAGCTCGTCTTTTATTCTTGTAAAAAGGAGATCGTTCTTAATGATATAGTACTGTAAAAAGATATACTCTTTGGCATTTTTAATATCTTCCACAAGGGAATCAAATTTATCGTTACCATCACTAAATATCTTTATAGCATTATCATTTGTAAGAACAGAGGCATTGCTTTCCAGATTATACATCATCAAATCTTTGAATCTTGATAATTCCGGTGCATATTCATCCAGATCACTTGACCGGATACTTTTTTCCTGTTGTCTTATAGTCTCATTAACCTTGTCCTCAATCTCTTTCGTCCTAAACATCTTACGCTTATGGAAGTCCATACCCGCCAAAACGTAGAACACAAAACCGATAATAGGAATGGCATACAGAATAAGTAACCACGCCCATGCACTAGCCGGCTCCTTGCGTTGAAAGAAAACCACTATGATGGAAAGCAGTATATTAATAAAAACAATATGGTCTAAAATGAATTTTACGATATCCCCTAAAACCTGCATTACATCAGCCATTTTCTACTCCTTCTTACCACAAATCCGTACAATACATCCTTCCTTATTTATTCAGGAAACGCTTGCACGATGTATAGAATAATGATACAATACTCGTGCTGACAATGCAAATCGAAATATGCATTGCCATTAGTTTCAGGAGGTTATATTTATACATGGGTACTTTTTTTACAGTTTTATTAATTGTTCTTGGTGTTATTTTAGTATTATTAATTGTTCTTTATATAATAGGACGTAAGTTGCAGAAGAGACAGGATGCACAGCAGGCTCAGATTGAAGCCCACAAGCAAACCGTGTCGATGCTGGTTATTGATAAGAAGAAATTAAAAATCAAAGATTCCGGTCTTCCACAAAACGTTATTGAGCAGACACCTAAGATGATGCGTCGTTCCAAACTTCCTATCGTAAAAGCCAAGATTGGTCCACAGGTTATGTCTATGGTATGCGACAGCAAGATTTTCGACATGGTTCCTGTTAAGAAAGAAGTTAAGGCCGTTATCAGTGGTATGTACATTACTGAAGTAAGAGGCGTTCGTGGTCCTCTTCCTGTTCCTGAAGGAAAGGGTAAGAAAAAAGCGAAGAAGAAAGGCCGTTATGCACGTTTCGTTGAGAGAATGCAGGAAAAGGCCGGTGCAAAACCACTTAAGTAACATCTGTTACAAAGCATCTGATACAATAATAAGAAATCAAATAGTAATATGAAAAATTTAGGGAGGAATGTTAAAATAACATTCCTCCTGTTTCTTTTGACCGTATGTTCATATCAATTTTACAATCCGCATAATGCTCATAATTAAGCTCTAATGAATAATCAATGTGCACTTTAATGCTGTCCTCGGTTTCGGCAATATCCACCTTTCTCGTATCAATACCAATCATAATACTTCCAAACGGTGTCATATAGCTTGTCATGTTCTTCTTATCCTGTGAGAACAACATCTGGGCATTGATAACGCCCCTCTTTACAATACTCAACTCATTGTTTTTAATATGTATAATATTTCTTGTATTTTCCGTAAATCCCTCTGCCAGTTCATCATACAGGATATAATGTCCATCGTTTTTCAAATAATACTCTGCAGGGGTTATCGTCTCAATTTTATCTCCCTCCGGCTCTACTTCAAACTGCAGTCCCCGGATAGAAAGTAATACATCCTTAGTCATTCTTTACCTCATTAATATGTTTCAGCATTTATTATTTTAGCAGACAAGATACCATACTTCAGTATGGAATTGGCAAATGTTTTAAACTTTTCTGCCGCATCACTTACATAAAAGCTATGTCCACTTTTTCCCAATTCCATCGGACGGTCATTCAGCAGGTTGTGGTTTATAAGAAGCTCCTTAAGTTCCCGTGCCGTTTCATAAGCCGGATTAACGAGTGTCACTTCCTCGCCCATAATCTTACCTACTGTCTCCGTTATTAACGGATAATGGGTACAGCCCAAAATCAATGTATCTATTCCTATATCCTTAAGCTCTGAAAGATAGCGTCTGGCAATCTCATCGGTTACCGGGTCCTGTAACAGTCCTTCCTCAACCAGCGGCACAAAAAGCGGGCATGCTTTTCCAATTACTGTTGCATCCTGCTTAAGTTGATTTATGTACTGGGAATATATTTTACTTCCAATGGTACCCTCTGTTGCGATAACACCGATTTTGCCGTTTCTGGTAGCTTCCACCGCTGCCTTCGCTCCGGGTTTAACAACGCCTAACATCGGAATATCTATTTCTTTTTCAAGTTCTTCAAGCGCATATGCACTCGCTGTATTACAGGCAACCACAATAGTCTTAACATTTTGTGTCTGAAGAAAGTGGGCTATCTGCCTTGAATATCTTGTTACCGTATCCTTGGACTTGCTACCATAAGGCACCCTTGCGGTATCCCCGAAATATACAATTCTTTCATTTGGTATCTGACGCATAATCTCACGCACAACCGTAAGACCGCCTACACCGGAATCAAATACTCCTATCGGTGCATCATTACATCCTCTGTCCTGTGTAATCATTTTTTTACCTTACTCCTGATACTATGTTATATCAATTCCACCACTTTTTTATAAAATTTAAGAAGCGGCTTTTTACTCTTACTTTACCTTTTTTTAAATCTGAAATCTTAATGCCTTCGTTCTTAACTTTATCTATATGCCCGTTAAGCTCCTCTTCTAACTGTTGCTTTTCTTCTTCATCAACGGTTTCTTCGCTTACCTGCGTATATATTTTACACACATCCTGTGTTAATGTAAAATTCGGATAAAATATGCCCCAGAAAGAAACCGTTGCCAGTATAAGCCATAACCATTCCCGTAACTTCCCGGTATATTTTTTATGTTCCGTAATAGTTTTCATAACAATCACTCCATACCCTTTTTCATTTCCAATCGGATATAAAAAGCATTGCCTCTAATTTAGAAAATTATTCCAAATATTTCCTGTTTTATAACTATATTTTTATATAAGTATATTTTCTATATTATATGTTGTTCACTACGGATTCAATAACTGGATTATGGATTTCTCCTGGCTGTCAATGTGCGCAATAACTGCTTTTGCCGCCGCTGCTTTGTCCTTATTTTTGAGACTTTCAAAAATAGTATCATGCTCCTCAATAATTCTCTGATGGTTTTTGGCATCTTTTATATATTCAAAACGATACCGGTACATCTGCTCTGCCAGGTTATTAATCATAGCGGTAAGACGTTCATTACCTGCTGCCGCAATTATTATGTCGTGGAATTCCACATCCTTCTTGGCAATCACTGTAGTATCTCCCGTTTTGGTCGCTTCCTCAAACGCAAGCTTTGCCGTTTTTAAAGAATCCATTGCCTCATCGGTAATCCTGTCACACGCAAGCTCTATGGAAAGCGCATCCAATGCTCTTCGTACCTCTAATACGTCCTTAAGACTTTTTTCGGTAATATTGGCTACTTCTGCGCCTTTTCTCGGAACCATATTTACAAGTCCCTCAAGTTCCAGCTTACGTATAGCTTCCCTGATAGGCGTTCTGCTGACGCCGAGGCGATTAGCAAGGTGTATTTCCATTAATCGCTCACCGGGTTTCAATTCCCCACGAAGAATTGCCTGACGCAAAGTTTTAAACACCACATCACGTAACGGTAAATATTCATCCATGTTTACATACAGATTATCCATTCCTGCCGCCTCCTTTGTCTTCACTATACAAAAACTGCTTTTAACACATCTTTTGCATAATTTTTATCTATAAGCATTTCGTATGCCCTGTCTCTCTTGTTACAGTCATCAAAAACGCCGAAAACCGTAGGGCCGCTGCCGCTCATCAGTGCATTTAATGCCCCGGCTTCTTTCATATCATCCTTTATCTGTTCGATGATGGGATGTGCCGGTATGGTGACCGTTTCAAGCACGTTACCCATTTTTTCACAAAGAGTATATATATCGGATTCCTCAATTGCCTTAAGCTGCGCATCAATATCCGGATGTATCTTAACGGTATCTATTTTCAAATTACCATAGACAAAAGCCGTAGACACATCAACATCCGGTTTTGCGATAAGAAGCCACGCCTTTGGTACATCTTTTAAGCGGGTAAGCTTTTCACCAATACCTTCCGCCAGCGCCGTACCGCCCATAATACAATACGGAACGTCTGCACCTATTTTAACGGAAAGCGTCTTAAGTTCTTCGTCATCGGCTTCAACCTCAAATAAATCACGCAAACCTAAAAATACTGCTGCCGCATCCGTACTTCCGCCTGCCATGCCTGCTGCCACCGGGATTCTTTTTTCAAGTGTGATACTAACACCACCCTCAATCCCGTAAGTATTCATAAACAGCTTCGCTGCTTTTATAATCAAATTATTATCATCCGTCGGCAGGTTGCTGCCGGCTATTGTTAATCTAAAATCCTGCGCTGTCTTTTCAAAAGTAAGGGTATCATGTATACTGACTGTTTGCATAATCATCCGGACTTCATGATAACCGTCCGGTCTTTTTCTTATAACATCCAAACCGATATTCACTTTAGCATAAGCTTCACGAGTAATCACTTTGTATCCCCTTTGCATTTTGTATACATTATAGGGTTATTATATACAATCCATTAAAAAAAATCAAACTTTATTACTAAAGGCAAACGCTAATATTGCCGATATAATGAGTAACAGATAACAATAGATGCGTAAAGCTACGGACAGCGATGCTTTATAACAGGAGGAAAGTATGAGTGTAAATGGAATTAACAACGTATCTGCAGCAGATCTGTACTCCACATACGGCACAAGCAATACACAGCCTGCCAAGAAGGTGACAGAACAACCTGTGAAAAATGATACCGGCGTTGTTTATGAATCAAGTAAACCGCATGGTGCTGAAATAGCAAAAATGAGCGCAGCCGACAGAAAGGCTTTAGTAGCTCAGTTACAGTCAGAAGTAGATACCCGCGTACAACAGTTACGTGATATCGTAACTGAAATGCTTGGCAAACAGGCAAAAGCAAGCACCTTAGGTGATGGCATATGGAAAATGTTCGCCGAAGGAAAATATGAGAATGTCGATGAAGCAGCCATTGCACAGGCTAAGGAAGATATCTCAGAAAACGGTTACTGGGGTGTTAACCAGACATCTGACAGAATTATAGATTTCGCAGTAGCCCTTGCAGGAGATGATCCTGACAAGCTGAACGATATGAAAAGCGCCTTTAAGAAAGGTTATGAAAAAGCCGAAAGCTTATGGGGCGGCGAATTACCGGAATTGTGTAAGAATACACATACCGCAGTAATGGACAAATTCGACAAATTGTTAAATGACTCCAACGAGCAATAATATATCATTCAAGAGAAGCACCGATAACACTTACCGCCATTTGTGTTATCGGTGTTTTTCACATCTGTTTTTCTATTAACGCACAATTAATAATTTATCGCCTTTTTTTACAGTATCCCCTGTCAGATTATTCATTTCTTTAATCCGGCTTACCGGCACATAATACTTCTTGCCGATATGCCATAAGGTATCATTATTTCCTACAACATATACCGCCATTCCCGGCAATGCATTCATTTTATCCGCATCCGGTTCTTTGACATCTATCGCATCAATGATTTCTTCCTCATGCATACAAAATGCTATCGTTTTAAAATTGAGTACTATTTTAACATCAACCTCATTACTATCGACCATAACGACTGCAATCTGCTCCACATCCGGCTTTACATCATATAAGCATTCCGCGGTAATGCCCGGAATATCGATTGTATAGGAAAACGGAATATCACCTTTAATGGAATTATATGGTTGTTTGTCATCGTTACTTATATATAATATATCCACATGTACATTACCGCTTACCTCCAAACCATCGTCCGTAAGATCCGTTTCATCCAGCATCACTTCCGGTTTGCTGTGCATAAGCTGTAATATTTTTCCCTCGTCTTCTGCTATCCGTATTCTTTCTACCAAACGTTGTTTAAGTGTATTCTGTGCTATAAGTTCGTTAAATAATGCTTTTGTCCTGACCGTTGTCACTTCCTTGGTAACGCCGTAAACATCACTAATAAACGGATAATTGCCTTCCTCATATACCCGCACATCCATCTCCAGGGTAACATCCACCAAAACTGCACGTAATTCACCGTCATAATCCGGCTTTGCATTGAGTTCATATGCCGATACGCGACTGGAAATAACCGGAATCATTCCTTCGCGTGCTTCCGTGCAATTGACAAAACCACTAAAAGGATGAATGTTTTCATAGTATCTGAGGGTCTGATTATCATCTTCACTTACATACAGGAAAAATACGTTCATCTCACCCTGCAACATGATTTTTTCATTCTGTACCCTGAAATCCAATCCGGCAATTTTTACTTCACTCCATATTATCTCCCCGATATTCGGATCACTTTTCGGAATATCAATTTCTTCCCTGATTCTGTATACATCCTTATTCATAACCACCGCTTCAAAAAGCCGCCGTTCTTCCTGACAGTACTCCATGGGTTCCATGCTCTCAAGCGCTACCGGCACCGCTATACTCTGCATGGTATCCGCACTAATACAAAAAGCTACCAGGCAGCGTACGCTGATTTTCCTTGAATTAATCATGGTAACGGATATATCTTCAATCATACTGCTTACTTCTACCATATCATTGGTATCGATACCATCCATATTGACATGCTCTTCTACCGGAATGCTTCCGTTCATACAATACAGACAACGCTCCCCCTCGTTGGATGCGTACAATACGCTAAATTGCATTTTTCCCTTAATCACCAGATGGTCCTGTGTCACTTTAGTTTCATCAATAAACAACTCACCCTTTTTAAAGACGATGGAAGCAACATCCGGTTTGGAATCCGATATATTTACATCATCTTCAATCGTTGTTTGTACCATAGTCCTCTTTTTTTCATAATCCATATGTATATTTTTTTTACGTAAGTCCAAAAATAAAGCCCTCCCGAATACTTTCATTTCATTGTATTCGGAAGAGCCTTTAAAAATGACTATTGTACGGCGCCAATCAGTTCTTTTATATCATTTACATTATATTTTTCCATATAATCCTTAATACCCTGCACGATTTCGGTTGTTGCATAAGGATTTACAAAATTCATCATACCGACACTCACGGCTGTTGCACCGGCCAACATAAACTCTATGGCATCTTCGGCATTTGCGATACCGCCCATTCCGATAACCGGAATATTTACCGCCTGTGCTACCTGGTATACCATGCGCACTGCAACCGGTTTAATGGCAGGTCCTGACATACCACCCGTTTTATTTGCCAATACAAATTTCTTTCTGTGAATGTCAATCTTCATACCGGTTAATGTATTAATAAGGGAAACCGCATCGGCTCCGGCTTCTTCTGCCACTTTTGCCATCAATGCAATATCCGTCACATTAGGGGAAAGCTTCATAATTACCGGTTGCTTTGCCACCTTCTTAATCTCTTTTGTAATCTGTGAAAGTGCCTCTGTATTCTGTCCAAAAGCAATGGCACCTTCTTTAACGTTCGGACAGGAAACATTGATTTCAAGCATGTCGACCGGCTGGTCGGATAATTTTTCCACTACATCAAGATAATCTTGTACGGATTTTCCACACACATTTACGATAATCTTGGTATCGTATTTTTTAAGGAAAGGAATATCCCTCTCGATAAAAACATCAATACCCGGATTTTGTAAGCCGATAGCATTAAGCATACCACCGTAAACCTCTGCCACTCTCGGCGTCGGGTTTCCCGGCCACGGAACATTGGCAACACCCTTCGTTACCACTGCACCCAACTGATTTAAATCTACAAACTGGCTGTATTCCATTCCTGAACCAAATGTACCGGAAGCTGTCATTACCGGATTTTTAAATTCAACGCCTGCTATATTAATTGTTGTATTCATTCTCATACCATACCTTTCTTTATCAGGTTGTTTATTACTCGTTTATATCTCAACCTCTTCTGCATCAAATACCGGACCATTTGTACAAATACGGGTATTATTAACATGCGAATGGTGATCCGTTTCTTTTGTCTTGCATACACAGCCAAGACAAGCGCCTACACCACAAGCCATTCTTTCTTCCAACGAAATGTACGCCTTAATGCCGTTTTCTTTCGCATACTGCTTAATGGCACGTAACATCGGCATCGGACCGCAGGCACATATCACTTCCGCATGAAGTCCTTTTTCACGGACAGCATCAAGAACATTTCCTTTCGTTCCGATACTTCCGTCTTCTGTTGCGATATATAAAGTTCCGTTCTGATAAAGCTCCTGATTTAAAAACAAATCATCATTACGGTATCCTACTACAATTGTTTTTTCACAGGATAAATTCTTGGCAAGTTCAACCATCGGAGGAATACCGATACCGCCGCCCATAATCATTACACTTTTTGCATCCTTGATTTCATCGAGCGGATAACCGTTACCAAGATTACCTAATATAGTTACGGTATCGCCTGCCTTATATCCGGAAAACTCCTCTGTTCCCTTGCCGGCAATCCTATATACCAGTCTTAATCTCTTCTTGAAACGGTCTGCCTCACATATACTGATGGGACGTGGTAAAAGTGTACTCTTGTCTTTAGGGTAAACTCCTACAAACTGTCCCGGTTTTGCCGTAAGTGCAAGATCCGTATTAATCCACATTTCATAAATGCCTTCTGCAAGTTTATTGGATTCATGAACAGTTGCTGTTACTTTCTTCTTCTGGTTCATTACTTTAACTCCTCTCTTTTATTTCTGTCATATACAACTTGTCCGTTACATATCGTATATTTTACAACACCTTTTAATTCTTTATTCGTAAACGGTGTATTGGATGACTTGGATAAATAATTGCCTGCAACCCATACTGCCTTCGGATCAAAAACAACCACATCCCCGAGGGCTCCTTCCTGAAGGTATCCTCTCGCCTTTAAGCCATACATTGCGGCAGGTGCAAGACATAATCTATTTGCCAGGGTCACAAAATCCATGCCGTTTTTATCTACAAGCTCCATATAAGAAAGCGATAATGCCGTTTCCAATCCGATAATACCGCTTGGTGCTTCCGTTATCGGTTTTGCTTTTTCCTCGACACTGTGCGGTGCATGATCGGTCGCTATAATATCCAGTGTACCGTCAATAAGTCCTTCCACAATGGCCGCCCTGTCTTCTTCAGTTCTAAGCGGTGGATTCATTTTCGCCAATGTTCCATGCCAAATTACCGCTTCTTCCGTAAGGGTAAAATGATGCGGACAAGCTTCTGCATGGATATTTTCACTCTTAAGTTTTGCATCCCTTATTAATTCCACTGCCTCTTTGGTACTGATATGCTGGAAATTAACAACCGCACCGGTTTCAAGCGCTAACGCAATATCTCTTTTTACAAGTTCGATTTCTGCGTCTCTCGGCGAACCGCCAATTCCGTAATGCTTAGATGCCGTACCACGGTTTACACCGTTATTGTCAATAAGTTTCGGGTCTTCTTCATGAAGGCTGATAGGTATCTTCTTACCGGCAAGATGTACCATTGCCTGTTTTAAAACTTCATAATCCGTAATCGGTATTCCGTCGTCCGTAAAACCGACAGCCCCTTCTGCATAAAGCTTATCAAAGTTAACCGGCTCCTGTCCTTTAAGTCCCATTGTCACACAGGCGCAGGTCTCCACCCTGATATCGGTTTCATGCCCTTTATCTAAGATATACTTAAGTGTTTCCGTATTGTCCACGCATGGTTTTGTATTTGCCATCAACACTACCGTAGTGTATCCGCCTGCCGCAGCCGCCTTTGCTCCTGTCAAAATATCTTCCTTATAGGTAAAGCCGGGATCACGGAAATGTGAATGCACATCAATCAGTCCCGGCATTACTACCATCTCTTTTGCATCAATTATGGTAATGTCTTCCGGCATCCCGCTTTCACAATCGCAAAGTGCATTTTGACCGCGCAGATTTTCCCCTACCTTTAAAATACGTCCTTCTTTTATAAATACATCTTGTATTTTAGCCGTTCCTGATTTCGGATCAACTACATAACCATTTTCTATCAGTAACATTTTTTCCTCATTTCTGCATACCGGCTGTATGCATTATTATTCAAAGACAACCGTTTTGTCTATATATTCCATCTTAACACAAATATAGGGATATGATGCCATTCCTTTTCGATTTATTTTCTCCTGTGGTGCAAGAAGGGATGTATTAATGTAAATCGCATTCGCCGTCAGGTACAATTCGTCCACTGTTACACTATAACCACCGGTTTCCTGCGCACCGTATCCGACACATATATACAAATAATCTTCATCGGCATACGTCATTTTAAATACATTATCCTGCCTCTGCCTTATTTGTAAAAGGAGCTCTTCCGGAATCTCCTGCTCCGGCACTACCGTAAATTCAATATCCTTTATCTTTTGTGTCCTATCCTCAATAATTGTACAACCCGCCAGCAACGCAGCCATCAAAATAAGCGTAAAAATCATCTGACCTATTCTGTTAATCATCTCATACCGCTACATAATTCTTTACTCTATTCTATGTAAAAAAGACGTCCGGCATTACAATAATTGCTGTTCTTGCTTTTCCCTGCCACTAACTGTATAATGTTAAAAGCAACACATAAAATAGGAGATAATTTATGATACGATTTATATTAGCTGCACTCTTTCTGGTGCTGTTCCTTATACTCACCATTCCGATTATGATATTTGAATGGATATTAGGTAAGTTTAGCAGAAGTGCCCGCGACAAAAGCAGTCTCGCCATAGTATTATGGGGCTTCCGGGTTATTCTTTTCATAAGCGGCGTTCAAATAAACGTCGTTGGGGAAGAAAATGTTCCCAAGGACACCCCCGTACTCTATATCGGTAACCACAGAAGCTTTTTTGACATTATGATAACTTATGTCAGAGTGCCAAGACCAACCGGCTATGTTGCAAAAGCCGAAATGAGTAAGGTCTTTCTGTTAAACTTCTGGATGAAACTGGTAAACTGTCAGTTCCTTGACCGTAAAGATGTAAAAAAGGGTCTTGTAACTATTTTAAAATGTATTGAACTCGAAAAACAGGGAACCTCCATTTGTATCTTCCCCGAAGGAACCCGCAACAAGGAAGAAGGCTCATTACTTCCGTTCCATGACGGCAGTTTTAAAATTGCCCAAAAATCAGGCGTTCCGGTTCTTCCGTTTGCCCTTAGTAATACGGCAGAAATATTTGAAAACCATTTTCCTAAAATCAAAAAGACTAAAATTGTTCTTCGGTACGGAAAACCCATTTATATCAATGAGCTTTCTAAAGAAGACCAAAAAAATATCGGTACTTATTTCCAAAATGTTATTGCAGAAATGCTTGAAGAAAACAAGGCTTTATTGTAAGCCTTGTTTTTTTATTATCTCATCAAAATGCATTCCATGCGAAGCTTTGAATAATACCGTATCATTTTCCATTAATATCTGATTCAGCTCTTTTAAAAGCATCTCTTGATTTTCATAATAATATACATGGGTTTTACATTCCGGATTATTCTTTTTAAAATCCAGTGCGCCCTCGTACATATTTTTTGAAAGATTACCCACACATATCAGCACATCAACATTTTTTTCAGCTACATACATTCCTACAGAAGTATGAAGACTGACTTCGTCCGAGCCAAGTTCAAACATATCTCCCAGTACGGCTACCGTCCTGGTTGCCGCCATCTTTAACAAATCAATGGCTGCCTTCATTGACACCGGATTTGCATTATAGCAATCATCAATAATGTTATATTTATCTGTCATGATAAGGTTACTGCGCCCGCTTACCGGTTTAACCTTACTGATTCCTTCAGCTATTTCTGAAAGCGAAAGACCTAAAGAGAGTCCTACTGCTGTTGCCGCCAAAGCATTCAGCACCATATGCTCTCCCGGTAACGGTACATTTACCTTAACTTCTCCCTGTGGCGTAATAATTACACATTCACTTCCCGTAAGTCCGTGAGACACTATGTCTCTCACCGTAATGTCATTATTGTTACCCATACCGAAGAAAACCGGTTTTCTTCCTTTCACCCCGGTAATGGTAATAAGCTTATCATCATCGCCGTTCAAGCAGACGATTCCATCTTCTTTAAGATAATCAAAAATTTCTGTCTTAGCCTTAAGCACCCCATCACGGTCTATAAGGTTTTCCAGATGACACATACCAATATTTGTGATAACTGCAATATCCGGTTTTGCTACCTTGCTTAATCTGTGCATCTCATTAAATTCACTGATTCCCATTTCCAATACAGCAGCTTCATGCTCCCTACGGATTTTTAAAACCGTAAGCGGCAAACCAACTTCATTATTGTAATTTCCCTGTGTCTTTAAAGTGCAAAACTTTTCAGAAAGAACAGCAGCTATAAATTCTTTTGTACTGGTTTTTCCGACACTGCCCGTAATGCCAACTACCGGAATGGATAAACACATACGGTAATACTCTGCAATAGCCTTTAATGCCACAAAACTGTCTTCTACCAAAATATAAGGTACGCTGATTGTACACGGCTTTTCTGAAACTACTGCCACAGCACCTTTTTCTATCGCAACCGGTATAAAGGAATGACCGTCAACACGTTCTCCTTTTGTAGCAATAAAAAGACTTCCTTCTTCTACCAGACGCGAATCTATCGTAACAGAAGAAATCTTATCGGTATCTTTTCCGTATAATACACCCTGACATGCTTTTGCTATGTCGGATAAGCTCATTTTAACCATACTACTCCTCATTCCTGAGCAATTTATTGCATCTGATTTATATATCCTTTTCAAGGGATAACTGAATAATCCACTCACATAATTCTTCATAGGATTTTCCGATTGCTGCTGCTTCCTGCGGCAGAAGGGAGGTCGGTGTAAATCCCGGAAGGGTATTGGCTTCCAGACAATATATGTTATAGTCTTCATCCATCATGAAATCGATTCTCGTATACACCTTGAGACGTAAAACTTCATATACCTTTTCGGCACAACGCTGCATTTTAAGTGTAACTTCTTCCGGTAATTCTGCCGGACAGGTTTCTATCGCACTGCCTTCCTGGTATTTATTCTTATAGTCATAGAATCCCTCCAAAGGGGCAATCTCTATAATCGGTAACGCTTTTCCGTCAACTACGCCTACGGAAAACTCTCTTCCCTTAATATATTGCTCCACAACAACTTCGTCACCGTATTTAAAGGCTTCTTCAATATATTGCTTCGTCTTATCCCCGTTGTGTGATATATATACCCCGACGCTGGAACCGCCACAGGTAGTTTTTACAACGCAAGGCACTTCAATCTGTCCGTTCCATTCAGAAACTGAAGAAATCTTAATTCCTGCCGGCGTCGGTATATTGTTCTGCATAAACAATTCTTTTGCCAGTGCTTTATCCATGGACAAAGCTGAACTTACATAATCCGTACCGGTATACTTAATATTCAATAAGTCAAATGCTGCCTGCACTTTACCGTTTTCGCCGTTTTCACCATGCAATCCCAAAAATACGATATCCGCCATCTGGCAAATCTTTATTACATTCGGTCCGAAGAAGCCGTTGGAATTATCTTTTCTAAGCGCCTTAATGGCTTCTATATCAGGATTTTCTGCAGATACTGCACAAATGTCCTTGGCATAATCTATTTCCGGAGAAAAAATATCCTCGTTAACTTCGCCCTCATATCCAAAGTAAACATCCAGTAACATTACGTTATGCTTCTTTTTCAAAGCGTTATAAATCATTTTTCCCGAGCTTAATGATACATCTCTTTCCGTACTGACACCACCAGCCAAAACTACTATATTCATTATTATCCTTCTTTCTATATCTTTTCTATATCTATTCTATATATGCTGTTTACTATATATTTTCATTCATGTCTGCAAGCATAAACAAAAATAATACTTTGTCTTTCTCCTGCAATGCTTTAAGGCTGTTTTCCCCCGCCACATTGACACCCGCCAAATAGGTATAATGATTTCGAAGTATTTCCCTATATTCATTACTTTCCAGCACATAATTGGCGATTACCAGATAGCGCATCTTGCGGAGTATACTTTCCGGTTTGTAGGAAGTAATGCCTAATGCATCGTTACCCGACGTACTGGTAATCTCCTCTGCATATGCCATCAGATTTCTCATAATAACATTACAACGTTCGATATCCACGTTCTTTTTGCCGATCAGATAATTCATTTCCGCTAGGAAGGCATAATCCCAGTTATCATGTGTATACTTTTCACTATCCATCACTTCATACAGCGCCGAACGGTATTTTACATAACCGGTAAGATGATAAAGCACAGAGGACGCATAATATGCTATCTGGGTATCCGCTTTTTCCGCACCGGATTTTACCGCTTCCTTATAAAATTCTTCCGCATCTTTACGGCACGTGTTGGCATATGCATTATCATATGGTTTATACACCTGGCTGAACTTGGCAAGAAGGCCTATAAACGCCATTCTGTCATTTGCACTCATCCCGCTTGTCTGTATTTCACGGCACCATTCAATTACTTTTTTTGTTTCATCTAAAATATCCGGTATTTCATTGGCACTATCCGTCACCACACCGTCTGCATATGATTTAGGATATAAGGAATAGCTGAGCAGCATATAGTTAAGCATTTCTGCCTTTTTAAAAAAACTGTTTTTTACATAAGGCGTATTCATATACTCATCTATTTTCATGCAAAATTCCTGTAAGCCTGTTGTAAAAAGTGTGCTTTTAACCTTATTCTTAATTTCAAACGGATAGGATTCCCCAATAAAATCTGTATATACTATGTACTTTCCTTCTTTTGTAACAGAAGAAAAATCACCGGTACTGATATAGGCATTCATTAATACGTTATATACCGGTTCTTCTATCATTCCGCGGTATACGGTTTCGTTCGTATCAACATCCAGCAGATAAAAATACCGCGCAAGACCTTCCGTCTTAAAAATTGCCATCTTCTTCTCGTCCGACTCATAGCCTATCATGTTCACGGATATGTTGGGTTTCTGCGTTACCGGCTCATAACATATATTAGCCTCGGTTCCGCACATTCCCTGAAAGGCTTCTTCCACAGTTTCCTGCACATATTCCTCTTCCTTCTTTTCCTGTCCGCAACCAGTCAAAAAAACAACCGTAACTGCCAGCAGAACTATATATTTAAAGCCACGTAACATCTTAGTTCCTCACATAAATAAAACCTGTCATCACGTATTATACATACAGTAAGATAATACCACGAATGCCGGTTTTAAGTAAAGCATATATCATTATGAAAATGGTCTTCCACACAATGTATGGAAGACCGTTTATCATAAAGCAATCGAGTAAAGCGCGTACCTTATTCGTGAGGGGGAAAAACTAGTGTAAATAATCCCGATTGCGACTTTATTCTAATATACTCAGCGGATTGACAGGTGTTCCATCTTTTGTGAGTTCAAAATAAACATTACTTCCTTCGATGGAATAATATTTGGTCGGAGCCGCAACATACCCTACAATTTCTCCGGCCTTAATACCTTCACCCTTAGATACGGCAATCTTATCAAGCTGTCCGTAAATAAGTTCATATCCGCTACCGATGTTCATTTTAACCGCATTTCCGATTTCTTCATCGTAATATACGTCCGTAATAATGGCATTGGTTGCCGCAGTTACCGGTGTACCTTCCACTGCTTCAATCACGATTGCCGGACTGTATTTGTATAAATCAAGCGTTGGGAAGTAGATGGTTTTATCCATGCTGTAATTTAACAACACGTTCCCAACTATCGGCCATTTAAGTGTGCTGTTTGAACCAAAGCTTAAAGTCTCTGCTTTTATACCGCCACCACTGACTTGATTTACCGGCTCTTTTTCAACCGGTTTCTCAACCGGCTCAGAAACCGGCTGTTCAATCTGTGCCACATCATCAGGCCCCTGTTCTTGATTACCTTCCGGTTCTTCATTCACAATAGGTCCCTCTGCCAAAAGACCGCTGTCCTCTATCTCCGCAAAATCCGGGTCCGCATCTAAGTCTGTCTGTTCAGGGATAATTATGTTAGTATCCTTTGTATTGGATGTAAGTCCCGGATTCTCAGTCGACTCCGTACTGGCAGGATTCATATCCGTAATATCCTTGGGTTGCTCTTCAACATCCTCATTGTTTTTTTCCAATGCCCCAAAATCAATACTATAGCCATCGCCTTTATTATTGTCTGCCTTTTTGCTTACATATACTCCGGTCAATGTTAATGCCATAATTACAAATCCGGAGGCAGAAAGCATAATTATTTGTTCTCTATTCAAACCACCTTTACCACGTTTTCTCATGGTTCCTATCTCCTTTCGTGTCAATAAATGCCTGTTTAAATTGGCTTTAGAGATAGTCTTTCCTATATAAGCGGTTTTATTCAATTTTTTTAATTACTGTATTATAAAAAAAGTAATTGATTATATCCTGATAATCACTACCATTCATTGCCATTACATTAGCCTCATACTGCGACATACCAAAACCATGCCCTTTACCATATACAATAAAGGTTACCCCGGTTAAAGTAAATTCCAATTCGTAGTTGGCCGACGGCAATAAAAGCGCAAGCCGTATGTCTTCTCCCGGAATATAAAATTCCCCCACTCTTACCTTGGTAACATATCCGCCTTCATCCCGGCTTACCACTTCAAAATCTTCAAATGAGATATCCTGTTCATCAGAAATATCTATTTTTAATATTTTACGGAATATTGCTGCAAATTCTGCCGAATCATATGTAATCCTGTGTACAAACTCATCTGCATATATATCATTTTCGCATACCACGGGACATAAATAGTCACACCCTTCTACATCCCCTCGTGTTTTTCCCCCACTCAAAGGGAAAAAAGCCGCTTCCACCGCTTTATTTCCGTATGAGACATAGATGCCTTTGGTCGCCGATACAAGGGTAGCAATCCGGTTATAGTTTTCGACATATTTGTCTCCCCATAAGCGTTTCATATCCTTATCATCGTAATAAGCAAGCCCTAATTCTTCCTCTTTTGCATATACATATTTTTCATTTCCGTAAGGTTCACGCCTAACTTCATCCGCATGCCGGACAATGGAAGACCGCATAAGTACAATCTGTGCTTTTAGCATCTCGTCCGCATAGCTTATGGGAGCATTTGCTGCCGTAAGTCCTACCAAATACTCTTCCATTGACACAAAACGGATACCGTAACTTTCTTCTTTCAAAACATAGTATACGGTATCCTTTAGTTTATTATGTATTTCATTCTGTTCATTTTGGTTGCCTATATATCCCGATGCTTTTAATAAAAGATACGGTATAAGCAAAAGAGTAACGCACGTAATAAGAACCTGTACTTTTTTCATGTATGCCTCCGATACACATAGTATGCCGGATATCATAAAAAAATGATTTATTCCTATTTTGCGATATCTAAATGCTGCAACGTGCCTGCTGTTCCGTTTTCATATAGGAAAATGCCGGTACTTCTGATTGCTCCGTTTGTCGCATTATCTTTTACCGATTTTAATGAAAAATCAGTCGAAGCATTTGAAAGACATATGGCACCCACACCTTTTTCCGTAAGGTGATACAACTTATCTTGTCCGCATTCATCCTTGGTCCATATAAGCAGCTTTTCAAAAATAGGATCGGCTTCGTCTATCCATCCGTTACCGTCTGCATCATATGCCGCCAAATCCTTAAAGCCATCTCCCGAATCCGTGCCGAACAATTCTGTTCCGTCATTAATAACACCATCCGCGTTTTTATCAAGTGCCAGATATCCGCTTCCTTCATTAAGGGAAGAAATCGTATCGAGTATTCCGTCATTATCAATATCAAATTCAAATTTCTGGTCACTTAACGACGCAATATTGGTATTGAGATTAATAACAAGCGGATCTACAAAAGTATACTGCTCAAGGAGATTATGCTCTTTCATATACGTTGAAAGGCTCCTGCTCATGGTAACCCCTACGTTTATGGAAAGTGTGGTTCCATCCGCATTTACAACCGTTCCCGACGCACCAAAAGAAGTGGTCTCTTCTTCATAATAAGACACCTCTACCACGGATTCCGTCGAAACCCGCTGCATTAATACGCCGTTTGCATTTTCCTGATTAACAAGACTTGCTTCGGTTACTTCGCCCTGCTCAGCGGGCGGGTTTCCTTCATCATACTTCCTCCCGTAAAATATTTTCATGAGAAATTCAATACATCTTCTACGGATGTTTTCCATGGCATCCCTGTAATCTTTAGAGGTAATGAGTGAGCTTTTGGATGAACGCAATCCAAATAAAGAATCGTTCATGGACAAGTCTTCCTGTTGCTTATCTTTTTCATCCACCGGTGTTAACAGTGCGTCCTTTTCTTCCCCCTTAAGAACCTCGGATAATTCCTTTTTTCCGTTAGGGACAACAAAAATACTTGTAGAATGGCTGACTGAAGCACGTCGTGTTATGGACTGTGCATAGTTACGGTTTGCATTAAATGAAAGATTGCTTGATTGAATGATCATGTCTTGACCCCCTTTCTTTAAGGGTTCAAGTACCTCCATGTATCTTGACCGCTAAATTTCTTACTTTTGCAAAAGTATCTATAGTCAATATCGGGTTATTCATCATTTACTTTAGACAAAACAGGCAATCTTAAGAAACTATCATTTTTTCGTAAACATTCAATCTAAATGAAGATAATTCAAAAAGCGGATGGCACATTGCCACCCGCTTTTTATAGTACATTCATAATTTTATACACGGTTATAATTAATAAGACATCCTTTTAAGATAATCTCACGTTCTTTATCTGTAAGGTCACCCAATGCAAGTGTAAACTCGGTAAGTCCCTTTGAAGGTACAACTGTGTAAGCTTTAATGGTTGCTGCCTTCTCCTCTACTGCTTTACGGATTCCCGGTACAAATACATAATCAAGATTCTTGAACGGAAGCTCACCCTTTTCAATAACGAATGGGAGCATACCCCAGTTAATAAGGTTGGAACGGTATCTCTTGGTAGCATACTCGTTAGCAATATTAGCCCAGCCGCCCAATACTTTCTGACAGGAAGCTGCCTGTTCACGTGCAGAACCATCACCCGGTTTTACTGCAAAAATCGTACTTCCGATTCCTGTATTATCAAAAGCTGTTTCAGGGAACGTTTTCTTAATCTCATCCATTACCTGCTGTAACTCAGGAAGCTTAGCGATAGGATCAGCACCTGCTTCTTTTCTTGCGTTTTCAGCACCCTGTACTTCTTTTGCAAGACCTACATATGCAGGATCTTTTCTTGAAAGCGTAAACTCTGCAAGTCCTAACGGATTGGAACGGAAAGATGAAGTCTCTCCCGAAGGAATCAATTCATCCGTTGTTGTTACAGGATCATGTATCTCAGATACTACTTTTAATACAAGGTTATCTGTTAATGCTGACATTGCAGGCCAGTCCTTGATATTAGGACCAAACTTAACTTCCACTGACGGGTCAGCCACACCGTGTGAATCAAATACACGGTTTTCATAGATTGATTTATCAAAGTAATATTTGTATGTGCCGATTTTTTCAGGTACATCCGTAGCCGGTGTAAGGTAACCCTTATTAGCCGCCGTAGCTGCGATTGAACGGGCATCCATAAGTGCAACAGATGCAATCTGTCCGTTCTGTAACTTAGAACCTTCACGGTTCGGGAAGTTACGTGTTGAATGACGGATACTGAAGGCATTATTAGCCGGTGTATCACCTGCGCCGAAACAAGGACCACAGAATGCTGTTTTAACAATGGCACCGGTCTGGATTAAGGATGCAAGACAGCCATTCTTAGCAAGTTCCATATAAATTGGGGTAGATGCAGGATATACGCTAAGCGTAAACTCGTCTGCACCGATGAAGGAACCTTTCATAATATCTGCTGCTGCACAAATGTTTTCAAAACCACCGCCGGCACAACCTGCGATAATTCCCTGTTCTACATACAACTTACCGTTTTTAATCTTATCGGTAAGTTTAAAGTCAACAGCACCATCAAGGCTGACAAGTGCTTTCTTCTCACAATCAGTAAGAATATCCACAAGGTTAGCATTTAATTCATCAATGGTATATACGTTACTTGGATGGAAAGGCATAGCAATCATCGGCTTAATGGTTGCAAGGTCTATTGTAATCATTCCATCGTAATATGTAACCTGTCCCGGATTCAATTCTTTATATTCATTTACACGTCCGTGGATATCATAAAACTCTTTTACCTGCTCATCTGTCTGCCAAATAGATGATAAACAGGTAGTCTCCGTTGTCATTACATCCACACCGATTCTGAAATCAGGTGTAAGGTTTTTAACGCCGGGTCCTACAAATTCCATTACAGAGTTTTTAACGAAACCGTTAGCAAAAACAGCACCGATAATAGCAAGTGCAACGTCCTGAGGACCTACACCTCTCATTGGTTCTCCTGTAAGATAAATACCTACTACCTTCGGCATATCAATATCATAAGTCTGATTAAGGAGCTGTTTTACAAGTTCAGGTCCGCCTTCTCCTACTGCCATGGTACCGAGTGCACCATAACGTGTATGGGAGTCTGAACCCAAAATCATCTTACCGCCGCCCGCAAGCATTTCACGAGCAAACTGATGGATAACTGCCTGATGAGGCGGAACATATACTCCACCGTATTTCTTAGCACAGGTAAGACCATACATATGATCATCTTCGTTAATGGTTCCGCCTACTGCACAAAGTGAGTTATGGCAGTTGGTAAGAACGTAAGGCATCGGGAATTTTTCAAGTCCTGACGCACGTGCTGTCTGTATAATCCCGACAAAGGTAATGTCATGGGAAGTAAGTTTATCAAATCTGATTTTTAACTTATCCATATTACCTGAGGTATTATGTGATTCTAAAATTCCGTAAGCGATTGTCTGTTTCTTAGCTTCTTCCTTGGTAATATCTACACCGGTAACACTCTTTATTTCAGCTAATGCATTTGCATTGTCTGCGATAATCTGATTTCCGTTTACAAGATATTGTCCACCTTCCAAAAGATTTATCATCGTTGCCTCCAAAATTAACAATTTATTATATTTTTCCTTAAAAATTACTAAATCTGATTATATGTCATTCTTGCAAAGAACGCAAGAGGACAAACAATCAGATTAGCAATAGGAATTAAACATCATTCCGCTATATGCACTTGTTACATATGGGGACACAAAATTACGTCCCGGATTCTTATAAGCGACCACTGTTCTATGTACATAATTCATCGGATTTAAAGATACCTGATTCGCTTTTCTTAAGATTGTATTGGCAAAGCCTTTCAGTGGTTCCAACGTTTCTTGTGCATTTTCCACATCCATTGCCTTATCAAAAGCATCTTCATTAACATTGATGGCACCCTGTTCATCCACACTCAGTCCCATCTGCTCAAACCCACTATTATAATAACGGGTAATCCGGTTCATTTCATTTAACAGTCTGTTGCTTAACGGCTGCTTTTCAATATATTCATTTGCTGTCTTAACAAAATTATTATAGCTTCCCACGAGCTGGATAAGGTTTTCTTTGATAGATTCCGTATCCGTCTTAATACCGATTCTTGCTGTCGTTCCGTCTTCCGGAGATACACCTGTTAAATTAAGTTCATATTTCTTTTCTACCGTAAAGGTGTTGGAAAGGGCACTTCTTTCATTACCATTAATTAAGAAACGGGCACTTTCCGCAGGTCTTGTAATCTCTCCGATACCAAGATAATCAAGAATACCTGTATTTTTACTGGTATGCTCCTCGGTTAATTTAAACAGTTCTGTCTTACTCTCCGGCAATCCTGTCAGATTAGACATAATCTGGAGCGAACTGTTACCTTCACCATCCTCTAATATCTGTGCATTAAGCGATATATTGGAATTATTTACAAGGTTTGCAAGTCTCTTTTGTAAAGAAAGATTGGTATCTTCCTCCTTAACATTAAACTGGAACTCATAGCTCAAATCATTAACTCTTACGTCAAAAGAGTAAACATTCGGTGATAAGGATACTGCGTCATTAGCCGGCAAATAACTACCCACATTATACTGCGGCTTCGCAAGATTCTTAACTTCTATCTCAAACTCCAGTGTTTCATCTTCACTGTCGCCTATGTATTTGGCTTCCGCTATATTGCTGTTAGTCGAAAATGCCTTTTTCTTCGCAAGCAATTCTTCTTCATTCAAGCCGCCAAGAGATGCTATCGTATTACGTAAATCGCGCGCATTCTCCTTAATACCAACGGCAAACTGCTGTGCTTCCCGACTGGTATCTGTGATGAAAAGGGGTGCTTCTTTATTCTGTTTTACTATGGTATTATAGATATTCCGTAGCTCACTCTTCTTATGGGTATCATACTGTGTGGTACCCTTTGGCGCATACGAAGTCAGATAATGATTATAGACGTTATTCAATACTGCTGTATTGATAGCCATAGCGTGCCCCTCCTTTCATCCATGAATTAATACGTTCAACTCTTATCCCGTTGACGGAAAACCTTTTCCTTACGTATGGGCATAGAAATCTACTATTACGCTTTTATCATAGCACGATACCTGCATTGTTGCAAGAAAAAATTGCAAGATTGTAAGAATCTTGCAATTTCTGTATGTAATATTTCGACTATATACTTCCATAAATCATTTACAATTCTTCGTATAAGAACTCCATCGGCAGGAAATGATCATCCACATAGAAATCCGCATTGGGTTTTCCCATCAGAAGTTCATGATACTTTACGCCCCATTTGTCCATGGATGCCTTCGTTACCGGATACCAGTTAATGCCGGTCACATAGCCACGCGCCGTAAACAAAATTATCTCATTACCCCAATCATATAATTGGTTTATTATGCGTATCATCTTTTCATTAGGCTCTGCTTTGTCATAAGATAAATCATCACGTTTCACTGCGATGACACCATCTATATCAAAAACAAATCTTTGGCCACCCTGTCTGATACGAAGAGCCTGATCTGCCTTTACAAACTCTTCTTCTGTGTCGATATCGTAATTATGCTCCATCTGATAGCCAAGTATTTTTTTACCGGACATGGAACGCTGCTCAAGAATGACACGGCTTCTTGCCACATCAATACATGCATTCTGGTAATAAATCTTCGGAAGCTGCTGGCGTGGCATGTTATATGCTTCATCAATATCCGTCAAAAGAGGCACTATCGTTCCGTCCTCATTTTTACGCCACATCTTATAGGCAATCTCTTTGGCAGGAGCGATGGTTCTGACACTGTCTGCACTTTCATCTGCCATTAACATCTCAATCATGTTGTCGATATCTTTGACATCGCGTATCGGATAAGTCGGACGTAACTGGACTACTATTTCCGGCACATATCCTTCTTTTTCTTTAAGATATGTAAGGGCATGATAGAATACGTCTATATCAAGTGCCGTATCCGTAGCATATTCTGCCGGTCTTAAAAATGGAATTTCAGCTCCGTATTCTCTTGCAATCGCTGCATATTTTTCACTGTCCGTACTAACAATTACCCTATTTATGTATTTTGACTTTTGGGCATGTTCAATAGAATAAGAAAGCATCGGCTTTCCGTTTATTTTTCTTATATTCTTATCAACTACACTTTTCGAACCGCTCCGTGCGGGAATGATTGCCAATATATTCATGGGGATTACCTTTCTCCTTCTACCATAGCAAGTGCCGCCTCCAGCACCTTATCCATGTCATAATACTTATACTGTCCCAAACGTCCGCCAAAAAGTATATTTTTCTTATCCTTGGCAAGTGCACAATATTTTTCATACAATGCAGCATTCTTGTCATTATTGAGCGGATAATACGGTTCATCACCTTTTTTCCATTCTGCAGGATACTCCCGTGTAATAACGGTGTCCTCCTGCTTGCCGAATTCAAAATGCTTATGCTCTATAATTCTTGTATACGGGATTTCACGCTCTGTATAGTTTACTACCGCATTCCCCTGGTAATTGTCTTCCCCTACGAGCGTCTCTTCTTCAAAACGGAGGGAACGGTACTCAAGTTCACCCAACTTATAATCAAAGAACTCATCTATCATACCGGTATATAATACCTTGTCAAAAAGATCACCTTTTGCATTTTCATACACACCGTCCTCATTAAGCGATGCATATTCTTTAAAGTCTGTGCAAAGGTGTACTTCAATACCATCCAACATTTTTTCTACTATCTGTGTATAGCCGCCAACCGGGATTCCCTGATATCGGTCGTTAAAATAGTTGTTGTCATAGGTAAATCTAAGCGGCAATCTGCGGATAATAAATGCCGGGAGATCTTTACAGTCTCTGCCCCACTGCTTTTCCGTATACCCTTTTACAAGCTTTTCGTATACATCTTTTCCCGCAAGGGAAATTGCCTGTTCTTCCAGATTTTTAGGTTCCGTAATTCCTGCTTCCTTAATCTGGGCATCAATCATCTCTCTGGCTTCCTTGGGCGTCTTAATGCCCCACATTTTACTAAAGGTATTCATGTTAAAAGGCAGATTATAAAGCTCGTCCTTATAGCATGCAACCGGAGAATTAACAAAATTATTAAACTCGGCAAACTGATTCACGTAATCCCAAATAGCTTTATTGGAGGTATGGAAAATATGCGCTCCGTATTTATGTACATTTATACCGTTTTGCTCCTTCGTGTAAATGTTTCCCGCAATATGGTCACGCTTATCTATAACCACGCTTGTTTTTCCATTCTTTTTCATTTCATATGCGAAGGTCGCACCAAATAATCCTGCGCCTACAATAAGATAATCGTATTTCATAATAATTCTCCCCTCTTAAAGACAGCCTTGTATTTATTCTGCCGGTTCTTTTTCTAAAAGCTCTTTTTCCGGCATTTCTTTTTCATACATATTTTTATATAATTCCCATCTTATATCACGCTTAACCGGGAAATTTTGCCGATACTCCCTCAGTGCACCGGCATTGTCTATTGTAACATAGGCAAGTTCTTCATCACTTAGCCTAATTACTTCCCGACCCAGATAATCATATGCCGCACTGCCACCATCATAAGCCACATTCCCCTGCTGCCCTGTGCAGTTTATACCGATAACGTAGGCTTGATTTTCTATTGCCCTGGCACAAAGCAAAGCCCTGTATTGTTCAATGCGTGATGCAGGCCAGTTCGCCGGCACAAATATGAGTTCCGCCTTCTTGGATGCCACATGGAAAACTTCCGGAAAACGCAAGTCATAACAGATAAAATGGCTACAGGAAAATCCGCCTATTTCATAGTGTACAATCTCTTGTCCTTTTTCAAAAAAACAGTCTTCGCCGGTTATTGAAAACGGATGAATTTTTGTATAGTCTGACAAAATCTTACCGGTATTGTTTATGATTACATAATGATTACCGGATTTATTGTTACCATTATTTAATGCTACGCCAAGTCCTATGCAAATATTGTATTTTAAAGCCATGTCGCAAAAGGCGTCCACGGTTGCACTCTTATCCTGTGGTTCTGCAAGTTTATCCGTTTCCATAGAAAAACCGGTCACGCTCATCTCCGGAAACAAGATAGTCTCTGCGCTTTGGGAAGCTGCCTTTTCAATCAGCTCCTTGGCGCGGGCAATATTATACGCTTTATCTTCATACCGGATATTCAACTGACATATCGCAATTACCATAGCGTTTTCTCCCTGCAGGTGTTTTCACAGATGTTAATTACTAGTTTATATTTTCTTAATCCGTTCCCAAGCTTCTCTATCATCCTTAGAAAGCAACAACTCCTTACTTTCAATAAGCTTTCTTATCCGTTCCCATTCTGTTCCCAATCCCCAAATTACAATTCTTTTCATCGTTACCCCTTCTTATCATTTTTCTCTACATATTTTGGTTTTAAGTGCGCTCTTCTCTTTTCCTTTAAATAATATTGTCCCGCACGATCAAGGCGTTCATATCTTTCCTCATCACGCATCTTAACTACTTTGGCAGGATTGCCTGCCACTACCGCACACTTAGGTACTTTACCACTGACAACCGCTCCCATTGCAACCACAGCGCCATCGCCTATCTCGCAACCCGGACACAACATGGCACTATCACCAATCCATACGTTTCTTCCTATTTGTACTTCTTGCAAATAACTCACATTGTCATACGGCAACATTTCAGCATTTTCATATCTATGATTACTGGAATGAATAGTAACTCTTGGCCCCAAAATTGTATTATCACCGATAGTAACTCCACCAATACCCCAAATTGAAGCCTCGCGGCCTATATAGACATTATTCCCTAATTTTATATTTTCTTTATAGTGTATATCCGACTCATCAATAATCTGGACATTCTTTCCACGCTTTGCATATTTTTCTTTCTGATTCCTTTTTCCGTTGTCCGGTTTTGATAAAAAAGCGGATACCCCTCTTTGCATTTCTCCAAAACCACATCTTTCCCCACCCTGAAAACAAAACTTTCTCATTTGCGAAAAGCTGTTGTTTAGTCCTTTAATGCCTTTCCATAAAATATCCGACACGTAATCTTTTTTCATATCGTCAAGCATCCTTATTAACGCATTCTGCAATTCGTACACTTTTTTATCAATCATGTCATCAGTAATATCATACCTATCTTCAATCAGATTTATCAAATCACATTGCAGCCCTTGTTCATCCAAAATCAATGGTTCTTTTTTCAATCCAAAAGCACTGTAATAATCATCAAATTTTTTAGACATATCCACCTGATTCGCATTTGGCAGATACGCCCACAGATTTGGAATCCGCAAAGCATCACATACTATCAACGGATGCATAGCAGTACTCACTATACGTTTACACTTAAGCAGTTCCTTAATAAATTCTTTAGGATTACTGCGAACATTCAGTATTTTTGCGTTGGGTAATCTGTTCTGCAACTCTTTAAATCTGGCATCTTTCTTATCAACATAATGGGGCACAATTCCTATATCATATAGCTTGTCAATTTTCATTCCTTTTGCCAATCTTCCGGCAAGGAGTCCTATATCTCCCAACACAATATCGGATAGTTTTTCACCGGTTATATTTTCAATATATTTTTGGGTCTCCATACCTCTTACTGCATAAACTTTCAGTTTTCTGCTAAAAGAATTACATCTGACATTACGCCAATCATAACCCGTACCAAATACATATAATGGATTTAAAAAGCAAGGTCCCGCTTTCCCTTGAAAACGTTCTAAAATCGAGCCAACCCCAACAAACTTTGCATACTGTTTTTCTTCTTTGTAGACCTCAATCCCACTCATACTATTAAGTATTGCTACCGTCAACTTATCTCCAAAGTTGTTACATTCTGCCCAATATGCACCAATTTTCATCTAACTCCCCCACCATTATCTTATAATACGCTCTCTAAGCACGTCACAAAACCCCGTCTTGTGGCCAAAATAGTTAGAGTTCATAATTATCCCAACATAGCTCCTTTTCAGCGACTTTTCATTTATTCCCTTGAGACGTTCGTATCGCCATTGACGCTTTGTGTGATAGGTTTTAAAATGACTTTCACATGAATATATAGGGATAATTCCTGATTTCTGTAACCACACATTATACCATGACACTTCGTATGGAGCGATGTTTATCAGATCAATGTACGAATACCCTTTCTTGTCCAAAAATTCCTGTTGAAAATTCTCCAAAACGTCTGCTGAGAATGTTTGAAATCCATGACAGGTAATAAGATGTACGTCTTTTAAACCAATCTCTTTGTATATTTTCCGGATATATCGTTCACGGCGAACCCAGTGTTTTTGATAATAATGATCATCTGCTTTTAAATCATTATCTTCAAACAGGATTGTATACGGTATTTCTGCATCATACATAAAACGTTTACTCCGGATTGGATTAATAAAACAGGCATCTGAATCCAAGCAACTATAATTACGGCATAATCCGGTTTTCCAAAATGCAAGCTTGGCAATTTGCTGATTATACCATCCCACTGGCTTTCTCTGTTGTTCACACATATATTCTACCGGAATATCTTCATCTTTCAAAATAAAAATATATGATTTATTAGGAATTTCTTCTACAAACAATTTATAATCATCTGCCGGAATTACAATAAATAAAGGTAATTTCTCTACATTATATTGTATATAAGACTTTACCAATCTTATTGCTAATTGCAAGTCCCGTTTATAAGATTTTAACATAAATCCGAATTGATACTTGTAATTCATTTCGCCCCTACCATATCTGTTCCAATGATTTTAATACCATTTTCTCACTATTTTTTTCTAATACATCTTGATAAGCCGTTTCGCCAAAAGCAGTATTTTTCTCTTTCCCTTGCGAATACGCCTGCTTCATCGCATCACATAACCGTTCTACATGCTCTGTAACATTTTTGTAGCCATACCGGTAAACATACTCTTTATCTGTATAATCTCTTGCCATCGCAATATCCGGAACAATAACCGGTTTCTTACAGGAAAACGCAGCAATCATTGCGCCTGAATTCATACTGCTTTTTTTGTCATAAGGCAAGACTATCGCATCAGCCTTCTGCATATATTGGTAAACCTTCTGATCCGGTATATAATGCAAGTCCAGCTCGATATTATCGCTTTTTTTACACAATTCTTTTATCTTTTTCGCATATTGAACATCAGAGGGTTTCCCTGCTATCAGAAGTTTTGCATTGGGGATAGGTGAAATTGTAAACGCTTCAATCAACAATTCAATATTCTTATATGGTCTTACCAGACCAAAATATAAAAATACAAACTCTTTGCTTAAAGTTCCGTCATTCTCTGACTTTCCCGTTGGCTTGTAAACATTACAATAATGAATGTGTGGCATATAAACTGTTTTTTTAAGCACACTGCCGCCGGCCACTTCCTTTAATTCTTTTCTACTATTATGCGAAAGAATCAAAATATGTGTAGCAAAACGCGCCATGAAAGATATATTTTCCTTTGCCACGGCATAATCAGGACTGTCGTGCGGGACTTTATTATGAAATGTCCATATCACTTTTTTCCCTAATAATCCGGCAAGAACAATACAACTTCTATCAAGGATCGTCAAGTCATTTTCAAACCAATTCAGAAATATATATTTACTCCTAAACATATTGGGAATCGTTTTGACTCCATGAATATAGGGTAATAATTTTGCTCCGCAATTCTTCAAAATATCTTCCATATTTCGGATATAACTTTGGCTTCCTGAATCTACATAGGGATAAAATGCAATCGTATTCTTTTTCATAACTAATGCTTTCTAACCTTTCTTTCCTTGATAAAACTACCTATATTCTTAATCCATCTAAAGGAACAATAACACATAATCTGTAAAAAGACGCTTTTTGTGTTTTTCAACCAGCTGTAATCAATTTCCTTATCCAATTGCTTTAAAGCATTAACGGAAGATTTATATGACCATTTGATATTTTTCTTAATAGTATCATTCAAAACTCTTTCCTTTACAATAAAGACATGTAGTTGCTTTAAATTATTCTCACGGCACATCTTTACAATATCGGTCATGGCAAGAATATAATCTGTCAGTTTCCGTTCATCCCATGCTACCTTCTTATGCCCTATTCTATTACAATAGGTTTGTTTTTTTATAGCATATATTTTATTGGCAGCCAGCATCGCCTCTAACATAAATGGCGGATCCTGTCCCCTACGATAATCTTTAAAAAATAATTCATTATCAATAATAAATTGTCTTCTAAAAAGGAAACGTGTATATCCTAAACACCATTGATATTTGTGGATATCTATGTAGCCTTCCGTCCGGAAAACCTGTTTCATAATAGGTACTTTAACTCTCTTCCCATTCTCCACCATTGCCATGGAACCGCCACAAACATCCGCCTCCTTCTCGACAGCTACTGTATAAAGAGTCTCTAACACATCGCTTTTCGGATAAAAATCATCCACATCCATGAAAGCTATATACTCTCCCTTAGCCGTACAAATCCCCGTATTTCTTGCAGGGCCGGAACCTCTGTTTTCAGTAGTAATTATTTGCATACGCGCGTCTCGTTTTTTGTACTCCTCCAACACTTCCAGAGAAGAGTCCGTCGAGCCATCATTCACACAAATAATTTCAATTTCCTGCAGCGTCTGTTTTTGAATGCTGTCCAAACACTCTGCAATAGAATTTTCCATATTATATACAGGAATAATAACCGATATCTTAATCGTTCTTAGTGACTGTTCCACTTTTTTATCCGCCATCCTTTTATACTTTCGCATAGAATAATCAAGGAGCCTAAACTTCCGTCTATGCTCCCCTCTACTTACGCTTCAAATACTACATCTTCCAAAGATACAATCGGGAATTCAACCTTCTCGCTTAATTCTTCAGAAATATCATCAAATGCAAAAGTAGCTGTTACTACCATTACATCTGCGTCTTCGTATTCATCGTCCTTATCAATAACATCAATCTCAGCATATGTACTTGCTGCATTCTGATCTACTGCATATTTTACAGTAACTTCTGTGCTGTTCTTTAACTCATCATACAGACGGTTACCCATTTCTCCCATGCCATAAATAGCTACCGTCTTATAGCCGTTATCGATAAAGTATTTCTCTAAGGACTTGCCTTCCTGTTTAAGCATTAACCACTGATTAAGCATGTTGTAGTAACCTTTAAATTTATCTACTTTACCTGCCTTTTCATTAATGGTCTTCTGTCCTAAATAATTAGCTCCGGCTGCTCCGGCTGCTGCTCCTACGATTGCAGATAATACTGCTACTGTTCCTTTATTCATAGTCTCTTCCCTCTTTCATTCAATTATTAATTTCCACTATACCGTCTGGCAATATAATATAACATATTATAGCATCTTTTTACCTTTTTCTGCAATACACGCGAGTATGTAATCAATATCCCGATTAACCTTTTTTTCTTGTGTTTTTTTACCGGTACATGGTTTGTCAATAATTCCCTTAATATCGTCTATTTCACGGAGTACTTTCACTCTTTCGCCCTTTTGGGCAAACATTTCTATCCACATATCAGGAAGGGTAATATCAAAATATTGATATGTATAAACCGCTATACAATCCTCAATCCTTTCTATCAGATTCATAGCAGCCGAAGATGATAGCGCCATAACAATCTTTATATCAAATAAGAAATGTACCGTTTCTATCGGATACCACGCTATATTTTTACCAAACAAGATGCAATTGTCATTTTTGTCAAGCACCTTGTATTTGTTAGCATTATCCCTTGGGTGTCCCTTAATTAATACCACATAATCTTCCGGGATATTCTTTGACAGTTTTTCTAAGAAACGTATTTCATCCCTGATTTTAATTTTTGACGAAAATTCTTGCAGCGGTTGACCCAAATACAAAATCACCTTTTTTCCCTTTAACTTATCCCTTACTTGCATAAGTTGCTTATCATTTTTAAAGAGCGGCTTCCATATTTCAGGTTCAGAAAACACATCACTTTGTTTTATGATTTTTCTTCCTTTTCTCTTCCATTCAGGAAGTTTTTCAGGGAATTGTGCAAAAATAGCATCTAATTTTGTAGAAGCACCTATTGTTGGAAGATGATTGTATTCTTTTTTGAAGTATCGTTTTATCGAATCTCTCCACGTCCGCTTTTTTTCACTATAAAGGGACATCCCTTCGTCAAACAAAATAACCTTTCTATTACTTCCTCTGCCAAAAATATTAATCACATTTTTCATCAAACCATTGTAATCAGCGCTTACCAGTAACACTTCTTTTTCATATTTTTCCGATAACAATTGTCTGATGCCGGAATTTCTAATATAATTTCTACATTCAATTTCTTTATGCACACCTTCTAATGATATCATTAACGGCGCTCCAATTGTATTTGGAACTTCTATCACTTTGTCAAAATATCCCTCAATTCTTTTTTGAGAAATAAGATAAGTTGAAGAATTACGCCAAATCAAATGACATTGAATGCTTGAATCATGCTGTTTTATCTTTTGACTATAATAAATGCAACTAAATAATGTTGTAATTGTATTCGCTGCAAAGACTACTCTTTTTTGCTTCTTCACATCGTCTCCTATCTCCACCACACTCTTGCCTGATGTTCATTATGTTGCTTTGTTCTTGGTGGTGGTGTCATATAATCCCCGTAAAGATTTGAAAGATATTTGTCATACCCTATTGGTGCTCTAAATTCATTACCCTCAAAAAATACGGTAACGGCACCGTTCATATATTTGCGATGAATAATCTCCTTTTCTCCATATCCCCATACAGAACATGCTACTTTCGTTGATTTAGGATTATTCTTTGTAATAATAACTGCACGCATATCGCGCAAAATGCAAATGCTTTTTAAAATTAGCCTGTATGTCCACAAAATAATAGGATTTGACAAGTTTTGGGAATTCACCCCATACATCGTATTGTATTTATCAGCTAACTTCTTATGCCACGCAAAATATTTGCTTACTTTTTCTTTGCTTCCCTTCACAGAATCTATGGGGAACAAGTCCACACATGCGCCATCGTTTTTAAACGGAACATGTTGCGCTTTCGCATAAGTTCTAGTATCTACCACTTTAACAAAGGGCAAAAAATAATCAGCTTCATTCTTCCAAGACAATGCTCTATAAGGGCTGTCATCTTTATTAATGAGCTTAACAAGCTTCTCATAATCCTCCCTGAGCAACATCATATCCGCATCATCATCCCATGGAATAAAACCCTTGTGCCGGATAGCTCCCAACAGAGTACCGCCCGACAGGAAACAATTGATATCATTTTTTCTGCTGATATCCTCTATGTATTTCATAGTCTCCAAAATAATTCCTCTGTACTCAGCAGAACTTTTAATTGGTTTCATGCTTATCACCCTTCAATCATTTTTATGATATGTTGAATATAATCTTCCCTGTTACATTTGCATCGTATCGTTTCTCTCGCTGCATTTCCCATACGGACCAATAATCCCCTATCTTCGTGTAACGCTAGTATCTTTTCTTGCATGCCTTTTATATCATGCTGTTTACATACAAACCCGTTTTCCAACCCGGCAATAATATCTGTCACACCGCTAACCTCTGTCACAATCGGCACTACGCCATATGACATGGCCTCTAACATAGAAAGACTGGTTCCCTCAAACTCCGACATGTTAATGAAAACATCCTGTCTCTTCCAGAATTCCTTCATCTGTTCCCTGCTAATCTGTCCCAGAATCTCCACCGTTCCTGACTGCGTTTGTTTTTCCAAGGCAATTCTTAGTTTTGGCAAATAGGAACCCTCCCCCGCCACCTGCATTACAAAAGGGACATTGGCATTCTCGAGATACTCAACCAGCAACGGTAGTAAATCCACTCTTTTCTGCGTTTTTGTAATGCGCGCCGCATATCCTATTTTTATAGGTTCCTCCTTAGCTTCTGAATAACGCCTTGTTTCAAAATCCGGATAATCTGCCGGACTCTCTTTAAATCTGACTTTTTCCGCACTTACACCAAACTTAGAAACTAACTTATCATTGATCAATCTGCTTACACCTGCAATGTAATCAACTTCATCCTTCATATATCCCTGCCGTCTATGTAAAATAATCCGGTCTGTGTGTATAATGGAAATCACCTTTAACATATCAGGATACAATCTTCTTACCAGAGAGGCCGCAATCAACGTCTGTCCCTGCCGGTTTACGATAAGTGTACAAGGTAATGCCTCAATAATAATTTTAGCAATATTCAAAACCGATTCCCAATAATATTCATACGAAATATCTGACTCAACAACTTGTTTCAGTATATCCTCTGCCGGTCTGATTTCATCACAATTTCCAAGATAATTTACCTTATAACCATTCCGGGTTAATCCTTGTCCTACCATATATGACCAGATTTCAATTCCGCCATATTCCGTACATTCAAACAAATCAATGAGAACTCTGTTCCCGTTACCGTTACCTGTATTATTTTCATTACATATGTCATCTGTTTTTTCCGATACATCCGCCCTTTCAAGACACTCCCTTGCCTCTTCCAGATGCTTTTCGAGATATTCCATAATGTAATGTTCTTTTATCACCAATCTGTGAAGAATCTCCATTTCATCAAGCTGTTTTTCAATTTCTTCCTGATAATCACTGGCGATTAGAATGTCACAGTCTATATCTTTAAGTTTTGCAGGCTCTATCACAGGAAGCCCTTCTATTTCACTCCCCCATTTATTTTTGTCATTGTCTGACAATGCATCAATTGTAACACCTATATTTCTTAAAGTTTTCACTACCTTAACAGCACCGCTGCCGGCCCCAAATATAACCAATGCTTTCTTTGCCATAACCGCACCTGCTTTCTTCCCTACACATATGCAAACATAACTGTATCGTAGAAATAATCAGATTGATGTCGCAGATAAATATGATATTCCGGTACCATTTTTTTAATTAATAATGGTATTTTCCATAAATCTTCCTGTTTATGATAAACACAAATCGCCAACTTAGGCCGATATTTTTTTATAAGTTGTTCGGCTCCCGTTAATGCTTCTATTTCTGCTCCTTCAATATCAAGCTTAATAAAATTAACTTCCTCATCTATATCTTTATCCAATGCAATGGTCTGAATCCGGACACTTCCGTCTTCCTTAATGGAAGACCCTATGTTTCCCACACTATTGAAGGATAACACACCGTTATCACTCCATAAGCCTGCACATTTACACGTTATGTTCGTTTGTTTTCCATACTTTTGCGCCAACAAGTGATAATTTTGTTCATCCGGCTCGTATGCCCATATTTTCTTAATTTCAGCCCGGCTCAATGCTTCGTCAACAGTATCTCCGATATATGCTCCGCCATCAATAAATGAATCTCCCGGCTTAAGCTCTACAATACCGGTATCAAAATACCCTGTATGATCATTCAAGTCATACCAAACTTTAATCCCGTTATTTCTCTTTTCTATAATGGAATCCAACAATTGTTTTGATTGGTCATCTTCCAATAATTCTCTTAACTCTTTAATCTCTGCTTGCGCCGACTCCGGAATTGCTCCGAGCCACATCTTCTTTGATTCGTTTAACATATCTGAAAGATAATAGTTATAGATTCCCATCTCTTCTAACTGTTCTGCAATCTCACGCATATATGCACTGGTAATGAGTACCACTATTTCTTCCGCATTATATCTTACTAATTCATCCGGTGAAACTATCTTTATTTTGCAAAACAATTGCCCCTGTTTGGTATAATTATTATCACAGATAGCCTCTATCCTTCCTCCCAAGCGCTCTCCATATCTTTGCATGAACTTTTGGCATTTTTGCGATGCACCAAAAAGAAATAATTTTTTATCGAGTATATCTTTTTCAAAATTTGACCATGTATTTTTCAAAAAGTCATATGCCATGTTTTCGTTTCCCTTTCTAAAAAGCAGGCAATTCTGCGTCAACATATCATTTCAATGTATAAACAAAAAACAACCAAAGCCTACTTATACTCTTGTTTGCCTTGATTGTCTTCATTATCCATTCATAATCCTCCGTGATTCCAAATTGAAAACATCCTTATTTACGTGCTTTTTCAAACATTTTATCCGATATATATATCGGTCACATCAGAGGTTTTGTTAACGCTATTCAGTTAATTTCATGGTAACATCATCAAAGTTTTTTTACACATCACAAACAAGTTTTTCGTCTGTTCAAAACTTCTTGCATATACAAAGTCAGCTTCACTAAAAATCACGTTACACCATGGATCGATATAAGAATCTTCCTTATCTGTCGCCGTAAGTTTAAAAATGTGGTCACACATAACGAGATGACCGTCATATTGAGATGGCTTATATTCTGTAGCAATATTAAAATCCGGATATTGTTCCTTAAGCAATGTAATTGTTTCGGGACACTTATCGCAGGAAATACCAATTTTCATATCCGGCGCAAAATTCAGTATGTTTTTAATAACATTTCCTAATCCTTCCATATGTCCATTGTAGCGGATTAGCATACTTGTTTTGCCGGCACATGCACGCTCCACACGGTTTACAACCTGAGGCCTTTCAAGTATGCGTCCCTCTTTTGCTTTTCCGCTTACACCATGAACAGCATCATCAAAAGCATACATTAAAGTTTTAATTATGTTGGTTTCACCTTTCAAATTCACACTGTAAACCATTCTGAACATCTCTGCTAAAATAGTATCCGCAAAGCATTCTCTTTCTTCCGGTTTTAATACCTTTAAGAAAAAGCGGATTCTGTTTCGCCACATGTAATAATGAATAAATGTATTTCCGGCGTTTCTGCCGCCAGCCTTATGCCAAATTTTTGATTTGCCATAAACACAGACCTTATATCCGGCTTCATTAAAGCGATATCCCCATTCCATATCATCCCAATAAATAAAGTTCTCTCTTGGCATAATACCAACTTTCTTTACTGCATCTGCGCGCACCATAAGGGAGCAAGCCGCTACATAATCACAGTAATAAGTTTCCGGAATCGCAACGCTGTCTTTCATATTCTTAAATTGATCTTTTTGGACATAATCATTAAAATCAATTTTACCGCCGTACCCCCAAATAACATCAGGTTCGTCCATAAAATATACCTTAGAACCTACCATTCCCACATCTTTATTATTCTCATCTTCCAAAAAGTCATATAATGATACAATGGCATCTTTATCCACTAAAATGTCATTATCCATCAACATATAATATTTATAATCTCTTGTAAGGACCTCTTCCAAACCTGTGTCAAAACCGCCTGCACCGCCCAGGTTTTCTTTATTCACAAGCAGGGTGATTTTATTACCGAATCGCTCTGCTAAAGCTTCTGCCGAGCCATCCGTGGAGGCATTGTCTACCACAAAAACATCATAGTTATCCCCCTTTGCATTAAGTACCGATTGGACACAGTTTAAAATATATTCTTTTTTGTTAAAATTGCAGATTACTATACCGATGTCTTTCATAATTCTTGCCCTCCGTTTCCGGCTTTTCTAATGTTACTCTCTTAGTCTTATGACTCTTCCCTAATCTTAAGAATCCGTTTAAGGGCATCTTTAAGTCCCACCTTGGAAGAGTAACCCAACGTTTTAAGTTTTGACGGATCCAATAATTCTTTTCCCAATTTAGAATAGCCTTTTTGCTCCGCGTCACCGGGATTTTCAAATATTACTTTCACACCCGCAATCCCTGCAAGCGTTTCGGCAAATTCCCGTATCGTAACATTACTTTCTGCATTAGCTACGTTATACACTTCACCATCCGTCCCGTTAAGCAGAATACACATAATACCTCTCACAGCATCCGCAAGATAACAATAGGAACGCATCTGTGCTCCCGCACTCTTCATCACAATATCTTCCCCGCTAATTGCTTTCTGCAAAAACTGTACATCCGCTTTTGTACTGCTTTCCTGGAAAGTAGCTCCATATATATAGCTTAATCTTGCAACATTCATCTTAATACCATATTCCGACGCATAAGATACACATAAAGTTTCCGCCGCTCTTTTTGCTTCCGGATAACAGGAACGGAAAGCCATCGGGTCTACAACTCCTATGTCTGTTTCCAGGCTTCCATCCGCACCCTTTTCTGTATTTTTACCGTAAACCTCGCCGGTACTTAAAAGAAGGAATTTCCCTTTTTTCTCCTGTCTAACCAAACTATCCAAAAGACTCATTGTACCGGTAAGAGCCGTTTTCATCGTCTCCACCGGTTCCTTGGCAAACGCTACCGGATGGTTATTTCCCGCACCATGAATGATATAATCATATTCCTGTTCCAAAAGAAAATATCGCGTAAGGTCGCCTTCAATCATTCGGAAAGCATCGTCACTTACATATGGTAAAAACTGCTCTTTTGCTCTTTCCGTATTACGGACAAGGATATCAAGTTTAACAATAACCGCCTTATGTCTTTTCAAATACATAAGCGTGTCAACTATAGCACTTCCTATAAGACCGGTTGCCCCTGTCACAAGAATTCTGCAACCGGCAAGTTTTTCATATGGAATTTTTTCTTCACAGACGGACTTCAAATCCTCCATGTATGTTGCAGAATCCAATCTGGACATAGCGTCTCCCCATTCTATACTGTATATTTGTCAATACTTCTATAAGCTAATAACCCCGTACAAATCAGCTATTTCAACCACTCATCTTTCTTAGAATTAAGCAATGCTTTAAAGATTTCTATATCATCTGTAGTCGTCAATTTAAGGTTTTTCTCAGAACCGGTTGAAAAATGTACTTCTTCTCCCAATTCAATCATTAACGTACAGGTCGCTATAGAATTTGTTATTCCACGCTTTTTTGCTTCCTCATGAGCCCACACTAATTTGCCAAGATAAAACGCCTGTGGTGTCTGTGTTCTCGCAAGCCTATCCCTGTGAATCATCTCGGTTGCACTACTCCTGTCCTCCGTAAGAAGCATTGCCTCTGCACAAGGAATTACGGTAATGGCAGAACCATTTTTAATACAGCAGCTAATGTTTTCCGAAATAATCTCCTGTGAAACGAGCGGTCTAATTGCATCATGGATAAGTACTATATCCTCATCATTACAGACTTCCTTAAGCCCCATAATTCCATTTTTAAGCGATTCCTGACCATTATCACCACCCGGAAATATCCATTTGAGTTTTTCTATTCCGAACTGTTTAGCGTATGCCTTCAAAATTTCTTCCCAGCCATTAAGACATACAACTGCTATGGCATCTATATTGGGATGCTTTTGAAATGCCTGCAATGTATAAATAATAACCGGTCTGTCATATACATTAATAAACTGTTTTGGTATATCCTGTTGCATCCTCTGACCGCTTCCGCCGGCAATAATTAATGCTATGTTCATGGCACTACCTCCTTCAATTCAACAGCTCCCATACTTTGCTATATAACCTTTCACAGGATCTGCCATCTTCGCATTCAAAAATCTTATCCTTTAGGGCTTTTCTTCCCTCGCCCCCTGTATCCTCCCGCTGCACAGCACTGATGGCGTTCATTAATTCTTCCATCGTATAAACTTTAATCTCGGGCATATATTCATCATAGGGGAAATAGCACTCCCTTGTATCCAAAGAATATTCTTCAAAATCATACGGGAACAACACTGACGGCTTATTTAACAATAAATAATCCGAATAAATAGATGAATAATCCGTAACAAGCAAATCCGCTTCCCTTAAGAAAGAATAAGGGTCTACATCTGCATCCACATTAACTATATTGCTATAACTAATTTTTGCAAACAACTCCTTAACCTTGGATTTAGGATGCATCTTAGCATAAAAAACAAGTTTCTCTTCTTTTAAAAATGCATTAAATGCCTCCAAATCCATTACCTCAAAAAACTTCTCTTCCGACTTTCTGAAGGTAGGCATATAAACCAGTATTTTATTTCCCTGTACATGTTTTTCCTGCATATCCAAATATACTTCGTTTTCTTTTTCAGTATAAACATTCTTAACAGCATTCCCTGTAAGCATATCATTTCTAGGGTAACCGTTTACAAGCACATGATTTTCTTTAAGTCTGAATGCACTCATAAATATTTTCTGCATCATAGGCGACGTTGCAAGCACATAATCCCGTGGCTTTTCATTCGTAACACTAATCAAAAAATTACTGAAAGCTTCCCGCTTACTCCGTGGATGTCGCAAATAATCATGTACATTATCATAATTCGTCTTCTTATTTCCCGAACCATGCCATAAGTTAATATGTAACGCCCCACCCGAAGTCCAAAAGCAAATATCTTTTGTGTAATTATCATACACATATACCTTCGCCCTAAAACAATACCAAATTCCCGGCAAGCTCCGTACATAATATGCCTGATAGCCCTTTTCTTTTAAAAAGGCAGCTATTTCTTTCTTACGGGTTATCCATATCGCTTTTACAGCTTCTTTCTGCTGTTGCGCCAAATACAGATAAAAATATCTTCCGTTATCTGCAAAACGGTTTCCAAAGGTACTTCCCACTACCCAAATTTTCTTACTTCGTGGCGTAATAAACGATAACCAATATACAGGGAAAAGAAACAACTGCGACCAATACTTTATTCTTCTGATAAATTTACCCACTTTTGTCTCCTTTCCTTATCTGTTCTTTTCCACAAACCCATCAGCGGTCAAAGTACACCTCGTAAGATTTTACCCCGTCATAGCTTCCGACAGTTTCATGATTTTCATTCCCGGAATGATGGCACCGCCTTCAGTAGCGTCTATTATTTCTATTTCCCTTACATCATCCATTTTTAAACGTCTTTTAAACCAATCAATATAAAGCATAAACTTAACGTCTGCCTGAACTTCTTTACCATCGTATCCCGGTATCATGGTTAAATTCCCGTTATCAATATAATCCCGTCTCGATGTATCAAGACTATGTGCAAGACCATCGGTAAATGCCAGGTCAAGTCCCAGAAAAATAATTCTTCCTGCTCTCAGGCGTATTGCCACATCACATGCCGTTGTACTTACCGATCCCCCCGTCATATAAAGACTGCATTTTTCCCCGGCCGCAGCTCTTTCGGCAGGAGAAAATTCATACTGATATATTTTATATTTTGCTCCTTTATATGTCGTATACAATACATGCGTAGCTGTTGAAAGCAGTAACATGGGAACATTCTCATTTTCGTAGCCGGCAATTTGAGCTTTTACGCGTTCATTTGCTTCGCTTATTATTACATAATCCGGTCTGATACCGGCATTCATCATTTTTCTAAATACCGTTCCCGTCGCCAAAATAAGTGAATCTTCTCTTTTTTCAACTTTCTTAAGCTCCATAAAATTCTTATCAAGGGATGGCCCGGCTGCCACAATATATACATCTTTTCCGGCAAAGCAAGCAGAAAGACAGTCAACATTTTGAACATCCTGCCTGCTTTGGTTTTTATAAAAATTTCCGCTCAACAGTACCGCCTGTTCCCTAACCGAGTTTTGTGCCGTCAGGTACTTCATATAGGAACTACGGATTTCGGCATTCTCAATCATCCTCACCCTTGGCGGATACAGCAATACCTTGCTATGCTTTTCCTTCACATGCGAAGCAAATTCTGTCAAAAGCGGATCTAAGTGCAAAACCAGATTTCTTTTTATTGCACCCGAATAATTCCTTAATCGCAGGGCATATATCAACATAGCCGGATCTGTTTCATAACAATGCACCGGATACAAACCCTTAGTGTGATAATCAACGCCCATATACACGTATCCTAAATCAAACCCCAACACGTGATACTCTCTTACTTCTGCTTCGCGCAGTTCGTCATCCGAAAGCTTAAGTTCATGTTTAGTCCAACGCATAACATTGGCTCTGGGATTATCATTTGAATAGATATAGTAACCGCCTCCAGCCTCAAGTTTCTTGAGGGTCTGCATTCCTGAATTTGTGTTTTCCAATAAATAATCAGAAGACAATTCGCTATTATCTTTAATCTTTAATAACAATTCATATAAATCCGGTTGCATTTCCTTTAAAGCTTCAAGATTAGCCTCAAGTGCGTTCTCTTCGCGATATTCCCACACTTGTTGATACATAATAAGCAGGTTTGAAAAAAACGGATAAAGCTTACAATGCAAAATATCTTCTAATAATACAAAATCACTGTTTTCCTGAGCTTCATTCATTTCGCTTACACAAGCGATCAAATAATTATAATCTGGGAGCAAATCCATTTCCCGAAGTTCTGCTTCCGCTTCCACTATCCGCCGAAGAAAGGTCTGTATAGTCCTTGTAAAAATAGACATTTCCCTTAATGCCGTATCATACTCAAAATGCTCAATTTGGATACGTATCCGGTTAATCCGCTCTACACTGACAATTAGGATTCTTTCTATTTCATTAATCATATCTCCTGTCATACTGTGTACCTCGGAATTTCTGTATAATCTCGTATAATGCCCAACGCCTGCTCTCTACCTTGCGAATTGAGTTTAAAGTAATACTTCATTACATTTCCTGCCACAATCTGTTCAGAAACATCAGAAGGGGCATCAAGAGGTTTGAAGTCTATCGGGTTAAGGTTCAGTTTCTCACAAATTCTGATTACTGTCCCATAAGCCATTCCATCAATGCCTCGTTCCATTGCGGTAGCAAGCGTACTATATGGAATTTCCATTTCGATAGAAAATGCTCTTATGCTCTTATATTTACTTAATATTGCTTCTTTTAATAAGACTGCTCTATCCATAACGCTCACAATCCTTTCATATACTTCTTCACAAAATCCATCCGGCACACATTTTAGGATACTACCACTTTTTAAGGAACGTTTTTCTCTCCATAGGGTCTGCACTATTAATAGCTTCATCCTTATAATAGGAATCACTCTTCATATGTTGTGTAGACACTTCTTCAAAAATAGCACCTGTATTGGATGAGAAGGAATGATACTCCCCTCTTAACACCGTCTGGATATCGCCCGGATGAAGGTGTTTTACCTGTCCATCTTCAATTTGTATATCCAAATCACCATATAATACCTGGAAGGTTTCTTCCTTTATCCTATGGGCATGGGACGGATGATACTGTCCCGGTAAAACAATAATATATTTCTTACAATATTCACGGTTAATAATGTTAATAATGATGGCACCGTTCTGGCGGAAATGCTTCATACCGTAATGATGCGATAGTTCAACTTCGAAATCATTACCTAACATTATGCCAGCTTCATATAGCATACCCTTGGCATCATGCACAGCACTTCTCACAATACCGACACCACTCAGTTTTGGCTGTTCCGTAATTTTAGCATTAGCTTCATAATCAACACTTGCCACCATACCCTCTTTAAATTCACCGCTGGTAAGCTGGTTGTCCTGCAACGGCATTGCATAATATACATCCGCTTCCGTAAGCACTTCGCCCGCCTTTATCGGACGTTTTGCATATACACCACGCATCAGGGAACGAAGTGAGTCTATCTCATCCTGGCTGATATATTTCGTATTATCTTTTTTCATAGTACACATTCTGCGCGCATTAAGTGCCGCTTCTACCCATTTACCTGCCTGCTGCGGATTCATAGAATAGGCATTAAGGGTTATGGTTTCTGTAGGAAGACCTACGTGACGTTCCAATATCTTAGCGCCCTTAGCAATAGCAAGCATCGGTACTGTATTGTCATTTGGGTCTTCATGTCCTGAATAGCCGATAGGAATGTCCCTGTAACGTTTCTGCATTCTTGAAATGAAATCAAGCTGTAAGCTATCCATCGGTGCCGGATATTCTGCTACGCAATGCAAAAATGCAAAGTTTGCTTTTCTGTGTGAAAAATAGTTATATATCTTATCAATATCGGAAAGCGTCTTACCACCGGTTGAAATAATAACCGGTTTCTTTGTCTTCTCTATCTTCATTAAGAGGGGCCAGTCTAATGCAGAACAGCTTGCCACCTTAATAATATCGAGTCCCTGGTCCATGCACCAGTCAACCCCCTTCTCATCAAAAGGGGTGCTCATCGTAAGCATTTCCTCGCTACGGATACAATCCACCAATTCGGAGAACTGCTCATAGCTAAGACGCGTACCCATAAATCGTGGAATGTGCTTCACATCCGTTCTATCCTTAAAATCCGGATGAATAAAAGTATCCAAGTCACGGTATTGCAGTTTCACCGCTGCTTTAATATTGTATTTTCTTGCAATTTTTCCCATCTCACGGATAATTGCCTTACCATGCTCCACACTTCCCTGATGTGAATTGGCCATCTCAAAAATAAACAAATTATCAAAAAAATTACCCTTCATCATAACTTCGCCTCCTTTAACGCTACAAGAAACTGTTCATTACACAAACGTACAACATATTTCATTCTCCCTTTAAGTACCTCTACATATCTCCTACTTCTTTTTATTGTTTCCATAACCTCTTCCGAAAAACTGTCATACTGCTTATATATATCTTCATTCAGTCCTTCATCAGCAAGTTGCACCTGTGCAAAACAGAATACATAATACATTTCCGGTGCTTTTTCCATTCTTTCGACAATTTCACCGGTTTTAGCAAGCAGCTTTTTCATCTGACCGCTTGCAATTTTCCCTTCCCGTACAAGCTTTTCTATTCCGTCATATCCCCGCAAAGCTTCCCGCATCTCTTGTTCCCATTTTTCATATAAATTATAAAGGTTAAGAATATATGACTGCATATCACGTTGCTGCTCTTTTGTAAGCAAATATTCCGAGGCATCAATTACCGCCGCTATATCAGTTTCCTTCCTACAATATGTATCTACGGCTTGTGCAAGCGGCATATTGATCGCACCCACAATAAGCGCTCCACCTTCTGTTGCATCTATAATAGTTGCTTCCGGATTGTTTTGTATTGCTTCTTCAAACCACTTTTTATATAAGATAAATTCATTGGAACTCTTTATCTTACCGCCATAATAAGCATCCACCATTATATCTTCCAGTTCCCCGACATCCGTATTTCTGGACGCCCCAACCGTCCCTGACGCATGTGTCTTGTTATCCGTATATGCCAGATCCTGGCCCACAAGAATAATATTATTAAAGCCCATGGATAAAAGTATGGCACAGGCCGAGTTTGCAACAGATCCTCCTGTTGAAAACGGCGGCACGATTATATCCCGCGGATTAAGGAAGGCATTTACATAAGGGCTCATGTCATTCATAAAGAATAATGCTCCCGTCTGCTTTGCCACAATTGCCGCATTACTCTCAAGTTCACAGAAACAGGGTATTTTGTGCGAACGTTCATCATCCGTATGTCTGATATCCTTTTTAGAATCCAAAGTAACAAACAAATCCGGCACTATATCGTTTCTTAACAACGTCGGAATTGCAGAATCAACTGCTACAATAAGACTTTTTCCCTTCGCCCTTTTTAATTCTTCTATATTTTTATTAAGAGATGGACCGGATGCAACCACGAATGCCGGTATATCTTTAGGACAAAGTCTGTTAAAATCCATAATGGACTTGCTTTTTATAAACGGCATCATATTTTTCAATGAATTGGACGCATTCTCCTTACCGTATCGTACGATAACACTCTGGGTTGCCCTGATCTGCATTACCATTTCCTGTACTTTTCTGTCGAAATCCCGTACAATCCCCGGCATTATTTTAGAATAATTCGGGTACGCCTGGAAAATAGCATTTTCAATGTCATGGTAATTAATGAACTTATATATATAAGAGACTGCATCACATTCAAATAAATCTTTTACTATGAGCGTAACTCTGTTGCTGCTGATTATATGACGCAAATCAAAACATTCCAATGCTTTGATAAATATTTTCAAACTCGGTTCATATACACAAACCGTTACAGTTTCATCGGCATCGCTGAGTAACTTGTCCACATACATCCCATTACCCAATCCGCAAAACAGACACTTTGCCATATAGGTTAAGGTTATTTGGCTTTCAAACCAGATATCTATAGCCTTTTTCCCCGAATAAAGGCTATCCAGTTGGAAGGTTTTCCCCTCCTTTAGCACGTACAGAATCGTATTGCCTTCAATTTCCGTCACTTCACAGGAAAAATCCTCATCTGCTTGCATCTCATTTATTGTCTGCTCACTGCATAATGTTTTATATAATAACTCATACCGTTTATTTTCAGATAAGGCTTTGAGATTATTCTCATATGTCATATTCATAATGCAATCCCTTTCTCGGCAGCAACATCCATTATTTCAAGCAAATTACTTCTTGTTTCAAAATAAAGGACATCCATTTGTGCCATAGAATCTTCTCCCGCAAGAACATCATTGGTTCTTTTAAGCTGATTCAGCCAATATACTTTTTCATCCGCTCTTTCAACCATCTCCGGATGATCATACAGCGTAATTATGCTTGGATAGACCTCGCTTAATAATTCAGTAATTTCTATAATAATCGATTTAGACTGCGCTTCCGCATCTGCCATAACGCTTTGCGCAAATCTTTCGAGCAAATATACAAGCGCTGTCATTTTCTCATTCATTTCCATTTCAAATCATCCCCTTTGGTGTGAAAAAAGGGACTGACTAATGCCAATCCCTTCTTCATTTAGTAGTAGCTACTGTAATAACGACATAACACCCTGTTTAGACTGGTTTGCCTGTGCAAGCATTGACTGACCTGCCTGAGCAATGATATTAGCAGTTGAGAACTGTACCATTGCTGCTGCCATATCCGTATCACGGATTGCGCTTTCAGCGGCTGTCGTATTCTCTACGATATTATCAAGGTTGTTGATTGTGTGCTCAAGTCTGTTCTGAATAGCACCAAGTGAAGATCTCTGTGAAGAAATCTGTGCAATAGCTTTTGTAATAAGGCTGATTGCTGATTTAGCACCTGTCTGTGTCACAAGTGTTGCAGTATTAGTCTTGTCCAAAGCTGCATCCTTCAAAGAGGCAATATTCAGTCCGGTTGCACTCAACGCTTTAATGCTAACCTTGATAGTCTGCTCATCCTTAGCAGCTGCACCCACCTGAAGTGTCTTTCCTGCAAATGTGCCATCCAACAAGTTTAATGTGTTAAACTGTGTTGACTGTGATACTCTGTCAATTTCAGAAACCAACGCGTTGATTTCCTTCTGGATTGCAACTCTATCTGCTGTAGTATTCGTTCCGTTAGCGGATTTTACTGCAAGTTCGTTCATACGCTGTAACATGTCATGAACTTCTGCAAGCGCTCCTTCTGCAGTCTGTACACATGATATACCATCTTCTGCATTAGCAGATGCCTGTGTAAGTCCACGGATCTGGCTTCTCATTTTCTCGCTTATAGTAAGACCTGCTGCATCATCTGCCGCACGGTTAATCTTATAACCACTTGCTAACTGTTCCGATACTTTAGACTGTACTCCTGATGTAATGTTCAATTGTCTCTGCGTGTTCATCGCTGTAAGATTGTGCTGTACTACCATATTTTATTCCTCCTTGAATATACGGTGGCTTCCTTGCCACTCGGCTTAATGTTATGCGGCATATGCCGGTTTGATATGCCCGGCATCACACCACCGGTTCCAAGTAATTACTTACTCAGTTAATATATCGGTAAAAGTAAAAAATACTTTATAGGAATTATTGCTTTTTTGTATATTTTTTTACTAAATTCCGATAATTGTGCAATTGAAAAGAGGGCATCTCTTAAGAGATACCCTCTGAAAATCTTAGTACTTACTTACGCCGGAATTAACCGAGTAATGAAAGAACACCCTGTGTTGACTGATTAGCCTGAGCTAACATTGACTGACCTGCCTGAGCAATGATGTTAGATGTTGAGAACTGAACCATTGCTGCAGCCATATCTGTATCACGGATTGCACTTTCAGCAGCTGTTGTATTCTCTACGATGTTATCAAGGTTGTTGATTGTGTGCTCAAGTCTGTTCTGGATAGCACCAAGTGAAGATCTCTGTGAAGAAATCTGTGCAATAGCTTTTGTAATAAGGCTGATTGCTGATTTAGCACCTGTCTGTGTTACAAGTGTTGCTGTGCTTGTCTTGTCAAGAGTAGGATCCTTTAATGAAGCAATTCCTAAACCTGCTGCGTTCATAGCTTTGATACTAATCCTAATTGTCTGCTCATCCTTAGCAGCAGCACCAACCTGAAGGAACTTTCCTGTGAAAGAACCATCTAACAGGTTCAATGTGTTGAACTGTGTTGACTGAGATACACGGTTAACTTCAGATACAAGTGCGTTAATTTCCTTCTGGATAGCAACGCGGTCTGCAGTTGTGTTAGTTCCGTTTGCTGACTTAACTGCGAGTTCGTTCATACGCTGTAACATGTCATGAACTTCTGCAAGAGCACCTTCAGCTGTCTGTACACAAGATACGCCGTCTTCTGCGTTAGCTGATGCCTGTGTAAGTCCTCTGATCTGGCTTCTCATCTTCTCACTGATTGTAAGTCCTGCTGCGTCATCTGCTGCACGGTTAATCTTGTAACCACTTGATAACTGCTCTGTTACCTTTGACTGTACTCCAGTTGTGATGTTCAACTGTCTCTGTGTGTTCATTGCTGTAAGATTGTGTTGTACTACCATATGCTTTTCCTCCTTGAATTTACGGTGGCATCCTTGCCACTCGTGTAGTGGTGTGATAAATCACTTTCGGATACGTTCCTGTTATGAAGTTATCACTGGTTAATAAGTAAATTTGTTTTACTTACTCTATATATCGGATGGTTCATCCAATACTTTAGAGTTTTTGTAAAAAAAATTTAAAAAATTTTTATTATACCGGAAAGAACCGGATATAATCATTTCTTTTGGTCAAGAAGCTGCGGATCTATGTAATTAACCCTGCTCATATTTTTATAATAATCACTTGCAGCCTTAACACTTTTGCGGCTCATATTAACATTTTTCTGTGTATAGGAAAAATATTGTTCTATAGCCTTCTTATTACGCATCTCTCCGGTTTCAACACTCACACCCAAATCCGTCATCTCACGGATGAGTCCCTGTAGTGTCCGGATTTCTTCTTTATACTGTGAAGTATTTAAATTAAGCTCCTGCTTAATTCTGTCATATACCGATTGAAAACCGTTATCCACTTTTTCAAGTTCTGCAATCAGCACCGCTTTTTCTTCAACCAATGCATCAAACGCTTCCAGTCCGTTATTATCATTAATAACCCCGGCCTGCTTATTATTCAGAACAATAATCTTATTTAGAATAGCATTCTTTTTCTTAAGCCCCTCAATCAGGACATTAAGATACGGTTTCAATTCCGGCATATATTACTCCCAATCTCTCTATGTATTACTCAGAAGGTTTTGACAATTTCATTACTTCCTTCCAAGTGTCACGCATAGTTCTTAAATGAGTCAGTATTTCTTCAAGAATCTCTTTATCTTTCTTGATATTTGCTTCATGAAGTCTTCTGATAAGATAAGTATACACTGCATCAAAGTCCTTAGCAACAGGATAATCATGATTTAACGTAATCTGGAATTCCCTGATAATACGTTCCGTCTTCATGATATTATCATGCGCTTTCTGTATACTCTTTTGTTCAACGCCCATAATGGCAATATTACAAAACTTAATTGCACCTTCATAAAGCATTAATGTAAGTTCCGCCGGTGACGCCGTCAGAATACGGTTTGTACTATATTGTGAGTACGCATTTGCCAATGCCATAACAAGGCACCTCCCATAATATTGTATTTTTTAAAATCAACCGCCCATACCTAACATAGATGATAATGCCGACTGCTGGGAATTCAATTTCGAAAGCGCCGACTCCATAGCTGAGAATTGTCTGTAATACTTATCCTCTATTTCATTCAGTCTTTCCTGTGCCTCATCAATCTTGTCATCGTAATCTTTGATGTCGGATTTTATTTTTTTATCTTCATATACTGTATAAATCGAACTATACTGGGTAGTCTTCATTCTTGTAGTAAGATTGTCGTACATCTTTTCCGCAAGCTTGGTAAAGAATTCTGAAACCGTTTTAGGATCACTTGCTATCATTTTCTTAAGCTTATCCGTATTACCACTGGTTGTCGCATCATCCGGATTTCCATCGATATGATAACAGCCTCTTTCGTTTTCTTCCGAGTTAAAATAACCCATTGTTTCAATACCAAATGAAGAAAGTGTATAACTCTGTCCGCCGATTTCAATGCTTGAAAGCATTTCCATCTTCATGGACGAAATAACTCCGCTAAGATCCGAATCATTTTTAAGCAATGCTTTCTTAATCTTTTCTTCCCACTGCTCTATCTCCTTTTCGGTCATCGCCTGCTTTTCTTCTTCCGTAAGCGGATCATAACCTTTTGCGGAATCCGCATTATACAACGTATCAAGTTCCTTAACAAGATCATTATAATCTTTGAAGAAATCCCTTATCATATCATATACGCCGCTGACATCATCAGCTGTATTGATAGAAGCCTCTTCATACATCGGAACTTTTATTTCATTACCAAGTTCATCATACTCTGTATTGTAACCGGTTATCGCACTTACCTGTTTTGCAGTAATGGTTAAATCATTTACCGTAAAAGAGTTCGTACTTGATACAAATTCCGCACCGTTTAATTCGATTACAGCATCCTGTCCGGCAACTCTTACCGCCGTGTTTGATGCATAACTTCCCGCATTGTTAACAGCATCATTAGCTGTTTTTACCATTGCAACGGTTTCGTTTTTGGCATCTTCAATGATATTAAAGGACGCATTGGCTTCCAAAGCATACGTTCCTGCATCTGCACCTTTTGCAGCCTCATAATCTGCCACATAAGCATTTGCGTCGCTGATGTACTGATTGTTTTTATCAATAGCTGCCGTAACCGCCTCTGTTACGTCATCGCCTGTAAGCGTTGCGTAATACTCATTCAAGGCAAGTGCCGTATCATTCATATTTTTATATGTATTATAAATATCGTCCTTAACCGCCAGAATTTCATCCTCTTTTACCTTAACGGCATTAACGGCGTCAAACGTTTTCTTTGCTGCATCAAGATTCTCTTTTAATGTAGCCTGTTCTTCTTTTAAAGTCGTTTCATCAAGCGGAAGGCTATACTTCTTCGCATACTCTTCCAACTTCTCTTTCTGCTCATCATTAAGCGATTCTTCATCTCTTGATGTAAGTGCAAGATATTCAAGTTTTTCTGAATTCTCGGTAACGGCAGCTTGCGCAGCATCTAATGCACTTTTTGCTTTTTCAAATTTTTCTGCCGTATCAGCGCCTTCAGCGTCTTTATAAGCTTCTGCCGCAAGCAGTTTTTCAAGTTCTTTTTCCTGCTTGCTCTGCGTTTCTTCATAACCCTTAATGGTTTTCTGCATCGCAGTAAGGCTGTTCTGTAACTTAGCTGCCTTTGCAGAAGTATAATCAGCAAGTTTGCCGTCTGCTTCAAGGTTTGCAAGAATAGCATCATCCGTATCCGCAAAATACGTCTTCCACATACTGTAGTCTTTATTACTTGCTATATCATCAGCTGTCACAAGACCCAATGAAGAAAGTGCTTTTAAACCGTCAGAATTGGATGCTGTTAAAGAAAAGTCATTCTTAGCACCACTATCTGCAACACTTACAAAAATTCTCTGGTTAGTGGAATCGAAGCTTGCATTTACACCGGCTTCTTTTAACTTATTAACAAAATCCGAAACCGTAGTTTCGCCATTTACTTCAATAGTTGTCTTTTTATTACCGACAGTAACCTCTATGGAGCCGCTTCCCGAAAGATTAGCCCCCAGCGCATCATTAAGTTTCGAAGAGCCTTTAATGCTCTTATCTTCGCTCAATCTGCCACCGGTAAGATAGCCTGACTTTGCAAGCTGCTTTACAATGAGGCTCTGGCTTCCGTTTACCGCACTGTCGCCCGCAACTACACTTGCCACATTGGTATTGGAAATCGTAGTTGACTTTTTATTAAAACTCGACTGGTAACGCATATTACTTAAAGCCTTTGAATAAAAGCTGTAAATTTTGGAGTTGGTCGTCTTCCAAACATCCTGTTTCCATTCAAGTTTCGTCTGCGATTTTTTTAATGTATCGAGTTTCTCACTCTTAGCCTTGATAAGTTCAGATATAATAGCATCCGTATCAAGGCCTGAATTCATACCTGTTATTCGTATTGGCATATTGCCTCCATTCATGCCCGGATTATAGGGCTAAGCTGTAATCATCAGTTTCCGTATTAATACAATTATCTCTTTTCATCGACAAGAATTCCTGCAAGTTCCCATGCTTTTGCAATCATATCCAATGTCTTTTCAGCAGGTACTTCCTTAATTACCTTTTTAGTTTCCTTGTCTACAATCTTAACGGTAATACGATTGGTTTCTTCATGAATGCCGAATTGTACTGTAGAATTATTCGCTTTCTTATTAATAGAATCAACCGCTTTTTTCATCTGTTCTAAGGTCGGTTGTTCAAAATCTTCTGAACCGCTACCCATTTCCGGTGCATTTGAAATCTTAACATCGGTCATTGGAATTGTTCCTACAGATTCATCCTTGAATTCTGTTGCCTGTACTGTTGGCGCCGGTTTCACCGTTCCCTGCTGATAACCTGTTACGCCACTTATTGAATCTACTATCATGTCATCACCTCCGTGTGATATCCTCCCGGTTTCCCGGAATATTTCCCGTCATGCGGGAGTTAGCTGGTTTTCTAGTAAGTATATCGGTAAAAAAAGAAAAAATGTTTATAGCTTGTATAAACATTTTTCCAAACACATTATAGTCCGCTCAAGAATGCATTAATTTCATCCACCGATTCCACTGCCATCGCTTCTTTGTTAGCTTCCTGAATTTGTACATAAACTTCTTTTCTATATACCGGTACTTCCTTCGGTGCGGAGATGCCAAGTTTTACTTGTTCTCCCTTAACCTCAAGCACTGTAATTTCTATATTATTGTTAATAACCAGCGCTTCATTCTTTTTTCTTGAAAGAGCAAGCATTTAAACACCTCCCTGTGCATCTACTTTTCCTTCAGCTTTTTTCATCTGAAGAGTCTCATATATCGGAGTTTTCACTTTGTATTCGTCTCCGTCTACAATTATCTGAACCGCTTTTCTGGTACTTGCATTAATTACAATCGGAGCCTTCATATTTACAGAAATATCTTTCATCTGCTTCGGCACCGTAACAGTAACCAAAACAAGCAATGCCTCAGCATCCAGTCCTCCGAGTGGTTTTAACAATTCATCATCCACCTCCGGATTATAAGCAGCATCCACAATAAGCGGGTCCATTACCGGCAGGGCAAAATCCGCATTATTCATTGACTGTAACCATTTAATACTGCTTCCTGCGCCTCTTTCCTCATTATGAATCAGCGCAAATTCCTTTAGCTCAGGAAAACCGATGATTCCGTTTTCAAAAGTGATGATCTTATCATCATCAATATTAATTTCACCAAAATTTTTCGTCTTTGCGTACATTATTATTCCTCCATGAATTTATTTAATACCTTCTAAATATAATCAAGCAATGTTGTCTGCGTAATTTTACTCGTCGCCATCAATGCCGCTTCATAAGAAAGCTTAGCTCCCGCAAGCTCTATGGCAACTTCTGTTTCATCACAGTCTTCATTTTCACTGACAAGATTATCCATCGTTGTCTGCTGATCGGATAACCGGTTCTGTATCAATGCCAAGCGGCTTTCACGGCTACCGCAATTTGTACTTGCGAGACTGGTACGTTCCATAAATCCCTGCACTGCCGTTTTAGATGCATCAAACATTTTCTGCACCTTATCGCGCTGAAGCGCCTGTGCCTTCTTAGCCGCATTAAGTTTATCTTCCGCAACTACAACGTCTGCTGCCGCAAGCCCTTCCGTCGCAACAATCTTTTCAAGTTTCAATACGATATCGTCAATCGTCGCAAGTTCTTCCGTGGCATTATTAAGATCATATACCAGTCTTCCTATATCATGCGTAAAACACTCATCTGCCAGTGTATTAATCTGAATAGACTGGTTCGCACCGGTATCATATTCGATAATCTGTCTTCCGGCGCCCACAAGATATTCTTCATTATATACTATCTCACGGCCTTCGGCATCGGTCGTTTTACAATAAAAATAGTGTTCCGGTCTTAAATCTCCGTCCGCCCATGAAGACTTCTCATATTCTATCCGGAGTTCTCCTTCATCTATATCTGTTGTAGCAGGATTATCCTTCGTATTCATAAGCTTGGTATACAAATCTTTACCAATAATCAATTCTCCGGTTTCCGGTATGAAGTTAACACCATCATCCGCAACATTCACATAAGGATCAGCACCGGTTCCCAACATGGTAATATTGGCGGTAACTGTATTAAGTGCACCGGTTTCATCATAATAACTAATCTGTGGCGCAACACCTGAATCAATCGCAGAATACGCAAGCTGAATCCTATGCACATCACTTACTTCTATATTCTGTTCGGAAGCAGTAAGCGAATCATAATTTTCAGTAGTAAAACTCATAAGATCGTCCATAAATACATGTTGCATGGTATCAACAGCACTCTTATCAAGCTGTTCCGTAATCGTATACTTAAGATCCGTAGCCCGGTCAAAAGTCAACGGTACGTCCGTTCTGTATCCGGTAAAAATATATCTGTCTGCATAATCCGCATCGCCATTATCGTAAATTTCTTTAGCAAGCGAAGTAAGATACTCCGTTATAGTCTTTCTCTCGGAAGTTGCCATGGTATCGCTTGTACCTTTGCCAACCTGTTCAAGCATATCTTCAAGAACCTCTGACACCGTATGAAGCGTCGTGTCCGTAACCTTCATCCACGCCTCAGCATCTTTTGTGTTCTTTTCATAATACTGGTCAATTTTGCTGGAACCGCTGCGAAGTCTGAGTGCACGTATTGCTACAACCGGATCATCTGATGGTTTTGTTATTTTTTTACCGGTTGCCATCATTACATTGAGCTTGTCCTGCGTTGTTTTAACTCTATTTATATTGGAAAGGGAATTATTGGTAATAATTCTGTTTGTAATACGCATATGACTACCTCCCGTTAATTATTTGCTATTATACACCTGTCTGTAAAATCAAACGGTCATAGCATTCCGTTAAAGTCTGAATCATTTTAGATGCAAGATTATAAGCATTCTGATATTTAACAAGGTCAACCGCTTCTTCATCTTCATCAACACCCGATATGGATACACGCATGTTATCTACCGTCAGGCCTATTTTTTCATATGTTCCAACCTGTGTTTTAACCTGATTTGCCACCAGACCGACGTCTGATAAAATACACTGCAGGAATTCACTTGAAGAACATCCTCTGAAAGTCATACGGTCTTTATTGGTTTCAAGATCCAATAAGTCATCCAGTACATCGTATGCATCCTGACCGCTCGTTGCTCCGGTATGTGTTGCAAACAACCGGGGATCCCGAAGTATAGCTTCATTGATAGAGAAATTGGATGCCGTCATTCTGAAGTAACTGTCATCCGTACTCTTTATAGAGTAAGAAACATTTTCAAAAACGCCATCTCCATCCGGATCAGCCTGTGTTGTATAAGACTGTCCAAAAGTAAACTGTCCGCTTTCTGCTATCTTATCTGCAAGGAAAAACATCTGTGCCGGATTACCGTACTCATCCACACTGCCTTTTTGTGTAAGAATATCATTAAAGGCTTTTGAGAAATTCCTCAAAAATTCATTGGCCTGTTCCTGATAATACGGTACGCCCTGGAAATACTGGGAATTACCTACTGATGCCGTCTTGTTAATTCTGTCTGATGAGACTGCCCGTTCATTGTCATCACTCATTGTAAAGGTATAGGAATAACTGTCCGTCGTAACATCATAATCAAAAGACCAGCTATCATATTTATATCTCTGGTTTCCCAGATTAATAACACCACCCGTATCAGAAAGCGTACATCTCGTAATATCTTTTAAGTAATCAGCCGTCACTGCAACCGTCACCGTATCATACGGTTTTCCGTCAATACGGGTTGTTCCGACACCGGTAATCGTTCCGTTAAAGTACGCTCCGTTATTGCCATCTCTTACTTCGATAAGTCCCTGCATCTTTCCGCCCATACTCGGATTAGTAAGGCTGAATCTGTTGCCGTTAGACCAATAAATATCATACAAACCATCTGCGTCCGACTGGTACACTCTTTCATCCGATTCACGTGCCACGCAATTAAGCGAATAGTATGCATTACCGTTTACCAGCGTATCGCCGCCCGCAATAAACACCTGGAAATTATATCCGCCGGTCAAACGGTCCGGGTTGTTAACATCGTAAATCGGAACTTCTTTTGTCTCAACCGCAACAATCTTGGATAAGTCATCCAAAAGCACTGCGCGCTGGTCTCTTAATTCATTAGCATTTCCGCCGGACATTTCTATGGTATTTATCTGTTTATTAAAAGTAGCAATCTGTTCTGCAATAGAATTAATGGCATCAACCTGAACCTCAATTTCTGCATTGACATCCTGCTGGCTCTTTTTTAAATTATCGGAAATATCTTTAAAATACTGCACCAGATTATTGGCAAAACCAAAAAAGTTCGTTTTAGTAGTCTCACTTCCCGCATCTTTTCTCAATTCTTCCAGCGAGTTGTACATTTCATTAAAAATAGTACTGAAACCTTTGGTTGTTGTATCATCTGCAAAATAATCTTCAAACAAATCATAATAATAACGTTTGCTTTCCACCATACCGAGGCTTGAATTATTCTCCCAATATCTTACATCATAAAATTCATCCCGTATACGTTCAATAGCAATGGTATCAACACCGGCTCCGGCACATCCGTAAGTAGTAAAAGTACGAAGGGCATCTGCTGCCTGCTGAACCACCTTCTGTCTGCTGTATCCCTTGGTGTCAACATTTGATATGTTATTAGCGGTCGTATTAAGCGCTGCATTTGATGCAAGCAAGCCTGTATAAGCTGTATTTAATCCAAAAAATGTTGATGGCATAACAGATATCTCCTTTCTTCAAATTATTCTAATCTATGCTCCCAGCGTACTGAGAATATGTTCTAACATTTCATCTATAACATTTATGTATCGGCTGGATGCGTTATATGCATTCTGGAACTTAATCATATTAGACAATTCTTCTTCCGAAGAAACACCCATAATCTGTTCCCTTGCAGCATCCGTTTGTTCCACGGTGTTGTCCTGGCTTGCGCAAATACTTGCCATGACAGACCCGGTATTTGCCACCTGCGAAACAAGATTTGAATAGTAATCAACAAAATTACATTCCGTTTTAAGATTTGGATTTAATATGTAATTTTCTTTTTCAAATTCTGCCGCAAGATTTGCTGCCGTTTGAAAATCCTCAGAGCCATCCGGTTTTACAAAATAAAGTAATGTTGGCTGCTTAATAAGCTCCGGATTTACATGTATATTCATTGTCGAATACAAAAACTCTGTTTTTACTTTATAGTCCGGATTGGATGGATCCAGTTTATCTTCTTCAACATAATTCCATTTAGTACCGTCGTATTCATATGCATTGGTGGTTATTTTGGTAAATAACTGAAGTGGGCTTCCGTCCGGATTACAAAGATAACCGTTCGCAGGGTCCGATGCATTCTCAAGCACTTTATTCATGGATGTAACCACGCCATGTATCAGTTGGTCAAATTCTGCCTGAATATTCATCAGAATAGATTTTGATATATTTTTATCGTAATGGTTCTTATCCTGTAAGTCCGTATAGTTTGCTCTTTTTTCACCCCTTGCAAGAAGTGTGGATTTTACTCCTCCGATATCTGTATCTGTTTCGGAAGATATAACCCTGTCAAGATTAAATACCCGGCAGCCATCCAGATTCAAATGTTTATTGCCGTCTGCTCCCACTGAATAAGTTGCACAATGTGTCCAATAAGGGGTATAGAATCCTGTTGACTCATCTGCATGAAGACCAATTTTATAAGAATCCGCTGTTGTTACAAAATCGGTTCCTTCTATCTTAATACAAACATTACCAAACACATCATTTTCATAAGATATATTTGCCAGGCACGAAAGCTCATCTACCAAAGAATTACGTGTGTCTCTTAAGTCATTCGCTGATTCCACACCAGCCGCTTCAATACCTCGTATAGCATCGTTAAGCTGCTTTATGGAAGCACCTATGTCATTAATTCTTGTTATGTCATTTCCGATTTTTTCATTAAGGTTATCCTGGAAATCACTTAATCCCTGATATACAGACTGTGCACGGCTTATAAATTGTGAAGAACGCTGTACCAAAAGTGTCTGTATCGTACTGCTTGCAGGATTCTTTGCAAGTTCCTGGACCGCCGTCCAAAGGTTATCCAAACTGTTTGAGAAAGATGAATCTTCCAATTCTCCAAGTAAGCCTTCCATATGTTCAATCGTTTGTAAAGAAACATCATAAAAAGCGCTGCGACCTGATTCGCGGCGATATGTCTGATCCAAAAATTCATCTCTTACCTGTCTTACCTTGGAGTAAATAACACCGGAACCCACCTGTTGATTGGCAACGGCTTTGGTGTCAATACGAATTGTATTGTAAATAGATGTACCAAGTAATGCCTGCTGACGCACGTATCCTTTGGTATCAAGATTAGATAAATTGTGTGCTGTTGTGTTTAATGTATTCTGAGAGGTCTGAAGACCTGAAGTTCCAATATAAAGACTACCCATCAATGGCATAATATCACCTCACATGCGAGCTTACTGCTTCGCGTCAAAACCGGAAGGTGTCGTACCCATTGTATATCCCGAATTCAATGCTCCTCTTGTATAGTTAGCCGTTTCCGGTGCGGTTCTGAACGCTTGAACCAAATTCATTTCAAATCCGATCATCTCCAATGATGATTCCAACAATTTGCGGTTATTCTCATTGACAAGCTTGAGATCCCGCACTGTTGTTTTCAGATTGTCATGAACCTCCGACAATTTCTTCTGTTCAGTCGGTTGGCCCTTCAGCATAGCAATTACGTTATCCAGTTTTAAAATTTCAACATCCTTGTTGATAACGTTGGCGATATCATCGAGTACAGTCTTTCTCTGTTCCTCAAGACGATTAATCCTGTTCACAACGATTTGTTCTTCATCCGTGATTTTGTTAAGCTCTTCGAGATTACCTTCTACGATAATCGAAGTTTTCTTGCGTGAAAGTTCCAGCAGTATGGCATATTCTGAATTCACCTTATTCAAAACATCAATCAGATTTTCCATTAAGCTTGCCACTGTACTTCCCTCTTTCATGTTTCTTGTATAAGTTCCTGCTTTCCTTACAGGAGCTTATACCTTAATCCAATACCCGTTCTCTGCCACTGCCGTTTCCATCGACCCGTGTTAAAGAACGTACTACTTAAAATTTAAGTTGATCGTATTTCTCAATTAACTTTGAGGCAAAATCTTCAGAACTTACGTTATATGTTCCATTTTGAACTTTAGCTCTGAGCGGAGCCACCATATCTTCTCTGATATCGGAGCTGTTTGCCACCGCCTGTTTCGCAGTCTGGATATCCTTTCCCAGGCTGGAGATTTGAAATTGGTCAGCAAATGATGTTTTGGAAGCACTTTGACTCTTGTCACTTCTCTTTGTCTGATATGCTTGCTGCACCTGTATATAAGGTTCGATACGCATATAAATTCCTCCCTCCTTGGAATAATGCTACGTCACTAAATTAGTTATTCACTTTATTTATCGGTATTTTTTTCGATTACTTTAGGGTAAATATAAACTAAAAACAGAATTTTATTTTCTGCTTTCTATGCAAAATATATATTGGTTGATATAATTATTATCGACAGCTTTCAGATATGTATTAAGTATGTATTAAGAAAGGATTTTGTATGAAATTAATATTTGTTCGACACGCTGAACCGGATTACAGCATAGACTCTCTTACTAAAAAAGGGTTTGACGAGGCAACATATCTGGCATCCCGCACCAAAGACTGGAATGTCACACAATTTTACTGTTCTCCTCTTGGAAGAGCACAGCAAACTTCAAAGCCAACCCTCAAAGTCCATAACATGGAAGCCGTCACCCTTGACTTTCTCCGGGAATTCCATGCCCCCGTCAAAGACCCTTATAATCCGGACAAGGAACGTATTCCCTGGGACTTAATGCCCCAGTATTTAAGCGAATACCCCATCCTTTTTAACCCGGACAAATGGTGGCAGGCGCCCATCATGAAGACCGGCAACGTAAAAGAAGAATATGACCGGGTATGCCGCGGACTTGACGGAATACTCTTACAATACGGCTATAAAAGAGAAGGGAATCATTATAAAACAAACGCTGTCCAAGCGGCGAGCAACGCATTTATGCGATACGACGGCACCACAAAAGAAGCGCTAAAGAATGCACCGGAAAACGAAACCGTTTTGGTCATCTTTTGTCATCTCGGCGTTATGATGGCAATGCTTTCCCATCTCATCAACACTTCTCCCTGCACTTTATGGCAAGGCATGTTTATACCACCCTCTTCCATCACGGTAGTGGGCGCAGAAGAACGGACCCCGGGAGACGCTTATTTCAGATGCCAATGTGTAGGAGACACCTCGCATCTTCGTTTTAATAAGGAAGAGATTTCTTATTACGGCGGTTTTTATGCCCCTTTCCAGTATTAAAAACATTTTGCCCAAAATTGTAATTCTTAATTTTGTTTGTAGGACGCCATTTGTACGGCACGATATATTGTTCTTTTAGTACAAAATTGATATAATAACAAAAGCAAAAATAATATATGGAGGAAAAGAAAATGCCTAAAAAAGCAAAGGTTACAGTTCATCCCGCGTATGAGATAGGGGAAATCTCACCGCGTATCTATTCTGCATTTTTAGAGCCTATCGGAAACATGGTTAACGGAAGTATGTTTAATCCTAAACATCCGACCGCTGACGAAAAGGGTCTCCGCCACGACTTTATTGATGCCGTTAAAAATTCCAAAATACCTGCAGTCCGTCTTCCGGGCGGTAACTTCGTATCCGGTTGGGATTGGAAAGATTCCATCGGACCTGTTGAGCAGAGAAAAACCCGTCTTGATCTTGCATGGCGTCAGTACATCACCAACGAGGTAGGACATGACGAATATCTCCAGTGGGCACAAATGGCAGAAACGGAACCGCTATACACCGTTAATCTCGGTATGTGCGGAAATATCAACGATGCCATAAGCATTATTGAATATACTAATCATGAAGGTGGTTCTTACTGGTCTGATCTTCGTAAAGAGTATGGAACAAAAGATCCGTATGATGTAAAAATCTGGTATCTCGGCAACGAAGTAGACGGTTATTGGCAGGTTGGTTCTTACAAAAACGATCCAAGAAGCTATGGTCTTCTTGCAAATGAAACTTCAAAATTAATGAAATGGGTAGACCCACGTATCGAAACGGTTGCCTGTGTATCCTGCTCACCTAATATGCTTCACTATCCTGATTGGGATATGGCAGTATTACAGGAATGCTATCATACAGTTGATTACATATCCATGCACCATTACCAGTCTGTTAAAAAGGACGACTTTAAGACCTTCCTTGGTGCATCACGTTACTTTGAAGATTATATTAACACTGAAATTGCTATGTGTGATTATCTTCAGGCAAAACTTAAATCTGACAAGAAGATTATGTTATCCTTTGACGAATACGCAACCATGATGCGTCCTGCATCTGAAGATATCCATTACGGACGTTATGAGTATCTCCATTACAAGACACATTATAAGGCAGATCCTAAACGTACCTTTGTACGTCATGATCCGGATAATATGCCGGGCGGATTCCCTCGCGGTAACGACATGCTGAATGCACTCGGTAGCGTATCCACTATTCTTGCATTCCTTCGTCATGCTGACAGAGTTAAGATTGCATGTATGACCGGTGGTCTTCATGCAGTAGCTTCTACAAACCGTGAACATGTATGGAGCACCGCTACCTATTATCCGTATACACAACTTATCCGTTACGGACGCGGAACTTCACTCCGTACCAGTGTGGATTGTGATACCTATGATATCCCAAGTTATATTGTGGATGATACTAACCAGTACTATGAGCAGGAAGGTGTTGATTTCATCGATACTGCTGCCGCATACGACAAAGAATCCGGCGAAGTAAATATCTTTGTTATCAACCGTAACTGGGAAGCATCCAATGACATCGAGCTTGACGTAAAAGGTTTTGGAGACATTTCATTCATCGAACATATCGAGATGAATACAGATGACCCGGAAAAAGCAAATACTTATGATACACCGGATGCCATCGTTCCAAAAATCAATGAAAAAGCAAGTTTTGCAGATGGTATCTTAACAAGTAATGTTAAGCCAATGTCCTGGAATGTATTCCGTTTCAAAAAGAACTAGTTAAAGTAAAAAAACATGACATAAACTAAAAAGAACATCGCATCATAAACGATATATATCATCTATGATGCGATGCTTCTTTTTTTACAAACAACGAAGGAAAAATTTATTTCTAATCATCGCAGTGACAACTGCATCCGCCGCCATTACAATCCCCTTCCGATTTCCCGGAGCATTTACATCCCGCCGGGCAGCCAATGCATTTAACACCACGTTTCTTAGCTTTAACAAGGTAGCCTACTGCCAAACCAATTATAATAAGTATAATACCGATAACAATATAATCCGTCATACTTACTTCCTTTCAAAATCAAATCCATAAATAACTATTTTGTAAGCTTATATTCCGATGAGAATTTAACCTTTGCTCTTACCATTAAGAACACCACTATTGCAATCATTAACGATACCGCTATCAATCCCGGAACAAAGCCGGTGCCAAGCTTGTTATCAACAATTAAGGTACCAATCTGGTATACCAAAAACGCAATTGTATAACCTGTTCCAAGCTGTAATGCAATACCACCCCACAGCCACTTTTTATCACGCATTTCTGCGTTCATTGCGCCTATTGCTGCAAAGCAAGGCGGTGTGAAAAGATTGAACATGAGATACGCAAGTGCCGCAACTTTACTTAACGCCATAGCTGCCGCTACTTCGCTGTTTCCTCCCGTCAATACCATTTCTTCAACATCAATAAAGTTGGTTAATCCATATACTACCGCAAGGGTTGCTACAACATTTTCTTTTGCGATAAATCCGGTAACTGCTGCTGCTGCAAGCTGCCACACACCAAATCCCAGCGGAATAAGTACAACTGCAATAGGAGAAGCAATTGATGCAAGAATAGATGTATTTTCCATACCTTCTTCAACAAGTTCAAAGTTCCAATTAAACGTCTGCATAATGTGGACTACAGCATTACATACAAGAATAATTGTTCCTGCTTTAATAATATATGCTTTTCCGCGTGACAACATAGAAATTACGGCACGCTTTAAACTCGGAAGCTTATATTCAGGTAGCTCAATAATGAAAAATGATTTTCTGTATTTTTGTCCTGTAATTTTCTTAACAAGCAATGCTCCCAAAAAGATTAAAATAATACCAACAAAATACATCACAGGGCCTACCCATGCAGAATCAGCAAAAAATACTGCTGCAAATAATGCAATAACAGGAAGTTTTGCTCCACAAGGCATGAACGGCGTCAACATCGCGGTAGCTCTACGTTCTCTCTCGTTGCGGATAGTACGGCACGCCATAATACCCGGTATTGCACATCCCGTTCCAATTACCATTGGGATAACTGATTTTCCGGAAAGACCAACGCGTTTGAAAATCGGATCAAGCACAACCGTCGCACGCGCCATGTATCCGCAATCCTCTAACAATGCGATAAGGAAATACATAACCATTACCAAAGGAAGGAAACCAACAACAGCACCAACACCGCCGATAATACCTTCTACGAGAAGTGTCTGTAAAAATGGATTTGCACCTTCTACACAACCCGCAACCCATTCCTTAAACATATCAATCCAACCCACCAGCCAATCTGCAATCCAAGTTCCCAATGTCGGCTGGGAAATATAAAATACCAAAAACATGACGGCTGCAAATATTGGGATACCTGCAAATTTATTAGTAAGAATCGCATCTATTTTATCCTGTTTGTTTTTTTCTTTCGTCAATACTTTACGGGTCTCAACTTCCTTGACTATGTTGTTAACAAACGCAAAACGTTTTCTGTCTGCCTCTTCCACTGCCGCTTTGTCTTGAAAATCAATAGCTTCTTGTATGTATGGTGCTTTCTGTCCACAGCCTTTAAGCGAAATTGCTTTTTCCATAACATCCTTTAAGCCATTATCACCGGAGGAGGTTGAAATTGTCTCAACAACAGGGCATCCTATCAATTCTGTCAGGCGCTCCACATTAATCTCAGTACTTTTCTTTTCGTTGATATCGCTCTTATTGAGTGCTACTACAACAGGAATGCCAAGTTCCAATAACTGTGTTGAAAAGAATAAGCTCCTGCTCAAATTAGTAGCATCAACTATGTTAATAATAACGTCTGGATTTTCATTTTTAACATAAGCACTGGTAATACTTTCTTCAGATGTAAACGGAGACATGGAATATGCTCCCGGTAAATCCACCGCTATTAATCCTTCTTCTCCATTGCAATAAGCCTTTTTAATCGGGCTCTCTTTCTTATCTACCGTAACACCTGCCCAGTTTCCGACACGTTCATTTCTGCCTGTAAGGGCATTAAACATCGTAGTCTTACCGCTGTTAGGATTACCTGTCAATGCAATTCTCATTTTAAATCCTCCTAAATTAATATCATTTTTATCTTTATTTTCTCATCTTTATTGCAAGTTAGTTTTAGCTAACTAATATGTATAAAAAATAGCGACTTTTCACTATTCTATTATCAAATGTTATTACAAAGAACTAAATCGATATAGCTGACGCCAAGTCTTTATCAATATTATATCTGGCATCTTTAATCGATACAACACAACTGTTTTTCTTGCGTGAAATCACAGTAATAGGTTCTCCGCTATAACAACCTAACGAAAAAAGAAATGCGTTTAACTCTTCATCGTCGGTAATGATATCCTTAATAATATATTCTTCTCCGATAACCGCATCGACTAAAGTCATAATATATATCTCTACTTTCTTAATCTACCAGTTATGTGGTTAGTTTTGTCTAACTGCATAAGAAAGTGTAGTATATATTTTGAAATTTGTCAACAACTTTTTTCTATTATTTACATATCAGGAATTTTCTTACATTGCTATGAAGATTGTCTTTTATTAAAAATAATGATATGATGTGAGAAACGAGGAGGCACAAATTATGAATCACATTAAACACCGTTCCAATGAATCTGTTGAAGATTACTTAGAAACCATTCTCACTTTACAAAATAAATACGGACAAGTCCGTTCCATTGATATTGCCAACGAAATGAACTATTCTAAGCCAAGCGTCAGCGTTGCCATGAAAAAGTTACGTGAAAAGGGCTATATTACCATTGCTGACAGCGGCCACATTGTATTAACGGAATGCGGCAGAAATCAGGCTGAAGCAACCTTAGAAAAACATACTATCCTTTCAAACTGGCTTATCAAGCTTGGTGTAAGCAGGGAAACTGCGTTAGATGATGCCTGTAAAATGGAGCACGATATCAGCGAAGAAAGCTATGCTGCCATAAAAGCTTTTATTTCCAAGAATACTTCAGAATAACCCTTTATTAGTTGTTTTAAATATTTTTAACGGATGTTACTTTGTAGTCCTGTGCCTCAACCGTCTTTACTAAAACCTCGTTATCTACCGGAGCATCAAAGCTAACAATAGCGGTACCTTCTGTATGGCTTACAATAGCTTCTTTTACATCCGGAAGTTGTTCTAAACATTTTTTCACCCGTGCTTCACAATGTCCGCACATCATACCTTCAATTTGTAATACTGTCTGCATACTTTTATTCTCTCTTTCTTCTTTTATACTATTTTTTTCTTTACCAATCTTTTCATAAAGCTTTACGAAATTAAGTCTAAGCGCATTACTTACCACGCAAAAACTGGATAAACTCATGGCTGCCGCACCAAACATCGGATTCAAATGCCAATGGAATAACTCTATAAACGCTCCCGCTGCAAGCGGTATGCCTATAACATTGTATATAAATGCCCAAAATAAATTTTCATGAATAATGCGAAGCGTAGAACGGCTCAACCGGATTGCTGCAACAACATCCCTAAGACTATTCTTCATTAACACAACCTCTGCTGCATCAATTGCTACATCTGTCCCCGCACCTATCGCCATTCCGATATCCGCACAACTTAACGCCGGTGCATCATTCAGGCCATCACCTACCATAATCACCTTGCCCTGTTTTTTTAATCTCTGGATCTCATTGGCTTTTCCTTCCGGCATTACTTCCGCAATGACTTCATTAACTTCAACTTGTTTTCCTATGGCATTTGCTGTCTTTTTATTATCTCCGGTTAACATGGCAACATAAATCCCCATGTTTTTTAATTCCCGGACAGCAATGATACTGTCTTCTTTAATCACATCTGCCACAAGAATAACACCCATAAGTCTGTTGTCTTTTACAAAATATAACGGTGTCTTTCCTTCTTCAAGCAATATGCCGACTTTATTTTCCATCTCTTCGGTTACCCGGACCGTTTCGCTTATAAAGCTTAAGCTACCGCCGGACACACAGGTGGAACCCATAAATCCTCTTAATCCGTTTCCCGCAAGCGCTTCAAATCCCGCAACTTCTTCTGCATTAATTCCCGCCTCTTCTGCATATGCAACAACTGCTTTAGCAAGCGGATGTTCACTTTTCTTTTCAAGGGAAAATGCTAATTCCAACAATTCCTGTTCCGACACATTTTCAACCGTTATTATATCCGTTACAGCAGGTTCACCTTTTGTAATAGTTCCTGTTTTATCTAACACCACAATATTGGCTTTACCGCATTTTTCCAATGCTACAGCCGTTTTAAACAAAATACCATTCTTAGCCCCCACTCCGTTAGCAACCATAATGGCAACCGGCGTAGCAAGTCCTAATGCACACGGGCAGCTTATTACCAGCACTGCTATACCTCTTTGAAGTGCTTCCCCCGGTTCTGCACCCAGCGTAAGCCAGACTATAAAAGTTGCCACCGCTATTGTCATAACAACCGGAACAAATACGCCCGATACTTTATCCGCAATCTTGGCAATCGGTGCTTTCGTCGCCGCAGCATCACTCACCAAACGTATAATATTTGAAAGCGTTGTATCTTCACCGACATTTTCTGCCTTGCAACAAAGAAATCCGGAGCGGTTCAAAGTAGCTGCATATACCTTATCGCCTTCCGCTTTATCCTTAGGGATACTTTCACCCGTCAATAACGATTCGTTTATTGCACTGTGTCCTTCCAGTATTATGCCGTCAACAGGAATACTTTCACCGGGTTTTACAACAAATATATCTCCCTGCTTCACTTCTTCAATCAGCACCACCTGTTCGACTCCGTTTACTACAACGGTAGCAGTTTTCGGCATCAGCTTCATAAGACTCTTTATTGCGTCAGTCGTCTTTCCCTTGGATCTTGCTTCCAACATCTTGCCTACGGTAATCAGTGTCAAAATCATAGCCGCAGATTCAAAATAGAACTCATGCAAATAAGTTTCTGCTTCTGCCACGCCACTTTCAATCAGAACATAAGTCATCTTAAACAAAGCGTAAACACTGTACACAAAAGACGCCCCTGAACCGAGCGCAACCAAGGTATCCATATTAGGAGCTCTATGAATCAGACCTTTAAAACCATTAACAAAAAATTTACGGTTATTAAACATAATTATAACTGTAAACAATAATTGAATCAGACCTAATGCAACCGGATTCTTTGTCAATATCTCCGGCACCCAAAATCCAAACATCATATAGCCCATGGAGAAGTACATAAGTACTGCAAGAAAAATAAGCGACATGAGCAAACGTTTCTTAAGGATTGGCGTTTCCGTATCTCGAAGTTCTTCTTCCCTGTCAACATCTTTTCCATGACCTGAACGTTTTGAGCACTTTAATGACGCATGATATCCGGCCGCCTCCACTGCATTAATAACATCCTCTTCACTCGCTGTTCCGTCTACCATCATAGAATTTGTAAGCAAATTAACAGAGCAATAAACAACTCCCTCTACTTTAGTAACTGCTTTTTCTACTCTCGAAGAACATGCTGCGCAACTCATTCCGGTCACTGTATACTGTTTCATTCATCTCACCTCCTATCTATATATTTTTAAGCCGTGTCTGATATTATAACACAAATAATTAAGGACAGTAACGAAAAAATTTTTTTCATTTCTGTCCTTCAAAGTTATAGCATTATTTTGTTTCATCCATGGATTCGGGTTTCAAAATAGTAACATCATAAAGTCTTCCGTTTACTGCCAAAGTCTCAATACTATCATTTGCACAGTATATTTTTTCATCAACGTAAGAAAACTTAGCTAATCCTCTGCCGGCTTCTATAGACTCTATTATGTTTTGCACACGCGGTCCATGCAGTGGATTACATTCCGCAATACAAGTTATTTTGTCCATCAAAACATAATTCATTGCATCTTCCTTAACACCGTCAAAGGAAACCACCATAATTTCCCCATTAAGGATATCAGAGCCAACCTTTTTTCCTGCTGCTTCTATTGCCTCTATTGCACCAAAGGCTTCATTATCATTTTCACAATATACAACGTTTATATTATCATATTTCTTCAGCAGGGACTCCATAACTTCCTTGCCCTGTGCCTGGGTAAAATCAGCAGGCACTTCAGCCATCAAATCCCATCCATAAATTGATGCTGCATCCGAAAGTCCTTTCGTACGTCCAATTTGCGCGGTCGCTCCCATTGTCCCCTGAATATTTACTATATGAATATCTTTTGGAGCAATCCCCTGGGATATCGTATACTGGTTTAGCCATTCAGCTACCTTTTGTGCTTCTAATTCAAAATTTGAACCGACCCAACAGGTAAACAAATCCTCGTCGTCAACATCAACCATTCTATCCACTATAATGACCGGTATTCCCGCATCTTTAGCTTCCCTAAGAACAGTATCCCAGCCGGTTTCAGTAACGGGTGCAAGCACAATATAATCTACTTCCTGCTGAATAAATGCACGGATAGCCATGATCTGATTAGCCTGCTTTTGCTGGCCGTCTTCAAAAATCAATTCATAACCGTTTTCTTCAGATAAAGCCTGTCGCATAGACTCTGTGTTGGCACTCCGCCAATCAGACTCTGCTCCCAGTTGCGAAAAACCAACTACAATTTTTTCATCTTTGTTTTCTTTTACATTATTCTTATTTTTTACTTTTATGCCACAGCTCACACTGATACCAACTATCACGATGCATAGCATTAAAAGCATTCCGCAATAATGTAGTTTTTTCTTCATGACGCTTGTTCTCCAATACAAGAACTACTTACTAAAGAATGATACTGATTTCTCCAATTCACCCGCCATACCGCTCATAATTTCGCAATTATCATTAACGACTTGAACATCTGAAATAATCTGGGTAATATTAGCATTTACCTCTTCACTGCTTGCCGCATTTTCCTGGCTTATTGCACCCAAATCATGAACATCCTTAATAACTACTTCTTTATAATTATTCAAGTACTCTGTCTTTTCTTCAATCGTCTTAATATCTTCTACAGATTGATTAATACCGTCACTAAGCTCATCGTACTTCTTTTGTGTAATCAGAACGCTTTCCTTCTCTTCTTCCATAAGACGGTGAACGCCGTCCGCTAATTCTACGGATTTTTCTGACATTTCTTTAATGGTAAGTGCCAGTCTCTTAATCATTTCAGCACCATCCGCACTCTGTACAGCAAGTTCACGGATTTCCTGTGCAACTACGGCAAATCCCCTACCATGTTCGCCTGCTCTTGCCGCCTCAATCGAAGCATTAAGACTCAAAAGATTTGTCTGATGGGATATATTCAAAATCAATTTAACCGCCTGATCAATTTCAGCAATGGAATCATTGGTTTTATTAATCTGGTCTGTTATGCCATTAACTGCATCTACTGATTTTTGAGTACAGTCATAAATAGTATCGATAGTTTCCTTAGCTTCATCATTCGTCTTAAGTATTCTTGCCGAACTTGCATTCAAACGCTCAACATTGCCGGCAATATCATTAACACAATTTCCGATTTCTATCATCTGTTCATTAATATTCTGAACGTGCTCGGCCATTACCATAGAGGAATCCGACAAGGAATCCATAGCGGATGTAATCTGTTGTGCTTTCTCATTGGTGCTCTCACTAAGACTTGTAACCTCAGCAACATTTCCTACAAGACCTTGGGAAACTTCGGTTACTTTACCAATGGTTTCTGATAACTGATCCTGCATTACTGCAGTTTCTTCTAACAGATTATTCATTTCCCTGATGTTACTTGTCTGTCCTTCCTGTCTTGTCAAAATACCTCTGGACATAGCGTTAACGCATTCACCGACAGAACGCACGGCTTTTGTAAATCCTCTGCTCATACGAAGTGCTAATACTGCAAAAATAACAATAAGCACTATCGCAATGATAACATACATAACGATGGAACTGATAAGTGCATCGGTTACCGTAGCTTTAAGCTCTCCGGCAAAAGCAGCTGCAATCACCTTGCCTTCATATGTAATCGGGAGACAGTAACCATAATATTTCTTGCCGTCAATAGTAACATTTCTTTCAAAATGGCCATCTGCAAGAACGGACGGATCCTCAAAAAGAGCCTTCTTCAATCCTATTTCCCTGATCCGGTAACCGTTAGCATTTTTGACTGAAGTTTCACATGTACCATTTTCAAGAATAATGGCCATTTCAATATCGCTGTCCTTCAAACTGTCAAGATACTCACTGTAATTACCAATATTAATTACCGTTATCTTTTCTCCCGCACAGTGGTTGGCAAGGTTATTAGAAACGATATACAAAGTATCTTTCGCACTATCTTCCAAATTACTCTTAGTAGTAAGCACGGAAGTAATACTAATAATAACAACGGATAATACAAGCGGAATTAAGGAAAGAATACACAACATTGAGAACATGCTTATCTTCTTATCGCCCTTTTCCGTACTTTCACCATCTTTTTTCTTCTTAAAAATTCCAACTATTTTACCAAAGAATTTTTTTACGGCACCAAATACCGTTCCGATAACTGCAATAAATTTATTACCCTGTTTCTTCTTCGGTTGTTCAATTTGCAATTCATTTGGAACTTCTTGTGCTACAAGCTCCTCGTCCTGACATTCTTCAATTGAAGATTCTTCAATTGCTGATTCTTCAATTGCTGATTCTTCAACTGCCAATTCTTCCTCCGAAGCTTCTTCGACTGTCACTTCGTCTGTAACTTCATCAGCCGCAAACTCTTCTGTGATTGTTTCCTCCGGAAGCTCCTCTGCAAGAAACTCTTCCGCAACCGTTTCTCCGGCATCTTCTATAACATCCGAATCCACTTCTTCCGGGAGCACTTCTTCTGAAAGCACCTCTTCTGCAAGCACTTCTTCTGCAAGCACTTCCTCTGAAAGCACCTCTTCTGAAAGTACCTCTTCTGAAAGCACCTCTTCTGAAAGAACCTCTTCTGAAAGCACCTCTTCTGAAAGTACTTCTTCTGAAAGTACTTCTTTTAAAAGTCCTTCCTCTGTTGGAATTTCTTCCACGGTAGTTTCCAAAGTTCCTCCTGCCATGCCCATATCCGTTTCAGGAGCCAATACCATCTCTTCATTGAGTGTATTGTTTTCATTCATAACTTCTGTTTTTTTAAGCTTTTTCTTCATTCTTTCCCTCCCCATAAGAGGTTATGCCCCAAGCATTACATCGTATTTTCTTATGTACCAAAAGAGGCGGCCGAAAAAACGACTACCTCTTTTGTCATTATACTATACTTATATAGCTCTATCAACTTTTTACTTTATTTCCGCGCTTTTTTCTTGCCATAACAACACTTTGTATTACCAAGAACAAGCAAAGCATAATTGCTATAGTAATATTGGTCCACCATGCATCACCCAAACCGGCTGATGATACGATATTCTTTATTGTACTTAATGAAAGAACACCAAAGAATGTTCCTATGATATTACCTACACCACCGGTAAGCATTGTACCACCGATAATGGCAGATGCAATGGCGTTCATTTCCATACCGCTTGCATTAGAAACCGAACCCGATCCTACATACAAGAAATATGCATATCCACCGATACCTGCAAGAACACCTGAAATTAAATATGACAGGAACTTTGTTCTCTTTACGTTAACACCAAGCATCAATGCACTCTGGTTATTACCACCAACTGCATAGAAGTTTCTACCTGTCTTAGTCCAACGGAGTACGCAGAATGCGATAATAACAACTAAAATAGCTACCACTACACCTATCTGTATATATGCCGGAACATACGCTCCCGCACGGTTTATAGAGCCAAACGGCATCTTGATACGTGTATCTTTTAATGCCACAAATCCTTTATGTGCAACGTTGAAAGGATTGATATGTACAATAGTCGTAAGACCTCGAGCAAAGAACATACCGGCAAGCGTAACGATGAACGGTTGCACATCTAAATATGCAATAAGTAATCCCTGTACCAATCCAAATGCAAGACCAATACCTAAAGCAAGCAGTAATGAGGTAAAAATATTACCGCCATGATAATCAAGATTTACCGCACAGCACATAGTAACAAGTCCAACCACGCCACCTACAGAAATATCAATTCCTCCGGTAATCATTACGATACTCATTCCGACTGATACAATAATAAGACCTGCATTTGCATTTAATATATTACAAAATGTCTGTGGTTTTAAGAAACCTTCTCCAAGAAAGAGCATTGCACCGATATACATTACAAAAAATACAACAATCGTAATGGTTAAAAGTAAATTTGTATCGGTAAGCTGTTTCCCACTTTTATTTTTCTTCAAAAATGACATACTAACCGACCTCCTTTACCGCTTTTTTAGATGTGAGCTTCTTCCACATTGTTGAAAACCACTTTCTTACCGTAGGCGCACTGGATACTACAAGAAGAATAACCACGATCGCCTTATATGCAGGAAGGGCTGCCGCATCAACTTTCATTCTGTAAAGTGTCTGTGTAAGATACTGGAGAACATAAGCACCTAATACAGAAGCCCATATATTGAACTTACCACCACTAAGTACGTTACCGCCCAAAGCTACCGCAAGAATGGCATCCATCTCAATATCTTTTGCAATAACCGAATAGTTAATGGTACACAAACGACTTGTCTTAATCAAAGACGCTACCGCTACACATACTCCTAAAATAACAAACGTAATAAACTTGATAAACTTAGGGTTCAAACCATTCAAACGGGATGAACTTTCATTGATACCTACAGCCTGCGTATACAAGCCGAGATTGGTAAACTTCAATGCCAACGCCATTATAAGTATACAAATACCCATAATAAATACCGGCGTAGGAATTGGAATTCCCGGAATAAATCCACCGTAAACAGCAAATGATTTATCTTCTACAATCGGAAGCTCATTGTTATTAACCCAAGCTGCAATAGAACGTCCTGCTGTATACAGAATCAAGGTGGCAACCATCGGTTGGATTTTAAAATATGCTACCAACATACCGTTAAAAGCACCACATGCCATTGTAACAACACATGCTACAAGGAATGCTACTATTAAAATGCCGATTCCAAGGTCAGAACTATCACCGCCACCGCACAAAATACGAAGCATTACACTACCGCCGATAGCAATCGTAGCACCAACACTGATATCCTGTCCGCCACAGGCAGAAGTAACCAATGTCATTCCGAGTGCCAGTATCGCTAGTTCCGAACCGAAGTCAAGAATACTTACAGGATAGCCTTTTGCAATCAAATTTCCATCGCTGTTGTGTACAAACTGTATTTCAAAAAACTCCGGTCCCACGATTAAGTTAAAAACCGTCAATAATATCAATGCCGCAATCGGTATGAATATTTGATTTTTTAATAACTTTTTCATTATTCAGCTTCACCTCCGGCAATTGTATTCATAATCATGCTCTGTGTAAGCTCATCTCCCGAAAGCTCGCCTACAACCTTTCTGTCTCGCATAACTACAAGTCTTGAACAGGTACGGAGCATTTCATCGGTTTCAGAAGAAATAAAGGTAATTGACATACCTTCCGATGCCAGTTTCAAAACTAATTTCTGAATATCTATCTTTGTACCTACATCGATACCTCTTGTCGGTTCGTCAAGGATAAGATATTCCGGATGAGTAAGCAACCAACGTGCAAGAATAACCTTTTGCTGGTTACCACCTGACAAAGACTTAATAGGCGTATCTGCTGAAGCCGTCTTAATATCCAACAGCTTAATATACTCTTCCGCAAATTTGTTAGCCTCTGCCTTTGTAAACGGTTTAAAGAAACCTTTCATAACCTGTAATGCAAGAATGATATTGTCCCTAACTGACAAATCACCCACGATTCCGTCTATCTTACGGTCTTCAGGAAGATAACCGATTCCAAGTTTCATCGCATCAAGCGGCTTTTTAATCTTAACCGGTTTACCATCTTTCTTAACGCATCCCTCAACCACTTTGTCCGCGCCAAAGATGGCACGCACACATTCGCTTCGTCCGGAACCAAGCAAGCCTGTGAATCCGTTAACTTCACCTTTCTTAATATAGAAGTCAAATGGCTTTATTCCTTCTGTACTTGCAAGACCTTCTGTTTCAAATACAAACGAGGATGCATCTTCTTTATCATATACCGCCTGCTCGCTTCTGATATCTGACATATCATCAAGCTCTTTACCAAGCATCTTTGATACCAACTGAACACGCGGAAGATTCTCAATCTCATATTCACCAACAAGTTTACCATCTCTTAATACAGTAATCTTGTCGCACACTTCATATACCTGATCAAGGAAATGTGTTACGAAAATAATACCTACACCTCTGCTCTTCAAATCCCTCATCAGTTTAAATAATTTAGCAACCTCATTCTCGTCAAGAGAAGAAGTAGGCTCATCCAGTATCAATACCTTACAGTCCATATCCACTGCACGCGCAATCGCTACCATCTGCTGAACCGCAATTGAACAGCTCGATAACTGCTTCGATGCTTCAGCCGGAATTTCAAGCGATTTAAGAATTTCATTGGCATCCGCATTCATCTTCTTCCAATTCTGAAGGACGCCTTTTGTTCTTCCAATATACATATTTTCTGCTACCGTAAGATTAGGGCAAAGCGTAATCTCCTGATAAACAGTACTAATACCTAACTTCTGTGCTTCCTGTGGTGAACGTATTGCTACCGCTTTATCAATGCCTTTAAGATAAATCTGTCCTTCGTCTTTTTCATATACGCCGGTCAAGACTTTTATTAAGGTTGATTTTCCTGCACCGTTCTCTCCCATTAAAGCGTGAATCTCGCCTTCACATAACGTAAAATCAACGCCCTGCAAAGCACGTACACCCGGAAAGCTTTTATGAATATTTCTCATTTCCAATACGGATTTCTCATTCACCAGTGTGTCACTCCTTAAACTTTTTCATATACTTCAATCATATGTTAACTGTATATTTTCACAAAACAAGCGCGGAGCAAGCGTTCGATTTTCTTTTACGCTGCGCCGCGCTTCTTAGTCACGAAATAACTATCTTACTTTTACTAAAGATTAGATACCGTATTTTTCAACATCATCAGCTGTGATTGTTGTAGCATCGAATCCTTTTTCTTCCATGATAACTACTTTTTCGCCAATTGCTTCGCCTTTTTCAAGCTTGTCGATGATTTCATCGATGTATGAAGCCTGGAATGGGTTACACTGTCCATCGTAGTTCCAGTTCTGGTCAAGTAATTCCTGTAAAGCCCACTTATTGCAGTCAAATCCCATAACTACAACGTCTTTACCAACACCGTGAGAGATGTTTGCTTTATCAAGAGCTGCTACAGCACCTTTAGCCATATCGTCGTTCTCAGCGTAGATTACGTTGAAGTCTTCGCCAGAGTCGATAACTGCCTGAACGATCTGCTGTGCTTTTTCTGCACTCCACTCAGCTGTCTGCTGCTCAACAAGTTTCCATCCGTCGGACTTAACTGCTGCATCAAGAGCGCCTGAACGTCCCTTCTGAGCTGCTGAGCCCATAACACCCTGAAGGTGGATGATCTTGTACTCGCTAAGTTTCTGTCCCTTTAACCAATCAACTGCTGTCTGGCCTTCTTTTGCCATATCAGAAACGATTGATGCTTCATAGAGACTTGAGTCTGCATCGATTGTACGGTCGAATAAGATAACCTTAACGCCTGCATCTTTTGCATCCTTTAATACTGAATCCCAACCAGCTGTATCTGCAGCTGAAAGGAGTAAGTAGTCAACGCCGTCCTGGATGAACTGCTGAGCTGCTGTAATCTGCTCGTCATTCTTTAAGCTGTATGCAAATTTAGCATCATAGCCATTTTTCTTTGTAAATGTTTCTTTCATGTCTCTATCGTTTGCTGTACGATATCCTGACTCGTTAGGATCATTGTTGATGATACCAACTTTGATTAAATCTCCTGACTTACCGCCACATGCGAATAAACCAAGAACCATTGTTGCTGCTAAAAGAACAGCTAAAATTTTCTTCTTCATTCTTTGGAATCCTCCCATAATTTTTGATTTGAAAAGATATTTACTTCGATGTACCTATAATAACGCTCAATTTTTCATAAATCCATTCAGATAACTCATACAAAAGTTGATTTTTTTATCAACTGCGATATAAAAGTTGATTTTTTTATGATTCTTGTTGATTTTTTTCTACTTGGCAAGGCAAATATATCTTTACCCTAGTACCTTCGCCATACTTACTTTGAATTTGGATACCATATTGTTCTCCAAAATTCAAGCGGATCCGTTCATTAACATTATAAACACCATAAATGTCCTCAGAAGGCTGTGTTCCTACTTCAAGTCTTTCCTGAACCCTGCTAAGTCTCTCTTCCGTAATACCGATTCCGTTATCCTGAACCCAAAGTTCAAAGCCTTCATCCGTTGCATTACCGGTAATAGTTATCTTACCTAAGCCTCTCTTATTCTTAATGCCGTGATATAAAGCATTTTCTACAAGAGGTTGTATGGTTATTTTAGGTATTAAATAACCTTCAAGCTCCTCCGGCACATCAATTTCGTATTCCAGAATATCCTGATAACGCACCTGCTGTATTTCAAGATAACTTCTTACATGTTGGAGTTCTTCTTTAATAGAAACAATATCTTTACCTTGGTTTAATGTACTTCTAAAGAAGTCCGACAAGCTTCCTACCATACTTACAACTTTCTTGTGTTCTCCCGCTTCTGCGAGCCACACAATAGTATCCAGCGTATTGTATAAGAAGTGCGGATTAATTTGTGCCTGTAAAAGTTCAAACTCAGCTTTTCTAAGGCGCATCTGTTCTTTGGTCACCTGTTCCAGAAGCTCGTTAATCTTATCAATCATGGTATTCATTGACTCACTTAATGCCGCAACTTCCGCACCGCTCTTAGCATTGGCACGCACATTTAAGTTACCTTTGGCAACCTGGTCCGTCACTTCGCTAAGCCTTCTAATAGGGCTTGTAATACTTAGTGGTATCTTGTACGAAAGGAAAAGAATTACCAGCAAAATACCGAAAAATATAGCTATGGAAATGGTAATCATAGTAACAAAAACACTTTTATATTCCGCACTGGCACGTTCAATATCACGGATCTCGTAGTAAATATATTGAAAGAAATCATCCTGCAGAAGTGACGTTACTATCATGACGTCATTTTCCCATATCTGGCGGTTCTCTTCATATTTATTACCTATGGCCAGATTTTCTGCTATACGTCCTTTATATATCTCAAGATTTTTAAGATATCTTTTTACACTATCAAGACGTTTTTGGCTTTCTTCAGAATCCGTCAGCCGCTCCAGTCCTGTTACGATACGGTTTGCTTCGCTCAACAAATTCGTAAGTTCAGACTCTTGCATGGTCTTATTTTCAACAATCAAAAGATACGTTTCGTGATCAAAATCATCTTTGAAATCCAGATTAAATTCACTCGCCACAATAGTTGAATTAATCATATTTTCATACATTTTATTGCTTGACCACCAGTTGTAAATACAGTACACAAGAAAAAGTACAAACGGTATTAACAGGGCAATATACGAATATCGGATTTTTGTTGCCAGCGTAGATTTTCTATAAATCTTTCTCAATCGTTCCTTCACTATTCTTCTCCCTCTGCATCCTTACCTCCACGGTATTGTGTAGGTGTCATCCCTTGTGTTTTCTTAAATAAATAGGAAAAATAATGCGAATCCTTATATCCGACTTCCATCGCTATTACACTGCTTCTTTTCCCTGTACATTTCAATAATTCTTTTGCTTTGTTCATACGGTAATCCGTCAGGTACTTAATGAAGGTCTGTCCCGTTTGCTGGCTGAATACCATACTCAAATGATTAGGCGAAAAGTTTACATGAGATGCAAGGAGATTTAATGATAACTCTTCATCTGCATAGTTCTCATCTATGTACTTAATTACCGCATCCACCACATCGCCATAGCGGTTACTTGCTACCGACTCTCTAAGCTCCAATGCCTTCTCAATAATCTTTACCACATATGCCATGGCATTTTCTTCGCTTTGAAGCGTTGCGGACATAATATCCACCGGTTCTATTTCCTCTTTGGAAAGCTGCAGTCCCTCCACAAAATCAACCACGCAAAAATATGCATCCATTATAATATATTGTCTGAACATGGTTGAACGCATGGCATTTTTTCCTAATGCCCTAAAGAACTCTTCTACGAAATATACCGCTTCTTCCCTTTGTCCCGTTTTTAAAAATTCTCGTATTTTTGCCCTGTCAATCTGCTTTGTATCTATATTGGTAATATCAAAATCATCCGGATTCTGATATACATTTTGTGAAATATCATCACAGTTTACGATACGGCTTTCCTTCGTGAGATACCGGTGTGCAAACGCATGGCTCGCCTGTTCAAAAGAAAGCGGAATTTCCCTAAGACGGTTCACAGGTTCACCGATTCCTCCAAAATAACGTATATCTTCAAATTCACGCATCACCTCTTCTGTGTAATTAAGATACTCAGCCTGTACCTCAAGAAGTTCTGCTTTTGTATCTGCCTTAAAAAGTAATGCTTTCCCCTCAAGGTTCCTGTCAAAAATGATAACCCGTTTATTATCCGCATATTCTTCAAGCTTTGTTTCGATAGCAAGCAATTTTTTGGAAAACTCTTCTGACGCCTGATTTACAAACTGTGCTTTAATTAAGACAATGTTATACCACATTGCCGACAAATCTATTCCCAGTGTATCTGCCATCTCAATCAGTTCTACAACAGACTTTTGTCCCTCCACAATATATTGGAAAAGCTCTTTTTTCTCCTTTAGGAAATTCTCTTCCATCTCTTTCATATACATATCGCGGATTTGACGTTCCTTATTTTTCTCATCAATTTTTAGGGCAAGGGCATTCACTTCACGCACAAGGTCTTCTGAACTGATTGGCTTCGAAAGGTATTGGGCAACGCCTATATTAATTCCTTCTTTGGCATATTCGAATTCCTGATGCCCGGTAAGAATGATAATCTCTATCCACGGCATTTCTTTCTTAATCAGTTTGCTTAAGGTAAGACCGTCCATAAACGGCATCTTAATATCCGTGATAACAATATCCGGTTTAAGTTTCTGTATCATCGGGTAAGCAAGTTCCCCATCACTTGCTTCGCCACAGAATTCATACCCATGTGCATTCCAATCAATATTATTCTTAATTCCTTCACGAACTACAAATTCGTCTTCTACCAAAAAAATCTTTAACATAACTTCACCCTTTGTCAAATGTATATGCAACTTTCCTTAATTATACCACAAAGATAAAAAATTACATATTTTTATAAAATATTACGGTCATTCATCAGGAAGTTATTTCAAGTCAAATAAAGAAATAATCGGAATAATGTTCATATACATTCCATCAAAACGGAATTCTCTTTCCGTTGCTTCTTTTTCTAAAACATACGGCGCAAAAGCTTCTTCAAGACAATCCTGTACCTTAGAAACCGGCACACCTGATTTTTCACTAATCTTATCAATTGTTGCATAAGCATTTTCATTACCTACAGTCAATTGATAAAGTGCATTGGCTATTTTTAAGTTTTTTACATCCGCAAAAGGCTTTATTATTGACACTATCCGTTGCATGTCGCCATTCATTAAGTTTATGTTCCTGTTATTTGCAAAAAATACGGCACCATGTCTCATCATTGTCGTAATCTCAGGCATATTAATGCAGGAATATCCCCATTCCGCTTTACCGGCATGTTCAATCGCATCTTCTGTATCCCAGCCTGAAACTATATTTTGTCCCTCTACCATACCTTTTGAAAAAATAATGGTATGCAACGCTGCAGCCATCCGGAATACAAAATCCAAGGCCTTACCGGATTCCAGTGCATCAACTTTTTTACGGAGATTGAGCACGATATCTTGAGACGTGGATTCCGGTGTATAACCAAGCAACTCATCTACCGAAACATCAAACAACTTAGCTATATCCGGCAAAAGCTGGATATCCGGACAATTCTGTGCTGATTCCCACTTTGATACTGCCTGGTTGGTTACCCCCAAAGCTCTAGCCAATTCCTCTTGTGTAAGTCCTTTTTGTTTCCTTAAAAAAGCGATTTGTTCATTAATCTTTATTGTATTCATTATCGTTCCTCCAAACTTATTTTCCGTAGCTACAATTTAAATCTACGAAAAATCTGCTCTATATACAACAACGGATTAGTTTGATTGTTTTCTATCTTTTCCAACCCACGGTTGGATAAGTCTTTATAAATATGCCGCTTACCCATCAGCAAGCGGCATATAAAATTCTCCTATTTTTAAAAACCTTCGATTACAATCGAATCGGCTTCTGCACTGTCACAAGACGTCAGCTTGATTGACACGCTCTTTAATCCACACTCCAATACATAGTCTCCCTTAAATCCTTCCAGACGAACCATACCATTCTCATCCGTGCATACTTCCATATCCGTCCACCATTCACCTTTAATGATCTCTTTAAGTCTGCGGTATACCGGCTTTATTGTATTATCGGCATGAATTACACCACTAGGTGCTTTGAGCCACATTCCGTCTGCAAAGTCCCATCCGGTTACTGCCTCCACAAGCGGATGCTCAAATAAAATACGATACATTTCTTCCCACTGTTTCATTTGTCTTTCTTCAAGTTCTTCCGTCGACGGCCATTCATCTACTTGGAAGTCATTCAAATCTTCTATATCTGCGGGAATAAGTTCGCCTGAAACAAGCGTATTTTCCGTAAAATGAATCGGAATATTAAAATGACTGAATCGTTCCAAAACAGCCTGCAATTTTTCTGCTCCCCAATACCCCTGATGTTGATGGGACTGAATACCAATCACATCAATCGGCGCGCCTGCAGAAAGTGCACCGTCAATCAATATTTCATAGGAAATGGTTGTATTAAAATCATTCAGCAAAAGCGTCGAATCCGGATTCGCTGCTTTGGCTTCTTCAAATACCTTTTTAATCAATCCAACCCGTCCCAATTCCTTACAGATACGTGTTATTGCATTATCATATTTGTCAAATACCGGCATAATAACAACTTCATTAATGACATCCCATTTATCAATAACACCTTTAAATTGTGTAACATCTCTTTCTATACGTTTTAACTGTTTATCGAGAATTGTTTTATTATCATATTGCATCAGCCAGTTGGCACACGCCGTATGCCAGCACAGCGGATGTCCCTTTACATCCACACCACGCTCTTTCAAAAATTTTGCTGCAGCCATTCGGCTTTCCCATTGCGATTTTCCTTCTTCCGGTTCATAGCCTCCCCAATAAAAAGGAAGTGTTCCGTAGTTAAATAGTTCAAGCCATATGTCCATCCGCTCTTTTAACACGGCTTTTCTTACTTCATCTTTAGTTTCAAAATACTCCTGTATATCAAACGCTCCGCATCCGAATAAAAACTCATGATTAACCTGTCTAAAGCGGAATCTGGTGTTGGCAACCGGTGCCCCGCTTTTGTCCGTAACCCTAACTACTTTACCGCTTCTCCGGTGTGCAAGTCTGTCAAAATTTACCATAGTATATCCTCCCATATCTCCATTTAGTATCTTGGTAAAAATGATTGAATTAATTGTAGTTTTCTACTCACACACTTACAATGGATTATCTTGCCTTTTCTTATGTCTTATCCTATTCAAATATTAACAACCGGTCCGTTGCTGCTTACAAAACCGACATAAGGAACACCGGCACTAAAATTCCCGCCGTACACGCAGCAATGCAAACCACCCTGTCTTTTACCAGACGGCTTACTCCCATTACAATGAGTCCTATTCCTGCCGTATACAGACAGCGCCATCCATATAGCAGGCACAGATATCCACGGATGGAAATACCAATCGGAAACCATCGCATACATTCTATACTTTGTACAGGATATCCCATGGCATGATATTCAAAAGACTGTCCTATCTGATAAAACTGCATCAGGTGAACTACCAACGCCAATAAGGAACATAATGCGACAACAATTATGCCTTTATGAAGAACCGTCCTTCTTCCGCGTGGCAGGGTATGCAACATGCTTTCCATATGGGATTTATGTTCATATGCCATAACACCTGAGAAAGCAGCGATTACGGCAATGAAAATATATAAACGGTTTCTCTCATATGTCCTGTAATCATTTTTCAAAAGCAAATGATATGTATACGGTTCCAATAACCACAACTGTTTTCCGCTCTTCTGCATGTACTCCCAAGCAGAAACTGCCTGTTCATATACCGGTTCAAGACCAATAAGCTGACACTCAAATTCCTCTATATCAGCGATTATTTCTCCCATCCGGTCTGACAGTGCCTGTGCGTAATCACTACCTTTATCTTCAAGTTCAAGGTACTCCTCAAGCAGCGCCTCATACCTTGTCCTTAACCTTTCTATTTTCTGTTCAATACTAATTTTTGTATCCTCTATCGCCTCTACTTTCTCCTGCGAAACAGGACCGCCAAATTCTTCATACCATTTCATTTCATACGGATTGCGCAAATCCATATATTGCGACTCCAAAGAAGCAGCATAGGCAAGATACCCGGTAAGCACCAAAATGTAAATACCTTTTTGCTTAAAAAGTATTTTTTTAGCCTCCCAGACAAATCCGCACGTACAGCGTTTGTGACGGCTGAGCCATGCCAAAAACCGTTCCGAAAAACGTCCGAGATTACCCAAAGCAAACTTCCGGTTGTTTCCACATGCTATAAGACTTACCACCAAAAGAATAATCAGCAAAATGATTCCCGTCAAAAACTGTGCCGTTCCAAGCGACACCGGATTTTTGAACATATTCAGATTCAAATATTTAGTATAGCTGTCCCTGCCAAACAACAAGGCACTTACATTCAAATACTTAAGCGTTGCCCAGTGCGATGTAGGAAGTATCACTAAATAAAAAATATATCCTGCCAGCATTACCCCTAAATATATTGCCATCGAAAATACAGGTGAAAGCACCAACGACAACGTAAACAACAACATTGCCGCCAAAAGTCCCCATAATGCCTTTAATAATATATCGCAAATCAGGAATTCCCCAATACTTAAGGTAGACGTACACTTCATAAACTCCGGCACGGATTGCAGACTACGCCCCCAGTCCGCTCCCGGATATATAATTGAAACTACCGCAAGCGAGCTTGCATACAACACAACTGCTCCAACAAGCATCCCGAAACATATAATTCCTACCCGTTGGCACAATAGCGGGATACGTCCTTTTACCGTGCTCCTCACGATGAGATGTAACCCTTTTTTCTGTTCCTCCATAAACCGGAATACAAGAAAAACCGCTAGCCCCAGCAAAAGAAAATCAGTCAGCTGATATTTTGCATATATGGCAATTCCCCTATTTTCGCCTGTTTCAAGCACTATACCTTCAAGCTTTAAGTAATCTTTTGCCGTCTTTTCAATATTCTGATAGGAAAAAGAATCCTTCTTATTAAACAATGACAGCTTCTGCATATTATGAACGTTTTGTTGTATTTCATGAAGATATTCCGGATACTCCTTAAGATAATCCGAAAGTTCATTTCCGGTAAGCGTAACTTCTTTACTGTCCTTACATTGATAAATACAGAAAGCTATGTTCATCAATACCAGCATAAGGAAAAACAGCAACGTTTTCCTGTTAAATACTACTCTTGAAAACTCTCGCATCCCATCACCACCTTATCCGTCCTTACGTCTTTGCTGTGATGCATAATGGAGATACACATCCTCAAGGCAGAACCTGCCGATTACCTTATCATTATCCTCTTTCTCTTCCGGTGTGTTTTCCTCCAGTTCCTTAATCAGTACAGCAGGACTTTCAAACCGGCAAAGCTTTCCGTTGGTTAAGAGCAGTACTTTTTTTGCAATGCTCTCTATATCGCCTACAATATGCGTTGCCAAAAGAACCGTCCGCGTTTCTCCGACCGCTTTAATATATTCCCGTAACCGGTGACGTTCTTCCGGGTCCAAGCCCACCGTAGGTTCATCTAATATCAAGATTTCCGGTTCATTCAGCATTGCCGCCGCAAGCAGCGTACGCTGCTTCATACCGCCGGAGAATGATCCCAGCCTATGATGTGCATCCTTTTGTAAATTCACAATTTCCAAAAACTCTTCCGTCTGCTTTTTACACTTAGAGGCCTTCATGCCTTTAAGTGCTCCTATGTAATGCAGAAAATCCCTTGCCGTAAAATCTTCATACATTCCCTGCACCTGTGGCGTATATCCCAGTTTTTCCCTGAATTTTGCACCTAAGTATTTTATATCCTTACCGTTATAAAGAATGCTTCCTCCGGTACGGCTTAAATTATCCGTAATCAAATTCAAAAAAGTCGTCTTGCCGGCACCGTTCGGTCCCAAAAGACCATATACGCCGGTATCAAACGTAACCGTCAGATGATTAAGTGCCGTAAATGTCCCATACTGTTTGGTCAAATCTTTAACTTCCAGCATACATCCTCCTACTTATTACTCACGTATTACCACGTTCAGCTCATATAATTCTTCAAATTCCGGTTCTCCCGTAAGGAATTCCTCTTTCGTACAGCTGAATACTTTTTCAGCCGTCTTCAAATACACCACGTCATCCAAAACAGCCAGCGAGCAAAAACCACTTCGTCCCAGCAGTTTTTCCACATCTATCGTTACAGATACCACATGCTCAAGCTTATCGTTATAGACGTGAATTTTAGGTACTACTTTATACTCCGGCTGACCGTCTAAAATCTGTGTTCCCGCCCAACTGAAATCATGGAATCCGATAAGCATCGTAACGTAAAAGTTCGTTCCGTCGGTTACCATATCAGTAAACTCCAAACCTGTAACCGTTCCTACTTTTATCTCATTTTTTTTCCGTGACTCTTCCGACTGCGTAGCAAGATAGTCACCATGGTCTATGCTTTCTTTTGTGGAAATATTGTATTCATATAAATTCAGATTACCTCTGTTATAGATAATTGTATTGTCATCCAATACTTCGTATTTACCCTGATAGTTAACAAGAAGTTCCATATCTTCTATACTGCCATCCGTCAGACAATATCTTGACAGCGTATTCTTACGGCCTGTAGAGGTATTAAAATATATATAATCCCCATAACCGGTAAATCTCTCTCTTCCTTCCCAGTATGAATTCACTTCCAGTTCTTCAAGTTTATCTAATTTTTTGGAAGCAAGATCATAAATATAGGTACCGGAAATCTGATTGCTGCCGTTTTTTCCTCCAAAGCGATACGGTAACACTACCTTACCGCGATGTATCATCATAGGATCACCCGTTATTACAGAAACCGAGGTTCTGTTTACCGTCTGGTACGTTATTACTTCGGATAACTTGGTGCCATCCCCGGAAACCTTCAACAATTTACAAAGATATTCCGTATCCGTTGTTTCAGCTACATCCATATATATATCTCCGCCATACATGCATGTACTGATTACAGTATATTTATCACTCGTTGCCGTACAGAAATCATCCCCTTCGTGTAAGCATTCCGGTTTATTACACAAAAAGATATTTTGTCCGCTTTCAATATCATAATAGTGAAGCGACATCAATTGCCCTACGCCGGCACCGTAATAATACCCTGTATCCGATTTCATAATACCATTCACATTCCATGTAACAGGATTACTTCTTACATAGTCCTCCATTACCACCTTACTTTTCCCACAGCCGGTAAGCAGTGACGCAGCGGTAAGCATTACGCACATTCCTTTTACTATTTTTTTCATATATTTTCCTCCTGACGCATATATTGTTACTGTCTTTATACCCTGATTATATGTACTCAAAAAAGAAAAACAACCACTTATGCAGAAGTGGTTGCTTTAGCCACACAAGTGGTCGTTTATTCTTTTTCCATAACAATTACATATACCAAAAACTCATCATTATCCGTTGAAATTTCCATGGAGCCCTGATATTTTTTACACACCTGTTTCAATGAAGCAAGTCCCAGTCCATGCGCTTCTTTATCTTGTTTTGTCGTAAGAAATTTTCCGTTTTCCACGTCACATTGTCCGCCAAACGGATTTTTACAGGAGAAAAACAGCATCTGCTGTTTACGCTTGATGTCCAGTTCAATCCTGCGCTTTTCATACGGAAGCTTTTCCACGGCTTCTAATGCATTATCCAGCATATTCCCCAACATACTGCACAAATCATATGCCGCTATTTTTACAGAATCCAATCTGCATTGTATATTCATTTTAAGTTCTGTTCCCTGCTCTCTGGAAAGTTGTTGTTTCTTATAAAGCAGTAAATCCACCGGTGTACACCCCGTTTTATTAACCAGCTGGTTTTGACTGATGCTTTCGTTCAGTTCTTTTACATACGCATCAGCACCTTCCCGGTCCCCGCTCTCATTAAGCGCCTGTATGGTCAGCAGATGGTTTTGGAAATCATGCCACAAGTGCCTTATCTCCGTATATTGACGGTTAATCTCGTCATTGTAATTATTTTGCGCCATTTGCTCTGTCTTCCTGTGATGTCTGCCAAGAAAACGCACTCCTAAGTATAGTCCCACAATGAGTAATACACTCCACCATATCACAAAAACAAGCAATCTCGAATACGCCCCGCCGGCTATATTCAGGTTCAGATAGCGGTTAAAAAAACGTTCCGGACTGACTGCCGAGAAAACATTAATCTCCCGGAAGAAAACGCCGGTTGCTCCACTACCTTTATACATAGCAAGCAAAAACTCCACGCAGGAAAGACCCACAGCAACACCTATATAAATCTTTCTTCTGTTACTGCTGCATGAAAGTAAGCAGAGCACCCATACAAAGATTAGAGCAAACGCCGATAACTTAAACAGCATATATATCAGGCAAAAGCTTCCTATGCTCAAATTGTAGGGACAGCTCCTAAAAGCCTCCAAAGATTGCAGACTTACCGAAAAGTTACTTCTTTCAAAAAATAGTTCCTTAACAAAAAAGTTACCCAAATATACTACACAAAATCCCGCCAGTGCCATAAGACTGCTTTTTACCAACAAGCCCGGTACTCCCGGCAACATCTTATCTGTCTGTCCGCGCCAAAAATAGAACAGCAGTAATCCTTCCAGAATAGCCATGCCCAAAGCAAGAACATCGGAAATACGGAAATTAAAAACAGCATTCCACGCATAATCCTGTAACGGCGCGACTTTTATATAATCAAGTCCATAAAAGTCTCTCTCTGTTTTTACGATATTATTTAAAAACCAACCCTCTTTATACAATGCCGTCTGGGACATGCTTTTTGCATTGGAAGCTATTTCCTTCATATCTTCCTGATAGGAAAGGGCATTAATATAAAGCTCCCGGACCGCCAGATAATTGTCTTTATTATCCACGTATGGACGCATAACTTCCATATCCTGTCCGAATGCTGTATCATCTTCCGGCGTCGTATCCTGTTTTTCCCACGCTTCTATCTGCCCCAAAATACGATCCAGCTCCGCAACAGCCTGCGTTTCTTCCCTTGGAAGCGTGTTAAGAAGCTTTTGTCTGCTGGCCAAATCCGTCCGGCGTATTGTCTGTGTTTTTCCCCAGACATCGCGACTCTGTATATATTCGCCCGAACAATGGATCAGATAAAAGAGCAACATATTTAATACGGTAAACGCCACAATAACCGTTGTCTGTAAAGCAAAAAATCTTCTCTTCGTCTTCATTCTGCCACCAGCCTTTTCATCACTACAGAAAGAACACTTTTACGTTTTCTCCGGGATACCGGTACAGTCTCCCCATTTTCCAACAATAAAGAATCCTGATCTACCCTGCTGATATAATCGACATTAACATAAAGACAATGATATACTTCAATAAAAAACTCCTCAGGTAATTGCTTTACAAAACTACGGATAGAATCCGTATCCGTAAAAGTCCCCGAATTGGTATGTATTATGGTACTGCGTTCTTCTGCCTCCACCCAGCAGATTTCCTGCACTTTGAAAAGGCGTAGCCCCTCTTTTTCCTTTACCATGATGCGTTTCAAGTTAATATATTCCTTCACATATCGCTCCAAAACACTCTTAAGCCTGTCAGCATAATCCTTTTTATACAAAAAGTAAAATGCCTTCACATCATATCCATCCAACACTCTTCCTTCCATTGCTGTCAGGAAAATAACCGGTACATCCTGATTTTGCTTTCTTGTCTTTTTAATTACTTCTACACCATCCAGGGAACCGAGATCAATATCCATAAAAATCAAATCCGGCACTTTTTGGTTATCAAAGTCTTCCAACAACATGTTTCCATTATCATACCATGTAATCTCTGCTTCTATTTTATGCTCATCAAAAAAAGTCTTTATCTCACTACATAAGGCTTTTGCAAATGCAGCGTCATCCTCACATATAATAATCCGCATACTTATACCCTTTACACTATTTTGCCGTCATCACGCATTTTTCAATAATTTCAGGGAAAGCATCATTATCCCCTACCCTGTCAATGTGTCCCATGCAATAACCATTACCGTTATCCCAGATAAAGCAGGTAATGTTCTGCTCATTTGCTTTCTCTATTACATGCGTATACCACTTAATACGGTCTTCTGTATTCCCTTTATCGTCACATGCAAATTCGCCGATAATAACCGGTATGTTTTTACCGGCAAGCTCGTTTTTGATATTATTGAAAATATTGTTAATGGTATTTTCAACATAATCGGAATATTTACTTATCGGTTCTGTCCATGTAACGCCTTCATTCGTTATAAACTCATACGGACTGTAATAATGCACTTCCGCGATTAAATGATTTTCAGCACTATCTGCCGGTACAACATAATCCTTCATGGAACGGCCGGAAGTTGCCGCCGCATAGGTACAACAAACAAGATTTCTGAAAGCATTATTACCGCCGGTTGCCCGCACTACATCCACAAAGCACTGATTATAATCATTAACCGCTTTAACAGCATCACTTCCCGGATTATTCCACTCAGAATTTTCATCCAGCATTTCATTAAATCCTTCAAAAATTAATTTGTCAGGATAATCTTTGAACCTTGTGGCAATCTGCGTCCATAAGGTTTTAAATATCTGATTGTTTTTATTGAAGTTAGCCGTTGAAGCCCTTAACCATCCATCTGCACCCGTATCATGATGAATATTCATGATGCAATACAAATCTGCCTCCATGGCAAAGTCAACCACTTCCTGTATGCGTGCCATCCATGTTTCATCTATATTACCATTTTCATCAAAATGATATCTCCAGGTAATAGGGATTCTTACGGCATTTAACCCTAAATTTTTAAGTTTTGTAAACAGTGATTTCTGTGTAAGCGGATTGCCCCATGCCGTCTCAAAATCACTATTTTTCCCTTGGGTTGAACCTAAAATCCAATCACCGGTTGCATCAAAGGAATTACCCAGATTCCAACCGATTAACATGTTATCTACAGCCTCTGCTGCCTTTTCAAAATTATCCTGTACCACTGCGTCTGCCATCGTAGATTCCTCCTCCTTTTCGGTTGCATCACCTGTTATATCATCTGTTATTTCGTTATCCTCTAATTGTACGTCCTCTTTACCGGAGTCAACTACATTATCGCTTCCCGCTTCATCCCCGGCTTCCACTACACCACCGGTTTCTGTTTCCTCTCCGGCTCCCACTACATCGCCGGTTTCTGTTTCCTCCCCGGCACTTTTACCACAGCCTGACAACACTAACATCATTATACATAACCAAATTGTTATTTTTTTCTTCAACGCAAGTCTCCCCCCTTATTACCTCATCTTAATTACTTCTATTCCCATCTCTTTCGCCCTATTAAGATGTGCGCGCGAAGTCGGTTGTGTGATTGCCAACTGCTTCTTAACATATTTTCCGCCGAAACGGTTCGCCACCGCATCCAATTCATAAAGCGGCATTTGGTTAATCTTGCCGTTTTTACAGGAAATAAATACCGGCACATATCCTTCCAAAAGCAGTACATCTATCTCATTCATAACGTCCATGCCGTTTCTTTTTATAACGCCATCCCAATCAATATGTACGCCTACCCTGCAATCTGCATATTTACCCGACTTTTTATTCCTGTAATATGTATATAGCTCCAATATACAGCCGGCATCCAGCATGCACTCTTTATAATTTCCATCCTTATAGGCAAAAGAAATCAAATCTTCTGTTATCTGTAAATTCCTGATAATTCCTGCATCATTAAGCAGATACAGTACTTTTTCAAATGACTCGATGGTGGGCAGGGCCTTACTGTCTTTTATAAGATGCACTATCGTATTTCTTTTTACCGAAAAAACAGTTTCGTCCGGTTCATACTTTTTGCACTGTTTTATGATAAATGAAACACCATTCCAAATCTTTTGGTCCTTTGAAGCGATTTTCCACATTGCCCCGATATCATCCATAAATTCCCTGTTATCAAGAAAAGATTTGTAGTTTTTCTGGGCATTGTAATTAATGATTCCTCCGTACAAACGGATAATATCATCCAGATTAAGAATAATCTTCTGTTTTTCAACTTTCTTAATGATTTCCTTGCATTCACGGAAATTAATTACCCTCATTTCATCCTTTAAAATATTATACTGATACATCGGAAATTTATATTTTACGGACAAAACACCCATGGCAACTAAAACAGCATCTTCACCGCCTGTCAAATCAAAAAAACATTGATTTTTGTTTTTCAACTCACGGATAATTATTTTTTCAATGGCTGACACGATTTTGTATAAATCTTTTTCACTTACTTCATAGAATTCTGCATCTTCTATCCCGCAAATACGTTGTAACGATTCACGCGTTGTCTGAATTTTATCTTCCGTCATCGTCTTTTTATATCCGAAATAGACTACCTTGTCCATCTTGTAATTTAGACAAGCCACCAGATTTTCAAGCGGTTCTTCATCAAAAAATTCTATATTTACGTTCATCGTATCCCTCTTTTCATAGGTCTTTTTTCACAACCATATTAAAATAATTATATATCTTCCTTATCATTTTCACAATATTGTAAAAATCATGCGGGCTTACAATAAAAAAATCCCCTTAAGCAGTTTTCTTCTGTCTGCTTAAGGGGAAAATTATCTTTTTCCGGTAATGTTTACACCGTTTTAATTATTTAGCCTGCTCAAGAGCAAGTGTTACCGTTGTGATATCACAAACTTCTGCAGGTCCGTAATACTGGATAGCACCCGGATATTTGAAGCAGGTTTCAAGAGCCCACTGCTCACGATGTGCTTCGAAATACTTAAATGGAGCACCGTCAAGCTCAACAAGTGCTTTCTTAATAACCGGCTTATCTTCTCCATGTCTTCTTTCGATGTTCATCATCTTGGTAATCGGCATACCACCTGCAACCCATTCATTAGCCGGTGCAGAGAGGTTAGAAACCTTTGAAAGGTATCCGTTATAACCATACTGGATAAGCATAAATGCGTTGTATCCTAATGAATAGCAGTAGTCTGAGTCAAAGTTTGAAGGGAATGCACATCTTCCTTCATATCCTAAGAAGTGATGAAGTGTGCTGAATTTTCCTTTGTATGTTCCTGCTGCTTTTCTTGCTGCTAACTTATCTGCTACAAGGGCAGAGAATAATTTCTCAGATTCAATTAAAGATACCTGTACGTTACCGTGTGGATCTCTTTCTAAGAATAACTGCTGCTGGATAGCCTGCGGAAGAATAGCAAATACTTCCATAGATTCCTTGGTTAAACCTTTTTCGATAAATGCATATTTAGCTTCCCATGTTGGAAGTGCATTGAATTCATCAGCCTTGCTTCCTGCAAGAAGCTCGTTAATCTCCTGAATCAATACAGAGAATTCAGGAACGAATTCTACAACACCTTCAGGAATAACTGCGATACCGAAGTTCATTCCCTTAGCTGCTCTTGCTTCAACTGAATCAGCAATGTAATCAGCGATTGCAGAAAGAGACATCTTCTTAGCTGCTACTTCTTCAGAAATTAAGCAGATGTTAGGTTGTGTCTCAAGAGCACACTCTAAAGCTACGTGGGAAGCAGAACGTCCCATAACTTTAATGAAGTGCCAGTACTTCTTAGCTGAATTACAGTCTCTTGAAATGTTACCGATAATTTCACTGTATGTCTTTGTTGCTGTATCGAAACCAAAAGAACATTCAATATCTTCGTTCTTTAAGTCACCGTCGATTGTCTTAGGACATCCAATTACCTGAACGCCTGTGTTGTTAGCTGCAAAGTACTCTGCAAGAATACCTGCGTTAGTATTAGAATCGTCACCACCGATGATAACGATAGCTGTAATACCATGCTTCTTACATACTTCAGCTGCAATAGCAAACTGCTCGTTTGTTTCAAGTTTTGTTCTACCTGAACCGATGATATCGAAACCACCTGTATTTCTAAACTGGTCAACATATTCATCTGTTAACACAATGTAGTCATCTTCGATAAGTCCGCTTGGGCCACCCTTGAAGCCGTAAAGCTCGTTCTCTTTGTTAGTAGCCTTTAATGCGTCATATAAACCGCATACAACGTTGTGTCCACCCGGAGCCTGTCCGCCGGAAAGGATAACACCTACGATCTGCTTCTTAGCAACAGATGTGTTCTTACCTTTCTCAAAAGTAATTTCCTTCTTACCGTAAGTATTAGGGAAAAGTGCTTTGATTTTCTCCTGATCAGCTACACTCTGTGTTTCCTGACCTTCTTTAACACAAATATCTGCGATACCGTTTCTAAGCATACCCGGAAGCTTCGGTGTATACTCATATCTTGCTTTCTGCAATGGTGAAATACTCATGACCATATCTCCTTTATAAATATTAAAAATAAAAATTTACTGCATATATTTTAGTACATAACTAATGATAAAGCAAACCTAAATCATAAGAATTTTACTATTTTTTGCAATTTAGACTGATTTTACGGCAATATTGGTTAAAGAAGAGGGATTTCCTTCTGTTAATCACCCTACTTATTCACAAACAATAACATCATAGTCAATCATGCCCTCTATCGTCAATGATGTTCTATATGTAAGAAGCAGTTCATGCTCCATACCAAAGGAAAGATCATAATACGATTCTGAACTCTTCAGCTTGAAAAGGATATTAGACGGCGTATAACCATATACATCAAGGTCAGAGAAAATATCGCCGCCGGTTACCCAGACAGTCCAATTACTTCCTTCTACGCCATAACTGCACTTTTCTGTTCTCTCGACGCCTACGCACGCTCCACGGGATTCATCAAATATCCATTGTCCTTCAAACTTTTCAAACACTTCATCAAGACTTGGGTCTGCCTTATCTATGCTTTCCTGAACTTCCGGCGAAACCGTAAATGTCTCATTTCTGACATCCGCTAAATATCCTGCCAATATATATACCCGGGCACGCGTCATTTCGCCTGCTCTTTCACTTTCCAACAATGGTTGGAGCGATCCTCCCAGTGCCTCCAGTCCTGCCGCGGTTGCACTTCCTTCTTTTCTCTTAATCCACGCAAGCTGTTCCTCAAGTATCTTTTCTTTCGTCTGCGCATCCAATTCATTGCTTAATCTGTCCCACAAAGAATTGAGCTCATCATCCCAAATCTTATACCACTCTGCACTGTGGCGGTTCATTTCCTGCTGAGTCATATTCCCCGTATCAACACTGCAATGTTCTATGGACTTTTCTTCTACCTCTGCAATCTCATTCTGTATGCTTCCGCTATTCTCCTCTTTCACATCCGTAACGCTGTCTGCATTATTTTCTTCCGTACCGGTATTATCGCCTGCATTTTCATCCCCCTTACCTGCCGGCTTACCGCAAGCGGATAAGACAAATGCCATACACAAAAATAATATTACCAATTTCTTTTTCATTATTAATCCCCTTTCATCTTCATACTGTAAATAGGTAATACAGATATTCTATCACTTATCTATTTTTATGACTGCGGATTAATAAAATATTAAGAATAGATTATCTTTTGCTTTCGTTATTTGCAAATCTTGATTGAATCAAGCATATATTATATAATTTCCAAAGAAAGTATTCAGATAACATTATCTCCACTACCCTTGACCGGCTAATCACTGTAAGATTTGGTTATGGTGCAGAGTGGATATTGAAAGGAGAAACAGAAAATGAAAAACAAACGTATACTTTTTTCTTTACTGCTCCTGTTTGGCATTTTCACATTATCTTCCTGCGCAATGCCTGAAACACTTGAGACCGGCATTCCTGAGGACACAGTGGAATCTACGCCGGATACAGACAGCTCTGTTACTCCTCCCCCAGAACGGTTTACGGTGAAGTTCGAAGAAAATGAAACGTTTCCCACCGAAACAGCGCGCAGAGCCTCTGAACGGATCGATTCTGCAATAATAAAAGCAGTAGACCTTCTGAATACGATCGGTAGTGAGTCAATCCCGATTTCCGATTGCGATTATGACACCCGTCCTAAAAAGCGGGATTCTCTGAAATATCCGCAGGCAAAAGAAATATACGATGAAATACTCGCAAAGGTTTCTGCCTATGAGGATTATTGCTTTTATGAAAAGGACTATCCGGGTGGGGATTTATTCAACCTGTTTGTTAGTGCAGTAGATGCCTTGCGCACCGATCATACAGAATTGTTTCTATACAGTGACGGAGACATCATCGGTAACGAATACAACTCCGTCTATTTCATGCCGGGAGATTGGCTTGGCAAACCCTGTAACGACCGCAATGCCATCCGTGCCGAAGTAGATTACTGTAATGCCGTTGTTGACCGTATTCTTGATAAAATGCCCACAGGCTTATCCAACCATGAAAAATGTTGCTACTTTGCGTTTGTCCTTGCAGCCGCAAACGAATATGATCACTCGGAGGAAGTCTTTCTGTACGATTACCAGGCTTACAGTGCCTTTGTAAAAGGCAAAGCCCTCTGTTCCGGTTATGCGCAGGCATTTTACAGACTATGCCGTGAAGAAGGCATCTCCTGCTGGTATTGCCGCGGCACAACTCCGGAAGGCGGCCATGCATGGAATATGTTGGATACGGAAGACGGCGTTGTATATGTGGATGTCACATGGTACGACACCGAAAAGATCAAGGAAGACTACCGTGACGGAAACGAGCAGTATCTCTTTATGACGCAAGAAGATTTTGATTACTACGGATATGTACAGGAACTATGGCAATAAACAGAACCAGCCCTTCCAAACCTCGGGTGCATACCCGACCGTCGCCTGCTTCCCGTTTCTGACAATCGGTGTCTTTATCACCTGCTGATTTTCCAAAACTGTCTCCTCTCGCTCTTCCTTTGAAATATATTTCACAAGTGCCAATGCCTCCTTACAGTCTTCATTTATCATTGCTTTGATACCACGTTCCTTGAAGTAACGCTGGGCTTTCTCTTTTCGTCATCAGGGATTAAATAATCCGACATAATATAATATCTCTGTGCAGACTCTATCAAAAGAGAATCTTCAGAATAATCTAAATATTTCTTGATGGTCTTTACTATAATACTTGATTCTTTACTCTATTTCTCTTAAAAATATCTGCAATATAGATTTCATCAAATAGATTTTGCATAGCGGCAATTTTTTCATTTGCTCCCTCTCGCAGAACTACAAGCTGTATTCCACCATAAAGCATGTACTCTGACAACCCTTCGTACTTTTCACCCTTACATACAGACATGAATTCCACGAAACTTAATGGATACATATCTATGCACTCCTTTAGGGAAGATTTTTGCAACCAGTTGCATTTTTCAGTCCTAGAATTCCCTCGTAACATATTTTTATGTACAAAATCTAGCTTGAAAAATAAGTCCTTATTTCAGACTCACAAATCAAATCGCAATCCGTGTAAACAAACAAAAAAGGCTCTCCGAAAACCTCGGAAAGCCTTGTAAAATCGTTATTTTATTTGTCTAATGACTTCATCGTTGGGACTGCGTCGGAACGCCTTATTGTTTCGCTCCAAGGTCTTCCGTATGGTTTCATATGCCTCCATTTCGGAATTCCATATTAGTCCGTCTCGTTGAAATCCGGCTTCGTCATCGTTTCGTCAGGTGCAAAATCTGCTACCGTGACGTCACTTAAACGTCGTCTTCATCATCATATGCGACAGCTTCGTTAATCGACATATCGCTCCTGTTAATTATAATCTTGCCTGCCATTTTCGTCAACGACTTCTTTTTCATATCCGGGTGTACTTCGGCGTAAATGTTCATGGTTGTGTTAATGTCTGCATGCCCCATGATATCCTGAATCTCCTTAATGGATAAATCCATCATACACAGTCTGGTACAGAAGGTGTGCCTTAAATGATGGGCTGAAAAATGGGGAAGAATCACAGGCTCTTCTCTTCTTGCACTGATTTCTTCCTCTTCGTTGTGTGCGGTGATAATACGGTCAATCGCACGATTGATAGCCTCCGGATTGTAGATTGTTCCTTTTGCTTGGGTAAATACAAATCCTGTCACACCGTCCACTGTCTGGGTGCGATAGTTACCAAAAGCGAGCTGAATCTCTCGCTCTTCTAACAACGCATCTCGCACTTCATCAATCATGGGGATGCTTCTCACACCATTCTTGGTCTTGGTGGAAGAAATGGTATATACTGACTTTCCCTGCTCGTCAAGTCTATAGAGAAGTGCTTTGTTTACATGAATCAGGCTATTCTCAAAATCAATATCCGACCACGTCATACCAAGTGCCTCTCCAATACGACAGTCGGTTCCCAGCAGAAAGGTCACAATATTTGCCCATCCACTTAAATCCTTGTGGTTGGTATAGCAGTCTGTAAATGCAAGCTGCTGTTCCATGGTCAATGCATGACGCTTACGAACCTTGCCATCCCATTCGTCGCTTTTCTTGATATCCGTCATTGCTCCGGAAGATGGGTTGGTGGGGATATAGCGAAGTCTCACCGCATACTGAAGCGCCGGATGAATATGGGTATGTATGCTCTCTAATGTCGTCGCCAGCATTCTATCCTGCTCCAGCATCGCATTGTAGAAATTGTTCCGCTGGCTCTCCACCTGCATATCTGTCAATACTAATCGCTCCAGTTTTCATATACGCATTTGCCTCCTTATGAATTTCTGAAGCAGAACCGGTTTTGCTTCTTTATCTCGTTGACAAGATTTATTATAGCTTGTGATGGCTTGCCGGTCGTTACCCAGTTATTGTACTTTCCTTAATTCCTTGTACAATTGCCTTTTACCATTTTCCTCTCCGGTTTCAAAATCCAAAACGTAGAAAATAAAAAAAGTACCGACAAAACGTATGCAAATAAGACCAGTAGCTAATAATATATGCCACTTGACATTATCTCCGTTTTATCGGTACCTGATTATTCCATCCAAATCCGACGTTTCTTCCGATTCCTGATAACAATCAAAAATCGTGGCGATATTATATGCAATGCGTCCAACACAACTCGCTTACAGCTGGATTCACCACATACAATTTCTCAGTACCCTTCTGCAATTCAAAAAAATTAATATCATCATCTAAAATAATATAGCTATCCTTAGGATGGTGTTTTGAATAATGCTCTATTTACTTATGCATTTCTTTAAAATTTTGGTTATTTCTTATAAGCTCATTCAGCGAAACCGGTGTATAATTATTTATACACGCCGCTGCATTTAATGCTCTTTCTCGATTACGCATAAAATAATATGTATCGTCTAATCTTCCATGAATGTGACCATAAATATGCCAATGTCCCTTATGATACCCATTCCATTCAGCAATCGGAAAATGGCATAAACAGATTTGCTTACCATTGTCAGAAACATGCATCATCTTTTCTACAGATTCAAAATATATCATTGCCTTTTCATTTTTGAGTGTATCTCCATCATGGTTACCAATAATCAAATGCTTATGCCCCTTCAATTGCCTTAAATACCAATCGGCAGTATTACCACTTCGATAACAGAAATCTCCAATAATATATACATGATCTTCATCCGTCACTCTGGAATTCCACAGACGAATCATTACTGAATCCATCTCTTCTCTATCGGCAAACGGTCTATAATCAAAGTTTATTACGTTCGAATGCCCAAAATGTAAATCGCTTATATATAGGTTCATCCCTTTCACCTTCCTTCGTCATTTTTATAGAACGTCAGCCTTTCCAATTAAAAATTTTCTCCGCAACATAACCGACAAATGCTCCCACTAGCATCAAAGCCAGTTCCCAATAATCATTAAAATCAGCATGGAAAAAGGAACTAAAATCAAATATTTTCGTTGTGCGATTCGTCACCACTATCGTGTGCATTACATAAAACACATTTGCCATTTACTGCATCCGGACTAAACAACCCTTCACCTCGGTACTCATCCTTTTTGATTTTTGTTACTTCGGATGCCTTACATTCAATCTTCTGTCTGGTTCCTTTAAATACAATACTGCTATTACCAATGTTATGAATGTAAATGCAATTCAATCCATCTGACCAATGATAAGGCTCCATCATATGATTTGGAAAATATCGAAAGTCAACTTCACCTTCCATCCAATCCGTAATCAAAACAGAATCCTGAAACATTCCCACATGAACAGATGCATGTATTTCTCTAAAGACAGCATCTTTTTTTAAAATTGCTTTTACAACATGCATATTCTCCATAATCAAATATAAGCCGTCTTCATCCATGTTATCTTTAGCAGTATTCTCTGCTTCACCAACTATCCTTTGCTTCTTTTCCAGTGCTTCTTCTACTTCATCCAGTTTTTCTTTCATCGCAGCACCATCCAAGATTTTGAATTGACTCAATTTTTCTTTTGTCTCTTCAGTCAGTTCTGTATTCATCTCCTCTGTAAGTAATTGATACAAACTACCAGAATGTGTCTCGACAATATACCCCTGCCCATCGCATATATAAACTTTTTCAATTTCGCTTGTATGTATATATTCTCCATCCACTAAGCGATGATGTCCAAACACTGTACCATTTGCATAAATACTACCATCAAAGCTTTCTTTTAAAGACCATTTTTTAAGAATGTACATTACGCCAACTCCTTCCCAATATCATTTTTTCTGTAATAAAGGTTTTAACTTCTTGTAAACTTCACTTCCGGCGGTGTCCACTCTCCATACTCCAAAAAATCATCTTCATCATCAAAAAAATCCATATTCTTGTCCTCCGTTCTCTTGTATGAACGCTACATAAAGCTTTCTAATTATATCTATCGTTTTGTCCCTCTTTGATTTTATCATTTTAACATTGGTACTATCTGTCAGCATATATAGGACAAAAATGCTTCACAACAATATACTCTTAAATTTAAATCTGTAAATTAAGTTTTTCCCTATTGCTTATGACATCTGAAACAAGCGAAGTTGTACCCAAAATTAAAATTGCCTTGCCTGTTTTTCTTGCTAATGCTAAAGCATCATAAATATTATTAGTTGAAATTACATCTATCCCACATAAACACAACTTCTCTTTTTGTATTTCCGAAAAAATGTAATGTTTATTTGAGGACTTTGTTAATATAATAGATCCTGCCATATCAGAAATTGCTTTGGCTACTCCTACATAATCTTTATCATCAGGAATACCAATTATTGCTGTCACTTGTGAAATGTTCAAATTCCTCAAGGTTTTCTTGACATATTGACAATTTTCTCTATGAATACAAGCATCCAGAAGCACTAGCGGGTCACTGGCTATTCGTTCCATTCTTCCATGATATACAAGTCTACTAATAACATCTTCCTTCTTCAACTCTTGTAGCGAACCCATATAATCCTTACACAAACACATTGCTAACGCAAAATTCTTTGCTTGATGTTCTCCTAATAGTGGAATTTCAATATCTTTGTATGTTATTCCTTCAATAACCACATCAAATAGCATCCCTGTCATTAAATATCGGATATTTTCACACAAAAACTCCTTTCCATACCTCTTAATCTTTACCCCATATCTCTTTGCCCGTTCTTCTATTACATCGAAAACGTCCGGCTCCTGCTGCGCAACATAAACACATTTCTGATGGCCATCTATTATATGCGATTTATCCTTTGCTATATCAATTATAGTATCACCCAATTCTCTTATATGCTCATCAAATATTGGATTGATAACTGCATATGCATGAATAATATTGTTTACATCATCATACTGAACACCTTTACCACATTCATATATACATACATCAGCTCTATTACATGCAAAATATCGCATGGCCACTGCTGCTTGAATTCCCATTGGACTTATATATTGTCCCAAATCTAATTTACCTTGTATGTTTTCCATTAGAGGAATAACATCCTGCATTATATTACAGAAATCATGGTCATTTATATCTTCTCCATCGAGCTTAATTCGTTCGTTGAACTTTGTTATATGCGGGCTGGTCATCATGCCAACCTTGTACCTACTTCGTAGTATACATGAAATCATATTTGTAACAGACCCCTTCCCCTTACTTCCTGTTACTAAAATCGTATGATCCTTATCTGAATCTATCATAAGGGGCCTAGAAAACAGCGGATTTCTTTTCTGTGAATCTTTTTCTCCCCATTCTAATTCATCTTTTGCATCCATATATGATTTGTATACATAATTTACAGCTTGGTCAATATCCACGAAAATCACTCCTTATTCTATCAATTATCAATCTTGCTACATTAATACCTGTTGCCCTCTCAATCCCTTCAATACCAGCCATTACATTTATTTCACAGAAATAGTATCCTTCTTTACTCAACAACAAATCAATACCTAAAAAATCCAACTTGGTTTTTTCATATATTTCTTGAGTTATTGCCCTAATTTTGTTATTAATGGGATATTGTTCAACGTTTGCACCTCTTGCAACATTGGCTCTGAAATCACTTTCATTACTTCTCAACATGCATGCAACTGCCTCACCCCGAATACTATATACACGTATATCATGCCCCTTACTTTCTTCAATAAATTCTTCATACAGTAATTCATCTTTTGAACTATATCTTTGTTTTAGATTTGTGTACTCTACAAGGTTATTTATCAAGAATACCTCTTTTCCTTGTGAACCATCTAATCCTTTTGCTACAAACGGAGAACCAATTCTAGATACTATACTATGATAATCAATATCAATATTGGCTAATAGGAAACGAGGTACCATACACTCTTGCATATCAAGCTCACTAATCTGCGTATATTTATTTACATAACATTTAAATGACTTAGTATCATTGTAAGTCTTTTTACACAAATTATTTATTTTGTCCACAAGAAATCCGTATTTATATCTGTTAATCACAAAATCTCTTGGCTCCACCTGTACTTCATTATGATATACCCTGTTTTCCCATATATAGCAATCAGATACGCCTATAACATCCAATTGAACACCTGCTTTAGTAGCTTCTTCAATTATTCTATTTACAGTATACGCCCCTCCCATATCACTGTATTTTTCAATCAAATATCCCTTCATTTTCTCTTCCTTTCAATCTTCACGCGTTCTTCCGCAAATGTAATCCATATTACAAACGGTATTGCAATAACAGCACCTATTATCCTTAATATCAAATTATCAGTCAAAGTAATTAAGGTTAGTACTGTTCCGAAAATCGCAAATAATTGTTGATTGAAATTACGAATAAAAATATGCTTCATATTCCGTTTTACTTTGATTATATCTCCTGGCATAACGCCTAATTCTGATCGCGTCTCAGCAGGTATACCCACATACATATCCGAATTGGTTTGAGCATCTTTTTCCGCTTGATGCGATTCTCCCTCTAATACTTTTACAATTTCCTCTTTTTCCCCAAATGTAATACATATTTTATCGTTATCCGACACACCAATTACTTTCATCATATCACCGCTTAATCTACCAATTAAGTTTTGATCATCCGCATCATTTGGTCTTTCCACTATCATATCGATTTCCCTATAACCAATAAACAAATCAAGTAGATAATCTCTTAGAATTGAACACCAATTACTATTGCGCCCTTTATCACTCTTGATTCCTGGTAGCACTTGCACTTGACTCATCTCAATTTCTTTATCACTAATCCCCATCAATAAACGATAATATCTAGGTATATATACCTTCTTATCACCTCTTGGATATTTATTAGGAATTACATACATTTTACACCCGTTTTTTACTGAAGGATGCAATATGTATTTCTTATCCTTATCCATCTTTTCGTATATATCTGGCGAAAAACAAATCTTATTTACTCCAGCCATAGGTCTTCCAATAGGAAATGACATATCATCATACCTATATATTAACAATAATTCTTTTTCATAATTCCTACCCTGAAACAATTGATCCAATAAACGATTCGTTAAATATGCATATCCGAATTCAAACTCATCACCCTTCTGTATTTTACAGATTGTTTGATTATTGTGTTCAGATTTTGCATATATTATATCTAATTCACTAATTTCACTGAATGCCATGGTATTCAATTCAATCTTATCTTGAGGAAAATGTTTTCCACTCTTTTTTACACGCAACACGGAAGTTTCAGTAACATTCCAATCTATTGTTCCAGTAATATTTACAATTCTTTCTAACGCAGTAATTAATTTACATAACCGTTCTTCATTATTAATATCTCTATACAATCTATTAATCTCAATTTGTATTGCTGGAATTCCAACTTCTTGTGAAATATAATGTGTTACTGTATTCGGGTTGGAAGCTGCAAAAACCTTATTCTTTTGAATCACTTTATCATCAAATTTTAGATATTCGCTTAATTCATCTTCGAATATCATCTCAATTAGTTGCATCAAAAAAGAATAACCTTGAAGAGAGCTATCTCGGTCATCAATTGTTCCCATCTCTACTGCAAATTCTCTCTCTGCTTTACTTCCATGTAGATCAATCAAAAACTTAATGTCATTATCCTTTATATACTTTTCCAATTCTTTTTTATATGTACACTCCTGTATATCATCAAAATTTGGATCCACCTTATTATAGGAGGCTGAATAAATCAAATGACAACCACATCTCTTATATAAAAAATAAGCAATTCCTCCAGTAAATTGATCCGCAAATTTAACCTCAGTCTCTCGATAATGATTTACTGCATGCGGTGCAGATACAATAATCGGTATCCTTCCTTTTCTAATTTTATGTGCTTCTTTACCACTACCGTTATACCTATTTTTTTGAAATCTTTTTTCATACTTTTTAATTTTTGCGATAACACCCATGTTGTATCCTTTCCTAATTGGCAACTCAATCAAATTATCATCTTCTTTTAACATATCTCAATTCAATATCGTATCCTAATGCTTCCATCATACTAACAAATGTTTTATTCACTATCACATTTTGTTTCTTAATTATCCGATTCACATATGAACTCGTTGTATTTGTTTCTTCTGCTAGTTTTGCTTGTGTTTTCCCACTTTCTATGCATTTTACCTTGATATCAACTTCAATATTATTTTTTACCATTTTATTACCTCTTATGCTTAACCAAAACTTGTATAAATAAGATAATTTATTATACTTCTGCGCATCCAATAATTCAACATATAAAATGTAGCATTTGCTTTGTCAATTTTTATCGATTTGTCAATAAATGTTATGAACTTTAAACATCTCTTGAATTCATTCATTTTAAGAATTATCAATGCTATTATTAATGAATACAATTACCTTTCTCTCAATCCCCATACTCCCCACACTACCAAGAGCATTGCTATTACCTCCCCAGCCCATTCAACACCTTCACTTGCTCCACTGCCACTCTTCTCAACTCCTCCGGCATACTCTGCAACATCATCGCCGCACGCATCACATCCTCATCAAAAATATCTCTGTCCAATAACACATATCCATCAATCCTGTAAATGGCACCTGCCTTACCGGCAAGCTCCAAAAGCTTCTTATGTGTCATACTGTAGACAACCTCTGCATCCCTATATCTGAGAAACTTTCTTCTCAGCTCTGGTGTCGATTCCTTTACTGCGGTTCTCCGCTCAATGTCATAATACTGTTCGTCCATTTTGGTTTCCTCCTTGGGTTTGATATGTAACAAATATCTTGCAACGCAAAAAAGGGCCACTCTCCTAAAATTATCTTTCAAGAAAGTGACCCTTTTAGGTCTCATTTACATTGCCGGATTTTTTCCGAACAACTTATCATCAGTTATTATTCTTCGTGATTGAAGAAGTAATGGTTGTCAATTTGTTGTCAAATCAGTTTTATCAAGTCCGCAAACCCTTATAAACACTGGACTTATTTATCCAAACTCTTCATCGTCGGGAACAGCAATACATCCCTAATCGCCGGGGAATCTGTAAGGAGCATTACAAGACGGTCGATACCGTAACCGATACCACCTGTCGGAGGCATACCAATTTCAAGTGCATTCATGAAATCTTCATCGGTTGTGTTAGCTTCTTCGTCACCTGCTGCCAGAGCTGCTTCCTGTGCTTTGAAACGCTCACGCTGGTCGATTGGATCATTTAATTCTGAATATGCATTACACATCTCACGGCATGTAATGAACAACTCAAATCTTTCTACATAGTCAGGGTTACCCGGAATTCTCTTGGTAAGCGGAGAAATCTCAACCGGATGATCCATGATAAAGGTAGGCTGGATAAGATGTTCTTCTACAAATTCTTCAAAGAACAGGTTTAAGATATCGCCACGGGTATGTCTGTCTTCATAATGAACGCCCTTCTCATCAGCGATTTTCTTAGCTTCCTCTGTATCCTTAACGGCTCCGAAATCAACACCTGCATATTTCTTAACCGCATCTATCATTGTCATTCTCTCGAATGGCTTCTCTAAATCGATTTCAACACCGCCGTACATAACCTTAGCAGTACCGTTTACTTCCATGGCAACATGACGGAACATGTTCTCTGTTAAGTCCATCATTCCCTTGTAATCTGTATATGCCTGATATAATTCCATCAAAGTAAACTCAGGATTATGTCTTGTATCAAGACCTTCGTTACGGAATACTCTACCGATTTCATATACTCTTTCAAGACCACCAACAATCAATCGCTTTAAATAAAGTTCAAGAGAAATACGAAGCTTAACATCCTCGTCAAGCGCATTGTAATGCGTTTCAAATGGTCTTGCCGCAGCACCACCTGCATTAGATACAAGCATCGGTGTTTCAACTTCAAGGAATCCCAATCCGTCAAGATAACGTCTGATGGAACTGATAATCTGTGAACGCTTGATAAAGGTCTTCTTAACGTCCTCATTCATAATAAGGTCTGTATATCTCTGACGGTAACGGATATCTGTATTAACAAGTCCGTGGTACTTTTCAGGTAAAATCTGAAGGCTCTTTGATAACAGTGTTACCTGTGCAGCATGGATAGATTTCTCACCTGTCTTAGTTGTAAACACTTCACCTTCAATACCAACAATATCGCCCACGTCATATTTCTTGAAATCAGCATAGGATTCTTCTCCAATGCTGTCGCGTGCAACGTAAGACTGGATATTGCCTTTAATATCCTGCACATTACAGAATGAAGCTTTTCCCATAATACGTTTTGACATAATACGTCCGGCAATACGCACGGTTTTGCCTTCAAAGCTTTCATAATTATCCTTGATATCCCCACTATGTGCGGTTACATCATATTTTACTATCTGGAAAGGATCCTTACCTGCGTCCTGTAAAGCTTTTAATTTATCACGACGCACCTGTAAAAGCTGTCCTATATCCTGTTCCTGTACATTCTGTCCGTTCTGGTTCTGTGCATTCTGTTCTGCCACGTTCTCTCACTCCTTAGTCTGGTAAATCTAGTTTGATCTGTCAATTGCAAGTACTTTGTACTTGATAGTTCCTGCCTGTGTTTCTACGGAAACAGTCTGACCCTTCTTAGCTCCCAGTAATGCTTTTCCTACAGGAGACTCGTTAGAAATCTTACCCTTTAAGCTGTTTGCTTCCGTTGAACCAACAATTTTATATTCAACTTCTTCGTTATATTCGATATCAAGAATCTTAACTTTGCATCCGATGCTGATTTTATTAACATCAACTTCATCTTCTACTACTACTTCTGCATTTTTTAAGATTTTCTCAAGTTCTTCGATTCTTGTTTCAATATCACGCTGTTCATCTTTTGCAGCATCATATTCGGCATTTTCAGATAAATCGCCTAATTCTCTTGCTTCTTTAATCTTCTCAGCAACTTCTTTTCTTCTAACTACTTTTAATTCGTGTAACTCGTCCTCATATTTTCTGAGTCCTTCATAAGTCAGTATATTTTTCTTCTCGTCCATTTGTTATTTCCTTCCCATTTACATTTTACTTAAGACGTTACTCAAGATGCCACAAAGGGACACTTCCCCATATAACTACGGTATTATAACCTATAAGGTTATTTTGTGTCAACAATACTTTCAACTATTTTACCTAATTCAGAAAAACTCTCCAGTTCATTCACTGCATTTCTGAGTTTTGCCGCATTGGGATAGCCCGTTATATACCATGTCATATGCTTACGCATCTCTCTGATACCGGTATAGTCACCTTTATACTTTAACTGTAAATCCGCATGACGGAGAATGGTCTGCTTCACGGTCCCGATATCCGGTTTCTCTACGAGTTGTCCTGTTTCAAGATATGTTGTAATCTGCTTAAATATCCATGGATTTCCTTGTGCCGCTCTTCCTATCATAATTCCGGCACATCCTGTTTCCTCCAGCATGCGTTTTGCTTTCATGGGAGAATCGATATCGCCGTTACCGATAACCGGAATATTAACAGCATCAACTACTTTTGCAATCATCTCCCAATCGGCCTCACCGGAATAATACTGTTCCCTCGTCCGTCCGTGTACACAAACTGCCGAAGCACCGGCATCCTCAAGATATTTTGCCATCTCCACGGCATTTCTATTCGAACTGTCAAAACCGGTCCTGATTTTTGCAGTGACCGGCTTTTTAATTGCTTTTACCGTTTTTCTTATAATCTCAGCTGCAAGCTTTGGATTTTTCATTAAGGCAGAGCCTTCCCCGTTATTAACTACCTTCGGCACCGGACATCCCATATTAATGTCCAGTATAGCAAAAGGTCTTTCCTCGATTCTTGCCGCCATATCGGAAATAATATCCGGGTCCGAGCCAAAAAGCTGAAGGCTTACCGGTTTTTCTTCCTCATGTATTTCCATTAAGCTTTCCGTATTTTTATTATTGTAAAAAATAGCCTTGGCACTTACCATCTCCATGCACAAAAGACCGGCTCCCTGCTCCTTACATAACAGACGAAATGGCAGGTCCGTTACCCCTGCCATCGGTGCCAATATTACGTTATTTTCAAGTTCTACATTCCCAATTTTTAATTTCATATAGTAACCTATTAGTAACCTGTCGTTTATCGGGTGTTCTTTTTATATATATACAAAAGACCATCCAATGTCAGTGATGAATCATAAACATCAATCGCATCGGTCTCATCCGCAATCAATCTTCCGAGACCACCTGTTGCAACTACTTTAAGATCCGTGATTCCTGTTTCCTTTTTCACCTGACGAATAATATACTCCGTCTGGCCAATCTGTCCGTAAATAAGTCCGGCCTGCATACTCGTAATCGTTTCCGTAGCAAGTATGGACTTCGGCTTTTTAATCTCTATTTCAGGAAGCTTTGCGGTATCTTCCCAAAGCGCTTTTGCGGAAATCCTGATACCCGGTGCCGTAATACCGACGCCAAACTCTCCTTTTGCATTTACCAAGTCATACGTAGTCGCAGTTCCAAAATCAAGCACCAGCACCGGTCCGCCATACTTTTCGTAAGCGGCCACTACGTCGACAATACGGTCAGGTCCGATTTCTCTCGGGTTATCCGCCGTAATAACGATACCTGTTTTAATACCGGGCCCAACAATAAGAGGAGTACATCCCAAATACTTTACTACCGCACCGGTAAGTGCATGCATAACATTCGGCACAACGCTTGCTACAATAGCACCTTCTATCTGTTTATAATCCACTCCGTTATTACGCAACAATTCCCTTATGGTAATTCCGTATTCATCGGATGTTTTTTTCTGTTTTGACATCATACGAAAAGTAGTTTTCAGCGTATCATTTTCGTATACACCAAATGTAATATTCGTATTACCTACATCAATTACAAGAATAAATTTATTGTCCATGTCAACCCTCCGTCTGTTACTTGTCCTCTTCATCCAGCATACTGCTTATATCCTCTTTTAAAATAAATACCTTGTAAAAAAGAGAAATGGACTCAAGCAACTCCTGTCGCTTTCTTTGAATTTCCTTTACTAAAAGTGCACTTCCTATTTCATCATAGTAGAAATCATCCGGGTCAGCCTGGGTTTCTATCTCAAGTGTTCCGTCCGGTTCAAAAACAAACGTTATAATACCGCCAACCTCTTCCGTAAAAAGAACACATATTATATGAAGTTCTTCCTTAATGTTGTCCGGCATCTTATTAAACTGCTCATTAAAATAGTATTTTTTCTCATAGGCATTGGCTCCGCACAACACCGTTCTGTCTCCCATACTATTCTGCATATCCATACACTCCTCTCACGGATACTTCTCCGGCATAAACGGTCTCAATAGTTCCATCTTCCTTACGGACGAGTAGTTCTCCCATATCATTTATGCCAAGCGCCTGCCCGCTGTATTCTTCCTTAGGATCAAGTACAAGCACTGTTTTTCCTTTATTCACAAGCAGATCTTCATAGATATCTTTTAATTCTGTCAGATTTTCATTCTTACCAAATATTGTAAAATACTTATTGTAATTGTTTACCACACTTGCAATTATTTCTTCTCTGTCAAATTCCATTCCGGTTTCTTTTCGCAAAGAAGTAGCTACTTTTGTAATCTCTTCAGAAAACTTTAGTTCGTTAACATTGATTCCCACACCGATGACAACATATGCTATCGCTTCTTTTAAAACGCTCATCTCCGTAAGAATACCGCACACCTTCCGGCGGTTAATAAGAATATCGTTCGGCCATTTTATATTAACGGCACAGGCAGAAGCTTTTGCTTTATTAATCATATCTTTAACCGTTTCAGCAACGGAAAGCGCCATAACAAGCGTAAGCATCGACGCATTACAAGGTTTGATTGCCGGCTTTATCAAAAGGCTCATCGCAACGGAACTGCCTTCTTCCGTTTCCCAGCTTCGTCCCCGTCTTCCTTTTCCGTTTGTCTGTCTGTCTGCTACAACTAATGCAGCATTCCACGCTTCAAGGGACGCAATCTGTTTTGCATCCTCATTGGTTGAACCGGTTTCTTCCCGTAAGCATATCTGATATTCATTACACCCTAATCGGTTTAGTTCCTCTGATAACTTTACTTTTGATAGCATGGTAACTCCAAAATATTTATTCCGGCATAAGTGCGCTGCAATCTCCGAGAGTTGCTGCCATTACGGCTTTAATGGTATGCATACGGTTTTCACCTTCTCTGAATACTACAGATTGTGCAGACTCAAACACTTCATCCGTAACCTCTAATTCTGTAAAGCCGTATTTTTTACCCTGCTCTTTACCAATCTTGGTTTTAAGGTCATGGAATGCCGGCAGGCAATGCATAAATACTGCATTAGACTTCGCATTATCCATAACTTCCTTGGTTACCTTATATGGTGAAAGGTCATTAATTCTTGTTTCCCAAACATCTTCCGGCTCACCCATAGACACCCACACGTCCGTATAAATTACGTCTGCATCCTTTGTTGCCTTATTAACATCTTCTTCCAGCGTAATGGTTGCACCGCTTTCTTCCGCGTACTTCTTACATTCCTCTACAAGCTCTGCGTTAGGGAAATAGTTATTACTTGTACAAGCAACATAATGCATACCCATTTTTGCGCATGCGATCATTAAGGAATTACCCATGTTATAACGGGCATCTCCCATATAGACAAGCTTAATTCCCTTTAAATAACCGAAGATTTCCTGAATGGTAAGAAGATCTGCAAGCATCTGTGTCGGATGATACTCATTAGTAAGACCGTTCCATACCGGTACGCCGGCATATTCTGCAAGCTCATTAACGATTTCCTGTCCGTATCCGCGGTATTCGATACCTTCAAACATACCGCCAAGAATTCTGGCAGTATCCGCAATACTCTCTTTTTTTCCAATCTGTGAAGCGGCAGGATCAAGATATGTAGTACCAATACCAAGGTCATGTGCTGCTACTTCAAAAGCACAACGTGTACGTGTACTTGTCTTTTCAAAAATTAAAGCTATGTTTTTTCCACGGTGAATGTCAACCAACTCACCTTTTTTCTTCTTAGCCTTTAATGTTGCAGCCAGTCTTAATAAATAACTGATTTCTTCTGCCGAATAATCTTTTAATGTTAAAAAGTGACGTCCTACTAAATTCATCTTTTCCTCCGTTCTAAACGCTGTGGTTTGTAAAATAGCTAAAAATGGTCCTATGTAGCAAGGACCATTTTAATTTACAGAAAATACTTAATTTACCATAAAACATATTTTATTTTGAAGAAATAATTTCCTTCATTGAAGTTGCAAGTCCCGCAAGGCTCTGAATCTCTGACGGGATAATAATCTTAGTTGCCTGACCGTCTGCTGCCTTTTCAAAAGCTTCAAGACTCTTAATCTGAAGTACGGCTTCATCGGCACCGGCTTCTTTCAACATTCTGATACCATCCGCAGTTGCCTTCTGGACTTTAAGGATTGCTTCTGCCTCACCTTCTGCTTCACGGATCATCTTTTCCTTCTGGGCTTCTGCACGTAAGATAGCCGATTGCTTTTCTGCCTCTGCTTCAAGGATGGCAGATTCTTTCTTACCTTCAGCAACAAGAATAGTTGATTTTTTCTCACCTTCCGCACGTAAAATCGCTTCACGTCTTTCACGCTCTGCCTTCATCTGCTTCTCCATTGCATCCTGGATAGCTGCCGGCGGTGTAATATTTTTAAGCTCAACCCTTGTTACTTTAATTCCCCAAGGATCAGTTGCAGCATCAAGTGATGCTCTCATTTTTGTATTGATGGTTTCTCTTGACGTAAGTGTCTGGTCAAGTTCCAATTCACCGATAATATTACGGAGTGTTGTCGCTGTCAGGTTTTCTATTGCCATAAGCGGATTCTCAACACCATATGTGTAAAGCTTCGGATCGGTTATCTGGAAAAATACTACCGTATCAATTCTCATTGTTACGTTATCTTTGGTGATAACCGGCTGTGGTGCAAAATCTGCAACCTGTTCTTTTAACAAAACTCTCTTAGCTACTTTATCAATAAACGGAATCTTAAAGTGAATACCAACTGACCACGTTCCCTGATAAGCACCAAGTCTTTCTAAAATGTATGCATGTGCCTGCGGTACAATTTTGATGCAGGACGAAAGAATCAACAATACAAGTACTACTACTACTATTAATACAATAACCTTTTGTTCCATATAATTTCCCCTTTAATCATTTTATTGTCATTACTCTGTATCTGATACGATTAGTGTAACACCTTTTACTTCCTTTATTACAAGAACGGAAGCCTCCTCGTAAACCTTCTCATCCACGGAGCGGGCGGACCACTCATTACCTTGAAGCACAACCACACCGGTTCCTGCCACATTGTCAATACGTTCCTTAACCGTTACCTGTTTACCTATAATATCTTCCACGTTTGTTTTAACGCGTTTGTTATTGAAGTATTTCATGGCAATCGGCCGTGTAAATATAAGCAATAAGATACTTACCACCGAAAAACATACAATTTGCAACCATAACGGTCCATCAAATGCAGCTACCACTGTAGCAATTAATGCGCCACCTGCAAACCATATCGTTGTAAGCCCCATGGTAACAAATTCAACAAAGAGTAATACTACCAATGCAATAAGCCATACTATTGTCATAGTAAAATCCATAAAAATACCCCCTTGTATATAATTATGTTATTACCAGAATACGTGATCTCCTATTACAATACCTTCGCGTTTTCCTGCACGTCTGAAATGCATTGCAGAACCTACCGGCGTTTCACCGTTCATGGCTTTCTGAGCCGCTTCGTAACAACTTTGCGGTACTTTCTTTTCCGTAATTACCTTCTTAAGGAATCCACTGGCAACAGGAGAGAACTGTCCTGATGCACCGATTACACCCCGGATGGTATCCGGATAAGAAGGACATTTCACACGGTTCATAACAACCGCACCGACTGCAAGCTTACCTTCAGCACTCTGGTTTCCTGCTTCACAATAAATAAGTGCTGCAAGAAGTTCCAAATCCGTCATATGAGAGGTATAAGAATCAATATCCTTATAATGTTTTCTTCTCTCTTTTTTCTCTTCTTCTTCACGTGCTGCTATTTCCTCTTTTGTCTCACCTTTGTCGACAATCAATTCAATCTCAGCATATTCCTTAAGAATATAGCCCGTATTTCCCTCGAAGCTTATTGTAATCCACTCATCTTCGTTAGTATATTCTTCTATTACTTCTACTACATTACCATTATTAAGATAACCTAAAAGCTTGGCGTCCGTACTCTTATCTCCCCTGACCCTGAGTCCGTCTGCCGTAACCTTAGCCATCACCACACCTACCTCCTGGGCAAGTGCTTCTGCTTCTTCTCCAAAAAGTAAATACTTGTCATTACACCATCCGACAAGATTACCGGAACGAAGAAGTGTCCAGCCGTCTTCACGGCTTATAATAGTACCACCGCAATCGGCATATAACATACCTATCTTAGCAGCACTTCCGTAAGGATCCTGTCTTACGTTAAGTGATTCCTTAACATTTGCCATTACAAAATCGGAATCATATTCTGTTTCTTCTTTTACTATTATTTCGCTACTTCCGTTTACTGACCTTACATAAGCAGTAAGTTCATCATCCCCCATTGAAATGTCAGCGTCAAGAATAAGTGCAGCTCCTGCACCCATCGAAACCTGCTGACTCTTTGCTTCAACTATACTTCCATTTCCCGGAAGGAAAAGAACTATAGTCACGGATGCTGCTACAACTAAAAATGCCCGCATCCATTTTTTCATTGAGTTCATATAAACCTCCAGATTTCTTTAAAAAACTACAAAATTATCAAGTTCCAAAACTACGCAGACCATAATAACAAAGGAACTTTTATTTGTCAAGTTTTCCGGATTTTTCCCATTTTATACATATTTTCAAGGTTTTACAATTTTTTGGATTTTTCAACACAGGCTTCTACCGCATTCATTATTGCACTTCTGAAGCCACAATCTTCTAATACTTTAACGGCTTCTATTGTTGTTCCGCCCGGAGAGCATACCATATCTTTAAGTTCTGCCGGATGTTTTCCCGTTTCCTGCATCAGGGCAGCGCTTCCTTTTACAAGCTGGGCAGCAAATTCATAAGCAAGTTTTCTCGGCATGCCTGCTGCCACTCCCGCATCTGCCAAAGCTTCAATAAACATAAACACATATGCCGGTGCACTTCCGCTGATTCCCACCACGGCATCCATCAGCTTTTCATCCACCACAGCCGCGAAGCCACAACTTAATAAAATATCAAGTACCCTTTTAAGTTCTATGTCCGAAACGTTCTTATTATGACTGACACCGGTACTTCCTTCCAACACCAGCGCCGGTGTATTTGGCATGCATCTTACAATTTTACGTACGCCGCCAAACTCATTTTCCATAAAAGCAATCGTCTTACCGGCAGCAATGGATAAAATAATCTGTTCTTCGGTTACTACCGACTTGATTTCATCAATAACTTCCTTCATAAACTGCGGCTTTATCGCCAGTACAACGATTTCCGCTTTTGCAGCTTCCTTATTATCCGCTGTTACATCTATGCCGTATTTTTCATGCAAACTATCAAGCGCTTCTTTATTTCGTCTCGAAGCTATTATGTCCGATGATGATAAAACTCCTTTTTTCAAAATACCTGCAATCATAGCTTCCGCCATGTTACCGGCGCCGATAAAACCTATCTTCTTTCCCATATTAATCCTTTCAGCCGTAGCTATTTTTCTACTTTCTTCTCTGGCGAAGTGTTTCATACATAAGAAGGGCTGCTGCCACTCCCGCATTAAGTGATTCAAGCTTTCCGAGCATCGGTATCTTAATATACTTTTCCGCCGCATCGGCACACGCATCAGTAAGTCCGTTTCCTTCGTTTCCGATTAAAAATGCCGTTCCCGCAGTATAATTTTCATCCGTGTAATCATGCGCTCCTTTTAAATGCGCTGCATAGGTATGTATGTTTCTTCTATATAAATAATGAACTAATCCGATGATATCTTCCACATAAACAAACGGCACCCGGTATACAGAACCCATTGTGGCACGTATGGTTTTAGGATTATATATATCCACGGTATCTTTTGACATAATTACCGCGTCCACACCGGCCCCTTCTGCAGTTCTCATAATAGTTCCCAGATTGCCCGGGTCCTGCAGATTCTCTAAGATTACCAAAAAAGGATTTTCCTTTTTAAGTAATTCATCAAGCTCATAATGATACTGGCGTACAACACACAGAATTCCCTGTGGTGTTTTAGTATCTGACATCTTGTCAAAAACTTCTTGTGATACTTCTTCCTTAAATACCCCGTTAAGATTAGCAAGCTTTTCTTGTACCGCTTTTGAAAAAGCAGCATTATGCACGGTATACAGTTCGCAAATTCTATCCTCCGGTACTTCAAGGAACATTTTTTCACCTTCCACGATAAAAACGTCCTGCTCATTTCTCAACTTGGACTTCTGCCGGAGTAAGGCTATGTTTTTTACTCTCTGATTGGTTACACTTGTAATCATTGTCCGTCTCCCAACAGTATGTTTACATGGAAAGTGTACGGCTTACCATGTATTGGTATTCCGGAATATCCTTCTTCATGGCAAGTGCTTCTTCTATATCAAAATCTACAAATTCACCGTTACTGTGCGCCACAACACGGTTTGACTTACCCTGACAAAGTATATCTGCTGCATAGGTTCCCATAATGGAAGCATAATATCTGTCCTTACAGGTAGGGTTTCCGCCACGTTGCATGTAACCCAAAATCGTAGCTCTTGTTTCAATACCCGTTGCCGCTTCAATTCTTCGTGCCATAGAGGTTGAATGTCCGATTCCCTCTGCATTAATAATGATATGATGTGTCTTTCCGCGTTTACGGTTATTAATAATGTTATTTACAATCTTTTGCTCATCATAATCATATTTTTCAGGAAGCAGAATATCCTCCGCACCGTTTGCAACACCACACCAAAGTGCGATGTAACCGGCATTTCTTCCCATTACTTCAATAATGGAACAACGCTCGTGGGATGAAGATGTATCCCTTACCTTATCAATAGCTTCCATTGCCGTATTGATAGCCGTATCAAATCCGATCGTATAATCGGTACATGCTATATCAAGATCGATGGTTCCCGGAATACCTACCGTGTTAATGCCCAGTCTGGAAAGTGCCTGCGCACCTCTGTAAGAACCGTCACCACCAATTACCACAAGTCCGTCAATACCATGCTCACGGCAGATTTCAACACCCTTCTTCTGCCCTTCTTCGGTCTTAAATTCACTACACCGTGCAGTTCCTAAAATAGTACCTCCACGCTGTATAATATCTGAAACAGAATGCCTCTCCATATCTATTATTTCTTCATTGAGAAGACCCTGATAACCTTTTTTAATACCCTTAACTTTTACTCCGCAGGAAATTGCCTTTCTGACAACCGCCCTGATTGCTGCATTCATTCCCGGTGCATCTCCACCGCTAGTAAGAACGCCTATAGTCTTAATTTCGTTAGCCATGCGCTCTACCTCCTAATGAGTTTCATTTTATAGTATTTAAACACTTTATTCAATCTTTTACCTGAGATTAATATTTTCTTTTCCGAAAAGCTCTTCCAGCCTATGAATAAGTTCAGCATTTGCCTGTACATTCAGGTTTGGCGGAAGTTTTTTCATCTGCTTTGTGCTTGCAAGGAAAATGCCCACGTTATCCTTACCATCCGAATCATGTATGGCATCCAGAAGCATTTTTTCTTTTTCCTCGTATTGCTCTTTCGATTCGAACTTTATCCACAAAGTTTTCGGTATATCCTCAAAGGTTGTTATGGATTCAAGAATAAGCTTTCCATCTCTTTCCTCCTCAATACTTACACGTCCTTTGATAAATACTTTACTGTCTTCCGAAAGTCTTGAGGAATTTCTTTCATAGTCCTTAGGAAATACGATGACTTCTACCGATCCTACCAAGTCTTCCACTGTTAAAAAAGCCATAACCTTATCGTTCTTGGTGTACTTGATTTTCTTTTCGGAAATCATTCCGCCAATCGTTACGGACTGACCATCTTTTTCTTCTAATTTGCAAATACCGGTTTCTTCATCCAGTACAAAATCGGAAGTCTTTGCCGTAATATTTTTACTCCATAATGAAGTATATTCTTCCAAAGGATGTCCGCTGATATACACCCCCAGCACTTCTTTTTCAAACGCTAATTTCATTTCCTTCGTATATTCACCGACATCCGGAAGTTTAACATCGAAGTTTTCCTTTTCAGACTCATCCACTATATCAAAAAGCGACATCTGGCCTGCCATGTTATTCTTTTTATTGGTATGGATACTGTCCATAATCTGAACATAAATGCTCATAAACTGCTTACGGGTTCCGCCGAGACTGTCAAATGCACCTGCCTTAATAAAATTCTCTATGGCACGTTTGTTAACATCTCTTTGTCCATCCGACGTACGCGTAAGGAAATCATTGAGATTTTTAAATGTGCCTCTTTCATTACGTTCCTCTATGATGGCATCTATAACCGGGCGTCCTACACTTTTTATAGCGGTAAGGGCATACCGGATTCCACCCTTGGCAACGGAGAAATGGGCTTCGCCTTCATTAATATCCGGCGGCAAAATCTCAATTCCCATTGAACGGCAGGTCAAAATATATTCTGATACTTTACCCGGATTATCTATAACGGAAGTCATGAGGGCTGCCATATATTCCACCGGATAGTAATATTTTAAATATGCCGTCTGGTAAGATACAACGGCATAAGCTGCCGCATGGGATTTATTAAATGCATACTTGGCAAAATCCATCATGTCGTCGTAAATCTTACCTGCCACTTCTTCAGAAATACCAATACTTATACATCCCGGAACATTTTCCTGCTCGTTACCGTAAATAAAGTTGGCACGTTCTTTTTCCATGACAGACTGTTTCTTTTTGGACATGGCACGACGTACAAGGTCACTTCGTCCAAGCGTGTATCCGCCCAAATCCCGTACAATCTGCATAACCTGCTCCTGATATACGATACAACCGTAAGTCGGCGCCAGTATTGATTCAAGCTGTGGGCAGGAATAAGTAATATTCTGCGGATTATTCTTTCCGTCTATATATTTCGGAATGAAATCCATTGGACCCGGCCGATATAAGGATATACCGGCAATAACATCTTCCAAATTCTGCGGTTTCAATTCCTTCATGAAGTTTTTCATACCGCCGCTTTCCAACTGGAAAACACCTTCCGTTTTACCGGTTCCGATGTAGGCAAGTACTTTGCTGTCATTATAATCAATTTTTTGCATATCCAGCGTAATGCCTTGTGTTTTCTCTACATTACGCACTGCATTCTGGATAACCGTCAGGGTTCTGAGTCCCAAAAAGTCCATTTTAAGAAGGCCGAGCTCCTCTAAGGTCGTCATTACAAACTGCGTTGTAATGGAACCATCACTTCCTCTTGAAAGCGGAACAAACTCATCGGCTGCCTCCGGACAAATAAGAACACCGGCAGCATGCATGGAAGTGTGTCTTGGAAGACCTTCCAGTCTCTTACACATATCAATAAGCTTATGCACCTGCTCATCCTCTGTGTAAGATTTACGGAGTTCCGGATTAATCTGAAGTGCTTTTTCTATGGTAATGCCTAATTCATTCGGAATCATCTTGGCAATGCTGTCTACATAAGCATACGGAAGGTCCATTGCTCTTCCGACATCACGGATAACCCCTTTGGCAAGCATCGTACCAAAAGTTACAATCTGTACCACTTTATCGGCGCCATATTTTCGACCAACATAGTCAATAACCTCCTGACGTCTCTCAAAACAAAAATCTATATCTATATCCGGCATGGATACACGTTCCGGATTAAGGAAACGTTCGAAAAGCAAATTATATCTAATGGGATCTATATCTGTTATCTTAAGGCAATATGCAACAATACTTCCGGCACCGCTACCACGTCCCGGTCCTACCGCAATATCATTTTGCTTCGCATAATTAATAAAGTCCCATACAATAAGGAAGTAATCCACATACCCCATCTGCTCGATAACAGAAAGTTCGTAGTTTAGACGTTCCCTGTAATTATCAAAAGTATCGGGATAACGCTCTTTCAAGCCATCCTCACACAATTTTTGCAAATAAGTAAACGAAGTATATCCTTCCGGCACTTCATAATGCGGCAGCTTGGTATGACCGAATTCGATTTCTACATTACATCTGTCCGCAATTTTCTGTGTATTTTCAAGTGCCTCCAATGCGTACGGAAAAAGAAGGTTCATCTCCGCTTCACTTTTCACATAGTACTGTCCGCCTTCGTAACGCATTCTGTCATCATCGGTTACTTTCTTAGCAGTCTGTATACAGAGAAGAATGTCGTGTGGCTCTGCGTCCTGTGCATAGGTGTAATGCACGTCATTGGTTGCAACAAGCGGAATACACAATTTATCACTCATTTTTAAAAGCGCGGTATTAACCATTTTCTGCTCCGGCATTCCATGGTCCTGCAATTCCAAAAAATAGTTACCTTTACCAAAGCATGCTTCATATTTTAATGCTGCTTTTTCAGCTTCATCGATTAATCCCTTCTGAATATAGCGCTGCACTTCACCGGCAAGACATGCGGAAAGCGCAATAATTCCTTCGTGGTATTTATTCAGCACTTCCATATCCACACGGGGCTTATAATAATATCCTTCCGTGAAACCCTTAGAGACTATTTTCATAAGGTTTGCATAACCCACATTATTTTCAGCAAGCAAAACAAGGTGGTAGTATCTGTCCTCTCCACCGGTAAGTTCTTTATCATAGCGTGAGTTTGATGCAACATATACTTCGCAACCGATAATCGGCTTAATTCCCTCTTCTCTGGCAGCACGGTAAAAGTCGATTACGCCATACATAACACCGTGGTCTGTAATTGCCGCACTGTTCATGCCAAGTTCCTTAACACGCTTTACATATTCTTTTATTTTATTGGAACCATCCAAAAGACTGAATTCCGTATGGACATGAAGATGCACAAAAGCCATATGCCGGTTACACTCCTTTAAAATCTGTGATAATCTCATAAAATTACACATGATAAATGTAGCACAAATAGATGGCTACGTCAAAAAATATATATTGAAAACGACATAAAAATACCGGCTTATTTTTCCAATTCATCTTGGAAAAACAAGCCGGTTTCTTCCATATATATATTCCCAACCAAAAAGCAGATTACAGTGCTTTCTTCAAATCTTCTACTTTATCAAGCTTCTCCCATGGGAGTTCAATATCCGTACGTCCGAAATGTCCGTAAGCAGCTGTCTGTTTATAAATCGGACGGCGAAGATCAAGCATCTTAATGATACCCGCAGGACGAAGGTCAAAGTTTTCTCTTATCACTTTAACCAAAGCTTCGTCTGATACCTTACCGGTTCCGAAAGTATCTACCATGATAGAAGTAGGATGTGCTACACCGATAGCATATGAAAGCTGGATTTCACACTTATCTGCAAGTCCTGCTGCCACGATATTCTTAGCCACATATCTTGCAGCATATGCTGCACTTCTGTCTACTTTTGTACAATCTTTTCCGGAGAATGCACCACCACCGTGACGCGCATATCCGCCATAAGTATCTACAATAATCTTACGGCCTGTAAGACCGGAATCTCCGTGTGGTCCGCCGATAACAAAACGGCCGGTAGGATTTATAAAGAATTTTGTATCCTTATCAATTAATTCTGCCGGTAAAATTTCATCAAATACATATTTCTTAATATCTGCATGAATCTGTTCCTGTGACACATCCGGATCGTGCTGGGTTGAAAGAACAACCGCTTCTAATCTCTTTGGTACACCGGCCTCGTCATACTCTACAGAAACCTGTGTCTTTCCATCAGGACGCAGGTATTTTAATGTTCCGTCCTTACGTACATCAGTTAATCTCTTAGCCATTTTATGTGCAAGAGAAATCGGATATGGCATGTATTCAGGTGTTTCGTTAGAAGCATAACCGAACATCATTCCCTGATCTCCGGCGCCGATTGCATCGATTTGAGCATCGCTCATGGTATGTTCTTTAGCTTCTAATGCTTTATCAACACCCATCGCGATATCGGTTGACTGCTTATCAAGTGCTACCATTACGGCACATGTATTAGCATCAAATCCATATTCTGCTTTATTGTAACCGATTTCATTTACTGTATCGCGTACAATTTTCTGGATATCAATATTAGCTTTTGTTGTAATCTCACCCATAACTACAACAAATCCTGTACTTGAGCAGGTTTCGCAAGCCACACGGCTCATCGGATCCTGTTCCATTAATGCATCAAGAACCGCATCTGAAATGGCATCACACATTTTGTCAGGATGTCCTTCTGTAACAGATTCGGACGTAAATAATCTTTTTTCCATCATTTTTTCTTCCTTTCCGTATTCTACATTCTACCATGCACTTCTTCACTACTTTTTGTGCATTTTCCTATTAATAAGAATAAAAAAATCCGCTATAAGCGGACCTGATACTATCGATAATCAAATCCTCTTATTGTTCGTCCTGCAAAACACAGGTAATAATCGCTCAGGTTGGCACCTTCCGGCTTTACGGGGTTGCCGTGGCTTCACAGGTCCTATGCACCTCCACCACTCTGAATAAGAGATTTCACAATATGGAATTTTCCTATCTGTTGATAGGCTACACCACAAAAGGGGATTTGTCAATATCCTTATTAAAGATTGACAATATTCCCCATAAAAATATATAATAGTTTCATCTACTAATATACTAATATATCAGCAGCATATACTACACATGGAGCTTTTATGAAAAGAGTAAAAACTTCTGATTTACTTCCCGGCATGATTACTGCCGAGGATGTTCTTAACTACAATAACCAGCTCATTCTTCCTAAAGGACTTATCTTAACAGACAAGACCATTACTAAGCTTGCCTTTTATTCTATTCTTTCAGTCCGGCTTGTAGAAGATTCTGCCCAACTCGGTGATTCTTCTTCCTTCGAGCCTACTTACGCTGAAA
>JAZNGM010000006.1:0-49712 GCA_045576455.1 Lachnospiraceae bacterium | reverse complement strand
GTAATGTATTCAGCTGATGGTTACTAATCGGTCGAATGCTTCACCTAAAGGAAAGTGTGAAGGAAAAGGATAGGAAGAGGAAGTTATTCTAGGTAAAGTAAAGATATAGATCTGAATGTTCGGTTTTGAAGGTACACAGTTATATTGTGATTAAAACAAGCCAAAAGGCTTGTTTTTTTGTTTTGAAAAAAACTTAAGAAATCTGTAAGAAATATGTTGTTGTTTTGTAAGAAATTAATATTATTATATTTTTATCGGATAATATTTTTCATGGAGGTGTATATAATGAGACGTTCAAAATACATACTTTTTATCCTAATGGCAGTAATGGTTCTTTTTACGGGATGTGTCAAAAAATATAAAGAAAACAATAACAATATTGAAAAACCTCCTATAGAATATGAAGTTGTTAAATTTGAAATTCCTAATCCGGATGATGCGTTTATTGAACAGCAGATTGTTACAAAAAATGATGCAAATGATTTGATTGAAGAGAAATTATACCGGATACATAATGGTGTGATATATAGAATAGTTCAAGTGAATTTAAAAACAGGAGTGTGGGGAATACAAAAACTGGAATATCCCTATGAGAATTGGGATACTACCATTATAAGCGCAGAAGAGTGGTATGAAGGAAGATTATACGAACTTTACGATTGTACAATTGCTCCAAATGGTGTAATTAAGCTTGTTTTATCGGAGGAGTATCAAGGAAAGAGATATTATAACCTTTCAGAATGGCGTGCTGGCAGCATATTGTCATGCAAAGATATTACAGAGCAATATGAAAGAATAACATTTAAAGATCATGAATGGTATATAGATGGAATAGGAAACCATTATTTCTTTAATGAACAATCGCTTATGGTTTACAATATGTTATTTGGAGAAAGAGATGACTATGCATTTGAAGGAACGATAGATGATATTGTGCTCAATAATAATAATGAAGCCTTTTTTGCAGGTATGTTAAAAAAAGGTGTTTATAAGGGATTGTATAAGACAGCTGGCAGAGAACCGGCTTTTTGGGAAGAAATTTTAAAAGCTGCTCCGGATACTGAACCGCACTATGTATGGGATAAAAATAATGATATATTGGTAATTGATAAAGAACATATAAGTAAAATCGGATACGAATTATCAAGAGTGTATTCATTTTCTGAAGCAGATTTATCATTGGAGGAAATTCACGGAATTATCTATTATAATGATGCAATTTATCTTTTAGGTACTGAAAATCAAGATGACATACTATTGTTGATTTCTGAAAAAGAAAAAACTGACCTGTAAAAGCAATGTCATTTAGTTAAGGTTTCAAGAAAACACACCCGTCCACTTAATCAAAAGTGAACGGGTGCTTTTTTGCCATTTCGACGAATTGGAATTTGAAAGAATTATTATTTATTTTTCAGTTCGCGGTTGTCCTTTTCGGATTCAAATATTTCAGCAACTGCAGCGGTAAGCTCATCCGTCCAAACCTTTCCGCTTTTTACGACGTTTGCCCAGGGGCAGAGTTTTTTATAGTCATCATCGAAAACAATGGTGTAAGGAGGTCCACAGCGGTCATCAACAGCCATGTACATGCGTCTGCCTTGGGACATAAGGCCGCCCGCTTCACTTTCTGTCATTTTTTTGTCAAGACGGTCGAATATTTCTTTTGTTATTTCATACAGGCGATAATCCTGAAAGCCACCATATTCTCCGAAATATCTTCCGCTATTTTCATCAAAACAAGCTTTCCAGCCGGACCCGTTTTTAAAAAGCATGATATAAACCTCCCCGCTTAATCTGTTCGCTAAATTGGAAGTTGTCAATTTAATTTGTTTAACAAAGCATATGGTCGCTGTCCAACTATAAGCATAGTTGATATATCAGAAATATCATAGCCATTACTTTCGTACTCGTGTAGAAATGCTTGTTCACTTGAATATATTATTTCTTGACCATACCACGATTTGGAGGATTGTGGGGTAAGCTCTAAATATACGATTTTGTTTTCTGCTTCAAATGTCAGTATCGTATGTACTTTATTTTTCTGCTTGTTGTACAGAAGCCATATTTTGCTTGGAATGTTTAGCTTATCAAGTATAGATTTCATTACTATGACAGTATCTACACAAGTGCCGATTTTTTCCTTTAGCGTAACCGATGGCTCTTGAACGAGAGAAATTGTTTTTGCAAGATGATAATAATCATTATCAAAGCCATTTTTTATATCAGGCTTGTATTTTTGTCCATTCAAAAAAAAGCCGTACTCAAAACCTTTATTATATAATTCTGCTTTTAATATATCGCATATTTCTTTGATTGTCATTCTTCGTTTTCCTCCAAAAAATTCTTATCTGTCTCTTCGACCTATTCAAGTTTGTTTAACTGTTTCACAAATTTGTTAATATCTTCAGTATACAGTTACTGTACGCCTCCGTCAATTAAATACCCTTATATCTCTATTTATTAACTAGTCGGTACAATGCATGGAAAATTTGCGTCGTTTTTCTGAACGACCACCTCATTTACAATGCGGCTGCAGAAGTTTGACATAATAATTGCAGAAAATATCTTCTGCCTTACAAAATCCTCCTTTTTGCCGTGTAGATTCACTAACCCGATACCCCTTATAAGTTTTTGTGTCCTTGCACTTGGAATTGAAATTCTCGAAGATTTCTTCCATAACCGTCCACGGAATTTTATCCCTCTGTTGTACACAGGCAAAAAGTTAAGGAGCAAATCCGAAGATTTACCCCTTAACTTAATGATTTTAAAATTAACTAAATGACATTGCCTGTAAAGGTCAGTTTTTTTATGGTAAGGTTACTTGATAATCAGCATTTTGTAAGATCGTGGTTGCATTTGTGAGTGCTTCCATATCATAAAACTCAATTCTGAGGGCACCTTTTTCAAATTCTCTGTTGTGTATGATGCCGATGTTTCTGATGTTGATATTATGGGATGCCAGGAGTGATGCAATCTTAGCAATAACACCCGGTACATCAGGAATATCTGCATATATACGGTAAACTTGTTGGATAGGCCCTTTAGTCTGTTCTGAAAAAGTATCCCTGTAATCTTTTGCGTTTGCAAAAAAAGAATTAATATCGTTATTGTCATCGTTAACAAGAGTCTGTTTAAAAGAGTTAAGTGTATCCATGTACAAGTCAAGAAGGTGCAAGATATTATCTTTATTTTCCATACAAATCTGTTCCCACATTATGGGAGAAGAAGAGGAAATACGTGTAATATCTTTAAAACCACCGGCGGCGACTTGGTGCATAAAGGAATCTTTTGTATCATTATTTTTGACCAGGTTAACTAAAGCAGCGGAGATTACGTGAGGAAGGTGACTTATTCCTGCGGTAACATAGTCATGTTCTTTTTCTGTCATAATAAGAGGAAGTGCTCCGGTTGCTTTTATTATAGTAATAAAGGTGTCAAGTTGCTCTTTTTGAATAGAAGCATCAGGCGTTAGAATGTAATATGCATTTTCAAGAAGTCTGTCAGATGCATTGCTAAAACCTGTTTTCTCACTTCCTGCCATAGGGTGTCCGCCTATAAACTGACTGGAGAGCTTCAGTTTATCTATCGCGTTTCGGATTTCTCCCTTTACACTGCCTACATCAGTAATAATGCATTTTTCTGGTAATCGTGCAACGATTTTTTGAAGATTTTCAACATTATATTCTACGGGAGCGCATAAAAATAGAATATCTGTTTCTTCGACCGGAAAGGAATAAAGGTCAGTATAACAAGCTGTGATGATGTTATCTTTTTTGGCTTCTTTAAGCGAAGATTCATCAATGTCGTATGCGATTAGTGAAACGGCGTGGGATAAGCGTTTTTGTAGTGCTTTTGCCACGGAACCGCCGATAAGCCCTAAGCCTAAGAATCCTATTTTTATTTTATCAGTTCCCATTTATATACCTCTGTTATTTATTATTTAAATTTACGGTTCATTATATCACTGAATGGTTTTAATTCACCGGTAAGTTTATCAAATTCATCAAAGGTGAGAGACTGTGGTCCGTCACTTAATGCATGTTCAGGGTCATTGTGAACTTCAATCATAAGACCGTCGGCGCCTGCTGCAACGGCGGCTTTTGCCATACTGCTTACATAACGGCGGGCACCGGTTGAGTGTGAAGGATCAACAATTACCGGAAGGTGAGTCCTTTCCTTTAAAACCGGAACGGCACTTAGATCAAGTGTGTTACGTGTGGAAGTTTCATAAGTTCTGATGCCTCGTTCACAAAGTACAATATTAGGATTGCCTTCTGAAATAATATATTCAGCAGCATTTAACCATTCATCTATCGTAGCACATAATCCGCGTTTTAAAAGAACAGGAAGACCGCTGCGTCCGGCTTCTTTTAATAAGTAGAAGTTTTGCATATTACGTGCACCGATTTGAATCATATCAACATATTTAACAGCAGCTTCAATGGCATCGAGGCTGACTACTTCACATATGGTTGCAAGGCCGGTTTCTTTTTTGGCTTCCTGCATATAACGTAAGCCTTCTTCTTCCAGTCCCTGGAATGCGTAAGGGGAAGTACGAGGTTTGTAAGCTCCGCCTCTAAGTATGGTTGCACCGGACTTTTTAACATTGCGGGCGATGAGCATTAATTGTTCTTCAGTTTCAACCGCACATGGACCTGCCATAATGGTAAGATTGTTAGCACCAATTTCGGTGTTGCCTACTTTTACGGTGGTAGGAGCCGGATTAAATTTTTTGTTAACTAATTTATAGCTTTCCGATACCGGAATTATTTTATCTACTTCAGGGAAAATAGAAAGGTTGTCATTGGCAAGCACCGCTTTGTCACCAATTAATCCAATAATGGTAACTTCAGAACCTTGTGAAAGGTGAACCTTTAATCCTTTACTCTCTATGTGATGTGCGACAGCATTTATACTGCTTTCGCTTGCGTTGGGTTTCATTACAATAATCATAACATTTTTCTCCTTTAACGATTAGACGCTTTAAAGCAATAAAGTATATGTAGAATATAACACTTTAAAGCGCAAAAGTCAATGTGGTAAATATGAATATAAAAAAATAAATTTATTCATAATATTTGTTGCATTTAGACAAATAAATTAGTAATATATTTATATGATGACACAAAACAATGCTAAAACAACTTGTTTTGTGCGACAAATTATCTTTTCTCGGAGGTGCTTATATGAACATTTATACAACGGACAAAATAAGAAATGTTGTTGTGCTGGGACATAGCGGAAGCGGTAAGACCAGTATGGTGGAAGCTATGGCATATATGGCGGGTCTTACATCCAGAATCGGAAAAATAACGGATGGTAATACAGTCAGCGATTATAGTAAAGAAGAAATAAAAAGACAGTTTTCAATAAGTACTTCTGTAATTCCGCTTGAATGGGAAGGATATAAGATTAATATTCTTGATACACCGGGATATTATGATTTTGTAGGTGAAGTAGAAGAAGCTGCTTACGCGGCAGATGCAGCCATTATTGTTGTAAACGGTAAGTCGGGTGTTGAAGTCGGAACGAAGAAAGCATGGGAGTTATGTGATAAATATAATCTCCCGAGAATGGTTTATGTATCCAATATGGATATTGACAATGCTTCCTTCAGACAGGTTGTCGAGGATATGACGGAAATATACGGTAAGAAAATGGCCCCGTTCCATTTGCCGATACGTGAAGATGAAAAGTTTGTAGGTTACGTTAACGTTATTCAGGAAACCGGTAACAGATGGCAGGGTAAGGAAGTAAAAGAATGTCCTGTTCCTGATTACTCGTTGCCTAACTTAAAAATCTGCAGAGATACATTGATGGAAGCGGTTGCTGAAACCAGTGAAGATTTAATGGACAGATATTTTAACGGCGAGAAGTTTTCTGAAAATGAAATAAGAGCAGCCCTTAAGAAAAATGTAATGGACGGCGATATTGTTCCAATGTCAATGGGGTCTAATACATTATGCCAGGGTATTTATACATTAATTGATGATATTATTAAATATTTCCCTAGCCCTGATAATAAAGAGTGTAAGGGAATGCTTTCTGACGGAAGTGTTTTTGATGCAGATTATGATTTCTCCAAGTCAAAATCAGCTTATATTTTCAAAACGATTGTTGACCCGTATATCGGAAAATATTCACTTATCAAAGTATGTTCGGGCGTTATAAAAACAGATGATTTGATGTATAATCCGGATAAAGAAGTGGAAGAAAAAATAGGAAAAGTATATGTACTCCGTGGTAATAAGCCGATTGAAGTAAGCGAGCTTCATGCAGGTGATATCGGTGCACTTGCCAAGATAACGGCAGCAAGGACCTGTAATACATTATCAACAAAAGCTAACGTTATTACATATGACAGGATAGATATTCCAAAACCATATACATATATGAGATATAAAGCTGTTAAGAAGGAAGATATTGATAAGGTATCTACCACATTACAGAAAATGTCACATGAAGATTTGACAATGAAGATTGTGAATGATGCTGAAAACAGGCAGACACTTATATATGCCATTGGTGATAAACAACTTGAGATTATTGCGAGCAAGATGCTTAATGAATACAAAGCAGAAATTGAGCTTATGAAACCGAAATTTGCTTTTCGTGAAACAATAAGAAAGAAATCCGATGTGGAATATAAGTATAAAAAGCAATCCGGCGGACACGGACAGTACGGTCATGTAAAGATGCGTTTCGAACCTTCTGATAATAATGAGGAAGCATACCAGTTTGAACAGGAAGTAGTAGGCGGTGCAGTTCCGAAAAACTTCTTCCCGGCTGTTGAAAAAGGTATACAGGAAAGCATATTGAAAGGACCTTTGGCTGCATACCCGGTAGTAGGTGTCAAGGCTGTATTGTATGATGGCTCTTATCATTCGGTAGACTCTTCTGAAATGGCGTTTAAGATTGCAACAATACAGGCGTTCAAAAAAGGATTTATGGAAGCGGGACCGGTACTGCTTGAACCGATTGAAAATCTTAAGGTTATTGTACCGGATCAATACACCGGTGATATTATGGGTGATTTAAATAAGAGAAGAGGAAGAGTTCTCGGAATGACCCCAATGGACGGCGGCAAACAGATGATAGAAGCGGAAGTGCCGATGATGAGTCTCTACGGATATTGTACATTCTTGCGTTCGGCAACAGGCGGAAGGGGCGATTATTCTTATGAGTTTGTAAGATACGAACAGACGCCGCCGGATGTTCAGGAAGCACAGATTAAAGAACGCGCGGATAAGGTTGCTGAAAATAATCTGGATGCATAAACATATTTCATAAAAATGTAAAAAACAGGTTGTGTTTAATAATAGAAGTGACGTATAATGACAATATTGTACGTCACTTTTTTTGTAGGAGGTTATGTAATGAATTCTAAAAAGGAAAAAGTAATAGGTAATATAATCAAGGTAGTATTTTTATTAGTATTTGCTTTTATTTACTATTATAATGCTTTGCCGGCAATTAATATCCACAGTAAAGGTTTTTGGTGGTTTATTATTTTACTGGTAGCTGTAATAAATGTGTTGTGGATGATAAAAAGGGGTAAAGACGGCAGTTTTAAATTTACCAAAGAAACCGGAAGAGGAATAGATATTAATCTCAGTGTATTAAAAGAGATTAAGATAGGACTCATAGCATTACTTGTTGTTATTGTTGTATTTATTGTTGCAAATCTGGCATCCTCTACGTTCTTTAATGCAAAGAGATACCAGAAGCTTCTTACGATACAGGATAGAAATTTTGCGGAAGATATTAAGCAGGTGGATTATAATACCATACCGATTCTTGATAAAAATTCAGCGACACTTTTAGGTGATAAAAAGATGGGTAGCATGGTTGATATGGTATCCCAGTTTGAAGTCGCAGCTGATTATACGCAGATTAATTATAAAGGAAAGCCTGTGCGTGTAACACCGCTTGAATATGCCGGTATCATTAAGTGGTTTACTAACCAGAAAGAGGGTATACCTGCATATATTCTTATTGATATGGCAACCCAGGAAACACAGTGCGTTAAGTTGGAAAATGAAATTAAGTACTCAGAATCAGAACACTTTGGAAGATATATAAAAAGACATCTCCGTTTTAAATATCCGACGTATATTTTTGATGATGATTTATTTTTTGAAATTGATGAAGAAGGAACACCGTACTGGGTATGTCCTGTAATTAAATATAATATCGGTTTGTTTGGCGGGAAAACAATCGGAAGAGTTGTGTTATGTAATGCCATAACCGGTGAATGTATAGATTATAAGGTTGAGGATGTACCAACATGGGTAGATAAAGTATATTCTGCAGAGCTGTTAATTGAGTTATATAATTATTCGGGTAAATTTGTAAACGGCTTCTGGAACAGTATTTTTGGACAGAAGGGATGTTTGCAGGCTACAGACGGATATAACTACATCGCTATGGATGATGATGTGTGGGTATATACCGGTGTTACCAGTGTGGCTTCCGATGAATCCAATGTTGGTTTCGTGCTTATGAATCAGAGAACAATGGAAACCCGTTTTTATATAGTAGAAGGTGCGACGGAATCTTCTGCTATGCGTTCCGCGGAAGGTCAGGTACAGAACTTGGGATATGCGGCAACGTTCCCGTTGCTTCTTAATATTGCTGATGAACCTACTTATTTTATGGCACTGAAAGATGCTGCCGGACTTGTTAAAAAGTATGCGATGGTTAATATCCAGAATTACCAATGGGTTGCTATCGGAGATACGGTTAGCGATTGCGAAAAGAACTATATACAGCTGCTTAATACGAACGGCATCACAGAAACCGTGGTTGAGACAGAACAGAAAGTAACCGGTAAGATTTCAGCACTTGCATCAGTGGTTATCAATGGAAATACCCACTATTATGTCATGCTTGATAATAATGATGTTGTGTACGATATTGATATAACAAAAGCAGAGTTTGCAAAACTTATTAAGCTTAATACCGGAGATACGTTAACATTGACATATGTTGAAGGAAACGGTATAAATATTGTTACCAAGGCAGTTGATAAATAAATATACTGATATAGATATAGGAAATGGAGAAGTAACATGGCAGAAGTTTATAATCACAAAGAGATTGAGAAAAAATGGCAGGAATATTGGGCAAAGAATGAAACCTTCAAAACAGATGTATGGGATTTCAGTAAGCCAAAATATTACGCACTTGATATGTTCCCGTATCCGTCAGGTGTAGGTCTTCATGCAGGACATCCGGAAGGATATACAGCAACGGATATTATGTCCAGAATGAAACGTATGCAGGGATATAACGTATTACATCCAATGGGATATGATTCCTTTGGTCTTCCGGCAGAGCAGTATGCCGTAAGTACCGGTAACCATCCTAACGGATTCACACAGGAAAATATTGAAACTTTCTCAAATCAGTTAAGAGAATTAGGTTTTGACTACGATTGGTCTAAGGTTATTGCTACCAGTGATCCGGAGTTTTATAAATGGACACAGTGGATATTTAAACAACTTTACCTTGATGGTTATGCTAAATATGTAGATATGCCGGTTAACTGGTGTGAAGAATTAGGAACGGTATTGTCTAATGATGAAGTAATCGATGGCAAATCCGAGCGAGGCGGTTATCCTGTTATCCGTAAGAATATGAAACAGTGGGTTATTAACCAGCCTGCTTTTGCTGAAAAACTTCTTGAAGGATTAAATGAAATTGACTGGCCTGAATCTACCAAGGATATCCAGAGAAACTGGATCGGTAAGTCAGAAGGTGTTGAAGTAGATTTTGAAATTGTAGGTGGCGGAAAGTTTTCTATCTATACAACCTGTATTGAAACGATTTACGGTATAACTTTCATGGTACTGGCTCCGGACGGAAAAATTGTTAAGGACTTAATGCCGAGAATTCAAAATCCGGAAGAAGTTCAGGCATATATTGATGAAACTTTGAAGAAAAATGATATGGACCGTACAGAACTTAACAAGACAAAAACGGGATGTATCTTAAAAGGAATTTATGCAATAAATCCTGTAAATGGAAAAGAAGTACCGCTTTTTATCGGTGATTTCGTTCTTGCAAGTTACGGAACCGGTGCGGTTATGGCAGTTCCTTCACATGACCAGAGAGATTTTGAATATGCTGTGGCACACAAGATTCCTATGATTCAGGTAATTGATGGCGGGGATGTAAGTGAAAAGGCATTTGAGAAGAAGGAATATCTTGGAAAAGGCTGTAAGTTAATGAATTCTGAGGAATTTACAGGACTTGTAGTTGAAGATGCTAAAGAAGCAATTACGGATAAACTTGTTAAGCAGGGAGTTGCCCGCAAGACAGTTAATTATCATTTCCGTGAGTGGATATTTGCAAGACAGCGTTACTGGGGTGAACCGGTACCGGTAGTACATGGTGAGGATGGAAATATCCATGTACTTAGTGATGAAGAGTTACCGTTAATTCTTCCGGAACTCGAAGATTATAAAGGTAAAAACGGAAAAGCACCTTTGGAAAATGCTACAGAATGGAAGCAGTATGACAAGAATGGTATTAAGGGTGTGCGTGAAACATCTACCATGCCGGGAAGTGCAGGTTCCAGCTGGTATTATATGAGATACATTGATCCTCATAATAATGAAGAATTTGCTAATCAGGAATTACTGAAGCATTGGTTGCCGGTTGACTTATATATTGGTGGACCGGAGCATGCGGTTGGACATCTGATGTATTCAAGAATCTGGAACCGTTATTTATATGATAAGGGACTTTCTCCGGTTAGCGAACCGTTTAAAAAGCTTGTTCATCAAGGTATGATTCTCGGCGCTAACGGAATTAAAATGGGTAAGCGTTTCCCTGAGTTTGTTGTAAATCCGAGTGACGTAGTAAGAGATTACGGAGCAGATACCTTAAGATTATATGAAATGTTTATGGGACCTTTGGAAGTTTCAAAACCTTGGAATCCAAGCGGTGTAGACGGTGCCAGAAGATTTATTAACCGTGTATGGACCTTCTTTACTAATCCTGATAACCTTGCTAAGGAAAATGATGACTCCTTAACTAAGGTATACCATCAGACGGTTAAAAAAGTAACCTCTGATTTTGAACAGTTAGGCTTCAATACGGCAATCAGCCAGATGATGATCTTTATGAATGCTGCAGTAAAAGCTGAAAAGTGTCCTATCGAGTATGCAGAAGGTTTTGTAAAAATGTTCTCTTGTATATGTCCGCATGTGGGAGAGGAAATTTGGCAGTTGTTAGGTCATGAAGATACCATTGCTTTTGAAACATGGCCGACTTATGATGAGTCAAAATTAGTTGAAAATACGGTTACAATCGGTATTCAGGTAAATGGTAAACTTAAAGGAACGGTTGAACTTGCGGTAGATGAGACTAATGAATCTGCTCTTGCAAAAGCAAAAGAAGCAATAAAAGATAAGCTTGACGGACTTAATATCGTTAAAGAAATTTATGTGCCGGGTAAAATTATCAACATTGTTGCCAAGTAGTGTTTAAATATTAATAGGTATTTAAGGCTGTTATGCAAAAATCACAGATGATTGCGTAACAGCCTTTATGTTTACTTTTTTTCTTTATATTTCTGTAGGATGTAATTGATTTTGTTAAGTTCTTCCGGGGTACTGTTTTCTTTTATAACACTGATTATTTTGTCTATTTCATTATCTGAAAAGCTTATATTTTTTTCTTTGCTTATTTTTACAAGAGATAAAAGGAAAGGTAATAATTCATTTTGCGTTTTAGTTTTACTTTCGTAAAAGAGTTTCTGAAGAAATTCAAGTTTATAGTTTGGTATATCACTAAGCTTTGGCTCATGTAGTAAGAAATCATCATTCATGTGCAGTGTCCCCCTTGAATGGAAATAGTGTTTCAAACATATTAAATTGTTCGGTGTTAAGCAAGCCCTTTAGTAAGCCATCGCTCATAAAGTCGCCGGACATCATTTTATCAAGCGGTATTCCGGTCATATCTTCAAACTGACCCAAGGTTTTTTGTAACTGTTGGAATGTTGAAAACATATGATATATATCTTCGAGTTTGCGGATATTTTTTTTGTCATCCTCACTTAAATAAGGCGTTAAATCTTCTATGATACTCTTTATCATAGCCAAATTATCTGTTTTACTGTTACAATCCGCATTTTCGTTGCAGGAAATAGGAAATCCGCTTTTTGTAAGCTTAATAGTGTATTGAAGCTCCATGTATTTTATAATGGGAGCAAAAGCTTTTTTCATGCTGAGAGGAAAGGAATGATATAAAATTTTCATTAGCTGTATATGTTCGTTGGTATAAAGAGAATCAAAGATATATATTTTTTCCTGCGTTGAAGATTCCATCAGCACCTCCCGTGAAGTTTTGTATATTGTATGCGGTTTGTAGATTAAGAATGCTGAAAAGGGTAGCTAAGGATATAATCCGGCTACCCTTTTTGTTAACTTATGGTAAGATTAGAAGCTGCCATTGCCGCAGCAGCAGAGTAAAAGAAGGATAATGATGATAGATTCGCATCCGCATCCGTTATCGCAACCACCGGATCTTGAAAAACCACATCCGTTATCTCCGTTGCAGAAGAACAGTAAAATGATAATCCAGATAATGCTGTTGCATCCGCATGAAGAATCAGATCTTGCGCATCCACACTGAGTAGCAGTAAGGTCACTCATGTTTGTGCCTCCGAAGATGATGTTTGATTTATATTATGCGATATTCAAAAAAGTGTTCCATAATTTACAAATCGCATAATATTACAATATGTTGTAAAAAGTCTTGAAATTTCTTCAATATTTAGTAAAATAATAATAGCTATAACTATGTCTTATAGTTTGGATTTAAATTTTCTTAACAGGATTATTTTATGGAAAATGAAAAGCAGTTTTTAATTGATATAAAGAAGAAGTATGATTTAAGAAATGACAATGATATAAGAAAAATAAGCAATCTGATCCGTGATAACGGATATCGTTTTGAAACGCAGGAAGGGATTGCTTTTGACGATTACATATATGAACGCATGCAGAAGATTAAGCAATCACCTGATTATAATTCTTCCGGAAAAGCTAAGAAAAAACGCATATCTATAGAGGACTACGATCAAGATATGCAGAAAGCCATTAAAAAGCAGCTAAACATAATGAACGGAAGAAGGAGAGCGATATTAGTAATTTGCCTGCTTTTAGCAGTGTTTTGTATAGGTTATTTTTTTAATTATTACTATCAGTCCGGAAAGAATAATGAGATGACTGCTGAAATCGCAGGTCTTAAACAGGATACGGTGTCAGGGAAAAAATCCGAAACATCGGTAAGTGAATCGTATATAAATGATGAGGGAAAAGAGCAAATTGTTGTGATGCAGGTCCTTCAAAAATACGAAACTTTATATAATACGAATAAAAACCTAATCGGATGGATAAAAATTGACGATACTAATATTGATTATCCTGTTTTGCAGTCTGATGACAATGAGTATTATCTTGATCATAACTTTTATGATGCGTCGGATAAAAACGGAAGTATCTTTCTTGATGCCCAATGTAACGTAGTGAAGCAGAATGATAATATGATTATTTACGGGCATCACATGAAATCAGGTAATATGTTCGGTAATCTTGATTTATATAGTGATTATGAGTATTACAAGAAACATAAATACATACAGTTTGATACGATTTATTCGGAAGGATTATACGAGATTATGTATGTCTTCCGGTCGCGGATTTATACAGAGGATGAAATACGTTTTAAGTATTACCAGTTTATTGATGTAAATTCAGCAGAAGAGTTCGATTCGTGCCTTAATGAAATGAGTAAGCTTTCGTTATATGATACGGGAGTTAAGGCTGGGTACGGAGATAAACTGATAACATTATCAACCTGTGACTACCAGGAAAAAAATGGTCGCTTTGTTGTTGTAGCCAAGCGAGTTAAATGATGAAGGAGAAGAAAATGGCTAAGAAGACTCCCAAAACACTAAATAAGAGAACAAGGAGAATGATTCGCAGGACGGTCGGTTGCATATGTCTTGTTATGGCAATACTAGTTGCAGCTATTCCTACAGAAAAGGTTGCGGCGATTGGCGGTAAAGATACAGATACAACAGCTCCTGAACCTACCTATACTGTTTCAGACTATTCTTCATCTTCGTGGGATTTTTTGAAAGAATCATCTTTTTCAACAAAACCTAAGTTCAAAGGATATACCATCCGAGAGTTGTCTACGGGGTCATATTATCTTGATTGGGCCTATGAGTTTTATAAATCTACGACAGGTAATGTAATAACGCAGTTTAATACGGGATATTCTACGATTGACTCTGCACTTACGGTTGATGTTGAAGTTGTGACGCAGTATCCATCCATTACGATACCGGAATACAACCAGTACATAACCGATAATATTGATACGGCGTTATCTTTGGCGGATATTGAGAAGTTTTATCCGTCTGTTTACGATAAGTTCATGAAGGATTACGCAGCAGATGATACGACGCCGCTTCCCGAGTATTATGTAAGTGATCTTACCGAAGATCAGAGAAAAGAGTATTATTGCGAACATACCTATTATCCCGGAACATCCAATACATATAAAGGATGTACTTTGATGCCGGTTTATGACATCAGTAATACAGATGATTTATCTAATGCTGTATACATTCCGTATAATAAATCAACAGGTAAGTTCTATGAAACGGATGATACGAAAGCAATGGTGAATTACATTGGAGAAGGAGCATTTAAAAATGTAACCAATATTGCAACACTGGTTATTCCTTCTGATGTAGTGGCAATCGGTGATGAAGCGTTTGAAGGCGTAACGGGTATTAAATCACTGACACTTAGCGCAAAATATATTGGAAACAGAGCTTTTTATGGATGTACGGGTCTTTCTACACTTTCTTTTGCGGGTATTACGGAAAGACTTGGAACAGAATCATTTGCAAATTGTAATACGCTTGCTTCCGTAATTATAAACGACAAGATGGAAGTTATCGGTGAAGGTGCTTTTGCATACTGCCGTAATTTGAAAAATCTTGATATGAGTGCTACAACAACTAACTTCATTATAGAAGACTATGCATTCTTTGATTGTTATGCATTAAACGACGTTAAATTTGCGCCGAATACGGAAGAAATTCATGAGGGCGCTTTTGCCGTTCAGTCCAGTGCGACGGGACTTTGGAAAAATATAGTGTTCCCGGAAGGAATTACGGTTTACGGAGACTATATTTTGTCAGGAAGGGCAAATGCAGAAAAAGTTGTCATCTCTGCAAGCTATGGTTCGAGTTCAACGGCTACCATTCAAAGTGGATTTTTCCGTGGATGTGTTAACTTACAAACAGTAGAGTTTCCGGATACAGGAACCGGTTCCTGTCAATCGCTCGAATTCCCTACAAATGCATTTTATGATGTCCTGACAGAAAACTTTTATCTTATAGGACCCGGCTTTAAGCAGAACAGGGATGTGGCATCACCTAGAGAATGTGCGAGAAAAGCAGGTATTACGTACCGTTTCCTTGGTTCAGACGGAAAAGAGTATTATGAAGCAAGTACAGGTGCGTACATGTATCTTGTAAGTGAAGGTGGTATTCTTGAGGATTGCACATTGATTGATGAATCTGCGTTTGACGGAACGATTGAAGTGCCAAGTTATGTTGGTGAACTTCAGATAACACAGATTGGTGCCACCTGCTTTGATGATGAAAAGATTAAGAGTAAGTTAAAGAAATTAGTTATTGAAGATGATTCCGTTAAGATTATTTCGAATGCGGCATTTAAAGATTATACAAGTCTTGAAGAAGTGTATATAGGCAATACGGTAACGGATATAGGTGATTCGGCATTTGAAGGTTGTAATGCACTTAAGAATGTGTATTTTTCTACCCCGAAGGGTGGGTATGCAAGTCTTAGAATCGGCAATAATGCATTCCTTACCGGTGGTACATCATTAATATTCCATGGCGATATTAATACTTCTTATGCACCGTTTACCTGGGCTATGGCTGACGATAATTATATGGATGCAACACTTAAAATAAGAGTTTGCTATATGTCTAACGAACCATACAGTTTAATGGTTATGAAAGATGAGGAAACGGGTTTGGTTACCTTACTTGATTATCCGCATTATGAAACCTTACCTGAGAATGTAAGATTGGCTTATGAAGATATTTATGTAAACCAAAATGATATGAGCCCGTATGTCATGACTGCTGCACAGCTTGCGCAGGTAGAAGCTACCATGCATATTGATATACCTGCCGGTGTTCAGTCTATTGACGTAAAAGGTTTTATTGCCGGTAATGGTAACAGAAATAATGTTAATACATACCTTCAGAACAACCCATATTACAAGACCTACAAACAATATGGTCTCTTTAACGGTTTCTATGGCAATGGAGCCGGCGGAACGATTGGTGCGGATGCTAATGTAGGACGTGAATATTTGACAGGTAGTGAGTACGAACTTGTTGACCAAGGTAACGACCGTATTTTGAGTGTTAAGATGTCAGATGTAAAACGTTTGCCGGATCAGGCATTCTACAGCTGTGAAAATTTAAAAGAATTACAATTTGGTAACGCTTTGGAAGATATAGGAACAGCACCTGTCGGAGGTTGTGATAATTTATCAAGTATCTCCGGTAACAGTAAGTTTGTATGTGAAAACGGTATCATATACAGTACGAATCCGGACGGTTCACTCAATATTGAACAGGTATTATCCGGCAGAGGTGACATTGTAGGTGAGAAGTATGTTACAGCGGATACTGATCCTAAACTTGCCAGTGTATCTTCTATAACGGATGGTGCTTTCAGATATTGTTCCAAGATAGTAGGTGTTGATTTATCCAAGGCAACAAAGCTTAAAACAATTCCTGCTTATTGCTTTGAAAGTTGTACAAGTCTTAGAACCGCAACATTACCTACGAATCTTGAAGAGATTAAGGAATATGCATTCACCAATACTACAGATGCCGTAACCTGTACTATCAGCGGTGTCGAGACACAGATTGACAACTATTCTTTTGAACGTGGAAACGCGGTAATCAGAACCTTTAAAAATACGGCTGCCGCAACTTATGCTATTGCATTTAACCAGCAATTAGAATATATCAATGATGTATTTACCGTTCATTTTATAGATTATGACGGAACAGAACTTTGTCCGGTTCAGTATATTGAAGACGGTGGTAATGCAACTCCGCCGATGAGTCCATCCAGAAAAGGATATACATTCTCGGGATGGAGCGGAGAGTATATTTCGGTAACGGAAGATAGAATTCTTGTTGCGCAGTATACGAAAGATGATACGGATAATATCGGAAATGGTAATAACAATAATCAGAATCAGAACCAGAACCAGAACCAGCAACCGGTAGAAAAAACTTATAAGCTGACGGTTGAGAATGGTACAGGAACCGGATCTTATAAACAGGGTACAACGGTAACGATAGTGGCTAATGCACCGGCAACCGGAAAAGTATTTTCCAAATGGACAAGTACAACCTCAGGTTTAACCTTTGGAAATCAGAGCAGTGCTACTACAACAATTGTAATGCCGGCTTCTGATGCAACAGTAACAGCTACGTATGTTAATGCAAGTACCACAGATACGGGTAATAACAATAATAACAATAACAACAATAATGGTGGCTCCGGAAGCGGTGATAAAAAGCCGAATGGAGATGTAGATGTTGATATTGATAATGACGATTTTTCTAATGAGGATAAGGCTGACGGAACGGTTCAAAATTCAAGTGATAATTATGTTATCAAGATTACCTATACGGAAGAAGCGAGACGTGCAGTTGAGGAAGCTCTTTTAGATGAATTCGGAACTTTAAACGATATCAGTTATTGTGCAATGGATATCAGCTTGTATGATTCTACCGGTAAGAAGAAAATTCCTGACGCAGAAGCAGAAGGATTAAGGATTAAAATTACCATTCCGATTCCGGATGACATGATTGAATATGCCGGTAATAACCGTATGGGAGCAGTAGCAGCGGATGGAACATTAGACAAGTTGAAGACAAAGTTTACAACTATCGGCAAAGTTAAATGTGTAACCTTTACTGCAACACACTTTTCACCATACGTTGTTTATGTGGATACCAAAAATCTTACATCGGGTGTTGTTGATGAAACACCTAAAACCGGTGATTTTATACATCCGAAATGGTTTTTAAGTATAGGACTTGTATGTCTTGCGATGTTCCTCTTTATAAAGAAGGAAAAAAATACTAAGAAAAACAAGGTACAAACGGCTTAAGACGGAGCAAGGTATAATATGTATCGTAAAATCAGAAAAACGTTAGGGGTATTACTGATTGTATCAGCTATTATATTGACACAGATTCCATACCCTAAAGCAAAAGCATATCAGGCAGATTTTAAAATGGATGGAACCACATTGGTTCGTTACACAGGCACGGCAGAAACCGTGTCTGTTCCTGCTTCTGTTGAAGTAATAGGCGAAGAGGCTTTTGCAGATAATGCGTTTATTACGAACATACAATTAGGAAAAGATGTTAAGGAAATAGCATACAATGCTTTTTCCGGATGTAAAGGATTAACTTCTATTGAAATTCCTGATTCAGTAGAGATAATAGGAAATGCGGCATTTAGTAACTGTACCAATCTTAAAGACGTTAAAATCGGTGGCGGGTTAGAGGAACTCGGTACAGCGGTGTTTGCCGGTTGTGAGAACTTGGAAGAAATATCAATTGCTTCAGAAAATTTTGTTTGTGATAAAAGTATCATTTATGATGCGAAAAAAGAAGTGGTTTATGAGATGTTGCCGGGGCGTATGGCAAATACGTATAATATGCCATCAACCGTAATAGATATTAAACCATATGCATTTTGGGGATGTAATAATCTTCAGACGGTAACACTTTCAGAGAATCTTAATAACATACCTGCCTATACTTTTTCAAACTGTGTATCACTTAAAACTGTAGAAATACCGTATTCTGTTGGCAGAATTCACATGAAAGCTTTTGAAAATTGTGTAAATTTGCAAGCGATTACCGTACCGCTGTCCGTTCAGTTTATTCATGATACGGCATTTGACGGATGTGGAAATTTCAAAGTGAATGCTGTTGAGGAATCTTATGCGGATAAATATTTTAAAGACAGAAATATAACAAATATTTCAAAAGCCGAATATGAAGATATTCAAAGTGTTATTATGCAGAATGCGCTGACACAGGAAGAAGTGGATGCTTTAAAAGAAGCAGAGAAGGAAGCAGAAAAAGAAGAGGCAAATAAGGAAAATTCCCAACCGTCGCAAGAAGAAGGCGATCTTTGGGGAAAAACATATATAGTTGGCAATAATGCGGTGGTATTTATTGATAATACGGAGCAAATTGTATATTCAGGACCTAAAACGGAAGAAGAAACAGAAGAACCGGAAAAACCTGAAACAGATGATACCGAGAAAAAACCGGATATCATTATTACGACCGATATTAAAGGTGTATCTTTCCCGAAATATACAATAATTAACGATACGATAGCAAATCAGGCATATTATCTTAATGACGGATTAACAGAGTATTATATACCACCAACGGTGACAAAGATAGGAACTCTTTCCTTTGCCCGCTCAGCCTTAGCTTCCATCAATATTCCGCAAGGCGTGACGACTATAGGATATGGAGCCTTCTATCACTGTGATTATTTGGGCGAGATTACCATTCCTGATAGTGTTACCCAAATCGGACCGTACGCTTTTGCGAATACAAAATGGTTAAATGACTGGTATAAGTATTCAACAGATAAATTCCTTATTGTAGGAGACGGTATTCTTCTTGCCTATAAGGGTGAAAAGAAAAACGTTGTAATACCGGATGAAGTTAAACACATTGCACCACAAGCTTTTATGAATCATACTGAAATAGTTGCAGTAGATTTAGGTAATGGAGTTATGACGATAGGTGACGAAGCATTTATGGGATGTACCGGCCTTGATACGATTAAAGGTGGTTCTGCGATTACACAAATCGGTGACAGAGCATATATGGGCTGTCCGTTAAGTGTGGCAAGAGTACAATCAGATGTGCATTCAGTCGGGTTGAAAGCTTTTTCTTTAAATCCTGATGTTAATGATGCAATGGTTGTTTTCCAAGGTACAAGCCTTCCGGTTATTACCTATGGTGAGGATGCAAAGCGTTTATCCAATTATGAGCATCGTGATAATGCATTTGATAATGTTGGACTTGCTTTAATAAGTAACAGTATAACCAGCAATTATTATCAGGGAACCGTACTTGATCCTAATGAATATGGTTTTCATGGTTTATCCTTAAGTATAAAAACTTATGCGGATGGCAAGACGCCGGGAACCGTAGAATTAAGACTCTGTACGCTTTATCCGGATAGCGACGGGAAAGTTGTTATTCCTGAGACTTATACTATTTATGGTAAGCCGTATAAATTACTTTCGATAGATCAGGATGCATTTATGTATTATAAATACAATGTTGGATGGCTTGCAAATAAGCCTGTGGCGATTGAACTTCCAAATGCATTTGTTAATGAAGCGGCATTATTATTAGATAATGTAATTTTAAATGATGGGTCAGATAACAATGTAACTTCATATGATAAAAAGGCAGTTAATGTTATTACTAATTCAAATTCTTTAAAAAACCAGGAAGTTATTAGTGCTAATATTAACGGACTGAATGAGAATCTAACCCTTACTATAAGAGAATCTGATGAAGTAAGCGATGATATTAAAAACGCTTATACTAAATTATATGGAGATACACAGTTTAATAATGTGGTTGGACTGGACCTTACATTAAAAACGGCAGGAGATGTTCTTATAACCAAACTGGGATCGACAGAAATGAGTGTTATTATACCTGTTCCGATTTCAACAAATTACGATAGAATACATATGCTGTGTCTGGATGCAAATGGTCAGCCGGAAAGTGTTCCTTTTGAAATAGTTGATGTAGAGGGACAGCGTTGTATTTCTTTTAAAGTAAAACATTGTTCACCGTACGGAGTTTATGAGTTTAAAGAAGGAACGGATAATCCAATAGGTACGGGAGAGCTGGATGCTTCGCCGGATACCGGTGATTATTCAAATCCTATGCTGTATTTGGAAATAGGGATGATATTGTTTGGGTTATTCTTAATATTATATAAAGGAAGAAAGAGAAACTTTAGAAGAATCGGGCATACCATATAAAAAAACGGTAAAATGCATTGATTAGAGCAAAAAAGCTTATACGCTATCCTACGGATATTCCGGCCGATAAAATGGGCGATGGCGTTACAATTGCGTTTCTTGATAGCGGTATTGCTAATCATCCTGATTTTGCAGGAAGAATTGTAGCTTTTAGAGATTTTGTGAATGGGAAATCTTTTCCGTATGATGATGTGGGGCATGGAACCCATGTGTGCGGAATAGCTGCCGGCGATGGAAAAACGTCCGGTGGTATATATTCGGGTATTGCACCTCATGCAGGAATCATTATGGCAAAAGTATTGAATGATAAAGGTGACGGAAACAGTGAAGATATGCTAAATGCAATAAACTGGTTACTGGAGCTTAGAAAAAAAGTCCCATTCAGTATTTTAAATATATCAATCGGAACAAAGAGTGACCGTGAAAACGGTAATGTAAGATTATTAATGGAAGCTGTGGAGCAGGCCTGGTCTGAAGGGGTTGTCGTTACTTGTGCAACAGGAAATAATGGACCTTTTGCCATGTCCTTAACGCCCATGGCAATGTCTAAAAAGGCTATATCCGTTGGTTGCCATGATGAAGGATATCATACCAAGTCAGGGTATTGCTGTGAGGACTATTCGGGACGCGGTCCAAGTAAGTATGATTTACGGAAACCGGATTTGGTAGCGCCGGGCACTGAAATAGTGTCTTGCTGTCATAGGTTTTCCGGTAATACAAGAAAATACACGCCTTACATTAAGAAGAGCGGAACTTCAATGTCTACACCCATAGTGTCCGGAGCAATTGCACTGTTGTTATCTAAATATCCGGAACTTAATAATGATGATGTTAAGCAACGATTGTTATATAGTGCAAGGGATTTAAAGGAGATTTGGACGAAACAAGGGTGGGGTATGCTTGATGTACAAAAACTTTTAAATATGTCTTATTGACAACGTTGGTATTATTGTATACAATAATACCAACGTTTTTTGTATGAATAATTTTTTTATAGGAAAGAGGATTAAAATGATTAATCAGGATGAATATTTTCAGAATCGAAAAGTGACATTGAATGAGAAGAACAATCTTTTAGAGATTGAAGAGCATATGTACATTCTTGATGATGTAGAAAAGCCGAATGTATTTAGAAATATGTTCCCTTATTCTGAGGTTCCTAAGATTCCTTTTAATGATAGAATTGTACCGCATAATATGCCGAAAAACATATGGATTACGGATACTACTTTCCGTGATGGACAGCAGTCCAGAGCACCGTATACAACGGAGCAGATTGTTACAATCTATGATTATTTACATAAACTGGGTGGTCCAAACGGTATAATCCGTGCCAGCGAATTCTTTTTATATAGTAAAAAAGACCGTGATGCGGTATATAAATGTATGGAAAGAGGATATGAATTTCCGGAAGTTACGAGCTGGATACGTGCCAAGGAAGAAGATTTCAAGTTAGTTAAAGAAATCGGAATGAAGGAAACAGGTATTCTTGTAAGTTGTTCGGATTATCATATTTTCTTAAAGCTTAAAATGAACAGAAGACAGGCTATGGAGCATTACTTAAATATTGTTAAGCAATGTCTTGAAACCGGAATCAGTCCAAGATGTCATCTTGAAGATATAACAAGAGCAGATATTTATGGATTTGTTGTTCCTTTCTGTATGGAACTTATGAAATTGATGGAACAGTATAAGATTCCTGTTAAAATCAGAGCTTGTGATACGATGGGATATGGTGTTAATTTCCCGGGTGCGGTTATTCCGAGAAGTGTACAGGGTATTATTTATGCTTTACATACACATGCAGGTGTGCCGCATGAAATGCTCGAATGGCACGGACATAACGATTTTTATAAGGCGGTTGCCAATTCAACAACGGCATGGTTATACGGCTGTTCAAGCATTAATACTTCATTATTCGGTATTGGTGAAAGAACCGGAAATACTCCTCTTGAAGCAATGGTATTTGAGTATGCGCAGATAAAGGGTACATTGGATGGCATGGATACAAGAGTAATCACAGAGCTGGCACAGTACTATGAATCTGAAATTGGTTATAAGATTCCGGCAAGAACACCGTTTGTAGGAAAGTATTTTAACGTTACCAGAGCAGGTGTACATGCGGATGGTTTATTAAAGAATGAGGAAATATATAATATATTTGATACAGAGAAGTTCTTAAACAGACCGGTTTTATGTGCTATATCCAATACATCGGGTCTTGCAGGAATTGCGCACTGGATTAATACATATTACAAGTTGAAAGATGATAAGCAGGTTGATAAAAACAGTTCACTTGTAAAGGAATTAAAAGAGTGGGTGGACGGCGAATACGCATTAGGCCGTGTGACTGTAATGACGGACGATGAAATGATTAACAAGATTCAGGAAGTTTGTACTCGAGATGGAATAAAATTACTCTAATTCATGGAAGGGCAAAAGTATATGAGTATACAGGAAACCGATGTAAAAAATGAAGTGACGGATAAGTATTCGTTACGGGGTAGAGTTTTTCAAAAGATCAGGGATGATATTCTTGACGGAAAATATGCCGAGCATGAAGAATTAAGAGAAATAGCGATAGGCGAAGAACTGGGGGTCAGCAGAACACCGGTAAGAGAGGCATTCCGTCAGCTTGAGCTTGAAGGGTTGATTCAGATTATCCCGAATAAAGGTGCATATGTGACAGGCATTACAGCGCATGATGTAAAAGATATTTATATGATCCGCTCAAAACTGGAGGGATTGTGTGCGCGATGGGCTGTAGAGAACATAACCAAAGAACAGCTTGAAGAATTGGAAGAAAATGTTTATTTATCTGAGTTTCATGCTAATAAAGGTCATTATGAACAGATGGCTGAATTAGATAATCATTTTCATGAAATATTGTATGAAGCATGTAATTCTAAAATGTTACGTCACCAGTTGACGAATCTTCATCAGTATGTAATGCGTGTACGTAGAAAAACCTTATCAAGCGTAGTGAGAAGTACTGCTTCTAATCAGGAACATAAGTTGATAATGGAAGCAATTCTTGCTAAAAATGCAGATGAAGCAGAGCGTTTGGCTTATGAACATATTGTAAACGCATTTAAAAACATAGAAGCGAACGGGTTATATGATATATATAACAAATAAGACGTTCACGGATTGGAGAAAAATATGGACAAAATTAAAATGACTACTCCGCTTGTAGAGATGGACGGAGATGAAATGACCAGAATTTTATGGAAGATGATTAAGGATGAGTTATTGCTTCCCTTTATCGATCTTAAGACAGAGTACTATGACCTTGGTTTAAAGAACAGAAATGAAACAAATGACCAGGTTACAATCGATAGTGCCAATGCGACAAAGAGATTGGGTGTAGCAGTAAAATGTGCTACGATTACGCCTAATGCTGCCCGTGTCAAAGAATATGATTTAAAGGAAATGTGGAAGTCACCAAACGGTACTATCCGTGCTATTTTGGACGGAACCGTATTCCGTGCACCAATTGTTGTAAAAGGTATTGAACCATGTGTAAAAAATTGGGAAAAACCGATTACATTGGCAAGACATGCTTATGGTGATGTTTATAAAAATGTAGAGATTAAGGTACCGGGTGAAGGTAAGGCAGAATTAGTATTTACGGATAAAGATGGTAATGAAATAAGAGAAACCATTCATACCTTTAAAGGTGCAGGTATCATCCAGGGCGTACATAATACGGATGATTCTATTGCTAGCTTTGCAAGAGCATGTTTTAACTATGCTATTGATACAAAGCAGGATCTTTGGTTTGCAACAAAAGATACTATTTCTAAGAAATATGATCATAACTTTAAGGATATTTTCCAGGAAATTTATGATAGTGAATATGCTAAGAAATTTGAAGAGCTCGGTATTGAATACTTCTATACATTAATAGATGATGCCGTTGCACGTGTTATGAAGGCAAAAGGCGGATTTATCTGGGCATGTAAAAACTACGATGGCGATGTTATGAGCGATATGGTAAGCTCCGCATTTGGTTCACTTGCTATGATGACCTCCGTTCTTGTAAGTCCGTCAGGGGTTTATGAGTATGAAGCTGCTCACGGAACCGTACAGAGACATTACTATAAACACCTTGCCGGTGAGTCTACCTCTACTAATTCCATCGCAACTATTTTTGCATGGACAGGTGCCCTCAGAAAAAGAGGAGAACTTGATGGTAACCAAGAATTAATGGATTTTGCTGACAGACTTGAAAGAGCTTCTCTTAAGACGATTGAAGATGGTAAGATGACGAAGGATTTAGCGCTTATTACATCGTTGAAGGATGTAACAGTGCTTGATAGTGAAGCTTTTATCAAAGAAATCAGAAAAACAATGGAAGCTTAATAAAATATTTAAAAAGAAGAAGAGCTTTTGCCGATACGCAATCTATTGGCAAAAGCTCTTATTTTACGAAAGAAGCATTTATTCCTGTAATTCTTCCCATTTTTCATACATTGCATCAAGTTCTTCCATAAGTGCAGCCTGTTTGTCAGATAATTCATGTAAACGTGCAGAATTGGTTGCATTTTCAGGAAGGGACATTATGGTATCCAGCTCACTTATTTGATTTTCATAGTCTGAAATCTTGTCTTCAAGTTTTTTGATTTCGTTTTCTTTTTTGCGCTTAGCCGCCTGTATTTCCTTCATGGCCTTATAATCTTTTGCACTTTCTGTTAACTCAGCCTTTGCACAAGATTCTTTGTTAGCGATGTTTGCTGCCTGTTTCGCTTCTTTTTTTTCAAGATAGTAATCGTAGTTTCCGAGATATTCACAAAACGTATTGTCGGATAGTTCCAATATCCTATGGGCGGTCTTGTTGACAAAATATCGGTCATGGGATATGTAAAAACAAGTGCCTTCATAATTATTCAGTGCACTTTCCAGTATTTCTTTTGATTCAATATCAAGATGGTTTGTCGGTTCGTCCAGAATTAAAAAGTTGCATTCTGACAGCATTAGTTTGGCAAGACATAAACGTCCTTTTTCACCACCGGATAAGGAATCTACGCGTTTAAAAACATCATCATTAGTGAAAAGGAATGCGGCAAGGGTATTACGTATCTGGGTATTGGTCAGATTCGGGTAAGCATCGGAAATTTCTTCAAACAAAGTATTTTCGCCGTTTAAAAGCTGATGCTCCTGATCGTAATAACCGATGACAACATTAGCACCTAATTTTATAATACCTGAATCAGCGTCGAGGAGCTGATTTATTATTTTGAAAAGAGTAGTTTTTCCGGTGCCGTTGTTTCCTATTAAAGCGACGTGTTCTGCACGTTTTATTTCAATATTGGCATTTGAAAACAGTGTTTTTTCACCAAATGATTTACTCAAATCTTTAATGGATAAAACATCATTACCACTCAGTAAATGGGGAGTAAGTGTAATGTTCATTTTATTAGTGAAAGTAACCGGTTTTTCAAGAACTTCAATCTTATCAAGCATTTTTTCCCTGCTTTCAGCCCGCTTTATAGACTTTTCGCGGTTAAAGGAACGAAGCTTTTCTATTACAGCTTCCTGATGTTTAATCATCTGTTGTTGGTTAGCATAGGCATTCCAAGCGGCAATTCTTAAAGATTCCCTCTTTTTTGCATATTCCGAATAGTTACCTGTAAAAACGGTAACTTTACAGTTGTCTATTTCAATTATCTTGTTGACGGTTCTGTCTAAAAAATAGCGGTCATGGGAAACGAGAAGAACGCAGCCCTTAAAAGCACGGATAAAACTTTCCAAATATTGAATGGATTGTATGTCCAAATGGTTTGTCGGCTCATCCAGGATGATTAAATCCGGTTTCATCAATAAGATTTTAGCCAGTGCGACGCGTGTTTTCTGTCCGCCGGAAAGGGTACTTATAAGCTTTGCAAAATCATTGTCCAAAAAGCCAAGTCCTTTTAATATACCGTTGATTTCGCTTTCGCAGGCATAACCGTTGATAAGCTCATATTGATGGGAGAGTGTGGTGTATTGTTCCATGAGTTTTTCCAAAGCATCGCCGGTCAGCTCTTTCATTTCTGTTTCCATTTGGGACAATTTGTCGCGCATAATAAAAACGTTTTCTTTTACACTCTTAAGTTCATCCCAGATAGAATTATTGTTATCTACATTGTGCTGCTGGGATAAATATCCAAAGGTTGCATTTTTGGAAAAAGCAATAACACCGTCGTCAGGGGGAAGCTCACCGGTTATCATTTTTAAAAGCGTTGTTTTTCCGGCACCGTTGATACCTGTTATGGCTGCTTTGTCGTTTTCTTCCAGATGAAAGGAAGCATTCTTTATTATATTTTTTTCCAAAAACGATTTGGATAAATTGCTGCATGAAAGTAACATAAATACCTCTTGTAAATCATTATTTATAACATTCGAATTATAACAGAAGTTTTTCAAAAGATAAATAGGTATTAACCCAGGGTTTCATTGACATTTTTTTAACATAAAATTATAATGATAATATGTAATGATAAGGAGGATGAATACCCGTGGAAATTAAAGAAATTTCACAGGCAGTAATCGGAAGATTACCAAGATATTACAGATATCTGGGCGAATTGAAAGAAGCTAATGTGGAGCGTATTTCATCGCAGGAGCTTTCTGAGTTAATGAAGGTGACAGCATCGCAAATCAGACAGGATTTCAATAATTTTGGTGGTTTCGGACAACAGGGATACGGATATAATGTCCAGTATTTGTATGATGAAATTGGTAAGATATTAGGACTTCATAAGGATCATCATCTTATTATTATTGGTGCCGGTAATTTGGGACAGGCACTTGCAAATTATGTAAATTTTGAAAAAAGAGGATTCATTGTAAAAGGTGTTTTCGACATAAATCCGGAGCTGTATGGTAAGGATTTGCGTGGTGTAAAGGTTCAACCGATGGAGAATATCATTGAATTTGTGGATGATAATGATATAGATATTGCAGTACTTACCATTCCTAAAAATGGTGCAGTCGGTGTTACAGAAAAGCTGGTAGAGCATGGTGTTAAAGCAATATGGAATTTTGCACATGTAGATTTAAATGTTCCGGAGGATGTAATTGTTGAAAATGTTCATCTTTCTGATAGCCTTATGAAGCTTTCTTATAGTATTAACAGAATGGAATACGATAAGAAAGAACAGGAATAGAAGATATATTACAAAAAACCGTTACCATAAAGGGAAGGTGCTTATATGGGAATAGAGAGCAAGGATTACGAACAGGTTATAAAAAATCACAAAATACCGATACTGGTATTAGATAATAAGTGGCATCAGATTTTCGCAAAGATGAAGAAGACTAAGCAGCTTGAGAAAGATGAAGAACAGATGCATGAGCTTCTTAAACGTCAGGGAAAGTTGAATAATGATCTAAAGGAAATTAAAAAGCTGAAAAATAAGCTTATGAAAGAGTTAATTGTTATTTCCAATGAGGCAAGAAGTAATCCTGATGATGAGAAAATCGAGAGAAAGTTGGAAGAACACAAGCGATTAATTGAAGAGTGTAACCAGAAAACAGAAGAATATGAAGATGAGGTTTTTCAAATTCCGCGTACTATGGATGCGCTCAATCAGCAGATGATGCTCCAGACGATGAATATCTGCTACACTAAGATACAGAAAAATCAGGAAGATATAAAAGAAATAGCAAAATGGATTACACAGGTACGCATTGAACTGAAGAAAAACCTTATCCGTAAACAAGAACGTGAATTGGGGAATCAGGAATTATATACATACCTGCATGATATTTTTGGCCCAAACGTTATAGAAATGTTTGATATGCAATATAATCCGGAAAAAACAGGTGAAAAGAGTGAGACCAGTACTGAATTCAAGCCAGATGAAGGCGGCAGATAACAGAACATCGGAATATTATGGGATAAAACCTGAAATCTTAATGGAAAAAGCTGCACTTAAAATTATTGACTATATAAGTCACCGGTTCGGACAGCAAGTTTCCGTTCTGCTTATTGCAGGACCCGGCAATAACGGTGCAGATGCCGTGGCTGCTTTTAGATTACTAATGCAAAACGGATATAATGCGGATTTATTTATAGTTCCATCTGATAAATATTCTCCCCTTATGGAAATGCAGACGGCTATTGTCAGACGATATAATTACCGCATTAATAACATTTTGCCGGAAAAAGAATATGATATAATAGTTGACGGTCTTTTTGGAATTGGAATTAACCGGCCGGTAAATGAACCATATACGGAAATTATTCAATATATAAACGATGCGGATGCAACAGTTATCAGTGTAGATGTTCCAAGCGGATTGAATGCGGATACCGGAGCGGTTATGGGAAGTGCCGTAAGAGCGGATATAACCATAACTTTTAATTATTTGAAGTCAGGAATGCTTACATCAAACGGAGTACTTTATTCCGGCAAAATACTGGTTAAAGATATAGGTATTACAGAGGAATCCTTGTGTGAAAAACCGGATATTTTCTTTCTTGAACGTTGCGATGTTGCGCTTCCGAAAAGAGAACGGAATGTTAATAAAGGAAGTTGCGGTAAGCTTGTAATTATTGCGGGGAATGACAAGATTTGCGGTGCCATGAGTTTATCCTCCATGGCTGCTATGAGAATTGGTGCCGGAATGGTAAAAGTAATAACGCATGTTAACAATAAAGCAACGCTTGAGACGCTGCTTCCGGATGTGCTTGCTTATTATTATGATAGTCACGATACCATTGATAAAGAAGAACTTATCAAGGAGTGCGCATGGGCAGATGCAATTTTGATAGGACCCGGTATAGGCAAGGATACGTATGCTGTAAATTTGCTTAAAACGGTTATTAATGATATGTCCCTTCCACTTATAGTGGATGCAGATGGTATTAATATTTTGGCTGAAAACGATAACCTTCTTAATGCGCTAAAAGAAAAGCAGGACAGGGATGTTATTTTGACGCCGCATCTTAAAGAATTTGAAAGAATATCAGGGGTAAAGATTGCCAAGATAAAAGAAGATATTTATACGCAGGTCAAGAAATTCTTAAAGGAATATCCGTTTACCATGGTGATTAAGGACGCAGTAACTTTAATTGCTGACAGAAAAGAAATATGGATTAATTCTACCGGTAACCAGGCACTTGCCAAGGCAGGAACGGGCGATGTACTTGCAGGAATGATAGCCGGACTTGCGGTTCAGGAAATAAAGAAGACGGCCGGTAATAATAAAACTTATGAAAATGTTGGTATGATTAATGCTGCAAAATGTGGTGTGTACTTACATGGCTATATGGCTGATAAATTGGTAGAAGAATCTTTAGATAATTATTATTCACTGATGGCTTCTGACCTTTGCGAAGCAATGAAGAGAATATTAGGAGAGTTTTGAAATGATGCATTATGAAAGAGGCTTGGCAGAAATCAATTTGAACTGCATACTTGATAATATGGAAGCTATGCATAAAGCAATTGCGCCGGAAACGAAAATTGTGGGCGTAATAAAAACAGATGCTTACGGACATGGTGCAAATGTTATCGCACACGAACTTGATAAGCTGGATTATGTATGGGGATATGCGACTGCGCTGGCGGAAGAAGCTGAAGTACTTATTAATGACGGTATTAAGAAACCGATACTTCTTTTGGGCTATGCTTTTCCTTATTTCTATCCTTTAATTGTAGAAAAAGAAATACGTTCTGCTGTATTTACCTATGAAACTGCCTGTGCATTATCGGATGAAGCTCTCAAACAGGGGAAAAAGGCAATAATTCATATAAAAGTAGATACGGGTATGGCGAGAATAGGCTTATTTCCCAATGAAGCTGGTTTTGAACTTGTGAAAAAGATACATGAACTTCCGGGTATTCAAATAGAGGGTATTTTTTCCCACTTTGCCCGGGCAGATGAGTATGATAGGACTATGACAGTTAAGCAGCTTAAAATGTTTGAAACGTTTACGGAAAGGATAGAAGAAGCCGGTATACATATACCGCTTAAACATTGCTCCAATAGTGCAGGGATAATTGAGTATAAGGAAGCTAATTTTGATATGGTCCGGGCAGGAATATCAATTTATGGTTTATGGCCTTCCGATGAAGTAAATCATGACTTAATTCCTTTAAAACCGGCTATGAATTTAAAGAGTCATGTTATCTATGTAAAAGAAGTGCCGAAGGGAACCACCGTAAGCTATGGTGCTACATATGTTACGGAGGATACAACAAGAATAGCAACCGTTCCATTAGGATATGGAGACGGATATGCGAGAAAACTTTCTAATATAGGTGAAGTATTGATACGTGGTAAACGCTTCCCGATTATCGGTAAAATTTGTATGGATCAGTTCATGGTTGACATAACGTCATGCCCGGAAGTAATTGAGGGTGATGTAGTTACGCTCATCGGAAAAGATGGTAACGAAATTATTACCATGGAGGAGTTGGGAGCTCTTTCGGGACGATTTAATTATGAATTTGCCTGTGATATTAATAAGAGGGTTCCGAGAATTTATATAAAAGATAATAAACCGTATGCGGTTATGGAGAATTTCGGGAAGATGCATATAACGTATTTTAATAAATAGAAACACATAAGATTTTTTTATTCACAGTATAAGAGGAAATGGCGAAGGCAATACTATTTCTAAAATTATTAGAAGGTTGTGAATAAAATGAAAAGAGGAGATGTGTTTTATGCAGATTTACGTCCGGTTATAGGTTCAGAACAAGGCGGAATCAGACCGGTGCTTATTATACAGAATGATATAGGAAATAAGCATAGCCCGACTATAATCTGTGCAGCCATTACATCTAAGATGAATAAGGCGAAATTGCCGACGCATATAGAATTATCAGCAGAAAGATATGATATGGAAAAAGATTCTGTTATTTTGCTGGAACAATTGCGGACAATAGATAAAAAAAGATTAAAAGACAAAGTGTGTCATTTGGATTCGGATATTATGAAAAAAGTGGATAGTGCGTTAATGATTAGTCTGGATCTGATTACATAATCGAATTCTTGACGTATCGGCACGAAAATGCTATATTGAAATGTAATATTTTTGTCATAACAAGGAGGATTTATGGACAGTATCGGGCCCGCGGCGGGCATAGTTATATTTGTTTTATTATTAATGGTTGAATTTGTTTTTTCGGGTTTTGAAGCAGCGATTCATAACTTATCGGCAAAAGAAATTGTAAAGGAGTCATTGTCTTCAAAAAAGAAAAAAACAGATAAGTTGTTGAAGATAATGGATAATCCTTTTAAGTATGTGAATACAGTGAATGTAATTATTTCAGGTATTCCGCTTATTGTGGGTGGTGTATATGTTAATTATCTGAATACACATTACTTTAAGGCTATGGAACACCCGTATGTGGCGTTGGCGGTAGCGTTAGTAGTTATGTTGTATGTATTGTTGACTTTTGGAATTTATATTCCAAGACGTCTGGGTAACCGTTATTCCATGCAGTGGGCATATAAGTGTATAACCTTTACATATGTCATCATGGTGATTTTTACACCGATTACAATGATCATTACATTACTTGGTAATGTGTTGCTTATGTTATTCGGAATAAAGAGTAAAACGGATTCCTTTGATGTGACGGAAGATGAAATATTGTCAATGGTTAATGAGGGGCATGAGCAAGGTGTCCTTTTGGAAAGCGAAGCGAAGATGATAACAAATATCTTCGAGTTTTGCGATAAAGAGGCGCATGATATTATGACAAACCGTCAAAATATTTCCGCCCTTCCTTCCGATGTTAAATTAAAAGAAGCGATTCACATAATGCTGGAAGGAAACTACAGCAGGTATCCGGTATATGAAGATAATCTTGATCATATTGTGGGATTGATACATTTAAAGGATGCAATGCGCCGCCATAATATCGGTGATGCGGAAAATGAGCTCATTATAAAGATTGAAGATTTGATTAGGGAAGTTAGTTTCGTGCCGGAAACTAAAAACATAGATGCTCTTTTTAAAGAAATGCAGAGTTCTAAGACGCAGATGGTTATTGTCGTGGATGAGTACGGCCAGACCTCCGGTCTTATTGCTATGGAAGACATACTTGAAGAAATTGTCGGTAACATTGAAGATGAATACGATGAGGAAGAGGATTTTATCGAACAAAAAGGACAGGATGAGTATGTTATTGAAGGCATGACCCCGTTGCGTGATTTGGAGGAAATGCTTCAAATAGAATTTAACGAAGAAGAATTTGATACCTTAAATGGTTTCCTTATATCGAAAATGGACAAGATTCCTGATGAGAATGAAGATTTTGATATTGATGTAGGGGATTATAATTTTAAAATCCTAACAGTTAATGAAAGAATGATACAGGAAGTTCTTGTTAAGAAAATTAATTGATTATTATTTATTTCAAAGGAGAAAGTATAAATGTCAGGACATTCAAAATTTGCAAACATCAAGCATAAAAAAGAGAAAAATGATGCAGCAAAAGGTAAAATCTTTACTATTATCGGTAGAGAAATTGCTGTTGCGGTAAAAGAGGGTGGACCGGATCCAAGCAATAACTTCAAGCTGGCTACGGTTATCCAGAAAGCAAAAGCTAATAATATGCCGAATGATACTATTGAAAGAGGTATTAAAAAAGCTTCCGGTGAAGGCTCAAGTGTTAATTACGAGTATGTAACCTATGAAGGTTACGGACCAAACGGTATAGCCATAATTGTAGAAGCGCTTACAGATAATAAGAACAGAACCGCAGCTAATGTAAGAAATGCGTTTACAAAAGGTAACGGCAGCATTGGAGCACAGGGCTGTGTGTCTTTTATGTTTGACAGAAAAGGACAGATTATTATCGATAAAGAAGAATGTGACATGGATCCGGATGAACTTATGATGATGGCGTTGGATGCAGGCGCAGAAGATTTTGCGGAAGAAGAGGATTGCTTTGAAATCCTTACCATGCCGGATGATTTTGATGCGGTTTATAAGGCTATTCAGGATGCTAATATTGTTACAGCACAGGCAGAAGTTACGATGATACCGCAGAATTATGTGGATCTTACGGATGAAGTAGCTATTAAATCATTACAGAAAACGCTTGATTTGCTGGATGAAGATGACGATGTACAGTATGTATATACAAACTGGAATGAGTAAATTTTTTTAGAATAGAGGTAAAAGGTATGAGCGAATTTGAAACAGGAACAAAATGTGTCCAGTCAGGCTGGGTTCCTAAGAACGGTGAACCAAGAGTATTGCCGATAATACAGAGTACTACTTTTAAATATGAGACATCTGAGCAGATGGGTAAGTTGTTTGATCTTGAAGCTTCAGGCTATTTTTATACAAGACTTCAGAACCCAACCAATGATTTTGTTGCTCAGAAAATCTGTGAACTTGAAGGCGGTGTGGCTGCAATGCTCACATCATCAGGTCAGGCTGCCAATTTCTTTGCAGTATTTAATATATGCGAAGCCGGCGGACATGTAATTATGTCTTCAAAAGTATATGGAGGAACTTTTAATCTTCTTACGGTAACCATGAAGAAGATGGGAATTGATTGTACGTTGATTGATCCTGATTGTACGGAAGAAGAACTTAGTGCAGCATTCCGCGAAAACACAAAGTGCGTACTTGCAGAATCTATTGCAAATCCGGCACTTACAGTGCTTGATTTTGATAAGTTTGTAAAAGTGGCACATGCACATGGTGTACCTGTTATTGTTGATAATACATTCCCAACTCCGGTTAACTGCAGACCGTTTGAATTCGGTGTTGACATAGTAACACATTCAACAACCAAATATATGGATGGACATGCTACTGCTGTGGGTGGTGCTATTGTAGATTCCGGTAATTTTGACTGGATGAAGTATAAAGATAAATTCCCGGGACTGTGTGAGCCGGATCCGTCATATCATGGTATTACGTATGTAGAAAGCTTTGGTAAAGGTGCATATATTACAAAGGCAACTGTGCAACTTATGAGAGATCTTGGTGCAATCCAGTCACCACAAAATGCGTTTTATGTTAACCTGGGGCTTGAGACTTTACCTTTAAGAATGAAAAAACACTGTGAGAATGCCCTTGCAGTAGCGCAGTTCCTTTCTAAAAACCCGAAGGTAGAATGGGTTAATTATCCGGGTCTTGAAGGCGATAAGTATTATGAGAATGCAAAAAAATACATGCCTAACGGAACGTGTGGCGTTGTTTCCTTTGGTGTAAAAGGTGGCCGTGAGGCAGGAATACGTTTTATGGATTCCTTAAAGCTTGCAGCTATTGTAACGCATGTTGCTGATGCAAGAACCTGTGCGCTTCATCCGGCAAGCCATACACACAGACAGTTGACGGATGAACAACTTAAAGAAGCCGGTGTTGATCCGGGAATGATTCGTTTTTCCGTAGGTATTGAAGATGCAAAAGATATTATTGCGGATATCGAACAGGCATTAGAATCAGTTTAATAATCAGAAGAGTGGATGGGGGTATTTATGACACAAAAAAGAAATTATATGGCATATTCATTATGGTTTATCTATTCAATTGTTATAGTATCTTTTTTGTGCTTTACCATCTTCCGTTTAAGCATTGATTTTGAATTTAATAAGGCGGCATCTGCAGGTATTACAGCAGGTGCTGTTTTGATATGCTTTTTTATTTATTTTATGGTTTCTAAAGTAGTACCAAAGAACCAAATAAGGGTTCCGAAAGCTTTGCGTGTATTGCTTCCGGTAGTATCCGTGATATGGATTGTAGCAATTCGTGCGATTTACATAATACAAAGTGCAATACACCTTACGGGAAATGTTGCTCTGTATGAGAATGCGTTGGTAACACAAGGCGGATACAAGTATTTTTCATATGGGGAATCGTTTGCCAGTGGTATATTAAGTGATATTATTCATTTTTTTGCAATTTATTTAGGAAACCGTGAAGAAGCAGCCGTAATGGCAATCCTTGTTATCAGTGTTCTTACAATGATTTTATTATATGCTGCAGTAAGAAAAATAGCAGGAGATGTTGCGGCGTTTTTGGGCGTAACCCTTTTCTTCGGTATTATGCCGACGGTAGAAAAATTGTCTTATGTAAGTGAAATACATGTGAATTTTTTGCTTTTTGCCCTTTTGTTTTTTTGGTTTACACACTTTTTGAAAGGGATTATAAGTGAAAAATGTAAAGTGTTCTGTATCATTGCATCGTGTATAGATGTGGTCATGGCAGGAGTACTTTTTTATGAAGAATGGTTAATGATCGTGTTGCTTGCCATATTTATCCTTATTGTGATGATTAAGGGGGATAATAGTAAGTTTGGAAAAAGAGAATTTCTTATCCTAACGCCGGTTCTGTTTGTTGCAGGCTTTTTAATTGCTGCTTTCATTGTTTGTGTTGTTAACTCAATGGGATTTGTTGATGCGATTTATTGCAAGTGGGAAGAATTAACATCTTTAATCACCTTCATTCCGGAGCGTTTATATGTTTCGGATTATGCCATCTTTATAGGCGTGTCACTTTTGCTTTCCCTTATTTGGGTAGTATGGTTTTTTAGATGTGAAAAAAAAGCACAGCCAGTATATATTGCATTTGTATCACTTCTTTTATTTGCTGCTTTATATGTAATGGGGATTATGGGGCCTGAATATGAAATGCTTTTTGTTTTTTTCATAATGCTTGTTTTAGGTTTCTGCTTTAATGAACCTTTGTATATTGTTACAATCACGGATGAAGAAGAGGAGGATGCAGTGGTAACTGAGGAGGTAATTATGGACGATAATAAAATTGATAATACCGTCAATACGGGAGTTATCACCGGTCAGGATGAAGAACTCCAAGGACAACCGCTTCCGGCACAACCGCTTTCAGCACAACCACTCCCGGGACAACCGCTTCATAACCCGTTAAAAGGACCTAAAAAGCATGTTAAAAAAGAACTTAACTATGCAGTGGAGGTTCCGGAAGATTTAATGAAATTTGATATTGAAATAACGGAAAATGATGATTATGATATAGAATAATTTTATGGATTCCTATGAATAATATAAGGGGTAGCGATATGCTGCCTCTTATTTTTATATCAAAGGAGAACCAATATGGAGATTATTGAAAATATCAAGGATTATGGGGAAATCAAGGTATATAAGACAGATAAAATGCCGGGTATATGTATGCTTACCGTTGTTGGTGAAATAGAAGGGCATGACCAGCTTCCGTCTAATGCTAAAGCTACCAAGTATGAGCATATTTTACCGAAACTTGCAGAGGTGGAGCTGGATGATGATATTGATGGGTTGTTAATACTGTTAAATACAATGGGGGGTGATGTTGAAGCAGGACTTGCCATAGCAGAAATGATAGCTTCGCTTTCAAAGCCTACGGTATCTTTAGTGCTTGGAGGAAGTCACTCTATAGGTGTTCCGATTGCGGTAAGTACGGATTATTCATTTATTGTACCTACAGGAACTATGGTAATACATCCTGTCAGGGTAAACGGAACGGTAATCGGTGCAAAACAAACGTATGATTATTTTCAGATGATTCAGGACAGGATAGTGCGTTTTATATCCGGACATTGTGATGTAACAGAGGAACATCTGACAAAACTTATGATGGCTACGCAGAATCTTTCTAAAGATATCGGGACGATTCTGGTTGGCGAAGAAGCGGTTAAAAATGGCATTATTAATGAAATCGGCGGACTTTCAAAAGCCTTTGATAAATTGTATTCATTCATTGAAAAACATAAAGAAAAATGATATAATGCTTTAGACTATGGATTTATAATTGAAAAGAGGTTATGGGATGGCAGCATCTTCAAATCGTAAGAAAACTACAACAAAGAATAGCAATAATAAAAAGCCTGCCGGTAACAGAACAAGAAATACTAAACAGATGCAGGAAACCAAGAAAAAGAAGGAACAATTGGAAATATTAACGATTCTCCTTTTTGCTTTATCAGTTTTTATTTTTCTTTGCAATTTTGGACTTTCAGGTTCTTTCGGCGTAGCTGTTAAGAAAGTGTTATTTGGACTTTTTGGTATAATTTCATATATTATTCCGTTTGTTTTGTTTTTTGGAATTATTATATATGTGATGAATAAGAACAGTAAATTCGTTAAGAAGAAAGTTATATCGGGTGCAATCCTTCTATATATGGCAGGAGTACTCATTGAACTTTTTAGTTATGATTTTTCCCTAATCAGCGGAGAAAATATTTTTAAAGAATTGTATACACTGTCCGCACACAATTTTAGTGGCGGTGGTGTATTGCCCGGTATCCTTACATATTTCTTGTATCAGTATTTATCAAAGGCCGGTACGATATTGGTAGTGTTGGTTATTTCTGTAATCTGTATCGTAATAATGACAGAAAAATCCCTGGTGGGACAGATAAAACGTAGCAGTGAAAAAGTATATGAAAATGCGATAAAGGAATCTGAAAAAAGAAAACAAAAAAGAATGCAAAAAGCGCTTGAAGATGAGCTTTCAGATGACGAAGATGACATTATTGATGAAGATGATACGGATATTGATGATGTGGAAATTGAAGTTAAAAAGCCAAAAAGAATGGACAAGCGCGTAACCGGTGTTATGAAGGACTTACGCCTTGAACCGGAGGTTAAGAAAAATGAAATAGGTGGAGATAATCTTCATGAAATTATTTTGAATGAAGAGGAAGAAGAGCAGACTATTACGGAAACGGATTATCGTGATATGATGTTTGATGATACTATTCCTGAGCCGAAGGGATTAGTACATAGTAATCAGAACCGTGTGGCACCGGTTATGGGTGAAAAGCCGGTTGTGATTGAAAAAACGGTAAAATATGAAAAGCCTGAAAAACCGGCAGTTGAGGTTGAAAACAGACAGCAGACACAGAATAAAACGCAACAGGAAAGTACTCCTTTTGTTATGCCGCAAGGTAAAAGACCGGCAAAGAAATATGTACTTCCGCCTACCTCTTTATTGAATAAAACGGATAACAGCGTAACAGGGGATTCCCCGCAACAGTTAAAAGAAACGGCAATGCGTTTGAAGCAAACACTGGAAATCTTCGGTGTTAAGGTTACCATTACCGATATTAGTAAAGGTCCGGCAGTAACAAGATATGAAGTACAACCGGAGCTTGGGGTAAAGGTAAGTAAAATTGTTGCGCTTGCGGATGATATTAAACTCAATCTGGCGGCTACGGATATCCGTATCGAAGCACCGATACCGGGTAAGGCGGCTGTAGGAATTGAGGTGCCTAATAAAGAAAATACAGCAGTTGGTTTGCGTGAACTGTTAGAATCGCCGGAATTTAAGAAGAATCAATCCAACATACCGTTTGCAGTAGGTAAAGACCTGGCAGGGCAGACGGTTGTGGCAGATATAGCAAAAATGCTTCATGTACTTATTGCAGGAGCGACCGGTTCCGGTAAATCGGTTTGTATTAATACGTTAATTGTTTCAATTTTATATCGTGCAAATCCTGAAGATGTTAAGTTTATCATGATTGATCCTAAGGTTGTTGAATTAAGTGTGTTCAACGGAATACCGCATCTTTTGTTACCGGTAGTAACCGATCCTAAAAAGGCGGCCGGAGCACTTCATTGGGGTGTTGAGGAAATGACGCGAAGATATAAAGTGTTCGCGGACTATAATGTGAAGGACCTTGCACATTATAATGCAAAAGCAGAAGAATTAAGGGCTGTAAAGGGTGATGAAGCACCACCTAAGATGCCTCAGATTGTAATAATCGTAGATGAGCTTGCCGACCTTATGATGGCAGCACAACAATCTGTAGAGGAATCAATCTGTAGATTGGCACAGCTTGCACGAGCAGCCGGTATACATCTTATTATAGCTACACAGAGACCGTCTGTAGATGTTATTACAGGTCTTATTAAAGCCAATATGCCAAGTAGAATTGCATTTTCTGTAGCAAGTGGTGTGGATTCAAGAACAATTCTGGATATGAACGGGGCAGAAAAGCTTTTAGGAAAAGGAGATATGCTCTTTTATCCGCAAGGCATGAATAAGCCTACAAGAATTCAAGGTGCCTTTGTTTCAGATAAGGAAGTAGTGGATATCGTTGATTTTATTAAGAGTCAGGATATCATTATAGAACCACAGGAAGATTTGGCAAGTAAAATGAATTCTTTCACGGAAGGCGGAAACGGCGGATTCTCATCACAGGATGGTGGTAGTGAATATGATCCGTATTTTGCAGATGCCGGAAGATTAATTCTTGAAAAAGATAAAGCTTCTATCGGTATGTTGCAACGTGCATTTAAAATTGGGTTTAACCGTGCGGCACGTATTATGGATCAATTGTGTGAAGCCGGTGTTGTAAGTGAAGAAGAAAGCACTAAACCCAGAACTGTTTTAATGAGTCCGCAGCAGTTTGAGGACTATATAAGTGAATATTTATAATTTTTTATGAGAGGGCAGACTATGAAAACTGATATCGAAATTGCACAGAGCTGTAAACTGAAACCTATTAAGGAAGTAGTACAACCCTTGGGAATATCGGAAGATGATTTGGAATTATACGGAAAGTATAAAGCTAAGTTGTCAGATGAATATATCCGCAGTATTTCTGAAAATGCGGATGGAAAACTGATTTTGGTAACAGCCATAAATCCTACGCCTGCCGGTGAAGGCAAGACAACTACAACGGTTGGACTTGGTCAGGCTTTCGGTAAATTAAATAAAAAAGCGATAATTGCACTTAGAGAACCATCTTTGGGCCCATGTTTTGGTGTAAAAGGTGGCGCGGCCGGTGGTGGTAATGCACAGGTTGTCCCAATGGAAGATTTGAATTTACATTTTACCGGTGATTTTCATGCAATAACAACAGCAAATAATTTGCTCGCTGCAATGCTTGATAATCACATCCAGCAGGGGAATACGCTTAGAATTGATCCGAGACAGATTGTGTGGAAAAGATGTCTTGATATGAATGACAGAGTGCTTCGTAACGTAATTGTTGGTATGGGAGCTAAAACAGATGGCTTTGTAAGGGAAGACCATTTTGTAATAACGGTTGCTTCAGAAACTATGGCTATTTTATGTCTTGCAAAAGATATGGAGGATCTCAAAGAGCGTTTGGGACGTATTGTTGTTGCCTATGACATGGACAATCAACCGGTTACCTGTAAACAGTTAAATGCGGTAGGGGCAATGGCTGCACTGTTAAAGGACGCCATGAAACCGAATGTTATCCAGACGCTTGAACATACACCGGCAATCGTTCATGGCGGACCGTTTGCTAATATTGCACATGGATGTAATAGTGTAAGAGCAACAAAAACAGCCTTAAAGATGGCTGATTATGTAATTACGGAAGCCGGATTCGGTGCTGATCTTGGTGCTGAAAAGTTCTTTGACATTAAGTGCCGTATGGCAGGCTTAAAGCCGGATGCAGTAGTTTTGGTTGCAACAATCCGTGCTTTGAAGTATAATGGCGGTGTTTTGAAAAAGGATTTAAATGCTGAAAATGTTGATGCATTAAAAATCGGTATTTCTAACTTGGAAAAGCATATTGAGAATCTTAAAAAGTACGGGGTTCCGATTATAGTAACGCTAAATTCCTTTATAACAGATACGGAAAAGGAAATTGCATTTGTAAGAAACTTCTGCGAAGAAAGACAATGTGAATTTGCCCTATCCGAAGTTTGGGAAAAAGGCGGTGATGGCGGAATAGAACTTGCTAATAAAGTACTGTATACTTTGGAAAATAAAGAAAGCAATTTCGCCCCTATCTATCCGGATGATATGTCAATTAAGGATAAGATAATTACTATTTCCAAAGAAATCTATGGTGCGGCAAGTGTTAATTTCAGTGCTGCGGCTGAAAAGCAGATTGAAAGACTTAATCAGTTGGGATTTGACAGATTTCCTGTTTGTATGGCTAAAAACCAATATTCTTTATCAGATGACCCAACAAAGTTAGGTTGCCCTAAAGATTTTGAAATCAATATTCGTGAAGTATATGTATCGGCAGGAGCAGGCTTTATCGTTGCCATAACCGGTACAATTATGACAATGCCGGGGTTACCTAAAGAGCCGGCAGCATTTAAAATTGATGTTGACAGTAATGGGGTAATAACAGGATTATTCTAATAAAGGAGATAAATTATGCCACAGATTATTGATGGAAAGAAGATTTCCACACAAATTAAAGATGAATTAAGAGACCAGGTATTAAAAATGAAAGAAGAAGGGAAGAATGTAGCGCTTGCTGTTATTATTGTAGGCGAAGACCCTGCTTCAAAAGTATATGTTAATAATAAAAAGAAAGCATGTGAGTATATCGGAATTGATTCATTGAGCTATGAATTACCGGAAGATACAACCCAGGAAGAATTACTGAAATTAATTGATGAACTGAATAATCGTGAGGACGTTAACGGAATTTTGGTTCAATTACCGGTTCCTAAGCATATAGATGAAAACATGATTATCCATGCAATTTCCCCGGATAAGGATGTAGACGGATTCCATGCACAGAATGTAGGAAGATTGTGTATAGGACAAAAAGGTTATGTATCCTGTACTCCTGCCGGAATTATACAGCTTTTAAAGCGCTCAGGTATTGAAATACAGGGTAAAGAATGTGTTATTGTAGGCAGAAGTAATATCGTAGGTAAGCCGATGGCGTTATTGATGTTACAGGAAAATGCAACTGTTACGGTGTGCCATTCAAGAACAGCTGATCTTAAGGAAGTAACCAAGAGAGCAGATATACTTATTGTTGCGGTAGGAAAACCTAAGATGATAACAAGTGAGTATGTAAAAGAGGGTGCTGTTGTAATTGATGTTGGTATTCATCGAATGGAAGATAATAAACTTTGCGGTGATGTTGATTATGATGATGTAGCACCAAAATGTAGTGCAATTACACCGGTTCCGGGTGGCGTTGGACCAATGACAATTGCGATGTTAATGAACAATTGCGTTAATTCTTTGTAATTAGTGTATAAGCTTTTAGATTAAGAAAGGATAAAGATATGATTTGTCCGAAATGTAATGCCAAGATAAAAGACGATAGACTATACTGTGAAAAGTGTGGTTATGAAGTTAATATGGTTCCGGCTTTTGAACCGGAGGTATATGAGAATATGTACGGAACGCTTCATGATATTGCAAAAGATGTTGATGAAGATGATGAGTACTATTCACAGGAATATGATGATTATGATGAGTTTGCAGATTTCAATTTTGATGAAGATGACGACGATGATAAAGATTCCATATTCTCATTTATTATGTGTAAATTGATGCATAATAAGGTGGCACTCGTTGTATTGGCAATAATGTTTATTATTCTTGTAGGCTTTTTGTCATTAAATCTTTTTAGAAGACAGGAAAAACCAACGTTTAGAACTCATTATGACGAAGCAGTGGAGTGTGCAGCATCCGGTGATTATAGCGGTGCTATTAAAGCGATTGAAAAAGCCATAGATATTGATAATACCAATATGGAGGCTAAACTTCTTAGAGCAGACTATTATTACCGGTTTGGAAGAGTTGAAGATGCAGTTAATCTGTATATTGAACTTTCTAACGAAGGTCAGGTTTCAGAAAGAGCATCAATAAAAGTAATCGAATATTACCTTGGTTATGAAGATTACAGTGCACTTAATAAATTTTTGTTACGCTCCAATGTAGATTCCATCAAAAAAGATTATGCGGAATACATGGCAGCAAAACCGACTTTCAGTGTGCCTGAAGGAACATATGCAGAAACGATTAATGTATCAATACAGACAAACGGAAACGGAAAAGTTTACTATACGCTTGATTCCACTACACCAAATGAAAGTAGTGACAGGTTTTATGCAAGTGAAAAAATTGAAATTGCGGCAGGCGTTCACGTATTAAAAGCTATTTTTGTTAACGAGTACGGACAGGTAAGTGATACGGCATCTGCGCAATATGTTATTCAGGGAAATGCAGTAAATCCTCCTGTTATTTATGCAAATGATGGTGATTATGTTTCGCCTGAGTATATTTCGGTTGAAGCAGATTCCGGATGTAAAATTTATTATACGACCGATGGCACTCCGCCAACAATGGAGGAAGGCAAACGTTACACCGGTGTTATTCCGATGCGGATGGGCAAAACCATATACACTTTTGTGGCATTTGACTCCGCTGGTCAAATGAGCGAGCCGATGACGTTAGAAACTAATTTGAAATTTGATTATGTAGTAAGTGTAGAAGACTCGGTTAACAGTCTGATTAACCGGCTGGTGACAAATGGCGTGCTTCTTGATACACAGGGACATGTGGCAAATAAAGAAGGTTTCAATACATATGAGTGTGAAGAAGCCTTTACTGAATATGGCTTAATTTTTTATCTTGTCAGGGAGGTATATAACGATATAGATGGAAATGTAAGTTATACAGGTAAAAAATATGCAATTGACAGCAGTTCGGGTTATCTGTATTCTGTATCTACAGATGCTTTAGGATTTATGAAGGTGTCGTTGTTAAATTAATTTGATATTTTAAGTATTCTTAAAATAGATATTACTAGGAGGCGTATGATGTACAAGATTTTAAAAGCGAGGGAAATGGCAGCCAATATTTTTGAAATGGTTATTGAAGCTAAAAGAGTTGCCAAATCCTGTCAACCGGGACAATTTGTAATTGTCAGAATGGATGAAGAAGGAGAGAGAATACCACTTACAATCTGTGATTATGACAGAGAAGCCGGAACAATCACAATTGTTTTCCAAATAGTTGGTGCAGGAACACAGATGATGTCCAAATTACAGGCCGGCGATTCATTACATGATTTCGTAGGACCATTGGGACGTGCTTCAGAACTTACTACAGATCCGATTGAAGAAGTAAAAAAGAAAAAAGTTTTATTTGTTGCCGGTGGTGTTGGTACGGCACCGGTATATCCACAGGTAAAATGGTTACATGAGCACGGAATTGATGCTGACGTAATCGTGGGTGCAAAGACTAAAGATTTAATTATTCTTGAAGAGGAAATGAAAAAGGTTGCAGGAAACCTTTATATTACTACAGACGACGGTTCATATGGAAGAAGCGGTCTCGTAACAAAAGTTGTGGAAGATTTAGTTGCAGAAGGTAAGAAGTATGACCTTTGTGTAGCTATCGGACCAATGATTATGATGAAATTTGCTTGCTTAACAACTAAGAAGCTTGGGATTCCTACAATTGTTTCTTTAAATCCTATTATGGTAGACGGTACAGGTATGTGTGGAGCATGCCGTGTTACAGTAGGAGATGAAGTTAAGTTTGCATGCGTTGACGGACCTGAGTTTGATGGTCATAAAGTTAATTTTGATGAAGCAATGAAGCGTCAGCAGATTTACAAAACAGCCGAAGGAAGAGCGTACCTTAAAGCAAAAGAAGGAGATACGCATCACGGTGGATGTGGAAATTGCGGAGGAGACGAATAATGGATGTATTAAAGAAAGTACCGGTTCGTGAACAAGAACCTGAAGTTAGAGCAAAGAATTTTAAAGAAGTATGTCTTGGATATAACAAAGAAGAAGCAATGGAAGAAGCTACACGTTGTATTAATTGTAAAAATGCACAGTGTGTAAAGGGATGTCCTGTTTCTATTAATATTCCGGGCTTTATCGAAAAAGTTAAAGATGGAAATATTGAAGAAGCTTACCAGATTATTTCTGAGTCAAGTGCCCTTCCTGCTGTGTGTGGCCGTGTATGTCCGCAGGAAAGCCAGTGTGAAGGAAAATGTATCAGAGGAATCAAGGGTGAAGCTATTTCTATCGGTAAATTAGAGCGTTTTGTTGCAGATTGGGCACAGGAAAACGGTATTAAACCGGTTGGAGCAAAAGAAAAGAACGGTAAAAAAGTTGCTGTTATCGGTTCCGGTCCGGCAGGTCTTACCTGTGCAGGCGATCTTGCAAAATTAGGATATGATGTAACTATTTTTGAAGCACTTCATGAAGCAGGTGGTGTACTTGTATACGGAATTCCTGAATTCCGTCTTCCAAAGCTGGATGTTGTTGCCAAAGAAATCGAAAACGTAAAATCTCTTGGCGTTAAGATAGAGACCAATGTTGTTATTGGTAAATCAGTAACAATTGATGAGCTTATGGATGAAGAAGGATTTGATGCCGTATTCATTGGTTCAGGTGCAGGTCTTCCTAAGTTTATGGGTATTCCGGGTGAACAGGCAAATGGTGTATTCTCTGCAAATGAATATCTTACAAGAAGCAATTTGATGAAAGCCTTTAAAGAAGATTCAACAACACCTATTATGAGAGGTAAGAAAGTTGCTGTAGTTGGTGGTGGTAACGTTGCAATGGATGCTGCAAGAACCGCACTCAGACTTGGCGCTGAAGTTCATATTGTATACAGAAGATCTGAAGAAGAACTTCCTGCAAGAGTTGAAGAAGTACATCATGCAAAAGAAGAAGGTATCATTTTTGACTTATTGACTAACCCAGTCGAGATTCTTATGGATGAAAATAGCTGGGTAAGTGGTATTAAGTGTATCAAGATGGAGCTTGGTGAGCCGGATGCTTCAGGCAGAAGAAGACCGGTAGAAGTAAAAGGCAGTGAATTTGTAATTGATTGTGATACAGTTATTATGTCACTTGGTACTTCTCCGAATCCGCTTATTTCTTCAACGACGGAAGGTCTTGAAGTAAATAAATATAAATGTATTATAGCTGACGAAAATAACGGAAAGACAACAAAAGAAGGTGTCTTTGCCGGTGGTGATGCCGTAACAGGTGCAGCAACGGTTATTCTTGCCATGGGTGCAGGTAAAGCAGGAGCACAGGGTATTCACGAATATTTATCAAATCGTTAGTCAGGGGGATGTAAGGTATGGCATGGTGTCCGAATTGTAAAGTTGAGTATAGAGATGGAATTACGATATGTAATGATTGTAAAGCAGAGCTTGTTGAATCTTTAGATAAAGAGATGGATACGCCTATAATTAATTCGGGAAATCCTGAATTAATAGCTAAGCTCAGGGACTATCTTGCTTATAACAATATTAAGAGTGAAATGCATGAGGATGGCCAGCTCATTATAAACAATAAGGATGTTGATGCTGCTAAAAAACTTACAACTGTATTTCTTCAACAAGAAACGATCCGTGCTTTTGAAGAAGGAGAATTTGATGAAACTGATGAGGAAGAAACTGAAGATGAACAAGAGATGATTAAGTCTTTGGTTTCTTCCCAAAATGATAATGTATATCGTGATAAAAGAGATAAAGCAAAAGATTTTGAAAGTTCAGCATACGCATTGCTTTTTGTGGGAGCTGCCGGCATTATTTTTGTTGTTTTAATGTTATTAAAAGTAATTCCGTTTGAACTTCCTGATAATCTTCTTTTGAAAATTGTGATGCCGCTTATTTTTGTCGGATGTTTAGTTATGGGAGTAAAGACTAAAAAAGAATCCAAGAAATACGTAAGACAGGCTGAAGAGGAAGAAGAATTAAAAGTCCGCATAATGAAATGGTGCGAAGATACCCTTACTGCACAATTGATTGACGATCTGTGTGCTGGTGATGGTGAAGATACTGAAACAGATGCGTTAGATGAGATGCTTTACTTTAACAGATGTGATGTCATTAAACAGAAGCTTAATAGTTCATTTATTAATTTAGAACCTGCATTTCAGGATTTTATGGTAGATGAATGTTACAGAAAACTGTATGAAGCATAGAAGAGGTTAATGTGAATATTACAATTCTTTGTGTAGGAAAATTAAAAGAGAATTATTGGAAAGACGCTATTGCAGAATATGCAAAGCGTCTTTCTAAGTATGTAAAGTTTGAGATTATTGAAGTTGAAGATGAAAAGATGGCTGAAAAGGAACGTGGCAACGATACGCTTGAACAGCTTGCCATGGAAAAAGAAGCTATCCGTATGGAAAAATACATTAAAGAAAATACCCATCTTGTTGCACTTGCCATAGAGGGTAAAAAATATGATTCTGTTGCATTTTCCAAAAAAATTGAGAGTATTGGATTAAGCGGCAGTAGTCATATTACTTTTATTATTGGGGGTTCACTCGGAATCTTTGATGCATTAAAAAGACGTTGTAACGATAAGATCAGTTTCTCGGATATGACTTTTCCGCATCAGATGATGCGCGTTATATTAGTTGAACAAATTTATCGTGCATACAGGATTATGAATAATGAACCATATCACAAATAGGGTACAGTGTAAAACCGAAGTAAAGATAAGTGTTGAAAGGGTGGTAAATGTGCCATCCTTTTAATTATTTTTGGTCACATGGTAAGTCGATGGTCGGCAAGTGGAGATAGGAATATTTTGTGAAGGATTAACCAGATTTTGAAAGTTTTATAGGATGCGATACGGTTATTTCACAGAGGAAATACTTCTATATAGCTATTGAAATAAGTAGTACACTGAGGAATTCACTCTGTATACTTCAGAGAAGAATTGAATATTTAAGAAAAAAGTACTATACTGAACGAAGAAATGGATGTGTAAACAGTTAGACAAACTTGAATTTGGAGGTATTCAAATGAATGAACAGATAAAAGAATATATAGATAAATATCCAAGCGACATTATTGCTATGTACAATGATTTGAGAAATTTAATTTTTGATAGTATTTCATCTGAACCACAAGAAACGATGTGGGCTAAACTCCCGACCTATTATGTTGGCGAATCTTTTGTAAGGCTTATTCCTTTCAAAGACCATATTAACATTGAAGCAAAGGCTGTGTCGCAAAATACGGAAATGTTATTAGGTTATAAAGTGACGCCTAAGGGAATGTTGCAAATTTTCCTAAAACAAGATATTCCTGCTGATGTGTTGAAGAAGATATTTGTTGAAACATTAGGCTGACATATTCCAAACTTATGAAGAGTTTGGAAGCAACATAAGATTAGAATATAACGAGGTGCTAATTTATGAATAAAGAATGGTCGGAAATGAATAAGACCTTACAGTTACAAATTAGGAGAAAAGATACTTTTGCAACGGGTATAGATACATTATTAGAACTTCGCAGAAACCTTATGGAACAAATTATGCAGTTTAGGAATGAACTGTCGGATGATGATTTTTGTGCTATGCCTTATATGAACGCCAAGGGTTATCATAACAAAACGATAGCATATTCCTTGTGGCATATCTTTCGCATAGAGGATATTGTAGCACATTCGCTTATTGCAAATGATGAGCAAATTTTGTTTAAGGGCGATTATCAAAAGCGCATAAATTCGCCGATTATTACAACTGCAAATGAACTTGTAAAAGAAGAAATCGGAGAGTTTTCAAAGAAGTTGTCGATTGAAGAGTTGTATAATTATATTGCTGATGTTGATGAATCTACAACACGGATTTTAAAGGCTCTTACATATAACGATTTGAAAGAAAAAATATCTGATGATAGAAGAAAGCAATTGGAGACGATTAATGTAGTAAGTATGGATGAAAACGCACATTGGTTAATTGATTATTGGTGTGGAAAAGATGTAAAAGGATTGATTCAGATGCCGTTTTCAAGGCATTGGATTATGCATATTGAGGCATGTATGAAGATAAGAGATAAACAGTTATCTATTAAGTAAGTTCCAAT
>JAZNGM010000005.1:0-99406 GCA_045576455.1 Lachnospiraceae bacterium | reverse complement strand
TACATTTAGCATATACATCTAGCATATTCTTTCATCATATACATTTAGCATATACATTTTGCATATACATTTTACATATTCTTTCAGCATATATCATTTCAATATATACATCCAAATGAAAAATTTACGCATGGAAACAGCTTCCGCCTACAAACTCCCTGATAATGGAATTTTTAGGAAGTCCCTCGGTATCTATTCCCAGGAAATATTCCAAAAACTTTAACAATCTCTTTGCTTCATCATATTCAGGCTCATCTATCTGAATATTGAATAAAAGCGGTTCTGCAAACTGCTTAAGTGCCGACAACTCATAAATCATAGCGGAGTTAAACATGGCATCCGCACTCTCCTGGAATGGGAAAATATTTTCTTCTTCGCCACGTCGTACACTTGCCCACATTTCAATGGTTCTTTTTGCTGATGCGCCTCTTGTACGGGCATCTCTTACCATTCTTCTTAAAAGTCTTCCGTCCGTAGTCGGAATTCTATTATGCTCATCAACATTCAATGTGGTAAGGGCACTGATATATATCTTATACTTACTTTCGGTAGGAAGTGCATAAGACATTTTATCATTAAGACCGTGAATACCTTCAATAACGAGAATGTCATCCGGTCCCAATGTCTTGTAATTGCCCCTGTATTCTCTCATACCTGTTTTAAAATTGAAGGTTGGAAGCTCAACCGTCTTACCCTCTAATAAATCAAGCATATCTTTATTAAACTGTTCAAGGTCAATTGCTTCCAGACATTCAAAATTATAATCACCGTTTTCATCGCGTGGTGTCTGGTCACGATTTACAAAATAATCATCCACAGCAATCGGATGCGGTCTTAAACCATGCGTTGAAAGCTGTATGGATAATCTGTGTGAAAAAGTTGTCTTACCGGAAGATGACGGACCGGCAATCATAACAAATCTTACACCGCCTCTTGATACAATATCATTGGCAATTTCTGCAATTCTTCTTTCCTGCAGTGCTTCCTGTATAAGAACAAGATCATTCAGTTTACCCTGACAAATTGCTTCATTTAAATCACCTACGGTTGAAATTCCGAGGCTCTCACCCCATTCATCCGCCATTTTAAGGGTTTTGAACAAGTTCTTACGCGGAACAAACGGAACCACCTTTTTAGGCTCTTCTCTTGACGGAAGATTTAAAATAATACCATCCTCATAATGCTCCAGCGCAAAGTATTTTATATATCCTGTCGTTGGCAGCATATAACCGTAATAATAATCATAATAACCGTCAAGTTCATACACGTTAACCGTAGAGGTTCTTCTGAATCTGAATACTTTTTCTTTATCAACAAGACCGTTGGATGCAAAAAGTTCCGTTGCCGTTTCTATAGGATATAACTTCTTATGTATCGGCATGTCCATTTTGACATACTCTTTCATCTTATCTTCTATCTTTTTAACGATATCATCCGTCAAAATACCTTTTTTTACCGGCTCACAGTAATAACCGTTTCCGATGGTAAACTCGACGCGCAAAAGACTGTCTGCTTCTTTTCCGATAATTTCATGAAATGCCTTTACCAAAAGTAACGTAGCAGTTCTGGCATAAGTAGTGTGACCGATTTTACTTTTGAAATCAATAAAACTTAATTCACAATTCTTTGTGGCAATCTTACGAAGCTCCTGGATTTTTCCGTTAATTCTTACAAGACCGATTAACCCTTCGTAATCATTCTGGTATTGATCCGCAATTGTTTCGTAGATAATACCCTTTGGGAAGAAACATTCCTCACCATTAATTTTGATTGTTAACATATCCTGCATATTCCCACCTCGCTTTACATTATTTCGTATGGCATATTCTCTTGTGCACATACTACCGAAAGTTCCGGTATTTTTTTGCTTAATTCATAGGCAAGCAGCTTCGGAAAGCTTTTTTCAAGGCCGTAATGACCTGCGTCTATCACAACAAATCCGCTTTCTTTTGCATCTAAACCTTCATGATACTTAATGTCACCCGTAATATATATATCTGCGCCTTTACCCATTGCCATGACGATTTCCTCACCACCGGAGCCGGGTAAAACAGCGACACGCTTTACATCTTTACTCTTATCGCCGTATAAGTTAAGCGTATCAATTTCAAAGCATTCCTTTATTTTACATGCTAAAGAACCGGCAGGCATAGGATTCAAAAGGTTTCCTACTACACCATAGCCCTGTTCCTGCATCGGTTGTGTTTCATCGAACATAACACAGCCCGCATCTGCATTTTCGCCGGTCAGTACTTCTACTTCCGATAAAGATAATGCTTTCGCCGCATTTTGGGCAATAATGGTTGCATCTGCATTCGTATGCATCGCAACATAATTAATTTTATTTTCGATAAGACGTAACACCTTACGTCCCACAACATCATCCGTGGTCACGGATTTTATTTTACGGAATAATAACGGATGATGTGTAATTAACAAATCAACTTTATTGGCTATTGCCTGTTCAATTACATCAAAAGTTGGGTCCAGTGCCAGCATTACCTTATTAATATTACTTTCCCGGTCACCAACAAGGAAACCCGAATTATCCCAATCAGCCACACACTTTTTAGGTGCTATCTGATTAAGGAGGTCAAGTAATTCGTTACACTTCATCTGTATCCCCTTTCCAATAATCCTGTATTTGTTTTAATTCTTCTACTATTTTAATAAGTTCTTCCCGTTTAACAGGATCTCCGCCCGCAGGATAATCTTTTAATATCTTTTCATGACGCTCCATGCGGTAAGAAACAAATTGCGCTAACACAGGATGCTTTTTTTCAATTAATACTTCTCCGTATTTATCCAGAATAATGCGGGCTAACGGCACTTTTTTCTCATACGGGACTGCCCGCGGATACACGTGCAGGATGGTATAGTACTTGCCATCCTCTAATACCATTTCCTCGTCCACAATACTGTACCCTGCCTTACGCAGATACTGACGAAGAAGTGCTGCTTCGGACTGTGGCTGTAGGATAAGCTCTTTCATTGAAGAAACTTTCTCTTTTCCTTCCGTAAGAAGGCGTACCATCAGTCTTCCACCCATCCCCGCTATTATGGCTGCATCTGCCTCACCTTTAAGTAAGGTCGAAAAACCATCGGATATTCTGGTTTCTATGTATGACTCAAGTCCGGATTCCTTAATATGATCCTTGGCAAATTGCAAGGGTCCGCTGTTTACATCCATGGCAATCACGTGACTTGCAATCTTATTTTGAATTAAGTATATGGATACAAAACCATGGTCACAACCAATATCTGCTATGCAGTACCCTTTATACTCCGTCGTGCCGGCAAAACCGTCTTCTACGGAAGCCTCTTCTGCGGAAGCTTCTTCTGTGGAAGTGTTTTCTACGCAAGCCTCTTCCGGTAAAGGGCCAAAAGAAGCAGGCTTAGATTGGGCATCCAGCATGTTGACCACCGTTTGTAATCTGTTTGATAGTTCCGTTTTTTTCATTAATCCAAATAATCCTTCAACTTACGGCTTCTGCTCGGATGACGTAATTTACGGAGTGCCTTTGCTTCAATCTGTCTGATACGCTCTCTGGTTACGTTAAATTCTTTACCTACTTCTTCAAGCGTTCTGGCACGTCCGTCCTCAAGACCGAAACGGAGACGTAATACCTTCTGTTCTCTTTCTGTCAAAGTATTCAACACTTCAATTAACTGCTCCTTTAACAAGGTAAATGCTGCTGCATCTGCCGGAACCGGAACATTATCATCCTGGATAAAGTCACCAAGATGGCTGTCTTCCTCTTCACCGATAGGTGTTTCAAGTGATACGGGTTCCTGGGAAATCTTTAATATTTCACGTACCCTGTCAACCGGCATGTCCATTTCTTTTGCGATTTCTTCCGGAAGCGGCTCTCTTCCGAGTTCCTGAAGAAGCTGTCTGCTTACACGGATTAACTTGTTAATAGTTTCAACCATATGAACCGGGATACGGATAGTTCTTGCCTGATCTGCAATGGCACGGGTAATCGCCTGACGGATCCACCATGTAGCATAAGTAGAGAATTTATATCCTTTGCGGTAATCAAATTTTTCAACAGCCTTAATAAGACCCAAGTTACCTTCCTGAATCAAATCAAGGAACAGCATACCACGGCCTACATATCTCTTTGCAATACTTACAACAAGACGCAGATTGGCTTCAGCAAGTCTCTTCTTCGCTTCCTGGTCACCCATTTCCATTCTCTTTGCCAGTTCGATTTCTTCATCTGCTGACAAAAGAGGTACTTTACCGATTTCTTTAAGATACATTCTGACAGGGTCTTCAATGCTGACACCATCCGGAGCATTTAAGTCAATGCTCTCCATATCAACTTCATCTTCCTCTGTCAGTACGATTTCTTCATCATCCGCATCGTCTGTCATTCTGATTACGTCTACACTATTTTTTTCCAAAGTCTCGAGGATAATATCGAACTGCTCTGCCTCTAATTGAAGGTCTGCGAAAAAGTCATTAACCTCCTGATACTCTAAGACGTTCTTTTTCTTCTTCGCCACATTTAAGAGTTCTTTAAGTTTTTCCTCAAATTTTGCCTGTGTGTTTTCTTCCATTTTGCTTCTCCATTCTTCTTCTATCTTTTCCTTAATCGAAAGAAATATGCGTTTTGCTTAGTTCTTCCAGTGCTTTTTTGCCTTCAATCGCGAATTTTAAGGCATTTATGTCTGCTCCGAGCCGGTTTTGCATGATTTCATAACTATTTTTCTTGACTTTCATGAGTATATCATGAAGCGCCCTCTCTTTTTCCTGCCGGCTCTCAAGTTCATGTAATTTGGTATTAAATAAGCTCGCTGCCTCCCGCTGGCTCTCACTATCCTCAAACATACTGATAATGCCTGCCGGGTTTATCTGTCCCTTTTCCAATTCATCAAAAAGAACTACGGCAACTTTATGATATATTTCCTCCGTGAAATCCTCCGGTGAAACATACTTACTTATCTTAGGATAAATCTCCGGTTCTTCCGTAAGCCACGTAAGAAGCAACTTCTGTGCGGTTTTGTTACCGTCTTCCGGGTCCTTCTTACTCTGTATTCCGCTCTTAGGCTTTTCGGTTTGTGCAACCAGTCCCACCTTAGCCGCATAGTTTACAACCAGCTTTTTAAGATTATCCGCGGCAATCTGATATCTTCTTGCCACCGCCTCAAGGTAATTATCCCGTTCCACATCTTCCGTAAATTCACAAAGTTTTTTTGCAATTTCCCTATGGAAAGCTGTCTTTTCTTCAGGATCATTCAGTTTATAATTTTTCTCGATAATACCAATTTCAAAAAAGAAACTGTTGTCCGCATTATCGAGCCGTTCCTGAAAGGCTTCCGGCCCCATATTTTTAATAAACTCATCCGGGTCCTTATATGGCTTTAAGCTTACAACCTTTGCACGTATTCCTGCCTCCTTCAATATCGGGATGGCACGCATCGCCGCTTTGGTTCCTGCTTCATCGCTATCATAAATTAACAGCACTTCTTCGGTATAGCGCTTTAAAAGACTTGCCTGGCCGGACGTAAATGCCGTTCCGAGCGATGCCACCGCCTGTGTAAATCCCGCCTGATGCATGGCAATAACGTCCATATAGCCTTCGCAAAGAATGATATTGTTTTTACGGGAAGTTCTTGCAAAATTCAAACCGTAAAGATTTCTTCCCTTATCAAATATCTCCGTCTCAGGGGAATTTAAGTACTTGGGTTTTGCATCCCCCATAACACGCCCGCCGAAGCCTATTACACGATGGTTGATATCCTGTATCGGAAAAATAACACGGTTAAAAAACTTGTCCGTCATTCCGTACTTTTCATCCACATTAACAAGGCCTGAGGCTTTTATAAGCTCGTCCTTAAATCCTTTACCTCTTAAATACTTAACCAAATCATTATTATATTGTGTGGAATAACCCAAACCGAAATTCTTAAGCGTATCATCGCTAAGGGCTCTTCCTTTAAGATAATTCAATCCGATTTTACCAACCTCCTGCCGAAGCTGATAATAATAATACTTTGCCGCTTCCTTATTAATCTCCAGAAGCTTGGCTCTTCTTGTTTCCTTCTGCTTCATTTCCTGCGTATATTCGATTTCCGGCAGTGCTACACCGGCACGCTCCGCAAGATGCTTAATTGCTTCCTGAAAAGAATAATTTTCATACTGCATGATAAAGGTAAATACATTACCTCCCGCTCCGCAACCAAAGCAATAATACATCTGCTTATTACGGGAAACAGAAAAAGAAGGACTCTTCTCATTATGGAACGGACATAATCCGAAATGGCTTGCGCCCTTTTTCTGTAAACGCACATAACCACTGATTACATCCACTATATCGCTTTTTAATCTTATTTCTTCTACTAACTCATCCGGATAATACATGCTATCCCTCCATGCCTAACACAAACACGTTTGCGTTACTGCCTATATTAACCATGCCATGATTTAGGAATATAGAGTTCCTCGTATGTAGCTATTGCAAACCGGTCCGTCATGGCGCCGACATAATCACAGACAACCTTTTCTAACGGCTCTCCGCGGTCCATTAAGCGTAAATATTCCGAAGGCATTTTATCGTAATGATACAGGAAATGTTCATATAAGGTTTCCATCAGCACTTCTGCTTTACCTTCTTCACCTTTTGCCTCCGGATTCTGATATACCCGTTCAAACATAAAGGCTCTCAATTTCTTCATTGCCCCTTCAACCTCCGGACTCATGATGATATCATCTTTATCCCGGCTGTTGGTTACGATATCGTGTATAAAGCTATCCAGTCGCTCACCGGTTGAATAACCGATTACATCACCGATTTCCCTTGGGATATCAAGGTCAATTAAAATCCCTGCCCGGATTGCATCGTCCATATCGTGGTGCATATAAGCAATTTTATCGGAAAGACGCACAATCTTACCTTCCAGTGTATGCGGAGTACCGTCCGTCTGGTGATTAAGAATACCGTCCCTTACTTCATAAGTCAGGTTCAGTCCCTGTCCGTCTTTTTCAAGAAGCTCTACCGTTCTTACACTCTGCGCGCTATGTTCAAAACCATAAGGACAAATTCTGTTAAGCGCTCTCTCTCCGGCATGTCCGAATGGCGTGTGCCCCAAATCATGCCCAAGTGCAATCGCTTCTACCAAATCCTCGTTCAATCTGAGTGCCTTCGCAATGGTTCTTGCATTTTGAGACACTTCCAAAGTATGCGTAAGTCTGGTTCTGTAATGATCTCCTTCCGGGGTCAAAAAAACCTGTGTCTTATCCTTGAGTCTACGGAATGCTTTACAGTGCAGGATTCTGTCTCTGTCGCGTTGATATACAGGACGTATATCACATTGATCTTCTTCCTTATCACGTCCCTTTGAGTTCATACTCAGTGCCGCATACTTACTTAAATATTCTTTTTCATTCAGTTCGAGTCTTTCCCGTATTGTCATGAAACTCTCCATTTTATACTAAATATTTACTTTAAAAAAAGACCATCTAACTTATTATTCTGCGTCTAAATCCGTTTTCCTTTTTTATTTTTAAAAATTTTTTAATTATTTTCAAAAACTTAAAAATCCCTTGGGAATAACTCCCAAGGGATAAGTATGCAACATGCTTGTTTCATTCATGTTCACTAATTTTTCATTAACTGTTAGCTGTTAAACTTACCGATAAATTCCTTCACGCGGTTATTCTCAGTCGCAAAAAGCTCATCCGGCGTACCCTGTTCTACAATAACGCCGCCTTCCATAAAAATGATACGGTCGGAAATCTCACGCGCAAACTGCATCTCATGCGTTACAATAATCATCGTCATTTTCTCCGCCGCAAGTTCTTTAATTACCTTAAGCACTTCTCCCGTAAGTTCCGGATCCAGTGCACTGGTAGGCTCATCAAAGAACAAAATCTTCGGTTGGAGTGCCAACGCTCTTGCAATAGATACACGTTGCTGCTGTCCGCCCGACAACTGATAGGGATACGCATCTTTCTTATCTTCAAGCCCCAGCTTTTTAAGTAACGCCATTCCCCGCTCCATTGCCTCTGCTTTAGGAACCTTGGCAACAGAAATAGGGGCATCTGTAATATTTTTAAGTACGGAATAATGCGGAAACAGATTAAAATTCTGGAACACAAGTCCAAACTGTCTGTGGATTTCCTTCAACTGCTTTTTAGGAAGATACACGCTCTTTCCGCCTTCGTCCCTGGCTGCATATTCACCGGAATAAATCAAATCCCCGGCATCCATCGTCTCAAGCATGGTCGCGCAACGGAGTACTGTTGATTTTCCCGAACCGGACGGCCCGATAATAGATACAACCTCGCCTTCTTCTACCGAAAAAGAAATATCTGTTATTACTTCAAGATCGTCGAAGCTTTTTTTCATATGATTGATTTCAAGTACCTTCATAAGCTCCTCCTACCGATAATAATTCAACTTCTTCTCTACCCGTTCCATAATAAATGCCACGAGGAAATTAAATACGTAATAGAATACTCCGGCAACCATCAACGGCATAACATTGGACTTTGCCGCAGCAATCTGCTGCGCCTTGGTAAAAATTTCCGTTACGGTAATGACCTGCGCAAGCGAAGTATCTTTTACAAGTGTAATGGTTTCATTGGTAACCGGCGGTAATATTTTCTTAATTACCTGCGGAAGTATAATCTTAAAAAATGTCTGTGTCCTGCTAAAACCAAGTACTTTGGCAGCTTCATACTGTCCCTTAGGCATAGACTCTATACCGGCACGGTATATTTCCGCAAAATAAGCCGCATAATTAAGCGTAAACGCAATAATTACAGCCGGGAAACGGTACTCTCTGCCTAAACTCGCATTAAAAACATAATACGGGCCAAAGTATACAACCAATAACTGAAGCATTAACGGCGTACCACGCAATATAGATATATACACTTTACTAATTGTTCTAAGCAACCAATATTTTGACATCCTGCCAAGGGCAATAATAAGTCCTAACGGCAGTGAAAAAAGCAATGTCAGTAAAAATATCTGAATTGTACATCCAAATGCTTCAAATAGCTGCTGCATCATGGTCTGAAAGTTCATTTAGCAAACCTCCGGTTTATTTTTCAAGACAAACGTAATCCTGTAAATCGTATTCTGTAGCAATCTTAATTAAAGTTCCGTCTTCAAGCATCTCCAGTAATGTTTCCTGTACCTGGTCGCGTAATTCTTCGTTACCGAGAAGGAATCCGATACCGTACTGTTCTGCAGAAAGGTACTCGTCAAGCACAACGTAAGCGCCTGCTTCCCTGTTAGCAATCTGTACATTAGCTACACCGATATCCATTGCAACTGCATCTACCGTACCCATTTCAAGTTCCATAAATGCTGTATTATAATCCGCAAACTCTCTCAGTTCTTTAAAAGAATTCTTAAGGTCTGCATTTTCTTCATTATTAAGTGCAGCAAGTGCTGAAGAATCCATCTGAACCGCTACATATTTACCTGCAAGGTCAGCCTGTGTTTTGATACCGCTTTTTGATTTTACAACAAATACCTGACTGTTGTTAATGTATGGCTTTGTCCATGTGTAATCATCTTCACGTCCGTTCATGGTAAAACCGTTCCAGATACAGTCGATGCTCTTTGATTCAAGTTCCATATCCTTAGCATTCCAGTCGATAGCTACCTTCTTTAAAGTCCAGCCTCTTCTGTTACATACTTCCTGTGCCAAATCAAGGTCAAATCCTACATATTCCCCATCCTCACCGATATATCCGTACGGTGGGAACTCTGCATCAAATCCTACAACAAATTCATTTTCATTTTTCTTACCGCAACCGAATAAGCATGATACGGCAAGAATCATAGTAAGCACTAATGCTACTTTTTTAATACTCTTTTTCATTATTATTTACCTCTTTACTTTGTTAATCTATTAGTTTTGTTAGCCTATTGCTTTATTATCTTGAAGCCCTGAACTGTACATCTTCCCAACGTTTGTCAACTTCCTTCTGGAATGCCTCAAGAAGATGTTCGTTACCCGGTTTAAATAAGTGTTTGAATCTTCCCTGTAACTTCAAGAAGTCTTCAATCGGAAGTTTCTTCTTTGGTTCATAAGTGATGTTCCACTTACCGTCAACTACTTCAAATAACGGCCAGTAACAGGTTTCTACTGCCATCTTACAAATCTTAATAATATCCGGCGCATCATATCTCCATCCACGTGGGCATGGTGCCATAATATTAAGGAAAGAAGGACCTTTTGTATAAATTGCTTTTTCTGCCTTAGTATATAAGTCTTTCATGTTACCGACAAAAGTTGTCTGTCCGACATAAGCAATGTTATGTGCTGCAAGAACTGCCGCAAGATCCTTTCTAACCTGTGGCTTACCGTCAGATTCTGTTCCGACAGGTGTAGTAGTGGTATCCGCATACATTGGTGTTGCGGAAGAACGCTGGATACCGGTATTCATATATGCACCGTTATCATAACATACATACACAAAATCATGACCTCTTTCCAATGCTCCCGAAAGTGACTGGAAACCGATATCATATGTACCACCATCGCCACCGAAGGTAATGAATTTATACTCTTCTCCGATTTTACCTTTTTTACGGAGTGCTTTATATGCTGTTTCAACACCGGAAATAGTTGCACCTGCATTTTCAAATGCATTGTGGATATAGCTGTCTTCGTATGCTGTATAAGGATACATAAAAGAAGATACTTCCAAACATCCTGTTGCATTACCGATTACGGCTTTATCACCCGGATGAAGTGCTTTTAACACGTTACGAACTGCAATGGTACCGCCACATCCGGCACACATTCTGTGTCCCGGTGCAAGACGTTCTTCACGTTCCTGAATCTCTTTAAAATTAAATGTATTTTCCATCTTAGCACCTACTCTCTCAAGCCAATATAGCGATAATGATAATCGCTTATGCCGTTTTCACTGATATCCTGAAGATTTTCATAAATCTTTTCTACGTCTTCTACACGAAGATCTCTTCCTGACAAACCATAAACAAGGTTAATAACCTCTGCCGTACTCTTTGCACGGTATAACGCTGCTGTAAGCTCTGCACCGAGAGGTCCGCCGTTAGCACTATAGCCTTCACATCTGTCCATGATTGCAATTGCTTTTTTATTCTTAAGAACTGCTGCCATCTCTTCTCCCGGGAAAGGACGGAACACGCGGACTTTTAAAAGTCCTGCTTTAATTCCTTTTTCACGGAGTTTATCAACTGCATCCTTAATCGTACCGCAAGCTGAGCCGATAGCAACGATGGCAAAGTCTGCATCGTCTAATTTATATTCTTCAAAAAATCCATATTTTCTTCCTGAAATTGCTTCAAATTCTTTAGCAACATCAAGAATTACCTGTTTAGCATTTTCCATAGCTACTGCCTGCGCTTTTTTTGCTTCCATACAATAGCTTGAAATAGCATACGGTCCTACGGACATTTTTTCATCTTTATTTAAAAGATAATGTTCCGGACAGTATTCACCAACAAATTTCTTAACCGGTTCATCCTCGATGAGTTCAATATTTTCAACGGCATGACTTGTAATAAATCCATCCTGGCAAATCATAATAGGAAGTAAAACATCCTTATGCTCACAAATTCTGTATGCCTGAAGGAAGTTATCGTATGCTTCCTGATTATTTTCTGCATATATCTGTAACCAGCCTGAGTCTCTTGCACCCATACTGTCAGAATGCTCTGCATTAATGTTAATCGGACCGGAAAGGGCTCTGTTAACTACTGCCATTGCGATAGGAAGTCTGTTAGATGCTGCAACATAAAGCACTTCCCACATGAAAGCAAGACCACAGGAAGAGGTTGCCGTCATGGTTCTCGCTCCTGCCGCTTCTGCACCGATAGCACAGCTCATGGAACTATGTTCACTTTCAACAGGAACAAATTCTGTATCCATTTCACCGTTTGCAATGTAGTTAGCCACAAACTGCGGTAACTCTGTAGAAGGAGTAATAGGGAAAGCAGGCATAACATCAGGGTTAATCTGCTTCATCGCATAAGCTACGGCTTCATTACCGGACATTCTCTCTTTGATACCCATGCTATTTACCCTCCTTCATAGATATAGCACCAAATGGGCATGCTTCCTTACAGATACCGCATCCCTTACAATGTGCCAAGTCAAATTCAAGTCTCTTTCCATCCTTAACCGGAATACAGCTGTCCGGACAATAAGGTACGCAAAGAAGACAATGCTTGCATTTCTCATTATCAAAAACCGGTGTATTGGTTCTCCATTCACCTGTTTCAAAATCTTTACTGGTTGCCGCTTCATGAATCTGAAGACCGCAGGTTAAATCCTGCCATTTTGTATTTTCATTAATCTGTGATGCTTTTAATGCCATTATTGTACCTCCTCAAGTGCTCTTTTTAAGGCGTTCATATTACCTTCAAGCACTTCCGGTTTCTTTGCAAATTTATGCTTTAAGGATTCTTCCATCTGCTTTAAGAATTCATCCGGCTCCATTACCTCGGAAATCTTTACAATACCGGCAAGCATCGGTGTATTCGGGAAATATTTACCCAATGTCTCCACACTGATTTTTCTTGCATCAATGGTATATACTTTTCCTTCATAACCGTTAAGGTATGGAATAATGTCTTCTTTCTTCTGTGATGTATTAACCAAAATGGCTCCATCCTTGCTAAGCCCCTTTGTTACATCCACGCTATGTAATAATGTCTCATCTACTACCACAACAAAATCCGGCTCATATATATTAGAATGAACCCTGATTGGCGTATCACTGATTCTGTCATAAGCAGTAATAGGCGCTCCCATACGTTCAGGACCATACTCCGGGAAACCCTGTACATACTTTCCTATATTAAATGCTACGTCTGCCAACAATAATGCCGCAGTCTTTGCTCCTTGTCCGCCTCGTCCATGCCAGCGGATTTCTGTTAATCCATTCATTTTTCCACTCCATTCGTTATACCAAATAATACTCTCAATTAGTCAGCCTTTCTATTATAGCGTTACCAAGTTAGTGTTGTAAAGTGAAATTCGCCTAAATCTTTGAAAATAGTGCATTTTCAGCAGATTTCACAGAATCCGTCCAAGCGCTACAAAAAAGAAACCACTAACGGAACAACCGCTACCGTAAGCACCCCTGTCACCACAATGGCAAGTGAGCTCATTGCCGCCTGCACTTCACCAAGCTCGCAGGCACGGCTTACGCCAAGTGCATGTGACGCCGTTCCCAAGGCAAGCCCCTGCGCTTCCGGTTCAGTCACACCGCATAGTTTTAATATGGCCGGTCCCAAAATCGCTCCGGTAAGTCCCGCAACAGGCACACCAATAACCGTTACCGCCATAAGTCCTGCCGATTCCTGGGTAACCCCTACTGCTATCGCCATTGTTACAGAGGTTGAAAGAAGCGCTGCTACCACATCTTTTGCAAATGTAAACATAAACGCCATTAACAGAATAATAAAAAGATGCGTTACTGCACCACATACAATTCCCGCAAATATAGCCATATAGTTCTTTTTCAGCACCTGTAGCTGCCGGTACAGCGGCAGGGCCAGGCATATCGTGGCCGGGGTCAAAAAGTACGTAATATATTTTGCTCCGTAATCATAGGTTTCATAATCAATATTAAAAAGCTTCAAAAATGCTATTATCAGAAGCATGGCTATCAAAAGCGGATTCAATATCATCAGCTTTGTCTTTTTATTGATGCTGTATCCGATAAAAAAAGCAAACAGACTGATAAAGATACCGAAATATGCACTCTGGGCAAAAAAATCATTCATGCTTTTTTCTCCTTTTAAACCGAATCAATACTTGTGCCACAATGCCCGTGACGGCAATGGTTACTATGGTAGATATAAACGCTGCCAGAATCAACAGGATCCCCTGGGTCTTTATCGCCGCATAATTGGTCATAAGGCTGACACTGGTAGAAATAAAGAATATCGGCATTACCGCCACAAAAAAATCCGCCACATCCGCAATCTGCTCCGGCTTTATTATTTTAAACAGCAAAAGAAGAAACATTATTACCAATCCGTATACACTTGCCGGAATAGGAAAAGGCAGAAGTATATCCAAAACTTCTGCCACAAAACTAATCGTACCTATTATAAGAAACTGAAAAACATATTTCATTATTACACTTCCTAACTACATTTCACATATGCCCGCATTACGGCGAATTCATATAACTAATTCATACAATTAATCAATGCTTTCGCACCATACTAATGCATCCACATACTTGTTGTACTTGCTGTTAAGTGCTTTACCTTCTACTTTGAGATACATCTGATCCACACCGTAAGCTTCAAGGAAAGTATTCGTCAAAGCTGCCATAAGATACTTTTCACTATCTTCATTCATCAGTTTAAGGTATTCTTTAAACTGTTTGCTCAAATTAAGCTTAAGTGTACTCTTATCGCCCTCTTCAACTACTGCGTCAAGCACTCTTGTATCTGTTGAAACAATATTATGTCCGGCCAAAGCATCTATTATGTATTCTGCATCTAATTCAGGAATTTCAATATCTTCCTGTAAAAGCTTTGTAAACATCATGTCCGCATAATATATTGTAACATTAATGAGGTCTTTCTCCTCTGTCATCTGTTCAACTTTATTTCCTGCCTCATTAAGTCCCATGTTTACTTCAACAACATCTGTTTCATCAACACTGCTTTCTTCTGTTGATGCGCAACCACATACTGAAAAAGTAAGTGCAGTCATTAATATAGATAAAATAATCTTTCTGAATTTCATATCCTCTCTCCATTAATAAACAACCATTGTTACTCAATATTACCATTCAATTTGTTATAATAACACATAATATATTTTATTGTAAAGACTCATTTGGTATTTTAGTCAGTGCCCAACTCCACGAAAAGGAAAAAATAAGAGCATACCATAAGCTATGAAATAACCTGTGATACGCTCTTCTCCAATGCAGGAAAAGGGATTTGAACCCTCACGATATTGCTACCACACGGACCTGAACCGTGCGCGTCTGCCGTTCCGCCACTCCTGCACGCAAACTACATTCTATCTTTTTTATCCGGTCATGTCAACCCTCAAAGAGATGATTTATGGTTCGCCCTCTAAATCATTTAAAGTGATTTTGGTGTAATTAAGCATCTGATCTTTCCACCCCTGCCACTTATCTTCAGCCACACGCACCTTTTCCATATAAGAATCCGGCACAATAAATAATCTCTTATCAAAACTATCCCAATTTTTACGGTAATCCAAATGATTTCCCGGAAAAACAGAAATATTCAGCAGCCCTATTTTAGCACAAAGCCATCCTTTCAACGTCTTTTTCCCGGTCGCATTATCCATTACACGAACCGGCTTACCATCAATGAGTCTTAGCACCACTTTACTAATACTAATCGGAATTACTTCTTTTCTTTTCAAAAACTTTCTTTTATACATCACATAATATGTATTAAAAGACGGGTCAAATGCCGCCCAGCACTTCTTCTCAGGAAGCCACACCTGTGCAATCACATGGGAATGCATATCATCTGAAAATTGCTCTTTATCCGATAAATAAAGCCGGCTGCCAAGCCACACCGGCAACGCAAAAATGCCCAGCGTTGACAAGGCGTCGCAAAAAAGCATAGCGCGGTTCAGGCAATTAATCGGGTGTTTCTCCATAATTCCAAACTCAATAATTTTATCCGGCATTGCCAGTCCCAAAGGACTCTCGCCATCATATTGCGTTGTATCTTCCACCCATTGCATTATTCTGCAGGCTTTAAAAAAAGTCTCTCCCTCACCAGCAACTTTTTCTAAAGAAAACGTCTCAAAAAAAGGGCATAAATCCTGCCCTTTTTCGAATTTGTATAAAAACTGTTCTTCTCCTATCGGATAATCCTGAAAACGTTTCAGGTTATTGAACCATTCCGTCAATGTTGCCATTAAAAAACTCCATCCGTATACATAATTCACATAATTTCCGGATTTATTTCCTATAAATAGTCATCCAGAATACCACCGGTTTTACCCATTGCGGCTGTTGTTGCATAAGAACCCGTTGCTGTATATGTTCCGTTCTTCTGCATATTTCTTACTACATAATTATCAATTCTTCCCGCATAAGCATTTACGCTGTCAGCATAAGAGCCTGCGCCCTTAAACATTGATTTTATGGAATTAATATCTGCCTCTTTTACCATTTTCTCATCTACAGATAAAGTATTATCCTCTCCTATGGTAAAACCAACCTTGGACAACATATTCACATGCTTTGCCGTAAGCTTTGTCATGTTAAGTGTATTACGTAAAACAGAAGTGTCATCTGAATCACCTGCTGATTTTATAACAGCATTATAGTTATCTGCAAATGACTTAAGTGCTTTGTAAATAGCATCTCTGTCGTAATCCATTTTAGTATTGCCATCTTTATCCTTAATTTCTTTCTTTTCAAATAAAGAAGCATTGGTTGTTAAGGCATCTGTTGACTTTTTCAATGCAGACACATCTGTCCTTACCTTTTTCGCATTGGCAGTTTCTTCCTGAATCTGCGCATCTGTCTTAGAACCACTCTTCGCATCATTCTCTACATTTTTAACATATTCCTTAGCAAGCTTTAAATATGTACCATTCTTAATACTTGCATAATCGGATAAGGAAAACGATGAACCCGACGTGTTTAAGCTATCAAATATACTTGAACTTCCCTTGTTAGAATTATTCGAAATACTGTCAAATAAGTACGAATAATCATTATTCATATTAATTTTATTAGACATGCTTAGCCTCCTTGCTTCACACAACATAGTATTTTCATACTATTTTTCGACATTTAGTTACAATAACTTAATAGTTCATCTATATTATATCAAATCATACTTCATTTTACAAATATAAACATTAACCATTAATCTAAATCAATAATTATCTACAACCGTTTATAATATCCAACATCTCAGCAGGAGTTACAATAAATCGCTTATTAGGATAATGCTTAGTATTCCCTGTCACTAAATAAGCATCTTCTTCCCTTTTTTCCATTGCAACCTCATAGAATATCAAATCATCCATATCCACTAAAATTTCACCTGTTGCTTGTGGAAACACTTCTATACCATATTGTTTCACTGCCATAATAACTAACTGAATCGTCTCTTCTTTAAAATGAAACTTACTTCTATGAAGTACCTCATTGTATTCCGATAAAATATCTTCATGATACAACGGCACAATTATACCATCAAACACTGCCTCTAATACTTGTACCGTTGCTGAGTCTTCTTTTTTAGCAAGCAACGCAGATATGAAAACATTAGTATCTATTACTGCATAATATACCATAAGCACTTATCCTTTTCTTTCAGATCTTGTAGCCAATATTTCAGCGTTTATCTCATCTACCGTCATCTCAGGAAGATCAGCAGCTTGTTCGCGCAATTGATAAAACGCATTTTTAGCTTCTGTTCTTGTAATCGTTGTATCCGGTAATGTAGCTTCAAACGGTAGTCCTTTTACCATCTTGCTTCTTGTCATAAACATTCGGAATGCCGTAGGCAAATCCATACCAAGTTTTTCATAGATTTCTGCAACCTCCTGTTTTAATGCTTTATCTGCACGAAATTGAATCAAAACCTGTTCTGCCATATCAGTCCCTCCTAGCCATGCTTTTTATAGTTGTTTTGCATTCGTTTGTAATATTATTATATGCCATCATTTAATTATTATCAATAAAATTTACTAAATCCAAAAATTTACAAATTTCCTATTGACATCTAAATCCGCTCACTGTATTATTGTATTAACTTACTAGTACAGTGATACAAAGGAGGTATCCTATGCCTTGGGATTTATCATCCGACAAAAGTGTTTATCTGCAGCTTATGGATATCATAAAGCAGAAAATACTTACCGGCGAATATAAGGCCGGCGAAAAATTACCCGGTGTCAGGGAACTTGCTGCCGACGCAGCCGTTAACCCCAACACCATGCAACGTGCTTTAACGGAGCTTGAGCGTGAAGGACTTTTGTATACACAGAGAACCAATGGCCGTTTTGTTTCTCCCGACAACAACTCCATACGCGAAGCAAAAGAACAAGTTGCACAAAATAAAGCCAAAAAGTTTATAGAAGAAATGAACACTCTCGGATTATCGTTTGATGAGATTAAAGCATTGTTAGATAAAGTAAACGGTATCTGAAAAACCGACATCTTAGCAAACAGCATCTTAGCAAACGGCACCTTGAGAAAAACAATTGCAGCAAAAAATAAAGAATCGAGGAGATCGTATGGAAACAACAGAATTTGTACTGGAATGCCAAAACCTCACCAAAAAATATGGTATGTTTACGGCACTGAACAATCTAAACCTTCAATTATCCCGCGGCCGGATTGTTGGCTTACTCGGGCCTAACGGAAGCGGTAAAACAACACTTATTAAACTGATAAACGGACTATTAGTACCGACAGAAGGACAGGTGCTTATCAACGGTATATCACCCTCTCCGGCTACCAAAGCACGGGTATCCTACCTTCCGGACTGCACCTATCTTAACAACTGGATGCGGGTATCCCAAATTATTGATTATTATGCTGATTTTTACAGTGACTTTGATAAACAGAAAGCCTATGAAATGCTTAAGAGCTTAAAGCTCGATGCGAAACAGCAACTCAAAACTATGTCTAAAGGAATGCAGGAAAAAGTACAGCTTATTCTCGTTATGAGCCGCAACGCAGACCTCTACTGCCTTGACGAACCTATCGGTGGCGTAGATCCGGCTTCCAGAGACTATATATTAAGAACCATCATCAGCAATTATAACGATAACTCAACCGTTCTTATTTCAACCCATCTGATTGCTGATATCGAAAATGTATTGGATGATGCTATTTTCATTAAAGACGGTAACCTTACCCGTTTCCTTCCGGTAGAAAATATCCGCGAAGAGATGGGTATGTCAGTAGATGCTTTATTCAGGGAGGATTTCAGATGTTAAAAAAATTGCTTAAACACGAATTTCATGCCACGGCTAGAATTTTTATTCCTGCCTATATCGCATTACTTATTTTTTCCGTATTAACTACACTTGTAGGAATGATTGACACCAAAAACGTTATTCTTAAACTGGTACTCGACATCATATTCTACGCATATATCATATGTGCAATCTTTCTTATACTCGGAGCAATTACCATGGCAGTGGTCCGCTTCTATAAGAACCTGCTTACAACCGAAGGATATTTATCTTTTACCTTACCGGTAAAGGTGAAAAGCCTTATCGCAGCCAAAGTAATTCCGGGCGTTACATGGATTGTTCTTACCATAATCCTGTGTCTTACCAGTGTATGCACTGTTTTACACTTAGGATATGATATTAATGTGGTAAAAGTAGTTACTGCGGAATTATCAAAATCCGGCATAAACAGTTCAGTTGTTATAACATTAATTGCACTATTTATCATTGTTACGATGTTTTACCAGCTTTCAACTTACTTCTTATCTCTTTCCTGCGGACAGATGCTTAAGAACAAAATTATAGGTTCCATTATTTTCTATTTCATTATTTATATGGCAATCGAAATTATTCTTGTCGTATTTATTCTCGCCGGTAGTGCTTTTATAGACCTTGAAACATTGGAGCGCTGGTTAAGTACCAAAACCGGAATTGCAACACTGTTTAGTATTATCTCCGGTTTTGAAATAATAGTAGGTTGTGTAGAATTACATTTAACCAATAAGATGCTTTCAAAACGTCTTAATCTGTAGCAGAACATTTTCCTGTTAAGAAAAAGCAAAAATGGGATTTGCCCTTTGGCAAGTCCCATTTCTTTACTTTTACTCTTTATATTTTTATTCTTTAAGTTATTTCTTAAAACTATTTCTTTTAATATCTTTCAGATTATTCAATCGCAGCATGGATATCCTGAAGTGACATTACACCAATCTCGCCCTGCTCAATTACAGTCTTAATACCTTCAGCCGTAGCTTTTGCAGCAGCCATGGTTGTCATGTAAGGTACTCTTGCTTTAATAGCAGTCTTTCTTACATAACTATCATCAAATACTCTTTCCTCTTCTGTTGCCGGAGTATTAACGATCAACTGTACTTTGCCGTTCATCACTTCATCAACAATGTTCGGTCTGCCTTCCTGCATCTTGTTAACGCGCTCTGCCTTAATACCTGCTTCAGTAATTCTCTGATATGTTGTACCTGTTGCAAGTATCTTGAAACCGCACTGCTCAAAAATTCTTGCCGCTTCAACAGCTTCTGCTTTATCTTTACGGTTAACACTGAATAATACGGTTCCTGATGTAGGAAGCTTTGTCTGTGTTGCTTCCTGTGCTTTAAAGAATGCTTCACCCACATTGGTTGCAAGTCCGAGTACTTCACCCGTTGAACGCATTTCAGGTCCTAATACAGGGTCAACTTCCTGGAACATGTTGAATGGGAATACGGCTTCTTTCACACCATAATATACAGGTTTCTTCTCTTTTAATTCAGGTACCGGTGATGCAAGTCCGGTAATTTCTGAAGTCATAATCTGTGTTGCAAGTTTAACCATCTGGATGTTACATACTTTTGATACAAGCGGCACTGTTCTGGATGCTCTTGGGTTAGCCTCAAGTACATATACCACATCATCTTCAATAGCATACTGCATGTTCATAAGACCACGTACGCCCATCTCTTCAGCAATTCTTCTTGTGTAGTCTTTGATTGTTTCAAGAAGCTTTTCTGAGATGTTCTTGGAAGGAAGGATACAAGCGGAGTCACCGGAGTGAACACCGGCAAGCTCGATATGCTCCATTACCGCAGGAACAAATGCATGTGTTCCGTCAGCAATCGCATCTGCTTCACATTCAAGGGCATGTCTTAAGAAACGGTCAATGAGGATTGGTCTGTCAGGTGTAACACCAACAGCCGCAGCCATATATTTCTTTAAGGATTCCGGATTACCTACTACTTCCATTCCGCGTCCGCCTAATACATAAGAAGGACGAACCATTACCGGATAGCCGATCTTTTCTGCAATTTCAAGCGCATCTTCTACCGTAACTGCCATTCCTGCTTCCGGCATCGGAATACCAAGCTTGTCCATCATACCTCTGAACAGATCACGGTCTTCTGCCATATCAATTACTTCAGGTGATGTTCCTAAAATGTTAACACCGTTCTTCTTAAGGTCAGCCGCAAGGTTAAGCGGTGTCTGACCACCAAACTGTGCGATAACACCGATTGGTTTTTCTTTTTCATGAATACTTAATACATCTTCCAAAGTAAGTGGTTCAAAGTATAACTTGTCAGAAGTATCATAGTCTGTTGAAACCGTTTCAGGGTTACAGTTAACAATGATTGTCTCAAATCCAAGGTCACGTAATGCAAATGCTGCATGTACACAACAGTAGTCGAATTCGATACCCTGACCGATTCTGTTTGGACCACCACCCAGAATCATGATTTTCTTCTTATCAGAAGCAACGGTCTTGTCTTCTGCATTATAAGTTGAATAATAGTAAGCACTATCCTTGGTGCCGCTTACGTGTACCGGCTCCCATGCTTCCGTTATACCGTAAGAAATTCTTGTATTTCTAACTTCGTCCTCAGATACTTCCAATAACTTAGCAAGATATCTGTCTGCGAAACCATTCTGCTTTGCCTGTAAAAGAACTTCCTTGTTAGGAACGCTTCCCTTCATTGCAATAAGTGCATTTTCTTCATCAACAAGCTCTTTCATCTGCTCTAAGAAGTAATGCTTAATCTTGGTTAAGTTAAATAACTCTTCGATGGTTGCACCTTTTCTTAATGCTTCATACATAATGAACTGACGCTCACTGGATGGAGTCTTTAACATATCAAGAAGTTCTTCTTTGCTCTTTTCATTAAAATCTTTTGCAAAACCAAGTCCGTAGCGGCCGATTTCAAGACTTCTGATAGCCTTCTGGAATGCTTCTTTGTATGTCTTACCGATGCTCATTACTTCACCAACGGCACGCATCTGTGTACCAAGCTTGTCTTCCGCACCTTTGAATTTTTCAAATGCCCAACGTGCAAACTTAATTACGACATAGTCGCCACCCGGAACATATTTATCAAGCGTTCCGTACTGTCCGCAAGGAATTTCATCAAGTGTAAGACCTGATGCAAGCATTGCTGATACAAGTGCAATAGGGAAACCTGTTGCCTTTGATGCAAGTGCACTGGATCTTGATGTTCTAGGATTAATTTCAATTACGCAGATACGGTCTGAAACCGGGTCATGCGCAAACTGTACGTTTGTTCCGCCGATAACTTCTACTTCATTAACAATCTTGTATGCCTGCTCCTGTAATCTCTTCTGTAAGTCTTCTGAGATGGTAAGCATTGGTGCTGAACAGAATGAGTCACCTGTATGAACACCGAGCGGGTCGATATTTTCAATGAAGCAAACGGTAATCATCTGTCCCTTTGCATCACGTACTACTTCAAGTTCAAGTTCTTCCCATCCGAGAATAGACTCTTCAACAAGAACCTGATGCACAAGACTTGCCTGAAGACCTCTTGAACAAACTGTTTTCAATTCTTCTACATTATATACCAGTCCGCCGCCGGCTCCACCCATGGTGTAAGCAGGACGAAGAACTACCGGATATCCTAATTCATCTGCAATACGAAGTGCGTCTTCTACGGAATAAGCAACTTCACTTCTCGCCATACCGATGCCAAGCTTATCAAGCGTCTTCTTAAATTCAACACGGTCCTCACCACGTTCAATGGCATCTACCTGAACACCGATAACCTTAACATTATATTTATCAAGTATACCTTCTGCCGCAAGTTCTGAACAAAGATTAAGTCCTGACTGTCCACCCAGGTTCGGAAGGATTGCATCCGGTCTTTCCTTTTCAATAATCTGCTCAAGGCGCTTTACATTAAGAGGTTCAATGTATGTGACATCTGCAATTCCCGGGTCTGTCATAATAGTTGCCGGATTAGAGTTAACAAGAACAATCTGGTATCCAAGATTTCTTAATGCCTTACATGCCTGTGTTCCTGAATAGTCAAACTCGCATGCCTGTCCGATAATAATCGGTCCCGATCCGATAATCAATACTTTTTTAATGTCTTCGCGTTTGCTCATTTCTTAAACCTCCGTAAAAATAATCATTGTTGCAAAATGCACTATTCAAAAAAAATCAGCAAGTAAAATAATTACTTACTGATAAAATAAGTGGAATTTATAGAACAAAAAATAGTAGGCTCCTGTGTGGCAACATAGCCGTGTGCTGAAATCGCAATATGCAGTTCTTTCATCTTTGAGCCCATCATATTTGTCGCACCTTTTTTTTAATCTTATGGTATTATAATCTATATTTACATATTAGTAAACACAATTCTTTTGATAAATTTTAACGAATTTTTACCTGTATGAATTGATATATTTTAACACTTTTATCAAATTGTACAGAACACTATTTGGAGAATTTCTTTTCTTAATTTCCGGGCATATTTTTTTAGCATTTGGGGGTAATGATTATGAAAAAAAGCTGCCGGTTTAATCGGCAGCTCCATATATGAATCCTTCCCAATAAGAAGCTCTATACAATGTAAGTGGCTGATACTGGAATACTTCGTTCTCATCTACCCAATAATCAAAAGCCGCGTCAGGAAGCTGTACATCGAGCTTTTCACATTCTCCGCTCTTCATAGAATAACGGTAAACATGGTTCGTCGTAATGAAATAAAGATAATTATCATAAGAAGCTGTTTGCTCTGTCTCCCTATAAATAACTCTTACAACTTCATCGGCAATAAACACAACCTGATCATCCGAATAATCATGATTCATCACATGCACTTGATTACAATCGGCATAATATATTTTATCCTCTGTTTTACGCTCTGCATACGCCGGAATATAATTTGCCGTCTCATAAGTATTATGCTTATCTTCTCCGATACAAACCGGCATATTAAAATCATTCGGCAAAGTTTTAGCCATTGCCATATTCTCGACAAGACTATCTTTAAGAGGATCATACTCCATGCATGTAATGCGATTGCCCTTTGTCCATATCAAAATCCTGTTAGCATCACACACCTTCATATCCACTGCCTGTATTTCCATAAGAAGCGGACGGATTTCTTTATTTAAGTAATCAACATAAAAAATTTGTCCTGAAGGTGATTTGATATAACAATATTCATTATTACCTTCCATCTTATAACTATGAGAATCCCAACTGAAGCGCCCGTTTTCCGTTTCATCTTCCATTTTAATCATAGACAGCATAGATTCTCCGGAAGTTAATATTTCTACCTTATCATTTTGGTCCCTACGTCCTAACATCATGCAGCCGTTCGTATCCCGCCACATAATATAGGTATTATCCTCATAAACATAGCTACATGCGATTCCCTGTAATTCCGTAGCATTTGTGTAAATTTCTTGCGGCAATTCATAGCTTTTTGTTTTCGTATCATAGTTATTAAAATGCTTCATTCTTTGTAATTCAACATGATTACCGTCAATAGCCGTAAGTTTTACCGGCATATTGTAATGCTCTGCTATTTTATAGCACTCTCCTGACGGCAGATGCAGTCTCCATGTCGCATTTGTCATGGTAAAGAAAAGATAATCCGGCCAAACATCCATATCGTATATAATATCCGGTGCCGTAAATATAACCTGATCATCCGATCCGACACGATTCGTCCTATGAATCTCATTGCAATGTGCATAATATACCGCATCATTCATTTCACATAATGTATCCGGCATAATATCTATTGTCTCCACCTTAGGTACATTATTCCATACATGTTCCGGCATGAGTTTAACATCCGAAACCGTCTCCATGGTATACATATTGTTATAGTAACATCTTCCGCTCATATCCTTGGCAAAAATGGTTCCATCCTCGTATAACTCAAATGAAGATACCGGAAGCGATAACTCTTCAACAATATCCGTTGTACCATCACAAACAGAATAAAGTTTATAAGCTCCCTCCGTTTCGGTATTTACCAACACAAAGCATTTTCTGTTATTAAACTTAACAAAAGCAACGCCTTCTTCAAATTCTGCAACCGCTTCTTTGGCTCCATCACTTCCCACGCGCACCATAGACTTATTATCTATAATCTCATAGACAAATTTGTCACATTCCATGCGATGGCTTACATTTTCTTCCTGCAAGTTATCTTCCTTAATATCACCCGGCGTTTCTCCTTGTACATCATTTGAAGCATCACCTTGCGTATCTGCTAAACTTTCTCCTTGGGTGTCAACCAAATTTTCTCCGCCCACTGTGTTGTTATCTTTTTTACCACAGCCGGAAACCAGTGCCATCATGGCTACTAAAATAACCAATACTACTGAAAAACGTTTTTGCAACATAAAATCCCTCCACACAAATATATAGTAATACCCCTTCTATTACTATATGCTAGTATAGGCACCTGCAATAGTAAAGCCACTTAACTAAATCTTAAGAATTCTTAAGAATTCTTACCATAACTCTATATTTCCTACTCCATGGGTGTCTGTTTAGCGTCGACCGAAGCGGAGCGAAGACCTTGAACGCTGGGTTCAAGGGACGCTCTCGCTTCTGAAAAAGAAAGACCCAAACGATTTCCCGTTTGAGTCTTTCTTTTTCACAATGCGCAAGATGGGACTTGAACCCACACGTCGTTGCCAACACTAGATCCTTAGTCTAGCCTGTCTGCCAATTCCAGCACTCGCGCATATTCTGTTGTATCGCGCCGCTTCTTGCTCGCGACTTGATTATAATACCAAAACAGAATACTATTGTCAACCACCTTTTTTAACAATTTTCAAAGATTTATTTAGCAAGATTTATTTCTTCCCAAAACTCCTCCGGTATATCCTTGTCCGTCTGGTGATTTAGAATAGTAAGGACTTTCTGATAACGTCCCCGCTTCTACTATTAGATATAAACTTGTAAGCATTGTGATTACTAATAGCACCCCGAGCACTATTGTCTTCTTTTTCACTATTTTGTCTCCTTTCCTACAAATAAAGAAAAACAAAGCCGGACATTTTGTGTTCCGGCTTTGTTTTTCTTTATTTATTCTAATCTCCTATTACACCTTGAGCATGCTATTACCGTGTCCTGCACAAAGGCTAATTTTTCATCACTCCAATAAGGGGCTGTTAACATCTCAACATAATCGTGTATGTCAGGATAGGTATATTCAGTTCTTAATTCCTCTCCACACACGCCACAGTGGTATGCTGTTATTTGTTGATTTGAACAATCTCCTTCTTGAAGTACCGTTCCCACCGGTGTATGCTCTAACCGTGGGTCTGAACCACTCCCATTTATGTCTCCGCAACGTGAGCACATCCATGCATACCATGCACCGCCACTACAACTTGGAACATTCAAAGTATAATGCTTTATATAATCATGTCCCAAAGTATCACCGCTTGTTGCTTCATTGCAAATATCCCCACACACACTACACTTATCAAATGTTTTACCGGGCTCTGTGCAAGTCGGTCCGATAGATGTTGCTACATAATTGTGTGTACCTTTTGCTATGGTTTCAGTTCTTGTATTCTTACATGTAGGACATGTATAAGTTTTACTTCCTTCTGATATACATGTCGGATTTTTTGTGATAACTCCATTATCCCATGCACATGTATGAGGCTCAGGACTTGGAAGAACTTCATTATTTGTATTGTTATTTTCATTTACAGAAGGTTTTTTCTCTTCTTCCTTATTCGCAATACTTTCTTCCTTTTCTTCAGGAGGAGTTGTTGGATTATTGATACTTAAATATTTTTCGCTCACATATCCTTCGGAATCTTCGAATTCTATTCTGTACCATTTTGTTTCATTACACTGACCTGTTACCGCTACCTCTTGTGCTTTTGCTAACGTACCGAGTTTGGTACCTTCTTTATTAGGAAGTGTCCGTACATTCGCTTTACTCAATGCATACATCGTCTGCTTCATATCTGTATATGTATATTTCACGTCTTCCGGTTCTTCAATCTCTTTCACTTCGCTTTCTATCGGTTCCTTAATATCTTCAACCGAAGAATCGTCTTTATCCGTTTCGGATTCTTCTACAGGACTTTCTACTACGCCCTCCGTAGAGTCTTCAACTGGAACATTGTCTGATTCATTCTCCTGATCTTCCTTTATAATATCTTCTGCAACTTCTTCTCTTTGACTTATATCTGACTTTTCTTCACTTGGACTTTCAGTATCAATAACGGTTTTATCTGTCGATTTTTTTGTGTCAATCTTATCCTCTGCGGCACATCCGAATAAGCAGATTGTTACAATAAGCACTAATAAAATATGAAGTTTTTTTCGTAACAGTGTATTTTTCATACGTGTCCTCCTAAGATGTCTTTTTTTCTGCTCTGTCCGTTTCAGCTGTGATTTCAAATCAAATCACCTTATTCCATTTTACACCAAAAGATTACCAAAGCGTCCCAACAAAAACATACATGGGAATATCAAACGCCAATCCCAAGCCAAGCAAAGTATAGTAAAAGGAAATTGGCAACGCCACAATTCCTAATAATATTGAACTAATTAAATTCATTTTTTTGCTATAATGATATCGTCCAAGAAGCAAAGAACTAATAATAGGAATTACAACCATTAATATCAGATAATCGGCACATCGATTCGTAGCCTCTATTGATATCATTTCTAAATAGTTTCGGTCGAACAGTTGTGCTTTTTGTCTATTGACCCAAAATCCACATACCGCAAACAGTACCAAGGCAAAACCAACTACATATTCAATTATGTTTCTTATCCTTCTATTCCGAACACGTTTAAATTTCTTCCTCGCATTCTTCAGTGTATCTTCAACTTGAGTCTCTTCTTTTATTGACTCCAGCATACTAATACCACTTTTAAGTGTTCGATACTTCCCTTTTTTTATTAGTTCTAAAGCAGAACTAAGTATTTTATTCACCTGCGCCGAGCGTAGCAAATACTCTTCATTCTTCTTTTGTAGCTCAATATATTGAATGTGTACATCACAAAGCTCGTCTATAACTTCCTTATCTTTACAATGCTCAATAACATATATATAGTCAACATCTCTTGAAAAATCCCGCGTCGAATACAGCAAGCCTCTAATATCCTTTGCTTTATAACCAGCCAACAATCTGCATAAATGTATTTTTCCATCAGGATCATCATAACGCTTTAAATAATCATTACTTTCTATTTCTACTTCATAATATTTTTCATTACATAACTTTTCAATGATATATCTTTGTAACTTTTCAGCAACCTTCTTATCGTCTATATCTTTCGATTTATCTGTAACGTACCTATCAGCAGCTGTCAAAATATCTAAATCAGCCCCTGCTATTGATAAGTTTGTTCCTTGAATCCCCCTAAGTTCCATGGGTAATTCATATGGATTAATATTCTTATACGCTAATGCAATATGCTTATTTGAATCACTATCCATTAATTGCAAATATCTTGACCATTCATTTTTAACCCATACAGATTGTATATACTCTACCTTCGTTGTTACCAAAAGCATTAGTTTAGATGAATTCAAAGCAGAATAGATATATGGTTCAAATTCTTCCCCTATTACTTCTTTCAAAGTCATGCGCGAAAAAAACACCTTATATCCTTTATTGGTTAACTGATTATATAATTGATGTGCAATTAGTGAATCTTCTGTACGTTCTCCGTTCTCATCACTTTCTTTATAACTAATAAATATATCAAACGGCTTTTCCGAATTAACAATATTAAAATACTTATCTTGTATCTTCCTTATTTGTTCCTCATAGTTAATATATACATTTTTTTCTTCTTCGCTACGAGCGTATTGCATTGCCAAAATGAATTCTTCGTCTTCAGCAAAAGGTTTGTTCTGCATTCTAAGTAGTGTTGGATACGTTGCTCCCATCCTCGGATCATCAACAAATACAATACCATATTTACACAAAAGCAACGACCAATGCAGTTCTGCATCGTCATTAAAGTCTGCCAAAAGATTTTCAAATATCTTTGTCGCTTTATCAAATTCTCTTGCTCTTCTATAGCGAACCGCACTGTTATATGCTTCTTGCCTCTCCTTAGTCACAAATCTTGGTACTACCGAAGACAACCCGCAATACGCACATTTAACAATACCTTTTCCTTCTATGATATCCAGTGCACCACCACATCCAGCACATTGAATTGTAATTGCTTCAACATTCATGTCGTTCTCCCTCGTTTATTTTTTCATTCATGTAGCAAGGACTTTACGTTCTATACTGTATAAATTGATATATTTTAGAACACTTCTATTATATACTATGCCATTTTCCCATGCAACTATGGGCATCCAGGATAACCTCATTATTTCTTCCCAAAACTCCTCCGGTATATCCTTGCAAAGATTGCAAAACCAACCAAAAGGTTCGTACCTAATATCAAAACTGCTTCCCAGTCCAAACGCAATGTCGAAACATTATTTATCAATATAAATATCTGTCCGGTAAATAAAAAGCGTGAAACTTTCCCAATAGTATCATTAAACATGGATAGCATCGGCAAAAACGAAAGCACTAGGCGTAACTGTAGATTGGCTTCTTTCTGAAGATATCGATTAATTATCCTTTCATCTATGCAACAAGAAAACTCCCACCTTACACATCTGCATAAGACAGGAGTTCCCTTATCCCCATATATTTTTTAACACAAGCCCCGGACAAGCCGGATGCCTGAAGTGTTAAGCAAATAAATTAACTTTTCAATAAACTATTTAAACACCTTTCTGATAAACTCATAGAAACAGTGTCTCCAGAAAGTCCAGTCATGGTAACCATGCATATGGAAGTAATCCAACGCAATACCGGATGCGTTTGCCTTTTCAACATTCCGGCTTGTCATGTCAAAGAAGCCTTCCTGTTCACCACAACCTACAAAGAGATAATCAAACTCACCCGTATAATTATCAATATCAAAGCCTCCACTGAAAATACCACCGTTGGCAAACATATTATGGTATTTATACAATATCTGCTGCGACTGCATTGCGCCCATAGATAAACCTGCCATTGCGCGGCCTTTTCTATCTTTGATGGTGCGATATTTATTATCAATAAACGGCACCACATCAAGTGCTATTTCTTCTGCAACCGAGCCGAGTGACGGATGGCTTGTTCCGTCAGGTCTGAAGCTGTAACCTGTTGTCATGACAACAATAGCCTCTTCACACATGCCTTTTGCAAGGAGGTTATCCATAATATAGTTAACCTTACCCTGCCATACCCAGCCGTTTTCGTTTTCACCGCCGCCATGCTGTAAATACACTACCGGATAACGCTTATCTGACTTTTCATATCCAACCGGGGTATATACATAACAAAGCTTCGTGCGTCCGGTCTGGGATGATTTAACATAATCAACATGAACCGTTCCGTGCGGCACATTTCTAAGCTCATAATCCGTAAAATCAGGATCCGGCATTTCAAGATAATTCATTGCCTTAAAGCAACCGTAACCTACCGGTGCCTGATGATTGATGGTATTGGTACCATTGACGCTAAGTTCATAGTAATGGAAACCACACTCTATGTTATTAACCTCAACAGAGAACATGCCGTTTTCATCTTTTTCCATTTCGTACTGTGTGCCGAAAATATTAAGCACAACCGTTTCCGCCTGTGGCGCCTGATAATGGAATTTGGCAGTGCCCGGACCTGTAATCTCTGCACCTTTTTTAATATCCCTGTATCTTCCTGCCGGATTTCCTTTTTCATCCGTTGCAAAAATAACTTCCTTATACATTGGATCAAAGAACATAATGTCCTGGTAATACCATTGGTCATAGGCTTTACCGTCATATTTTTGTTCTACCGCCATGGACGCACATGGATATGCTTCCTCTTCCATATCCGAAGACACGCCATCAAACAATCCGCAGGCAAAATCTCTCAAACTCTTTCTCCAAGGAGACCATTCATGGAATCCCGGATATGTATGCATATCACACTTTATGCCTGCATCCGAAAGCTTCTTCTGATACTTAGAAAGAACCTCTGCAAGCTGTACTTCTCCCTCGCCAGCCGACAAAAAGATATATTCATAATGAAGCTTATTATCAATTATCTTGTCAAACTCACTTGCTCCCACGCCACTGAATACACCCAATGAACCGAATACATCAGGATGTTTTCCGGCGGAAAGCGTTGCCTGTGCAGAACCTAAGGAAAGTCCCGCAATAGCCCTTGCCTTTTTATTCTGAATAACAGAATATTTCTTTTCAATAAAAGGAATACAATCGCTGATAAGCTGTCCGTCAAAATCTCCCGGGAAGAATACCGGATCTTCCCCTTCCTTAAAGGCATAACCACTGTTCATTACGACAATCATTTCCTTGCATTTGCCTTCTGCTAAAAGATTATCCAGAACAAAGTTCATTTTGCCGTTCCAAACCCAGCCGGTCTCATCTTCACCTACGCCATGCTGTATGTAAAGCACCGGATATTTTTTGCCGTTTTTAGCATCATATCCCGGCGGTGTATATACAAGACACTGTTTCATTCTTCCGTTAACAGAAGAACGGTAGATTTCATAATTAATCTGACCGTGCGGTACATCGTTAAGGAAATAGAACTTATCCTCTTCATCCGGCATCTCAAAAAAGTTAATGGTGCTAAAACAGCCGTAACAAATATTTCCCTTCTGGTTTCTTACAACTACATCATCCACAAAACAGTCATAGTAGTGGAATCCCTGTGCTATCCCCGAAACCTTTTTTGAAAAATATCCGTTTCCGACAGGCTCCAAATCTATTCTGTCACGCTTCATGCTGCCTGAAATCCCGGCAACCTGAACCTTTTTAGCATTTGGTGCATAAAAGTTAAATGTTACATCACCATTTTCATCAACCACGGTTCCCGGAATATCATCTATATAATACATTCCGCTTACACCGTCTTCCTTTTTAAATGTCACTACTTTATTAAGCTGGTCAAAAAAGACCGGATGACACGTAACTGCCTGGTTTTTTGCCATAGACATCTTCGTTTCCTCCCATTTTATTTTTTATATAGTTTTATACCCGTTTTAACCATTTACCCCTGTACAATCTGATAATGCACCAGATTGCCTTTATAACTAAGTCAATTTTAACTGCAACGTATACCCAGAATGCATCAAGCTGTAACCAAAGGCCTGCAATTGCGCCTAAAGGAACTGATGCTATCCATAAGAACAATACGTCCGCCAGCATTAAGAATTTCGTATCTCCGCCGCCACGCAATACTCCCTTTGTTAACACAGACGATATTGCCTGGAATACAAGGATAAAGGAAATTGCTTCAATAAGGGACTGCGTACAAGCTTTGGTATCCTCTGTAATATTATAGAAGTTCATAATAACAGGACCAATAAACCGGATTATCAGAGCACCAAATGCTCCTACGGCAATACTTATGTATAAGAAACGTTTTCCGTATGCTTTTGCCCTTTCTATCTTGCCTTCACCGATACTGTTACCTACCATGACACTCGATGCATTAGCCATACCTAATAACAGGAAGGTACTAATCTGTACGGTTGTTGCCGTAATACTGTTGGCAGCAAGCATCTCTGTTCTGTTCTCCATACGTCCCATAATCATGGTAATGGCAATATTACCGAGCTGTAAAATAACATCGCTTATAATTACCGGCACAGAAATTGACAAAAACGTTTTTGCCATTTCTTTACAAGGCATAAAAATATCCTTGATTTTGTACTGTACCTTTTTATCTTTACACAACAGATAAATGATAATTATTAAAAATTCTACTAATCTTGAAAGGAAAGTTCCCAGTGCTGCTCCGCGTACCCCCATCTTTGGCATTCCAAACTTACCGAAAATGAATACCCAGTTAAAGAATATATTAATACCAAAGGAGCAGATGGAAGAAACAAGTGCCAGCATTACTACACCCACCGAACGATATACTATCGTCATGACAAGGGCAATACCATGAATCAGATATACCATGGACATCATACGTATGTACATGGCCCCTTGCTTAATAATGCCTTCTTCCGGGGTCAATACCGACATAACCAGTTCCGGTACAAACAGCGATACTGCCATAAACACTACGGATACCGCAATACAAATTCTAAGCATCAGGGTAATAACCTTTTTAATGCTTAATACGTCACGTTTTCCCCACAACTGGCTTACTACTACTGCCGAACCACCACCAAGTCCCAAACAGAAGATGTTAAAAAGGAAATAGAACTGGTTACCGCTTGCAACACCGTCAATGGCTTCTTCCCTAAGGCTTCCTACCATGATATTATCTGTCAGGTTAACACCGAGGTTAATGATCTGCTGGAGCATAACCGGTCCGGCAATCATTATCATTTTTTTCCAAAAATTATCTTTCTTTACTTCATTCATTTCTTTTACTGCCTGCATCGTTTTTTCCACCTCTGTACTAGGCAAGAAGGTTATCTGATATTTTGGCAAACATCGTAAGGAACTGTTCTTTTTCTTCCTTTGAGAATCCTGAAAAGCATATATTCTCTAGGCTATCTACAATACCATCAACCTTTTTAGCCATTTCTTTTCCATATTGGGTAAGGTATACCCTGAATACCCGTTTCCCCCCGGATACTTCTTTGCGTTTTTCTATTAACCCACTCTGTTCCATATTCTTAAGAAGGGATGTCATTGTTGCCTGCTCTACGTGACATAAATCTGCCAGTTCCTTCTGCAGGCACCCTTCCACAGACTGTAAAAAAGCCAATACCTTCGGTTGCCCTTCTGTTAAACCCAAATCCTGAAAGCTCTGTCGGCAATGCTTTTTATGTGCCGCAGATATCTTTAGTAACAGTGCATGCAATTTTTTATCATCAACCAATTAAATCACCCTCTAATTTTTGCCAAAAATACGTTTTACATAGTTATATAATCCGTTTTTCCAAACCACGAAATCATGGCCACCTTCTGTTATGTAATAAACATGTTCAACACCGTTATTAACCAGTGTTTTGTGGTAAGTAGACGGCCACATATGAACTACACCATCTGTCTCTCCTTCTACAATCATAATATAGCTTTCATAACCTTCTGCCGGTTTAAAAGTCTCCGGCTTGAAAAGACCGTTTTCAGCCACGTTATTCATATTTTCATACGGTAACACACCCGGTGCCGGACAAAATGCGCCGACATAACCAAAAGTATCTGCCATGGTAAAGCCGATATATAATGATTCCCTGCCACCCATGGAAAGACCACCGATTGCCGTATTCTCTCTTCCTTTTTTAATAGAATAATTTGCTTCAATATATGGCATAAGATCATCTCTTAAATCATTAATGAAATTATCAAATGCTGCAAAATGTCCTAATGAGAAAATATCAGGAGGATTTCCTGCATCATTAGCTCTTGCACGTACGTTAGGAATGACTACAATCATATCCTCTGCTTCGCCTGATGCAATAAGATTACCGATTACATTCACCGGCTCCCCGCCAAGCCACTCGTTCATATCACCGCCGATTCCGTGTAAAAGATATAATACAGGATACTCTTTATCCTCTGAATATCCGGCAGGAATAATAATATTAGATTTTCTTACCGTTCCTGTAGTCTTTGATTCATACTCGATTACCTTAAGTTCTCCGTAGGTAACTCCTTCTTTTCTCTGGTCAAAGCCTTCCGGCACTGCATATAATGCTTTGTTATCGCTCATTGCATTATCCTCCTAAAATATATAATTGATATAATTGATATAACTTGCTTTATTAAATTAGATATCTAATTAGAATCCTAATCCATATCCGCCAATATGTCAAGCCATAAGACAAAAAGGGGGGGCTCACTTCTTTTCGGGATTTTCTATTAATTCTATTAAATAGAAAAGGGCTTTTGCAACTTCTGCAAAAGCCCTCAATCTCAAAAACTAGTTTGTATAATTGTCAAAGTAACCCTGTACTAAAACAATCGGTGTTCCCTTGTCACCGGAACCGCTGGTAAGGTCACAAAGCGAACCGATAAGGTCGGTAAGCTGTCTTGGGGTTGTTCCCTGAGATGCCATGTTACCTACAAGGTTATCATTCTTCTCTTTAATACGCTGTGAAATAGCTTCTTTTAATGCTTCACCGCTTAAATCCTTAAAGTCATTATCTGCAAGATATTTTAACTTAAGCTCATTAGGTGTACCGATAAGTCCGTCTGTAAATGCAGGTGATACAACCGGGTCAGCAAGCTCCCAAATCTTACCCTGCGGATCCTTGAATGCACCATCACCGTATACCATAACTTCGATATGTTTACCGGATGCATCTAAAAGACGTTTCTGGATATCAAGCACTAAGTCCTTACATTCCTTCGGGAAAAGCTTAATGGTATCTTCTGTTGATTTGTTAGAACCAAGAAGACCATATTTCTCATTATATCCGCTTCCGTCAACAGATGTTGTCATAATGTCATCTAAACCGCAAACAGCCTTAGCTCCCTTAGCTTTAAGAATTCTCTTTGTTCTTGCTCTTGTGTGGATATCACAGTTAAGAACGCAATCTGTATAATCAAGAATTGTAGTTGGCTGGTTAGCAAAAATAACTTCAACCTCAGCTCCTGCATCTTTAATGATTTGCGAATAGTAATCCACATAATCAACGCCGGTAAATTCATGTACATTATTTCCGAACAGTTCTCTATATCTTTCTAATGTTAAGACATCACTGTAAGGATTGATTCCTGCCTCATCAAGTTTATCAAGAGAAACTAAGTTATTACCTACTTCATCGCTAGGATAGCTAAGCATAAGTACTACTTTTTTAGCACCCATTGCAATACCCCTTAAGCAGATTGCGAAACGGTTTCTTGAAAGAATCGGGAAAATAACACCGATTGTCTCTCCGCCAAGCTTTGCTTTAACATCCTTAGCAATTGCTTCTACCGATGCATAGTTACCCTGACTTCTTGCAACAACAGATTCCGTAACGGCAACAACATCTCTGTCACGTAATGCAAAGCCTTCTGCCTCAGCTGCTTCTACAACGCTGTCTGCAACGATTTTAGCAAGGTCATCTCCCTCTCTGATAATCGGACAACGAACACCTCTTGAAACTGTACCAACTTTTCTTTCCATTTTTGTTCTTCCTTTTTTTTAGATTTTTTTGTAAAAAGAATAACATTACCTATGGGCCCTTTTAACCCAAAAACAATAATAGCACACACTTTATCATGTTACAATATAAATCAATTCCAAATTTTTACTTCATATTTGATATTTTTTGTTATAATTTATCCAATTAACGTGATAGTGCGTTATCCTCTTCATCCATAACAAAAGCCTCTTCAACATATTTCCGTTTCATATCATGCTGTGCTTTTCTCTTTGCAACGCTGTCAAAAATAATAGAGAAGTCATAATCCTCCGGATAAAGCTTTGTCGCTGCAACGAGTAATTTTACACGCTTATGGCTTATATGAATTTTTTTCTTCTGCATCTGCACCATAAGAATGCCCTTGTCATCCGCTGTTTTACATACGATGGCAACCTTTTTATCGGGATATACCATAACACTGTCTCCCAGCTTATATTTTAAGGCATCGATATTATTTGTCTTGTGTTTATGGCGTACTATTTTACCTTTACCGTTACGAAGTTCTTTTATACTATTCTCATCTTCTTTTACTGAGAATTCTTCTGACAAAGCTTCTCCATATGCTGCCCGGGACGCCCGTTCAAGCATATCGACCGGCATGCCTAACCTCCTTGCGATATAAAAAGCACAACTTTCACCGGCTTCTCCTATCACCAGCTGATATAACGGACGTAAGCTTTCCTTATCAAAGGTCATCCGTGCATTTACAACCCCTTCCGTTTTAGAAGCGTAATTTTTAACCTCCGGATAGTGGGTTGTAACAAGATACAAAGCACCACTCTTTTTAAGCTCTTCAAGAATAGCGATGGCAATTCCCATACCTTCTGTCGGGTCGGTTCCGCTTCCAAGCTCATCCATAATAACAAGGCTGTCTTTTCCGGCATTTTTCAGTATATCAAGTACATTTACAATATGTGCGGAAAAGGTTGACAAATTCTCGGATATATTCTGTCCGTCTCCTATATCACACAGATATGCATCATTCATACAGAAAACACCTTTTTTGCACGCAACGTGCATTCCCGACTGTGCCAGCATGGCATTAAGGGCAACTGTCTTAATGGCAACCGTCTTACCCCCGGTATTCGGACCGGTTATAATAATGCCGTTAATGCCGTTTCCTATTTCAAACTGTAAAGGTACATTGATTTCCTTTTTCATCAAAGGATGTCTGCCATCTTCTATCTTTATATATCTGTCCAAAGTTATCTGTGGCTCTGTCCCATCGTACTGAAGGCTCATCTGTGCTTTGGCAAACGCAAAATCCAGTTTTTCGATTGTCCGTTTATTCTGCCGCATTGGTTCCATGGAATCGGCAAGCATGGCGGTAAGCGTATAGAGTATCCTGATTACTTCATTTTCTTCTTCAATCATCAGTTCATTTAACTCTTCATACAATTCACTTACCTGTACCGGTTCTATAAACAGCGTATTCCCTGTAGCAGATTTATCTATTACCGTACCCCGTATCTTTAATTTGCAATCCTTCTTAACCGGAATACAAATATGACCGTTTTTTATGGTACTGAAGCTGTCTGACATGCAATCTTTGTTATTGCGTATTACAAAATCTGCCTTTTCACGCATCTTGGTCTGCTTCTTATCAATATCACTTCTAAGATCCCTAAGAAGCTTTGATGCATAATCGTCTACTTTACCATATCTGATTTTCTGATTGAGCTCCTCGAGTACATCATCCATGGAATCTAAGTTTTCCTCATAGTAAGCGAGGCTTAATTCATATGCTTTACAACGGTTAAGGTAATCCTTTAACCTGCGGACTGCCGTAAGGGTAAATGCTATTTTTTCAAGCTGTTCTGCCGTAAGGCAACCGCCCTTATCCGCTATGGTTAACATTTCCTCCAAATCTTCGATAGCCGTTAGTGGCGGATTACCGCATTTTTCCAACATAGTTTTAGCTTCCGTTGTTTCCCTTAATGCAGCACGAAGTTCTAATTCCTTCATATAAGGAACTAATGAAAGTGACTTTTCTTTTGCCTCTTTTGTAAAACAATACCCTGCAAGCATTGTCTTTATCTCATTCATTTCTAATATTTCTTCATTATTTTTCATGTTAAGTCTCCTATTAAACGAAAAAAATGGCACAACAAACGTCATGCCATTTTCAGTATACAATTGTTCCGAAATGCCATCCGTTAAAAGGCCGTCAAAAACGGCACGCAGACATAAGGGTAGCGTAACAGCCCTAACTATCTGCATCACTATTTAGTTTTTAACAACCTCTTTGGCTACACTTAACATACATTTACCTCATACATATCCCACTATGCCTCTGCATGCTGCAACGGCACAATGTTTCTTATTCTGTTTGGATTTTACATTATTCCATCGGATTTGTCATTAGCATTTTATATCATCCTTGTGCTGCTATTTTAGCCGCTTCCCGTGCCGCATCAAGCCGGTTCATCTTACGGCGTGCCACTGCGTAACAGATAAGATGAACCCCAAACGTCATAAACCATGATATCGGATAGGATATGTACACCGTCTGAATCTTATGGTACTGCGGAAGCTGAAATACCGTCGCAATCCATAAAAGTCTGAAACCGCATGCACCTATCAGCGAAACTATCATCGGTATAACGGAATATCCGATACCTCTTAAAACACCTACCGCAACATCCATTGTTCCGCACAAAAAATATAAAAAGCAAATAATATTAATACGGTCTACGCCTGCTGCAATTACCGCATCACTTGAGGAATAAATTGACATAAGCGGCCTTGCAAACAATACCACCAGGTTACCGAATACGGCTCCCGTTATCGTTACACAGGACAACGAAGTAATAAGAATCTTGTTAATTCTCTTATAATTACCTACACCATAGTTCTGGCTTGCAAAAGAAATTGCGGCCTGATGGAACGCATTCATGGCAACATATACAAAGCCCTCGATACTCGCAGCCGCAGAGTTACCCGACACAACAATTTCCCCAAAGGAGTTCACCGCAGACTGGATAACCACATTTGACAAGGAAAAAATAGAACCTTGGATGCCCGCCGGCAAGCCGATTCGTATCATATTGTAAAAAGTATATTTTGCGAAACGTACTTTTTTTAAATAAAGACGGATTCCCCCCTGCTCTCTCATCAGACAACGGATTACCAGAACAGCAGACATAACCTGCGAAACGACGGTTGCCAGTGCAACTCCCGCTACGTCCATATTAAATGCAATAACAAAAATAAGATTAAGGATAACATTCAGTACGCCGGAAGCAAGAAGATAGTATAACGGTCTCTTCGTATCTCCTACCGCACGAAGCAGGGCACTACCGAAATTGTATAAGGACATTGCCGTCATGCCCAAGAAATATACACGTAAATACAACGTGGCAAGCGGCAATATATCATCAGGCGTTCCCATTAACACTAAAATCTTTCCTGCAAAAATAAAACCGACGATTGTCAGTATAATGCCACCCACAAAACTTATAAATATAGAAGTATGTACGGTTCTCGAAAGCTCCTCATCCTGCTTTGCGCCAAAATACCGTGCCGCAAGTACATTACTTCCTACTGAAAGTCCCATAAAAACATTGGTAATAAGATTTATTAAGGAAGAGGTAGAACCTACCGCTCCCATGGAATTGTCTCCGGCGAATTTTCCTACTACAATAATATCCGCCGCATTAAATAAAAGCTGTAAAATGCCGGAAAATACTAAAGGAAGTGCAAAACGAAGCATTTTCTTTAAAATGGAACCGCTACACATATCCATTGTATATTGTTTTGCTTTCATACTTATCCCTTTCTTTACTTTCTCAATCCTTTCGGATAATGATTTTTCATAACCCCATCGCTAAGCTTTCCCCAGCCGATACTATAGCCGTCCGCAAGAATTAAATACCAACCTTTTTCCCCGTTTGCTGCAAGCGTCTGCCCATTCACATAGCTTCGCACCTGTTCTTCATCGTTAACGATATCATGTACATGCACTACTTCCTTACCGCACAAGGTAAGTGCCAGTGCATGGGAAGGTTCAAAACGGTTCTTTTTTAACGTCCCCAGATGCAATCCCGGTCTTAACACTTTAAGCTTATCAAGTGAGGGACAGTCTTTTGGTGCCAGATATAACTGGTCTCCAAAGAGTAAAAGTGCACCCTCTCTTTTCCATGTGAGATTTTCTTTTTCAAAATCAATATAATCCTTTACAAGCTTATCTGCAATGCCTTTTAGCATGCCATAGCTACATTTATTTAAAGCATCCTCCCGGCTTCCGTCCTTTTCAAGTACTGCCGCATAATGCCCTTCTCCTTTAATAAGATGCGGAAAAAGACGGACGGTATCTAAAATAGTTCCGTGCACCATTCCTTCCGTAAATACACACGGTTTTACCACATGGAAATCTGTATGTTCCTTAAGAAACCTTGCTATAGTGCCTTCATTTTCAAGTGGTGCAAAGGTACACGTAGAATATACAATCCGTCCGCCCGGCTTAAGCATTCCTGCTGCCGCCCTAAGTATCTCATCCTGTCTTTTTGCACACATCTCAACATTTTCTTCGCTCCACTCGTTAACGGTTTCCTCGTTTTTTACAAACATTCCCTCGCCCGAACAAGGTGCATCCACCATAATTCTGTCAAAAAACTCCTCAAACCTGTCTGCAAGCCTGTCAGGTGATTCATTTGTAACAACCGCATTGCGGATTCCCATCCGCTCTACATTTTCCGAAAGAATTTTTGCACGTGCAGGATGGATTTCATTCAAAACAAGCAAGCCTTCCCCCTGCATCTTAGCAGCCATCTGCGTACCCTTTCCGCCCGGTGCGGAGCATAAATCAAGTACGGTTTCTCCCGGTCCGGCTTCCAAAAGCTCTCCCGGCAGCATGGCACTCGGCTCCTGTATGTAATATAAGCCCGCATCATGAAACGGATGTTTCCCCGGTGCGGCATCTGCATCATAATAAAATCCGTTTTCTGCCCAAGGTACTTTACTTAATTTAAAATCCTTCGGGAGTTTATCAAGGACTTTATTTATATCAGTATCAGTATCCGCATCCGTCCCCTTCCATTTAAGAGGATTAAGACGCAGCGCCTTATATCGGCACCTGTCATAGCTTGCTTCAAAAGCTTCAAATTCATCCTTGAGCATTTCTTTCATACGTTCTAAAAAAGCATACGGCAACATAACTCAGGTTCTCCATTCGTATACTGTATTTTCACTAATCTTTTTCCAAGAAACGGTTTTAAGCTTTCATTGGTTTCTTCTTCGTTAACTATTACATTTTTATCTGATGTCAGTAAAAAAACAATCCGGCTTCTCGCATGGAATTTTTTAAGATAAGCATATAACTTATCATATGACTTTTCACAAGGGGTTGTTTCATACGATGTATAAAAAGTTTCCGACATAAGCTGCATCATCGGCACTACACTGTGATCCGTTTTGTCATCTGCTTCCCATTGCACATAATTAAGTCTTACATTCCGGTACACTTCATCATGTCTTTTTAAGGCACCCATCAAGGCTATCAGCATACTGCTTACGCACTCTGCCGGAAGGGATTTGTCAACGACAACGGAAAACTCCAAAATCTTTTTGTTACTTCCCGGTGCGGTATACAGATTATTACCGCGCATGTGTAATATTCTGTCTGTTTCATTTTTAATTTTCATAATGAGTACCTGACTTACCTGCATCTATTTTTCTCCTACATTATCAAACGGTTTCTGTGAAAGTTTTACCGCCTGCTGATTCAGTTTTTCTTTTACCATATGCTGCTTATGCGTCACATCATTTTTGAGATCGCGCGCCGACATTAACAGGCACCCTTCCCCTCGTATGATAATCTGCTCAAGCCCGTCGGACGTTGCAACCGTGACCTCATGCTTTTTACCGTGTTCATGACCGAATTTTTCAATATACTGGTCCGCGGTCTCTGCTTCTTTGGTATATACTACATCTATGTTATGGTACTTAACAAGCTCTGTTTTATGCCCTGCCACGCGATACGCGTCAAAAACCACGATTATTTTAGCATCTATGCTGCCCTGATAATCGGACAAAATATCAAGAAGCTTTCCTCTGGCACCGTCAATATTAACCTTAATAAGCTCAGCAAATTCTTCCCACGCATATAAAATATTGTATCCGTCGACTAACAGATACTTATTGCGCTCCTTATCTTTTTTAGTCCCATGATAAGAAGCACCCTCACTGTTTTCACTATAATACCGTGTTGTACGTGCCGCAATTTGTTCTTCACGCCTGCGTGCCGATATTCCTTTATGGGCACCTTTTCTGACGCCCCTGTTGGCATCATACGTTCTTGCAAGGATTTCGTCTATCTCTTCCGTTCCGATTACAATTTCCTTACGCTCCTTTAACGCATTATTGGCGTTTATGAAAACATTTTCCTGTTGTTTTTTACCTTCCGCATCAAAAAGTACCGGTTCCAGATGCATATATTCATGTACTTCATACCACGGCACTACAAAACCTGCTCCATGGGCACAAAATACGGAATCTGCCGTGTTTAAAACATCCCTTTCGGCTTCATACCCGATAGCTTCCACAATTTCTGCCTGCTGCGGGCATGGATAGTAACCCTTTACATTTAAAGAAAGTGTTCCTGCCCCTTTGGTATAAGACCTTAATTCTATCTGATAATCCCCGAGTGTCCTTACCGGTACGGTTCCCGTAAGCTTAGCGTGACCGTTTTCGATAACATGGCTTTCACATGTTCCACCCATTTTATCAATATCCGTCATTGCCCTGCCAAGCATGGTATCAGGCACGTCAAGCACATATTCATAGAACGGCTCTAACAGTACGCTAGTTGCCTGCATCAGTCCATGTCTTACGGCACGGTAAGTTGCCTGTCTGAAGTCTCCCCCTTCGGTATGCTTAAGATGCGCACGCCCTGCCACAATGGATATACGCATATCGGTTATCGGTGACCCCGTTAATACCCCGACATGCTCTTTTTCCTTAAGATTTGTAAGTATAAGATTCTGCCAGTTACGCGCAAGTTCCTCTTCCATACAATCTGATTCAAATACCAAACCGCTCCCCACCGGCAGGGGTTCAAGCTTCAAATGTACTTCTGCATAATGTCTGAGTGGTTCAAAGTGTCCGACGCCTTCTACTATATCCGATATGGTTTCTTTATATAAAATCCTTCCGTTTGCAAAGGATATGTCAAATCCGAAACGCTCTTTAACCATATGTTTCAAGATTTCCATCTGGATTTCGCCCATTACCTGAACCTTTATTTCCTGCGATGCCTCATTAAAAATCAGGTTAAGTTCAGGGTCTTCTTCCTCAAGCTGTCTGAATTTCTGCAACGCCACAACAGCATCCACCTCATCGGGAAGCAATACGCTATAGGTAAGCACCGGTTTTAAGTACGAATCTTTAACAGATGCTTCCCTTCCGTATCCGCTTCCGATTCTGCTGTTATTAAGGCCGGTCACGGCACATATTTCTCCTGCATATGCACAATCGGTTGTCTCATATTTTTCACCGGAATAACGTCTTATCTGTGTTACTTTCTCTCCAGCCATTTCCTCTCTTACACGGAGGCTGCCACCAGTAATCTTTAAAAAAGTAACGCGGTTTTTCTGTTCATCTCTTATTATTTTAAAAACTCTTGCACCGAAGTCTTCGGTATATGTAGGCTCAATCGCCAAAATTTCAATGGCATCTAATAATTCTTTTACTCCCTCATTATATAAAGCCGCACCAAAAAAGCACGGGAACATTTTACGCTCCCGCATCATTTTTCTTACATCATCAAGAGTAATGCTGTTTCCCTGAAAATATTTTTCCATCATATCTTCAGCACACATGGCAAGATCTTCCTGAAAATCATCTTCAAAAAGCAGCGATTCCACGGGTTTATCAAAGCATATACAGTTATCATTCAATTTATCTTTAAGATGCTCCATCAACGCATCTTTCGTTGTTCCGTCCTGATCCATCTTATTGACAAAGATAAATGCCGGAATCTTGTATTGCTTAAGAAGCTTCCATAGGGTAAGAGTATGCCCCTGCACTCCATCGGTACCACTCACTAAAAGTATGGCATAATCCATTACTTTGAGCGTTTTTTCCATCTGGGAAGAAAAATCCACGTGTCCCGGCGTATCTAACAAGGTAACCTGCATATTATTATAGGAAAACATTGCCTGCTTGGAAAAAATGGTTATTCCTCTTTTCCGTTCCAGCTCGTAATGGTCAAGGTACGCATTTCCTGCATCCACACGTCCCTGCTTCATTATTTTACCGCTTTCGTATAACATTGCTTCTGATAAAGTTGTCTTACCGGCATCCACATGCGCCAGCGTTCCTAAGATGATTTTTTTCATAAACCTGTTCTCATTACTTTTATTGGAATTATCTGAAATGTAATACTCCTATTTTTTTGCTGTCAAGGTCAACCGCAGCCCAAGTCGCATATATTCTTCCATCCTCTAAGGTTGTATAATTTACGCCTATAATGCGTTCATTGGCTTCTCTTACCTCTTCAATCCAATCTTCGACTTCTATTCCCTGTATTACTCCGTCAACAACAGTATATTCAAACGGTATTTTTTCATCCTTTTCTCCATATAAATGATCACTTACCGAACCATTATACAACCCATTATTAAAATTACCCTGTATGAGATAAATCTCTATATCATTGAATTTATACCACATGCTGCCTGCACCGTTTGGTTTATCATCTGCAAAACCACCTTCATAACAATTAACCAACAGACTATTTTCATCGCATTCCACATGTACCCATGTTCCGTTTCCTTCACGTTTGCCGTCTTTAATATCGCCATAATAAAACTGGACACATCCACAGCCTTCTATGGAATAAATACCTACACCTTTTCCTTCCGTCCTTCCTTCCGGCAGATAAAGAAATTTACCTCCGTAGGATATCATTTCATTAATCTCTTTATAAGCATCTGTCATACTAAGATCAACAATTCCTGCATAATCTTTAGTTTCTATACAGGTCCCTATCTTCGTAAGTAATTCAGCATAACGCTGCTCTTCCTCGTATTTTGCATAAGCAGATTCCTTAAGTGTTTTTACACTTTCGCTATCCGGAAAAAAACTCAATGCAATATCTACATATTCCTTGGCATACTTATAATTCTTCTCTTCCAGATAATATTCCACGTTTTCACAAAGTACAGAAAGCAACATTTCATGGATAGTCTCTGTATATTCCGATATATTTTCATTATCAGGATATTCTGTCTGTTTTAACTCCACATACTCTTTAGCCTTAAAGAAATCATTCTCGCCAAGAAAGCTTTCTGCCACATTCGTAATTTCTTCCATAAAAGCTTCATCATAATCTAAATCCGTACCGAATAACTTCACGCCCTTATCTAAAAGTGCCAGTTTTTCATCAGAAGTCCCTTCAAAAAGCGTTACTACCGTATCATAAAAGTCAACAGCAAGTTTCTCCTCCTCCGGGGTAATACCTTCCTTTGCAAAAAGCTTTTCTTCAATAAGTACAAATCCGGCATCAACCGTATCCTGTACGTCAACATATTCCATACCCTGATGTACTTTTGCTAACAGCAGGCCACAGTATGCTTCCAGCGATTTCTCGTCATACTCAACCGCTTTCGCATAAGCCTCCACGGCACTATCATAATCCTCTTTTTCCATATATTTGGACGCTTTTTTCATATGCTTCTCATATTTAGGAACGCCACAGGCAAAAAATATTTGCATACATAAAAAGCCAATCATCAATACTGTTACTTTTTTTCTCATTCCATTTCCCTCATATTGTTAATATATACGATTCTTATAGTTAACATGCTGTTGATAATGATCATAATGAAATGTGTCATAATCCATCAAAAGATATTTGTTATTTGTCACATCGTTCCAAGTTACATCTATATAATAATAAACACCATCTATCTGAATACGGTTCCATCCGTGCGAGCCCCATTCTGTACCGGTCCATCCTTGCCCACTAATATAATCTGTCGGAACACCGGCCGCCTCCATAATCCGCATAAATGCATTCGCATAGCCTTGACAAACTGCACTGCCATATCCCAGTGCGTCAAAAGTAGAATATCTGCTATACGAATAGTCATAATCAACTATCCTGCACAAATAATTATTAACCGCTATAGCCTTTTCCCTTACAGACATTCCCGGCTTAATGCAATCGTTAAGTGCTATCTGAATTAATTCATTGACGGTATACTCCCACCGGTTCTTTCCAGGCTCTATATAATCCACCGGCACAAACTTTTCATAATATCCCAAAGAAGAATACGGAACCCAGCCGGTTTGTCCGTTATAATTAACCCTGTACCAGTTCTTTCCCACTCTTCCTGTCACTTTGAAAAACTGGTTGACCGGAGCTTTCCCAATAACCGCATAAGAATTTCCCGGCCCGATACGTACATCGCACTCCGTCTGCAGATACATCTTCTCACTAACCGCTATTACCTTATATGGAGAATGATACCTTGCGTAAAGATACATAGAAGGATAAGTATACGCGCACTTGTCGAGCGGATCACCACTATCCTCCCTGATAGCCGTTTCTTCACCTATACTGACAATAAAACTACCGGAAGAATCCCAGTTTTCTTCAATTCCTTTTATTAAGGTATGCTTCTTATCAGATGCCTCTGACTCTGATCCGCTAAGCAAAAAGAACACAACTATAAGCAACACTTTTCCAAAAAGAATACGTACCTTCTGCCATTTATCTTTCATCATATAATCCTCCCAAAGTATTTCTCACGGAACCATTTACAGAATCGTTTCCATTTACAGAATCGTTTCCATAACCGTCTTCTGTGGCTTTAGACCGCATTTTTCGTAGAACTTCATTGCCGGTTCATTGAGTGCCCATACGTTCAAGGTTATGCTGTAACAGTCGTGTTCTTTGGCATAATCCACTACGGCATCATACAGCTTTTTCCCGATATGTTGTCCCCGCAAATGTTCATCCACGCACAAATCATCAATGTATAACGATTTAATATCCGTAAGGATGTTATGGTTAAGTTCCTGTTTAAAAATAAGGAAAGCATATCCTACTACCGCACCAAGCTCATTTTCTGCCACAAGTATCGGCGTCTTTTCATTATGCATTATACCGATTAACTGCTCGTACGTATATTTTCTTGCCCCATATTTAAAAATATCCGGGCGTCCGTTATGATGCACAAGGCATACCTGCTGCAAAAGGTCATTAATGTAAGGAATATCTTTTTCCTGTGCTTTTCGTATTCTATATTGTTCTTTCATATAAGTACCATCCTGTTCTTATTCCCAGCACTCTCCCACCATTCCTTCAAGGATGCTGGCTCCTGCCCAAGGCATAAGTGCAAACCATGTTCCTGCCGGTGTGCCGTCAGGATATTTTTCCACTACTAGTCCCTGACTGTAACAGAAGCGTTCCGACATCCAGCCTTTTTTACCATAGCCGTATTCCTTGTCGTAAGTGTTGTAGGTCTGGCAGCCCCACATAACCGTGTCAAGCATTCGGTCCCTGACATATTGGTCCTTTGTTTGGTTTACATAATACCGCAATTCATCTACAATAGTACTTGACATTGGATGAATATGCGGATTTGCGGTAGATGTTACACTACCACCACTACTGGACCAGCCAATCTGACTTAACGGCAATACCTTAACCGGTGAATTGTATGCAAACTTAAAGGAACATTCATAAGAAATGGCATCTTTCATATGAACAAGATATTTTTCGTCCTGCGTTATTTCATGCAAATAACGAACTGCACGTATATATGCCAACACTCCCTCAGAATCTACCGCTTTATCTATGTCAAGCGGGCCACCGTAGCACTCCACTTTCGCAACATACGCATCATAATAATGCTGTTCGCTTTTTTGCAATCCGTCAAGATATTGTCTGTCTCCTGTAAGCCACGAATAATAGGCAACTGCCGCAAGACACCATGTACTTCCAAAGGAATCATAGGCAATACCTGCTCCGGTATCTTTTGAAATAACATACGGATACTCATAATCCGCATTCTTAATCTTTTCCATTTTATCTATAACGGCACTGACTTTTTTAAGCCAGTCTTCATGCACGCATTCTTTGTATTCTTTTTCGTAATAGTACGCCTTCATAAAATAGTACATTGCCTGTCCCATCAGGTATCCGCTATGACCGCCGACGTACATGCCGTCATACCACCATCCTTTTAAGTTCCAATGATTATCCTGCACTGCGTCATACGGGAAACCGGACTTTTCATTCCAGCTATTATCCATTATGTTTTGTATACATGTAAGTGCACAGGAATGCATTTTTTCATCCTTAAGACGGATGCCGGCAAGTAACATAGGTACTGCAACCGACAATCCGTTTGTCCATGTAAGTGAACCCAGTTTATTGTAGGTATAACCTTCCGGCTTGTCATACACAAAACCGGAGTAACATTTTTCCTCAGGAAGCCATGCTGCTTCCTGAATAGCCCCGGCAATTTCTTCCGTAGCTTTTTTGATTGACATGCCTTCTATCGTTCTTGGGCTTTGGTGATAACGGGTATATTCTTTTTCCAGAATCCGGTATACTTCTGTAAGTGATGCTGCTTCATAGTCATACACGACCATATTCACTTCTATACTTTCACCCACTTTTATTACAAAACAGTTTTCATCCGTTAATTCTGCCCTGTCATATACACTTGCAGACTGCACAAACAGCCATGGCGCATTTTCATACCCAAGTGTATAACCGACCGTTGCATATTTTTTATTCGTGGTTGTTGCCCGGTCTATAGCTGTTGCCCGGTCTATCGCAGATATTTTTCTATCGCAGGAACAGGTATAGCCGGCATATTGGTAAAATGCCTTTTCCATTCCTATGCCTTGCGCCTCATAGGGTTTCTTCACACCATCTTTTTCTATCCAGTACGGCGCAGCATACATCCCGGTAATCCGGTTGTCATCATACATAATTGCAACGGGATTTGATAATCTATCTCCTCTCACCATCCACCATGTAGATACCGGCTTGGGTCCGCCATCAAGTCTTATACGAGGAAATTGCCTGATAATATTGAGCGGAGCCTCTCCGCGGTTCCATCCATACATAAATCCCGGCAAATAAAAACGGGGTTCTTTTCTCTCCTTTGCAAGCTCAATATGTACGACACCGCTAAAGTCCGTGGCAGCCTCATTTTTTATCGTTATATTAAGAAGTTTTGGTGCATCAATACTTCCGTTGCCGCCGCCCCATGCTTCGCTGACATGTAAACCCAACAAACCGGTTGGCTGATACTCCTTACTTTCGTTCCCTAATTTTCTTGCCGTATAGATTACTTCTAATCCCATGCGCTTTATCCCCTTATCCTGATATTGGTTTTCCGTAAATATGTATCAAGATTATACCACTTATAATTAGATGCTTCAAACTAAACCTTCTTTAATTACGGCACCGACTAATCTTCATAAAAGAACTCAAAATAGTTTTATGCCACTGCCTTACTATGTGGTATAATAATGTTACTTTTTAGACTAAGAATAGATTTTAGAATAAAAGTAAATATTTAATCAAAACTTACTTGTTTTGGATCGGAGGGTTTCATGGAAAATTTTACATTTTGGAGTCCAACCTACTTTGTGTTTGGTAAGGATCAGGAAAATAACACGGCTCAATACGTTAAGCGCTTCGGTGGCTCAAAAGTGTTGATTCATTATGGCGGAGGAAGTGTTATACGTTCAGGACTTCTTGACCGGGTAAAAAAATCACTTGATAGTGAAGCTATCGCCTATGTTGAATTAGGTGGTGTAATGCCGAACCCGAGAAGCGGTCTTGTATACGAAGGTATCGCTTTGTGCAAAAAAGAGAACGTGGATTTTGTGCTTGCCGTTGGTGGCGGAAGTACCATAGACTCTGCAAAGGCCATTGCGGCAGGTGCCGTATATGACGGTGACTTCTGGGATTACTATCAGGGAAAACCGGTGGTTAATGCACTCCCTATCGGAACTATTCTCACTATCGCCGCTGCAGGCAGTGAGGGAAGTCCCGACTCCGTTATTACCAAGGAGGAAGGAATGTTTAAGCGCGGTGCTTCCGGTGAAGGCTTCCGTCCTAAATTCTCTATATTAAATCCGGCACTCACACAGACACTGCCGCCTTATCAGACGGCATCCGGTGTAGCAGATATTATGGCTCATCTTTTTGAACGTTACTTTACCAATACCAAAGATGTTGAAGTAACAGACCGTATGATTGAAGGATTATTGCTTACCATGATTCATGAAGCGCCAAAGGTAATCGCCGATCCTAACGATTATCAGGCACGGGCTAACATTATGTGGGCAGGTATGATGGCACACAACAACAGCTGTGGTGTCGGCAGAGGTCAGGACTGGGCAAGTCACGACATTGAACATGAACTCTCTGCCCTTTACGACTGTACACATGGTGCCGGACTCGCCGTTGTCTTCCCTGCATGGATGACTTATACAATGAATCACAACGTATTACGCTTTGCACAGCTTGCCACAAGAGTCTGGGGTTGCCAGATGGATTTTGAGCATCCTGAAATCACGGCAAAAGCCGGCATTATGGCATTACGTACATTCTTTAAATCACTTGGTTTACCGGGTAACTTTGAAGAATTAGGGGCTAAGGCTGAGGATATTCCTAAGATGGCAAAAACAGCTTGCTTCGGAGACGGCAGAGGCGGCAGCGTTGGCGGATTCGTTCCTCTTCACGAAGAAGATGTAACTAAGATTTATGAACTTATGTTATAAGAGGTTATAATATCGCAAATTGCAAGAAAACACGCAAGACATGTAAAGTAAATGATATGCCTTGCGTGCTTTTTATTTTTTAACTTAACCCAAAGAAAAACGTACTAATTCACCCGTTCAAACCGGGCTTTATCTTCCATCCCAAAAAGCGGATAACTCACAAGGGTATTCCCATCTATATTTTCCGCATACATATCTACTGCCATGATTGTACTGTTATTATATGTTTTATAATAATATATCCCTTGGTCGGTATTACAACAGGAGCTATATACGGTTATAACGTATTTGCCATCCCTAAGACGCACCGCACCCCTGGGCTGTGCCACCGAATCCAGAATATGAAAAAACTGGCTTACGGCCGCAGACCCTTCTGTTTCAAAATGCTTCGTCGCCGAAACGTCAACCAAAGAATTATCAACCACAGAATTGTGTAGCACAAAAGCCGCTTTTACAAAACGCGAGGCTGACGAATAATCGCCGGGAAGACCTATAGCTCCCATCCCCCTGCTGTATGGTTTTAAATCTAGCCCACTAATAAAATCATTATCCGGTTCTTCACCCGTTAGGTTTACATAATTCAAAAGATTTGTCATATGATAATCAAAAGTCGGATTATTGGTAAGTACGCCTACCGGATTATCATATATTTTCATTCCGTCTAAAGTGCACTCTACCGTTATGGAAGAAAGCTTATCCGCTATAATCCAATGCAAAGGCTGTGTCGGCAAATCCTCACGGAAATCTTCCGCAACAAGATTTACTCTTTGTAACAGGACTTTCGCCTCACCCACGGTGGCGCATTGCCCCAGCACCCACGGGATAAATTCATGAACTGCAATATTATCTTTTTTTTCATCGGGTAATTTATAGGATGCATATCCCTGAAAACTGAGTCCTGCCATGCTTAACCCCAACTCGTTTGTTGCATCATAATAAAGCGGGTATTCTTTTACCACATAAGCCATCCCTATCATGGCATAGTGCGAAGAAACAGACGGTTTGTTTAAAAAACGAAACGTATACTTTCTTGGTGTTATTGTCACCGCTTCCTTATATGAATACTCAAGATCAAGATTCCTTCCAAAATAGTTGTCGCCCGATTTAAAAGTTATAGCCGTACACATTTTCATTTCCCTCCATGACTTCTGCAAATTTTATCTTTCATAAGAACAATTTAACCCATTTACAACAAAATATTCCATTTGCTAGTATAGGATTATCATTTACAAAGGAGCGTAAAAAAATGAAAATGCTATGGAAGCTTACCAAAGAAGCAACCCGTTATAAAATGCTTTACGTGATTGCCATTTTATCAACCTTGAGTCTTACGGCAATTAATCTTACCGCGCCAAAGGTATTGTCCACTATGACAAGTGTGGTTGAAAAAGGATTAGAAAAATCTTCCTTCTCCGTCATTATAAAACTCACGGTTATACTGCTCGGGCTCTATCTTTTACGTATACTTTTCCGTTTCTTAAGCAATTACCTTGCACACAAAGCAGCCTGGCATCTTGTGGGTGACTTACGTGACCGTATGTATAACAAGTTACAACATCTTGACCTTTCATTTTTCCACGATAAGCAGACCGGCGATTTGATGAGCCGTGTCGTAAATGATACACGTGATTTTGAACTTCTGTACGCCCACATGATACCGGACATTATTACAAATCTGGTCACCTTTTTAGGCGTCCTTATCATACTGCTTTCCATTAACTGGAAGCTTGCCCTTATTACCTGCTTTCCGATTCCTTTTATCCTGCTTTCCGGTGTTGTTTTTGCAAAAAAAGTACAGCCCTTCTTTAAGGAATCCCAAAAATGCATGGGCGAACTGAATGCCCAACTTCAGGACAATCTTTCAGGTCTTCATGAAATCCAGTCCTTTGGGCAGGAGGAATATGAACGCGGACGTGTTAATGAGAAAAATACCCGTCAGGTTTCTGCCATGCTAAGAGCCTTGCGGGCAAGTGCAGCTTTCCATCCGAGTGTTGAGTTTTTATCTTCCATCGGTACGGTACTTGTAGTATTTTTCGGCGGCTACTTAAGCATGCACAATCAGATTACCATTGCAGATATTGTTGCTTTTGTTTTATACCTTTCCCTTTTCTACGGACCGGTATCCGGGCTTGCCAATCTTTTGGAGAGCCTTCAGCAGGCCCTCGCCGGTGCCGAACGAGTTGCACTGGTGCTTGATACGCCATCTGCCATACAAAATGCACCGGACGCGGTTGATATAGGAGATGTAGAAGGCGCTATTTCTTTTGAAAAGGTAGATTTCCATTACAGCAACAAAATACCGGTTCTCAAAAATATTTCCTTTGAAGCAAAGCCGGGTATGATGGTTGCCCTTGTCGGACCTACCGGCGTAGGAAAAACAACCCTGACACAGTTACTGGGAAGATTTTATGACCCCATCAACGGGAAAATATTAATTGACGGGAAAAATATAAAAGACGTAACGCTGGAAAGTCTCAGACAAAACATTTCTCCCGTTTTGCAGGACACCTTCCTGTTTAACGGCACGATTGCTGAAAATATCGGTTATGCAAGACCGGACGCAACTTATGAAGAAATAAAAGAAGCCGCAAAAGCCGCAAACATTCACGAAGACATTTTACATATGCCGGAACAGTATGAAACAAAAGTAGGAGAACGCGGACTCAGATTATCGGGTGGTCAAAAACAACGCGTTGCCATAGCCCGTGCTATTTTACGGAAATCGCCGATTATTATTCTGGATGAAGCAACTGCTTCCGTTGACGTACAGACTGAAAAACAGATACAAAAGGCCATCAATAATATCGCCGGAAAACGTACCATAATAGCCATTGCGCACCGCTTATCCACTATACGCGAAGCAGACCTCATTCTGGTTATACACGAAGGGGAAATTGTTGAACGCGGAACGCATCAGGAATTACTTGATAAAAAAGGATTTTATTACAAAATGCAGCTGGCGCAGGAAGAAACCAATGAATAACGCCACTTAATAATTAATAAAATGAGGGTATCCGATTGGGATACCCTCTTGTTTTAATCTTTTATTTCGTCTAAATATAGCTGTGTGACCCGTTGTATATACCGCGTTACTTCGTCGATATCCTCGTCCTCTTCAAAATATCTGTCAGATTCACTCATCATATTGAACCATACCGTCCTGTCTATATTCTCATCAGCAGGTCCCAAATTTCTTAACACAGAAATGTATTCTTCTTCATAAGAGGTTCCATCCGGTCTATCAAAACCGATAACAGCACGCATTTCACCAAAACCACATTGATATACCCAACCACCTGAATATTCATCAATCACGATACGTGAACGCACTACATCCTCCCGCACACTTGTGGGTACATAATCATGCTGATATTCCTCAGAAAGTATATATTCAAGAAATCCCTTTATTTCTTCCTTATATTTACTATTTTTATTAACCACTATGCGCATTCCACCAACATGTCCCGTATAACCTTCCTGCCCCGGATATCCTACAAACTGAACACTATCTCCGTATTGTTTCTTTATGTCCATAAATCCGTCATACATACTGTATGGTTGAACTTCTATTGCTAACGCTCTTCCTTCTTTAATCCATTGTACTTCTTCCCATCCCTCTTCCAGAAGCCTATTTACTCCATATTTTTTACACATTTCAAGCAAGTCTTTATACTCCTTGGAATCAAAATAGCACTTATTATTCTTCATATCCAAAAACGGTGACGTATTGATATGTTGCATCATATACCATAAATTATTATTTGCACTAAGATAATTCATCGATGAGATAAACATACCCTCGATTTCTTCGTTATTCTCTAAAATCTGCTTGATATCATCAAAATCCCAGGTTGGCTTATCCCATACTTCTTTGGAAGTCACCATTACACTCGCACTCATAGACGGTACTATACCTACTAATTTACCTTCATAAGTACCTGTTTCAATAATTCCGGGAAAAATCTGTGCTAAAATATCCTCTGATATATAGCCTGTTAAATCTTCCAGTGCACCTTTTTCGCAAAGTGCATAATACTCATCATCATAACGTTCTGAAAAAACCATGATATCCGGTCCTCTTCCGGCTACAATTTCAGCCATAACGCGTGTCCAATCCGTATCCGTTACAGTTTTTATCGGCAGTTCACGGTGTTGACCATTATACTTATTTACAGCAGTCGTAATAAATAAGTCACTACTAAACGGAACCATCGTTATTACATTATTCGTCTTAATTTCCTCATCCGATAATGCATACATTGTAACGGCATCCTCACCTTGCGTATAGAGTATAATCTCACCGTTATCTGTCACAGAAACATGGCGTGCTTTTGAAACATCAATATCATTTACAGAACAGTTAAACAGTACATTACATTCTCCTGTACTATAATCCCACTTAATCAGCTTTCCTTCCGCTGAATAATATATGAAGCCATCATTTTGGACATCAATTTGCTTTATAGATACACCGGGCAGTGTCGCAAGCGTCTTAAATGTCTTCTTATCTGCTTCAAACCACATAAGTGTCGAGTTCAAACTTCTACTCTGTGCCTGCACGAGAATCAGGCTTCCATCCGGCATATGGAATGCAGTTGTCAATGGGGAAATTGACCCATCTGAAAAATCTTTATTTATAAGCATTGTACCTTCTGCGTTAAATACCCTGACCCCCTGTCTGTCCTCTGTGAAAAGATAAGTCAAGCCCTCTGCATCGCTATACCATGCTCCTTGGGAAAGAGCATCTTTTGATATTCCTTCTTTTTGGTATGATTTTGTTACATCTATTATTGATATAATATTTCCTTCCGCATCAAGTCGGATATAATAATAGCCTTCTGTCGCATCCACAAATAATAGTGCAATGTCATTCTCTTTTATCACATCCATTGCAACAATATGTCCTGACAAAGGTTCCGTTTCGTTTGCGAACAGATTTTGGGTTACAGTTTCTTCCATATCCGATTTGCGTTTTTCAAGGACAAAATTTTGTCCCTCACTGCATATGTAATTATATATAGTGTAATATGTGTCTTTAAAATAGCTGCTTGTTTTTGTGAACGAATCGTAATCAAAATCCGGCTCATAATCCTGCATATCAGATACCCTTTTTATATAAAACGGTGTCTCCATTTGCAGTTCCTGTTCCATCGGAATATCCTTTTTAACAAATCCTGTCTTTTTCCATTCCGTTTCTCCTGTTCCGGAAGTATGTGTATTCATTCCCGTTTTCTTGCTGCCACATCCTGAAACCAAAAGCACCGCTATCAGTAAGACACTGATAACTGTCCCTATTTTCTTTCCTACTGTAAGTAACATTTTGTTCATAAGCTCCTCCACAACATAATTTTGTACGAATAATACTAGCTTACTATAATACAAATTTCTTACAAAAAAAGGTGAAAATTCTTACAAATTTCTTACAATTGTTATTCATTTATTTTGATGAGTTTATCTTTTATGGATCACTGTCGGGTCCATGTGTTTTAAATCACTAATACCGGTTCTTGCCATAACACCTTTTAATTCAGCTGTCATTCTATGAATGGTGTCCGTCACTCCCTTTGCTCCATTCTGTGAAAGCGGCTGCATAATGGCCCGTCCTACGGATACGGCTGTTGCTCCCAGTGCCAATGCTTTAAATGCATCCATTCCACTCACAATTCCACAATCAACAAAAACCGGCATCTGACCGTCTACCGCTTTTACAATTTCCGGCAAAATCATAAGCGGCGGAACTGCATAATCCATAATGCCATGATGATGGGATACAACAATTCCTTTTACACCGGCTTCTACACATTTCTCAGCATCTTTTGCGCTAAGCACACCTTTTACTATAAAAGGTAAATCCGTTGCTGCCACAAACTCTTTTATTTCTTCCGTTGTCTTCGGTCTCATTGCAAGGCCAAATACATTATCATATTCTCCGGCGCCGTTAAAAGCATGGTCTATATCCATTCCGACAGCAAACGCATTATGCTTTTGGGCGTGCTCAATTCTATCGAAAATATCTTTATTGTCAGCGTGTGGCTTAATAATCTTAATAGTTCTTGCACCGGTATTAAGTATCGCTTCCAGTTCCTCAAGCTCTCCCATTCCCGACCAATTGACGGCATTAGCTGCTTTCGCTCCTTCTGCCATCTTAACCATACCGTTTTCACATACATTATTAAGATGGGATAACGCTGCCATCATAATAGGCGTATCAAATTTTTCTCCATATAATTCAAGCGTTGTATCCGGCATTACATTATCAAGGTGCCGCATTTCAACTAACAGATTGTCAAAATACTCTCTTGTTATTACATCTGAATTACCGTTTTGTGCCATACTGTTTCTTCCCTCCCATAACAAATATTCAAATATGTTTCCTGTATATATTATATATAACTTCACGCAAACGCTTATTGCAAAAATCCTTTATCACGCATATATGAAAGTGCTTTATCATACGCTACCATGTCCGGTGCATGTTCAATAAGTACCGGCATATCGTCATCCAAACCATTAATTCTGTCAAGATAATGGGCTATTTCCATGCTTCCCTCTCCCAGCGGCACTTCACGTATAGCCACTGTCAGGCCTTCATCCATTTTTAGGTCTTTAAGATGACAGCTTTTTATCTGACTACCCAGCAAATCAAAGGCCTCATCTATTACTTCTTTTTTATGGGTATAAGTATAAGGGTCTTTTATAAGGTTAATCGCATCCATATGCACAGCAAATCCTTCACGGTTAACATCCTTAAGAAATTGGGCGTATTGACTTGGTGAATCAGGCACCATCCATTGCATTGGCTCTAATGTATACGCGGTATGCTTTGGTTTTACCCTGTCACACAAAGCTTGGACAAATTTTACATTGTCGTCATATAGCCTTTTGGTAAAGTTTTCTTCATAGCAGTAATACCAGATAGGTCCTGCTGCCCCTGACACATTTACACAACAGCGTGCCTGAATATACTCTGCAAGACGGAATTGTTCTTCACATACCATCCTTGCGTGCTGTGCCTTTTTTTCATCCGGGTCATGCGGTGAATTCCATATGCCGACTTCTGCAATGAGTAAATCATACTCTTTTGCTGCTTTTACATATTCGTCTATCCGGTTTACATCTGCACGATAATCAAGCGGAAATGCACATGCTTTTAATCCGCGTTCTAATAACTTCTTAGCCCATTCCTCCGGACTTTTGTGTTCCGGTGTCGTATTAATACCCAGTCTCATAATCACCCTCCGTTGCCGAATCCATTTTTCTACTTTTCGTGCATTTTTCTATTAATTCTAAAAACGGACGGCAAAAACTACCGCCCGATTTACATATCCTATAAAATAAAACGATTTACTTCCTTATCCAATAAGTCGGCTATCTGTTCATTCTCATTCGCAGTATCTGCCACTGAATCCACACCCAGCATTAATTCCTGCATAACTTCAGTAACATCAGAAACCCCTTTGGCACTTTCACTGACAGCAACTGTTACGGAATCAATAGCAGTTTTTGTGTTACGCATATTTTCAAGAGATGCTTCCGAATAATTGCGTAACCGGTTAACCATCTCATAAATACCTTGTATATCTGTCTGGTAATCCGTACCGGTTGCAACCAGCTTATCATAACCGACAAGTGTTGTCTTTTCCAGATATTCAAGCATTTCTCCGGCTGCCTGTGCCAACGCCTCTACCGCTTCAATAACCTGTTGCGTTACATCGCTGATTTTCTCAGCTGCCGTTGCAGAATCCGTTGCAAGCTTTCCGATTTCATCTGCAACAATGGCAAATCCGCGTCCTGCTTCTCCGGCACGTGCCGCCTCGATACTGGCATTTAATGATAACAAATTCGTCTGTGCTGTTATTCTTATAATATCCTGTGTCAATGTTGAAATCTGATCCACCGCACGGGATTCTTCAATACGGGCATTCAATACATCTGAAAGTGCCCGCGCTTTTTCTTTTACAAGGGTTGTTGTTTCAACCGCTTCCTTGCAAATATCATCTGCTTTATCTTTACTGCTTGAAGTCATTTTTGCAGCAGTCTCAGCTTCCTTCATGATATCTTCCGTATTCTGCCATGAATTATCTACATAACGGTTAATCTTCACAATGGCTTCCGTAGTTTCCTGCATACCGCTGGTCATCTCTTCCATCGTTGCAGAAACATTCATAATACTGTCTTTGGCAGCATTAACCTCTTTGGAAACCGTTGCCGAAGATTCATCCAGCGTAACTGCTTTCTGCATAACCGTATTCATAATAAGCCGCATTGCTTCAAGCATGCTGTTGATATTATCTGCAATAAGCTCTATCTCGTCGCCTGATTTTATGTTTATTTCTTGTGAAAGGTCATTATTTTCTGCAATCAAACTTACTTTTTCATTTACCTTGGAAATATTTCTTACAATTCCTGAAATCAGGATAAATACTAATACCACCGTTACGGTAAAGCATACAATTGTAATAATAATTGTCAGGGTAAAAGCTGCGTCAAGTCTTTCTTTAATCGTGGAAGCATCATAATCACAACCTAAAATTGTAGTAACGTTTCCATCTGCATCCTTAAGCGGAACATACGCTGTTATCAAATCACCGTATTCTGAACTGTCAATATAATCCTGAACATAATACTCACCTTCAAAAGCAGGTTTCAATTCTTCAAAACTGTCTTCAAATTCCGTTCCGGCAAACAACTCCTCTTTATCATCCGCATCGGCGCCATAGTACACCACGCCGTCCTCAGCATACAGCACATACAGATACGCCATACCGCACTTAGTACGCATAGCCACCAACGTTTCCTGAATCGTCTTATAGTTCTCCGACTCTAAGTCATTATCTCTAAGTGTGCCAGCCATCGTTGCATCGATTCTGTCTGCTGCGAGATCTGCTGCCATCTCTGTCTGATCTATAGCCGCTGCCATCATATTACTTTTCATATTGTTATACAAAACAAAACTTAAAGTAATACACTCTATCAGCACTAATATAGCTACCGCCATGACAAGCTTAATTCTGATGCCTAATTTCCGTACTTTTACCGATTTATTCATAAGTATCTCCCCCTGATTTTATTATCAATCCAGATACTCATATTTTAAAATAAATATAAACAATCCGCAATAAAAAAAGCAATGTACTAACCTTGATATGTACCCTCTTTACTGGACATCCAGTAAGTAGGGTACATATCACCTGTATTATTCTGCTTTTTTAGGAGAAACTTAACAATATAATCCATGTGTTTTTAGGCGGAGGTACCATGACAAACCTGATACCATTATTTGAACAAATCCTAACTTACGTTGTAGAAATCTGTGCTCTCCTTTTTGAAGCTATCGGTGTAATTATTCTCTGTTACTATATCTTCAAAGGATTTATCCAATGGGTTCACCATGACTTAAAAACACGTCTTAAGCTTGCGCAGGGAATTGCGCTTTCCTTAGAATTCAAAATCGGCAGCGAGGTTCTTCGTACCGTAGTCGTCCATGAATGGTCCAAACTCAGTATCCTCGCTGCCGTTGTTATTTTACGTGGTTTATTAACTTTTCTTATATATTGGGAAATCAAAAACGAAAAGAGGGAACTGAATGATATCGGGAAGGAGGGGTAGCCCTCTCCCGCTCTCGCTCATTTACACTTCCGCAATTAAAATACTTCCAGCACCTTCGCACCTTCTTTTACAAAGGCAATAAACTCATCGATTTCTGCATGGCAATCAATATACTGACCACCCTCATACACCTTTTTATCGGTTGTTCTTACCCATTTTCCTTCCGGAAGATATACTTTTCTGTCGGTTACCCCTTCTGCCGTAATAGGTGCAAACAGAATATCTTCACCAAACATATACTGGTCTTCCAGTGTATAGCAGATTTCATCTGTATGGAAATCAAAGAACATCGGACGCATAATCGGCGCACCTGTCTCAGACGCAATGTCCATATATTTCAAAATATACGGTTTCAAGCGGTCACGAAGCTCAATGATTGATTTTAATATCGGATAATTCCGCTCGCCAAAGCTCCAGATTTCATTATCTCCACCACTTGGCTCCAATACGCCCGGATGACGGTCTACCTGATTTTTGGTACGCACTCTCACACCATGCAGACGCATAACAGGGCTGAACAGACCAAACTGGAACCAACGGACAATCAATTCACGGAAATAATCGCTCTCAATGTTACCACTGAAAAATCCTCCGATATCACTGTTCCACCATGGTATTCCGCACATTGCCATGGATAATCCGCTCGTCACACTCTGCTTAAGGGCATTAAAGGTTGACGGAATATCACCATTCCATACCACGGCACCTAATTTCTGGCTTCCCGGATAAGCTGCTCTTGTAAGGGAAACTAAATCCTCGCCCTCTTCTTTTAATCCGTCATAGAAAGTTTTTACATAATAATACGGATATAGCATGGCAACCTGCGCCCCATTTCCCAAATGGAATTTAAGGTTTTCAAACTGCTGCGGATGCACCTCCGGCTCTGCCTGATCCAGCCAGAACGTTTTAATGCCGTGGGACATGTAATTTTTCTTTACCTGTTCCCATAAAAACTTTCTGCACTCAGGATTTGTCGTATCAATATACGCCTGCTGGCCATGGAATTCAAACATACCGTACTGGCCATTTTCCGTGCGGATAAGCAGATTACGGTCATTCATTTCCTGATAATTTTTACTCTTCGGGTTAATGGTTGGCCAGATGGAAACCACCGGGCGGATACCCATTTCTTCAAGTTCCTTGCACATAGCAGTCGGGTCCGGCCACAAGGATGGCTCAAACTCCCAGTTACCCTGCTCGGTCCAATGGAAAAAGTCAATAACGATAACATCTATCGGAATATTTCTCTTCTTATATTCTCTTGCTACATTAAGCAAGTCTTCCTGGCTTTCATATCTTAATTTACACTGCCAGAAACCTGCTCCCCAGTTAGGCATCTTCGGTGCATAACCGGTCAAATCGCAATACATCTTCATAGTTTCAGCCGGTGTATCCGCAACATAAATAAGATAATCCACCTGCTCAGCACATTCTGACATCCATAAAGTACGGTTTGTTGCAAATTCACATCTTCCTACGGATGGATTGTTCCAAAAGAAACCGTAGCCCAAGGATGAATAAATAACCGGTAAGGTTGACTTTGTGTTAGTATGAACAAGGTCTGCCGTTGAACCTTTACGGTCAAGCTGGTCACTCTGCTCCTGTCCGATACCATATATATGTTCATTATCATTTGCTTCAAAAGTAGCCATCGCCGTATACAGATTTCCACCCACATGACGATAACGTCTTACTACATCAAATTCTTCTTTTGTCGCAAGTATTTTTTTACCCTTCTTAAAAAACTCAATATGACAGCCTGCCCATGCACGGGTAATCTTGGCGCTGATATCTCCGTTTACGATGGTTGCTTCCCTTTCATCCCCTGAGATTGTAACCGGCACTTCCTCGGCATCCAGCAACGTCCACTTCTCATCTGAAAAATAAGTATTTCTGGTTGAACGTACCCTGAGACAGTTTTTGCCGTATGCCTCAATCTTAACGATTTCATCACGCATCGTAAAACCAATTGTTTTTTCACTTGTTGTTACTATTGACATTTTGTACCTCCTGACGATTTTGCTTATTAAGCCCTTATACCTTCTTTTTTACAGTTGCTCCTTGCAGAAACTTACTTGCTTCATTCTTGCTTCATTCTTGCTTCATTCGTACTTCATTCGTACTTCATTCGTACTTCATCGTACTTCATCGTACTTCATTCGTGCGTCATTGACGAAAAGTATTCTTTCATGCTAAATTTACTGTAGATTTATTGTATCATGTTTGTCAGCATAATTCCTACAACACCAACGACACATTTACGCACTTTTCCGATTTTTATTGTCTATTGCGTAAAGTATCAGGCATGATGCAAATAGAAGGGAGAATTCGACATGGAGCATAAGCACATAACAAAAACCGCCCCGTCCAAGGAAGCATATGTCAAAGAAGCATATGCCAAAGAAGCATATGCCCAAAAAGCATATGCCCAAAAAGCATATGTCAAAGAAGCATATGTCGATGAACAGTATGTTGAAAAAGTACCGCACGGCACACCGGATTTTCCACTTCAGATTCACTATACCACTAATTTAAAAAGTTTCTCCCTATATGCCCATCTTCATAAAGAATTTGAATTTTTGGTGCTCACCAAAGGATGCGGCTACTTTGAAATAAACGGAACCCGCCATTATCTTAAAGAGGGCGATGGCATATTTGTTAATTCTTATCAGCTTCATCTTGCCAACAATCCGGAAGAACAAGACTGCGAATTTTTCAGCATTGTTTTTTCGCCGGATTTAATTTCTACCCTACCGGGAAGCCTAGTTGCAAGCAAATATGTCTATCCCATCATTAACGGATATGTATCTTTCGGCCAGCACTTAAGCCTTAATAATCCGTGGCAGGCAGCGTTGCTTAACAAGTTGCATGATATAGAAAAATTATACTCCGCCCACGCCGCCGGCTTTGAACTGAAAATTATATCTGAACTCATGGGTATATGGCACATGGCAATTTCACATGCCATAAAACTCACCCCGGAAAGTGTACGACGTAATGAATTCATGCAAAAAGCCATGGAATATATAGCGACAAATTTTGGAGAACCGATTACAGCACACGATGTTGCGGACCATATCGGAATCTGCACCGACCACCTATGTCGTGTTTTTCAAACCACCATCGGACTTACAACGTCCGAATATTTAACCAAATACCGCATAAGAAAAAGCTGTGAACTTTTAACATCCACAGCTTTGCCTATAACTGAAATTGCATATGCATGCGGTTTTCAAGGCACGTCCTATTTCAACCGCAGCTTCAAAAAAATATGTAACTCAACCCCTTTCAAATTTAGAAAAGACAATACAACAAGCATTGTTTATGCTGATGATCGTGCAAACGATATGAAATAAGCTGAACCGGGTCACATCCCACTATATCTGCCAATTTATTTCTTTATTTTTCAGTTTTCTTGGTAGGTGTTTTGGCATGCCCACCAATTCATTCTTGCTTTTTGTAGAAAAACTGGTAGGTACTACTTCATGCCTACCAATTTATTCTTGCTTTTGGGCAATTTCTTGGGTGCCCTGCGGCAATACATACCAATTTATTTCTTTTTTTCTTCATTTTCTTGGTAGGTGTTTTGGCATGCCTACCAATTCATTCTTGCTTTTTGTAGAAAAACTGGTAGGTACTACTTCATGCCTACCAATTTATTCTTGCTTTTTTCAAAAATACTGGTAGGCTCCACTTCATACCCACCAATTTTTGCTTGCTTTTTTCAAAAAAACTGGTAGGCTCCACTTCATGCCCACCAATTTTTTCTTGCTTTTTTCAAAAATACTGGTAGGCCCTACTTCATGCCTACCAATTTTTTCTTGCTTTTTTCAAAAAAACTGGTGGGTACTACTTCATGCCTACCAATTTTTTCTTGCTTTTTCCAAAAATACTGGTAGGTTCTACTTCATGCCTACCAATTTTTTCTTGCTTTTTGCAGAAAAACTGGTAGGTTCTACTTCATGCCTACCAATTTATTCTTGCTTTTTTCAGGAAAACTGGTAGGTTCTACTTCATGCCTACCAATTTTTTCTTGCTTTTTTCAAAAATACTGGTAGGCTCCACTTCATGCCCACCAGTTTATCAAGTATTTTTTGAAATTTCTTGGGTCAAATCCCACTATATCTACCAATTTTTAGTATCATATAAGAATTCTACTGGTAATTTGGTAATTTCCAAGCACAGCCGCTCACCCCAGCCAGGTAACCGGCCCCATATCCACGCTTACTCCGTGTAAATCCTTGAAATAATCATATCCATCGGTAATTCTTCGACGGAAATATCCTTAAATGAGACAACCTTTGTAAGTTCATTAAGGAATTCATTAATTCCTTGCTTATCCATGTCTACTTCAAGTGATATGTCATACTCGCTATCTCCGAAAATAACCGGCACGCCGCTGAGTCTTTCTCCCTTATACGGTTCCGTCAGCGAAAGGTTAACTATCTTCTTGTTTCCGAGCGTCAGCTTTAAATTTTGTAAGCTGTCATCAAACACCTTTTTACCATGGTTGATAACAATGACCTCTTTGGCAAGTTGCTCCACATCTTCCAAATCATGTGTAGTCAATATGAAGGTCGTACCATTGCGGTTCATTTCGCTTACTACTTCCCTTATCTTGCTCTTGGCAATTACGTCAAGACCGATGGTCGGCTCATCCAGGAACACAATCTGAGGATTATGGAGCATTGCCATAATGAACTCACACTTCATTCTTTCCCCCAGCGAAAGTACACGGGTAGGTTTATGCATAACTTCTTCTACATCAAAAAGTGCTGCCATATCGCTAAGACGCTTCTTATAATCTTCATTGCCGATACCATAAATGGCTTTATTCATGGCAAAACTGTCGATAGGCGGAATATCCCAAATAAGCTGGGATTTTTGTCCGAATACCGCACCAATTTTATGTACATATTTTGCCCTGTCCTTTGCAGGAGAATAACCCATTACATCTATAGTACCGGAAGTCGGATACAACGCACCGCAGAGCATCTTAATGGTTGTTGATTTTCCGGCACCGTTCGGTCCTAAAATACCGCAAATTGTTCCTTCTTCAATTTGAAAAGAAACGTTATCAACGGCATTTATTTTTACTGCTTCTCTTTTGAAAAAGCTTTTCATTGTCTCTTTAAAACCGCTTCCCCTTTTGTAAGTGGTATATGTTTTAACGAGATTATCTACTGTTATAATTGACATATTCTATACTATACCTTTCCTTAGCAAATTATTATTAGCCTATACTGCCGGCCCGGCACACGGTACATGACACAAGCAACCGCCGCGAACACGCAACATGCGGCACACAGCGCAAGCAACCGCCGCGAACACGCAACATGCTGCACACAGTGCAAGCAACCGCCGTGAACACGCAACATGCGGCACGCGGTACATGATGCAAACATCAACCGCCGACACCTTCATACAGCTTAATCATTTTGTTATAAAGCCATATACCGAAAAGAAGGAATAACACACACGGTACTAATGTGATAAATGCCTTCGGGTCAAGTCTTCCCAGTAACGCACTTGCAGGGAAAAAACCAATCATGGCAACCGGTATTAACATGGTTGTAATGACTTTTACAGCTTTAGGGAAAATACCAATCGGATAAGTACCGAAAGTACTTACGCTGCTGAAAATCTCCGGAATTCTTGAGTTTCCGACCCACTTAAAACTGATAGCTGCCATAATAAGATTCAGTCCGCATATTACCATAATACCGGCGATAAACAAGAGAAGGAAACTAAGAATTCCCGTAATTCCTGCTATTCCCGTAAAGGATGCCGCAACGATGGTAATAACCAGTGAACTTAAGAAAATACTTATACTGGATATGTCAAAAGTAGACGCTACCAGATAAAACAAAGGAGAAACCGGCTTTAACAATACCGTTTCAAAACTTCCCCCTCTGATGTGGTCCATTGTCACCCACAAAACGCCACCCAGTACCATGGATGCAATTCCGTTGGCCATAGAGTATACCGACTGTATTAACAGCACCTCCCACATGGTCCAGCCCGGAAAAGAAGCACCGTTGGCATATATTAATATGGTTACCAATGGAAACAAAATATTAGACAAAATTGTAATAATACTGCTTAAAATAAAATCCACGCGATATGCCAATGCCTCCGATAAAGAGGTTCTTACACATACGCCATACATTTGCAAATGTCTCATTTTAACCTCCTTAACCTTACGCACCGACAGCCGTAAATCTTTTGATTGCACAGCGGTAAATCACTTCACTTAAGAGTGCGGTTCCTACCACCGCAACCGCCTGACATAACACCGCTTCCGGAACTGAAAGATTCATGCTTGTAATGTTGTTACCACCGGTCCATACCATTGCCGGTATATAGTTTGTATACTGGAACGGCAGGAAAATCATTATTTTCTGGATTATTTCCGGGAAAAAGTTAAGCGGTATCAGGGCTCCTGAAAAAACAGAAGCCAAAATCTGATACACGGCCTTCATTCCGTTCGCTTTTACAAAGAAGAAGGCTAACATTCCCAAAATATAATTCACATAGAAATTCATAAAGAACGCAAGTATTACCGACAATATGGTCCACGGAATGCTGGTAGGAACTATATCCACCCTGAAAAGGAACATAAAAATCAACAGGCACGGCAGGAATTCAAAAAAGAATCCCAATACCCTGTGTCCGAATTTCTGCGACAAAGCAAAAAATCGATGATGGATAGGGCGCAGTGCAAATGTTAAGAACTTTCCTGTCCTTATCAGCATCTGCAAGTTCCAGTCCGCAAAATCCATCGTCAGATAACCGATGAGCGCCGACGCTCCGAAATAACGGATCATCTGCACAAGCTCCATTCCCGCAAGGCTATCCACGCCGCCATATACCGCAGTCCATATAAAATACTCTACGATAAAATAAACCGGTCCCACAAAAATAGAAACCATGGAATGCGTACGGTATGCTGCCCATTCTTTATAGGTAACAAATGCAATCGCTTTACATTCTTCAAATTTATGTTTTAATCGTTTCATTTTTTACTCCATATGTAACTTATTTTAAACCTGACCAGATAATATTCTGGACATTGAAAAGCGCACGTGCATCCCAATCCGGATCATCCCACGGTACATACCAAACCGCAGCAAGCTGTTCGGTAGGGTCAATGTCCATGGAGCACGCTCCTGAACCTTCATGCACAAATGTGGTATCGGAATATGTAAAAGCATTTCCTCTTCTCATGTCAAAACCGATTCCGTAGCAACGGTTTTTTTCTGATGCGCCCCAGCAATTATCAGGAATATTGTAAAGCTGATGGGTTGTTATTTTTTCAATGGCCTTTCTTCCGAGAATTCTTACATCCCCGAGTCTTCCCATGCCAAGCAACATATTGGCATAGCGTAATAAGTCGGTTGTGGTTGAAATAAGACCACCGCCGGTAGACGGGATTTTATCCCAGATATTTCCTTGCGGTGCTTTCGGATCGATCGCTCCTGAAACCACCTTATCAAGCCACTCTTTATATTCCTCGTCATATACATAATGACGGGCAGCCATTTCCTTGTTTACATCAAATGCGCTATCCTTCATACCAAGCGGTTTTAAGATATTGTTTTCGATATAATCATGGCAGAAGGTACCGCTTACTTTTGTAATAACTTCACCCAAAACGGCAAAGCCAAAAGAGCAATACTGCCATTCGCTACCTACCGGAACTCTGAGTCCGCCGGAAATACCAACTTCTACCCAGTCAAAATCACTATCTTTACGATTCTGGTAAACTTCATTTATTAATTTCCAGTGAGACTTTGGTGCCACTTCCGGGAAACAACCTTCATCCGGATATAAACCTGAAGTATGGGTTAAAAGATGCCACATGGTAATCTTATCAAACGGTGCCTTGGAAAATGCCGGAAGAATTTCTCCCACCGGTGTATCCAGACGGAAATAACCTGCTTCAATCAACTGCATAATCGCAATGGTTGTAAAGGTTTTTGTGATGGATGCTACATCATACACAATATCCGGTTTCATGGCATCATCGGAAATCATGCTCATTTTACCGATACTTGCATTAGCAATAGTTTTTCCCTTATGGGAAATGGCATATGCCGCACCTCTTATTGACTTTTCATCAATCAACTTTTGAAAATGTTTATTTAAAACTTCTAATCTGCTGCTGTCAAACCCGGTTTCTTCCGGAAGACAGTCAATCTTTCCTTGCATAATGTTCATATATTAATATCTCCCTATTATTTCTAATTCAAAATTTCCGCGTATATTACTTCTTCAAGCTTCCGCGTTTATTACTTCTTCAAGCATTCCGCGCTTATTTCCTGTCCAAGCATTCTGCGCCTATTTCCTGTCCAAACATTCCGCGCTTATTTAATACCCGACCAGATAATATTCTGCACGCTGAAAAGTGCCTCTGCCGACCATTCTGTTTTGTTCCACGGAACAAACCATACTGCCGCAAGCTGCTCCTTAGGATCGATATCCATGGAACAACCGCCTGCACCTTCATGCATAAAGGTTCCCTTGGAATATGTAAATGCCGGTCCCTCTTTCATGTCAAAGCCGATACCGTGTTTACGGTCTTTTTCCGGTGAACCCCAGCATCTGTCCGGTATATCCTTAAGCTGCTGTGTTGTCATCTTCTCTACTGATTTTCTTCCGAGAATACGTACATCGTTAAGTCTTCCGTTTCCAAGCATCATATTGGCAAACTTAAGAAGATCTGTTGTTGTGGAATAAATTCCGCCACCCGTATTAGGCACTCTGTCCCAGAAGCTTCCGTCTGAAGCCGAACCACTCACTTCACCTTTAATAATGGCATCTATCCAGCCTTTATAGTTCTCATCCCTAATATACATACGCTCTGCCATATTTTTGGAAATATTAAAGCTTGTATCCGTCATGCCCAATGGCTTCATAATATTGTTTTCAATATAATCATGGGCAAAGACACCACTTACCTTACTGATTACTTCCCCTAAGATTGAAAAAGCATTCGTACTGTACATCCATTCGCTTCCCACAGGGGATTTAATTCCGTTCATAATAGCCCATTGAACCCAGTCGATTTCAGTTTTTCCATCCCACTTTTGTACCACATCAGCCAAAAATTCCCAGCCACTTGGTGGTGCTACATCCGGGAAACAACCATCATCCGGATATAAACCTGAGGTGTGGGTTAATAGATGCCACACAGTAATTTTATCAAATGGCGGTTTGGAAAATGCCGGCAAAATTTCTCCCACCGGTGTATCCAGACGGAAACAACCATCCTCAATCAATTTCATAATGGAAACTGCCGTAAAAGTCTTGGTGATGGATGCGATGCGGAATATGGTATCCGTCTGCATCTTTTCACTTGAAACCTTACTTCTGCCACCCATACTTGTATTGGCAATTATTTTCCCCTTGTGTGATATTGCGTAGGCTGCCCCTACAATAATCTCTTTTTCCATCAGCCTCTCAAAATGTCTGTTCAGGACATCCAAGCGGCTTGCGTCATATCCGGTCTCTTCCGGACGACAATCTGTTTTTCCGTGTACTAATTCCATTTTGTTCCTCCTCTTTTACCATTACTCATTTCTTTTCCCGTAAAAACAGGAAATAAAGTGCAAGCTCAGCATTTTTTCAATTAGATAAATAAAAAACTAGATAAATTAAAAACGCACCCGTTATGAAATCATAACTGAGTGCGTGTAAAACACCTAACTATCTGCTCCAAAATAAAACTTCGATTTAGGAGCAGACAGCCACGCACTGAATAATGACATTTTATCAGTTTCATAATTCTTCTTAATAAACATATTAATCATCTCTGTCACTCCTTTCATAATTTTATTCGTACCGCTATGCTAACACTACTGCTTATCCGTGTCAATATTTCCCATGCAAAATAATGCAAAATGATTCAAAATGCTAAGTTGCAAATCTTGTTGCAGTTGCAAATCTTGTTGCAGTTGCAAATTTGTTGCTGTCGCAAATCCGTTGCAATTGCAAATCCGTTGTATTCACAAATATTATTGTAAAAGACTGCGCACAAGCATTTTATACTCGGCAATACTGTTAGCTTTTCTTATTTTCTTCAGCACTCTTTCGCTGTCAATATCATCCCGGTTCTCAAAATACGTTCCAAGATAAACCCAGATTTCCTTCATCTTGTATAGCGTATTCTTGTCGCCTGACATAATCTTGATATAACCTTCCAGTATCTCATCATGGAAGGCACGTAGCGTATCCTTGGAAACGCCTTTTCTCCCGGCACAAATCTCATCCACCAGTCCCGGATTCATAAAAATGCCACGCCCCAGCATAATGGTATCAACTGCCGGGAAACGGGATACAAACAAATTGTAGTGTTCTACGCCATGTATGTCACCGTTATAACAAACCGGTGCCTTAAGAGAATGAAACGCTTTGTCAAACACATCATAATGAACCGGATTTTTATAAAAGTCCTGCTGCAAACGCGGATGAACAATAATCTCTTCAAACGGATACTTATTAAATATTTCCTGCAAAGCATCCCATTCTGTTTCATCCTGCATGCCAATGCGTGTTTTTACGGAAATCTTAACCGGGCACTTTGAAAAAATCCCGTCAAGGAACCGGTCAAGCTCCATCGTATCCGCAAGCTGCCCCGCACCACGCTTTTTAGCCACGACCGTTCCCGAAGGACACCCGAGATTCAGATTGACGGTCTCATAACCGAAATTCTGAAGTTTTCCCGCTATCGTCAAAAAGTCTTCTACTTTATTGGTTAGAATCTGCGGAACCACAAGCATGCCTTCATTATGCTCCGGCAAAATATCGTTAAGCTCCTTATGACTTAAGCCGGTACTTGTAATAAACGGCGTAAAATACTTATCTACATTATGAAAATATTTATGATAAGCATTACGGAATACATATCCCGTCATGCTTTCCATAGGTGCTAGATAAAACTTCATACGCCCTCCAAAGCCGGTTCTGCTAAGCACTTTTTTTGCATAATAATATACTTCCAAACATCTCTTCTGCTAAGCTTTCTTTTTCCACTTAATATCGTACCGCAACAAGCCTACCACGCTTGAAACCTCCACCAGTATTTCGTTGATAATACCGCCGATGGAGCCGGTTAATATATCGAATACAAGCATCATCGGACTGGATATAAGAATCGTTGCCCTGACAAGCATCGGTTTGGTAAAAGAAAAAGAAAACGTGCTTAACACAAACGCAACAATCATTAATACAGACAACGGTCCCTGCCATGTCAGGATACCGGAAATGATGAATGCAATAATAAACAGCACGATAAAGCCGTTCCATCTTGCCCATTTTTTATCCTTATGATAAAAAACAAAGCCTCTCACCACACCGATGGCACAAGCTGCCATGCCGGTTATCGCACCCAGCATAAAATACTGCAGGCCAAATAAACCTGTCGCCACAATCTGCATAAACATAATCTGCTTATGCTTGTTCATCTGGTATGAAAATACCGAGAAAAACATTGCCACTACGCCAACTGCCTGTATAAAGATATCCAATATGTCCATTTTTTACCTCTTAATTTCCTGTACTTTTGTAATGTCTTAAGCTATATCTCCAGAAAAGATACGCAAGCAGATACGTACCCACCCCGACTATAGGAGTAAGATACATAAACACATTTGGGTATAGTACCATATCCTCTTTACGAAGTAAATACTGCGCAGGAAAATAATTAACAAAAGCAAACGGTACAATATATATCATAAAAACCTGAATGGCTTTATGAAAAATACTAATCGGATAACCGGCAAATTTGCGCATATTATAGAACATTAATTCTTTAATACTGCCGGTTTCAATGAAATAAATATTAAGCGTTGCAAGGAATAAAAATATTGCTCCCTGTATAAGCACACCGCCTATAATGGCAGAAATATAATAAAGAATGGTAGCCGCATTCCACGTCACATTCACTTTTCCCGCCGAAATAATAAACAGCACAATACCGAGTCCGCCATGCCCTACGGCAGCAAACCAGTCCGCATTGGAAAAAATAAGCTGGAACAAAAGACCACGCGGGCGCAAAATAAACCGGTCAAAACCACCCGCCCTTACGGTCTTACCAAAATCCCTGAGTCCCGTAAAAAATATAATCAAAATACCATAAGTCAAAAACAGGATACTGTATAAAAAGAACATCTCATTCATGTTCCAGCCGTTAATGGTATCAAACTTAAGCAGGGTAAAATAGATAACAATAATTCCGGTTGCTTCCCTTAAAAATACGGCAAGGGGACTTAAAATGGTATTGGCCCTGTACTGGAACCATGTCTTAAATATTGTCTTGGTATATACCCAGGCAACATGCATCGTATTATCCTTCATAATCAGCCTCCCTGTACCACTAATTTCTTTTTACCTTTTGCCCACAGAATCCTGCCGGCAAAGTAGATGACTAAAATCCATAAGAGCTGGATTCCTGCTTTGACAGCCATTTCATCAAAAGTAAGCTCCCCAAGATAAATCTGCACCGGCGTAAAATAAATAGAGGAAAACGGCGTAAAATCAAGAACGCCCTTAATCCATTCCGGCATAAACCAAAGCGGTATCATGGCCCCTGACAGCACGTTAATGAAAACATTTTTAATGGTACTGACCGCCCAGATATTAATACTGGAAAAGGCAAGCATCTGTGTTACATAACTCATGGACCATAAAACACCATAGCCCAACAATGCACTGATAATAAACATAATAAACGCAACAAAACCTGCCGGTGCCGCGATTCCCATAACGAGCGCTGAGATAATAATGACCGGTGCACAATGGAACACAAGGCTGAACAAAGCATAGCCTAAGTTATCCGCAAGCATTCTTCCCTGAAAGCTTATCGGTAACAACAATTCATTAGCGATACTGCCATTGTATATTTTATCCGGAAGATAATAATCATTGGTATAAAAAACGGCGTTAAGCGAAATGGACAGGGCATAATTCGTACTTACCATTGTCATGGTAATACCGTCTATCTCCGTTGCGCCGCCATATAACACCCGATAAAGTCCCCAGTAAATGAACAGCTTAAGACAGGTATTGAATATACTCATTATATGGTCAAATCTGTATGCACTTCTATTAAGAAAGCTTTTTTTGGCAAATGCCCAATAAGGTTTTATCCTCATTCTGACACCTCCCCGTTATAAATCTTTCTTATAAGACTTTCAATTTCAGGTTCTGCAACATTTAAATCCTTAACACTGTATGTATTTAACAGAAAATTCATCAGCTCATTGATTTTAACGTTTCTGTTTTCAAACACAAAACGCTTTTTACGTCCGTCAAGTTCGTCAAGCTGAATGATTTCAACATCCTTAATCGGTGCTATTTCACAATTTGCGGAAAACTCTACGTCGAGCATACGGGTTGTGCCGTACTTTTCCCTGATTCCAAGCAGTTCCCCGTCATACACCTTGTTTCCTTTATCGATAATAATAAGACGGTTACACGTTTTCTCTATATCCTGCATGTCATGCGTGGTAAAAATCATGGATACCTTATCCTGTACATTAAGCTCACGGATAAAGTTACGGATGGTTTCTTTTCCTACTACATCCACACCGATGGTCGGCTCATCAAAAAATACAATCTGCGGGGAATGAAGCAGTGCCGCCACAATATCGGCGCGCATACGCTGTCCCAAAGAAAGCTGTCTTACCGGCTGGTTAATGAAGCTTCCCATATCCAGCATGTCCGTAAACCGGTCAAGATTCTTTTTATATTTTTCCTGCGGAACGGAATAAATTGCCTTTAAAAGTTCAAAGCTGTCAATAACCGGTAAGTCCCACTGCAATTGTGACTTCTGTCCGAATACTACACCAATCTTTTTAACATATTCCTTACGCTGTTTATAAGGGACAAGACCCCCGACGCTTATCTCTCCGCTGTCAGGATACAAAATGCCCGAAAGCATCTTGATGGTAGTTGATTTTCCGGCCCCGTTCGGTCCTATAAAGCCAACCATTTCCCCCTGTCCAATGGAAAAGCTTACGTCATTAACCGCCTGCTTTTTCTCATATTTCGGTGCTACAAAATTAGCGAGCATTCCCGCAAGTCCCGCACCTCTTTTGTTTATTTTGAATGATTTACTTACATGGTTCACTTCTATAAAGCTCATACTTATTCTCCGTTCCGGTTTCCTTTTTTATCTGCATAATAACCTCTTCAAGACCCGATTTCCGTATTTTTACTTCTTTAACCGGAATCTGATTCAGTATATGCGTTAATATTTCCGCTGCACTTATGTGGTTGGAATTATAAGTTAATGTAAGCATTTTTTTATCTAAGACGTAACGGTCTACCGGTAAATCATCAAGATTCGGCAGCACACCTTCTGTATTGATGTTCATTTTTTCGATGGGTGCATAGCGTTTCAGCAGCTGCTCTCTATCGTTATAGTAAATGATTTTACCGCCTTCCAGCAAAATGATGCGGTCGCAAAGCTTTGCAATCTCATTCATGTCATGCGAGGTAATAACAATCGTCATCCCTCTTTGCTTTCTTTCCTTCAGTAATTCATAAAAAGCATGTTTACCGTTTTCATCCACGCCGTTTGTCGGTTCATCAAGAAGCAAAAGCTTGGGCTCATGAATAAGTACTGCGGCAAGCTCCGCCCTCCTCTTCTGTCCCATGGAAAGATTTTTAACCCTTTCATCCTTATACGCATCAAACAAAAGTGCCGATGAAAGTTTTGCATACCGCTTTGTAAATTCTTCATCCGGTATGCCATAGGACAGCTTAATATTGTAGAAATTGTCCGCCACCGTTTCTTCCTCATCAAAAACCGGCTTATCCGTAAAAAGTGCGCCGGTTTCATTTCTTAAATCCGTCCGCTCGATAAGGACCTCTTTTTCTGACACATAAACCGTTCCCTTATCCGCTTTCAGCAAACCGCATGCAAGTTTCATAAGTGTGGTTTTGCCGGAACCGGACGGCCCGATGATGCCCACCGTAAGTGCTTTGGGAATATGCACACTGACATCCGATAGTATGAATTTGCTTACATTATCATAACTAATCATGCTAATCCTCCACATAAAAGAATTACACAAAATAAACATATCCCCTGCATTAAGCTAATGCAAGGGATTGGGATAAACGGTATTAATAATGGGATAAACAGACAATTATTGCGGGATAAAAGCAGTCACACAGAAGAATCCGTCTTCTTCGTAAAAATCGCACATACCATCATACTGCTCCACGATTTTTTCAATCTGGACAGTTCCCATGCCATGTGTGTTTTTATCCTCCTTGGTCGTCTCTAACAAAGGATTGGCATCCAGCACAGAGACGGATATCCTGTTTTTAACGGCAATAACCTCATATCCTTTTTTACTTAGGATTTCAACCTTAAGCTGCGGTTTTTCCTCATGAAGACTTGCTTCGATTGCATTATCCAACATGTTATTAAGCAGTGCTGAAAAATCAATACTTTTCATCTTGGCAAAAGACAGATTTTCAATTTCTGCTTTTACATCTATGCCGTTTTCTTTTGCATACGCCAGCTTTTCATTAATAATATGGTTCATTAAGGAATTACCGGTTTCGATATAACTGTGCATTGTATTGAGCTTATCCAGCATCTCCGACATATACGATTTTGCTTCATCGTATTCGTTATTATTCAGATAGGAAGCCATGACCATAAGATGATTTTTCATATCATGCTTCAACCGCCGCATACTGCGGTGCAGTTCACGGATTTCCCCATCCTGGCTTCGTACATGCTCCGCTTCGGATTGGTACTTATAAAGCGCATATTTTAGTTCGGAAAGCTCTCCGAAAAGCCGGGCATACTTTTGCTTTAATGCTTCATGCTCCTGCTTAAAAGCTTTTGTTTTTCTCATGACCGCATGTACCTCATAAGCAGTTTTCTTGCTTCTTTGCCATAACTTTTACCGATGGGTATCGTCGTCCCGTTAATAAGCACTGCTTCCTCGGCGCCTAAAACCTTAACCGCCATCTGATTTACCAAAAAACCTTTATGAAGCCGTATAAAGCCGGATTCCGACATACTGTTTTCCAGCGCGGTAATGGTACTTCTAAAGGTATAGCTACTGTTTTTGCAAAATACCTTCAGATAGTTACCGTCTGCCTCAAAGTATAAGATATCCGATACCTTTAACCTTATATCTTTACCGGATACCCGGATATTGATATGTCTTTCTTTATCCGCAAGTTCCTTTTTGATATCTTCGAGCATCTTACCGATTTCCTTGTCAAAGTAAGACTTTCTTATGAAACCGAACGGATGATACAAAAGACTGTCATACACCAGCTCATCATGCCCCGTCACAAATATAAGCAACGGCTTTTTCGGTAAGCCCTCAAGCCTTTTTGCAATCTCTAACCCGTCCATCTTCGGCATATCAATGTCAAGCATCAGCAAATCGCAGTCCCCCTGCGCCAATGCGCCTAACAGTTCTTCGCCGTCGACATAAGTTGATATACGGCACGCCGGTGCGTATTCCATTATTTTTTTCTTAAAATCCGATAAGATTTGTATCTCATCATCGCAAATATAAATATTAATTTTCATCACCTATTATAGAATTGTATAAGTCCATACCAAAGCTGGTAAGCTCAGGCTCATGCTGTATCATACGGAAGGTACGTTTTCCGTTTGCCTCACGCTCTGCGCAGAAAAACTCGATATGGGTACTCTGTGTATCTTTTGACTCCTTAAACATGCGCTGTGCAAAAGATAATAAGTGCGTTACCGTCAATACTTTAACGTCAGCTTCCGTCAACGCTTTAATAATGTCGTAAGCAATGACAGAGCCTTCCTTTTCCGTTGTGGTGGCAAAGGATTCGTTCAAAAGAACCATGGAAGATTCCCCAAGATTATCTACAATCTGGCTCATTCTCTTAAGCTCTTCATCAAGACGTCCGCTGTTCATGGCACTGTCTTCCCTTCTGGTAAAGTGCGTAAAGAAAGCCGGGAAAATACCGCTCTCATAGCTCTCTGCCACTACCGGAAGACCGCACTGCATCATTACCTGGGCAATACCCACGCTTCGTAAGAAGGTTGACTTACCACCCTGGTTTGCTCCCGTTACGATTAACAGCATACGGTTTGAAATATCACAGGTATTACCTACCGGCGCTACTCTCTGCTCGATTGCCATGACAAATTCTTTTAAGTCCGCAAATTTAAGAACCTCACGGGACTGAACCTTCGGATAACAGTAAGGCAGGTTAAGGCGCGAAATATGATGCTGTAAATTAATAGCTGCTTTGAAAAATCCCAACTGGAAATGCATCTGGTCAAAGAAGCTGTTAAGACTCTTCATAAATGGCGCGCAGGCAGAAACCAGATATTTGGCAACTTCATATTCCATGCTTGCTACCTGCTCCTGCACATTCGCATTCTTACGGAGCAGAATGGCACCCGGCCGCTGTGCATAAATATAATCCTGCACTTTTGTCACAACGCTGTTATGACCTCTGTATTTTCTGACCTTTGTAAGTACATCTTCTACCACAAAGTCACTGCATTTAAGTCCGTCGGTAAGCGTACAGCCTAACACAATCTTCGGACGTGTTTCCGTCTTTTCCTTCTGGTTTGTAGCAATATCTTCAGCGTAAAATGAAATATCCCCGAGAATCTTCTCAAGCGCTGCCTGTTTCTCATCCGAGTATTCTTCGCATAAGCGCTCGTAAAAAGCGGCAAACCCCGGTGCCGTTAACGTTCCGGCTTCTTTTTTAAACAAACGCTTAATCGTGTTAAGCGTATTCACAAAAAGCTGTAAAACATGGATGTCTGCAATAAGCTTAGCAACAGAATTCCTTGAAGCTAATTTTGAGTTAACCTTTCTACCCAAATCATCCCATTTTTTAAGCATGTCATCTACACAGGAATATAAATCATAAATAAAATCCTTGTGTTCCATTACATCCGTTAACATTTCATGACGGTAATAAATCTCCTCCTGTGTCCTAAGCGGCACCATCATAACCGTTTTCATGGTCTGTGCCAGGAACGGATCTTCCTTACCAATGCCAACTACTTCTTTGTTTCTCCGCATTACTTCTTTTGCAGAAATGGAAAACAGGGTTTGGAGCCCCAAGTCCTGAATAATACTCTGGGCATCGTTATATCTTTTGATATTCATCCATTCACGGTCTTCATATAAGAAAAATACATTCATCGTAATCTCTCCTTTAGCTGCTCATATGTCAGATGGTATTTGTTAACCTGATTCATGGCACATACCGAATCATCTGCTTCTTTTCTGAGAATCTTGAAATTCTGCACCTGATTCTCGTCTAACATTGCACGCATGCTTACTACACTCTCATGGGCCTCGGTAAGCTCCTTTAAGTGTGTTACATAGATACCCTTACATTTTTTATCAATAAAATGATTCAGTACCTTCTGCCCCATTATACATGCGTCATAATTCGCAGCTGTTGTGAAGAGCTCATTAATAACAACAAACGCATTATCATAATTATCAAACATCATTGGTTTCAGACGGATAAGCTCCTCCATTAACTTACCACGTCCCGTTTCAACACTTTCTTCCACGGAGAAATGGGAAAGAATAGTGGAAAAGCTATGTACATTGGCAGCGGTAGCCGGAACATCCAGCCCCATCTTGCTAAAATAGATAAGCTGTCCCAAGCTTCTTGCAAAGGTTGTCTTACCGCCCTGATTCGGTCCCGTAACCACCATAAAGTTTTCACCCTTGCCATAATACATATCATTGCTGATCACTTCTTTATCAGAGCCGATATTGGCGCAGGCAAGTGCGAGGTCATACAGTCCCAATGCACTTAAATCTTTATCTTCGTCTGCCGTAGGAGTTACAAAAGAGAAGCCGTAAAGTTCCATTTTCTGCTGGAAAGTATAATACGATAAGTAATAGGCAATCTCCTCCCCGAATTTAAGCAGTACTTCATTTTCATATTCTTCATACTTATTATAAAATGCTTCTGCATCCTTAAAAAAGCCGGTCTGTTTTCTGGTAAATTTCCTTACGATTTCCTGCTCCAGATTATTAAGGTGTATCGTCTGCGAAAAAGGACTCTTCATCTGTAAGTCCTGGTCCCCAAAATTATCACGCAAAAATTCTTCGTATGTACCCGGTACTTCTTCTTCCGTAACATATACCTGCTCGTTTTCATACACTATTTTAACGCGCATCCCCTGAAGCTTTTCTTTTAAAGAAAGGGCGCTGTTCTTCATGTTTAAAAACTTATCGTTTGTAGTGTATTCCTTAAGCAAATCTCTTAATGCCAGTAAACCGCCTGATGTGGCTGAAGAATTCTTAAGGTCTTCATATAAACAAGAATACGCCTCGCAGTAATCCGCAATTTCCAACACCTGCCAGATATTACGCTGCATTGCTATCTCTACTTCATTCTTCTTTGCTACGTCTTCCTTGTAATGCTCATATCTTTCTTTAAAAGCAGTTAATAACTGATTCACGTCTGCTTTTTTAACATCAGCATAAATTTCCCGCCGGTAGTTCTCACATTCCTTATCCCCCGGCAAGGTGTAATAATACTTTTCCACCGGAACCAGACTGAAAAACTGTATTTTCCGGATAATCTGATCAAGATTCAAATCAACGAAAAACTCAGGTCTTCCCGTTTCCATATGCGGAAATTCTTTGTAATCCAAAATGCTTACAAATTCCATATTCCCCACTTTGACGCTTTTAAACGCCTCTCCTTCTCTCTATTTTCTCTATATAATAATAACCCTCATAAATTCCAGAATATTATACCATATAGTTTAAGATAGTCCTATACTAAATTTGCAACAAATCTTTATATCTTTATATCTGCTTTATATCACACCTTCGGAATACTGTCTGCCACGCAGAGCTTTCCCCAGCCTACCCTTTCATTCGGATACACGCTCTCTCCCCGCAAAGGTCTTGCCCCCTTTTGCAGGTACGCCTTCAATTTTTCCCCATACAAAAACAAATCATTGCCCCTTACAATCCCCCACTCCATAAGCAATGCCGCACCGCCTGTCACAAACGGTGTTGCAAAAGAAGTGCCGCTTACGACGGCAGTTGTCCCAAGCGTTGTTGTAACCGTAATCCCCACGCCGGGCGCCACTATATCCGGCTTTACAATAAGCAGCTGTTCCCCGTTCGGACCGGTTACATATCCACGCCCCGAAAAATCAGCATACGAATCCCCTGTAACACTATAGGCACCCACCGTTATTACACGCGATGAGGTGGACGGAATGGTTAAAGTTACATCCGGTGTCGGGCGAAAAAAAGACGTTCCCATATTACGCGCTTCTTGTGCCGGAAGATACATATTAAACCGCCCATCCATAACGGAAACGGCATTTATCCCTATTCTCCATATACCGCTTTCCACATAAGAATTATTGGGGATAAAGTCAAAAAAAATCTCCTGATCCACACTGTAGGGTGTCGGCTCCCCGACATATATTAATACCTGTGTCCCGTCAAGCTGCGTCTGGATTGTACCGTTTTGCCTAAAAGGTATCAAAAAAGTCTGTCCCGAAGGAGAAATCAGCGTAATACGGAAATCATCCCCGTAATTTTTCCATAACTGCAAATTAATCCCGGTTTCGTACGGCGTTACCGCCACCTCAACTTCCGTCTCCTCTCCTTCTGCAATTTTTCCGTAGTAATGCCCCGCACTGCTCCCCTCATTACCACTCCCCACACAGACCACATTTCTTCCGATTTCTGCTATGTTATCCATGTAACGCTCCAGAAGGCTGGTTCCGTCATGCGAACCGTAAGAATTTCCGAAGCTTACATTAATGGCAACCGGCTGATTGTAAATAACGGCTTTCTCTACTACATATTTTAAGGCACGCATCATTTCCGTTGTCCTTGGAAAAGAAAGCGGATCCGGTCTTCCAAGCTTAACGACAATGAACCTGCTTGCGGTAGCTACATCCGCCGCAATTCCTGCCACCGCCGTGCCATGCCCCGATACATCACGGCTTCTGACAATTTCCATCGCTTCCTCCCTGGTAGGCTTCCGTATCGCTTCATTGATAACGGAGGAGGTATACTCCGTTCCTATATTAAATCCATCCGGACTTTTCTCTCCGCGGTTTGCCTCCGGCATTACCGTCTGATCCCACAATGCGGCTATCCGCGTGTTTTGATTCCTGTCCCGGAACTTATCGTTATAGTAATCTATGCCGGAATCAATGATGGCAATAAGCACTCCGTTTCCCGTAAGATACGGTCCGGACTGTGTTATTTCCCCGATGCAGGAGGCTAAAATGCCCTGCCGGGTTGCAAAATATAACCGCTTCGGCTTTTCTACATACTCTACTTCATCCAAAGCAGCAAATGCCTCTAACAATGTTTCCTTTATCGTCACAATTGCGTAGCCTGCTATCAGCGGCTCAATTCTGATATCCTCCGACTGATACCGCAATATGTCGCCGTTATACTTAATGATTACCTCCCATGTATTTTCGATTTCATCATATCCGGTTCCTAATATCTGTGACTGCTCACGCTCCTTAATCGTTGCATCGAGACTTAAATTAAGCACATTTTCTATTTTCTGACTTGCCATATATACATATTCCGCTTATTTGTCTCTTTATTATATGTGCCCCCTTCCTTGACTACCCCTATCCTATTTAATATAATTTTTTTATATGTAATTTCGGAATGGAGTTAGTGTGAAAAATCACATTGATATGCTGATTTTTCACACGGCTAATTTGTTCTGAGAACGTCACAAATTAGCTTTATGCGACAACAGAAATTGCATTCGCAAATTTCTGTTGCGCGATTCCTCGAACGAAAAAAACGTTCTCGGAATGGAGTTAGTGTAAAAAATGAGCATAAAAATCATCTTATTTGACTTAGACGGGACATTATTACCTATGGACCAGGACGTTTTTGTAAAAGGATACTTTTCCACCCTTTCCAAAAAACTGGCACCTTACGGATATGACCCGGAAGAACTTACAAAAGAAATATGGACAGGCACCGCCCTGATGGTTAAAAACAACGGTCCGTTAACCAATGAAAAGGTTTTCTGGAATTATTTCCTTAAACGCTTCGGGGAAAAAATTCACGAAGACAAAAAACTTTTTGACGAATATTATAATAATGAATTCAACACCGTAAAAGATTTATGCGGTCAAAATCCAAAAGCCCTTGAAACGGTACTTGCCCTGCAAGAAGAAGGTTATAGGACAGCACTTGCCACCAATCCCCTCTTTCCAAAACATGCGACAGCAAACCGCATCCGATGGGCAGGCTTTGACCCGGATATTTTTGACTTCTTTACAAGCTACGAAGTATGCACGTCATGTAAGCCAAACCCCAAATTCTATCAGGAAATACTTGATAAAACAGACTACAAGCCGGAAGAAATCCTTATGGTCGGCAATGATGTAAAAGAAGATATGGTAGCCGGAACGCTGGGCATGAAAGTATTTTTACTTACAGACTGTCTGATTAATAAAGAAAATGTGGATATATCCCAATATCCACACGGTAATTATGATGATTTATTAAGCTATGTCAAAGGTTTATAAGGGTAACAAACGTGCGGTACAATATGAGTACAAACATGGACCATGCAGCTATATTTATTAATATCTGCATCCCTCTGCTGCCCGTTACTTTTTCAAGTAAAGGAGGAAGCAGGAAACCGATGATAATCGACACAATGTAAAGGGCAATATCAAACACAAAGCTGTCCTGCATCAGTATTTCATGATACAGGGTAGCCATCAGGAACATAAAAACACTTGCAATAAGAGCGGACAACTGCCAAGCTGCCTGCTCTTTTTTATTGGATGGATCACTGCCCTCCCCGGTCATTATAAGACCTGCCACAATGAGCGGGTAAAAGATTATTTTTACATGCTCCCATAAGCTTTCATCCACCGGCGAAAGCAGCGCGGTAAAAAAGCCCGGCAGCCACACATAAAGCTGATGCAACAAGGCTCCTGAAACCAAAATGATAATAAATACGATAATCCGTTTTTTGCTAAAAAAAGAATTCATGGCAACTACCTCCCAAAGGTAGCATATGCCATGAATTCATATTTATTCTCTATAAGGTTACGCCCTGTTTAAAAATGGCAAGGTCACGGTAGCCGTCCTGTTCACTTTTTACAAGTTCCCCGTTTGCAATGCTGATTACATAGTTATATAAATCGGCAGCAAGATTTTCAAGCGTTACCGATTCTTCTAAAAGCCGTCCGCAATCAAAATCAATCCACTGTTTTTTCTTTTCATAAAGCGGTGTATTGGTAGAAATTTTAACGGTAGGAACCACGGTTGCAAAAGGAGTTCCTCTTCCCGTTGTAAAAAGAACAATCTGCGCACCGCTTAAGGCAAGTGCCGTACTGGCAACCAGGTCATTGCCCGGCGCATACAACAGGTTAAGCCCGCTCTTTTCCAGTCTTTTTGCATAATCAAGTACATCCGTAACCTGTGAGCTTCCCGACTTCTGCGTACAACCGAGTGCTTTGTCTTCCAGCGTTGATATACCGCCTTTTTTGTTACCCGGTGAAGGGTTTTCGTAGATGGTCTGGTTGTGGAAACGGTAATAGTTTTTAAAATCATTAATCATCTTAACGATTTTTTCAAATACCGTCTGATCTACTGCCCTGTCCATAAGAATGGTTTCCGCACCGAACATCTCCGGTACTTCCGTAAGGATGGTGCTTCCGCCCATCGCGGTCAGCATATCGGAAAAAACACCTACCACAGGATTTGCCGTGATACCGCTGAGACCATCTGAGCCACCGCACTTTAAGCCGACAATCAGTTTACTCACATCAGCAGGAGTTCTCTTATCATCCGCCATGCACGCTGCAAGTTCATCCATTATTCTGATGCCCTCTTCCACTTCATCCTCTACATCCTGGCACTGAAGGAAACGGACACGCTCCGGGTCATATTCCCCGATATATTCTTTCAAAATACCGATATTGGAATTTTCACAGCCAAGCCCCAGCACAAGCACACCACCGGCATTCGGATGGTTAATAAGACTTGCCAGTGCTTCCCTTGAGTTTTCCTGGTCATCGCCCATCTGGGAACAGCCATACGGATGGGTAAATGCGACAACGGCATCCACACCCTTGTATTGCGCCTTCTGTCCTGCATCGGCAATAGCTTTTGCTATGGAATTCACACAGCCGACCGTAGGAATGACAAATAACTCATTACGGATTCCCACGCGGCCGTTTTTACGTACATAACCGTTGAAGGTGGAAGGATGGGAATCAGCGGATGAAGGGACTACCGTCGCAGGGTTTTTGCCTTCCGGTTGTGTACCTACAGGCACCGGATTATAGGTATAGCTTACATCATCCCCCAGTCCCGTTTTTATGTTATGTACATGGACATGGGCACCCACCTTGATATCACCGGTTGCAAAACCGATGGGATAGCCGTATTTGATTACAGGCTCCGCTTTTTTTATTTCCTGTATGGCAAACTTATGGCCGCCTGCCACATCTTCACATAAAGTAACGGTTAAATCCTCAAACGCTATCTCTCTGCCCATTTCCAAATCGCAAAGGGCAACTGCCACATTATCATTTTTATTGATTCTTACATATTCACGCATTAATAAGCCTCTTTCTTCGCAAGTACCACTTTATACGCTTCTGCCATTCCTTTTTCATTAATGAGGTCATAGTATTCTGACACAAGCGGTGCCATATCGCTTAAATCCTGTCCCCAGTAATCGGAACGCTTCATAATATCTTCAACTTTTGCATCTTTCATAAATGCCATAATCTCTTCATTGTCGTTGGACTTATCGGTTCTGTAGAACGCAATAAGTGCTGCCAGGGAAAAAGTAAGTGCCGGCGGATATGCCGCAAATTTTTCCTTATATTCGATGATGGTCGGAAGTACACGCACCGCAAATTTACTTACGGAATTAAGGGCAATCGATAATAACTGATGTTTAATAAACGGATTCTTAAATCTTTCGATTACAGCCTTACCAAAGTTCACATCGGTTTCTGTATTACCCAGTGTCGGGATAATCTCGTCAAAGATACATTTATCAAGGAACGCATGTACCGTTTCATCGTTAAGACACTCGCCTACCGTGGTAAGTCCATACAGATAAGCTCCTAATACCATGGAAGTATGTCCACCGTTTAAGATACGTACTTTTCTTTTCTTATACGGTTTAACATCATCGGTCCATACAATGTTGTAACCGGCTTTGTTAAACGGAAGTTCATCTTCATGATGACCTTCAATAACCCAGAGATGGAAAATTTCTGCTGTATCAAGAAGGTTATCCTGATAACCGATTTCCTTCCATAAGTTTTTTGCTTCATCTTTTGGGAAGCCCGTAACAATACGGTCAACAAGCGTATTACAGAAATGATTTTCCTCATTAATCCAGTTTATGAAATCGTCCCCCAGCTCCCATAACTTAGCGTATTTAATAATGCATTCTTTTAAATTATCCGCATTGTTGTCAATAAGCTCACAAGGAAGAAGGATAAAGCCCTTAAGTCCCAGTGTAAAACGCTTATATAAAAGCTGAGTTAATTTGGCAGGATATGACTTTGCCGGTCTGTCATCGATTTTTTCCATACCAAGATACTCGATACCCGCCTCCGTTGTATTGGAAATAATAAATCTGAAGTCCGGATTTTCAGCAAGACTTAAATAATCGTCAAACTGTGTATACGGATTCACACATCTTGAAATTACATCAATATGTGTTTTTTCATTAATAATCTCACCATTTTCAATTCCTCTTAAATAGAGGTTATACTCACAGTTCTGGGCGGATAACATTTCGCACATACCTTTTTCGATTGGCTGTACGATTACTACTTTGCCGTCCCAAACTTCCTTTTCATTTAATTTATATAAAAAATAATCTACAAATCCGCGAAGGAAACCACCTTCACCAAACTGAATTACACGTTCTTTTGCCATGATTTTTTCCTCTTTTTATAACCGTTTATTTTACCGTTTATTTTGCTGTTTATTTTGTTGTTTCATTTTTGTTGTTTTTAAATTTATTTTTTCAGCTATTATATGTTTTGTTGCGCAATTGCCGGGCGGACTGCTATTCCGGTTTTACGACACCCTTTTTAAGAATCAGGTTCGCATACTGTCTTGTGTCACCTGTCATGATTACTACCGTGGAATGCTCTTTAGTCTTATCATAGAAATCCCACTTATCAATCGCTTCAAAGCAATCTGCACCACGGTCATCGTATTTTGCCACGATTTCTTTATAGATATCCCATACCGGTGTTTCTACAGGGTCACCCTTTACAACCTCCATTAAGGTACATGGATGATCCACGTAGGTATCTAACGGGAATACCTGTAAAATAGCATCCAAAAGCTCCGGCACCATAACGGAGTCCATGCGGATTACTTTTTTGCCATAGGTATGTCCCGGAAAGTTACCGTCACCGATGGTAAGCTCATCCGTATGTCCCATTTCGCATAATACTTTTAATAATTCAGGCGACAAAATCGCCGGTATTCCTTTTAACATAGCTGCTCTCCTTATGTTTGGTGTATTTTGTTGAATCCATATTTATTATTTCGGTTCTGTGTCCATGTTGCATTAATTGTTGTTCCGCGGCTGTCTTACTCTGCCATGTGTGAAATGCGTTTGATGGGTTCCTGATGGGTAAAACCATAGAACTTTTCTGCATTTTCACCTAAAAACATAGCCTTTTCCTTATCCGTCAGTTTATCGCTTTTGCTCACAAAGTCCTGTGACATCAGATAGGTAATTGCCGTCATGGTTCTTGGGTAATCACTGCCCCACATAAGCTTCTCCATACCACAAATCTCAGCCGCTCTTTTTATAGCATCCACCGCAGACGGATACGGATAATACTCACTGTTAAAAAGCCATGTAATACCGCCGCTTTCCACGTACACGTTTTTGTTCTTAGCTAGGGCAACCTGTTCTTCCCAGCCCTCTCTTGTCACCATGGCAAAATGTCCGATGGCTATTTTTACATCAGGACAAGCCTTGATAATCTCCTGCATCTCATTGACCTGTTCCCTGCCATCCGCAAGGTCAACCGATACAAATTTGCCAAGCTTCTCTGCTTCCTTAAATACCGGAAGTGTATTGATAAGCGGTTCTTGTAAACGGCCCGCACATATTTTAATACCGTCAAATCCCTCCATGCGGAAATTAGGATTTTCTTCATAAAGACTGCATATCTTAATTCTGTCAGGATATTTGCTTTTCGCTTCCAGCAAATATTCATCCTGGTTACCGTCTATATATTCCTGCGTAACAACCGCTGCATTCACGCAGGCAAAATCCATGTTGGAGATTAAGATTTCCACCGTATTCTCATCATTAATCATATACGGGGGCATCATCTGACGGATTTCACCGCCAAAATCACTCCTGCCGCCGCCAATGCCGTACACTTTTTTACCGTTTACCATGCCCTGTTGTTTTTTCCACAAATGAAGATGTGCATCAATAATCATAGGACTAGTCCTCCGTTATCTGAATCAATACCTTTTTAAGACTTCCATCGTTATTGGCAAGTGCCTTAAATGCCGTATCTGCCTCATCTATCGGATAAACGGCGCTTACCATTTTCATAAGGTCCACTTTGCCGGAGGATACCAGATTAATGAGTGCCTTAAAGTCCTTGGTATATGCGTTACGGCTGCCAAATACATTAAGTTCCTTCTTTAACAAAATGGAATGTAAAAATGTAGTATCGCGTTTGCCGTTACCGATTAAAATAATGTTCGCGCCAAAAGCAGCTGCATCGATACAATTTAAGAAGGTTTCGGAAAGTCCGCAGGCTTCCACACATACATCAAAGCCTTTACCGTCCGTAATACGGTTTACTTCCTCCATGAAATCTTTTTTGGACACATCCACCACGCCGTCTGCGCCGTATTCAAGTGCTGTATCAAGTCTTCCCTGAAGTACGTCAAATACATATACGCTTGCGCCTCTTAACTTTGCACTGATTAAAGCAAAAAGACCAATCGGGCCCGCGCCTTCAATTAACACCTTATCCGTCGGCTCAATCTTCGCTCTGGAAAGTGCGTGGTAGCCGATGGAAAACGGTTCGATTAAAGCAAGTTCTTTTGCGGAAAGTCCGTTACCCGGAATGATTCTCTCAACCGGCATAGCGATATATTCACGGAAGCTTCCGTCACGCTGTACACCCATGGTCTGGTTGTCTGTACAGCAGTTCACAAGTCCTCTTTCACAGGAATAGCAGTGACCGCAGTTAAAATACGGATTAGCGGTTACGATATCCCCTACCTTAAGTCCAAGATTATTTTCCGGAATACTTACGATTTCTGCACTGAACTCGTGTCCCGGAATTCTTGGGTAGGTAGTAAACGGCTGATTGCCGGTATAGCTTGCAACATCTGCGCCGCACACGCCGCAATATCTTACTTTTAAAATAGCTTCTCCCTCTCCTGCCACCGGCATTTGGGTATCTGTTACGGCGATTTCGCCCGGTTTATTAATTAATACTGTTTTCATGTATCCGTTATATCCTTTCTCATACTTATTACTCTTTTTTATTTTGCTATTTCTTATCCTTAATACCTTTAGCGTTCAAAGTCTATGTATTTTTCATTCCAGATGACTGCCGTTTTAAGCGGTGCACCCTTACAATAAATCTTATTGTTATATGCATCTACCGGATCGGCAGTAAAAGTATCTTTGTCAATCAATTCGACAATGGTGTCATAATCACTCTTTGCAAGAATCTCAATTGCTTTTTCCATGTGCGCCTGTCTAAAGTTAATGGAAGAAAGAATAATGTGGTTCTTAAATCCAAACGGCATGGAATCAAACTGTACTACCGGCCCTAACGAAAAGCTGTTATACAAACCGTTGTTACCCAGCACGCCGTACTCAAATGCAATCTTATTCTCAATGCTGTTACCGCTTATACCGATAAAGGTGGTTGCCGTTCCGTTAAGCTTTGCTTTTATTGCTTCGGCAAGCTCTGCCTCGGTTGCAAAATTACTCTGTACATAATCCGCTTTTGCTTTGTTAAGGGCAAACTGTACTTTCGGACTGTTTTCCTCGCTTCGTGCCACAAAAACGATCTTCGCGTCAGGATAATTCTGTCTGATTAAATCGCCGATAAACATTCCTGTTGTACCTAATCCAAAAATGACAGTTCTGTCAAATAAATGCTTGCGTGCCAGTTCCCTGCCTTCCGCTTCGCTGCATTTATTTTTTGCCATCTCTACACGGAAGTTGTGTGCTGAGCCGATGTCTTCCATTCTTTCAAGCTGGAATACCATACAACCGTATGGGTCCGGGAATACCATCTTTTTAGCAAAAGAAAGGGCAATTTTTCCATCCTTTACAAAACCGTCCGGAATCGGAAGCAGCATATCCGGGTTATAATAATTACAGTCGGAGAAAAGACCGTCCGCACCATCACAACCATATTCAAAGTACGTCTCATCCTCTGTATATCGGGTTGGGTCGCAGCTGTCTCCGCCGCGGATTAATACAATGGCAAAACGGTTTTCAGACGGAACCCATACAATTCCTTCATGTCCGTTAATCAGACGATTTGTTCCTTCCGGGAATTTGCTTCCCATCTTCTCTTCCATTGCCATATGTAAAAAAGAATTATCTGTTCCGCAGAAGCCTACCATAACGCTCTCTGCCAGTATTCCTTCTTTCTTTTCCTCTCCGCGAAGCCTCTCACGCTTTGGGTTAATAATCTCAACATCCCCGTACACTAACGGCTGTTCCTTGCTGTTTTGAAAATAAGTACCTTTTACTTTCATATACCGTACTCCCTCCATATTCTTAATAACGGTTTCTCATTATGATTGAATTATAACACCTGTGCCATCAAAAAATATATGTATACATGCCATTACATTGACTATTGTGTCGTATTTTTATATACTGTTTTGTATAAATAGGTGACAACATAGCCTCAGGCGTTTTGTGAAAGCAAAAATACGCCATATCAGCTCTATATAAGGAGAAAAAAATGGGATTTGATACGTTCAGGGCAATAGATTTGAATTTTGAATTTGACGGCTTGCAGATAAAGACGATTGATGCAAACCATGAGGTTTTCTTACGTTCTTTTGCCAACCACTACCATAGCTTTTATGAACTGCATTACATTGTAAAGGGACACGGTACACTGGTACTGGATAATATATCGCACGACCTGAATGAAGGCGATATCTTTCTTATTCCGCCGCGTGTTGCCCATGCCCAGATTACGGATGTTAAAAATCCGATGGAGGAATACCACTATTCTTTTGAAATACGGAAAATACGGAAAAATGTAAAGAGTAAAATCGGCGAAGTACTGATGGGCGCGGATTTCCTTATGGTACAGGATAGCTACGATATTCTTACGCTGTTCCAGGAACTGGAAACCGAATTAAACCGCCAGGACTTTGGGTACGAAATATCTATTAAAAACATCCTGTCCAAAATACTGTTAACAACGTCCCGCGATTTTTCTTCTAAGTTTAATAAGTCAAAGACGCAGGAAGCTACGCCGGATGACAGACGGTATCTTTTGTTAGATGAAGCATTTTTGTATTCTTACAAGGAGCTTACCCTTGAGAGCCTTGCACACCTGCTTAACCTAAGTCCGCGCCAGACGCAGCGCCTTATATATAAAAAATACGGCACAACTTTTGTCAAGCTGCGCCTTCAATCACGTTTAAATGCCTCTGCCAATATGATGATATCCTCAAAGCTTACACTTTCGGAAATTGCGGAGGAATGCGGTTTTTGTAATTATCTTCATTATGCCAAAGGATTCCGTGAAGCCTTCGGCATGTCACCGTCTGAATACCGACGGAGTGTGAGACAATAATATACCCGGGTTCAATTGTATTTTCATCATTTCTTGCCGGTCAGATAATATACCGCAAGTGCTGTCCGGTGGGAAAGACCCTCTTTTGCAAGTATCGTTGTAATATAATTTTTTACCGTTCCCTCACTTATAAAGAGCTTGTTTGCAATTTCTTTATTGGAAAGTCCCTCTGCAACAGCCTTAATAATATCAAGTTCACGTTCCGTATATGCCTCTTCTAAAAAACCATCTGCTTTACCGGTGCCGTTATCACTTGTAAGACTTGAAAGCAAATTTTCTTCCACCACTGCCGTGCCGTTATATACAGACTTTATCATCTGCTTAAGATGCTCCGGTGTATGATTCTTAATAAGATATCCCTTTGCTCCTTTGGAAAGCGCTTTTTTTACAAGTTCATAATCATCAAAGGTCGTTAATATCAATACCTTACCCAGATTATGCTCTACTATGTACCCGGTAGCTTCAATACCATCCATACCCGGCATTTGTATATCCATAAGAAAAACGTCCGGTTGCGTTTTTTCAGCTATCTCAATTGCTTCCTTACCATCAGCGGCACAACCGATAACTTCAAACGCCTCATCCACGCTTAATATAATTTTCATTCCATCTCTGACAAAACTGCTGTCATCCGCAATAATAACACGTATTTTTCCCATACTAACCTCCATTTTGAGAACATCTTTTGGGTTTTAGGAACCGTTCTGATTTGTGATGTTCTCATCCGGCAACGGCAACAATATATTTACCGTAAATCCCATTTCGCCTTCTATATCTAAAATGCCGTTAAGATTCCGTACCCTTCTGCGCATACCGGAAATCCCCATACCATCAACTATTTTTTCACAACCGATACCATTATCCTTTACCGAACAACGTACCATTTTATTCATCACAATTAAACTGATTTTAATCTGTGTACACTTTGAATACTTAAGGGAATTGGAAACGGATTCAAACGTATTATCCAGTACAACCTCCCAATAGGAAGCCGGCATCTGGGACAAATCCCCCTGTGTATCAAGTTCTGCCTCTACTCCCATCTTACTTAAACGTTCAATTAATTCACTAAGCTGTAACATCGCCAGCTTATATTTTCCCGGTTGTTCTTTTCTTAAGATAGCACGTATTTCGTCCATTCCCGTTCTAAGACTGTCGATTACACCCTGTACCATTTCCCTGCTCTTTCCGGTCTCCGTATCCATTAAAACCTTTACCGCCTCAAGCTGGTATATGGAACCGTTAATATTATGACCGAGTTTATCATGCAGTACTTGTGAAAGCCTTGCTTTTTCTTCCAAAATCCGGTTTTCGGTCTCAAGCATACTCCGGTTCATTTCACTCCGAAGTTCATCCTCCTGCTTGTATATCTTCTTTTTTAACTTCTGCTCCTCATGAATATCATTTTCCAATATTTTACGATACTCGCCGACAACCACGTTGTGCTGCATATAAATCAAACCGGTGAAGAAGCTTAAGATGGGAAGCATTCCTTCCTGTATCCCAAGCGGAATAAAGGATGCCAAAAACGGGACACAATATGTACCTATCCCAAAACCATACAGACCAATAAACTCATAGGCTGTTAAGATTAACAAAATCAAATATTCCATTCCATATAAATATATCAGGATAGCCGCAATACCCCCTGCAACAACTACACCTATCACACGGTACTTGGTACTAAAAGCATCTTTTCCTATTATTGCTCCAAAAAATAACGCCATCAACAGGAGTGCCGCACCCGGTACTCCTGTCGTTTTATTTTCTACCAATAATATGAAAATTCCTGCCGCAAGTACTAATAACACACGTACTATCAAAAAATATGTTTCCCTAATCTGTTCTGTCATCCTGTAAGCCTGCTCTTTTTAATAAGAATATTTACTGAGGTGCTTTCTTTACTTTAAGTCCGACTACTCCTGCACTTAATATCACGACAAGATATGCAACCGTAATACATAATACCATAGAATACGCCGCATTGTCTCCTAAAATCATTTTCTTGGCTACATCGGAAAACCATTTTTGCGGCATCAATGAAGAAACCGAACGGATAAACGTCGTACTATCATCAAGCTTAAAATAACTTCCCGAAAAAAGTGCCGATATATTCCATAATATAAATACCGTATAGTTTGCATTCATTATATTCTTGGCAAATGTTCCGACGCATAGGCTTAACACACTAAATACCATTCCGATAAGTAAGACAAGCAACAGCAGATTACCCATACTTAAGCCAAAATCACCCTGTCCCATAATAAGCAGTGCCACTGCTGTTATTCCGGTCAATAAAAAGCTTATTATTATTGAAACCGCAAGCTTTGCAAGAAGATATGTCTTTACCGTTACATCCGACAACATCATCCTCGTATATACCCTGTTTTCTTCCTCTTCAATAACCGTGTAAGCTACGCATACACCGCAGAACAAAAAACCGAGCGTCAAGATTGCAAATGCATATCCTAACTTTTCTATGTAATTATTCTTTTCTTTTGTAAGCACGTCATTATGCGCATCCCCCAGACTTACTACCGTCCTTACCGGCAAATGCTCATCCATTTCATTAAGACTTTTAACTACAGCTTCTGCAAAATCCTTTACATTCCCATCGTTATAACCGCCGGCATCTCTCAGTTTATTTACTACGGCAGCCAGCCTTGACATGATGGCATCAAAGGACTCACCAAAAAGCGTAACTCTCTCATCATCTGACGCTCTGAACACCTTCATGCCCGCCGTATAATCCCCTGATAATAACGTTTTATCAAACATATCAGAAAAATACAATATTACACCGATTCTGTCATTTTCAATATTATCATTTATCTGCTTTATTATTGCCTCTTCTGTCATGTCAGATGCTTTGTAGCGGTATACGGCAAAAGCACTCTCTTCACTCAGCCTTTCCAGTATATACTCTGAAAGTTCACTCTGCGATTTATCATATACCTTAACCGGATATTTTGCAGCATCCGACAGGTAAATAATTCTCTCCGTTGCCTTATTAAGCTCATTCACCTTACAGGCACTTCCGTATGATTTTTCTATAGAACCCAACTGCAAATTTAAAATCAATACTGAAATAAACGGCGCACACAGCATAAAGAAAATAAATGCTTTATTTCTTAGGATAAGTCTCAGGTTATTCTTAATAAGAATCCAAAATGTACTCATGCTGTTACCTTCTTTCTAAGTTTATCAACAAATAATGCTGCCACACAGCATACCAAAAAAATAATTCCCAAATACAACCATCCCTCTAAAAGATAATCGCTTTTATTCATCAATGAGTAATCCACTAAAATGCGGTTAGACATATAAATCGGCGAACTTCTTTTTAATGCTTCAGACCATCCGGCAAACATGTACGTTTCAAATGCACCACCAAATAAGCCCCAAAACCACACAACAACAAAAAGAATAATTACTGTAACCGCAAGATTTTTAAATACATAATACAAAAACAGCCCTAAAGCGTTTGCCGCCAATATACTAAGCAAAATTGTAAGTACGGTTACCGGCAAGCTTCCCCATTTCACATCGAACCAAAGTGCACATACAATCATATCAATAGAAATAATAAGGAAATTAGCAATTGATGCAGAAATTAACTTAGCAAAATACACTTTAATCCTTGAAATAGAAGAGACTCCAAAGCGCTTATCTATGCGATTTTTATTTTCGCTTGAAAGAATACTTGATATGGTCAAAACACCACACCATGCATAATACACAATAAACACGATACCGTAGTAATTCTTGGCGGTAACGGAAGGAATATAATCTAACTCCTCTATCTCAAAATGCAGTGCATTTCCGGATATTTCTTCAGAAATATCTTCTGTAAGCATGCGGTTATACATTTCTCCAATTACTTTGCCCACAAAGTAGTCAAGTACAATACCCTCTGCCTTGTGTTCATCCGTCTGATAAATGGTATACTCTTTATCCGTAAAAGAAACGAAACCTATAAGTCCGTATTCCGTTACAACATCTGCAATATCGCCATCCGGATACTCTACAAACTCAATTCCCGCAAGCTTGCCGGCATCCTTTATGCTACTCATATTTCCTTCGGTTACACTATTTTTCTCTACACGATATCCTACACTAAATTCGTCAACGCCCTCATAGGCTTTCATCATCTCACCAAATGCCGAACCCAAAAGCGAGATAACTATGATTGGTCCAAGCGTCATAATGAGAAGTACCCATTTACTTCTAAGCATCATCTTTATGTAATTCTTAACCAAATATCTAATCATCTTTATTCACCTTATTCTGCATAGTCACGCAGATTCTTTCCCGTCAAAGTAAGGAAAACCTGTTCCAATGAAATACTGTCCACATCATCCGAAACAAGGCGTTTTAATTCTTCCTTCGTTCCGCATGCAATAATCTTGCCGTTATCCATGATGGCAATGCGTGTACAAATCGCCTCTACCTCTTCCATATAATGACTGGTATATATTACGGTAGCTCCATTCTTATTTGATTCCTTAATTTTCTCAAGAATAAAATTTCTCGACTGCGGGTCAATTCCGACGGTCGGCTCATCAAATATAAGAACCTCCGGCTTATGACCGATTGCACAAGCTATATTCAATCGTCTTTTCATACCGCCTGAAAATTTTCTTGCAAACTCATTTTTCTTATCCGAAAGCCCTACATAATCAAGCGATTCCTGAACTGCTTCCTTAAGCGCCGCTCCTTTTACTCCATATAAAGATGTAAAGAGTTCAACATTTTCCCATGCTTTAAGATTACCGTGAATCGCAATCTCCTGCGGAATGAAACCAATCTTGTGCGTTATTTCTTTTTTATGTTTCTTAATATCTTTATCAAAAATCTTTATCTCCCCACCGGTAGGACGGACTATGGAACATATCATGTTCATCGTGGTGCTCTTACCTGCTCCGTTCGGTCCTAAGAGACCGAATATCTCTCCTTTTTTTATCTCAAGATTTAATCCGTCTACCACTACATGGCTATCATATTTTTTCGTAAGGTTTGTCAATTTTACAATAACTTCTTCCATTATGATTCCCTTTCTGTCGGCTATGCCTTTATTTCATGCTCTCATATTAGCACCCTTTTTTTAACTTTTTTAGTGAAAAAAGCAACTATTCGTATATGACTAAAGTCATAAAACGCAAGTTCAGCAACTTTCGTTTTTGCCACTACTTTCCGTGCATTTTCGGTAAGTATAAAAGCGTAACAGTTATAAAAACTGCTACGCTTTAAAAAACTTCCTTAGGATGTCACCTTTTCTACCAAGGGTATTCGCCTATAATAATATTCATATCTACAACACCGGTAATGCCATCCACTTTTCCGGAATCCGTATACTGCCAGATATCAAACTCGTATGGATAGTAATGCGGAAGGTTGTAGTAAGCAAACCATTTTTTAATATCCTTAAGCTCTGTTAAATCAAGCATCATAAGGAAGGTCTGCATGTTACCGTAAATCATTGCTTCATATCCTGCTTCTTCAATTGCATCACAAAAGGTCTTTGCAATTTTGGTCCGCTCTTCTTTGGTAAGTGCATTGGCACGGGCATCGTCGCCTGCCACATACTCCACATCCAGCACAACCGGAAGCTCTATGTCATAACCTTCCAGGTTCTCAATAACAAAGTTCGCTTCTTCCAACGCTTCCTCTTCCGTAATGGCCTGTGAATAGAAATACACGCCTTTGTCAACACCTGCTTCGTTAGCTCCCGTCATGTTCGCCACGTAGTTTAAATCCAGATGCACTACGCCGGTTCCGTACCCTCTTAATCCAAGACGGATCATGGCAAACTTAACGCCGTCAGCAGCAACCCTCTTCCAGTCTATATCCCCCTGAAAACGTGACACATCTATTCCCTTGTAGGAAGCAAGCGTTCCCCCTTCAAAGTACTCCACAATACCGTTATCATTTTTTACAAAATTCTCCGGCACATAATTGTGACGCTTAATATCATCCAATAACGGAATAAAATTGTATTTACCGGCAGCCTGGATAACCAGCATCTTATCTTTTACCAGATTACGCAAAGTAATCAGTGTACCGTCTGATTCCATCGTCGATACAATCTTATCAATCATATCGTCATTATATGCCTTTACGGCTTCATCCGATGCTTCCTTCGCATACTGCTCGAGTTCGTCCTGCGTGTAATATATCGCGTTAGAACCTGCCTGCATGGCATCGTCCTTACCCGTATTACCCGGCTTCATACCGTTTGTTACCGGACGGTTGTCATTTCCCTTATTTCTGAGCTCGTTATTCTGCAAATACAACATGACACATGCAGCACCGACCGTTAACGTTGTCAGTAAAAAAATAACCGTTGTCGCCACAAACTTATTTTTCTTTTTTTTCGGGGGTGAAAGAATGGTATTGGTTTCTTTTAAAACCTGACGCTCCAAATCTTCTTTTCCGATATCCTGAATCTCAATATCGCTTTTCTCCCCGTTTTCAACCGTCTCTATATCAAGCTCATAATGCCGCATACGCATTTTTTCAAGATCCGCATCTTTTATGTCAAAATCATCGTTCGTATTATTTATATTTTCTTTCATAAGTAATCCCTCTTTTTAACACTGTCATTAGTCACTATGTAAGTGTAACATATCCCTTTAGGATATTACACGGTAAATGTTACCGTTTGACAGTCTCCCCCAAGCTTCAAACGATAGGTAATAATAATTAATTATAACTAATTAATAATAATAATAATAATTAATTGATAATTATGATTAATTAATAATGATGTTGGCACATCTTAAATCCGTCGCCAGGTTATAAGTCTTACCGGTTCTTAAACCGACTACCTTCGGACGCAAAATAGCCTCTTCAAAGTTCTCGACTACACGCGCCTTTTCTCCGTTGCTAAGCTCAACCGTTGTGCCTACCGGATAGAGGATTACGCTTCCCAAAAAACCTTTCAGTGCTTTTATATCAAGCTCCAAAGTCATTGCCATAATCATCTCGACCGCATCACGGGGCGTAAATCCCTGCTTGTACGGCCTCTCCGTAACCAGTGCATCATATATGTCGACGATGGATAGAATTTTCGCATAAGGACATATTTGTTCAGCGCCCACACCCATCGGATACCCGTTTCCGTTAATCTTCTCATGGTGCTGCAGTACCGCAAGCTTAATGTTTTCTTTTACCCCTTTATTTTCCTGTAAAATACGGTAACCAAAAACGGAGTGCTGCTTCATAATCTCAAATTCTTCATCCGTCAGCCTGCCCGGTTTGTTAAGGATTTCGTTCGGTATCTTAGATTTACCGATATCATGCAAAAGACCGGCGATACCGATATCGTATACCTCTTCTTCGGGCATTCCCATCTTCTTAGCGACAATCATCGACATGGTTGCCACGTCAACGCTATGCTTAAAGGTGTATTCATCACTTACCTTAAGGGCACTGATATCTACGGCGATGGCATCATTTTCATTGATTGCCTTCATGAGTTCTTCTACTATATCGTGCGTTGCCTGCGCAAAGCCTTCGGCATTGGAATTGTTGTAAAGGAATGAAATTCCTTCCGCCACACGTTCCTTCACGCTTTGGGAAATGTTAACGCTTGCACGGTCTGCCACTTTTAACTTTTCTATCTTATTGAGCGTTGCCTGCGTAACCGGTTCTTCTTCCTTAATAACACCATCGACAACCTCTTCTTCGCCCTCACGGATATAGACACCCGATACCCCCAGCTTTTGCAAGCTGTTGATTAAATAGTCATCCAAAATAGCGCCTCTTGCTATCAGGACGCGGCTTGTCTTATCTATGATGGACTGATCGATTTTCATTCCACTTTTTAACAACCTTGTTGCGACAAAATATCGTTTTACCATATGTATATTAAAATATCCCCTTGTATAAAGTGTATAAAGTTCCTTTTACATGTTATGTAATAACATTATACATGATATATCGGATAAAGTTAAGAATGAAATTATAATAGATTGAGATTTGTGGAAAATCGGGAGGAGGGTGCTATGGGGATTGACGATGAGTGGATGGGCATAGATTTGCCCTGCATAGCTGATTGATTGTCATGCAGGGCAATGATATGTTCGTTATTTATCTGAAAGCACATATTCAAGAAAAGCTTCAAGACCGGTTGTAACATC
>JAZNGM010000004.1:0-129236 GCA_045576455.1 Lachnospiraceae bacterium | reverse complement strand
TCCGTGCCGTAAATACCATCGATGCGATGACCGCAACTATCGAGAGAGTAGATTACGATTTGCTTGAGAAGATTGCAGACAGAATTACCAGCGAAGTAACCAGTATCAACAGAGTTGTATATGAGGTAACGAAGAAGCCGGTAGCAACGATAGAGTATGAGTAAGCTACAAGCTGTGCAAAAAGTGTAATAAAAAAACGTCGTGCGAATGTATTCGTAACGGCGTTTTTTGATTGCACTTTTGTGGACGGCGCCAGCCGTTCATGAGGAAGGAGTCCGTAGGACGGATTCCGAATGAGCACAGCGCAGTTATGTTGCAGATTTGTGACAGTCCAATTTTCATTAACTGCTTGACAAATGGAATATACGGTGCTATACTTCCAACTAATTCAAAACAAAAAAGGCTTTGACGAGGAATAGTAGGTGTTAGGGATTTCACAGAGAGAAGATGGTTGGTGCGAATCTTCATTGATCTAATATTGAAGCAGCCTCCGAGCTGTGGACCGAACAGAAAATCTTAGTAGGCTTCAACGGAGTTCCCCCGTTAACGTAGGAAGCAATATCGGAGAAATCCCGTATTGACAGAGTGCAGAGAAATCTGAAATTAGGTGGTAACACGGACATGAAAGTTCGCCCTAAGTTGATAATTATATCAGCTTAGGGCTTTTTGTTTTGGAGAAATGTCAGAAAGGAGAATGAAACATGACAGCAAATGAATTAAGAACAATGTATGTAAACTTTTTTAAAGAAAGGGGGCACAAGGAAATCGCGTCAGCGTCACTTCTCCCGGAGAATGACCCGACCGTGTTATTTACCACTGCAGGAATGCATCCGTTAGTTCCGTATTTACTTGGCGAGAAGCATCCAAGTGGAAAGAGACTTACAGATGTACAAAAATGTGTGAGAACAGAGGACATTGATGAAGTGGGAGATGATACACATTGCACGTTTTTTGAGATGCTGGGAAATTGGTCTTTAGGAGATTACTTTAAACAGGAGTCCATTTCTATGAGTTTTGAGTTTCTTACTAAACATTTGAATATACCTGTAGAGCGGTTAGCTGTAACAGTATTTGAAGGAGACGAAGTAGTACCTGCTGATGAGGAGGCTGTAGAGATATGGAAAAGCCATGGACTTAAAGATGAGCAGATTTTCAGATACGGAAGAGATGATAACTGGTGGGGACCTGCTGGGCAAACCGGTCCTTGCGGTCCGGACACAGAAATCTTCTATGACATGGGCAAAACTAAATGTGGTCCCAATTGTGGTCCATCCTGCCATTGCGGCAAGTATGTTGAGATTTGGAATAATGTATTTATGCAGTTTAACAAAGAGGCCGACGGTAGCTTTACAGAGCTTACGCAGAAAAATGTGGATACAGGAATGGGTTTGGAGCGCGTATTAACTATTTTCAACGGAAAAACAAATGTGTATGATACGGAATTGTTTATACCTGTTATGGAAAAGCTTAAAGAGATTCTGAACGGGGAAGGAAAAGTTCTCACGGAAAGAGATAGGAGAATTATTTGTGAGCATACCAGAACTATCACATTCATTCTTGGTGACCCTATGAAGATTAGCCCGTCTAATACGGAGCAGGGATATATCCTAAGAAGATTGATTCGAAGAATTATCCGATTGTTTAAGAAAGCTGATATTAATACAAATTATCTGTGTGAACTGTCGGATATAATTATTCAACAATACAAAGTAACATATCCGGAGCTGGGGGACAATCGTGAATTTATTTTGGAGCAGTTGCAAAAGGAGTATGCTTTATTTTCAAAGACCTTGGATGATGGTTTGAAAAAGGCAAACAGATATCTGGACAATACCCCACAAGGTGGAATTCTTAGTGCTGAGCTTGCGTTTAAGTTATATGATACCTATGGTTTCCCGATTGAGTTTACATCAGAGCTTGCACAGGAAAGAGGATATCAGGTAGATATGGATGGATTTCATAAGAAGTTTGAGGAGCATCAGAATAAATCCAGACAAGGAGCAGCAGGAAAATTTGCAGGAGGTTTGGCAGACAATAATGAACAGACAGCAAGACTTCATACGGCAACACATTTGTTAAATGGAGCATTGCGAATGGTGCTTGGGGATGAAGTGTCCCAAAGAGGCAGCAATATTACTTCCGAGCGCTTGCGTTTTGATTTTTCTTTTGGAAGGAAGGTAACAAAGGAGGAACTTGCACAGGTAGAAGCAATTGTCAATGAAGCTATTCAGAAAAATATAGATGTGATTTTAGAAGAAATGACACCTGAGAAAGCATACGAAGAGGGGGCTGTCGGAGTATTTTCCGGTAAGTATGGAGAGATAGTAAAGGTTTATACAGTTCCTGGCTATTCTAAAGAAATATGTGGTGGACCGCATGCTAAGAATACTGGAGAGCTTGTTGCGTTTAAAATCCTAAAAGAGGAAGCTTCTTCTGCAGGGGTTAGGAGAATAAAAGCTGTAATTGAGATTAAGTAATAAAGAAGCATATCCACAGATAGAACGATAGAAATAAAGGTTCTAAGTGGATATGTTTTTTATTCTTGACCTTACCCTTGGGACAAGGTTTATACTAAAATCAAGATTAATCGAAATGTGTTAAATTAACACAAAAACAATGCTCCCGGGAACTCTATTTGCAAGGAGGATTCTAATGAACAAATATTATACCATCGGTCAGTTGGCAAAGCTCGCCGGAATATCCACTAAAACCCTGCGCGTTTATGAGGATAAGGGGTTACTTTTGCCGGAACGCAATGAAGAAAACGGTTATCGTATGTATGGTGAGGAGTCAGTGAAAACGTTGGAGAAAATCCAGTTGATGAAATATTTGGACTTCTCGTTGGAACAGATTGCGGATTTTCTGCAACTGTATGAAAATGTCAGCCGGGAAAACATGTTATTGGAACAGAAGCGCCTGTTGGAACAGAAGAAAGAGCAGCTGAATACTGTGATTGCACATGTAGACCGTGCGATACAGGAATGTAGAAGTGAGGAACAAGATTCTGATGGATTTCTCAAGGCGCTTGGAATCATTGTAAGAAATCAGCGTGCAGACGAAGCGGTATGGCGTCTGGGACGACATGCGGATGAACCTCGTGGCTGGTCAAGGTTCATCTGGGATAAGGCAGAAATGGAAACCGGTATGCAAGTGTTGGATGCCGGTGCGGGTTGGGGAAACTTGTGGCGATATAATGTGGAGCGTTTGCCAGAGCAATTGCATGTAACTTGTGTTGACAAGCATAACACCCATATGGATACTTTTTGCACTTACATCAAAGAACAGGAAGCAGAAAGAAATTTAGGGGACAATGAGTTTGCATTTGTATGGGAAGATTTGGAGAGTATGTTTTTAGAGGGAGCTTATGATCGCATTTTCTTTAATCATGTGGTGTCACATATTAGCGATAGGAATACCCTGTATCGCAAATTTTCTGCAGCACTTTCAGAAAACGGTGTGTTTATCTGCACTTGGGGTGGTTTGCTTTTTTACGAGAAGCTGCAGCCCTTATTACGAGAGTTTTTTATAGAGGAAGAGTATACGGAACTGGACAAGTTATACCACAAGCAAAGAGGGCATGTGGAAGATTGGGAAAAAGAAATACAAGCAGTTTTTTCTAAGATAGAAAAGCACGCATATGTAATAACACTTCACTTTGCTACAGCAGAGGAATTTGTGGAGTACATTCAACAGGTATGCCGTCCGGTAAGAGAATCATTGGAGATTCGGAGAAGAGATTTTTTGAAGTTTCTGGAGCAGTTTAAGAATGAACAGGGACAGTTTACGTTTGAAAGAGATACATATCTGTATTGTTGTAGGAAGGAGGCGTAGGCTATGCCGTCTAGAATGATTCACTACTTGATTGCAGAGAAAGTGGCAGAACAGGTAAAAATAGAAAATATGAATCGATTTAAGATGGGGTCCTTATGCCCCGATATGTCTTGTCATGAGGATTCATCTAAAAACCGTACGCATTATCTTGAAATTCATGGAGATAAGAAAGGTGGAAATTGGATGACCTTTGTATCAAGATATGCGGATATAATGAAACAGGATGAATTGTATCTGGGAGTTTTGTGTCATCTGATTACGGATATGGTATGGTTTCATGAGATAATGGAAACACAGATACGTTCTAAGGCGCAGTCCAAAGAAGAACGTCAGGCAATGTATCAAAAGGGATATATGGATTTCCATCGCTTAAACTATATTTTACGAAATGAATTTGAATTGGTATATATGCTGGAGGAGGATAGAAATCTGGAATTGGATGGGCTTCATCCGGAACTATATGATGAAGTGGTACAAGGTTTATATCAGGATTTCTTTGATGACCCAGCAGCTGAGAAAGAGGACTTGGAAGTGTATACATATGATATTAGTTTGGAATGCATTCGACTATGTATCAAAGAGTGTGTTAATGCCATAACAGCATTTCGCAAAGGAGAAGAATTAATACATCCTGAGAAGTACTATGTTCCAACGAGATGGACAAATGGGTACATAATCATGTAATTAGATGGTTGTTGAACTAATTAAATCGATAATATGAATGCCGTAGAGTGTATCTGCGGCATTTAATTTTAGAAAAGAATAAGGTATGTTAGTATTATACAGATTCCAATATGGCAAAATAGGAAAGGTTTTTCAGAAAAGTCGCGTTATTATATAGGTGTAGCTACGAAAAACAGGAAAGGAGTGTAAGCGTGTACAGAGAAATAATACAAGATAGTATTGACTATATTGAAGACAACATCAAATGTGATATTTCGGCAGCGGAATTGAGCGAGAGAGCCGGTTTTTCAGTATTCCATTATTATAGATTGTTTCAGACTGCAGTTGGATTGCCTGTAATGCAATATATATTAAGACGCAGATTGCTAAATGCCATTTATGACATAAAATGTGGAAATAAAATGATTGACGTGGCGTTGATGTATGGTTTTGAAACACATGCCGGTTTTTATAAGGCATTTGCACGTGAATTTGGATGTACACCTGCACAGTACTTGAAACTACATAAGGTGAAAAAGCCTTATAGAATCAATATTGTTAAGGAGGAACATGTAATGGTTACACATAAAAAAGCGACAAGTATTTTAAAGAAGTGGGGATTGGAGAATGAAAACATTTCTGATATTTACTACGAAGGAAGCGGTAACAGGAATGAGAATGCTTTCTATATTGGCAAAGACTATGTTTTAAAATTTTCAGCAAACTTGGGTAAACTTAAGAATCACATTTGCATTTCAAAAGCATTGGAAAATGCAGGATTGTTTGCAGCGACACCGGTGAAAACGTTGGAAGGAGAGGAATATATCGCAGACGGAGAGCTATATTTTTGCTTATCAAAACGCTTGGAAGGTCAGCAGATAAAGATTAACAACATGTATGAAGATGATTTGGTAGAAAATGCTCGTTTCGTAGGCGAAGTGATAGGGCAGCTCAGCAAAGCATTGGAAAGTGTGGAGGTATTGGTGAAAGATGCCAATATCTATGAGAGTGTTAAAAACTGGGCGATTCCGAAACTAAGAGGAAAGATTAATGTATCGGAAGATGTTTTTGTGGATTATGTAGAAAACTTTGGAGAGATATTGAAGAATCTACCTACACAAGTGATTCACAGGGACCCTAATCCCGGAAATATCATTGTAGCTGAAGATAAATGGGGATTCATTGACTTTGAATTGAGCGAAAGAAATATCAGAATTTTTGACCCTTGCTATGCGGCAACAGCTATTCTGTCTGAGAGTTTTGATCCAGGAAACGAATCAAAATTATTGAAGTGGATTCAGATATATAAAAATATCATCTATGGATATGATGATGTAGCAAAACTTACAGCTGCAGAGAAAAAAGCAGTGCCGTATGTTGTTCTATCCAATCAGTTGATTGCACTTGCTTGGTTTAAAGGGCAGGAAAAGTACCAGGAAATATATGAAATCAACAAAAAGATGACGGAATGGTTAGTGTCTGTTTGGGGAGAGTTAAGTGTCGAGTGAAAACAGAATAATAGTCGGTCAAAACAAATTATTATAAATGACAGGTGATTATTTAGGTAAAAAGCGCAGGCGCAATAGCTTGTGCTTTTTTGCTTGTTTAGAAAAATGTCTGAAAAGCACCTGTTTTTGTAACATAGTACACATATTTTGCATCTTGGAAGCGGACTGATTGAAATGGCAATTCATATATATTATTGTGCAAAAAGAAAATACATTATATGAATCGAGGAATAATTATGGACAGGACACAAAAGGGACAAAGAATTTTTTTCACAGTTTTGACAATCTATTTGTTATGTTATGCTTTCCGGGTTTTTGAATATTTCATTTTACGCACAGATCAAACCCGGGTGGGAGAAGCAATTGTACATAAGCTGGTAGGTATTGCTGTTTTATTTGTAGCAGCAAAATTATTGCGATTTACCGCGAGGGAAATTGGTTTTACCAAAGAAAACGGTTTCTCTAATTTGTTAAAAGGTTTGGCATTTGGAATAGGTGTTTTTATTCTTGCTTATGCATCGGAAATAGCGATTATTATTTCTAAAGGAAATTTTGATTCTTTGCAGGTATATGTTAGTGCGTATGCCGTTGAACGGAATGTAGGACGCCGGACAGAAATAGTATTCTTTGCTATTTGTGTTTTGGGAAATGTTGTGAATGTTGTTATGGAAGAAGGTGTATTTAGAGGGCTTTTTGGAAAACTCCTGGAAAGAAAATATAGTTTTCTTACCTCTGCAATTATTGCATCAATCCTATTTGGTTTTTGGCATGTAATAGGACCGGTCCGTAATTATTTTGACGGAACTTCGAGTATGGCAGGCATGATTGCAAATGCAATTATGTTGTTAGTAACGTCGGCACTAATTGGTTTCAAATTTGCTATGTTAACAAAAATGACAGGAAATCACTACATGGCTATGGGTGACCATTTTGTTAATAATACCATCGTTAATCTTTTGCATGTTGTATCAGATACCGGTGAGGATGAAATGATGTTTGTCAGATTATCAATTGCCCAGTCAGTATCCTTTATATTGGTTTTGATTTGCTATATCAGGAGATGCCGCAAAAAAGGATAAGAGGTTAGCAAGCACTCCGTTTTGTGATATAATATTTTTTATATGAATAAGCAAAATTAGGAGTCAAAAATGCGATTAATAATGAGCGAACGGCAAGATTTGGAGCAACCCGAAGTAACCATTGCGTATTGTGAGATGACAGAAAGTGTAAAAAGGGTATCTGATTTTGTGCGATATGTAGACCAAACAATCCTTGGCAGGAAAGATAATGAGGAATATGCTATTCCGGTAAGCGATATCTATTATGTGGAAAGCGTAGATAAGAAAACTTTTGTCTACTGTGAAACCGAGGTTTTTCAGAGCAATTCCAAACTATATGAGCTAGAAAATAGTTTGCCCCGTGAAAACTTCGTCAGAGTGAGCAAGTCAACAATTCTGAACATTGAGAAATTAAAAGGGATAAAAACCTTAGTGAATAGTAAATTGGAAGCGATGCTTCTAAACGGAGAACGTGTATGCGTTACCCGGAAATATTTGAAGGTCATTAAAGAAGCATTGCTAAGGAGAAATTTTTGATGAAAAAGATGATATTAAACATTATGGCAACAACCGGAATTACTTTAGTGATACTGGCGCTGGTTGCTACCTATTACGGTGGAACGGTAATCTTTATAAGTACTGTATTTCAGGCATTAATACTGAATGTTGCAATATATGCCGGAATTTATCTTTTAAACCGTTTTGAATATCGCTATCCTATCATTGAAACCGGATTGAAATTGATATATGTAATTGCACTAGTGCTGACATGTGGTTGGATTTTTGATTGGTACAATAATCTGTCAGGATTTGTATTAGTACTTATGACCGTAGTTATTTTTGGCGTGTGCGTATGCTTGGATACCATAAGTATGATAGATGAGGTGAAGGCGATTAATGGGTTGATAGAAGAGAAAAAACCAAGTTCGCGGTAAATTAAGGGGCGCTAAATTTAGAATGTATAAAGCATGAAATTTTTGCATACAATACTGTAAAGCAAAAGTATGACAAATGCTTTACAATAAAGTTGCTATATGTTAGGATAGAATTACAGAAAAGGAGTGATGATTATGGCACAGGCAATGATTAATTTCCGTATGGATGAAGAATTAAAGAAAAGTATGGAAGAAACATGTAAAGATTTAGGTTTAAGTATGACAACAGCGTTTACTATATTTGCAAAAAAGATGACGAGAGAAAGAAGAATTCCTTTTGATGTATCAGTAGATCCATTTTATTCTGAAAGCAATATGGCTTATTTGAAAAAGGTAGTAGAAGATATTGAATCAGGGAAAGCGGTTCTTGTAGAGCATGAATTGATTGAGGATTAATGTATGAAGATACTTTGGGATGAACATGCGTGGGAAGAATACCTTGAATGGCAGACCCAAGATAAAAAGACCTTAAAACGGATTAATATGCTTATTAAAGATATACAAAGGGATGTTATGGTGGTATTGGTAAACCGGAACCGCTGAAAAATAATTTAAGCGGTTGGTGGAGTAGACGAATCGATGATGCGAATCGAATTGTTTACAAAGAAAAAGATGGAGCTGTTATCATAGCGTCATGTAAAGGACACTATGAGGAATAAATATGTTTTAAAGGGAGAACTTCAGTGGATGGTTGTGGAATTTCTCCCTTTGTTTTTGAAAAGGACTAATATATATCGCACTCTAAGTATAAAAACCGGTTGACAGATAATAAATCCGGTGCTACTATATCAAAAAATCAAACAGGGAGAATTGATATGAATCAGAGATTACATTCAACTACTCATATGTCCATGCATCATAGACGTATTTGCTTATAGCTGACATTATGGCACAGTTATAGGCGGTAGGTCTTATATGTCTGTGCAATAATGAGAATGTAATAACTTGATTTTATTATATATTTTCATTGAATTATCCGCACCGGACATATAGTTATGTTTGGTGCGATTTTTTATTTTATTTAATTTATAGGAAATAGGAGGAGAATACTATGATCAGAAAAGTAGTGCAAGAGGATATCAAAGAATGTGTAGAGGTTATTCGAAAAAGTTTTAGTACGGTGGCGGATGAATTTGGATTTACCAGGGAAAATGCACCTAGATATACGGCATTTGCAACTACTAAAGACAGGCTTAACTGGCAGTTGAATGAGGAACGTAGACCTATGTATGTTTATTGCCAAAATGGCGAAATCGTAGGATATTATTCGCTGCTATTTCAAGCAAATAATGAGTGTGAACTGAATAATGTGAGCGTGCTGCCTGAGTATAGACACAAAGGAATTGGTGGGGAAATACTGAAACATGCTTTTGCAATTGCTGCGGAATCAGGATGCGTTAAGGTGAACATAGGTATTGTTGAAGAAAATGAGATTTTAAAGAAATGGTATGCTTCATATGGTTTTATACATATAGGAACAAAAAAGTTTGATGCCTTCCCATTTACTTGTGGATATATGGAGAAGAAACTATAAAGCTAAGGGGTGAGACAATGTTTTTTAATACAGATTTTCTTAAAAATGATGAGATAACATTAAGACTGGAAAAGACAGTTGAAGGAAACGAAGAGAAAGATTGGGTTCCGACATATCACTTTGCTGTCTGCAATGACAAGGGAATGAAGATGGGAGAATGTGATTTACGCATTGGTCATAATGATAAATTGTATTATGGCGGAAATATTGGCTATAAGATAAATGAAGAATATAGAGGAAATCATTATGCGGGTAAAGCATGTTTGTTATTATTTGAATTAGCGAAAAGACATAACTTGGAATATCTGATAATAACCTGCAATCCGGATAATTTTGCATCCAAAAAGACTTGTGAATATGCAGGCGGTGAATTGTTGGAAATAGCAAAATTGCCGGAAGACAGCGATATGCGTGAAAGAGGAGAGACTCAGAAATGTATCTTTAAATTTACGCTTTAAGTTATATGGGCAAAGTAAGAGAAAGGAGATTTATATGCAGTTTAAATATATGAGAATACAAGGGAGAGAGTCATCCTGGATAACGAAATACCCGAAGGGAATATTCAGTATGTGCTGGCGCTTGATAATGGATGGTATTATGAACAAGGAAGATGAAGAAAAATTTCGGAATATAGACCAATGGTTTAAGGATAATCTGCCGGAACCGGAGCCTTGTAAGAACGCAGAAAAAGTTATTACGTTTTTCAAGACAGAAACAACAGAAGAGATGCAGGAGCAAATCAGACCGGCAATAGAATTATTGGATAAATATAGTCATCCGTATGATGTGGTATATACCAATTTTGTAGGAACTATTGTATACGAAGATGAATGGCAGGTAGCTGTCCGTGTAGAAAATGGTGAGATGATATAGGCGAAAGGCGGAAGAAGAATGATAGAAGCAATATTTATAGACTTTTATGGAACCGTTGTATTTGAAGATGGTGAAAATGTTGCAAAGATTAGTCAGATTATTTACGAAACAGGTAAAGCAGAAAGCGTGGGAGAAATAGGTAATTATTGGTGGAAACGCTTCAAGACTCTGTTTGAAAATGCGTATGGAGAACGGTTTAAGACACAAAGGGAGCTGGAAACGCAGTCACTCAGGGAGACGATAGAATTTTTTTCATCAACGGCTGATGCGGATGCGTTAAGTAATGAAATGTTTGAGTATTGGGTGGCACCACCTATATTTGAAGAGTCAAAGGAATTCTTTGAAAAGTGTCCGTTACCAATCTATGTTGTTTCCAATATCGACAGAGATGACATTTTAAAGGCACTGGCGTATCATGGCTTGAAGCCTGCGGGAGTATTTACCAGTGAAGATGCAAAATCATATAAACCAAGAAAAGAGTTATTTGAACTTGCTTTGTCGGGTACGGGTTATGCCGCGGACCAAGTGGTACATATAGGCGATTCCTTAAGCAGCGATGTTGAAGGAGCCGATGCTTTGGGGATAAAAGCATTTTGGGTAAATAGAAGCAAAAAGCAGGTTCCCGAAGGTGTTGTGTCTATCAGCAATTTGCTGGAAGTGTTGACCGAGCTTTATTAGATTAAAACGGAGGTAATTGTGACTATGTTTGTGGAAAGTAAAAACAGATGGAAGGCTGTCATATTAGATTTGGATGGAACACTGTTGCATTCGGATGGCAGTATTTCTGAATATACATTTAAGATGTTACAGGAGTGCAAAAAAAGAGGTATATTAGTTGTTGTTGCTACCGCAAGATTTTGGTTTAAAGCGGAAAAATATCTTGATACAATTTTGCCGGATTATGCGATATTGGCAGACGGAACGCAGATATATCACAAAGGCGAGATGATTTACGGTTACCCCATGGATGAGTTACAGTGTAATGGAATTATTAGTGAGTTGTTACGGAAAAATGCAGAGCATGAATTTGTTGTAAGTGTTGGGAAAAAGTTGCTTTGTTCTGCCGGTGGAATTAACGAAAAGTGGCGGGAATCAGGAGATTTTACAGAACCAATGAAGGATTCTGCATACAAGATTGCCGGAATTATAGATTCTTACGAGGAAGCAAAAGGACTTGCTGAAAAATATGCCTGTCGCTTCTATTCTTATCGTGGTGAACAGTTATATGGATTTGCGAGTGCGCAGTCAGGTAAATATCAGGCGGTTGCAAAATTGGGAGAAATGCTTCAAATCAGCATGGATGAAATGATGGCTTTCGGGGATGACGAGAATGATTACGATATATTAAAAAATGTTGGAAAAGGCGTCGCGGTAGCGAATGCGATTCCGTCGATAAAAGAAATTGCGGATGATATTACACAAAGCAATGATGCGGACGGTGTTGCAAAATATATTGAAAAAGAACTTTCTGCCTTGACAAACATTCCTTAATGTGTTTATAATGACGCTAATTTCATATTCAAGTGATTTGATTAAGAAAAGCAATGATAAGAAGAAGTAACACAGAGGGAAACATACAGAAAGTTGCCGGTTGATGAGAGGCGCATGGGAAGATTTGTGTGAATACATCTTTGAGCTTCGCACCAAATTCCGCAAAAGTGTGGATAGTAGGCTGCGACGGTTCCTGCATCCGTTAACGTGCTAGAGTATAAGCCGTAAGGTCGTACTCGAAGAGGTAGACAGTGTGAGCTGTTTATAAACATTAGGTGGTATCGCGAGATAATTAGACTCTCGTCCTTTTGAAGGACGGGAGTTTTTTGTATTTTTTGATTGCAAAATATGTTCATTGGTTGTCTTAGTCTCACGGGAATAGAAAGAAAAATTAAATTTGCAAGAGGCATAGAACCTCGGAAAGGAAGAAAAAATGACAACCAACAAAACAATCAAGCAACAAGTAGAACAGAAGATGCGCATAATTAAGCAAGGCGCAGTGAATCTTGTGGGAGAAGAAGAACTTAAAGAAAAACTTGAAAAAAGTATTCTTACAGGGAAACCACTTACCGTAAAATTCGGTATGGACCCCAGTGCACCGGATATTCACATCGGACATGCGGTAGTATTACGTAAGCTAAAACAGTTACAGGATATGGGGCATACGATAGTGATTATCATTGGCGATTTTACTGCGAAAATCGGAGATCCTACAGGAAAATCCAAGGGACGTAAAGCAATGACGGAAGAGGAAGTATTACTTAATGCCAAAACATACCAGGAACAGGTTTTTCATATTTTGGACAGGGAAAAAACCGTGGTGCGTTACAACGGGGAATGGCTTAAACAGTTAAAGCTTGATGATGTACTTAAGTTGGCATCAACCATTACCGTGGCGAGGATGCTGGAACGGGATGATTTTGAAAAACGTTTCCGTAATAATGTTCCTATTGGCTTGCATGAGTTTTTTTACCCTTTAATGCAGGCATATGATTCGGTAATGCTTGAAGCGGACCTGGAACTTGGGGGAACGGATCAGACCTTTAATATTTTGATGGGCAGAAGCCTTCAGAAAGATATGGGAATGGAACCTCAGGCAGCACTATTTATGCCGATTTTGGAAGGTATAGACGGCGTGGAAAAGATGAGTAAGAGTTTAGGAAATTACATTGGTATTTACGAGGATGCCAAGACAATGTTCCATAAAGTCATGCAGATACCGGATTCCAATATTATTAAATACTTTGAACTGACTACGGATATTTTGCCGGAGGAATTGGATAAGATAAAGGCGGCGCTGGCAGCAGGAGAGAATCCCAAGGAAATCAAGCTGTTGTTAGCAAGAACGGTTACTTCCCTGTACCACACACCGGAGGAAACTGCGGCAGGAGAAAAATTTTTTGAGGAAGCATTTACTAAAAAAGAGACTCCTGAAGAAGTGGAAAGTCTTACAATTGCGGTAAAGCAGAAAAATTTATTTGATTGCCTTGAACCATTTGCGGAAAGTGGCTTAATAAGTAGTAAAAGTGAATTCAGGCGACTGGTTATGCAGGGTGGGGTACGCAAAAATGGCGCCGTTGTAAACAGCATGGAAGACGTTATTGAGGACGGAGATGTAATCCGCATTGGTAAGAAGAAATTCGTGAAACTGATATTAGTATAATGGCAGCAGTGAAGTAAAGCGGAAATTGTTGCTAATATTAAGCATCCATGACAAAATAGACTTACCGGATGTAAAAAAGGAGGTTGAAACAGCAATGAAGAAACCGAAAATGATTTTGTTTGATTATGGACAAACCTTGGTAAATGAACAGTTATTTGATGGTGTAAAAGGAACTGCGGCTGTTCTTAAATATGCAACAAAAAATAAATACAATAAATCTGCTGAGGAAGTGCAGGACTATGCAAATAAACTGAATCAGGAGTTGGGGCGCTTCGACCCGGAAAAGAAACATCTGTTTCAGGTCGAAGTCCCCAATCATATGTTTACGAAATATTTATATGAGTCGCAAGGGATTGAAATTGCTTTAAGCGCAGAAGAAATTGATAATGTTTTTTGGGACGCAGCTGCACCGGGTAAACCGACCGAAGGAATCAGTGAGTTTCTTGCATTTTTAAAAGAGAACAGAATCCGTACCGGTGTAATCAGCAATATTTCATATTCGGGAAATGCTGTTATAAAAAGGATTAACAGTTGTATTCCTGAAAATGATTTTGAATTTATCATTGCAACCAGCGAATATTTATATCGTAAGCCAAATAAGCGAATATTCGAATTGGCATTAGAGAAGGCTGAACTACAACCGGAAGAGGTTTGGTACATTGGAGATCAGTATCAATGTGATGTTATCGGAGCAAAAGAGGCAGGATTATTTCCGGTGTGGTATATTGGGGCAATTGATATGAAATATGAACCAAGGGAAGATGTCCTCACCATAGAGAATTGGAAAGAGTTAATGGAACTATTAGCAACTGAAAATGAGTAAATCCGATTTGAATAAAATGCACAAATTTGGAATTTATTTCTTTACGGAAGCAGGCATGTATTGCTATAATCTTTGTAAAACAAAATAAAGGATTAACGGAGGGGAAAAATGGGTTGGTTTAGTAACATTACCAAAATTGTAAAAGCAATTGATAAGGTTAGTGATGGCATCCGTGAAATGCAGGGGAAAAGTGAGAAGGCGGATGAACAACGGGAAACAACAAGCCAGAGTGTTAAGACTGAGGAAGAACTTATTATTTCTTCTACATCACACTCTGTAGAGGAATTGGATTATGGCGATAATGATAGCGAATATAAAGTGACATATACGATAAACGATTCTTTTAAGAGTGCAATGTCACATGCTGCAGAAATTTTGATGTTAAATACTTATGCACCGGATGCCGAGTATGGTGATGAGGGAAGCTACCCTTATGTTGCTGTTCATGTTGATGACAGTGTGTATGGGCCGGTTGAGGAATATAAGACCACGGGAACCTTTAAAGGAGCACAAGAATTAACCCCGCTTAGCGGTAAATTCTATTTTAAGGCTAAGAAGGAATATTATAATAATATGATGTATTTTTACGGACTGGACCGCTGTGATGGTTTTTGGAAAAATAATGGTCTGTGTGTGGTATACCCTAAATCGTATGTAGGCACTGAAAACGAAGTAAAACTCATGAAGGTGCTTGATGAAGTAGCAGCAAGTTATACAGAAGAAAGGGTAAAATAATAAAGAGCGTAATAATAAGCCGGTAGATGTGTAAGAAACTTGCATGTTTGCCGGCTTATATAATTACATCCTCAAAAAAGTCAAGACCGCATGCACTAATCGTGTATAATGAAGATACATCGCGATGAAATGAAAGGAAGTTAACTATGAGTTATCCGTTACATACCCGTGCCATTATCGGCTATATTGAAGCCCATATTAACGAAGGGAAACTGGACTATACTAAACTGGAGCGTAAGATGGGCTTTTCCTATGCCCACATCAGGGATTTTTTTAAAAAGAATACAGGAGTATCCATGGGGCAGTATTTCCGTACCAGAAAGCTTTATGCATCCGCATTTAAACTGTTGCATACAGAGAAGTCGGTAATGGAGCTCGCACTTGAGTATGGGTTTTCCAATCATGAAAGCTATACCCGGGCATTTACAAAGCTTATGGGTAAAACGCCCAGTGCATTTAGAAAGGAACGTCCGTTAATGGGCATGGCAGAACTTACGGAAGGAATATATGGAATCGGATTGCTCAGAAGTAAAGAGCAAAGGAGCGATGTTGAAATGAGAAAAAAGGAAAAATATCAGAACGGTGACAGTACTATTTTATATGGTGTTCCTAAAGTTGAGTGGGGTACCTACGGTGGTTCAACGCCATATCCGATTTGTTTGAAGGCTTGTGCGGATTATCTTGGAGAAGATTTGGATTATGCTACGGTAGTAGTGGCATGCGGGGGTGCATTCCGCTTCACATGGAATGAAAGAGAATGGGACATGAGCAACGTTGATATTTATCATACATTTGCAGAAGGCGGAGAAGAAACAGTTTATTCTTATGCGGCAAAGGCTTTGGGTAGAGAGTTTTCTATGCTTGGAAGAACAGAATCTACCACGAAGGAAGAGTTTATTTCCTTTATTAAAAAGCATATCGACGAAGGATATCCTTGTATTGCCCAGGGAATTATCGGACCGCCGGAAGCATGCATCATTACAGGATACCGTGATAATGGAAATACTTTGCTTGGCTGGAATTTTTTCCAGAATGACCCGGCATTTGGAGGAAACGTACAGTTTGACGAGAGCGGCTACTTTGTGAGTGATAGCTGGTGGGAAAATAAGGACACTCAATCCGTGATGTGCCTTGGACCGGTCGAAGGAGAACTGTTGTCGGTAAATGAAGTTATTAAAACAGCTGTGTCTGTTATGACGGGACGAAAAGACAGGGAGTATCGTAAGGGTGTGTCCGGCTTTGCGGCTTGGACAAAAATGTTATCCGATGAAAGTGCTTTTTCGGGAGAGAATGAGTCCTTGCTATTTGAAAAGATGCTTTGTCAGGATGATGCTACCACCTGCCTTATTGACGGGCGAGGTTGCGCGGCAAAATATTTTAAGATGCTTTCCGAAAAAGAATCGGAACTGGTTGCTCCAGAGGTTTTGGCAAAGTACAAGGAACTTGCAGAAATCTTTGAAAAGGAGAAGCATCTTGCGGAGCAGACATGGGCGTTACTCGGCGGTTGGGATAACATGGAACAAAGACCTGCCAAATTGGCGGAGAAAGAAATCCGTGAACAGGCATGCAGTTATATTAAGCAGATAGAAGCAATGGAAGAAAAATGTCTTGCACTCCTGAAAGAACTCTGCTAAATCGTGATGCCGGATTAAATGTTTCAGAAAAAACATGAAATCTATGCGAAAGTTCTCATCGTCTCTAATTGAAGAAAAAATGCATAAGGATTATACTATTTATATATGTAGATACATGTACATATGGATAAAGATGATTCAAGATATAATAATTGCTTTATATGATGCATAGGAGGTAAACTATGGCGAGTAAGATGATTGAAGCATTAGAAATGGTATTGCCGTTGATGAGAGCAATGACGGGAAAAGATATGCAGGTATCGCTGTGTGACAGGGAAAAAGCGATTGCCACCTGGCCTGCTGAGAGTTTTTCAATGCCTGCAGCATTACCGGGATTAGCGCTTGAATGGGATAATCCGGCACAGAGAGATATGCTTGATGTAATGGAGAAGGGTGTACAGAGTGTCAGCTTTTTGCCTAAACAGATTTTTGGTGTTCCTATAAAAGGTATTTTGACACCGGTATTTGAAGATGGTGAAGTAGTTGGTGTTGTAGCGTGTGCATTCTCTATGGAACAGGATATTAGAATTCAGGAAGCTATACAACAGCTGGATACAAATATTTCCCAGTCCAATATTAATATAGATGAGATTGCTAAAGAAGCCGTGAATTTGGCAGATAAGCTGAGTAGTATTTTGGAAGTAACCGGATTGGTAAACAATACGGTAGGCAATGCTTCCGGTAAGGTTAATACCATTCAGGGAAATGCTTCCATGTCCAATATATTGGCATTAAATGCTTCGATTGAAGCGGCGAGAGCGGGGGAAGCAGGAAAAGGCTTTGCGGTAGTTGCCGGTGAGATGGGTAAACTTGCTCAAGTGAGCGGTAATTCTGCTAAAGAGATTAGCGAATCCCTAAAAGAGATTACAGAGGCAGTACGGAAAGTAGAAACTGCCGTTAACGAAGCAAGCCAGGCGGCCAATGCACAAGCAACAAGCACTGGTGCGTTAACAACTGCATTGTCGGATATTGCAAGTTTTGTTAAGGAAATCACAAGTTTTGTAAAGCAGGAATAGGTAATAAAATGATGATATGCTCCCTTCTACTGTTTATCAGGAAGGGGGCATTTTTTTAATGCACTATACATAGTAGTATGCTACAATTGATTGTAAATTAATGAATAGGAAATGTTTGTTAGAAGTCTATGGAAAGTGAGGCAAGTGGTATGGGAAAGACATTTACACCGATGACACCGAAGTATCCCAATATTTTGCATGGAGGGGACTATAATCCGGATCAGTGGATAAATTATCCGGAGATTCTTAAAAAGGATATTGAATTAATGAAGAAGGCACATATCAATTGTGTCAGTATCGGTATTTTTTCCTGGGCCCACCTTGAACCGAAAAAAGATGAATTTGATTTTGCGTGGTTAGATAAAGTAATAGACAGATTATATGAAGCTGGAATTTATATTAACCTTGCCACACCTTCAGGTGCCCGTCCACATTGGCTTGCTGATGAATATCCTGAAGTGTTGAGAGTTGATGAAAGAGGCATAAGAGCTCATTTTGGCTTCAGACACAATCATTGTATGACTTCACCGGTGTACAGGGAGCGCGTAAGAATAATTAACACAAAGCTGGCGGAAAGATATGCTTCACATCCTGCGGTTATCATGTGGCATATATCAAATGAATACGGCGGAGAGTGTCGTTGCGAGCTGTGTCAGCAAGCATTCAGAGAATATTTAATAACGAAATATGGTACAATTGACAAACTTAATCATGCTTGGTGGGCACGTTTCTGGTCGCATACTTATTCAAATTTTGACGAGGTGGAAGCTCCCGGTGAGATAAGTGAGACTGCAATTAATGGTCTGTGGCTTGACTGGTGGAGATTTACCACCTATCAGACGACTGATTTTATGAAAGCGGAGATTGCAGCTGTAAAAGCAGTTAATCCTGCTATTCCGGTAACCGCTAATATGATGGGGTTGTATGACGGATTATGTTATCCGGATATGGCTGACGCACTGGATGTTATATCTTGGGACAGTTATCCGTATTGGCATGCACCGGGACAGAATGTAAGGGAAGCATATCTGGAAAGTTTTACCCATGATTATATGAGATGTCTGAAAAAACAACCGTTTCTTCTGATGGAATGTACACCGTCTACGGTAAATTGGCGTCCTATCAGTAAGATGAAGAAACCCGGTATGCATAAGCTTGCGGTGCTGAATGCTATAGGCCATGGTTCCGAGGGCGGTATGTATTTTCAAATCCGTCAATCAAGAGGAAGTGCAGAGAAGATGCATTCTGCTGTTATTTCTCATGTCGGAACAGAGAACACGCGGGTTTTTAAGGAAGTTGCACAGCTTGGTGGTGATATGGAAAAGATTTCCGCAAAGATTTACGGAAGTGATAATCCGGCACAGGTAGCAATTGTTTATGATAAGGAAAGTAAATGGGCACTTAATCAATCGAATGGACCAAGAAATGCCGGTTTAGATTATGATGGACTTTGTGTGCAATACTATAAATATTTTTGGCAAAATGGTATAGGGGTTGATGTTCTTGATTCAAGAGCAGATTTTACAGATTACAAAATTGTAATAGCACCTATGCTCTACATGTTCCATAACGACGTACAGCAGAAAATGCGTGATTTCGTTAAGAACGGTGGAATTATGTTGACGTCAGCACTTTCGGGAATGGTCGATGAGACAGATCTTTGTTTTCTTGGAGAAGATACTGAAGAGAAGCTTTCAGATGTTCTTGGTATGTGGGTTGAAGAGTGCGATGCACTATTTGATGGCGAATTTAACAATACATATTTTAACAATAAGACTTATGCGCTTAAGGAAATCTGCGAAGTGGTGCATACTACAACCGCAGAAACGCTTGCCGTGTATGGTAAAGATTATTATAAAGATGCACCTGTAATTACCAGAAACAAATATGGATTAGGCAGTGCGTATCATGTGGCGGCAAATTGTGAAGAAGGACTGATTGAGGAGCTTTGCCGGTTGTTAAGCGAAGAAGCACAGGTAACAGGTGTTCTTGGACAAGCAGACATCCCTGAAGGAATAGGTATTACCTATAGGGAGAGTGAAACGAAACGATATATTTTCATCGGTAATTTTTCCGATGAAGCTAAATGTGTAACGTTACCGAAGCATTGTGTAACTGAGAGTAAGAAGTATAGAGATATTTTGACAGAAACAGAATTACAGGACGAAGTATGTCTTGAAGCATATGGAATTGTTATTTTGGAAGAAGATATATAAAAAGTTGTACACTTACATATTTTCGCGCAAAATATCAAGCGAATACTGTTATACTAATTTATATTGTTAATGGAAATATATGAAACGGAGGAAATTCTATGGAAGTTATTTTTGGAAAAGCGGATTGTGTCCCGGAAGAAACCGGATTTGACAGCAGCAGGCTTGATGTATTGCACAGGCATTTTGAGAAACTGATTGATAAGGAAATTATATATGGTGCAGAGTACACCATTTCACACAAAGGCAAGATAATAGCTAATGCCAGTATGGGAAGAGGAAGCAGCATGGAAGAGAAAAAGATGCTTCCGGATACTGTTTTTAAAATTGCCTCCATTACAAAACCGATAGCTACGGTTGCATTGTTACAGCTTGTGGAAGAGGGACTTATAAGACTGGATACGGATGTTTCGGAAATATTACCACAGTTTAAGCAACCCCCTTTTAATAAGATAAAAATACATCATATCCTTACCCACACATCAGGAATCTGTCCGGACAGCGGATGTTTTCCGGAGGTGGCACCGAAACACGGATGGGATCTTTTTGATGATGCATACGACCTTTGGGACAAGAAGGGTGATTTTGACTGGATAACGCCGCTTATATCGGGTGGCTTAAGAGGAGAAGTTGGCACCCGATGGCAGTATAGCTCTATTGGCTTTATTATTTTAGGTGAGATTATTACAAGGGTAAGTGGTCAGTTTGCCAATGATTATATTATGGATCATATAATCAGACCGCTTGGCATGACAGATACGGCATTTGAACCAACCGTGGATATGGCAAAACGTGCTTTTGTAACCGGTGAAAGACATAAAAAGAAATTGGATAAAATTATCAATGGGCAAAAGAGCGGGAATGAGGGTACTGTCTTTGAAAAAATACCGTCAACGGGCGGTGGTCTTTATTCAACCACGAACGATTTGATGCATTTCGCCCATATGATGTTAGGGAACGGAAGATTGGGCGATGTCCGCATTCTCGGAAGAAAATGTATCGAGAAGATGACTTCATACCAGTTACATAATGTGCCGGATTATTGCTGGGGCGCTAATGAACCGGACAGAGGTTATGGCTTGGGATTTGATATGCGGAGAGGACATGCACATACCTATTCTTATGGTACTTATATGCATGAGGGTTCCGGTACCTGTTCGCTTGATATCGATCCTGTGGAACAGCTGGCAGTGGCATGGTATGTACCGTTTAATAAAGTGGATTGGGTTGCTGAACCGCTTTATAATGCACAAAATATTATCTGGTCAGGACTTATATAAAAATCAACGAGGGTAAGCATATGGATATAAAAGAAGTACTTACACAATATGACAGCATGTTTGGCACATATACTTTGGTGCAAATTGAAGAGTATCTGTATGCAAAAATAGCGGAGGCCGTATCACAGAAGGATGATGGGGCGATTATTACCCTCCTTAATGAAATGATAGGTTTGTGCCGCGACACTTCACAGAAAGAGAAAGCACTTACTTATTGCGGAAGGTTATTGGAACTTCTTAATAATATGCAGCTTCAGGGAACTAACAGTTATGCAACTTCCCTGCAAAACATTGCGAATGCATACCGTGCGTTCGGCCTTTTAGAAGAGGCGGAGGAAACCTTCAGGCTTATAGAAGCTACCTATGAAGTATGCCTTGAAAAAGGAGACTATCTTTGGGCAAGCTTATATAATAACTGGGGACTTTTGTATCAGGAAAAAAAGGAGTATGAAAAGTCGGTTGCCATGCTTCGGAAAGCCCTTGTTATAATCGATGCGATTGAAAGTGCCAAGATACAAAAGGCAAGTACACGGACAAATCTTGCTAATTCCTTAATGCAGTTATCAGAAGATACTTGTTTTGATGAGGCATATCAGTGTTTAAAGGAAGCGATAGCAGTTTTTGCAGAAGATGGTGAACGGGACTTTCATTACGGGGCAGCCCTCGTTGCAATGGGAGATTACCATATCGCTTCAGAGAATTATCAGGAAGCAAAAGTATATTATCAAAAGGGTCTTGTGGAAATACTGCTTCATACCGGAAAAACAGATGCTTATTACCGTGTATTGGAAAAATATGAAACGGCTGATAAGAAAATCAGACAAGCCCGTAAGTGGACTAAGAATTTGGAAAAAAGCAGGGACTTTTATGAGCAATACGGCGTGGCAATGATTAAGGAAAGTTTTCCCGGCTATGAAAAGCGCATTGCTGTAGGAATGGTGGGAGAAGGTTCTGATTGTTTTGGCTTTGATGATGAAATATCGGCGGATCATGATTATGCACCCGGCTTTTGTATGTGGCTTACAAGACAGGACTATCAAAAGATAGGGGCAGAGCTGCAGGCGGCATATGAAAAGCTGATTAAGGATATTAACAGTACGGCGGATACGGAGCGTAAAACGGATGAAAACCGATTCCTTATGACAAGACGCGGAGTCTTCTGTATTGATGATTTTTACAAAACTTATGAAGAAGAAATAAAGCTTAGTGAACAGGTAAACGGCGCGGTGTTCAGGGATGATTTGGGAATATTCTCAAAGAAAAGAGAGGAACTGTTAGCCTACTATCCGGAAGAAATCTTACGTAAAAAACTTGCCAATTTACTGCATGAATTTTCCCAATATGCCCAGTGCAATTATGCAAGGATGATGGCAAGAAATGATTATCTGACGGCAGCACAATGTATATCTAAAGCCGTCGAAGCGGCAATGGATATTGCTTACGTACTGAATAAAAAATATACACCGTATTATAAGTGGAAGAAAAAGGGACTGGAGGAGCTTCATACCGTATCGGAATTGCTGTGGATATGTGAGGAACTTATGTGCCTTCCAATACAGAAAGAAGCATGGAAAGGTGTAACATATAGTGCGGCTCAGCTTAATGTCCGTGATAAAGGTGTTTTGTTACTGGAACTGTTAGCGAAAGAGCTGTTACAAAAATTAAAGGAGCAGAAGCTTGTAGACGGTAACGATCCTTTTTTGGAATTATACATTGGTCAGATTTTAGAGGGAGTAAAACCGATGATTGATAAAGTAGTTGATTTAGAGTGGAAGCAATTTGACAAGGTTCAAAATGAAGGCGGACGGGCGAGCTGCCAGGATGATTTCGGAACCTTTAGTATAATGCGTAAAAGCCAGTATCTTACATGGAATGAAGAACTGCTTCAAAGCTATTATAATGATTTGCTTTCTGCAGAAGAAAAAGGGTGGAATCTTATTACGGAAAAATATGCAAGAATGATGCAGAGCACGGCACCCAAACAATATGAAACCCTTAAAAACAGTCTGCCGGTAAGAAGTAATGAGCGTATTGCCATTGCGGAAGCAATTATAAAGATTCAGGTTTCTTGGATGGAGGAGTTTTCCAAGCAATATCCGAAGATGGCAAATAATGCAAGAAGTATCCATACCTATGAGGATACCGCTTACAATACTTCGTATGAAACTTATTTAAGAGGCGAACTCGGAACATATAGTGAAGAAACGTTTATTTTGTACGGCAGATTTATTGAGGGCTTAGTGCGGGAAGGCAAGAATCTTGCATATGAAACCATGAAGAATACGGCAAGATTATATGGATACGAATCGCTTGAAGCCGCTGAGGCTAAAGTTAAGCCACAGAATTCTTGCAGCATTTTAAAATAGACATGAGGGGAGAAAAGGACATGAAAAAGAGGGGAAAGAAATTATTAACAGAAATCTTGTGTGTCACATTTTGTACGCTTGCTTTATGGGGCTGTGGCACGAAAAAGGATGTAGAAACAGATATAAATGATAAGGTTGTATCGGACAATAATGAGGATGACACAAAAGATAAGGAAACAACCGATAATCAGCAACAGGATAATGCCGGAGATAATACCGGAGATAATTCCGAAGATAATGCCGGTGGGGATGAGGTTATTGAAGAGGGGGTTATATATGTAAAAACAGCAAAAGAATTGCTGGATGCCATAGCACCGGGAGCAGAAATCATTCTTGAGCCGGGCGTATATAATCTTTCAGGTATTATGAAACGGACTACGGCAGTAGGTAATCCGGAGCATGTGGATATCCTTGAGACATACGATGGAAAAGAAGCCGTTATTATGAACGTGGATGGTCTTATCATTCGGGGTAAAGACGGTGAACGTACGGAAATTGTAGTGGAATCACGTTATGCCGATGTATTGCGTTTTGAAGGTTGCAGTAACATAGTGCTGAAAAATTTGGTTATCGGACATACAGTGGAGCAAGGCGAGTGCGCCGGTGAGGTGCTCGAGTTTAACAATTCTACCAACATTATCTTGAATTCTTTAGATTTATATGGATGTGGTACTTATGGAATTAATGCCGACCATACGCAGAACCTTTTGATGCAAGATAGTGTAATCAGGGAATGTTCAAGCGGAGCGATTAATATGAACTATTGCAATGGCTTCCTGTTTCAAAACTGCGATGTGAAAAACTGTGAAGGCTATGATCTGATTTGCGTGAGTGCATGCAATATGGGATTTGAAGACTGCAATTTTTACGATAATGCCCCTATGGAAGTAATGATTTCAGACGGCAACAGCAGCTATATAAGTTTTGATGAATGTACTTTTGGCGTAACGGAAACGCAGGCACTGGCAGCAACAATATATGACGGCGGTATTGTGTTTAAGGATAATTGTAAATTCAGCGAAGCCATCAGCCGTAAGATAGTAACCGTAAAAACGACGGAGGAATTGCTTAATGCTATTGCTCCGGACACAACTATTTATATCGCACCGGGATATTATAATCTAAGCGAATACATCGAAAATGTGTGGCAGCAGGAAGGTGTGGATTGGAACGATAAACATCCGTATGCACAGCTTAGGGACTGTTTTGACGGGGTGGAGCTTGTTATAAGAAATGCGAATGGTTTGGCATTAATCGGACAGGGTGCCACTAATATGGATACACAGATAGTGGTCGAGCCAAGATATGCTACGGTGTTTAATATCGAAGACTGTACCGGAATTGCTTTGGCCAATATGTCAATGGGACATACAGAATATGGGGACTGCACTGGAAATGTGTTAAACATAAAAGACGCTTACGGCATAAGGCTTGAAAATATGGATATTTTTGGCTGTGGTTATATTGGTATAGATGTAAAGGGCGATACAACCGGTCTGTATGTATACAATAGTGTTATCCGTGACTGCTCCTTGGCACCAATAGGAATAGTAGCTGAATATGGTCAGTTTGTATTTGTTGATTGCGTTTTGAAAGACTCATTCTTTGGGGGGTATTTTGAAAATAACGGAATGGCAGAGTTGGCTTTTTATAGGTGTACTTTCGGACAAGAGGAATCCAACACATGGTATTTTGTAGAGGATATTATTACGGAGGATTGCAATTTTGAGGAAATAACCGAGTATCCGGAATACGGTTACTGATAAAATTTGGGGAACAGATATGGAAGTCAGAAAAAGTAGGGCGTTTCAACCTGTGTATGATAAAAAATCAAAAATACTTATTTTGGGAACTGCGCCGTCCATAAAAAGCTGCGAAAGCGGATTTTATTATGGACATCCTCAAAACCGTTTTTGGAAGGTAATTGCCGGATTATGCCAAAGCGGAATTCCTGAAACGGTTAAACAGAAAAAGGAATTGCTTCTTAATAACGGCATAGCTTTGTGGGATGTAATTGATACTTGTGAAATAATAGGATCGGCTGACAGCAGTATAAAAAACATAGTGGTTAATGATTTCTCAAAAGTATTACGGGAAAGTCAGATTGAAGCTATATACGCGAATGGGACAAAGGCACTGCAAATTTATGAAAAGTATGTTGAAAAAGAAACGAAAATAAAAATTGCCGGTTTGCCGTCTACCAGTCCTTTAAATGCAAGATACAGTTTTGATATGTTATTTCAAGCGTGGGAAAAGGAGCTTTCCCAATATATAAAGTAGTAATACAAAATAGTAATCTTGAATAAGACACTCCTATTATGGAAAGAATGATAAATATTTTCATAATGGAGTGTCTTATATGTTTATTATAAACGGAAAAATCTTAACAATGGAAGGCAAAACACTGGAATGTGGTTACGTGCATACCAAGGGGAAATTCATTGAAGAAGTGGGGGATATGTCTGCATTCAATAATGAGGATGTAACAGAAGAAGTGTTGGATGTTAAAGGGGCATGGGTAATGCCCGGACTAATTGAAACACATGCCCATATAGGAATAACAGAGGAAAAATGGGGCAGTATTGCGGATGATTGTAATGAAACAACGGTGCCTGCAACAGCAACGCTACGTGCCATTGATGCAATTAATCCGATGGACCCGGCATTTCATGATGCAATCCAGGCGGGAATTACGTCTGTAATGGTAGGGCCCGGCAGTGCCAATGTAGTCGGTGGACAATTTCTGGTTATGAAAACGCAGGGGCGCTGCGTTGACCATATGGTTATTAAAAATCCGGCGGCAATGAAAGTGGCTTTTGGCGAGAATCCTAAGACAAGCTATGGTAATAAGGATCAATATCCTTCGACAAGAATGGGGATAGCTGCATTGCTTCGAAGTACTCTCTTTAGTGCAAAACGGTATAAAGAGAATAAAGAAAAAGGGATGTTAAAAGAAGAAGATTTTGAGATGGAACCATGGCTTTTGGTGCTGGATAGAAAAATACCCTTAAAGGCGCATGCACATCGGGCAGATGATATTTTGACGGCAATACGTATAGCCAAAGAATTTGATATAGATATTACTATTGATCACGGTACAGAAGGCCATTTAATTGCAGACGATATTAAGGCTTCCGGCTTCCCGGTAATCAGCGGGACGACACTTACTTCCCGTTCCAAGCTTGAGGTACAGAATAAAAATTTTAACACCTGTAAAATACTGCATGAAAAAGGGATTCTTTTTTCTGTTACAACAGATCACCCGGTAGCATTGATCCAGTATCTTCCGGTTTGTGCCGCTCTTGCGGTGAAATATGGTCTGCCGATGGAGGAGGGATTAAAAGCCATTACCATTAATGCCGCACGCATATTGCGGGTAGATGATATGGTGGGCAGCATAAAAAAAGGAAAACATGCCGATATAGCAGTATTTTCCGGCAATCCGATGGATATTTTTACAAAAACTTTGTATACCATAATTGACGGTAAGGTAATCTATGATGCGTTTAAGGAATGATAATAATTATAGTGGCATTATTGCAGAAATCTGTTATAATTAATTATGTATATGCATTTCTTGTTGTTGTTAACAAACAGTGTGTCATATGAGGTGGGAATACGTATGAAAAAGGAAAAGATATCAAACAGGGATATAACGGAATATGTTAAGGATAAAGAGAAAATAGCTAACCGGTATGTGCTACGTTGTTATACATTATCGTTTATTATTTTTACCATTGTTTTAATCCTTAATATACTGGATATTTTTATTATCGATTCAAAGTTAATGTACACCGGTTATGCAATTTCGTTTGTAATTTATGTTACATCCATGATAATTGCCAAAAACATTTCGTTATCGCATGCTAAGTCGAAGTATTTTATTCTTTTGGCTATCATAATGGTCTATACGGTAATAGGAATGTTCCTTACATATCATGCAATCTTGCTGAGTATTTTACCGTTTATGTATGCTATTTTGTATTCATCCAAAAAGGTGATGAATTATGTATATGTGCTTACGGTAGTCAGTACCATAACGGTTGTATACGGTGGTTATTATTTTGGTTTGTGTGATGCCAACATGACGGTATTAACCAGCAAATCCATCGTGTCATATATTGTGGATAACGAATTTATTTTAAGGGAAATAAACCCCAATCCTATGGTTACATTGGGATTGTACTATGCGTTCCCGCGATGTCTTATTTTTATCGCCTGTACTTTTGTATGTAACAATATATATACACTTATTAACGGAAGTCTTGAAAAAGCACAGCTTTCACAGGAACTTGAAAGAGCTAAGGAAGCGGCTGAAGAAGCTAACCTTGCAAAATCCCGTTTCTTAACGAAGATGTCTCACGAGATAAGAACACCGATTAACGCGGTGCTTGGAATGAACGAGATGATTCTTAGGGAAAGCGCAGAAAATGAAACGAAAAAATATGCAATTGATATAAAGAGCTCTGCGAATACATTGTTAAGTATTATTAACGAAATTCTGGATTCTTCCAAAATTGAATCCGGTAAGATGGAAATCGTGGAGGGCGAATATAATCTCAGCCGTCTTTTGAATGACTTATACAATATGATTAATGTAAAAGCGGTAGATAAAGGACTTGAGATGGTATTTGAAGTGGATGAGTCCCTGCCGGCAGGATATATAGGAGATGATGTCCGTATACGTCAGGTGCTCACCAATCTTTTAACCAATGCGGTTAAATATACACCTAGCGGTAAAGTTATTGTGAAGCTTACCGGTGAAGTGGAGGGAGATAAGGCAGTTCTTAAGTATTCCGTTAAAGATACCGGTATCGGTATTAAGGAAGAAGATATAGGTAAGCTGTTTTCCGAATTCCAGAGAATTGACGAAGCAAGAAACCGTTATGTGGAAGGTACCGGTCTTGGTATGAGTATAACCGTTCAGCTGCTTAAGCTTATGGGAAGTGAGCTTAAGGTGCAGAGTGTATATGGTGAAGGCAGCGAATTCTCTTTTGAACTTGAACAAAAAGTCATTGACTTTGCTCCGTTAGGAGATTTTAGGACAAAAGATTACGAAGTAAGCAAAGAGTATGTATATCAGAATAACTTCGTTGCACCGGATTTACGTGTGCTCGTGGTAGATGATAACATGTTAAATCATAAGGTATTCAGAAATCTTTTGAAACAGACGCAGATACAAATACGTGAAGCGGCAAGCGGACAGGAATGTCTTGATATTTTGAAAGAGGAATCCTTTGATATTATTTTCCTTGATCATATGATGCCGGTAATGGATGGTATTGAGACGTTGCATCATATGAAGGAACAACACCTGGGTGAGAATGTTCCTGTTATTATGCTGACAGCTAATGCAATAACCGGCGCAAGGGAGGAATATTTAAAAGAAGGCTTTGATGACTTCTTAACAAAACCGATTATTCCGGAAAAACTTGATGATATGATTATTAAGTATATGCCGGAGGAAATGCGTAAGTCGGTAGAAACGAATGCTACCCTTACAGCTTCTCAGGAAACGGAAGCACATAAGGAGGAAGAGGCATTACCGGAATTAGATGAATTTGATTTTGAATATGCGAGACGTCTTTTGCTTAATGACGGGCTTATCCGTGACACATTGATTACCTTGTATAATTCGTTTGATGCCATAAGTAATAAGTTGTCAATTTACATTGATGCCATTACACAGGAAGATACGTTGCGTTTGTACCGCATAGAGGTACATGCCTTAAAGAGTACAGCCGCTACGGTAGGTGCACTGCTTTTATCCAAGCTTGCCCGTTTGCTGGAAGTCGCAGCATCAGAAGGTGATGTGGAGAAGATTAAACTGCTTCATCCCGTATTATTGCAGGAGATAGCAAAACATAAAGAACGTATTTCTACGATAGTACCAAAGGAAGAGAAAATACCTATTGATAATAAAGAATTGGTAATTTCCTATTTCAATATGCTTATGGCAAGTCTGAATAATGAAGATTATGCGACGGCTGATTATGTAAGTAATGAAGTGAAGAAGTATCAGTATGATGAACCGGTCCAGAAACTGGTGGATGAACTGGAAATTCAGATTATAAATCTTGAGACGGAAAACGCTATTGAAACGGTAAGTAAAATTCTAACAATGATGGAGGCTACTAATGAATAAAGTATTTATGATTGGAAAATTTAATTCGGTTTTTCAAGAAATAAATAATTATCTTGTTACTACTTTTAATGTCCAGGTATGTATTGCTGATTATGAAATGGTTAAGGGAATGTTAAAGATTAATAACCCGAACGTAGCAGTAATCAGTCTTGCAGGACTCAGCAGGGACGACAGCAGAATTTTTGAAGAACTGAAATTGAATTATTCCGCTATTCCGGTAGTATGTATAGGAAGCGAAGAGGAAAGAGATTATTTCAGTACTTATTTTGAATCCAATCAGTTTAGAATGGTGCCCCGACCGATTAATAATGACCGTCTGGCTAATGTAATTAATGATTTGTTATGCTATGGTCTGGCAAGCCGTGCCGGAGTGGTTCAAGTAGAAACGGTTAAGAAGAAAACGGTAATGCTTGTGGATGACAGCGCCATCCAGCTTAGGACATTACAAGAAATACTGCGTGGCAAGTATGAAGTCCAAATGGCGACAACCGGACAGAAAGCAATTTCCATGATTGAAAAGAAAGTTCCGGATATTATTTTCCTTGATTATGAAATGCCGGAGTTTGACGGACGTATGACACTTGAAAAAATCAGGGAACTGGATACAGCTAAAAATGTTCCGGTAGTTTTCCTTACCGGAGTAAGGGACAGGGAGCATATTAAAGCAGTGCTTGACTTGCACCCGGCAGCTTATTTATTAAAGCCTGCCAATACAGAAACTATTTTTGATACGTTGGATACAATTCTTGGTAAATAATTAGTGAGGCTATAATTTGGCGCAATCATTTTTGGGTGATACGCCAAATTTTGCTTTATAGCTTTTGAAAAAGGAGCAATAGTCGTTAAACCCGCATTCACTGTATACTTTAGTCGGGGTCTCTCCGTTTTGTAATAAGTCTTTGGCAGCCAGTAACCGTTTGGTTAAAATGTATTCCCATACGGTAGAACCGGTCAGCATTTTAAATTTACGGTTAAGATGCGCTTTGCTGATAAAGAAATGATGACATAAAGTGTCAAGGCTTAACGGTTCTGTAAGATGCTGGTTGATATATCCGATGATTTCGACAACGGTATCGCCGGGAGCAGTAGTTTCGGTATTTATTAACGGGTAACTTTCGTAAAGTTCATTGACTAATATACTTAGGTAGAGCTGTTTTTCACTCAGACGCTCTGTTTTACACATGCGCATAAGGTAATAAAGCCAGTTGCTTTCTTTGAATTTTGAAGCGGCATAACGGTTATGGAGACCAAGAGGCCGGTTATCTAAAAAATGGCAGAGCTCTCCGCGTGATTCTTCAACAAGGGCATCTGCATTAAAACTTATAACGATTCGCTCATAAGGCACACAGGAGTTTACGAACAGACTGTGTGCCTCTGCTTTTTTCATGACAAGGATATCGCCGGGTTTGAGCGGATATACATTACCTTCAACATAATATTTTGCGTTTCCGGTAAGAAAACAATATATTTCATAATTCTCATGCGTGTGCATGAAAAACTGTCCGAGCTCAGGCTTCTGGGTCATACTGTGACCTGTGGATAAAAAAGGATTTGCCATAGAATTGCCTCCTTGCTAACGCATACTCTTATCTGATACCTTCATCCTAAACCTGCATGAGCATATTTTCAATATATATGTGATAATTTTTGAAATATATTTATAATATAAAAAGGATTATAATATCGTTATAGTAAGTGCTGATGTAGTACTGATTGAGGTATGGAGGTATAGTAAATTGAAAGACATAATGATTTATGCGTTTGCCGATGAAGCGTCGGGTAATGTGGATGAACAGATTAAAGCGATGACGAGAAATAAACTTAACGGGCTTGAAATTCGTAATGTAGACGGTAAGAATGTATCGGACATCACGGTTGATAAGGCAAAAGAAGTAAAAGATAAGCTTGATGCCGCGGGCCTTATTACCTGGTCCATAGGTTCTCCTATAGGAAAAATACATATTGAAAATGATGATTTTAATGCGCATATCGAGAAATTAAAAAATACCCTTGAGGTTGCAAATGTGCTGGGAACAAAAAATATCCGTATGTTTTCATTTTATTTACCGCATGATAAAGAGGCTTCTTTATATAAGAATGAAGTAATAGACAGACTTGGTATGATGTGTGACTTGGCAAAGAAAAGCGGGGTGGTGCTTTGCCATGAAAACGAAAAAGGAATCTTCGGCGAGAGCGCAGTTCATTGTCTTGAATTACATAAAGCGTTGAAGGAGCTGAAAGGTATTTTTGATCCGGCGAACTATGTGCAGAGTGATGTGGATACATTAGAAGCATGGGCGCTCCTTAAGGACTATATTTACTATATGCATATAAAAGATGCCATGGCGGATGGAAAAGTGGTGCCGGCAGGAAAAGGTAAAGGTAATCTTAAGGCTATTGTAAACGAATTTATCGGAATGAGCGGCAAACATTTTACCATTGAACCGCACCTCACCATTTTTGACGGATTGAAACAATTGGAACATGACGGACAGAGAACCAATATAGATGAATTTGCTTATAAGGATGCGGATACGGCATTTGATGTGGCATGTAATTCTTTTAAAGAACTATTATAGAAGTGGGGGAAAGAATAATGAAAAAAATTAAACTGGGTATTATCGGAATAGGAAATATGGGTACAGGCCATGCGGGCAGTGTGAGAAATGGTATGTGTCCTGAAATTGAACTTGTGGCAGTAGCGGATATTAATAAAGAACGCCTTGCATGGGCAAAAGAGGAATACAAGGGTGAAGTTACCTGTTTTGCAACAGCAGAAGAGATGTTAGATAGTGGCTTGATTGACAGCTGTCTTATTGCAGTACCGCATTATGACCACACGACCTATGCGATAGAGTGTATGAAACGCGGTATTCATGTAATGGTGGAAAAACCGGCAGGTGTGTATTCAAAACAGGTCCGTTTAATGAACGAGGAAGCGGACAAACACCCGGAGGTTGTGTTCGGAATGATGTTCAACCAGCGTACCAACTGCGTATACAGAAAACTTCGTGAACTTGTACAGTCGGGAAACTATGGTTCAATCCGCCGTACCAACTGGATTATCACGGACTGGTACAGATCACAATGCTATTATGATTCGGGAAATTGGCGTGCTACCTGGGCAGGAGAAGGTGGCGGCGTTTTATTGAACCAGTGTCCGCACCAGCTTGATTTATGGCAGTGGATATGCGGTATGCCGGTGAAGGTGCAGGCACATCTTCATTATGGAAAGTGGCATGATATTGAAGTGGAAGATGATGTGACGGCATACGTAGAATATGAAAATGGCGCTACCGGTGTATTTATTACGACTACCGGAGATGCGAAAGGAACCAACCGTTTGGAAATCCAGATGGATAAAGCGAAGTTTATAGTAGAGCATAACAAACTCATTATGGAAGAATATGAAATGAGTGAACCGGAGTTTAGTAAGACTAATAAAATCCCGTTCGGAAATGTTAACAGTACGGTGCTTGAGGTTGAAACGGACGGACAGAACCCGCAACATACCGGTGTGCTCAATGCATGGGCAGATGCTATTTTACACGGCGGAAAACTGGTGGCTGACGGAAAAGAAGGAATTAATGGACTTATTCTTTCCAATGCGATGCACTTGTCTTCTTTCCTTGGAAAAGAGATAGCTATTCCTTTTGATGAAGAAATATACTATGATGAACTTATGAAGCGCGTAGCTACATCGCGTATAAAAAAAGACGTGCGTGCGGTTGTAGCTGACACCAGCAACAGCTATAACGGCAATAAATAGTCTTGAGGGAGATAAGGTATGAAGATAGCAGTTATCGGTATGGGTAATATGGGAACGGCACATGCAAACTGCATAGCCAATGGCGAGATAGAAGGCATGACGCTTTCTGCCGTATGTGACCTTGCAGAAAACAGGGTGGAATCCTTTGTGGAAAAATTTCCCAAGGTGTTGTCTTACACGGATTACAGCGCCTTGCTTAAAGACAAGGTGGCAGATGCGGTGCTTGTTGCGGTACCGCACAGGCTGCATGCAGAGATGGCTACACAGGCATTTAACGCAGGCTTACACGTGTTAATTGAAAAACCGGCAGATATATCTGTTTCAGAAGTGCAGGCAATGAACGAAGTGGCTGAAAAATCAGGAAAAGTTTTTGGTATTATGTTTAATCAGCGTACCAACCCGCTTTTTAATAAGGCAAGAGAGATGGTAAAGAGCGGGCAATTAGGTGAACTTATACGTACCGTCTGGATAGTTACAAACTGGTACAGATCACAGGATTATTATGATTCCGGTGACTGGCGTGCTACCTGGTCGGGGGAAGGTGGCGGCGTGCTTATTAACCAGGCACCGCATAACCTTGACTTGTGGCAATGGATTTGCGGTATGCCAAAGAGCGTTACGGCATTTTGTAATGTGGGTAAATACCATAAGATTGAAGTAGAAGATGATGCTACCATTTATACAAAATATGAGAATGGGGCAACCGGTGTATTTATTACTTCTACGGGAGAATACCCGGGAACCAACCGTTTGGAGATATCCGGTACGCGGGGTAAGATTGTTCTTGAAAACGGAATGCTTAAGTGGTGGCGTATAAAAGAGGATAAAAGCGGTGAAATAGAGTATACGGAGATTAAGCAGGAAGAAGCTGAAACTGCACACAAGGGAATACTAAAAAACTTTGCGGATGCAGTACTTCACAACGCCGACTTAATTGCACCGGGCTATGACGGTATTAATGAACTAACTATATCAAATGCAGCGTATTTGTCGGATTGGTCCGGCAATAAAGAAATAACCATTCCGTTTGATACGGAAGCGTTTGACAGAAAATTAAAAGCCCTGGCAGATAAATCGAATTATCATCAGGGCGAAGTAAGCGATATTACATCAGCAGAGTATAAACAACGCTGGGCGGTGAACTGGTAAAAAGCCAAGGTGGCAATGATAGCAGTGATGCTAAATTTTAATCTTTACCCACTTTCCTTTTTTAAAACGTATGTAAGACATAACAAGGCGTCCGATCTGGTCTGCTAAAATGCCGAGCCATACACCGGCGATACCGAGATTAAACAGATAACAGCAGGCATATGCTACACCGGAACGGATAATAGTTACGTTTATGGTGGAACTGATGGCAGTATATAAAGTGTCACCGGCTCCCCGTAAACAACCGGTATAGATAACCTGGGATATCTGGAAGATACAGGTTATTATGATAATTTGCATAATTTGTACGCCGTAACCGATGATGACTTCCTCTTTAAAGAACAAGGAGTAAAGCGGTCTGGCACCGAAAAAGTAAATGATAGCTAAACACAGGGAAATACAGAATCCCATGAACTGGCAGGTTTTACCGTATTCTTTGGCTTTTTGGGGTTCTTTTGCTCCCAGGCTTTGGCCGATGAGCGCTACGGCGGCTGCTTGTAATCCGTCACCGAACGAAAAAGAAAGCCCCATAATGTTCATGCCGACCTGATGGGCTGCCATGGCATTGGTTCCGCAATCTGCTGCGATAATGGCAGTTGTCATAAAACCTATACGCATGAGTATCTGTTCAAAGAAGATGCTGTAACCGATGCGGAGAAGATTTTTGGCAGCAGTTAAGGAAGGGCGTATTTTTTCTTTTATTATATAAGGAATGCTTATAAAGCGGTCTTTATTCATGACGGAAGCAAAACTCATAATGCATGCAACGACCGTACCGAGCACGGTAGCAAGGGCTGCTCCTTTTATGCCTAATGCCGGGAAACCAAAATTTCCTCCAATCAGCAAATAATTAAATATTACGTTTACAATATTGGAGGCAAGGTGTGTTCTGAGGGTAATTTTGGTGTAGCCTGAACCACGTTGCGCAGCACAAATAATCATCTGAAGGCAATTGAAAATCATACCTCCCATTATGATTTGATAATATAAAACGGCATCATCGTGGGTTTCGGGTTCGGAACCGCACAGATGCATAATGGGACTTGCAAAAACAGTTAACAGGGTACTTATCACGATACCGGCAAAGATAACAAAGATAAAGGCGGTCAGTGCTATGTTGTTAGCGGAGTCTCTTTTTTGTTCACCTTTTCTTCGGGCGACAAGTGCGGATACGGCAACATTGGTTGCAAAGAATAGGGAAAGTCCCAGAAATTTAGGCTGGGTTGTAAGACCGACGGCAGCGACGGCATTCGAACCGAGGGAACTTACCATGAAGGAATCCACAAGACCGACAAATGCGACAAAAAAAGATTCAAGAATAGCAGGCCATGCTATGGAGAAAGCGCTTTTAAAAGTATCTTTTTTGGGTAAAAAATTCATAATCTCAACTCTTTTCTTATAGTATTAACTATCTCATTAATCTTTATTGTATTCCATTGTATTCCTTAAATCCTTATATTTCAAGGCTTTTAAAACATGGCAGACAAAAGCTTTTAATTTGTATCATGTGCCGGACGCTTAAAGCGTTGACACTAAAAATTTTGATGATTAAAATAGGCTAGTAACATTTATCTCAAAATATTTAACTAATTTTTAAACAAAATCACATGGAGGAATTGAGAAATGTCATTCGAAAAAGTAAAAGAAATTATTGTTGAAACAGTTAACATTGATGCAGAGTCAATCACACTTGACGCTAAGTTAGGTGATGATCTTGGAATCGACTCACTTGATGCTATGGAACTTAATATGGCATTAGAAGAAGCATACGGAATTTCTATTCCTGATGAAGAAGTAGCTAAGTTTGCTACAGTAAGAGACATCGTTACATACATCGACAATAACGTAGCATAATAAGCGAAGGACAGATGAAAATCACCGAAGATGTTAGAGTAGTGGCGGATGATAGTGGTTATCCGCCATTTCTTAAAGCATCTTGGGAAAATTATTGAAAAAAAGAGAAACAGACGGAATTAATACACCGGAAAGAAGGTAGAGATGAACGGAATACGTATCGTAGCGACAGGACACGCAGTTCCTGCAAAAATAATGGACAATGATGAATTAAGCACATTTGTTGATACAAATGATGAATGGATTCGTACAAGAACCGGCGTACGCCAAAGACACGTGTGTCAGGAAGAAAGCTGTATGAGTCTTGCTATTGAAGCAGCTAAAAATGCAGTAAAGAGAGCACAGGAGTTAGGTGATTTCGATGTAAATGAAATCGGCACCATTCTTGTTGCAACTACAACACCTGATTACGCTTTCCCTACAGTATCCTGTATGATTCAGAATGCGTTGGGCCTTGAAGATGAGACAATGTCCTTTGACGTAAGTGCAGCATGTGCAGGATTTTTATATGGACTTAATATCTGCCGCGGTATTTTGCTTAACAGTAAGAAGAAATATGCTCTTGTGGTAGGTGCTGAGGAGTTGTCGCGAATTGCGGATTATACAGACCGTGCGTCTTGTATCCTTTTCGGAGATGGTTCAGGTGCTGCAATTATTGAACTTGCAGATAATCTTTATGTACAAAGATGTTGGTCAAGAGGTGATTTTGAACCGCTTAACTGCGTTGGTGTAGGTAAAGAAGGCGCTAAAATCTTTATGGCAGGCAACAAGGTATTCCGTTTTGCGGTAACAGTACTTTCAGAGGGTGTTAAGACAGTACTTAGTGATGCAGGAATGACAATGGATGATGTAGATTATGTAATTGTACATCAGGCTAATTTGAGAATTATAGAACATGTGCAGAAGCAGTATCCGGAACATGCGCATAAGTTCTATGTAAATATAGACAGATTTGGTAACACTTCCGCAGCAAGTATTCCGATTGCAATGGATGAATTAATGCGTGAAGGTAAATTAAAATCAGGTATGAAGGTGCTCAGCATCGGTTTCGGTGCAGGATTTGTATGGAGCAGCTTGTTATTTGAAGTATAAAGAAGCGTGTGAGAGGTTTTATATATAATAGAACAACTAGTGAGAATACATACAGAAAGGGAATTAAAATGAGACTAGACAAAATGTTAGGAATCAAATACCCGTTTATTCAGGGTGGTATGGCAAATATCGCAACAGGTGAGTTTGCAGCAGCAGTAAGTAATGCAGGTGGACTTGGTTTGATTGGTGCAGGCGGAATGACAACCGATATGCTCCGTGACAATATCAGAAAATGTAAAGAACTTACAGATAAGCCGTTTGGTGTAAACCTTATGCTTATGAATCCGCAGGTTGATGAGATGGCACAGCTTCTTGTTGACGAGGATATCAAAGTAGTTACAACAGGTGCAGGAAACCCGGGTAAATATATGAAAATGTGGAAAGAACATGGCATGTTTGTTATGCCGGTTGTTTCCAGCTGTATTCTCGCAAGAAAGATGGAGTCTGAAGGCGCTGATGCAGTTATTGCAGAAGGAACCGAAAGTGGCGGACACGTAGGTGAAATGACAACAATGACATTAGTTCCTCAGGTTATTGATGCAGTGAATATTCCTGTAATTGCAGCCGGTGGTATTGCAGACGGAAGACAGCTTGCAGCAGCATTTTCTTTAGGCGCTGTAGGTGTTCAGGTAGGAACTTGTCTCCTTGCATCTGTAGAATGTCCGATTCACGAGGCATATAAAGAAGCCGTACTTAAGGCAAAAGATAATGATACAACCGTAACCGGAAGAATTACGGGAACTCCTGTAAGAATTATTAAGAACGTTATGGCAAGAGAATACATCAAAATGGAAAAAGCAGGAGCCGACAAGATGGAACTTGAGCAGTTCACATTAGGTTCTTTAAGAAGAGCTGTTTTTGAAGGTGATACAAGAAACGGTTCTCTTATGGCAGGACAGGTTGTAGGACAGCTTAAAGAGATTAAGACAATTGCAGAAATTTTTGATGATATGTATAACCAGTATCTTGAAGTAGCTAAGAACCTGGTAGAAGCATAACTGGAGGAGAACGACAGTGAAGACAGTATTTTTATATGCAGGACAGGGAAGCCAGAAAGCCGGAATGGGTAAGGATATTTATGAAAAATATGCTGAATACCGTAACATTGCGGATAATGTAAATCTTGAAAAAGATGTAGTTAAGCTTATGCATGAAGGAAGTCTTGAGGAATTATCCCAGACAGAGAATACACAGCCTTGTATGGCTACATTTGCAGCAGGTGTTACAGATGTTCTCTTAAAAAACAATATTAAGCCGGATGCTGCTTGCGGATTAAGTCTTGGTGAATATGGTGCACTTTATGTTGCAGGCGTAATGGATGCCAATACTTATATCAACTTAACAGCTTTCCGTGGAAAAGCTATGACAGAAGCAGCCAGAGGCTGTGAGTGCAGTATGAGTGCTATCCTTGGAATGACCAAGGAAGTTGTGGAAGAAGCTTGCGAAGCTTGTAAAGGGGAAGGATATGTAATTGTTGCTAATTACAACTGCCCGGGCCAGTATGTTATCTGCGGCGAAGAAAAAGCAGTAGCAGCAACAGAAAGCTATCTTAAGGAAAAGGGAGCAAGACGTTGCGTAAGACTTAATGTAAGCGGACCGTTCCATACAAGCTTTATGAAGCCGGCAGGAGATGCACTTCAAAAATACTTTGATACTTTTGAATGGAAGAAACCGCAGATTCCGGTTGTTATGAACGTTACCGGTAAGTTTTATGATGAGAACGAAGATATGAAGGAACTCATGGTAAAACAGGTACAGAACAGCGTTCGTTTTGAAGATTCCTTAGTAGCTCTTTTAAATGAAGGCGCTGAGAATTTTATTGAAATCGGACCGGGTAATGCATTATCAGGATTTTTAAAGAAAACCGCTAAGGAACTTGGTAAAGAAATCAATATTTACAATATCGAGACGGCGGAAGACTTAGATAAGATTTTACAGGAAGGGGATAAGTTCAATGGATAAGAGAAAAGTAGCTCTTGTAACAGGCGGAAGCCGTGGTATCGGACGTGCAGTTTGTGTAAGACTTGCTAAGGACGGTATGGACGTTGTTTTGAATTATCAGGCATCTGATGCGGAAGCATTAAAGACGGTAGCTATGTGTGAAGAATTCGGCGTTAAGGCACTTGCCGTAAAAGCAGATATTGCGAATCCGGAAGATTGCGACAGATTGGTTAAAGAAGCAGCAGAATTCGGTGAAGGCCGTATTGATGTTCTTGTTAACAATGCAGGAATTACACGTGACAATCTCCTTGGAAGAATGACCAATGAAGAATTGGATGCGGTAATTGATGTTAATCTTAAAGGTACTTTCTATATGTTACGTGCCGTATCTAAGATTATGTTAAAACAGCGTGCCGGACATATCATCAACATGAGCAGTGTTGTTGGTATTATCGGAAATGCGGGACAGGTAAATTATTCAGCAAGTAAAGCTGCCGTTATCGGTATGACAAAATCACTTGCAAGAGAACTTGGTTCAAGAAAGATTACAGTAAACGCAGTTGCTCCCGGTATGATTGAAACCGATATGACAAATGCAATTAATGAAGCGGCAAGAACGAAGCTTATGGAAGGCATTCCTTTTAAAGAAGCCGGCAAAGCAGAGGATGTTGCAAATCTTGTAGCATTCCTTGCAAGTGAAGACAGCCGTTATATTACGGGACAGGTAATTTGTGTAGATGGAGGTATGGCAATATGAGAAGGGTAGTTGTAACAGGACTTGGTGCTATTACACCAATCGGACATAATGTAGCTGAAACATGGGAAGCAATTAAGCAGGGAAAGTGCGGAATCGCTCCTATTACATTGTTTGACACAACGGAAAACAAGGTTAAGCTTGCCGGTGAAGTTAAAGATTTTGTACCGGAAGATTTTTTGGATAAAAGAGAATGTCGTAGAATGGACCGCTATAACCAGTTTGCCATGATTGCGGCAGCAGAAGCTGTTAAGGATTCTGCACTTGATCTTGAAAAAGAAGACTTAAACAGATGTGGTGTTCTTGTTTCAAGTGGTATCGGCGGAATCGGAACTATTCAGCAGGAATGTGAAAAAGGTCTTGAAAAGGGATTTGACAGAGTATCCCCTCACTTTATTCCGATGATTATTTCCAATATGGCAGCAGGAAGAATAGCAATTGAGTACGGCTTCCATGGAATGTGCAGCTGTGTAGTTACGGCATGTGCCAGTGCTACAAACGCTATCGGTGATGCTTTCCGTCATATCCGTGACGGTTATGCGGAAGTTATGATTTGCGGTGGTGCAGAAGCAAGTATCGTACAGCTTGGCGTAGGCGGATTTACTTCCCTTCAGGCGCTTTCAAAAGCGACTGACCCAAATCGTGCATCTATTCCTTTTGATAAAGAGCGTAGCGGATTTGTTATGGGTGAAGGTTCTGCAATGCTTATCCTTGAAGAGTATGAGCATGCGGTTAAGCGTGGTGCTAAGATTTATTGTGAATTTGTAGGATATGGAGCAAACTGTGATGCACATCATATTACAGCTCCGCTTGAAGACGGAAGCATGGCAGCAGCTTGTATGAAGCAGGCACTTGCAGACGGAAAAGTAAATCCGGAAGATATTACATATATCAATGCACATGGAACATCTACACCGTTAAATGATAAGGGAGAGACAAAAGCTATCAGAACTGCTTTTGGTGCCCATGCTGACAAATTAATGGTAAGTTCAACCAAATCAATGACCGGTCACTTACTCGGTGCGAGCGGCGCGGTAGAAGGTGTTATTTCCGCACTCAGTATTTACAATGACTATGTACCGGCTACCATTAACTATCAGGTAGAGGATCCGGAATGTGATCTTGACATTGTTCCTAATGAAGGAAGAAACGTAAAAGTTGAATACGCTATGTCTAACTCACTTGGATTCGGCGGTCACAATGCTACTATTGTTATGAAGAAGTATAATGCTTAATTAGGCAGTATATGTTTAATAAATGAAAGGGAAATACGATGGAATTAAATTCAACACAGATTCAAGAAATATTACCACATAGATATCCCTTTTTACTCGTGGATAAAATACTTGATTATGAACCGGGTAAAATGGCAAAGGGAATTAAATGTGTAAGTGCCAATGAGATGCAGTTTATGGGACATTTCCCGGGAAAACCGGTTATGCCGGGCGTACTTATTCTTGAAGCACTGGCACAGACCGGAGCTGTTGCGATTCTTAGCGAGGAAGAGAATAAGGGCAAGATAGCATTTTTTGGCGGTGTAAAAAATGCCCGCTTTAAGAAGCAGGTTGTACCGGGTGATGTTTTGGAACTCCACTGTGAAATTGTTACAAGAAGAGGACCCCTTGGCATCGGACAGGCAACCGCATATGTGGACGGCAAAGTTGCCGTAACTGCAGAGCTTACATTTGCAGTAGAAGTTTAAGGTGAAAAAATGCTACAAGATGCTTTTGTTCAGGTTTATTCGAAATTCAAATTGCATTTTTATCAGAAGGTGTTTGAAAGGTGGCAGGATAAGGGCGCTACGTTGACTACGGTGGAGACTTTTTGCATGGAAATCATATATTCCATGAAGAATCCGACGATAAACGAGTTTGCAAGGATTGCCAATATCTCATCCCCTAATGCGGCATATAAGGTTAACCGCCTTATTTGGAAAGGATATCTTAAAAAAGTGCAATCCAAGAAGGATAAAAGAGAGTATTACCTTCAGGTGACGGATAAATATCTTGAGTATTACAATATAAGTTACCAATATATGACCACGGTAATGGATAGAATTAAGGAACGTTTCAGTAAAGATGAATTAAATCTTCTTGAGCATGTATTAGAAGTCATGCACAGTGAATTAATGCCGGAAATTGAACTTCGTAATCAGCCGGAAGAATTGATTTAAGAAATACTCCCAATTCGTTTATTTGTACCTAATGAATATTTCGACCCAACCGAGCTTATAAATACTCACATTATTAGAGAATATGATGAAAAAAGTTGTAATCGTACTTGTATTAATGACCTGCTTGTTTTGTTCCTGCGGTAATAGAAATAATGCCGAAGCCCCCATACTTAACGAAAACGGCAAAGAAGAGATTGTTGTATGTAGTCAAAAATTTTCTGCTTATATGAAAAATGCCATTGTAAACTATAATAAGCAAAGTGATAGATATGAAGTAGTAGTCCGCGAACGACCGGAAGATGTTTTGGCAGAAGATTTCAGAAGAAATATACAGCTTGAACTTACAAACGGTAATGGACCGGATATTATATATTATAATTGCTTTACAGACTGTAACATATTTCCTTGTGCCGAAGACGGATATCTTATGGATGTGACGGATTTTCTTAATGAACAGACAGATATTATTGATATTGCTAAAGGATATAATGAGCTTAACGGCAGAATATATGCAGTTCCCGTAAATATGAGCATACGAACCGTATGTACCTTTGAGCGTTATGAAATTGAACCAAAAGATAATACGCTTAAATACTGGATGACGCTAACTGAAGATACAAACACGGAGTTTGATTGGGATGGCATCTTTCTATTGGAGATGTTAGGCATTGGTGTAGATGGCATACAGCTTTTTGTTGATGAAGAAAATGGTAAAAGCAATTTTGAACAGAAAGAGTTTATTGAATTATTAGAATTTGCTAAAAAATACGGGTATAAAGATATAGGGGAAACAATTCCTGAAAGAGTTGCTTCCGGTAAACAGATTTTTTGGGAAACCAGCATTCAGGAATTTGAAAAATTTTGGTTTCAGGAGGCTGCCTTTAAAGAGTCACCTTCGTATATAGGATATCCTACAGAAGAAGGTGGAAGACATAAGTTGTCTTGTATAAGTTGCACTATTAATAATGCATCAAAGCATAAGGAGGGTGCCCTTGATTTTTTGAGTTTTCTACTATCGGATGAACAACAGCGGTTATCGTTTAATGGCGGACAAGGCTTTCCGGTACGTAAAAGTGTTTTAACAAAGTTGTGGGATGAAGCTATTAAGGAGCCTTACACAGGAAAACCTGAAGATGTTAAAGTAATAGGTCATCTAACGCAGGGTGTATATTATGAACCCCGCAAGATGAAAGAGGAAGAAGAAGCATTATTCTGGGAAATGCTAAATAATCCGCTTTATAATTATAATTACAATCCAATACGTGAAATAGTAGACGAAGAAACACAACCCTTTTTTGATGGTAAAAAAACAGCGGAAGAAGTAGCAAAGGTTATTGATAACCGTGTTCAGATATACCTTTATGAAACTAAGTAATTGAATATTCAGAAATATAAAGAAAGTACTATCTATCTTAAAAATAGGTAGTGCTTTTCTTTTAATTAATTAAATAGATTGTATATGCAATACTGTTATGATAACCTATTATGAAAGCATGATACAAAAATAATAATTGCAAGGGTGAACTTATAATGACAGAGGCGGATATTAAAGCAATAACCGGTAAACAGAAAGCATTTTTTGACACAGGATATACCCTGGATGTGGCAAACAGAATCAAAGCACTTAAGAAATTAAAAGAAGTAATAATTAAATATGAACATGAACTGTGCCTTGCACTAAAAGAAGATTTGGGAAAGAGTGAGCAGGAGAGTATCATGTGTGAAATCGGACTTACCATAAGCGAGATTTCCTATATGATTAAACATGTAAAGCGTTATGCCAAGGAAAAGAGAGTAAGGACTCCGCTTTCTAATTTTGCTTCCCATAGTTACCGTTTCCCGTCACCGTATGGTAATGTACTTATTATAAGCCCGTGGAATTATCCTTTTTTACTTTCGCTTGAACCTATGGTGGATGCACTTGCTGCGGGAAACACGGCAGTAATTAAACCGAGCGCGTATTCTCCGGCAACCTCATTAATGGTTAAAAAAGTGATAGAAGAAAGCTTTCCGGAAGAATATGTTTCGGTAGTGCTGGGCGGAAGGGCAGAGAATACGGCACTCCTTAACCAAAAGTTTGATTATATCTTTTTTACGGGAAGTCCTAAAGTAGGACATGAAGTTATGCAAAAGGCAGCGGTTCATCTTACACCGGTTACATTGGAACTGGGTGGAAAAAGTCCGTGTATTGTTGAAAAAAGTGCAAATCTTAAGCTTGCGGCTATGCGCATTGTGTTTGGAAAATATTTAAACTGCGGTCAGACATGTGTTGCGCCGGACTATGTGTATTGTGATGAAACAGTTAAGGATGCATTGCTTTTAGAAATTAAAAAAGTGATTAATGAACAGTTTGGTGAAAAACCGCTTGATAATCAGCATTACGGTAAAATTATTAATGAAAAACATTTTACCCGTGTAAAAGCGTTGATTGATTATGAGAAAGTAGTGTCCGGAGGAACTATATGTGAGGAAGAGTTGCGTATAGAACCGACCGTTATGGATAATGTTATGTGGGAAGATGCCGTTATGCAGGAGGAGATTTTTGGTCCGCTTCTGCCGGTTATTACCTATAACAATTTAGAGGAAGCGCTAAAAACAGTTAACGCCCGCCCGCACCCGCTGGCATTTTATTTGTTTACCTCCGATAAAAAACTGGCGAAAAGAGTATTCCATAGCTTAAGCTTTGGCGGTGGCTGTCTCAATGACACCATTATTCATCTTGCTGCCTCCAATATGGGCTTTGGCGGTGTAGGGGAAAGCGGTATGGGCTCCTATCATGGGGAAGCGGGATTTATTACCTTTTCCCATTATAAGAGTATTGTAGATAAGAAAACGTGGCTTGATATACCGCTTCGTTATCAGCCATATACGGAAGATAAAGTAAAAATGGTTAAAAAATTTTTGAAATAACCTGCTTCTTAAAAAGAACGGTATTGACAACAGATGTATCCAAGGATAAAATCAGAAATGCAAACGATTTGCAAATGCGAATTATTTGCATTTCTTTTTTGCTAAGCACCGGTAGGCAGCGTAAGTTTGCGTTTTGTTACGACGGAGGAATTAAGATGCAGAAGCAGTATAATACCAGAAGTAAAGAACTGATATTGGAATATATAAAGACGAATAGGGAAAGAGGAGTTACGGCAGCAGATATATCGGCATATTTATCTGAAAATAAACAGCAGGTTAATCTGGCAACCGTATACCGTAACTTAGAGAGAATGTCTGCAGACGGCATGATCAGAAAGTTTAAATCTGTAGGAGATGAAAGCTGCCATTTTCAATATGTAGAACCGGAAGCAAAGTGTCACGAGCATCTTCATCTTAAATGCAGTAAATGCGGTAAGATATATCATCTGGAATGTTCTTTTATGAAAGATATATTAGGCCATCTGAGTAACCATCACCATTTTTCTTTGGATTGCGGGAGCTCGGTGCTTACCGGACTATGTGCTGACTGTAAGTAAAGTACCGGATGAGATAAGATTTTGATGACAGAGGTTATTTATGTATAAAAAGTGTAAAGTATTTGGTGTGGTTTTGTTGCTTCTTTTTGCGTTAGGAATGACGGGGTGTTCCGTAAAAGGCGGCACAGGCAAACTTAAAATAGTATGTACCATTTTCCCACAGTATGACTGGGTGCGGGAAGTGCTGGGGGATAAGGTTAATGATGTGGAATTGACGCTCATTATGGATAATGGTGCAGACCTTCACAATTACCAGCCGACGACGGAAGATATTATTACGATTTCTTCCTGTGACCTGTTTATCTATGTGGGCGGTGAATCGGATGGATGGGTAAAGGATGTTTTAAAAGAAGCGGTCAATAAGGATATGAAGGTAATCAGCCTTTTAGATACAGTGAGCGATAATGTTAAGACGGAAGAGATTGTGGAAGGGATGGAGCAGGAAGATGCCCATGACCATGATCACGACCACGATGAGGGACATAACGAAGAAGGCGGTATAGAAAGCGGTTATGATGAACATGTATGGCTTTCTGTTAATAATGCCAAGCGGATAGTCGAAAGAATTGCAAAGGAATTGATAGCGCTTGATGCGGATGACCGGATGGTTTATGAAGAAAACGCGCAAGTGTATCTTACTAAACTTGAAAGCCTTCATGAAAAGTATAAAAATATGACGGAAAATGCAGCAAGGGATACGCTTTTGTTTGCGGACCGTTTTCCGTTCAGATATTTGGTGGAGGACTACAACCTAAATTATTATGCTGCTTTTTCAGGATGCAGTGCAGAAACCGAAGCGAGTTTCGAAACCATAGCATTTTTGTCCGATAAAATGGATGCGTTAAAGCTGCCGGTAATATTTGTGCTGGAAAATGCAAGCGATAAACTGGCAAAAAGTATTATTGAAAACAGCAATAATAAACAAGTAGAAATTGCTGTGCTTAATTCAATACAATCGGTTACGAAAAAAGATATTCAGAATGGCTTTAGCTATATAGGAGCCATGGAAGATAATCTGTTAATACTTCAAAATGCATTAAACTAATAATCGGAGGACAGAATGGCGTATATTACCTGTGAAGATGTTACCTTGGGTTACGAAGATGGTGTGGTAGCAAGTAACATCAGATTTCAAGTAAATAAAGGCGATTATTTATATATAGTAGGCGAGAACGGTGCGGGTAAAAGTACCCTTATGAAGACACTGTTGCATTTGCTGAAACCGCTTAAAGGAAGGCTTGTGATGGGCGATGACTGTAAAGCCCATGAAATAGGTTATCTTCCGCAGCAAACACTTGTGCAGCGGGATTTTCCGGCTACGGTATATGAAATAGTATTATCGGGTGCCCTCCCACGTTGTGGAAGACGCCCTTTTTTCAGTCGTAAGGAAAAAGAAGTTGCGATTGAAACGATGAAGAAACTGGATGTATATGATTTGAAAAATGAATGCTACAGAAATCTTTCGGGAGGGCAGCAACAAAGAGTATTGCTTGCCCGGGCATTATGTGCAACAACGAAATTACTTCTTTTGGATGAACCGGTAAACGGTCTGGATCCGAAAGTAACGGTAAGGTTTTATGAATTGGTTCAGGAGCTGAATAAAGATGGTGTTACCATTATTATGGTATCCCACGATATCCAGGCAGCCACAAAATATGCAAGTCATATTCTTCATATGGAAAAGACGGGCTCTTTTTACGGAACCAAAGAGGAGTATCTGAAAAGTAAAGAATGGCAGGATTTTTGCAGAATGGGAGGCCGGGATGACTGATATGTTTAGCAAGCTTGAATTGTATCTTACTTATCCGTTTGTGCGTTATGCCCTTGTTGTAGGTGTTTTGATTGCGGTATGTGCTTCCCTGCTTGGGGTAATTCTCGTACTGAAGCGTTTTTCTTTTATAGGGGATGGCTTATCCCATGTGGCATTTGGCGCCATGGCGTTTGCTACTATTTTTGAGATGACTAACACGATGATTGTGGTTATGCCGGTTACGGTACTGGTGGCAGTAATTCTGCTTAGAACCGGGCAGAATACCAAAATAAAAGGCGATGCAGCCATTGCCATGCTTTCGGTCGGCGCACTGGCCATAGGTTATCTTGTGATGCATCTTTTTTCGACTTCACCGAATATAAGCGGTGATGTGTGCAGCACCCTTTTTGGTTCGACCTCTATTCTGACCCTGACAAAGGCAGAAGTGTGGCTGTGTATTGTGGTAGCCGTTGTTATGATGGTATTGTTTGTGTTGTTCTATAACCGGATATTTGCGGTGACTTTTGATGAAAACTTTGCTAAGGCAACCGGCACAAAGGCAGATGCCTACAATCTTTTTATTGCCATTGTGACTGCTGTTATTATAGTGCTTGCCATGAATCTGGTTGGCTCATTACTTATATCGGCGCATATTATTTTTCCGGCATTGTCTGCCATGCGTGTGATTAAGAGCTTTAAAGGGGTAGTCATTTATTCGGCAGTGCTTTCGGTTATTTGTGCGCTTCTTGGTATTGTTATATCTATTTTGTTTTCAACGCCTGTGGGTGCGACGATTGTAGCGGTTAATATTACGGCATTTTTTGTCAGCTTTGTAATTGGTAAAATACTTGGCAGAAGCTAAGATTGGAGAATTAATATGCTTTTTAATTCTGTTATTTTTATTACCGTTTTTTTGCCCATAGCATTAGTGGGCTGGTATCTTTTGAAAAAAATGAATAATCCGCTATATGCCAAAGTATTTCTTATCGGGATGTCGTTGTGGTTTTACGGATATTACAATATCCGTTTCCTTTTTGTACTGCTTGGAAGCCTTTTGATGAATTACCTGATAAGTTTTTTGTTGGCACATACCACCGGCAACTTTAAAAAGCGTCTGGTTTTTGTGCTGGGATTACTTGGTAATATAGGCATTTTGTTTTATTTTAAATATTTCAATTTCTTTCTCGATAACTGTAATTATTTTCTTCATACAAATATACAGATTGAAAGAATCGCCCTGCCGCTTGGCATCAGTTTTTTTACTTTCCAGCAGATTTCGTTTGTGGCAGACCGGTACAAGGAAAAAGCACCGCACTATTCCATGTTGGATTATGCGTGCTTCATAACGTATTTTCCGCAACTTATAGCAGGGCCGATTGTATTGCATAGTGAGTTTGTTCCCCAGTTAAAAGATATTAAAAATAAGAAACTTGATGCAGGGTTGTTTTTCGATGGATTATCTTTATTCATTTTGGGACTTGCGAAGAAAGTATTGCTTGCGGATACGTTGGCATTACTGGTTAACGCAGTTTATAACGATATTGCGATAATTCCGTATTACATTGACAGCGTTACGGGGCTTATTACCATAGTAAGCTATATGCTTGAATTGTATTTTGATTTCAGCGGTTACAGCGACATGGCGCGCGGTATCGGAAAAATGTTTGGATTTTCTTTGCCGGAAAATTTCAATTCACCACTGAAGGCAATTTCTGTTAGGGATTTTTGGCGAAGATGGCATATGACGTTGTCCCGTTTCCTGACTACTTATATTTATATTCCGTTAGGCGGAAACCGCAAAGGCTTAAGGCGGCAATGTATTAATATTATGATTGTATTTACGGTTAGCGGTTTTTGGCACGGCGCGAACTGGACCTTCGTTGTCTGGGGGTTATTACATGGAATTGCCATGCTATGGGAAACCTTATTCCCGAAATTAAGATTTAAGTTTGAATGGATGAACAGAACGGTTACTTTCCTGTATGTGACCTTTACCTTTTCGATTTTCAGAAGTGAAAATTTAACGCAGGCATTTACCCTGATAAAAAGAATATTTACGGTTCCGTGGAGCGGGTATTTTAACAGATTTTGCACAAATCTTGATATCGCGGAAACATTTGCTTTAAAAAGAATGCTTCAAATGAAGGCGCCGGAATATGTGGAAGTATTTTTTATCGTGTGCGTAGTGATTCTTTTGGTGCTTGCTTTTAAATTCCTGATGGGATTGAAGGCAGAAGAGTGGATTGAAAAAAAAGGATTAAGGACAAGCGGTCTTTTGGTGCTTGCCCTCCTTTTTGTCTGGGTAGTTATATCCCTTTCGCAGGTAAGTACATTTTTATATTTTGATTTTTAAGTGTTATTTAAGTTTTCATAGAAGGAGACGGGATTTTGGATAAGAAAAAAGCATTAAAAAAATTGTGCATTTTCATAACCGTAGGCTTGCTGCTTGTAGGTGGTATAGTCTATATGTTTGACCCGTTTTATCAGTATCATGCTCCCCGATTTGGCATTAAAACCGTGCTGTTTGACAGGGAGACACAGGTAATCGGTTCGGTGAGAAATCTAAATTACGACAGCGTCCTCTTGGGGTCTTCCGAGGCAGAAAACTTTGACACGGGATTTTTGGATGCACAGTATGATGTTTTGACCTTAAAGGTTATTAAAGGCTCCGGTTCGATTGCGGATTTATTGTATTATCTTAACCGGGCGCAGGAAGAAAATAAGCTTAAGCATGTATTCTGGTGCATGGATATTTTTGCCCTTTTGTTAGACACTGAAGTGAATGTGTATTCCGAGTATACCCCGAAGTACTTGTTTACCGATACTATGCTGGATGATTTTGCCTATCTTTTTAATAAGGATGTCCTGCTTGAAAAGATTCCGCTGTTTTTGGCATATTCGGCGGCAGATACGTATACCGGCGGTAATGGTTACAATTGGGCGGCAGATAAAAAATTCGGTGCAGAGTTTGCCATGTATGCTTATCAAAAGCCGGCTGTGGTTAAAGAAGCAGAAGAACTGCTTCCCCATATTAAACTGATGGAAGAGAATATTGCGTTGATCGAGGAGCAGATAGAAGCGCATAAGGATGTTAAGTATACCGTTTTCTTCCCGCCGTATTCGCTTATGTGGTGGGATGCGATGTATACGGCAGGCGGAAGCGAAAAATTTCTTATGGCAATAGAAAAAGTACTGCCGATGCTGCTTTCCCATGAGAATGTTGAAGTGTTCTTCTTTGCTGCGGACAGGGACATTACCTGCAATCTGGATTATTACATGGACCAGATACACTATTCTCCGGATATCAGCCAAAGGATGCTTGATTCCCTTGTGTCGGGCGATTATAAGGTTACGACGGATAATGTTGATGAAGTGATCAAGAACATGCGGGATACTTTCTCCTATATGGTGGAGGAAGCGATTTATAATTACTACTAGATAGAAATAAAAAGCAAGCCCCCATATTATATCCTATTAAGCAGACTTTGAAAGACGCCGGTGCTTGGCGAGGTTTTTTCGAGCTTAGCATCCGCTGTGTTCTTTCACCGAGCGGAAGCGTTCTGCGGTAGGATATAATATTGGGGCTTGCTTTATTTATAGCTTATCTGAATATCATAAATGCCAGCACTAAAATTCCCAATGCAATTCTGTACCATCCGAATACTTTGAAGTCGTGCTTCTTTATATAGGACATTAAGAATTTAATGACAAATACGGATACAAGGAATGCCGTTACCATGGCAATCACCAGAAGTAGGATCTCTGTTGATGTAAAGGTAAATCCGAATTTTAAAAGCTTAAATAAGCTTGCACCGATCATTGCCGGAATGGCAAGGAAGAAGGTGAATTCTGCAGCAACCTTACGGGATACGCCAAGAAGGAGTGCGCCTAAAATGGTGGCTCCGGAGCGGGAGGTTCCCGGGAAAACGGCAGCTATAAATTGGAAAATACCGATAATGAATGCCAGTTTAAAGGAAAGCTCTAAAAGGGAGTTGACTTTGGCTTCTTTTCCCTTGTGCATACTTTCGATAATGATAAAGCCGATACCAAATACAATGAGTACAATAGATACACAGGTCGGGTTGCGGAACCACTTTTCAAACTGATCGTCAAACGGCATTGCTAAAATTGCCGGAATGCAGGCAACCAGTATCTTGAGCCATAAAAAGAAAATATCTTTTTTAACATAAGAAAGCACACCGGTTTTTTTGAGGGGTTCTTCTTCACCGCTTTTACCAAACGGCCATATCTGTTTGAAGAAAATGATAATTACGGCTACAATGGCACCAAGTTGGATTACTACATCAAACATTTCGAGAAAGCCTTCCGAGGCTTTAAGGGAGATAAATTCATTAAGGATAATTAAGTGCCCTGTGCTACTGATCGGAAGCCATTCGGTGATTCCTTCTACAATACCAAAGAGAATGGACTTGAGTATTTCTATAATGTCTATTTGCATTTTTGCCTCCATGAAAATCTATTTCTATTATTAACATTTGTATTCTAGCATAGCTGCTTATATAATACAAATGTAGAATTGATGATAAAAGGTAAGGTTGCGATGGAACAATTCAGTATTTGTTTGGCAGAAGAAAAAGATGTGGATGATATATACCGTTTAATGTGTGAGGCTAAAGCAGGGCTTAGTAATCCTGATTATTATGAAGCAGATGATAGGGAATATGTCAGGCGTCATATTAGGGAAGAGGGATTTACGTTAATAGCTAAAGCAGATGAAGTACCGGCCGGTTTTTTGATGATACGTTATCCGGGACTTAATGAGGATAATCTGTTAATGGATATGATTGATAAACCGGATGATGAAAAGGCGGAAGAACAGCTTTTAAAAGCGTTGCATTTTGAGTCAGCAGCGGTGTTATCGTCCTTCCGTGGTCATGGTATTCAGAAAAGATTGATGCTTGAAGCCCTGGAACTTCTTAAGAGTACAAAATATTTGTACTATTTGGCAACGGTACACCCTGATAATGAGGCAAGCCTTATCAGCCTTAAGCGATGCGGATTTAAGGTGGTTGGCCGTCTGACTAAATATGGCGGCATGGACAGGTTGCTTTTGTATAGGGATAAATAAACTTTTGCGAGGTTTTCTCTTGATAGTTTCAACCAATGTGATATACTAAAAATTAAGTTTTTAGTAGAAATTGAGGACGGAAATGCGGATCATGGGTCCGTTAGACGGTTTGTGACGTTCTCGGAATGGAGAGTAGTATGGAGAAGAAGAACATTGATTGGGCAAATCTTGGCTTCGGTTACATAGAGACAGATAAAAGATTTGTGGCAAATTATAAAGATGGAGCATGGGATGAGGGAGCGTTAATATCTGATTCCATGATTACCATGAGTGAGTGTGCGGGCGTACTTCAGTATGCGCAGACAATTTTTGAAGGTTTGAAAGCTTACACAACAGAGGATGGACATATCGTAACTTTCCGTCCTGACCTGAATGCAGAACGTATGGTGCAATCAGCGAAGAGACTGGAAATGCCGGTTTATCCGGAAGATAAATTTGTAGAGGCTATTGTTAAGACGGTAGAAGCGAATGAAGCATATGTGCCACCATATGGTTCAGGTGCTACGCTTTATTTAAGGCCATATATGTTCGGTATTAATCCGGTAATCGGTGTTAAACCTGCAACAGAGTATCAGTTCAGGGTGTTTGCTACTCCGGTAGGTCCATACTTTAAGGGGGGTGCAAAACCGCTTACTATCAAGATTAGTGATTTTGACCGTGCGGCACCACATGGTACAGGTAATATTAAAGCAGGTCTTAACTATGCAATGAGCCTTCATGCTATCGTAACCGCACATAATGAAGGTTATGATGAAAATATGTACCTTGATCCGGGTACAAGAACAAAGGTTGAAGAAACGGGCGGAGCAAACTTCCTCTTTGTTACAAAAGATGGTAAGGTTGTAACACCGAAGTCAGACAGTATTCTTCCTTCTATTACAAGACGTTCCCTTATACAGGTAGCAAAAGAGTATCTTGGTCTTGAAGCAGAAGAAAGAGAAGTTTATGTTGATGAGTTAAAAGATATGGCAGAAGCAGGACTTTGCGGAACTGCAGCTGTTATTTCACCGGTTGGCAAAATTGTTGACCATGGAAAAGAAATCTGCCTTCCTAGCGGCATGACAGAGATGGGACCGGTTACCAAGAAGTTGTATGATACACTTACCGGTATCCAGATGGGTCGTATTGAAGCGCCTAAGGGATGGATTAAGGTGATTAAATAATTAACTAAGTGGATAAAGTGCCCTGCCATGTATCATGACAGGGCATATTTAAGATTATAAGTATTTTGAGGGTACAATCATGAGTGAACAAATCAAGGATGAAACAAAGGATTTGGCAGAGGAAACAGTTGAACGGGGAAGCTTCTGGCATGTAGGGCTTGTTCTCGGCATTATCCTCGGTTTAACATTGGGCGAGATAATGTTTGAAAGTATAGTAATAGGTACGGTTATTATGGCACTGATAGGTATGACCTTTGGGGCCGGTGTACGCTATAACAAAAGAAAAAAGTAATAGTTAAGTAGCTGAAAATATATTTGGGAGAGAGGGAGAATATGCTCGGGAAGATTAATAGTTTTTTGACACAAGTAAATGATGTTGTATGGGGAATACCTTTGATTGTGCTTATTATTGCTACGGGTATCTTGTTAACGGTAAGGGTAAAAGGCTTACAGTTCAGAAAACTGATACTGGCGTTTAAGTATATTTTCCAAAAAGAAGAAAACGGAACGGGTGAAGTAAGCAGCTTTGGTGCCTTATGTACGGCATTGTCCGCCACTATCGGTACAGGTAACATTGTGGGTGTTGCAACCGCGATAGCAGCAGGTGGTCCGGGAGCTCTTTTCTGGATGTGGATAGCAGCTCTTGTGGGAACGGCGACAAAGTATGCAGAATGTATGCTTGCCGTTAAATACAGACAGGTGTCTGAAGACGGACATATACTTGGCGGACCGTTCTATTACATAGAAAAGGGAATGGGTAAAAAGTTTAAATGGCTTGCTGTTTTATTTGCAGTTTTTGGTGTATGTGCAGGTATTATGGGAATCGGTACTTTTACCCAGGTTAACTCCATTACAGGTGCGGTGGAAGGCTTTTTCAAACAGTATATTCCTGATACGGTGATGCTTTTCGGAAGAGAGTATTCTCTCGTGGTTGTAGTTGCAGGTGCCATACTTACTATAGGAGCAGCTTTAGTAATCATTGGCGGTATTAAACGAATCGCTAAAGTGGCGGAAGTAATCGTTCCGTTTATGGCAGTTTTATATGTGATTGTTACAGTGACCATTATTATATGTAATATTGGAGCAGTCCCGACTGCTGTTAAGGAAATCGTAAGCAGCGCATTCAGCCTTAAGCCGGTTGCCGGTGGTTTGATGGGAACTTCCATTATGCTTGCAATGCGTAATGGTGTAGCACGTGGTATTTTCTCTAACGAGGCAGGTCTTGGTAGTGCACCGATTGCGGCCTCAACGGCTACAACACAGGAGCCGGTAAGACAGGGACTTATTTCTATGACAGGTACTTTTATTGATACGATTATTATTTGTACCTTGACCGGATTGAGTATCGTTATTTCGGGTGCATGGAAGGTGGAAGGCCTTGAAGGAATACAGATTACCACCAAAGCCTTTACGGACGGGCTTCCGTTCGCAGGCAATGTATCATCGTTTATCCTCATGATATGTCTTATATTCTTTGCGTTTACCACAATACTTGGATGGAGCTATTATAGCGAAAGATGTCTCGAATATCTGGTGGGAGATAGGAAAAAAGCGGTGATTACATATCGCTGGGTATATATTTTAGCGGTACTTATCGGTCCGTATATGACAGTTAAAGCGGTATTTACCATTGCAGATATATTTAACGGTTTAATGGCGCTTCCGAACTTAATAGCTCTTATAGCTTTAAGCGGAGTAGTGGCAGCTGAAACAAAAATATATCTTAATAAACTAAAGAAAAAATAGACAATATACTTACTGATAAATTGCGGTTTGCAGAAACGGGGGAATTATGACAAAACTGCTAAAAAAATACATGTTTTCAGAGGATATCCCGATTGAGGGAAGAATGTTTAATGTGGTTGTCGGCTGCGGAACCCTGGGGGCGGTTCTGGCGTTGGTATTAAACGTAGTGCTTGGTGGTATTTCGTATAATGCAGGTTATATTTTTCTTTTTGCAATACTTATGCTGGCAGCTATTATTATTGCGAATGTCAAGAAAAAGTATTTATTCGTAGGAACAATTGTGTATGCCATGGTGTTTTGCGTATTGTATCCCGTTGTTTACTTTTTTACGGGTGGGATTTTGAGCGGCATGCCCTCATGGTTCGTTCTTGAAATAGTACTTTTATTTGTAACCGTCCGGGGAGTGCGGTTGCTGATTTTTGCGATATGTACCACAATCGTAAATTTAATATGTATTTGGATAGAATTTACTTATCCAACCCTTGTTGTTAAATTTGAAATATACAGTGCAGCACAGTATATTGATATAATTGTGGCATATCTGGTAGTGGCTTCCATTACCGGAATCAGTATCCAGATGCAATATAATACTTACAGTAAAGCAAAAGAGAATGCGGATAAGGCTTCGAATGCAAAGGTTGAGTTTCTTGCGAATATGTCGCACGAGATAAGAACACCGCTCAATGCCATGCTGGGAATGAATGAAATGATATTGCGTGAAAATAAAGACGAGGCGATTAAGGAATATGCCATGGCCGTCGAAGCCTCCGGAAAAACGCTGTTTTCCCTGGTGGGCGATATTATTGATTTTTCAAAAATGGAATCCGGCAAGCTGGATATTGACGAAAACCCATACTATGTGACGGATATAGTATGCGAACTTGAAGATATGATGCGGGAGCGTGCTGAGAAAAAGGGGCTTACCTTTGATGTTAAGATAAATGCAAAGATGCCTGATGAACTTATTGGTGATGCTATCCGTATAAAACAAATAGCCCTTAATTTTTTGTCTAATGCGGTTAAATATACGGACAAAGGCATTGTTACGCTGCTTGTTGACTATGAACAGGAAGAAAAACTTCTTTACATGGGAGTACGGGACACCGGCAGGGGAATTCGCGAAAGTGATATGATTAATATATTTGATTCTTTCCACCGGATTGACGAAAAGCGGAATTCCCAAATAGAAGGAACCGGATTGGGCCTGGCGATTGCTAAAAAGCTTGCAGAATTGATGGGTGGCACCATTTCCCTTAAGAGTGAATATGGCAAAGGGTCGTTATTTTGCCTGAGAGTGCCGCAAGAAGTTGCAGATATACAGGAAGTCGGAGATTACCGGTCAAAATACAAAAACCGCATAAAAAATACGGAAATGGTAAAAGAGGAGTTTCAGGCACCGGGGGCAAGGGTTTTGCTGGTGGATGATAATGAGACGAACCTGAATGTGGCAATAAAGCTTTTGAAGCGGGTACGTGTTAAAGTGGATACGGTTTCTTCGGGTCTGGAGTGCTTAAGCGTATTGCGTGAAAAAATGCCGTACCGGCCGGATTTTTCAGATGTGCAGCCGTATTATAATCTGGTGCTTTTAGATCATATGATGCCTGCTATGGATGGTATCGAAACGTTACAGAAAATAAGAGAAGAGTTGCTTGCGGAAGGTGTTCCTATTATTGCCCTTACAGCTAATGCGGTTAACGGAGCCAAGCAAAAGTATATTGATGCGGGCTTTTCGGATTATGTGGCAAAGCCGGTGCGCGGAGAGGAACTGGAATGGGTTCTGTATAACTACTTGCCGAAATCTCTTATTATTCCAGTTGAGCATACACTTGTGGAAGTAAATGACGGTCATGATACTTACGATGCTATGATTCGAACGAAGCTGGCTTCCTTTGCAGATGTGGAAGAAGCCGGTAAGCACACGAATACGGGTACAAAAGGTATTGCGGCTAATGTGGCGTTCACGGTACAAGGCATGCCAAAGATGATTAAAGACATAAAGAATGCGTTTGAAGAAAAAAATTGGAATGATTATGCCATATATGCACACGCAATGAAGAGCGTCCTTACAACGGTTGGCGTCATGGATATTGCGGCTACCGCAAAAGAAATGGAAATTGCGGCAAAAGGACTTGAACTGCTTAAGATTTATCAGGAGCAGAATGAGTTTGTATATGCGATGGAAGATATATTATATAAAATGACAACGTTTTTAAAAGATATTGAATGGAATGAGGAAGGTTAGTGTTATGACAGTATTAGTTGCAGGCGGTGCCGGATATATCGGCAGCCACACAGTAATTGAATTACAGGAAGCAGGCTATGACGTAGTAGTGGTAGATAACTTGAGTAATTCAAGCAGGGAATCGCTTAACAGAGTTGAAAAGATAACGGGAAAACCGGTGAAGTTTTATGAAGCGGATGTTATTAACCGTGAAGCGATGGATAAAATATTTGATACGGAGAATATTGATGCGGTAATTAATTTTGCCGGCTTCAAAGCGGTAGGAGAATCTGTACAAAAACCATGGGAATATTATCAGAACAATATCGGCGGTACATTGGTGCTGGTTGATGTTATGAGAAAACATGGTGTTAAAAATATTGTATTTTCATCTTCTGCTACGGTGTACGGAAATCCTGCATTTGTGCCTATTACGGAAGAGTGCCCTAAGGGTGAAATAACGAATCCGTACGGACAGACCAAGTCGATGCTTGAGCAGATTCTGACAGATATACAAAAGGCAGATCCGGAATGGAACGTTATGCTGTTAAGATATTTTAATCCGATTGGCGCCCATGAGAGCGGACTTATCGGTGAAAACCCGAACGGTATACCGAATAATCTTATGCCGTATATTACACAGGTAGCTGTCGGAAGACTCAAGGAACTGGGCGTGTTTGGTAACGACTATGATACACCGGACGGAACGGGAGTGCGTGATTATATCCACGTAGTGGACTTGGCTAACGGACATGTAAAAGCTATTGAAAAAATAAAAGAGAATCCCGGACTTGGAATTTATAATCTTGGTACAGGACAGGGCTACAGCGTTCTTGAAATTGTTAAAAACTTTGAGGAAGCTTCCGGAAGAAAAATTCCTTATGTTATTAAAGACAGAAGGCCGGGAGATATTGCAGAGTGCTATTCAGATCCTTCTAAAGCACAACGGGAACTTAACTGGAGTGCAAAAAGAGGAATCCGCACAATGTGTGAGGATTCCTGGAGATGGCAGAGTAACAATCCGAACGGCTACGAAGTATAGTTGTTATGCAACATAGATGTACATGAAAATGAAGTGGCAGATGCTGCCGCCCATCACAAAAAGATGGAATATTTCATGTGAGCCAAAGGTTGTATGCTTTGAATTAAATAAATTAAGTTTTAGAGCGTAGAGCACACCTCCGATTGTGTAGATGATTCCGCCGGCAAGCAGCCACAGGAATGCACCGATTGGGAGTGTGCTTATTATTGTCCTGAAAACAAATACAATAATCCAACCCATTGCGATATAGATTAATGAGGAAAACCATTTCGGACAATTTATAAAAAATGCGTTAATAAGCATACCGGCTATTGCAACACCCCATACGACAGCCAGTAAAGTATATCCTAATTTTCCGCCTAAAATGATTAGACATACCGGCGTATAAGAACCGGCAATGAGTACAAAGATCATCATGTGATCAATTTTTTTGAATATTTTAAGTTTGCTGCCCGTTACATTAACGGAGTGATATAGTGTGCTGGCGCTATACAGAAGTATCATGCTTACAATAAATACCATAAGCGCGCGTGCATTTGCTGCGGAAGTAGTGTAAGCCTTGATTAATAAAGGTGTTGCGGCAAAGGTAGCAAGTATTGTGGCAATCAAATGGGTAAAAGCACTTCCGGGTTCACGAATCGTAATGGTCATAATTCACCTCTTTCATAATTACAAAAAATGGAAAAATATAACAATAATACAACAAGTAGTAATGAAAACTACGTGTGATATATTGAAATGCTACACCTTATGATTTCCGAAGTCAATTATTTTTATGCAAAAATTTTAAAATTGTTCGGGATCTTCTTCGATAACCTGGATTTCAAGATAATCAAAAGAAACAGCATCAATAAAGCTGTCTTTGGTAAAGCGTGTTTTGGATACCCTTTTGAATTCACGTATATTAACGTCGAGCCAGATGGGTACAGAAAGGTCGAATTGATAGCAGACTTCTTCAAGAGCTTTAAATATTTTGTGGGTCCGGGTGTCATTTTCGTCATTACAGATAGTAATGTCACGGATTATACGATTGTCTTTCCATTCTTTTGCCCATAATCTGAACATAATAAATAGCTCCTTTTCTCGTCTGTTAGAAATAGTATGCCACAAAATTATAATTTGTCCATAAAAGAATTGCGTTGTTTATAGAAAGTTAAGATAACTTTTAGGTTGTTTTTTTACATTTTCGTAAATATATGTTATACTGTATATAATTAATTTGTATAAGGTGGAGTGGAATGGGATTTACAAGTGAAGGTAATGACGTAGATAGCTGGAAAGAGGTTACGCTCGTTTATAATTCGGCACTAAAAGAAATCGGTACAAAGCTTGAAATTTTAAATGATGAATTTCAACATGTACATAGATATAATCCGATTGAACATATCAAGTCAAGATTGAAAACGCCGGAGAGTATCGTTAAGAAGCTGAAGAAAAACGGATATGAATCAACTATTGATAATATGATTGAGTATGTTAACGATATTGCCGGGATAAGGGTTATTTGTTCGTTTACATCGGATATATACCGTATTGCAGAGATGATTGCGAATCAGAGCGACCTGGAAGTGTTATCGGTTAAGGATTATATCGTTTCGCCGAAACCGAGCGGATACAAGAGTTATCATATGCTGGTTTCTGTACCGATTTATTTGTCGGATAAGACGGTTAATGCTAAAGTAGAGATACAGATAAGAACGGTAGCTATGGACTTTTGGGCGAGTCTTGAACATAAGATTAATTATAAATTCGAGGGTAATGCCCCTCAATATATTAAAGAGGAGCTTGTAAAGTGTGCAATGATGGTTTCGGACTTGGATAACCAGATGTTACTGTTAAATGAAGAAGTTACAAAATTGTCGGAAAACAGTGCGGAATAAGCATTTAATTTACGAATGAAAGAAAGAGAATGAGGGTATGGTTGGAGGAAAGTGGATGGATACATTTATTGATAAGATAGCTTCTAAGTTTAGTGCGCAGGAGATTATTAAGGCAAATTCAGAGGCTGAGGAGAAAGAGCTTCAACGTTTGAAAAGCCAGCTCGCGGAATATGATGAACGGCTTCAGGAAATACGCAAGCTGAATCTTAAAAATTTGGAAATTGCGGATAAATTACAGGAAATGCTTGAAGCAGAAAAAGGTGCCGATACGGATACCATAGAGGCAGTGCATAAGGAATGTGTTAAGGTATACAGAAATGTCCAGGCAGTAGTGGAACAGGGACTTCAGGAACAGACTGCGAAGATTATGGAACAGACAGAACTTATCGGCAAGCAGAATGAAACTATAAGAAAGAAAGTCCGTGGTATTAAGCCGATAATGATTTTAACACTTCTTCTTTCGGCAGGAAACCTTGCGGTAGTAATATTAAAGATATTGGAGATAATATAATGGCAAAACAAACGTGGAAACCGGGTAATATGCTTTATCCTGTGCCGGCAGTGATGGTTAGTGTGGCAAGAGAAGGGGAAAAACCGAACATTATTACCGTGGCTTGGGCGGGAACCATTTCTTCTGACCCCGCAATGCTTTCTATATCCGTTAGAAAAGAAAGATATTCGCATCAGATTATCAGCGAGACAGGAGAATTTGTAGTTAATCTGGTAACGAAGGATTTGACCTTTGCAACGGATTATTGCGGAGTGCGTTCCGGAAAAGATGTTGATAAGTTTAAAGAGATGAAGCTTACTCCGTGCGAAGTACCGGGCGTAAAAGCACCCGGCATTAAAGAGAGTCCTGTTAATATCGCTTGCCGTGTGACAGAGGTTAAGAATCTTGGAAGTCACGACATGTTTATTGCAGAAGTGGTGAATGTCCAGATAGAAGATGAGTACATGGATGAGAAGGGGAAATTTAATCTCAATGCTACCGGCCTTGTGGCATATTCCCATGGTGAGTATTATGCTTTGGGCGAGAAACTGGGCACATTTGGATATAGTGTAAAAAAATCATAAAAGCGAAAGCACATAAACCAACTGATTTAGTCAGGTTTATGTGCTTTTTTTATGCCGCGATATACGGAATCATTGCCGTATTTGTTACGTATGCTGTCAAGTGCGGCATCCAGTTTTTTGTATTTTTGATTCGCGGAATCTTCTTTGTTATCAAAGGATAAGGTAAGCTGCTGCGGTGCGTTGGTATTTAGGAGTTTGCCGGTGCGGATGCCGAGCAGGCGTATGGGGGTATGATCCCACAAAGTGTCAAAGAGTTCTATGGAATGACGATAAATATCTTCGTTCGAATCAGTAGGATTCAAAAGTATTTTTTGGTGGGAAACACTCTTGAAAGTGGCATACTTAATTTCTACGGTTATAAGGGAACAGAGTTTTTCTGCCTGACGGAGTCTTCTGCCTACACTTTCTGCCAAGTTATGTAAGATCGGATAGGCTTCATCGCATGACATAAGATCCTTAGATAACGTGGTGGAGTTACCGATACCCTTTATATCCTGCGGTGCGGTTGCAACTGTAGATGAATCGATACCGTTGGCATATTCAAAAAGTAATTTGCCGTGACTTTTTAAGTGAAACTGTATAATTTTAGGATCTGCCGTTGCAAGATCGCCAATAGTCAGTATGCCCAACTTTTTAAGGGTTTCTATACTTGATTGGCCACACATATATAAGGAAGAAACCGGTAATGGCCACATTTTTTCCTTGATTTCAGTATGGAAAAGAGTGTGTACCATATCAGGCTTTTTAAAATCTGAGGCCATTTTGGCAAGGACTTTCCTATCCGATATCCCAATATTTACCGTGAAACCAAAGCGTGAATTTATAGTATCTTTAATATGGTGTGCGGCATCCGTGTAAGAAGGGAAAAGGTGTGCTATCGGAGTAAAGTCCATATAACATTCGTCAATGCTGACCTGTTCGATATCAGGACAGATGCCGGCAAGGTGCTGCATGAGCAGTTTGCTTTTTTCTTCGTAATAGGTGTGGTTAGGCGGTTCTACGGTAAGAAAAGGGCATTTCCGTCGGGCGCTTGCCAAAGGTTCACTTGTATATATACCATAGTTTTTAGCCGGAATGGATTTTGCAAGAACAATGCCGTGACGCATTTTGGAGTCGCCGCCGATGACGGAAGGTATATTCCTTAAATCGATATCGCTTCCTTCGTTGAGCTTCTTGATAGCGCTCCAGCTTAAGAAGGCAGAGTTGACATCTATGTGAAAGAAAATACGGTTTGCATTGTGGCTCATAGTGTTTTTCTCCTTGAATTGTGTCGATGGATTGTTACTTATTTATATTATAGACATACCAACTCTGACTTTACAATAATAAAAAATACTGATAAAATGGACTCTGTATGGTGATGAATTGATAGAATGAACGGATTTGGATAAATATGAGACTATTTACAAAATATCATAAACGATTAAGAATAACTTTTATAAAGATATCCATGCTGGCATTATTTGTCAGTATGTTGTTTTTGCCTAATATTATAAAATTAGAATCAACAGGTGATAATACATATATAGTTTTTTTGAATGGTGTTGACTGCGGAACGGTAGCTGACAAAGAGACCGCAGAAAAATGTCTGCGTGAAGCGCGTAGACGTATTGCCTGTCAATCTGACAATCTGGTTTTTATAGATGCCAATATGGAACTTGTCGGAGATAAAAGGTATTTTGGCGTATTGGATAGTGAGAAAGATATTACCTTAAATCTTACAAGGGTACTGGAACGGAATATCAAAGAGACGCTTCAAAGGGCGTATACGGTAAAGGTTAATGAAACGATAGTTAATCTTTCGAGTACTACGGAAGTAGAGGCACTTCTTAACAGTGCACTTGATAAATACGATGCGAAGGATGAGTATTCCGTAAGATTAGAGATAGATCCTGACCGTGAGCTTAACGTGCTTGTGGCGGATGTCAATACGACCCGTGTGCAGGAGGAAACGGCAATTAAGGAGGCTATGGTCCGTGAAGCGGGCATTGAACTTGCGATTTCGGATATTATTTCTTCTTATGAAAAACAGCCGGATGAGAAAAGCTTTGAAGATTATAATTACGGTATTGTAAATATGGGTTTTGCAGAAGATGTGGAAATTGTTGAGGCCTATCTTCCGCAACATGAGATAACTGATTTGGAAACCGCCATCAATTTCCTGACAAAAGAACAGGAAGTGCAACAGATATATGAGGTTCAAAAGGGCGACACGTTGTCGGATATTTCAGTAACGGTTAATATTCCAATGGATGAGATTATTGCGATGAATGATAGCCTTAAGGATGAGAAGACCATTCTTCAAATCGGACAGAAATTGATTATTACGGTGCCTGAACCGGAGCTCTCTGTTGTGTGGCAGGAAGAATGCTATTACGAGGAATCGTATGAAGCGGATATTATTTATGTGGACAATGATAAGTGGTATACCACGGAAAAGGTAACATTGCAGGAGCCGGTGGTCGGATATCGTAAAGTTGTTGCTATCAAAACACATGTTAATGAAGAAGTTAGTGATACGCATATCATTAAGGAAGAAATTGTGGTTGAGGCGGTTCCTAAGATTGTGGAACGGGGAACGATTGTGCCGCCAACCTATATCAAACCTATTTCGGGTGGAAGGCTGACGTCATATTTTGGTAAGAGAAGTATTTCGCTTAAGGGTGCTTCGACATACCATAAAGGTGTTGACTGGGGTGTTGCAACGGGTACGCCGGTTGTTGCATCCTCCGGCGGTAAAGTTGTTGTGGCCGGCTGGGTCAGCGGTTATGGATATGCGGTTTATATTAACCATTCGGATGGTAAGCAGACAAGGTATGGACACTTAAGTAAGGTGCTGGTATCAACGGGTACGTATGTGCAGCAGGGACAGCGTATTGCGCTGAGTGGTAATACGGGCCGAAGTACGGCGCCACATCTTCATTTTGAAATCCGTGTTAACGGAGTGGCGAAGGATCCGTTCAATTATATTAAGTAATTTACGAAAGATACAGGGCAGGAGTGAGTCTAAGGACAAGCTATCTGCCTTGTTTTATGAAAGATTTGTTTACAAGACCGGGGTTCTGGTATATAATAGAGTGGATATATTGGGGAAATTATTATTTTATATATAAATTATTATTTGGATTTTCAGGAGTGACATATGGAACAGTATGTTATTAAAGGCGGTAATCCGCTGGTTGGTGAAGTGGAGATAAGCGGTTCTAAGAATGCGGCACTTGCCATTCTTGCAGCAGCGGTTATGACAGATGAAACGGTAATTATTGATAATTTGCCGGATATAAGTGATATTGACGTGATACTTAATGCGATTCAGAGTATCGGTGTTATTGTTAAGAAAACGGGACGCCATTCGGTTAAGTTGAATGCGGCTCATATTAATTCTCTTGTGGCTGACGGAGAAAGTCTTAAGAAGATTAGAGGTTCTTATTATTTGTTGGGAGCCCTTACTGCTAAATATAAGGAAGCTAAGGTTGCTCTTCCGGGTGGATGTAATATCGGAAGCCGTGCCATAGATCAGCATATTAAAGGATTTAAGGCGCTGGGCGCTAATGTAAAGATTGAGCATGGTCTTATCTGTACGCAGACAGATCATTTAAAAGGAAGTCATATATTTATGGACGTTGTGTCCGTAGGAGCTACGATTAATGTAATGCTTGCAGCGGCTATGGCGGACGGCCTTACTATTATTGAAAATGCAGCCAAAGAACCGCATGTGGTTGACCTTGCGAATTTCCTTAACAGTATGGGCGCTAATATTAAAGGTGCCGGTACGGATGTTATCCGTATAAAGGGTGTGGAAAAGCTTCATAAAACAGAATATGCTATTATTCCCGACCAGATAGAGGCAGGAACTTTTATGCTTGCGGCAGCGGCTACAAAAGGAGATGTTACGGTTAAGAATGTAATACCGAAACACTTGGAATCCATTAGTGCTAAGCTTATGGAAATCGGATGTGAAATAGAAGAGTCTGATGATGCAGTGCGTGTGGTGGCTTCAAAGCGTTTGGAGCATACACAGGTTAAGACACTTCCTTACCCGGGCTTCCCGACGGATATGCAACCGCTTATGACAGTGGCACTCGGATTGTCGCAGGGAACCAGTACGGTTACGGAAAGCATTTTTGAAAACCGCTTTAAATATGTAGATGAACTTACCAAGATGGGTGCTTCCATTAAGGTGGAAGGTATAACGGCAATAATCGACGGCGTTGACAAGTATACAGGTGCTACGCTTGTTGCTCCGGATTTGCGTGGTGGTGCAGCACTGGTTTTGGCGGGACTTGCGGCAGAAGGCTTTACCATTGTGGATGAGATTAAATATACAGACCGCGGTTACGAAGACTTCCATATTAAATTAAGTAATCTTGGCGGTAAGATTGATAAAGTTAAATCAGAAAAAGAAATACAGAAGTTTAAACTTAAAGTAGGTTAATCCCTTGCGGATTAACCTATTTCCTTCTTATTTATTTTGGAAAAAAATGATTGACGAGCATTCTATACTATGATATAGTAATCAAGCGAGATGAGTTTTAGCTCTTTTTTTTATGCTCAAAATCGGATATCGTATAAATAAACAATGCACGTGGAGGAATTAATATGCGTACAAAAATCACATTAGCATGCACAGAGTGCAAGCAGCGTAACTACAACACAACTAAGGATAAGAAAGTGCATCCTGACAGAATGGAAACAAAGAAATATTGTAGATTCTGTAAGACTCACACATTACACAAAGAAACCAAATAATTTGTGACATTTTTTGTCGCACCAATAGTTGGCGAAAGGAAAGTGACTTATGGCAGATACAGAAAAGACGCAGAAGGTTGGCTTAATCAAGGGCGTAAAATCAGAATTTAAGAAAGTTTCCTGGCTTAATAAGGCAACGCTTGTAAAGCAGACAATTGCTGTTGTTGCAGTTGCATGCGTACTTGGCGTTATTATCACTTTATTGGATAAAGCAATTCAGTACGGATTACAGTTTATTACATCATTATAAGTGAGGTGTCTTATGGCAGAAGCAAAGTGGTATGTTGTACATACCTATTCAGGATATGAAAATAAAGTTAAGGCCAATATTGACAAGACTATTGAGAACAGACATCTTGAAGAAGAAATACTCGAAGTAAGAGTTCCTATGCAGGATGTTGTTGAGATTAAGAACGGCGCTAAAAAGAATGTTCAGAAGAAGTTGTTTCCGGGCTATGTACTTATTAATATGGTTATGAATGATGATACATGGTATGTTGTTCGTAACACAAGAGGTGTTACCGGATTCGTAGGACCGGGAAGTAAGCCGGTTCCGCTTACGGAAGCTGAGATGAAGCCGTTAGGTATCAAAGTGGATAACATTACGGTAGACTTCGAAGAAGGAGATACCATTGCAGTAGTTGCAGGCGTATGGAAAGATACGGTCGGTGTTGTTCAGCGTATTGACTTTAATAAGCAGACAGCCACAATTAATGTGGAGATGTTCGGTAGAGAAACTCCGGTAGAAATCGGATTCGCCGAAGTAAGAAGAATGTAATTTGATAATACCTGTGATATATATCACGGTTATTATATAAGTAACACGTGGAAGGGTCACCTAGCCCGACACACCACATTTTTATTTTTTTAGGAGGTGCCATCATGGCAAAGAAAGTAGAAGGATATATTAAGCTACAGATCCCTGCTGGTAAAGCTACACCAGCACCACCAGTTGGTCCTGCACTTGGACAGCATGGTGTTAACATCGTTGAATTCACAAAGCAGTTCAACGCTCAGACAGCAGATAAGGGTGACACAATCATCCCTGTTGTAATTACAGTTTATGCAGACAGAAGTTTTAGTTTCGTATGTAAGACTCCTCCTGCAGCAGTACTTTTGAAGAAGGCTTGTAACCTTAAGACAGCATCAGCTGCACCTAACAAGACTAAGGTTGCTACAATTTCTAAGGATAAGGTTCGCGAAATCGCTGAACTTAAAATGCCTGATTTAAATGCAGCAAGCATTGAAGCTGCTATGAGCATGATCGCAGGAACAGCCAGATCAATGGGTATCGTTGTAGAAGATTAATGGAGGAAGCTAAGATGAAACATGGTAAAAAATATACCGAGGCTGCTAAATTAGTAGACCGCGCAAATTATTACGAACCAGCTGAAGCCATTGCTCTTGCAAAGAAAACGGCGGTAGCTAAGTTCGATGAAACAGTAGAAGTTCATATTAAGACAGGATGTGACGGACGTCACGCTGAACAGCAGATCCGTGGTGCTGTTGTATTACCTAACGGAACAGGAAAGAGCGTTAAAGTTCTTGTTTTCGCAAAAGGAGACAAGGTTAACGAAGCAGAAGCTGCCGGAGCAGATTATGTTGGTGGCGAAGAGCTTATTCCGAAGATCCAGAATGATGGATGGCTTGATTTCGACGTTGTAGTTGCTACACCTGATATGATGGGTGTTGTAGGACGTCTTGGTAAGGTACTTGGTCCTAAGGGATTAATGCCAAACCCTAAAGCAGGAACTGTAACAATGGATGTTACAAAGGCTATTAATGATATTAAAGCAGGTAAGATTGAGTACAGACTTGACAAGGCAAATATCATTCACTGTCCTGTAGGAAAGGTTTCTTTCACAGAAACTCAGCTTGAAGAAAACTTCACAGCTCTTATGGATGCTATTCAGAAAGCTAAGCCAAGCGCATTAAAGGGTCAGTATTTAAAGAGCATTACAATTGCTACTACAATGGGACCTGGCGTACGCGTAAGCACAGCAAAGTTCTAATAAAATAAAACTTGACACACAGGATTGCCTGTGTTAAGTTAATAAAGGTCGTTTGACCAGCCGAAGACAGTAGGTGCCGTATTGACGGCGTAAGCATTTGCCGCCTACCGAGGAAAAGTTATGTTATGTATGACATATACCCTTCTGTCTTTGGGCAGGAGGGTTTTTTATATAACATCTCCTTTCGGCAAAAATCTATAAGGAGGTACTAAAATGGCAAAGGTTGAACTTAAGAAACCGGTTGTTGAAGAAATCGCAGCTTATATTAAGGACGCGCAGGCAGTTGTTATTGCTGACTACCGTGGACTTACCGTTGAGCAGGATACCAATCTTCGTAAGCAACTTCGTGAAGCAGGTGTTACTTATAAAGTATATAAGAACACAATGTTAAATTTTGCATTTAAGGGAACAGAGTTTGAAGGTCTTGCTCCTTATCTTGAAGGACCAAGCGCTGTTGCAATCTCTACTACTGATGCAACTGCACCTGCAAGAATTCTTAGCAAATTTGCTGAGAAAGCACCTGCACTTGAATTAAAGGCCGGTGTAGTAGAAGGAACTGTTTATGATACAGCAGGTATCAATGCAATCGCTAAGATTCCTTCAAGAGAAGAATTACTTTCCAAGTTCCTTGGAAGTATTCAGTCTCCAATCGCAAACTTCGCTCGCGTCATGAACCAGCTTGCAGAAAAAGGTGGTGCTGGTGCATGTGAAGCACCTAAAGCGGCAGCAGAAGAAGCTGTAGCTGAGGAAGCAGCAGAGACAACAGAAGCATAGTCTTTGTTGGATTTTGTAACGAAATAATGGTCTAAAGACCGCAACATATTAATTATTACGGAGGTAAATTATAATGGCTAAATTAACAAGTCAGGAAATTATTGACGCTATCAAAGAGTTAACAGTATTAGAGTTAAATGATTTAGTAAAAGCATGTGAAGAAGAATTTGGTGTTTCTGCAGCAGCAGGTGTTGTTGTAGCAGCAGCTGGTGCAGGTGCAGCAGCAGAAGAAGAGAAGACAGAGTTCAACGTAGAACTTACAGAAGTAGGCGAGAACAAGGTTAAGGTTATCAAAGTTGTTCGTGAACTTACAGGTCTTGGATTAAAGGAAGCTAAAGACTTAGTTGATACAGCTCCTAAGATGGTTAAAGAAGGCGCTACTAAGGAAGAAGCTAACGATATCAAAGCTAAGCTTGAAGCTGAAGGTGCAAAGGTTACTCTTAAATAGTAAGACTTTTGTTGATATGACATTACATGCAGGCAGACGCGTAAGCGTTTGCCTGTTTTTTGTATTTTAAACATTAAAAAAATTACCAAATTTTTGTTGACTTAAATTTTTGTTTGTGTTATGATGTACGTTGCATTATTGTGGTAAAGCATGCACATTTTTATGCTCAAAATAGTGTTATTTTAAGATTTACATCATATAAGAACGGGGTGAAATGTCAATGGAAAAGAACAGAATACGTAAAGTTACTTCCGGTAAAAGTATGCGTATGAGTTATTCACGACAAAAAGAGGTTTTGGAGATGCCCAATCTCATCGAGGTTCAGAAAGATTCCTATAAGTGGTTTCTTGAAGAAGGCCTGAAAGAGGTGTTTGATGATATATCTCCTATCGCGGATTACAGCGGACACTTGAGCCTGGAGTTTGTTGACTTCGAATTATGCGAAGACGATGTTAAGTATTCTATCGAAAAGTGTAAGGAAAGAGATGCAACTTATGCAGCTCCGCTGAAGGTAAAGGTACGTCTTTATAATAAGGAAAAAGAAGAGATTACCGAACATGAAATTTTCATGGGCGACCTTCCGCTTATGACAGAAACAGGTACATTTGTTATTAACGGTGCAGAACGTGTTATCGTTAGCCAGCTTGTGCGTTCTCCGGGTATTTACTACGGAATCGGACATGACAAAATAGGTAAAGAATTATATTCTTGTACCGTAATTCCTAACCGTGGTGCATGGTTAGAATATGAAACAGATTCCAATGACGTTTTCTACGTTCGTGTAGATAGAACAAGAAAGGTTCCGATTACGGTGCTTTTGCGTGCTCTCGGTATTGGAACTAATGAAGAAATACGTGCTTTATTTGGCGATGAGCCGAAGATTGAAGCAAGTTTCTTAAAGGACCCTTCTATTTCAGAGAGAAACCCAAGCGGTACTTACGAAGATGGTCTTTTAGAGTTATACAAGAAAATCCGTCCAGGTGAACCATTAAGTGTTGAAAGTGCAGAAAGCCTTATCAATGCTATGTTCTTCGACCCCAGAAGATATGACCTTGCTAAGGTTGGACGTTATAAATTCAATAAAAAACTTGCATTCAGAAACCGTATTAAGAAGCATACACTTGCAGAGGATGTTATCGATCCATATACAGGTGAAGTACTTGCTGCGGCAGGAACTTTTGTGACGGCTGAAATCGCAGATGCAATCCAGAATGCAGCAGTTCCGTTTGTATGGATTCAGGCAGAGGAGAGAAATGTTAAAGTTCTTTCCAATATGATGGTTAATATTACAAACTTTGTTGATTGTGATCCTAAGGAACTTGGCGTAACAGAAGAGTTTGTATATTTCCCTGTATTGAAGCAGTTATTAGAGGAATATAGCGAGCAGCCGGAAGAACTCGCAGCAGCTATTTCCAGAAATATACATGAATTAATACCGAAGCATATTACAAAAGAAGATATTATAGCTTCTATTAACTATAATATCCATCTTGAGTATGGTATTGGTAAAGATGATGATATCGATCACCTTGGTAACAGACGTATCAGAGCGGTTGGTGAATTATTACAGAACCAGTACAGAATCGGTCTTTCAAGATTAGAGCGTGTTGTGCGTGAAAGAATGACAACACATGATTCAGAAGATGTGTCACCACAGAGCTTAATCAATATTAAGCCGGTGCAGGCAGCAGTGAAAGAATTCTTTGGTTCTTCACAGTTGTCACAGTTTATGGATCAGAATAACCCGTTAGGTGAATTAACACATAAGAGACGTCTTTCTGCACTTGGTCCGGGTGGTCTTTCAAGAGATAGAGCCGGATTCGAGGTTCGAGATGTTCACTATTCACACTACGGAAGAATGTGTCCTATTGAGACACCGGAAGGTCCGAACATCGGTCTTATCAACTCTCTTGCTTCTTATGCAAGAATTAATGAGTATGGATTTATTGAAGCACCATACCGTAAGATTGACAGAACAGACGAGCAGAATCCGATTGTTACGGATGAAATCGTATATATGACAGCTGACGAAGAGGATAATTATCATGTGGCTCAGGCGAGTGAAGCACTTGATGAAAGCGGTCATTTCGTAAGAAATACCGTATCAGGACGTTACAGGGAAGAGACTTCAGAGTATCCTAAGACAATGTTTGAATACATGGACGTTTCCCCTAAGATGGTATTCTCTGTTGCAACAGCATTAATTCCGTTCCTTGAGAACGACGATGCTAACCGTGCCCTCATGGGTTCTAACATGCAGCGTCAGGCAGTGCCTCTGTTAATGACAGAAGCTCCGGTTGTAGGAACAGGTATGGAAACAAAATCAGCAGTTGACTCAGGCGTGTGTGTAGTTGCCAAGAAGTCAGGTGTTATTGAATATGTAGGTTCTAACGTTATCCGCCAGCTTGCTGACGATGGCGAAAAGATTGAATATCGTTTGCAGAAGTTCAGCAGAAGTAACCAGAGCAACTGCTACAACCAGAAACCTATCGTATTTAAGGGTGAAAGAGTAGAGGCAGGCGCAGTTATCGCAGACGGCCCATCTACTGCAGACGGAGAATTAGCACTTGGTAAGAACCCGCTTATCGGTTTCATGACCTGGGAAGGTTATAACTACGAAGATGCTGTTCTTTTAAGTGAAAGACTTGTTAAAGAAGATGTTTATACATCAGTTCATATTGAAGAATACGAGGCAGAGGCACGTGATACAAAACTCGGACCTGAAGAAATCACAAGAGACGTTCCGGGTGTAGGTGATGACGCGCTTAAGGACCTTGACGAACGCGGAATTATCCGTATCGGTGCAGAGGTACGTGCCGGAGATATTCTTGTAGGTAAGGTAACACCTAAGGGAGAAACAGAGCTTACGGCTGAAGAAAGATTGCTTCGTGCTATCTTTGGTGAGAAGGCGCGTGAAGTACGTGATACTTCCTTAAAGGTACCACATGGTGAATATGGTATCGTTGTTGATGCTAAAGTATTTACAAGAGAAAACGGTGATGAATTATCACCGGGCGTTAACCAGGCAGTCCGCATCTATATTGCACAGAAGAGAAAGATTTCTGTTGGTGATAAGATGGCTGGCCGTCATGGTAACAAGGGTGTTGTCAGTCGTGTACTTCCGGTAGAGGATATGCCATATCTTCCAAACGGACGTCCGCTTGATATCGTACTTAACCCGCTGGGCGTACCATCACGTATGAACATCGGACAGGTACTTGAAATTCACTTGTCTCTTGCAGCAAAAGCACTTGGCTTTAATGTGGCAACACCGGTATTCGACGGTGCAAACGAGAATGATATTATGGATACGCTTGATCTTGCTAACGATTACGTAAATCTTCCGTTTGATGCTGAAGAAGCAAAAGCAGAGGCAGCTAAGAATAATAAAGAATACGATCCTGAAGCACCTACCTTTACAGATAAGCATGTTGATACATTAAGACCTGATGTATTTGAATATTTATCAGAGAACAGAGCGCACAGACAATTGTGGAAGGGCGTTCCGATTAGCAGAGACGGTAAAGTAAGATTACGTGACGGTAGAACCGGAGAATACTTTGACGGTGCCGTTACTATCGGACACATGCATTACCTGAAACTGCATCACCTTGTTGATGATAAGATCCATGCACGTTCAACAGGACCGTACTCACTCGTTACACAGCAGCCATTAGGTGGTAAAGCACAGTTCGGTGGTCAGCGTTTCGGAGAAATGGAAGTATGGGCACTTGAAGCATATGGTGCATCTTATACATTACAGGAAATCTTAACAGTTAAATCTGACGATGTTGTAGGACGTGTTAAGACATACGAAGCAATTATCAAAGGCGATAATATTCCTGAACCGGGAATTCCTGAATCCTTCAAGGTATTATTAAAAGAATTACAATCCTTGGGACTTGATGTAAAAGTACTTCGTGAGGATAATACAGAAGTTCAGATTATGGAATCTGTTGATTACTCAGATACAGATTATCGTTATGAAATTGAAGGTGATAACAAGAATTACGAAGAAGAGTACGGTAAGTACGGTTATCAGACCGGAAATATCGACTCAGAAAGCGGTGAATTCGTATCGGATGAAGAACCGGAAGAATACGAAGATGATTTTGACGGGGATTTTGACGATAGCATCGATCCTATGGACGAAGAGTAAGATTAACTAAATTGGAAGGAGTACCACACAATGCCAGAAACAAATAGTGAAGTGTATCAGCCAATGACATTCGATGCAATTAAGATTGGTCTTGCATCACCTGAAAAAATAAGAGAATGGTCAAGAGGTGAAGTTACAAAGCCTGAAACCATTAACTATAGAACTTTGAAGCCGGAGAAAGAAGGTCTTTTCTGTGAAAAGATCTTCGGACCGAGCAAAGACTGGGAATGCCATTGTGGTAAGTATAAAAAAATCAGATATAAAGGCGTAATCTGTGACCGCTGTGGAGTTGAAGTAACAAAAGCAGGCGTTCGTAGAGAACGTATGGGACATATCGAGCTTGCTGCTCCTGTATCCCATATCTGGTACTTTAAGGGAATTCCAAGCCGTATGGGACTTATCCTTGATTTGTCTCCTAGAGTGCTTGAAAAGGTTCTCTATTTTGCATCTTATATTGTGCTTGATAATGCAGGCATCCGCGAACTTGAATACAAGCAGGTTCTTTCAGAAAAAGAATATCAGGATGCAAGAGAAGCATATGGTAATAAGTTCCGTGTTGGCATGGGTGCTGAAGCAATCAAAGAATTACTTCAGGCTATCGACCTTGACGCAACAGCTGAAGAATTAAAAGCAGAATTAGCAGATGCAACGGGACAGAAGAGAGCAAGAATTATTAAGAGACTTGAAGTAGTAGAATCATTCAGAGAATCAGGAAACCAGCCTGATTGGATGATTATGGATGCAATTCCGGTAATCCCACCTGATTTACGTCCTATGGTACAGCTTGATGGTGGCCGTTTTGCTACTTCAGACTTAAACGACTTATACAGAAGAATTATCAACAGAAATAACCGTTTGAAAAGACTTCTTGAATTAGGGGCACCTGACATTATCGTTCGTAATGAAAAGAGAATGTTACAGGAAGCAGTAGATGCCCTTATTGATAACGGTAGACGTGGCCGTCCGGTTACAGGACCTGGTAACAGAGCACTTAAATCCTTGTCAGATATGTTAAAGGGTAAATCAGGACGTTTCCGTCAGAACCTCCTTGGTAAGCGTGTAGACTACTCAGGACGTTCCGTTATCGTTGTAGGACCGGAACTTAAGATTTATCAGTGCGGACTTCCGAAGGAAATGGCTATTGAGCTTTTCAAGCCGTTCGTTATGAAAGAGCTTGTATCCAGAGGAATTTCACAGAATATAAAGAATGCTAAGAAGCTTGTAGAAAGACTTGATAACCAGGTTTGGGACGTTCTTGAGGACGTAATTGAAGAGCATCCGGTAATGCTTAACCGTGCTCCTACACTGCATAGACTTGGTATTCAGGCATTTGAGCCTATTCTTGTAGAAGGTAAAGCAATTAAGCTTCACCCACTCGTATGTACAGCATATAATGCTGACTTCGACGGTGACCAGATGGCTGTGCATCTTCCTCTTTCAGTGGAAGCACAGGCAGAGTGTAGATTCCTTTTACTTTCACCAAACAACCTGTTAAAACCATCTGATGGTGGACCTGTAGCCGTTCCTTCACAGGATATGGTTCTTGGTATTTATTACCTTACACAGGAAAGAGAAGGTGTAAAGGGCGAAGGTAAGTTCTTTAAGAGCGTTAATGAAGCTATCCTTGCTTATGAGAATCAGGTTATTACATTACATTCTAAGATTAAAGTCAGAGTTACCAAGACTCTTCCGGACGGAAGCAGCGTAACAGGTAATGTTGAAGCGACATTGGGTAGATTTATCTTTAATGAAATTCTTCCACAGGATCTTGGATATGTAGAAAGAGTAAATCCGGAAGATTATTTGAAGTTGGAAGTTGATTTCCATGTTGGTAGAAAGCAGTTAAAACCGCTTCTTGAAAAAGTAATTAATACACATGGTGCTACTAAGACAGCAGAAGTTCTTGATGATATTAAGTCTATGGGATATAAGTATTCAACAAGAGCTGCCATGACCGTATCAATTTCTGATATGACGGTTCCGGCTGAAAAGCCTGCAATGCTTGAAGCTGCACAGGCTACTGTAGATAAGATTGCAAGAGACTGTCGTCGTGGTCTTATTACAGAAGAAGAAAGATATAAAGCAGTTGTTGCTACATGGACTGAAACAGATAAGGAACTTACAGAAACCCTTATTAAAGGACTTGATAAATATAACAATATTTATATGATGTCTGACTCCGGTGCCCGTGGTTCTAACCAGCAGATTAAGCAGTTGGCCGGTATGCGTGGACTTATGTCAGATACAACCGGTCGTGCTATCGAACTTCCGATTAAGTCAAACTTCCGTGAAGGTCTTGACGTACTTGAATATTTCATTTCAGCACATGGTGCACGTAAAGGTCTTTCCGATACAGCGCTCCGTACAGCTGACTCCGGATATTTGACACGTCGTATGGTTGACGTATCACAGGAACTTATCATCAGAGACAGGGATTGTTGCGAGACAAGAGATTCAATTGCCGGAATGACAGTTTCAGCTTTTGTAGATGGTAAGGAAACTATTGAAAGTCTAAAGGACAGAATTACAGGAAGATTTTCTTGTGAATCTATCTTTGATAGCGAAGGCAATATGATTGTTAAGAGAAATCATATGATTACGCCAAGCCGTGCTGCTAAGATTCTTAAAGCAGGCGTTAATGAAAAAGGCGAGCCTATTACAGAAGTTAAGATTCGTACAATCTTAACCTGTCGTTCACACAACGGTATTTGTGCAAAATGTTACGGTGCTAACATGGCGACAGGAGAAGCAGTTCAGGTAGGTGAAGCAGTTGGTATTATTGCTGCGCAGTCTATCGGTGAACCGGGTACACAGCTTACCATGCGTACATTCCATGCAGGTGGTGTTGCCGGTGATGATATTACGCAAGGTCTTCCTCGTGTTGAAGAATTATTTGAAGCAAGAAAGCCAAAGGGACTTGCAATTATCGCAGAATTTGGTGGTAAGGCAGAGATTAAGGACAGCAAGAAGAAGAGAGAGGTTGTTATTACAAATCCTGAAACCGGAGAGTCAAAAACATACCTTATTCCTTACGGTTCCAGAATTAAGATTATGGATGGCGCAATGCTTGAAGCAGGCGATGAACTTACTGAAGGTAGCGTAAATCCTCATGATCTTCTCAAGATTAAAGGTGTACGTGCGGTACAGGATTACATGCTCCGTGAAGTTCAGAGAGTATACCGCTTACAAGGTGTTGATATCGCAGATAAGCATATTGAAGTTATTGTTCGTCAGATGCTTAAGAAGGTTCGTATTGAGACCGCTGGTGATACAGAGTTCTTACCGGGTACATTGGTAGATGTACTTGAATTTGAGGATATGAATGAACAGCTTGTGAAAGAAGGCAAAGAACCTGCTGAAGGTAAGCAAACTATGCTTGGTATTACTAAAGCAGCACTTGCCACAAATTCATTCCTTTCAGCAGCTTCCTTCCAGGAAACAACAAAAGTTCTTACGGAAGCAGCTATTAAAGGTAAGATTGATCCGCTTATCGGCTTAAAAGAGAACGTTATCATTGGTAAGTTAATTCCTGCCGGTACAGGTATGAAGAGATACCGTGATGTTCATTTAAGTACAGATAATCAGGTGGTTGAAACACTTAGCTTTGATGATACTATGGAAGAAGTTGTAACTGATGAAGTAGTAGAAGACGTGACGGAAGAAATAATTGAAGAAGTTACGGAAGAAGTGTTAGAGACTGTAGATGCTGAATAACCGTGACAGGTTACAAGCCAATCAAATAAGTAAAAAAATAAGAGGAAGAGTGCTTGCATTCTTCCTCGTTTTTTTGCCTATTTATTGGGCACCAACCCGCGTATGAAAGGTTTTGCCGCAAGTTAGCACTCTGGGTTAAGACTATTTAATGACATTTAAGGAATCATCGTAGTCGAGCTCTCCGGTAGTGATAACCTGCCATGTATCTATCTGATATAAAGGAGTGTCTATAGATTCCGGATAGTTGACAGTAAGTTCCACTTGTAAGGATTGAATATCAGATATTTGTATAATAAATGACTTATTTTTCCCTACCGCAGCAAAGTATTCTTCCTCTGATAAAGATTTTTTGTAATGGTTATGTAATGCTTTATCAAAAGAGGAAAGCGTTTCTTCCGCTTCGTTACAAGCGTTATAGTAGGCCTTGGTACGGTCTGCTATTTTTTCTGTTAGCTTATAATCAGCATTTGCGCTTATAATGGATAAGGCTGCAAAGGATACAAGACAAAGTATTACAAATATCATTAGTATGGATGAGGAGCCTACGTTAATGCCGTAATGATTTTTATTTTTCATAGTGGGCACCTCCGTTAAAAGCATATTTTTTGACGTCAAGGGAATACAACAAAGAATCATCGCTTATTTTATAAAAATTCATACTAATCATAGGGATATCTTTGTTGGTATAGTCAAACGCAAGGCTGCAACGATAAAACGCTGCTTCCGGGTCTGCTGTCGCTTTAAACGATTTGTCATAATTAATGCAATAGGTATGCTCACCAGTGTTAAATAACGAATCTTCAAAGAAATCAGAAAAGCTATCTTCTGAACCGTTCAGGTTCGTAAATACCTCGGCATAATTCTGGGCATACTTGACACAGTGATTCATAGCCTGTGTTTTACTGCTCAATAAGTGAGATTTTACAAACAGTTGGATACAAACCGTACCGGCAATTGAAAAAAACAAAATAACAATAATTAATTCAATTAGAAATAAACTTGATTTTGAACGTAATTTCATGATTCTCCTTTAGTTATCAGTCCGGTTACTTCTGATATTGATGTAAACGGTTGAAACAGTACCGTTGCTGGTAATGTTGGCGCAATAGAGCGAATCGTTAATGGCTTGAATATTAAAATCTTCAATGGGCAGGATTTTGGTTCCCATGGCAGGAGATGCCGGAATATCTGCCCGTGTATTTAGCTCGCACAAATTGCTCTCATGTTGATACAGATAGGTAACATAGTTAATGTTGTTATGATTCTCGGATATACATATTGCACCGGTGTCGCCAAAAGGAACAATGCTGATGGCGTTATATGCATCGTTTTGTCTTACTTTTTCCGTAATATACGAAAAAGAAGTACGGGAATCAAAATTGTTGTCCATATTCGTAACAGTTTTCTTATAGACATTCGAACCTATTATAACGAGCATAAGGGCGGATAGGGCAAATACACAAAAAAGTGCAATTACAAAGAGAATATCAACCATATGTCGGTTATCATTTTTATTATTCATAGGAATTCCTCTTTATTTCCGCATAATGGTCACTTCAGGTAAGATGTTCGAACCATACGCGATGTATTCAATGTAAAAGGTGTCTTTATCATAGGTTAAACCATAGTGTTCTTCCAGATAACTGAGACTCGGCGGATAAGTGCCTTCCGTACAATAACAATGTATTATGTTTCTGTTTAACGCATTTCTCAGACTTTCTTCCTGCTTATTGGTTGTCGTGTTTGATACACTTAAAAGACCATAAATAAACAGAACAAATAAAGCAACAAAGATAAAGTATGAAAGCCTGAATTTGAAAATAATATGTAAAAAGTTTCTCTTTCTACCAAATCTGTTCATATATACTCCTGTCTATCGGAAATATAAGGCTTAGCCGATGCTTGACATGATTCCCATTAAAGGAAGGATTACGGATAAAAGGATTAATCCTACAATAACCGAAAGGATAATGACCAAAGTCGGCTCGATAATGGAAATAATGTTTCTGATTTTTTTATCAGTTTCTTTTTCATAATTGTCAGCAATTTTCTTCATTACGGTATCGATGGAACCTGCTCTGAAACCAACGGAAATCATTTTTGCATAAAGATTTGAAAAAATATGTGTTTCTGCAATGGCTTCGCTGAAGTTTTTGCCGGATTCAACTAATTTTTTACAGTTCTTAATCTTTTCTTCCATGTGTTTGTTGTTAACAAGTACGGATACTAAATCAAGACTGCCGTAGGTATCCATGCCACTGCCTAACATAAGCGACATACCGCTTGCAAAACGTCCGGCAGCAATACTTTCATAGAAGTTACGGGTTATAAAGAAAGAGTTAAGGAATTTGTTTTTTATCCGGTTTCCTATATGGGTTTTATTTAACAATATAAAGCAGATTGCTAAAAATGCTAAAATGGCAATTATGACTATGGAATATTTCCTTAGGCTGTTTCCGAGGTTCATAAGGGTTTTTGAGATACCTTGCATTTCGGAACCGAGTTGCACAAATACCTGATTAAAAATAGGAAGAACGCGTGTTAATAATACAGTAATTACGAGAACCATCATACCAATCATTACAATGGGGTAGGTTACTGCGCTTCGTATGCTTTCGGAAATGGATTGCTCACGTTCATAGTAATCGGTCAGGGATTTTAGCACATCATCAAGATTACCGGATTCTTCACCGATGGTTATCATGTTAACAACATAATCAGGGAAAACGCCGGCTGATGCAATGGCGGTATGGAAAGGTTCACCCTGGTTACAATGATGCAGGATGGTTTCGATTATTTCCCGTCCTTCGGTATTTTGTGTGTCTGATAATAAAATGTGCATTCCTTCGGCAGGGGTAATACCTGCATTATAAATAAGAGATAGTTGTGAACAGAAGGATGCAATTTCCTTGTTACTCAAAATTTTCTTATCTTTCATTATTAATCCTTTCCTAATATATGTATTTTACGGAGTAATTGTCGCCGTCTCCGATAAATTCTTTTACAGCCTTTGCACTGTTGTTGGCAGCAAAGGTAGGGTCCATGATGGCCCAGTCGTTTCCGTCAAAATATATGATACCGCTTACCCAGCCGATATCCGATATGTAAGTGCTTATCCATGCGTGATATACCGTTCCGGCATTACCGACTTCAAGACGGGTCGGGATTCCCTGGCTTCTTAACATGGATGCCATAAGGGCTGAGTAGTCAAGACAAATTCCTTTTTTGGTTTTCAACGTAGTGTCGGGTGTCGGAAGATAACCGGACTTTACGTTGTTGGCAAGGTCATAGTCATATTCAATGTTATCTACCACGAACTCAAAAACATTAGCGACAACATCAATGTCAGATGTGCAGTTTGCGGCAAGATCTTTTGCCTTTTTTACACACTCAGAATCTTTATTAAACCAGACATACTGGTTAGGATAAAGGAATGGTCCGAAGGTATTACTAATCTCGACACTGATTTCCTGCATAAGAACATAGAAATAGTCGTTGCCGCTTACATTTTCCAATACGCCGATGGTGTAGTTGCCGCTGTCAAGAAGCGGGAAAACTTCATAACCGTTACCGGCAGTAAGGTTATAGGTGTACTTGGTTCCGCTTGGCGCCGTTATCTGTAATTTGACCTTTGGTGAAGTTCCGCTGTATTTTACCATAATATAGCCTTCTGATGCATTGGATACATCCACTTCCGCGACAGTAGAAGAAATGACGTTACTGCCTAAAGCAGTTGGTTCGTAAACAACGGAGGTATTGTCCCTAAGCTTTGAAGGATCAATGTTTTCCGTCTTGTTTGTGCCGGAAGGATTGTTTTTTCCGGCAGAACCGGAACCTTCATCAGATTTTTGATTACCGCAGGCTGTTAAGATAAGTGAGATGAGTAAAATATATATAATCCTCATTTTGTTTTTCATAAGCAGTCTCCGTTTCGGAAGAAATAATTAATTAGTTGGTGTCAGTACAAATTGTATATAGTTGCCGTCAGTATCGTAAACGTAGATATTTAACGGTATTTCCATATATGGGAATACAATAGTGCCGTCTACGCTGCTGTCCATAACCGGTAAAAGCTTATCTCCGTTAGCGGTTACGGCAAAACTGTTTTTGTAATTGATGTTGTCTTCATAGAAGGTCATTATAAAGAATTCATCTTTAACTAAGTGACTTTCAAGTTCAAGCGTTGATTTCGATGTCTTTTGTGCCGTAATGGTAGCTTCCGAATGAGGGAAAAGGAACGGCGCAATAAATAGGAAGATAATAAAGAGAATGGATATATATTTTCCTATAGTAAACATTTTGGTGTTCGCTTTTTGTCGAAGTACGATTTTGTCAAAAGGAACTTTATTAGGTTCCTGTTCACAGGCGGCGAAAATATTTTGAAGTGTTTCGCCGGCTTGTTTTATATCCATGCTGTAAGTTCTTTTATTTCGTTTAAAAAGACTCATGTGAAACACCTCCTTATATTTTCATTAACCGTTGCAAACGTTCTGTGGCAGATGCCAGATAACGCTTGACGGTACTTTTGCTGTTGTCGGTTGCGTTGGCAATTTCATCTATCTTCATATTGTTGAAGTATCGTAAGGTTATGACTTCCATTTCGTTAAGAGGAAGCTTCTGAAGGGCTTCCTTAAGGCGTTCGTGCTCATCGTTTTTAAGAGTGTGTGCTTCCGGATTACGGTCAACGCATTCATCATAAACGAGTTCGAGGAATTCATCCTCTATGGTGCCGTACTTAGCATTTTTCTTTTCGCAGATATCGTAGCACACATGAAAGCTTATCTGGTTGAGCCATGCAATGAATAGCAGCGGGTCCTTAAGCTTTTCAAGATTTTTGAGCGCGTTTATATAAACCTCCTGCACAGCATCCTGGGCGAGGTATGTATCCTTCAGATAGTGACAGGCATAGTTATATACTTTGTTGTAAGTCATTGCATACAGTTCGGCAAAAGCATCAGAGTCTTTAGCCTGTGCACGAACTACAAGTGTTGCAATGTAGCTGTGATCCGGTTCTTTTGCCATATATTATCCTCTGCGTGCTTTTTTATATGTATACGTAATTAAATCGGAGAATCTTTCTGCACCGATTTCGGCATTCAGTGCATATGCGTAATTTATTTCGATTTTTACCTGAGTGTCCGGTTTGTTATTATACTGTGTAATGGTGTCTTCTAATGCGGATATAAATTTTTCTGCTTTTGATGTGTCGCAGTTATCAAGGACGGTTATAAACTCATTGCCACCGTTTCGGCCTACAAATCCATAAGTATCGCCAACTTTTTCAAGAAGATCGGAAAAATTCTGTAAAGCAATATCACCCTTTTCACGACCACATTCTTCATTTATTTTCTGGAGATTGGAGATGGTAATTAATGCGCACCCCATAGTTGAAAGATCATGTTCTTTCATATTATTAATAAAGACGGTGTCAAGACTGTTGCGGTTAGGCAGGTCTGTTACCTTGTCAAGATATGCTGCTTTATTCAGTGCATGTCCTTCCTTAATAAAGAACTTCATCTTGGTAAAATCATATAATATAAATATGAAGGAAAGGAGCAGCAGTATCCAGAAGATAGTTACCACAGTGAAAAGAGTACGGTTTGAATATATACTCTTTCGTATGGTTTCGTTAGAATAAAGTAGAATAAAAGATGCTACGGTTATGATAATCAGTATGGTAAGCTGAATCCATTTTATCTGTTTGTAAAATTTCATTAAATCCTGTTTCATATTGTCCCCTCCTAACAAACATATTTGTTATCCTTGTATATTATAAAAGAAAATGAAAAAAAAATAAAGTTTTTGAACCTTTTTTTTGAAATGTATAGTCTTTATTGTTAGAACATGAAAAAGTACATAAAGTGGAGGTAAAAGGTGAATACATTCTTAGCTTTGTCGAAGACAATGTTGTTGGGCATGATAACAACACCAAAGCCGGATGATAAGAACTATATACTGACGGTTATCGAAGAAGAAGAAGTACCGCTTGCACCGACGATTTCAGAACCACATTTATTCCCGTACATGATTTTAGGGATAGGATTACTGCTTGTATTGTTCGCTTGTATATATTATTATATTAAATGCAGAAAATACCAATACAGATTAGTAACCTTAAGTGAGAACAGCGATATGCTGCTGGTTCCTTATAAGAAATGGTCGATATGGTCACTTAAGAAAACGATTGATGTCATTGAATATCATGAGGCTGAAAAGTATTTATAAAAAAAATTCAAAAAAATTAAAAAATTTTGAACCTTTTGTTGAATATAGGGAGTCATTACTTATAGAAAACAAAAAACAGAAATAATTAACTTAATCATAATATGTAAGAGGAGAATCAAAATGAAGAAGTTATTAAAAAAAGGAATTGCAAAAAGAGCACTTACATTGATGCTTGCAGCACTGGTAATGTTTACCACAGTATCAATGAACAGCATGACAGCTGACGCCGGTTTTTTTGATGATGTAAAAGACTGGATAGACGAAAAAACAGAAGAAACAAAAGATTTCTTTGAAGATGTTTTCTCAGCATGGAGCATTGATAAAGTATTAAGCAATCTGCCGGCAGGAGAAAGAGCAGGCGCAGGCGAGCTTGGTACAGTAGCAGTAGGAGATACAACATTATACGTAGGAGAGACAACTTCAATTGTTCCTTCAACAAATGTAGTTAAATCATTCAATATTGGTAGCCATACCGTAAATCTTTCAGCGGTACAGTGCTCACTTATTTCAGTAGAGGACGATTCAGTTCTTGAACTTAACAGATTTGATAAGACAATTAAGGCTCTTAAGCCGGGAACAACAAAGGTAGCAGTTACTTTTACAGCGATGAACCTTGACTTCCCAACAGCTAAGCCTTTCGTATATGCAATAGAAGAAGTAACAGTAACAGTATTAAAAGATACAGCACTTGTAGCAGATGAAAACACAGTTGCACTTGATATCAGAGGATCATATGACCTTAGCGGAGCATTTGCAGTTACAGGGGAAAACGGAGCAAATGGTTATACAACAGATCTTGCATTTGAAGATGTAAATGTTGCAGTAGCAGGTAATGATGTTATTACACTTGACGGAGCAACAGTTAAACCGGTAGCCGGAAGTGTTGGCAAGCAGGATAAGGTAGTTGCATCATACAACGGATTTACAACAGAAATTACTTTTGATGTAACATGTAATCATGCACAGGATGCAAGAGTTTACGAAGTAGTACAGCCAAACTCAATTAAAGAAGTAGGATATATCAAAGACTACTGTAGCGATTGTGGAGAAGTATTCCTTAATAAAGAAATTTACTATACAGTATATTATGTATTAAAACCAAGCATTGCTATGCCGGGCTTAGGCAATGACAATTTAACACCGGAAACACTTTTAGGTATGAACATTACTTCACAGCCTAAGGAAAATTATATCAAAGCAGGTACAGGTACATTTGAATATACATTTGCACCATATGTATCATACGTAGAAGATTATACAAATGCAGGATACACAACATCACCGGTTTTATATAACCAGGTAGAAGGTGCGCTTTCACAGCAACCTGATGTTTCAAACATCACATACAGCTCAAACGGATACACATATGCACTTGGCGGTGACGTGAACTGGTATGTTATCAAAAACGAAAGAGATGGATGGCATGTAGACGGTTACGGTACATGGACAGCAATTCTTAACGATTATGTTGTAACATACGCAATCGGATGTGATACGGCTAGTACAGAAGTTCAGGGACAGGTTTACAATGTTGAAAGCGGTATTGTAGCATTAGAGGATGCAAATGCAGCAGCATTTGATGCAGCAAAAGCTTCATTAGGTATTGATTTAGCAGATTACTATTTTGATGGTTGGTATACAGATGCTTCTTATACAACTAAGTTAGATTCTTTCGATGCAGCTAACTATGTTGGCGGAATTACAGTATATGGTAAATTCGTTAAGAAGACAGAGGTAACACTTGGTTTATTTGGAAAGACAATTACTTACTACGGTGGTGTTTACACATATGCACCGGTTGATTATGTAGGCGTTCCTGCAGGATTAACAATGACAGGACTTACATCTTCAGTTTCAGCAAGTGAAGTTGGAACATATGCAACAACAACAACAGGTACACCGGTATTTACAGATGCAAACGGTAACGATGTTACTTATATGTACAAAGTAGTAGCAATTAATGAAGGCACATTAACAATTAATAAAGCAGCTGTAACTATTACAGTTGATAATGCTTCAAAGGTAGAAGGAGAAGCAGATCCGGTATTCACAGGTACAATCAGCTATGATGGCGCTGGATACTGGTGTGATGATAAGGTATCATTCGTAAGAACAATGGTAGATGCGGATAAAGAAAATGCAGGTGCTGATGTAACTATTACAGCAGTATATCCTCAGAACGCTAATGTTGATTTCACAGTAGTAGAAGGAAAACTTGAAATTACAGCAGTTCAGGTAGCTCCTGTAGAGCCTACACCGGTAGTTCCGGAAGAGCCTACACCGGTTGAACCGGAAGAACCTACACCGGTTGAACCTACAGAAGAGCCTACACCGGTTGAGCCAACAGAAGAGCCTACAGTTGAGCCTACAGAAGAACCAACTGTTGAACCTACAACAGAAGTTGAAAATGGTACAGTAAATATCGAAGATGAAGACGTTGCACTTGCACCATCTATTTCAGAAGGAAATGATACAGTAACCATCGAAGATGAAGACGTTGCACTTGCTGCTAACTTAAGAGAAAGCGGTAACGGCTGGCAGTATTGGACAATATTATTACTTATTATTGCTTTCGCAACATACAGTGTTGTAAGATCAGTTGCCAGAGCTAAGAAGATTAAAGCTCTTGAAGCTGAAAAAGATGTAGCATACAATAATTAATTTCAAAGAGGTGTAATAATATGAAAATAGTAGATGGTATCGTATTTGCAGTTTATGTAATTGCTTTAGTAGTATTATCCGTACTGTTTGGTTTTGAACCAGCGTTATTGATAGTAGCCTCAGTAGTAGCAGTTGCAGCACTTGTTTCAACAATCGTTCAGTTTAAGAAAATGAAAGAATTAGTTGAAGTTCAGTAAATATATTTATATAATAAAAGAGTGTCGTCAGTGTGGCGGCACTCTTATCTTGACAAAAGGGTCGTGTTTCATGAAAAAAGTTGACTATTCGATTCATATAATTTATATTGTGGTACTTATTGTTCTTTCGGTTTTCTGGGGATCTAATTATGATCCGCTGATTACTGTTTTGGGCCTTCTTATTGCGGTAATATCTACCATTACTATGGTATATCAGTATAAGAAGATGAAGGAACTTGAGAAAAATACAGAAGAAGAAGAAAATGCGTAGTCACGATTAGTGTTTGTGTGGGGTAAGTATGGAGAATAAAGGCGACAGAGTTCTTCTTATTGATGATGACAAAGAAATAGTACAAATAAATGCTAAATATTTGCAGAATGCAGGCTATACGGTAGCGGTTTCGACAGAACCGCAAAATGTGCTTGCGTATATTGAGAAATTCCATCCGCAGTGTATTGTATCAGATGTTATGATGCCAAATGTGGATGGTTTTACTTTATGTGCAATGGTTAGGGAAAAATATTCCATACCGATTATCTTATTGACGGGGAAAACCTCTGAAGATGATAAAGTTGAAGGTTTATTGAGCGGTGCAGATGATTATATGGTTAAACCTTATAGTCTGAGGGAATTAGAGGCCCGTATCCGGATTAATGTGAAAAGATATAAAAAAGATGAGAAAAAAACGGATTCTGTACTTGATTATTATCCGTTACGGATTGATATTGCACTTCATAAAGTGTTTTATAAGGAAGAAGAGATTCCGTTATCGAACCGTGAGTATGAACTTTTGTATTATTTGGCAATTAACGCAGGGAAAGTAATAACGTTTGAAGAAATCGGAGAAAAGATATGGGGGGTTTACAGTGAAAGTGACAGACGCTCCATTATGGTGAATGCAAGCCGGCTTCGTAAACGTATGGAAGCCTATCCGGAGCTTGCAAATATGATTGAAACCATTTGGGGTAAAGGCTATTTATTCAGAGGTACAAAATGAAATATCAAAAACCGCAGTTAACATATGATGAATTAGCGGCAGCGCTGATGAAAACAAACCGTGAACTGGAAGATTTAGAACGTTCCAGGACAGAGTTTTATGCCAATATTTCACATGATTTACGCTCTCCGCTAGCAGCTTTATCAAGTAGTGTGGAATATTTGCTTTCACTGGAGGAAATATCCAAAGATGAACTGAAATCTGTGCTAAAAATAGTACAGGGCAGAGTGAAAGTGTTGGAACATATGGTTAATGATATGTTCCTGTTAACTACATTGGAAAATGAAGAAATACCTTTTTCAAACAGTGAAATCGACATGGGACCTTTCTTAGAGGAATTTTTCTTTGAAAGGGAAATGGATAAAAGATATGCTAACCGTAAGTTGATTTTATCTGTTCCGGATAATTTAAAAGCCAGAACATTGATTGATACGGACAAGTTTTTACGGCTACTGGATAATTTATTTACAAATGCGTTAAAATACAGTAACGATGGTGATAGTATCGAACTGGGGGCCTCAATAGAAGGCGAAATGTTAGCGATATGGGTACGGGATACCGGCATTGGCATTAAGGAAGAATTAGTTCCGAGAGTCTTTGAACGGGCATTTACGGTTTCTAAAGCAAGAACGCCGGATGTTGAGAAGACAGGGTGCGGATTAGGACTTTCTATAGCAAAAACCATTGTACAGCGTATGAAAGGCGACATTGATTGTAAAAGTAAAGAAGGTGAAGGAAGTGTGTTTACCGTAAGGTTACCGCTTCTATAGAAAAGAGGTAATCCATTAAGGCTTACCTCTTTTTGATTAAGTTCTTTTTGATTGATTTCTGTCTGATTAATTTCTTTCTAATTTAATTTCCCTGTCACAATATTCAAGTACCGAACGCCTGTGGGTTATAAGAAGACAGGTTGGCCTTGAAGGCAAATTGCGGATACCTTGCAGCACTGAAAGTTCGGTCTTTTCATCAAGTGCAGAAGTGGCTTCATCCAGTATAAGGAATGGCGCATTTTTTATAAGGGAACGGGCAATGGCGATGCGTTGTGCCTGCCCTTCCGATAATCCGTAACCACGTTCTCCGATTACGGTATCCAGTCCTTCCGGAAGTCCTGATACGAATTTGTAAGCGGAAGCAGCTTTCAGTGCATCCCAAATTTCCTCATCTGTAGCATCTCTTTTGCCCATCAGTACATTTTTTCTGATTGAACCGCTGAATAACGTATTTCCTTGCGGAACATAAGACATAAATTCACGGGAATTTGCATTAGTGGCTTGCGTTTCTCCCTGTGCATTGAAAAATTGTATATTACCTGAATTTGCTTGCAGGAATGACATGATTAAGCGTATGAGAGTAGTCTTTCCTACGCCCGATTCACCTACGATTGCTACAAATTCACCGGGGTTGATGGTAAAGTTGGCTTCATCCAATATAAGCTCGTCGGTATATGCAAAGGTTAAATCTTTAATGTTTACACCGATATTTTCAGGTTGCATTGGCTCATCCAGTCTTGGTTCAAGCGGTAACTCCTGTAATTCCATGACACGTCCGGCAGAAGAAAGAACCGAAACAATGGAAGGAATCGTATTTGCCAGTCCTAAAATAGGAGATTGAATACGGTTCACCAGGGTAAGGAAGATGCTCATCGTACCATAAGTGAAAGTGCTGGTGGCATCGTGCGCTGCCTGGGCAAGTTTTTTGGCGCCCCATGCAAATGCAAGTATATATCCGCCCTGGAATGCAAGGCTCATCGCAGAAGATGCAAAAAGGTTTAACTTGCTTTTTTTAAGTACCCAGTAGAAACGGTCATTTTTTAAACGTTCCAATTCATCGGAAGCGTATTCTTCCGCACAAAAAGATTTGAGTACCAGAATATTACTTAAACTCTCCTGTATGTAGGAGCGGTATTCCGCTTCGGTTTCCTGAACTTTTGTTGTAAGCCGTTTCATTTTTCTTCCGAGCCAGAAACTGACGATTGCACCGACCGGAGCAATAACAACAGCAAACACGGCCAGGAACGGTTCATAGTAAAATAAAACGGCAAAAGTAATAATAAATTCTACCAGTAAAGAAATAATGGAAGGGAGAATGGAAGCAATACCTGAAGCAATGTTTCCGCAATCACTGGTAAATCTTGTCATTAAGTCCCCGGTATGATACTTTTGTACCTTTGCATAAGAGGAATTTAAGATTTTGTCATACACCTGCTTACGGATACCAAATGAAAAACGTTCGTTAAACATAATGGAAATCAGTGAAGCAATTATTCCTATTATTTGTACTACGATAATAATTCCGATATATAATACTATTTTTAGTGCAATAGGTCCTCCGACGGTAGCGGAATCGATGATATCTTTACCAATGACTGCCGTGTATACCGATATGGCGGATGTGGAAGCGTGCAACCCCATCAACAAAAGGATACGCGGTAAATATGGCTTGGTATAATGCATGAGCCACTTTGCATAACCGGAGGTGCCTTTTAATTTCTTTAAATATTTAAAAAAGCTCTTAAACACGTATAGTCTCCTATCTGAAACCAATTAATGTGTATCTATGTATTCTTTTACCTTAAATGCCGCTTCGTCATTAGGAAGACAGGCAAGATGCAGACATAAGGTTTTTGAAGAAATCTGTTCTGACAAAGAACAGTTGAGATTGCTTTGTTCTTTGGTCCATGAAGGTGCGAAGGAACGCGCCATAATTGAAAGGGTCGCATCCAACGGATTGAGTTCTGAAACGGCATTTTCCTTCGCCTGTGAGAGAAAAATGATTCCGCCGAGAGGCACTTTTTTATTTAAGTATTTGGTTGAAGTGCCGCACCAAGGCATACCGAAGGCTAAAGGATTTCCGTCATTAACGGATAACATGGTTACGTCGCCGTCCAGTATTTCAACGCCGAAATTGTTAATCCACAAGTTGGTATGTGTTGTCTTTCCGGTGCCGGAGCGTGCGGAGAAGACATAAGCCTTGTCATTATAGATGATAGTTGAAGAATGGACCGGTAACATATTGTAAAGAGGGGCAAAGGTAAAGAAGATGTCCCTTAATACATAAAATATGTAATCAATAAAAGAAAGTTGTGAAGTGTCAGCACAACCGTAACCGGGTTCTAATAATTCAATTTCCTCGGTAGAAAGATGGATGACGGCACTGTTTTTTTCCATATCGACATCACAACATAAAATTTTTGGTTGCGCATGATAATAAAAGCGATATCCGTTTGATGTTTTAAGTACCATCATATAATTAGATAGAATGAGCTGTTTGTCAGCGTTATCTTTTATGTATTTAAAGGCTTCGGCATGCGTAAATGCATTGGTATCTGTGGTAACGGTAAATGCCGGTGCATCATCGTCATTGCATAAAAAATCAGACATGGACGGATGTAGGAGCGTATCCTCCATGTCAGCAGTAAAAACAAGATCGGCAATCTTATATTTTTTCATGTACAAGTCCCCACTAAACTAAATAATTAATCCTATGGATTTTGCATTTTCTATAAAATCGTTTAAGTCTGCAGTGATAATCGGTTTGTCTTCTTCTTCTGCCTGATATTCCGCATACATTTTTTCGAGGATGGCTTCCATACTGGTTTCTTCTTCGAGACACTTACAGATAAAAGCACCGGTTGGGTTAAGGTGTAACATCCCTTTGTAATCGACTACATTTTGTCCTACAGGAATCACAACGTAATTGCCTGCAATCTCTTTTAACATATAGTTTTCTGCTAATTTCATAAACTCCACCTCATACATATATATAGTTATAATCCATTATATCACAGACCACTAATGTGTCAAATAAAGTGAGGTAAAATATTACAGGATTGATAGGTGTTATAACTTGCTTTTTAAGGGTGTAAGTTATAATATAGAATAAATAGGCTATTATGCCGATATTGTGCCTAAAAGGAGAAAATATGATTCGTGCAGATGATTGGGTGCCTACTATAATTCCATACATAGAAGAGGGACTGACTGTCAAAATAGTGCCGCAAGGATTCAGTATGGTTCCTTTTATCACAGGCGGAAGGGATGAAGTTAATCTCGTAAAAATATCGGATGATTTAAAAAGAGGGGATATTGTAGTATATCGCAGAGACTCGGCTATTTATGTTTTGCACAGGATTTATAAAATTAAGGGTGATGATTATTATATGCTGGGGGATGCCCAGACAGAAATTGAAGGCCCTTTAAGAAGGGATCAGATTATTGCCAAAGTTGAGTCGTATTACAGAAAAGGAAAGCTGATTGTATGCCAGGGCAGACGGGAGAGATTTGAGTACAAGCTATGGTTTATGATCCGGCCGTTAAGACCTCTTGTAATTAAGCTGAATAACTTAAAAAACAAGATAATAAGGAGAAAAAAGTGAATATATTTATTAAGGACATGCATGCGGTAATGAAATATATACCCGTAGCAACATTCATTTCGCTGGCGGTGGCTTTTGTGTATGTTTTTACATGTATTGCCCGGAAGCGGGATATAAGAATACGGCGACTTCTTTTGTATGTGGTGGATGTTATATATATTGTGATGGTGCTTGAAATAGCACTATTGTCAAGAACGGAAGGCACCATAGCAGATATTGATTTTTCGTTGTTTGGTAAGTATACCAATGATTTGCGAGGGCGGATGTATTTGTATGAGAATATAGTAATGACGATTCCGCTGGGATTTTTACTTCCGTTAACATTCCCAAGGCGGTTTAAATTCTGGGATGTGTTGTTAAGCTCGCTTATGCTCAGTCTTTTGATTGAGATAATACAACTTACCTTCCGGTGCGGGTTCTGCCAGTTAAGCGACGTGTGGACCAACCTGATAGGTGGAATAATCGGATATATATTATATAAATTTTTCAAAATCTTAGGAGGAAAAAGATGAAAAAGGAATTAAGAATTGATTTTGTACAAATTTTCAGGGAGCTTCTTCGCGGCTGGTGGCTGATTGCTATTTGCACTATTATTTTTACCGGTTTCGGCGTGCTGAAGACTTTGGAAAAAGGAGTGAACAGCTATAGGGCAGAGACAACCGTTTACAGCGTTACATACGGTTCGCTTGATGAAGTGTACACAGGTATTTCGGCAATGCATCAGTATGCACAGGCGATTACGAGTACGAAGATTGCCAATAAGGCAGCAACTTTGCTTGAAACCAAGGATTTATCCGGAAGCATAATTAAGAATATGGTATCTTATCAATTCTCAGATAATAACACAAGCAGCAATCTTGTTAAAATCCAGGCAAATTCCATGGACCCGAATACGGCCATCAGAGTGGCTGATGCAGTGGCAGAGGCTTTTGTGGAATATACCAATAACATCATAGGAAGTAATAACGTGCAGATACTGGATACGGCAGAGATTACAAGTGTTCACAATTCCGTTACAACAGACCACACCAAGATAAGAGTGTTGATGTTAGCTATAGGTTTCGTTCTTCCGTGTATTTATATTGTGCTCCGCACGATTTTATCTACCAAGGTTATGTCAGTTAATGATGTTTCGGACGAAGATATCAAGTTAATCGGCGTAATACCTAACAGTAAGGAAGTATAGGGGAAGGAGAAAACTATGAAAAAAGAATTATATAGACAAAATAAGCAGATTATGCAGGATGCTTTTGACCGTATTGAGGTTGAAATCCATTTGCAGAAAAAGAATAACGGTATGAAATCACTTTTGTTATGCGGAAGTGAGCCGGGCGTAGGTACTACAACCATTGCCATTGAACTTGCGATTTCCATGGCAGAGGCCGGTTGGAAAACCGTATTGATTGACTCTGATATAAGAAAAGGTGAATACAAAAGAAATGCAGGAAGTGAAAATGCAAGTCTTGTGACTTACCTTGAAAACAGATCTTCACTGAAACAGGTATTGATTGAAACCAATTATCCTAATATGAAATACATATTCGGCGGAAGCGGTGAGAGTAATACGGTAAGTCTTCTTTGCTCAGCGAGAATGCAGCAGTTAATTAAAGAACTGGAAGAAGAGTTTGATTATATTATCTTCGATGCGCCATCCATTAATTCCGTTGTAGATGCAAGCATTATTGCAAGCCTTACAGACGCTACGGTTATTATAACTTCCCAGGGAAGCTATAAGAAACAGCTTTCCCAGGCGATGGAACAGCTTACCCAGGTGGGCGCCAATGTACTGGGCGTTATTATGAACAAGGTAGAAAAAGCAGAATATAAGCGCTACATGAAGAATTACAATTATTTCAATGAAAAGAAATATGTCAATAAGAAGTATAAAAATAAGAATAGTAAGAAGGGGGAAACAAAATAATGAAAAGAATATTAGAGAAATTCGGTTATGTTATTTGTTTACTTTTCTTTTTCATGTTGTTTTCAACGGATGCAGATGCTAAAGGAGTAATCGTAAAGGATTACAAAGTTAATTCGGATGCGGCAATGTATGGCGAAAAGTGTACATTGTCATTCACAATTGAAAATACGGAAGATACCTTTGTGTCAGATATTCTGGTAACGGTTAGTACGAATGAACTGATTTATCCGGTATACGGAAAGACAAACCAGATTTATGTAGGCACGATTGAGGCAGAAGAAACAAAAACCATTAGTTTTGAATTTAAAATTTCCGAAAAAGCCAAAGATGTAATACTTGTTCCTATTTCTTTAGACTATTACATTGGTGAAAAAGCGGTATCCGATTCTAACTATGCAACCATTGCTATCCCGGTAAGTGATTTGTGCGAGTATTCCGTTAAAAGTATAGCTCTTGAGCAGAACGCAACCAATCCATCTATGGTTATGCTTAGCGTAAGCTCGGGAAATGACGGAAATGCAACCGTATATGGCGTGGTTATGCATCTTGCGGGTGATATTTCCGAGGGTAGTGAAACTATTACAATCGGTGATGTAACTGCCGGTGAACAGAATTATGAAGATTATTATGTTTCTTTTTCTGGAATGGGAGAAAAGACTCTTAAAGTAAGCTTTTCTTATCAGGATGCACACGGTAACTGGTATGAAACACCTGAAAAGGTACTTACTACTAAAATTGAAAAACCGTCTACCGGTAATACAGATGTTTTAATTGGCAACGATAATAATGAATCCGACAATCAGGAAAATAAGATTATTCTTATTTGTGGTTTATTGATCCTTGCTATTATCATTGTTGTTGCAGTAATGAGATGGAGAAAAAAATAAGGAGTCTGCTGCATGGAAGATAAGAAAATGCGGCAATGCCATGATTTATTTATTAAGCTGACAAAGGGATATCTGACAGGACAAATCGATGTGGATGAGTCCTTTATGGATGCGGACTGGGAAAAAATATACGAACTAGCCTATAGGACCGGACTTACACCGATGTTGTGTGAAGTTGTCCAGCAGGTATATGCAAAATATCCTTTTGATGCAAGCGTATATAACCGTTTTATTAACGGAACCATCGTCATGGCGTTGAAGGAAGAACATAAAATTAAATGTGTCGAAAATATTATAAAGGCAGCAGAGGCTAAAGGGATACAGGTGCTTATATTTAAAGGACCTGTTATTGCTGATGTTTATAAAGATTACCGTATGCGTTATTCTTCGGATACAGATATGTTTGTTGATGAAAAGAATAAAGATGCCATGATGGAAGTTCTGAAAGATTTGGGTTATCAATGGTTGGAAGAAAAATCGAAGGACCATGTACAGAATTTACATATTCCCAATGTGCATTATGTAGAATTACATACGGCACTGTGGGAAGACTTTAGCGGAACACGCATTAAGATTCTTGAATCCTTTGGACTTACCGCGGAACACAACCGGATCAGGGATACCTTTTGCGGCATAGAGATGGATACCATACGGCACGAAGAGCAGTTGATTTATTTTGTTTTCCATTTTGCCAAACATATGGTGCTGGAATCGGCAAGCATCCGTAATGTTATGGACATTTTGTTGTTTTATAAAAAACATAAAGAAAAGATTAATGACAATTCTTTAAAAGAATCGCTTGAAAAATTGGGGTATTGGAAATGCTTCTGCATTCTTTGTCAGATCGGATATGACTGCCTTGGCTTTTCAAAAGAGGAACTGCCGGCATTTGATAGTGCGGATAAGGAAGCCATAGACCAGGTGCTGAAAGTGTTATTAAGCGAACAGGTAACGCGGGATGATGATATTTACCGCTGGCAGATGGTTTATAACATGACACCATATCTTACCGGAGATTATGATCCGAACATGACAGGAAGGAAACGGAAAATAAGATACTTGTTCCCGTCACGGGCTGATATGCCGGAAAAGTATAAGTATGCGAAGAAGTGTGTGCTCCTTGTTCCTATAGCATGGGTACACCGTGTTATTGATTATTGTGTTTCGCGCCTTGTAAGACGTAAATACCGTATGGCAGGTACGAAACGTATGAACAGAATGGATGCCAAGTTGGAAGTTCTTGAAAAAATGAAACTGATTTAATGGTGGCGATATACAATGGGTAAAAAAGGGGAAAAAGACGGAAAATTGAATATTGCAATGCTGGGCCATAAACGTATTCCTTCAAGAGAAGGCGGCGTTGAAATTGTGGTGGAAGAACTGGCGACACGCATGGTATCAAACGGCCATAAGGTAACTGCATATAACCGGAGCGGACATCATGTTTCGGGTAAAGAGTTTGATACCTCTAAAAAGAAAGTAAAAGAATATAAGGGCGTGCGCATAAAGAAGGTTCTGACCATTGAAATGAAAGGTCTTGCAGCATTGAGCTCCTCATTCTTTGCAGCACTTAAGGCAACTTTCGGACGGTATGACGTAATCCATTTTCATGCGGAAGGCCCCAGTGTCATGGTGATTATTTCACGATTGTTCCGTAAACGTGTTATTGTAACCATTCATGGACTTGACTGGCAGAGAGCAAAATGGGGCAAGGGTGCTGTTAAGTATCTAAAGCTTGGTGAAAAATTCGCAGCCAAGTACGCCAATGAAGTAATTGTTCTCAGTGAAAATGTGAAACAGTATTTTAAGGACACTTACAATAGAGATACTATTTTTATTCCAAACGGAATTAATAAACCGGAATGTAAGCCGGTTGACGCCATCGGGCAAAAATGGAACCTGAAGGAGCGGGAGTACATTCTTTATCTTGGAAGAATCGTACCTGAAAAGGGAATTCATTATTTAATAGAAGCATATAAGCAGACGGATACAGACTATCCCCTTGTCATTGCGGGCGGCGCCTCCGATACCAAAGAGTATATGGCGGAATTAAAGCAATTGGCACGTGATGATAAACGTATTATTTTCACGGATTTTGTTAAGGGACAGGAGCTTGCAGAATTGTACAGCAATGCCTATGTGTATGTTTTGCCAAGTGAGTTGGAAGGAATGCCCTTATCACTTTTAGAAGCCATGAGCTATGGTAACTGTTGCTTGACTTCAGATATTCCGGAATGTACGGAAGTGATTGGAGAGTATGGCGTGAATTTCCGATGCTCTGATGTGGATTCTTTAAAAGAAAAACTTACAATGCTTTTAAATAACCCTGAAATGACGGAAGGATATAGGAAGGCTGCAGCGGATTATATTCTTAAAAAATATAATTGGGAAACAGTAGTTGAGCAAACACTTGAGGTCTATAAGGATGATAAATAATAAAGCAGAATTAAAGGAATATCTTAAGGCAGAAACCGGAGATTTCCATCCGAAAGCCATGTTAAGAATTCCCTTTGATTTATATGAACAACAGGTGATACATAAGTATTTGAGGATTCTTCGTATTACGGAGTATCACATCAATAAGAACCACAAATTCCGCAAATGGTATTATGTGTTTCGGTTAAAAAGAAAACAACTCCGTTACGGAGTTCATATTCCGCCCAATTGTTTTGAAAAAGGCTTAAGCATTGCCCATACCGGAGGAATTTTAGTGAATGGGGATTGCAGGGTTGGAGAATATTGCAGAATCCATTCCGGCGTGAAGCTTGTAGCTGGAGCTAATGGAGTACCGTGCATTGGAAACCATGTTTATTTCGGAGTGGGCTCTTGTGTAATCGGTAATGTGAAAATTGCGGACGGTTGTACCATAGGCGCCAATGCAGTGGTGTGTAAATCCTTTGAACACCGGGGAGCGGTTCTTGTGGGAGTGCCTGCAAAAGAGAGTAAGATAAAAGAATGCACATGGGATGGAAAAACACATGAAGATTGATTTTTACATCAGTAGCTTATCCGGCGGAGGAGCTGAAAAAGTGCTTACCACATTGGCAAAAGCAATGGCCTGTGATGATAATGAAGTATCCATTATTTCTTTGGAAAAGCGTCCGCAATTTTATCCTGTAGATGAAAAGGTTCAGTTATTTCAGTACAAAAATAAGAAAAGCGGAATCAGGGCAGTTTGGGAAGATGTGAGAAACATACGCAGACATATTAAAAAAAGTAAAGCGGATATTTCCATTTCTTTTTTAAGCAGATGCAATTTGTTGGTATTGATGTCAGCCATGTTCAAAAAAGGAAAAGTTGTGGTATGTGACAGAAATAATCCCCTGCGCGAGCACGGCAAATTGGTGTTTTTATTAAGTAACCTTTTGTATTTAAGGGCAGACCGGGTTATGGTTCAGACTGAACAGATCAAAGGGTTTTACAAAAAATTCTTAAGAAAGAAAATCAGAGTTATAGAAAATCCGTTAGATAAAGAAGTGTTGGATGCCCAGATAAAAGAAGTGATTCCAAAGAGGGAAAAAACCATTCTTTCCATGGGAAGATTAGAACCGCAGAAGGACTTTGTGACATTAATCAATGCTTTCGCGCAGATTGAGAAAGACTATGCGGAATGGAAAGTTAAGATTTTTGGCGTAGGCGATATGCATGATGAAATTGCCGCGCACATAGAATCCTTGGGACTTAAGGATAAAGTAATTATGTGCGGACGCACGGAAAAGCCTTTTTATGAAATGAAGAAGGCGGATATATTTGTTCTTTCATCCCACTATGAAGGATTTCCGAATGTTTTGTGTGAAGCAATGCATGCCGGAGATATATGTATCGCAAGCGACTGCGTGAGCGGACCGCGTGAATTGATACAGCATGGAGAAAACGGATATCTGTTTCCGGTGGGAGATGTGGAAGCGCTGATAAGTCTTTTGACAGAATGTATGGAAAAGAGTAATGAAGACATGCGTCTTAAAGCGCAGGAAACGGTTAAACGCTTATATATTGATAATAACATCCTTAAATGGAAGCAAATGATAGAAGAAGTAGTTGAGAAGGTGTAAAAATGCTTAGAATATTGCATTTGTTATATGCCGGAAACACCGGTGGAATTGAAAAATTGTGTAAAGACATCGGTTTGTATGCAGATGAAAAAATGGAATCCCATTTTTTGTTTGCCCATACCGGCGGAAAGCTGTATGACGAAATGGAGGCGGCAGGACTTTCTGTATATCGCTATTCTTATGCCAATAAAGATATTTTCCCTTTGCGTAAGGAAATCAAGCGGTTAGTAAAGGAACGTAACATTGACGCAGTACTGATTCATCATCCGGCACCGCTTTTCTGGCTTGCCTGCATGCCGCTTATGAAGAAAAAAGGCATGCCTGTGTTTATGGTTTACGCCCATAATAATTATCAGGAATTAACCGGACATACCGGTTGGAAACGTTTTTTGTATAACAGGTTGTTAAAGAAATCTGCAGGCACGATTGCTATTTCAAACTTTGTTAAGGATTCTGTTGTGAACGGAAGCGGTGTAAATGCAAATAAAGTGCATGTAGTGTATAACGGAGTGCATGTGGAGGACTATAAAGAGGTCGCTTCAAATAAGGCAGATGGGAAAATAAGACTTTTGTATGTAGGAAGGCTTATTGAAAAAAAAGGTGTTCAGGTATTACTTGAAGCAATGAAGCTACTTAAGAACGAGACCGGAATCACACTTTCGGTAGTTGGGGATGGTCCGTATAAAGAAACCCTGGTTTCTTATGTTAAAGATAACGGTCTTGAAGATACGGTGACTTTGCATGGTGAACAGCGGAACGTGGTGACATTCATGCAGGAAGCAGATGTCTTTATCCATCCGGCTGTTTGGGAGGAAGGTTTTGGTATTACGTTGATTGAGGCCATGAGCGCAGGACTTCCCTGTGTGGCATTTAATCGGGGCGCGCTTGGGGAAATAATTGTGCAGGATGAAACCGGATATCTGATTGATGGGATAAGTGCCGGAAAGCTTTCTGAAACTATCTTACAATTACGTGATATGGACAAAGAGGCATTTGCAAATATGAAGAGGGCGGCACGCGAACGTTCACGGGATTTTTCCGTCGATAAATTATTAGAGCAGTTGTCAACAGCAGTAAAGGAATGTATGGATGAAAGATAAGTTTTTAAGTTCGAGAATGAAAGCATATGACCTTGCGGTAATTCTGATGGTTGCGCAGGTAATGCTTGATAAAATTACATACATAGAAGGCGATATGTTAAGTAAGCTTTTTACGGTGGCGAGTCTTGGTATATTTTTACTTGTTATTTTCCTGGAAAACAGGTATACCCTGGTACAGACGATAGTGATTGCCGTAGTGGGCATAATAACAGTATATTCCGGTATCCGGATGAGTGAATATTTCCTTGTAATGACATTGATTTTGTCTCTGGCGTCGCTTGAAAAGGATACGGAGCGCACCATTTTGTTAATGCACCGGACGAAAATGTTTTTCGTTGTTATTTCCGTTGCATGGTATATTCTTTTTGAAATTATACCGGGTAATGAACCGCTTACTATTTTAACGGGACAGCACAATGACCATAAATTCGGCTTTTCACATGCCAATGCGTTTGCCTTGATTGTGACCTGGATGATATTTGAAAGAGTGTATTTGTACTTTGATAAGATTAAAACAAGACATATTGTAGCGGTTGTTTTCTCAGGACCACTCGTGTTTTATCTGACTGCCTGCGATACGGCAATGTATGTACTTGTATTTGCGACGCTTGTGTTGGCGCTGGGCCGTGTACGGGTAATAGAAAAGTTGATGGGCTTTGGTGCCAAAATCGTCTTCCCGGTGATGGCAGTAATTAATGCGTTGTTTATATATCTCTATGCGGATGGTACTTCGCGTATCCATGAATTTTTGCTTGACCTGGATAAAGCCTTGTCGGCACGAATCCGTGAGGCGGCACAACTTTACAGTATCTACGATGCGACTCTTTTCGGACAATCGGTAGATTTGGGCGGTGAGGTGCCGTACGATTCTTATTATCGTATTACAACGTTAATTTGTGACGGATTGTTCAGTTACCTGTTTGTGTGCTTTGGTTTTGCAAGTACCATTATTCTTGCCGTGATGATTTATTATACGGCAAAAAAGGGAAGTAAAAGAGACTGGATTATGATATTTATTTATACCATGTATGCGATAATTGAGTCTCATGGTTTGAATGCATATCTTGCATTCCCGATATTGTTATATCAGTGTAATTTCTTCAAATCGTTTAATAAGATTGATAAAGGGAAAACGGATACAATTAATGTGAGAGAAAGGGAAATGCTTTCTGATGGATGAACCGATTAGAATCCTTCATGCGGGATTGACTGATAATTTAGGTGGTGTAGAAGCTTTTGTTATGAACATCTACCGTAAAATAGACAGAACAAAAATCCAGTTTGATTTTTTGGTGGATCATAATAAAAAGTTACCTTTTGAAGATGAAATCGCTGCGCTTGGCGGACGTGTTTACCATGAGTATTATTACATGCGTTCAAAAAATGAAGAATCTGCCGTAACGGTTAAAGATTTTTTTGACAGACATCCGGAATTTGCCGGTGTACACCTTCATTTGAACGGACTTAATACATTGTTCCGCGTTCTTATGGAAGCAAAGAATCATAATGTGCCGATTAGAATTCTTCACAGCCATAATAATAATTATATGTTTAAGTATAATATGAAGCAAAAAGTATATGAGCGGTATGTAAAATTTGTTATGAACCGCTACGTAACGGATTATTTTGCCTGTTCAGAAGAAGCGGGAGTGTGGATGTTTGGAAAGCACCGACCATTTACCGTAATTCAGAATGCCATTGATTTGGATAAATTTGCTTTCGATGCATCGGTAAGGGAACGCATCCGGGCGGAGTTGTCGGTAGATGCCTTAGAAAAACTAATCGGTTTTGCCGGAAGCTTTAATTATCAGAAAGATCCTTTGTTTTTATTAGAGGTATTTCATGAAGTATATAAGCTTGATGCAAGCTATAAGCTGCTTATGCTTGGTAAAGGTAAGCTGTTTGAGGATGTGCTTCAGAAAGTAAAGGAATATAAGCTTGAGAATGCCGTGATGTGTGTCGGCAGTAAAAGCAATGTTAATGAATATATGCAGGCAATGGATCTGTTTTTGCTGCCATCCCGGTTTGAAGGATTTGGTATCGTGCTTTTGGAAGCACAGGCAGCAGGACTTCGCTGCATTACTTCAAAGGGTGTTGTTGCAAAAAGTGCTGATATAACGGGAAATGTAAAGTTTATATCAAAGGAGCTTCTTCCTGAAGTGTGGGCGAAAGAGGTTATTAATACATCGTGTGAAAGATACGATGCCAAATCACTTCTTGCTCAAAGCGAATATAATGTTGACAGATTAGTAGAGAAAATGGAGAACATTTATCTTAAAAAGGAGTCGTAAATGGATAAACCACTGGTTAGTGTTATTGTACCAATTTATAAAGTGGAAGATTATATGGAAGAGTGTGTTGCGTCCATATTAGCCCAAAAGTATACGGATTTTGAACTTATCCTTGTGGATGACGGTTCAAAGGATAAATGCGGTACAATGTGTGATGACTATGCGACGAAAGATGAAAGAATCCGTGTAATACATAAGGAAAACGGCGGCTTGTCTTCTGCCAGAAATGCGGGACTTGAGATTGCAAAAGGTGAGTTTATTGCTTTTGTAGACAGCGATGATGTAATTCATGCAGATTATCTTCAAGATATGGTAAGTCTTGCGACATCCTACAAAGCGGATATTGTCTGTTGTGCTTTTACCAAAGGCGAACAGGTGCGGTTTGAGGATGGTAAAACAACCGTCGAAGTACAGGAAAACGAAGAGATTATTAAGCGGATTAATGAAGATGACGTAATAAAGACAGTGGCGTGGAACAAGTTATACCATAACCGGTTTTTTAAAGAATTAAAACTGCGTTATCCGGAAGGAAAGATACATGAGGATATGTTTTTGACACCTCATATCTTGTACCATGCAAAAAAGATGGTGCTGACCTCGCGGAAATTATATTTTTACAGAATGCGGGAAGGAAGCATTGTCTTAAGCGGATTTACCAAAAAGAGACTTGATAAGATAGAAGCTTGCGAGACGCGGCGTGCATTTTATCAGGAAATAGGCTATAAAGAATTGTTTTATTGGGAAACGGAATCTTATATCCGTAATATTTTAAAATATTATTTCCTGATAAGGAAACATTATAGCGCGATGTATTCTAAAGAAATGAATGAATTAAGAAAGAAAGGAAAACAACTTACTAAAGAGTATATGTTTTCCAAGCACATAAAGTTCAAATTAAGGATACGTCTGTTCCTGTTTTTGTTTAACATTGATGCGGCAAAAAATAAGGAAATTCACTAGAGTAAAAGTGGGTAAAATGGGATATGAGTAATGATAATTTAAAGAAGAAAGTTTTTTCAAATCTAATATGGAAGTTTGCGGAAAGAATATTGGCACAGGGAGTATCACTTATTGTTTCTATTGTGCTTGCGCGTATTCTGTTACCGGAAGCTTATGGCATCGTGGCAATGATTATGGTATTCATAAACATTGCCAATGTGTTTGTTACAAGTGGTTTCGGTTCTTCGCTGATTCAGAAAAAGGATGCAGACGAAAAAGATTTTTCAACTATTTTTTACTGTTCCTTTTTTATTTCAATTGTAATTTACGGAATCCTGTTTTTTGTGTCTCCGTTAATCGCTGAATTTTATAATACACCTCAGCTTACACCGGTGCTTCGTGTGTTTGGTTTGAAAATAATTATTTCTTCCTTTAGTTCTATTCAGCATGCGTATGTATCCAAGCATATGATGTTCAGGAAGTTTTTCTTTTCAACGCTTTTCGGTACTGTTTTCTCCGGTATCGTGGGTATAGCGCTTGCTATGAATGGATTTGGTGTGTGGTCATTGGTTGCGCAGTATTTAACCAATACGGTGGTAGATGCAATTGTACTTCTTTTTACGGTACATTGGCGTCCGAGACTTATGTTTTGCATGAAATCGGCTAAAGAGCTTATGTCGTTCGGATGGAAAATGCTTGCGGCAAGCCTTATCGGTACCATATTCAATAACTTGCGTTCTTTGGTAATCGGTAAATTCTATACTAAGGATGATCTTGCGTACTATTCAAAGGGTAAGAATTTCCCGGATTTGATTACGAATAATGTTGTGGCATCTATTTCTTCCGTATTATTCCCGGTGTTATCGGATGCCGATAAAGATAAAGTGGTTGTAAAACAGATGACGAGACGTTCCGTTAAAACTTCCAGCTATGTGGTATTTCCGCTTCTGGCAGGTCTGGCGGCCGTTGCAGAGCCGCTGACGATACTGCTTCTGACGGATAAATGGGCAGGAAGTATTATTTATATGCAGCTTATTTGCATTTACAGTGCGCTGCATACGGTAACGGAAGCTAATATGCAAAGCATGATAGCCATGGGACGAAGCGATACCATCTTAAAGCTTGAATTTATTAAAAAGCCTGTCGGTATTGCGCTTGTATTACTGGCAGCCCGGCATAGCGTACTGGCAGTAGGTATATCATTGCCGGTGTATTCCGTTTTTTCCATGCTGGTAAATATGTTTCCGAACAGAAGCATTATAGATTACAAATATAGGGAACAACTTGCGGATTTGTTACCGGCGACATTACTTGCGGGCATCATGTTTGCCGTGACGTATCTGATTTCGTTTTGTGAAATGTCCTATTTTATTATGCTGCCACTCCAGATTCTGGTGGGTGTCGTAGTATATGTAGGATTATCCATTGTTACTAAGAATGAAACTTTCAGTTACCTGTTAGGTTTTATTAAACGTAATTTGTTCCACAAGAAGTAGAAAAAAGAAAAGTGTAGGGGGAAGCACATGGATAAACATGCATATCTTATTATGATACACGGCAATTTCGAGAATTTGTCAGTATGTCTTTCATTATTGGATGACGACAGGAACGATATCTATATACATGTAGATAAAAAAGTAAAAGAGGAAGATTTAAAGAAAGTTAAAGATGAAATAGAAAAACGTGTACAAAAGTCCCACGTATTTTATACGAAGCGTATCAATGTTAAGTGGGGAACAGATTCTATTATGCGGGCTACGCTGATATTACTGAAAGCCGCCATAAAAGGGGAGTATGCTTACTATCATCTTCTGTCGGGTGCAGATCTTCCAATTAAATCGCAGGATTACATACATGATTTTTTTGCAAAGCATAACGGAAAAGAATTTGTATCTTTTAACAGGGAAAGTGCATCGCCGGAAAGCTTAAAGAGTGTGCAGTACTATTATTTTGGCGACAGAAGAAAAAGATTTCCCGGATTTTTGCTTAAAGTACAAAGAAAACTCGGTGTTAACCGTTTGAAAAAGAATATAGTTTACCAAAAAGGCGGCAGTTGGTTCAGTATCACGGATAAACTGGCAACCTATATTGTGTCTAAAGAAAAAGAGATTAAGAAACTTTTTCGCCATACCTGGACTTGTGATGAAATATTTCTTCAGACAATGGTTATTAATTCGGATTTTAAGAATAGTCTGTGGGATAAAGATTTTGAGGACCATGGCAGAAGAAGTGCCGATAGCAAAAAGCCTCAGGGAAATATGCGTACCCTTATATGGGACACGGTATCGGATGCCCACCCTATCAACTTAACTATGAAGCAGCTTGATTATCTTAAAGAAAGCGAAGCTTTGTATGCGCGTAAGTTTGATTGGAAATGCGATAGTGAAGTGATTTGTACGGTTTATGAAATGCTTACGCAAAAAGAATGGAAATGAAATAAAGGAAGGTGCTTGTAATGGCTTCCATAAAAGATAGAATCAGATATTCGTTACCTTACCGTATGTATAGGGCGACATTTAATAACCTTGTAAGGTTGTTTCCGGTTAAGAAAAATAAGATAGTGTTTGATAATTTCGGCGGCAAAGGATTTGGGGATGATCCTAAGTACATTGCACTGCAAATTCTTAAAGACTACCCGGATGAATTTGAGCTATATTGGTTTGTAAAGGATATAAACGCAGCATTGCCGAAGGAAATTACGCCGGTAAAATACGGAACAATAAGAGCGGCATACCACATGGCAACAGCCAAGGTGTGGGTGGACAATATCAAGAGCTCATTTAAGATTAAGAAGAAAAAGAATCAGTTTTATATACAGACGTGGCATTCTACGTTAGGACTTAAAAAGAATGAGGCGCAGGTTGAAAATCTTCCTGAAAAATATGTGAAGGAATCAAAGCGTGACGCGGCAATGACCGACCTTATGTACTCCAATAATGATTTCCGTTATGACATATACAAAAATCATTTTTGGTACGAGGGAAAAGTGCTGAAGTGCAGCGTACCGCGAAATGCTGTCATAATGGAAACGCCTAAAGGGCTTAAGGACAGCATATATGAAAGATATGGTATAGATAAAAAGTTACAACTTTTATTATATGCCCCTACGTTCCGCAAAGAAGAAAATGCTAATGCAATAACGTTTGATTATACAAGGGTCTTAGATAATCTGCGTGAAAAGTTTGGCAAGGATTGTGTGTGCCTTGTAAGGCTGCATCCTAATGATGTCAGCCGTTATAAGTCGCTTACGTTTACGGATAAAGTAATTAATGCATCGGATTATCCGGATATGCAGGAACTTTTAGCTGTAAGTGATTATTTGATTACGGATTATTCAGCCGTTATGTTTGATTTTTCTTTTGCCATGAAGCCGGTGTTTTTATTGATGAAGGATTATCAGACGTATCTGAAAAAAGAACGGGAACTTCATTTTACCATGGAAGAATTACCGTTTGACAAAGCGGTAAATGAAGATGAACTTGAAGAGATTATTTCTTCTTTTTCAATAGAAGATTATAAGAAAAATTGCACAGCATTTTTTGAACGTATTGGGTTAAAAGAAAACGGTGACGGAGCAAAGGTAATTGCAGGTATAATATATGAGTCGTGTAAGAAATTATCTAGGTAGCTTAATAGTAATAGGTGTAAGCCTTTTGGTACTTATTTCGCTGATAATAGTATTAAAGAATAAGGATAACAACAAAGAACCGGATGATTCCGGTTTGGCGGGTGTTACGGATGATAGCGCAGTAAGTGAAGGAAGTGAAGATGATATTCCGGCGGGCGGTGAGCAGACGGATGATAATCAAATGCCGGAAGCCGGAAATGATGGGCAGGAAGAAGGCAAAACGGATAAGCCTGTAGAACCTGATGCCGGTCAGGATACGGAGAAATTACCGGATACAGATACCGTTACCGAAAACGGATATATCAAGGTAAAAGGTACGGCGCTATATGATGCAGGTACGGGTAATGAATTTAGGATGACCGGTATCAATATGGATAATAATACATGGGACCCGGAAATTACACCGGGCAACCGTTGTATGGATGAAAGTTCATATGCGGAGATTAAAGCGTTGGGATTTAATACAATCCGTTTTGGTATTGCCTATAATATGACGCGGTATGATGATTTTTTTACTTGGCTTGATGAAAATCTAAAATGGGCAAAAGAAGCCGGACTTTATCTGGAATTGGATATGCATTCCAGTCAGGGCGGCATGCAAATAAGGGAAAAAGAAGCCACGTATTCGTTTTGGTCGGATAAATCACAAAGGGATGAATTTAAGGATACATGGGTACGCATAGCAAAACATTATGCGGATGAAAAGATGATTCTTGCCTATGACCTTTTGAATGAACCGATGGTTATCATAGACGGAACCCGTGAGGAAGCCGAGAATTTATATGCTTCTTACATGCAGGAACTTATTGATGCGATACGCCAAGTGGATAAAAACCATATTATTTGCGTCGAAGAATTCAGTATTCAGCTTAATGACAGGGAAACGGGGAAAACAAGCGGTACCTATCCGGATGGAGCGGTGTATTTAAGATTAAAAGATGATAATCTTGTGTTTGATTGTCATACATACAGTCCGACTATTTTTAACATGCAGAACCAAGGGGAAAATATTCCGTATGAAACAACTTACATTGTCCGTGATGAAAAATTTGTGACTAATGTTACGGAAGTAAGGAATGAGACGGAAAACGGAAACCGGTGGTTTACGCTTCAGTCGCAACCGGCACTTCTTTCAGACGCGTCTGTTAATACCGGCGTAATCAAATTGGAGATTGGCAATGCGCGTGCTAAAGATGAGATATGGTTTGATGAAATAGTGGTATATGAATATAACAGCAACCAGGAATATCTCGGAACCGCTTATGCAACGGACTTTAACGAAAGTATATTTAAGTGGTCAAAAAGCGGAAGTGCTACCGTTGTAGTTGAAGAGGACGGAGAGGGACGGATGGCGTTGCACCTTAAAGAATTTGATGACGGAAAGGATTTCGTGTTAAAGCAAACCGTAAAATCACAAAACGGAATGTTTGTATTGAGGCCCGGTCATTATTATCAGGTGGTCCTGAAGGTTAAGTCTAAACAGCTTATAGAAAAAGATGCCATACGCGTAAGTATTGCAGGGTATAAAGCCGGTTTTGCCGGAAATATCAAAGAATATACAGAGCATAACTTCGAAGAATATTTGCTTAAAATGCAAGAAAGAAACCGCCCGGTTATATGTAATGAAACCGGTTGTACATATTCCGCAATGCAAAACGGCGGAGAAGAATGGCTTTATGATACCATCGGCATTATGAAGGATTATGGAATTAATTTTTGTCTGTTTGCTTATACCGGAAAAGATTTTGGGTTGGTGTACGATTCTAACCGGGATTTTGGTACGGATAAGTGTAAAAAAAGACAAGACAGTAGTGAGGCATTGTATAATGCATTACATCAGGATTAGGCTAAAGGGAAGCTGTAGTTTGAAAGGGGGAAACGTATGATTTCAGTAATAATACCGATATATAATACGGAAAAGTTTTTGGTAAAATGCATAGAATCTGTTTTGGGACAGACCTATAAAGATTTGGAAGTTATACTGGTAAATGATGGTTCTACTGACGGGAGCCTTGATATATGCAGACATTATGAGAATGTGGATAAAAGGGTAAAGGTAATATCGCAACTTAATCAGGGAATATCGGTTACAAGAAATGTAGCACTGGAGGTAGCAAAAGGAGAGCTGATTGCTTGTGTGGACAGTGATGATTTCCTGGAGGCGAATATGTATGAATTGTTGCTTTCGGTTATGGAAAAATACGGAGCAGATACGGTTGCATGCAATTACCGTAAGGTTGATGAAGAAGGCAAGCCATTAAAACCGGACGAAGAAGAGAAAAAGCCTGGGAAGGTTTTTGTCTGGGATCCAAAAGAAGCAGTTATGCAATTATGCGAAGGTAAATATGCAACCAGACTTACGGTCGCAAATGGAAAAATATACCGGAGGGAACTGTTTGAAGGAGTGCGGTATCCTGCCGGAAAAGTTCATGAAGATGAGTTTACAACGTACAAACTATTGGATCGTTCAAAAAAAGTTGCATTTTATGAGGGAGCATTGTATAATTATACGCAACGACAGGGAAGTATTATGTCGGATATTGCAAACGTCAAGCTGAGCGTGTTTGATAAAACGGAAGCGTTACTTGAAAGAGTACAATATTTCAGTGATAATGCAGACCGCGAATTTATGGAGCTTTTGGTAAGAAGATATTTTGAAGAATATCTTAAAGTGCTTCGCTTATATGTAAAGGCTAAGGGCCGTACGAAGGAAGCAAGAGTCCAGATAAAGCTTTATAAGCAGATGTTGCAACGGTATGGTGAATATATAAATAGGGATACTACGATAACTTTTGGTAAGAAGTACCGTGATGTGCGAAAAAACATGTGGAAGACACAGGTTAAAAAAGTTGCAAAGAAAATCCTTCATAAGTAATATTGTTACAATTTTGTTAGAAAGCTTGTAACAAATATGGATTCGATGTAAGCTAACATCATCAATTACAAATAACAATTTATTTTTGAAGGAGAATTTGGAATGAAAAATTATGTAAGACCAGAAGTTAGCGAAAACACAGAAAAAATGGAGAACGTTGCATTATTATCAGGTGAAGAAGTTTCTAAGGAAGCATTTGTTTGCCCTAAAGCATCAAGAAGATATACATGGGATGGTTCATCAGCATGTGATAACTGCCCAAATAAATACTGGATCGTTTTAGGTTACAAGTGTAAAGGTTCTGACGGAATTGCTTTAAACGGAAAATAATAAATGTTTTCTGATGGGTTAGGGGGAAAATTTATGATAAACTATCAGAAACCGGAGATAAAGAAATCTTCGATTGAAGTACTTGAAACTGTTAACACAGCATCCGGTGAATTTGGCAGAAAATGTCAAAGCGTATATATGAAGGGCGTTTTTCATCCGACTAATTATTCGGGTGGCGCTGATATGATGTCAAGAGGCTGTGAAGGTTGTAATGCCAACTGGGGTTATTGTGGAGTAAGTGCTTGTAATTTTGACGGTGTATTTAAACCATCATGGGAAGTTGCAGGTATGAATCCTGATAACAAGTGGAATACAAACGGTTGGTAAAATTTTCGGTTATTATGATAATGTAAGAAGAGTTCATTTATGTGGGCTCTTCTTTTTTTTTTGCTTGCGTGATTGTATAAAAGTGAGTATATTATTTTTAGGGGACATTAATTAAAAATAGAAACCGGAAACAGGAACGCTTTATATGAATAAGACTAATATAGGTGCTAACACAAATGTTCAGCAGATATTTTTAGATATAGCAATTATTCTGTTCTGTTATGCAGGTAGCGTGCTGATATGTTTTGATATGATGGACAAGCAGGAAGGGATTAATCTTCTTGTATTGGTTGCTCTTTTTTCATTGATATACATATTGGCCAATAAAGAGTCGAGAGTATACAATATCACGACATTTTACTACTTGGACAGAATACAGAGAAAATCAACACGTTCATTTTTAATGGCGACGGTATCAATATTTGCTATTTTATATTGTACGGACGGACATTTGATTGAGCCAAAGCCGTTTTTGATTTTTCTCATCATATGCTACATTATGATTTGCCTGAATGTTTTGTTGTTTAGAAGATTTTTGGAACGTCATCTTTTGAAAAACATTCCGAGAACAGCATTTGTAGGTAAAATTCCTGCATTTAATAAGTTCAGATATTTTCTTGATAAGACCAGTATCCAGATTGATTGCGTAGGTTACATCAGTATGGGCGGAGAGGAATCAGAAGAAGGATATATCGGAAAACTGGAAGATTTAGAAGAACTGATACGTGAATATAATATAGACCAGGTATATATTATGCAGAAGAATGATAATACGCTTGATTACATACAGCATTATCTTGATATTTGCATAGATATGGGTGTGACGGCACGATTAATTGTAGATATTTATAAGAGGCGTAAAGCGAACAGTTATGTGAGCTCTGTCGGAACCTACCCGGTTATTACATATCATACGATTTGTTTAAATGGTGTAGACAGGGTGGTTAAGCGGATTATTGATATAATAGGAAGTCTTTTTGGAATTATACTTTCTTCGCCTATTATGTTGGTTGCCGCCATAGCCATTAAGCTGGATTCAAAGGGGCCGGTCATGTTTAAACAGACGCGAGTAGGACAAAATGGCCGTCATTTTAAAATATACAAATTCCGGAGCATGTACATAGATGCGGAAGAACGTAAAAAGGAACTGATGGAAAAGAACGAGATTAAGGGCGGCGTTATGTTTAAGATGAAGGATGATCCGAGAATTACCCGTGTGGGTAAGATTATCCGTAAGTTGAGCATTGATGAGTTGCCACAGTTCTTTAACGTGTTAATCGGCAATATGAGCCTTGTGGGAACCAGGCCGCCGACGCTGGATGAAGTTGAGAAGTATCAACGTAATCAGTGGAGGAGAATCAGCATTAAGCCGGGAATTACCGGTATGTGGCAGGTTAACGGCAGAAGCAAGATTGATAACTTCGATGAGATTGTTGAACTTGATGTAGAGTATATTGATACATGGTCACTTGCGTTAGACATAAAAATTATGCTAAAGACCGTGGGAATATTGTTTAACCGCAAAGGAGCTTATTAACGTACATTACCCTGGATGTTGAAGATATCTTTTACATTCAGGGTTGTTTTATAGTTGGAATTATTTATTTGAATTATTAAGAAGAGAGGTGCTTTTTATGAAACAGGTAATGTTATTGGGAGATTCATTAAGGATGGGGTATGAACCCTTGGTACGGGAATTGTTAAAAGGAAAGGCTGAGGTAAGCGGACCAAATGAAAACGGACGCTGGGCAGGATATACGCTGAACTCTTTCAGATTTTGGATTCCGGGCATGCCAAAGCCTGATGTTATCCATTGGAATAACGGACTTTGGGATTTGGGAGATGATTATCAGCTGGGAAGACCGTTTTCTCTTCCGGAAGAATATGAGTCATGTCTTGAGAGAATGGTTACCGTAATTAATAAAATATATCCTGAGGCACAGATTATTATGGCGACGACCATGCCGACAGATAATCCGGATACATCCGGCATTATTGAATATAATGATATCTTAAAGAAGGTGGCAAAGAGGCATAATATTCCGGTTAATGATTTGTTCCCGCTCGTAGATGGCAAGACGGATACCATGATATGTCCGGACCACATCCATCTTACGGAAGAAGGATTTAATATTGTAGCAAAGCAGGTAGCAGATACAATTATTCCTTATTTATAATAATTTATAATAGAAGAAAAGCAGTAACCTGTTTTTTGTTGCTAAAATGCAGTAAAACTCGCTAAATTTATGATTGACAAACAATTAATACAAATATATAATTATCTAGCATGCGAAAAAATGCGCTTATTTTGTGTGTAAAAAACAAACTGAAGCTATTTCAGTGAGAAATTGCGTGAAATGAGTGTTTTTTTCGTGATATAAACCGGAAAAATCCGGTAATACTATTTATCACATTTTATATACAGGAGGTGAAACAGAATGCCAACATTTAACCAGTTAGTAAAAAAAGGACGCCAGACAGCCGTTAAGAAGTCTACTGCACCTGCTCTTTTAAAGGGATACAACTCTCTTCATAAGAAAGCAACAGATACAGCAGCTCCTCAGAAACGTGGTGTTTGTACTGCTGTTAAGACAACAACACCTAAGAAGCCTAACTCAGCTCTTAGAAAAATTGCCAGAGTTCGTCTTTCTAACGGAATCGAAGTAACAAGCTACATTCCGGGTGAAGGCCACAACTTACAGGAGCATAGCGTTGTTCTTATCAGAGGTGGTAGAGTTAAAGACTTACCTGGTACAAGATATCACATTATTCGTGGTACACTTGATACTGCGGGAGTCGCTAACAGAAAACAGGCCCGCTCTAAATACGGAGCTAAGAGACCAAAAGCTGCAAAATAGGATAGATATTAATTCTGTTCTATAAGTACCACATAATTTTAATTTGGTAGTGTTGGAATTCTGATTTAGAATACAGCGCGAACACAATTTATTACATTTGTGAGTACCGATGATTTATTAACTGACCGGATTAAGGTCACATTTTAATAAGGAGGGAAGAACCGTGCCACGTAAAGGACATATTTCAAAAAGAGATGTATTAGCAGATCCTTTATACAACAATAAGGTTGTAACAAAGCTTATCAACAACATTATGTTAGATGGTAAGAAAGGTGTTGCACAGAAAATTGTTTACGGAGCATTTGCTAGAGTAGAAGAAAAGGCTTCTAAGCCAGCTCTCGAAGTTTTCGATGAGGCAATGAATAACATTATGCCGGTTTTAGAAGTTAAAGCAAGACGTATCGGTGGTGCTACTTATCAGGTACCTATCGAGGTACGTGCTGACAGACGTCAGGCATTAGCTCTTCGTTGGTTAACAATGTTTTCTCGTAAGAGAGGCGAAAAGACCATGGAAGAAAGACTTGCTAACGAAATCTTAGACGCTGCTAACAACACAGGCGCAGCTGTTAAGAGAAAAGAAGATATGCATAAAATGGCTGAAGCTAACAAGGCTTTCGCTCATTACAGATTTTAATAGGAGGAAATTACCTTGGCAGGAAGAGAATATCCATTGGATAGAACCAGAAACATTGGTATTATGGCTCACATCGATGCTGGTAAGACTACCACTACTGAGCGTATCCTTTATTATACCGGTGTTAACTATAAGATTGGTGATACTCATGAAGGTACTGCTACCATGGACTGGATGGAGCAGGAACAGGAAAGAGGTATTACCATTACTTCTGCAGCTACCACATGTCATTGGACATTACAGGAAAACTGCAAACCTAAGCCTGGTGCATTAGAGCATCGTATCAACATCATTGATACTCCGGGACACGTTGACTTCACTGTAGAAGTTGAGCGTTCCTTACGTGTACTTGATGGTGCTGTAGGTGTATTCTGTGCTAAGGGTGGTGTTGAGCCTCAGTCAGAAAACGTATGGCGTCAGGCTGACACATACAATGTACCTCGTATGGCTTTCATCAATAAGATGGACATTTTAGGTGCAAACTTCTATGGAGCAGTTGAGCAGATTAAGTCAAGACTTGGCAAGAATGCTATCTGTATCCAGTTACCAATCGGTAAAGAAGATGAATTTAAGGGAATCGTTGACTTGTTTGAAATGAAAGCTTACATCTACAATGATGATAAGGGTGATGATATTTCAATTATTGATATCCCTGATAATATGAAAGATGATGCTGAATTGTATCATACAGAACTCGTTGAGAAAATCTGCGAGTTAGATGATGAACTGATGATGATGTATTTAGAGGGTGAAGAACCATCTATAGATCAGTTAAAGGCAGTTCTTAGAAAAGCTACTTGTGAATGTACAGCAGTTCCTGTTTGCTGTGGTACAGCATACAGAAACAAGGGCGTTCAGAAGCTTCTTGATGCAGTAGTTGAATTTATGCCATCGCCGCTCGATATCCCTGCAATTAAGGGTGTTGACATGGATGGTAACGAAGTAGAAAGACATTCATCTGATGAAGAGCCTTTCTCAGCACTTGCATTCAAGATTATGACAGACCCATTCGTAGGTAAGTTAGCATACTTCCGTGTTTATTCAGGATCTGTTAACTCAGGTTCATACGTATTAAACGCAACAAAGGATAAGAAGGAACGTGTTGGACGTATTCTTCAGATGCATGCTAACAAGAGAGCAGAGCTTGATAAAGTATATTCAGGTGATATCGCTGCAGCAGTAGGATTTAAGTATACTACTACAGGTGATACAATCTGTGATGATCAGCATCCTGTAATCTTAGAGTCTATGGAATTCCCTGAACCGGTTATCGAGCTTGCTATCGAGCCTAAGACAAAAGCAGGACAGGGCAAGATGGGTGAAGCTTTAGCAAAACTTGCTGAAGAAGATCCTACATTCCGTGCTCATACAGATCAGGAAACAGGCCAGACAATTATTGCAGGTATGGGTGAATTACACCTTGAGATTATTGTTGACCGTCTCCTTCGTGAATTTAAGGTAGAAGCTAACGTTGGTGCTCCTCAGGTTGCATACAAAGAAGCTATTACTAAGGAAGTTGATGTTGACAGTAAGTACGCTAAGCAGTCAGGTGGACGTGGTCAGTACGGTCACTGTAAGGTTAAGTTCGCACCAATGGATGCAAACGGAGAGCAGTTGTTCAAGTTTGAATCTCAGGTTGTTGGTGGTTCTATTCCTAAGGAATACATTCCTGCAGTTGGTGATGGTATTGAAGAAGCTACTAAGTCAGGTATCCTTGGCGGATTCCCTGTAGTAGGCGTTCATGCTATTGTATACGATGGTTCATACCATGAAGTTGACTCTTCTGAAATGGCATTCCACATTGCCGGTTCTATGGCATTCAAGGAAGCTATGCAGAAAGCAGCTCCTGTATTACTTGAGCCTATCATGAAAGTTGAAGTAACAATGCCAGAAGATTACATGGGAGATGTTATCGGTGACCTTAACTCTCGTCGTGGACGTATCGAAGGTATGGATGATCTTGGCGGTGGTAAGATTGTTAGAGCACTTGTTCCGCTTGCTGAGATGTTCGGTTATTCAACAGATCTTCGTTCTAAGACACAGGGACGTGGTAACTACTCAATGTTCTTTGAGAAGTACGAACCGGTTCCAAAGAACGTACAGGAAAAGGTATTAGCTTCAAAGGCTAAATAATACTTGCAAAAAGGTTGCTTATTTAATATAATCTTTAGGTAGGCAATAAAGCGAATTTATTAGTAAAACAAACAAAAATAATTTAATTTTTTATCATTTTAAGGAGGACTTTAGAAATGGCTAAAGCTAAATTTGAGAGAACCAAAGCTCATTGTAACATTGGTACCATCGGACACGTAGACCATGGTAAAACAACTTTAACAGCTGCTATCACAAAAACTCTTAACACAAGATTAGGAACAGGTGAAGCTGTTGCTTTCGAAAACATCGATAAGGCTCCGGAAGAAAGAGAACGTGGTATCACAATCTCTACTTCACACGTTGAGTACGAAACAGAAAACAGACACTACGCTCACGTAGACTGCCCAGGACATGCTGACTATGTAAAGAACATGATCACAGGTGCTGCTCAGATGGATGGTGCTATCCTCGTAGTTGCTGCTACTGACGGTGTTATGGCTCAGACACAGGAGCATATCCTTCTTTCTCGTCAGGTAGGTGTTCCTTACATCGTAGTATTCATGAACAAGTGTGATATGGTTGATGATCCTGAACTTCTTGAATTAGTAGAGATGGAAATCAGAGAAAAATTAAGCGAGTACGACTTCCCAGGCGATGATACACCAATCATCCAGGGTTCAGCTCTTAAGGCTCTTGAAGATCCTAACTGTGAGTGGGGTGACAAGATTCTTGAGTTAATGGCTGCAGTTGACTCTTACATTCCTGATCCGGAACGTGACACAGATAAGCCATTCCTTATGCCAGTAGAAGACGTATTCTCTATCACAGGTCGTGGTACAGTTGCTACAGGTAGAGTAGAGCGTGGTACTCTTCATATGTCAGATGAAGTTGAAATCATCGGTATCAAAGAAGAAACACAGAAATCTGTTGTTACAGGTATCGAAATGTTCCGTAAGCTTCTTGATGAGGCTCAGGCTGGTGATAACGTTGGTGTACTTCTTCGTGGTATCCAGAGAACAGACATCGAAAGAGGTCAGGTTCTTGCAAAACCAGGTTCAGTTAAGTGCCATAAGAAATTCACAGCTCAGGTTTACGTATTAACAAAAGACGAAGGTGGACGTCATACACCTTTCTTCAATAACTACAGACCTCAGTTCTATTTCAGAACAACAGACGTTACAGGTGTTTGTAACTTACCAGCTGGTACAGAAATGTGCATGCCTGGCGATAACATCGAGATGACAATCGAACTCATCCATCCAATCGCTATGGAGCAGGGTCTTACATTCGCTATCCGTGAAGGTGGACGTACTGTAGGTTCAGGTCGTGTTGCTACTATCATCGAGTAATTATTGATATAATCGTTGATTATTTCTAAATCACTACAGCCCTCTAAGTTTTTAGAGGGCTGTAATTTTCATATATTTCATATTGTTAATCTTTTGTATTTTAAGTTTTTCATTTGTTTCATATTTTAAGTTTTTTATTTATTTCATTATTTTCTGTTTTTATTTTATAGTATTCGTTATTGGGCGGATTTTCTGCCATATCATTTGCATCCTGTTTCTGGATGAAATATTCAAATATATATATAAATAATGGAGTGCCGGGCGGTTTACCAACTGATGTTGTGCAAATGTGCCTTAGTGGGTAAAAATATTCTGCTTTTTGTGGGACTTACCAACCGACGACATGTAAAAGAACTCCAGTGGGTAAAAAAATCTTGCCTCATGCGAAAATTACCAACCGTTAGTTTGTGGAGGTGACATAGTGGGTAAAAAAGTAAGGTGGCATGTGAGAATTACCAACCGGCAGTATGCCAAGGAAACGCAGTAGGTAAATAAGCATTGATGCCCGAGGAAATTACCCATTCATCGTTGATAAGGCATTGCTGATAGGTAAGAGTTGTGAGCCGATGAATGAAATTACCGACTAGAAAACTTAATAGAATAGTAAGTAGGTAAAGGAGGACTATATTAATTTGGAAAAAGAATTAAAAGAGACTTTGTTAGAGCTTGTTGAAGCTGAAGAAAAAGCAAAGCGGTTTGTGAAAGGAGCACCCGAGGGGAAACTTCGCTGTGCGATTAATAAAGGAAGTTATCAATATTATATCGGTAAGGAGTACCAAGGGAAGAAGAAAAGAAAATTAGTCGAGAAAATTGCGCAGAAAGAATATAGTCTGCAATTGTTGTCATGTATTAAGAAACAGAAGATTGCATTAGAAAATCTTATGATGATTTTAGAGAAGTACAGGCTGGACGAAGTCTACGCAAAACTTCATCCGGCGCGCAAACAGTTGGTAAAACCGTACATAAAACCGCTGGAGAAGATTAATAAAGAATTTGAAAAAGTAGAGTACAAGGGCAAGGGATTTGCTGGGGATGATACAACGGCTTATTATACTGAAAAGGGTGAAAGAGTACGTTCTAAATCAGAAAAAATAATTGCAGATACTTTGTTCAGAAGAGGAATTCTTTATCATTATGAACTTCCTTTGGAATTGAAATATAAGAACCGGACCATAGTAGTGTATCCGGATTTTACGGTGCTCAATAAAAGAACCGGAAAGAAGTACATCCTCGAACATTTGGGAATGATGGATAAAATGGCTTACTGCGAAAGTGCTATGCAGAAAATAGATATGTACGAGAAGAATGGGATTTTGTTGGGCGACAAACTGATTATAACACATGAAACTTCGGGCAGTCCGTTAGATATCAATATATTAGAGCAGTATGTGGAGCGTTTTCTATAAAGACTCTTATCCGAGAGGAAATATCAAGGAAGATGAGGATGAGAGAATTAAAAAAGCAAGGTTTGCGGAGGGACTCATTGATTACTTTAAGAATGCCAATTCCGGTGAGCGGGAGAAGGCATTCTTTGAAAAGATGCTGGAACTCAAATACGAGAATGAGTGTCTGAAAACAGAGAACCGCACGCTTAAGGAGAAGCTTGATAAAGCATATGATTTCATGAGGCAGTTTACTATCAACGGAATGAACATGCTGGAACACTTCCTAAGGAGCATCGGTGAGTGGGTATAGCAGAAGGTGGCTGGAATGAGTCAGTAGAACGTGTAAGCAAATGGGAGGGGGTGCGAAAGCACCTCTTCTTCGTTTGTAAAGATAAGTATGTTGGAAAGTGATGGGGAATTTTTAGAAATTCACATTACGTACGAAAGGCTAAAATGGGAGCAGAATTGCTTGTTGGATACCTCGCAAGGTTGTGCGAAAGTTTCTTGAAGGTATAGAACGGTTGTGGTATAATATTTAGTAGATTTTTGTAAGTTTTTGATGCATGATGGAGGGCATATTATGGCTGTATCATACAACAGATTATGGAAGTTATTAGTAGATAGAAAAATGAGTAAAGCGGATCTCAGAAAGCAGGCGGCAATAGCGCCGAATACAATGACTAAGCTTCGGAGAGATAAAGAAGTGACATTGGAAGTGTTAGGGAAGATTTGTAAGACTCTGGATGTGGACTATGGGGATATTATGGAGTATGTGAGAGATTGAGTCCGTATTTTTGGACATGAATGCATGGTATAATTTGAAGAAACTCTACTATACATAGTCTACTCAAGGAGGAAAAATCAATGGATTTATTTCAAAATTTATCAGATAAGCAAATAGAAGCAGTAAAAACTATTGGTGAAGATTTGGAAATTATTGCATGTGCAGGCGCTGGTAAGACAGGTGTCGTTACACGTAGAATAATAAATATATTAAAGTCTAATACGAATGTATTACCAGGGAATATTGTTGCGTTCACATTTACTGAAAAAGCTGCAGAGGAATTAAAGAGCAGAATTTATAAATATGGTGAAGCAGTATTGGGAAACACCAAAGGGTTTGCCAATATGTATATTGGAACGATACATGGTTTCTGCCTAAAGATGTTGCAGGAGCATGTTGTGCAGTTTCAAAAGTTTACAGTGTTAGATGAGATTAAAACAAAGCTTTACATAGAAAAGAATTATAATTTCTGTGGCATGCCGGATTTGGGATTGAAGATATATACAGAAACAAATCTCTTTTTGAGTGTAATTAGTATCTTAAATGAAAACTGGTTTGAACGTGATAAATGGGATGATAAAACAAGAGGGGCAGTAGATAAATATAGGGATACATTTTATCGTAAAAATTACTTTGATTATTCACTGATTATGCAGGAGATGCTTCATCAGTTAGAGACGAATAAAAATTTCGCAGATATTATATTAAACAAAATAAAATATCTAACCGTAGATGAGTATCAGGATACAAATCCTATACAGGAAAGATTGATTCGCTTTATTAAGCAAGGTGGATGTAATCTTTGTATTGTAGGAGATGATGACCAGACAATTTATCAGTTTAGAGGAAGTGACCCGGAGAATATTTTAACATTTAAGGAAAGATATGGGATTGATAAGTATATTGTGTTGGGAACAGATTACAGAAGTACAGAAGCGGTTGTTGATATTGCGAAGCGTGTTATTGCAAATAATACAAAACGTTTATCTAAAGTTATGGATTCGGGTAAACTTGTAAAATACGGAGAAGGTGATACAGTATACCGCGAATTTAATGAGTCTGATGAAGAATATGAATTTATTGCAAAACGTATAAAAGCACTACATGATGCGGGCGTAAAGTATTCGGAAATGGCAGTGTTGCTTCGTAAGCGCAAGCATGGACCGGATATTGCTAAAATGCTTGATGCGTATGAAATACCTTACATAATTGAAGGTGTAAATGAGTTGTTCAATACTGCTGAGTGCCAGGCGGCAAAAGGTATTTTTGATTATCTTGCAGGAATAATTGGAATGATGGAATTGTTCCAATTGTGGAAAAACATTGATTATGAATTGGATGAAAAGGAGATTGCCGAGGCAATTTCTACTTTGAATGTAATTGATGTAAAATCAAAAAAATTCTATGGGGAATTTGTGTTGCAGAAAGTGTACCATGATTTTCTGCGTAGAATATCTATTGTAGATGAGAGTAATTCTTCAGAGATTATTCTATATAATTTAGGTAAGTTTAGTCAGGTAATCAATGACTTTGAAACAATTTATTATACTACAACACCGGATAATAAGTTGAGTAGTTTCTGTAACTTTTTGAAGTATACGGCAGATGGATATTATCCGGAAGGACATATTGCAAATACATATATTCGTCCCGATGCAGTTAATATTATGACCGTACATCAATCGAAGGGATTAGAGTTTACAGCAGTATTTATACCACAAATGAACCATAATAACTTTCCGTCTGCAAAAATGGGTGGTAAGAGTATTTGGCATGTAATTGAGAAAGAATGGATTCCTAATGCCGACAGATTTGCCGGTGGTACAGAAGAAGAACGTAAGTTGTTCTATGTTGCCATTACCCGTGCGAAGAAGTTTTTGTTTTTAACACGTTCTCCTGGAAATAATCGAGAGAAGAAAATTTCGGCATTTATGGTAGAAGCAAAAGATTCTCCATATATGCTTGGGTTTGATGAAAAAATGGTATATACAAGTAATCATATACCACCTATGAGTGATGAGGCTGCACCATTAAATCTTAACTTCTCAATTTTGCAGGATTATTTTGATTGTGCATATCGCTTTAAGTTATCTATGTTTTATGGATTTGTACAGCCTATCGTACCGGCATTAGGATATGGTAAAGCAATGCATGAAATTGTTATGAACATTCATAGAAAGTACTTAAATGGTGAAATTTTATCAGCAGAAGAGATTGAGCATATTGTAAATGATAGTTTTTATCTTCCGTATGCAAACCCTAAACTGCAGGATAATATGTTGGAAGGTGCGAAAAAGTCTATAGCAGGTTATGTGGCAAAGAATCAAGATGATTTTACAAATATAACAATGGCAGAAGCTGATATCGAGTTAGATATGGGAGACGGAATCAAGGTAAACGGACGAATCGATTTAGTGAAACGTCGTGAGATTTCCGGGGAAGAAAAGACATATATTGTGGATTTTAAAACTGCCAGTCGTGAAGTAACCGAGTGTATTAATGCGGAACAGTTAAAAATATATGCATTGGGATATCAAAAGCTTACCGGTGAGACTGCAGACTACTTAGAAATCTACAATTTAGATAATTCTGAAAGTGAGCGTCAGAGAGTAACAGAAGGTCTTTTGGATAATGTAAATCGTGATATCAGAGATGCTGCGACAAATATTCGCAAGAATGATTTGCCTAGAAAATGCAGTAAAGAGAAATGTCAGAAGTGTTATTTGAACTATCTATGTTTGAGTAAAAAAGAGAAGCTGGAATACGAAGTATAGAACAGGAGAAAAGTATGAGTAATTTATCAAAAATCCGTAGAGATAAAATGCTAGAGTTCTTGGAGACATTGAAAGAACAACACAGTGATGATGAGTCACTTATTGCAATCAATCAGATTGAAAAGGAGTTGATGGCAAAGCGTTATGGTCTTGTGTGGGAAGAGCATGAAGAAGCTGTTGATATTATGATGCAAGAATATATTCCTGTGTTTGCAGAGCAGAAGGAAAGAGAAGTTGTGGGAGCAAATAAAGATGAACAATGTAACTTTTTGCTAGAGGGAGATAATCTTTATTCGCTTAAACTATTGGAAAAAACACATAGAGGAAGGATAGATGTTATTTATATTGATCCGCCATATAATACAGGAAATAAATTTACATATAATGATGAAAATATTGAATTAACAGATGCATATAGACATAGTAAGTGGCTTAGCTTTATGCATGAACGACTCAGCTTGGCAAAAAAACTATTATCGAATGAGGGAATAATATTTATTTCGATAGATGATAATGAGCAGGCGAATTTAAAACTATTATGCGATGAAATATATGGAGAAAACAACTTTTTTACGCAAATAATCATTCAGTCGAATCGAAGAGGTCAGACTTATAAACAAATTGCTAAAACGCATGAATACATTCTTGTGTATACTAAGACTGAAGATGCGGAGTTTAATGAAATAGAGAAGACAGAAGAAGATAGTGATTTGAATTTATTGGATGATATCGGTAAATTTAATATACGTGAGTTGCGAAATAGGAATCCGAAGTTTGGGCGCTTCAATCGTCCGAATTTGTTTTATCCGTTTTATGTGAATCCAAATGTTGTAGATGATGATGGCTTTAATCCAGTATCGCTGGAGCAATCAGAAGATTATTCAATTCCAGTTTATCCCTACAATTCAAAAAATGAAGAAAGCTGTTGGAGATGGGGGATTAAATTATCAAATGAAAATATAGATGCAAATACTTTGAAAAGTAATCTGGTTGCAAAAATAAAGAAAAACGGTGGTTACAATATATATGAAAAATATAGAAAAAGCACATACAAAGCAAAATCAATTTGGGATGAAGTGAGTATGATTACAGAGCACGGAACAGTACAACTTGGAGAAATGCAATTAGCGGATAAGTTTGATTTTCCAAAACCAGTAGAACTAATAAGTAAATGCCTACAGATTGGATGTAAAAAAGATTCAATAGTTTTAGATTTCTTTGCGGGGTCCGGTACTACTGGTCAGGCTGTTATGGAATTGAATGCAAAAGATAATGGGACAAGAACGTTTATTCTTTGTACAAGTAATGAAAATGATATATGTGAAAATGTTACTTATGAAAGATTAAAAACAGTAATTACTGGAAAAAAGCATGATGGAACTGACTATTCAAATGGATTACCTGCAAATTTGAAATATTATAAGACAGAGTTTGTGAAAAAAGACGGGGAGTATTTATCTGACGCATTATTGAGTCATATAGGCGAAATGATTCAATTAGAACGTGGAATCAAATTAGATGATAAGTTGTATGTAATAATTACGAGTGACGAGGAAGCCGATGAACTAGAACAAAATTGGAGCCAATATGCAGATATTAAAGCGATTTATGTTGCACAAGATGTATTACTGACAGCATCGCAAGAGGCACTTTTTGGTACTGTGGATGTTTATGTTATTCCGGATTACTACTTTAATGTTGAATTAAGAGAGGCTGGAGAATTATGGTAAAAGGAATTAAAGATTTTGAATTTCAGAATGATTGTGTTAATTTTTTAATTCAGAAGACTGTTGCAAAAGATAGTAAGAAAGTCATAACAGTTAAAGCACCAACTGGTGCAGGTAAAACCATTATTCTTATAAAGTATATTGACGAGTATCTCAATAATACAGATAGTAATACAGCATTTATTTGGCTTTGTCCTGGTAAAGGTGACTTGGAGGAACAAAGCAAGGAACAGATGGAGCGTATTACGCCTCAGAGAGATACAAGAAATTTACTCTACTCGTTATTAACCGGATTTATACCAGGGAGTATTACATTTATTAACTGGGAACTTGTAACCAAACGAGGAAATAATGCGTTAAAAGATGGTGAACGTCAAAATCTTTTTGATAGGATAGTAGATGCTCATAAAGACGGAACCAATTTTGTTGTAATTATTGATGAGGAACATACCAACAATACTAGTAAGGCAAATGATATTATCAATGCTTTTTCAGCAAAAAATATTATTCGCGTATCGGCAACAGCGAATAAAGTAAGTCATCAGGAGTTTTATGAAATACCGGAAGATGAAGTTATTAATGCTGGATTGATTACTCGTGCAATATATGTCAACGAAGGTGTGGATGAAGATATACAGATAACAAATGATTATGATTATTTGCTTGATTTGGCTGACGAAAAACGTAAGGAGATTGCAGAGAATTATAAGTTGGTAGGTGCAAATATTCGACCTCTTGTTTTGATTCAATTTCCGGCAGGACAACCAGAGACGATTAAGGCGGTTGAAGAAAAATTAGAATCAATGGGCTATACCTATGACAACGGTATGGTTAATATCTGGATGAGTGATGATAAAGTGGTATCCGAGGATTTGATCGCTTTGGATGGTGCACCTGCGTTTTTGCTTATGAAGCAAGCGATATCTACCGGTTGGGACTGCCCACGTGCAAAAATCTTAGTTAAGTTGCGTGAAGGTGGAAGTGAAGAATTTCAGATACAGACGATTGGACGTATACGACGAATGCCGGAACGCAAGCACTATGGGGTGAATGTTTTAGACTTTTGTTATCTGTATACATTAGATACAAAATACAAGGAAGGATTACTGTCTTCTTTGGACAAAGCTTACCAGTTGAGACGTTTGTTCCTGAAGGATGAAGTAAAAGGTTTTACACTTACCAAGGAATTGCGCAACCTTGATTATGATGGTCTGGGCGAGCGTGAGATACTTCTGAAGGTGCATGAATATTTTAAAAATACATATTCATTAACCGGAAATAAAGAGAATAACAGAGTAAATCTGGAAGGTGCAGGCTATAATTTTGATGAAGAAATTGATAGTCATGTTTTGCGTGGAATATTCTGTACAACAGAAGAATTGGCAAAGCAGGATTCTCATCGTCAGATTGTTATGAAGACACAGGTAAATACACATACTCATGGTATTTATTTGTTGCATGCGGTAGACGAAATTAAGAAAGTGACCGGTATGCAGTCTCAGAAAGTAAAAGCTATTTTGGAAAGAATGTTCCGTAAAGGCAAGAATAATAAGTATAAATTCTTGGCATTGGATACAAATGCTTTTTATGCATTTATTATTAATAATACCCAGAAATTGAAAATGGATTTTAAGCATGTAACCAGCCAGATGAGTGTTCAGCAATCCCTTGTTTTGGAACCTAAAACGGATAAGTTTACAATTCCGGAGCAGGAGATGTATAAATTCAGTGAGGTTAAGAAAGAGCAAGAGTTCCGTTTGTATGCATACTGGAAATATACTACCGCTTTTTGTACAGACAGAACAAGATCGTTGCCGGAAAGATTATTTGAGCGTTATTGCGAAAATAATGACGAGGTAAAGTGGTTTTATAAGAATGGCGATGCCGGGCAGCAGTATCTATCAATCGTATATACAGATGCATTACAAAAACAATGGCTGTTCTATCCGGATTATATTGTACAGAAAGAAAATGGTGAAACTTGGTTGATTGAAACTAAAGGCGGCGAAGTGTCTGGTCATAGCAAAAATATTGATATGCAGATGGGTAATAAGTTTTTGGCGTTCAAACGATATGCAGAACAGTATGGATTAAAATGGGGATTCGTACGTGATGAAGATGAACAGTTGTATATCAATAATACAGAATTTGCGGAAAGTATGTCGGATGAGCATTGGGTAGCGATTGAGGAAGAGTTTTAAGACGCATAGTCTAGGAGGGTGATATGGCAAACACAAATATATTTTTTGAGAGTCCATCAGAACAATCTAAAATCAAGGCCAATATTGTAGTGAGTTATTTTACAGCATGGTCAAGAATTATGTGTGGTAAATGGTCTTCAACAATAGAAATTGGTTACGTAGATTTATTTTGTGGTCCTGGAGTATATCAAGATGGTAGTGAATCTGTTCCTATTCTGCTACTAAAAGATGTATTAAGGAATCCGAGCCTTTGGAATCGTATGTGGTTCTTTTTTAACGATAAGAGTGAGGAAAATATTGATAATCTTAAAAAGAAAATAAAAGAATTAGATATTGATAATAAACTGGGTAATAATATTCAGTTTTCAAGCCGGACGATTGATGATAAGTTTGCTAATAACATAAAAATTAATGCCAAAGGTCCTATTCTTTCTTTTGTAGATCCTTTTGGATATAAAGGATTAACAATAGATTTGATTTCTAAATTAATTCAGAATAATGGTTCAGATTGTATTTTCTTTTTTAATTATAATAGAATTAATATGGCTTTAAGTAACAATACAAAATTTGATGAATATTTAGATAGTATTTTTGGTGTAACAAAGGTAAGTGCGCTTAAAGAAGAATTGAGAGGATTGACAGCAGAAGAGCGAGAACCTGTTGTTTTAAATGCATTAGTAGAGGCTTTAAAAAATAATAATGCAAACTATGTATTACCATTTAAATTTTATAGAACTGATATGGTAAGAACGAGTCATTTTATAATATTTGTTTCTAAACATAAAAGAGGATGTAGTATAATGAAACAAATAATGTATGCCAACAGTGCTAAAGATGTGGATGGGGTAGCTAATTTTGAACTGCATGATTCGAGAAATTTTAAAGGAAAATATGAACAATTGTCGTTGTTTGATAGGCCTTTAGATTCACTATGTGCTGAAATATATACGAATTATAAAGGAAAAAGTGTACGAGTTAAGGAAATTTGTGAAATATATGATACAGATTTTTCGAACTATTTTGTGTCAAGAAATGTAAAAGATGCATTTATTCGTTTGGAAGAAGCAGGGAAGTTATTTGTTATATCGGGAAGAAAACAAAAATATAGAAAAGGAAAATTAAATATGCCCGATGAAGCAATTATAAACATTATATAGGAGATAAAGATATGTCGATTATATCAAAAATTGAATGGACTGAAGCGACTTGGAATCCGGTGACGGGGTGTACAAAAATTTCAAAAGGATGCCAGAATTGTTATGCGGCAAAGTTGGCCAAGAGACTAAAAGCAATGGGGAATATACGATATAAGAATGAGTTCGATGTTACAATACACGAAGATCTTATAGAAAAACCATTAGAGTGGAAAAAAGGGAAAATGATTTTTGTTAATTCGATGTCAGATCTTTTTCATGATAGTGTAGATGATGATACAATATTAAAGATTTTTGCTACGATGAATAAAGCATCATGGCATACATTTCAAGTGCTGACGAAAAGACCGGAACGATTAGTTGAATTATCTGAAAAAATTAAGTGGACAGATAATATATGGATGGGAGTTACTGTTGAAGATAACGCGTATATTGATAGATGCGAAATGTTAAAAAAGACAGGTGCAAAAGTAAAGTTTGTTTCAGCTGAGCCATTATTAAGTGATTTGCCAGAGCTTGACTTAGAGGGTATAGATTGGGTTATCGTTGGGGGCGAATCTGGTCCGGGAGCAAGAATAATAGAGGAAAAATGGATTTTAAGTATTAAAAAAATGGCATCAAAAAGTGGAACTGCTTTTTTCTTTAAACAATGGGGAGGCGTTAATAAAAAAAAGGCAGGTAATTTGTTGCAAGGAGAAATTGTTCAACAGTATCCAAATCGAGATATAAAATAAAAATAAAAATATAATCAATGTGTGAGTGTGTTAAATAGTGTCTCATTTTGTCAATCAGAAAGTGTTGCATTTTCGGGAAAGCGGTCAGATAATTTTATTATAAAGACCAAGGGGAGGTATGCAATATGGGATACTATAATCCAATATATGGAATATTTAACGAGGTAAGTATTCAGGAACAGATGCGTCAGCAACAACAATTTCATAATGCTCAAATGGTAAAGACTTTTGAGTGTGTTCACAAGCTGGAGGATTTTCTGAAAAGTGCGGATGAGTTAGCACCGCAATATAGGGATATTGCAACAGTTCAATGTTTGATTTTGCTTGATGAATACTTGAAAAGGCAACGAATGATGTAACGAAAGGAGCCCTACGATGCACCCCATCGACCAACAACGAACCGGACAAAAACTAAAACTCATGTTCAAGCTGGCAGGTTTTGATGTGAAGTACATCCAAGAGTACTTAAACTTGTCTTGTCCTCAGCCTATTTATAGATGGTTTAAAGGTCAGAATCTGCCATCGGTGGAGAGCCTATATTCTTTAAGCAGTCTTCTTGGTGTGCATATGGAAGAACTGTTAGTTTTGCAAGGACAATCCACGAATATAGGAGTGTACAAGGTTGTGCAGGAACCAAGGAACAAGCGTCTTTTATATTACGCGCAGTGTTTACAGAAAGCAGCATAAGTATTTTGGACTATCCGTCCAATGACAAACAGTTGATAATGAGATATCCTCTTATTAGAACCAAGAAAAAGGTTTTGATAAGAGGGTTTTCTGTTTGGAAGAGGAGGGGATGTGTGAATATTGATTCTTTGCAAATAGATAAAATGTTAGAGTGGTTGAAAATGAAGCTGAAGTTAGATGCTATCTCAGTGAATGCTAAGAAAAGAACGGTAAAAAGGGGACAAGCTAATGCATCAAATGTTTTGTGTGTAAGTAAAGCGC
>JAZNGM010000003.1:0-6313 GCA_045576455.1 Lachnospiraceae bacterium | reverse complement strand
TTATCTGTTCTTTTGAACAAATCTTTTTCAAGGTTCATTTCCCATTCAAAACACCGTTTTTATGGGCTTTTCGCGTATCGCTTGTTTCTTAAAAATTTAAAACCGTTCACACGCGACTTGCTTATAATAGCAAATACCTTCATCGATGTCAACGGTTTTTTTCAAAAATTTTCAACATTTTTTTTAAACGTTATTCTTTGCACTTATGTAAACCACTATTGCAGTTTTAATTTAGTACTTTCGTTAAGGTATGTTGCAACCATTTCTATACTGAAAATCGTACTCTCAAGAACAGCATCCTTTACTTCAATTGCCAGTACCAGTTCTTTTGTTTCATTTGGTGCAAACGTACTCTTATAATATACAAGATAATTATCAAGCACCAGGGAATGAAGAATTACATTCTGTTCTCCGTTATTAACCGTAAACAGTATATTGATATCATTATTTTTATCCAGAAGATTAAATTCCTGTTCTGAGTTTGTAAAATTGGTTACATCAAAATTAAAAACTATCAGTTTTTTACCTGCATCGGCTGATATAAGACCATCCTCCGGATAAGAAGAGCAAACTTCATAGGATTTATAATCTATGCTAAAGCTATCCAGACCAAAAAGATTCTGTAACGGTATGCGCGGTGTCGTATCTTCAATTACAACATCAGATGAATCTATATAATCGTCATCCTTATCAAGCAGCTCATCCTTTTCATCCGGATAGATTTCGTCAGGAACGATTGGTTCATCCTTCACAGGCGGTACTACCGGTGTCTCTTCTTCAATTTTCGTTAAATCTTCAATGCGGTCTTTAAAAGTATAAGAAGTATCATACTTCAACAAAAGCATGGAAGCATAATTAGTAACAAGTTCCCTTTCGCTTTCTGACATCTCAGGGATATCTTTTCCACACCCGCTCAGCACAAATATGAATGCTAAAACCAAAATAAGAATTCTACTTTTATTTTTCATATAAATCCTCATCTAAAATGTAATAAGTACATTAATATTTTATCATGTATAAAGATAATATGCAAATACGGCTTAGTGCAAATCTAGCTCAAACCAAAATTCAACGCCGTTAGCATAATTTATCACACCGTAATCCTGATTCAGCGATTCTATAATCGCCTTAACTATAGAAAGCCCAACTCCACTTCCGCCGTACTCACGAGTCCTTGCTTTATCCACCTTGTAAAATTTATCCCATATTTTTCCAATACTCTCCTCCGGAATACTATTTCCGGTATTAAAGACAGAAACTCTGACCTTACCGCGTTCTTCATCTTTAACAATTTTAATATCTATCTTCTTATTTTCATCCAAATGATTAATGGCGTTCGTAAAATAGTTATTAAATACTTCTTCTATTCTAAACTCGTCAGACCATACATAAACAGCCTCTTCTGTATTTATAGATAGCTTAACATCATTTTGTGCAAGAATAATTTCTACTGTCTGAAGATAGTTGTTAATAAGCTCCGTAATATTAAACTGCTCCATTACAATGTTGTCACCACCCGCTTCAAGCAGATTAAGATTTAAAAGTTTTTTAACAAGCTCATTCATTTTATTAGCTTCATCAATGATAACTTCACAATAATAATCACAGGATTCTTTATCTTCGTTAATTCCTTCTTTTAAGCCTTCCGCATATCCCTGAATTAAAGCTATCGGTGTTTTTAACTCATGCGATACATTATCCAGGAATTCCTTCCGCATCTTGTCTATTTCTTCTTTTTGTGCAATATCCTTTTTCAGTTTGTTGTTGGCTGTTTTTAATTCCGATATCGTATTTTCAAGTACTACCGACAAACGGTTAACGTGATTTCCCAACAAGGCAATCTCATTTTTTGATTTTCCATGATACTTTTCGCTGAAATCAAGATTTGCCATTTTTCTTGAAATTTCCGTAAGAGTATACACAGGCTTTGTCATTTTGCCGACAATAAACCATATAACTATCGCACTAATTAAAGCAATGCCCATACCGGTATATAACAAAAAGGTATTCGCCACACTCGCGCTTTCACTTATACTCTCTAATGCAACTCTTTCTAAGAACGCATATCCATTATCAAGTACTCCCCAAATCTCAAGGAAATCAGTTTTCATTCTGACATCCGTCGCACGCAGTATAGTATAACTTCGTGTACTTTCAATCACTTCATGTTTTGCGTTATCTGCAAAGCCATATATATAGTCCATCAAATGTATAACGTCTCTTTCATTTATCAAAATGGAAAGGACTACTTTGTTACGCGAATCAAGCACCATAATACTGATATCGTATTTTCCGGACATCCGCTGTATCTCATCTTTAAAATCTTCCCCGGTCATGTTGTCATGCTTTGCAGCCTCATTCAACTTTTCGTAGACTGCCAAAATATTATTCTGTTTCTTATTCAAATAGAAATCCTGCAAAAAAAGTGTATTCAGGCAATAACAGACTAATATGGTTATTACCGTCGTAATTATAAATATTGTGGCAAATTGCTTTTTAATTGAGTGAAACATTTTACACCTCTTTAATTAATAAGATAAGGCAAAAAAGCTGTTCACTGCATAGTGAACAGCTCAAAACTACTATAATTGCTGTACATACATTTCAAATACTTTAATATCTTCCGTAAGCTTATTAATGGTTTTTGAAATTTCCTCCAAAGAAACCGCTTGTCCCATGAAAGTATCCGTCGTCTGCTGCGTACGATTACTGATATCACCCAAACGGTCTTCTATACTATTGAGCATTTCCCCAATTTCATTTGCAGCCTGATTGGTATTGTTAGACAGACGCTCTATTTCCTTAGCGACAACCGAAAAACCTTTTCCCGCCTCACCGGCCCTTGCTGCTTCAATGGCTGCATTGAGTCCTAATATCTTCGTGGAATTACTTAATTTGTTAATCAACTCAAGTATATGATTAATGCGCTCGGTTTCACCAAGCAACTGATTCATTAAACCAAGCACTTCATTATTACTGTTGGTTGATTCCTGTACTTCTTCTGTTATGCCGTTAACCTTGTCCGATATCTGAACGATATTTTCACTCAGATTAGTAATAGTCTGCCTTACGTGTTTTACCTTCGTAATACTCTTTGCCAACATAAGACAACCGACCACTTCACCATCCTGCTTAATCGGTATGGCGTAAGACATAAACGGAACACCATATACTTTTTCCGATACCTCCCGCACCATCATTTTTTCAGATTGTATAACAATCAATGGTGTTGCATCCTCCGGAAACGGTTTACCAAGCACACATGTAACCGGAATTTCAGCACACGGTTGATTGTAAATAAACGCTTCCCTGTTAGTAATTGCCACAGATACCGGTTCATCAATGAACATTGGAATATACGGTGCCAATTGTACAAAGTTTTGTAACATGCTACATTCGTTCAATAAGTCCATTTCTTACTGTACCCTCCCCAGTATAATTTATACCTCTCTTTACCTGATACCATTGTCGCCCCATTCAGCAACAGCACCATACTAATTATATAGTAAGCATTATATCTCAGCAATATAAATCAATATTTCCAATCTATTTTTTCATCCCTATAAAAATACTCCCTGTCTCTTTCATTGACCTCACGAAGTATTCTACAAGGATTACCTACTGCAACAACATTGTCCGGTATATCTTTTGTAACGACACTTCCTGCACCTATAACTACATTTTTACCTATATGTACGCCCGGAACAATAACTGCTCCCGCTCCAATCCATGTATTTTCTCCTATATGGACATCTTTATTATACTGTAATCCCAGTTCCCTGAGTTTTGGGTCAATCGGATGATTTGCCGTTGCAATGGTAACGTTTGGTCCAAACATTACTTTATCTCCCACATAAATGTGTCCGTCGTCAACCACCGTTAAATTAAAATTTGCATAAACACCATTTCCAAAATGTACGTGATGGCCACCCCAGTTCGCCCTGAAGGGCAACTCTATATAACAGTTTTCACCGCACTCGGCAAATACTTCTTGCATATAGGCTCTCTTTTCATTTATTTGGGAAGGCATTAATTTATTAAACGCCCAAAGCTTATCCTGAAAATCCATTTGGTCCTTAAAGATTTCTCCATCAGCCGGATCATATATTAACCCTGCCGCCATACGCTCATACTGTGTCATAGCTATTCCTCCATCCTTCAGCCCGTACATTCATATTATTTATACACGATACTCTATATCGGAGTATTTTACATCATACCACATTTTTAATGGAAAAACTACGGTATAGATGTGAAATATACGTGAACAAAGGCCTATCTCCTAAAAGGAAATAGGCCTTTTCCGAATTCATCCGAATCACTTATATAATATTCTTCGAATCGTATCTGTAGATAAACCATATTCTGCCGCCAGTTCTCCGATTTTCATACCTTCCTGTTCATGCTTTTTACGTATCTGTGCGTTCCGCTCAATGTAATAATTTCTGGCCCCCGAGTTGCTTCCCCATTCTTTACGTTCTTCAGCCTGTGGGACATATATCAGTTCACCTGCGGAATATTTTTGAATTTCCCTTAACAATTCATCAGGAAAGATATCGGTAGCATTTCGATACTTCACCTATCTATCCCCTCCTCCGCGCACTTCCAAAAAGCTTTGTAACGAATCATATTCATTAATAGTTACTTGTTGCTTTGCAAGGATATCACGAATCACACCTTCCAGCTGGTTACTTCTATGAGCCAACAATTCCAAATCTTCCGGAACAAAAGAATCCAACAAATTCATTTCCTCCACGCCAAACTCAGCCGCGATATAAAAGAATTCATTCTGTAAATAGCAGGCATCACTGTAAGCCTTCTCAACCATACCGTTCTTACAAAAGAAGCGGATTCTTCTCCATGTCAGACTCAACTCTTGATACCACGCAGCAAGCTCCTGATAGTCCGGTTCTTTTTCCTTAACCTGTGTTTCGGGTTTTCCAGAAAGAACAAAATCTCTTGTCGCACTAATCAAATCATGTACGACATTACGCAATTCAGATACCTCTCCAACCGTAAGTAGCTTTCTTGCATTATTAAAGAAATTATCCGGCACATTTATCATTTCAGGGCAATGATAAATCCTGCTCTCCGGCGTATTATCATATGCCTGCCTTTCGTTGAATACGGGACTATCTGCATATGTATGATTCATGTATGCAACTGCTTTGGATAAATTAAGATGAATCCCTTCCGCTTCTGAACGGGCACGGTAACTTTTTTCCTCAAACATAAATGTCCTGTAGATATCCAAAGCTTTATCCAGACATTCTAATGCTTTCCCATATACAAAAGTATCATCCATTAAATTCTCTGCAAGTTTATTCTGCAACGCAATGAAACGTTCCTCATCTTCCTTTGATTTTGCATACAGTATTGTTGCATTTGCAAGCACACATGTCATTTCATCAAGGGTCACAGACTTTGCCATACGTTCCCAGCTTCTGGCATACAAATCATGTCCCACTCCATCAATAATAAATGTTTCCTGCAATTCGTAAGCCCTGTCTGACGCCGGCACAAAATAGTCAAAGCATTCGCCATGGCAGTCTCCGTCCGTAGCATGTCCTTTGATGCCTATTAACAATGCCACATCATCCTTATATTCTTTTTCAATTTTATTAATTACCCACTTTGTTAGGGGATGCATATTTTTCATAGTATAATCACATTCCTTTCTGTTGTCTGTTATTGTTATGTAATGTTATTGTTATGTAATAAGATATCTTATGGGATTATCATATAAAAAAAAGAAAATCCGGTAAAGGGGCAAGAATTGTTTTATTTGATTTATCACTAACATAACAAAAAACTTCCCTGCGTAGCTCCGGACGTTCGCAAAATAAACTGCATACGCTACTCGCAGAGCTACCATCTCGCAAAAACGCTTCGCATTTTCGCTCGCCGTCGGTGCTGTCGCATAATAAAAAAGCCGTCACAAGCACTCACGAGAATAAATTCTCATCGTGCTTCTGCCGGCTTTTTTGCTCTGCTCGTAGCTATTCCTCCAATTTATAGCCCATTCCCTTTGTCCACTCAGTCTATACAGTCCATTTGGTCCACTACTTCCATTGGTTACATTGAATTTTCCATTATTTCCATACAGTCCACACATTCCAAGTGCTCCATACGGATGGGAATATTTTGGTAATATTTCAACTCCAACCATCAGTTTGGTAATATTCTAATTCCGGTAATATTTCTATAAGGGTATTAACAACTTGTGTTCTATCATTTTTCTTCAGTTGTACAATCTGCAAAACTTTCATACCATTTTGCGAAATTATTTGCTGGTATGATAATCCGTCTGCCT
>JAZNGM010000002.1:0-99779 GCA_045576455.1 Lachnospiraceae bacterium | reverse complement strand
AAGATAAAAACACACGTATCCAGTATCGTTCCTTTTTTGAAAAAATGTTTAAAGAAAGAATGGATAACGGCTTTTTTGACCGATGTGATTTTTCCATTGGAGAACTGATAAGAATGAAGAAAATGCTTATTGAGGAGGCGTGATATTATGACTTTTTACGTTGAGAATGATACGGAAAAAACGTTTCCTTTTGATGTAGAGGATGTTTTAAAGCGTGTTGCGTTAAAGATACTCGAAAAGGAACAGTTTCCGTATGATCCCCAGGTATATTTGCTGATTACGGATGGAGATACCATACGGGACATTAATAATGAACATAGGAATATTGACCGGGTGACGGATGTTTTATCTTTTCCGAATATGATTTTTGAAAATCCGGGAGAATTTGACCGGGATGATATTAATGATATTACAGACCCTGAAAGTGATGAGGTTGTATTAGGAGATATTATTATTTGCTATGATAAAGTATATGAGCAGGCTGGGGAGTATGGACACAGTGTGCTTAGGGAGTTTGCTTTTTTAGTAGCGCACAGTATGTTACATTTATGTGGTTATGATCATATGACAGAGGAAGAAGCTTCGGTAATGGAGCAAAAGCAACGGATAGCACTTGATGAGCTTGAAATCAGAAGAGATTAGTTAACGACAGGAGAATACAATGGGGGATTATGCGAGAATTACACAAGAAGAAAAAATAAAAAGATTAACAATTGTAATTAGTAGTATCTCATTAATTTTAGTGTTTGTAAGAATACTGGTCTTGTCAAATATGATGAGTAAAATGCCTAGTGCAAACGGTATTTTTGCGGCTGCTTATGAGATTTTTTGTGTTTTCATTATTTTGACATCCTATACTTTTTCAATTAGTGTTAACAAAATGGTCCGTTCCAGAATAAGACACGGTCAGATAAGAAACGCTTTTAAAGTATTACGTTCAGCAGTCGTTATCGCCATAATAATTGGTGGTATTATGTCTGTATTGTTTTATTTCTTTCCGGAAATGTTTGCGCGTGATTTGATGAAAGTGAGTTCAGCAGCTTTTGCTGTAAAACAATTGGCTCCTGCTTTAATTTTATTATGTGTTTCCGGAAGCATAAGAGGATTTTTATGCGGGTTTGATATTGAAATCCCATGTGCTTTAATTTCGGTGCTGGAACAAGTGGTTGCATTTATTGTCTGTATTTTAGGCCTAAATTATTATAAGGCGTACGGTGTTAAAGTTTCCGGTCTTCTTATGAATGAAGAATATAATGCAATATATGCCGTGAAAGGGTGCATGGCAGGTGTTACCATAGGTGCTTTCGTAGGTCTTTGCTTGTATATTTTCATTTATTATATGAACCGTATAAAATTCAAAAAGCTACTTAGGAAAGATACGACAATCAGGGATGAAAACTATGGACAGGTTTCGAATATATTTTTCCGTTCGGTACTTCCATATGCCGCTATTTTGCTTTTGTTTGTAATGCATACCTTTATTTCACAACGTTTTCTTAATGGTCATTTTTTCCAAAAAGGAAATGAAACGTATGCAATTAAGTATTTTGGTATGTATTACATGAAATTCAGGGCGTTTATTGCCATTCCTATCATGCTGTTTTTTATGGCAATGAAAAATGAAGAATATCAGATTTTAAAATATGCTAAGAATAATGATGTGAAAAGAATCAGGGAGTATTTGCAGTCAGCAGTCCGGAAAATACTGTTGTTTGCCCTTCCGGCAACCTGTTATGTGATGATTCTTGGCAGTAGAATTACAGGCTTTATTTGTAATGGGAGTCAAGAGACTATCGAATACTTAATGCTTCCTGGTGCGTTGCTTATTATATTGTACAGTCTTATTTTTGTCACAACTAAAGTGCTGTTTGGTATGCGGAAGCTGAAAGAAATTTTCGTTGTATTAATTGTTTCAAATGCACTTTATTTTATCTCGTTTATTTTTATGGTAAGAAACTTTAATCTGGGAATTGAAGCTTTACTGATTTCAGCTATTGTTTTTGCGTTGTTTGTGCTTGTAGGAAACATGGTGTTTATTAAGCGTTATGTCGGATATAGACAGGAGCTATTATACACGGTTTTTATACCGTATATTGCAACTTTTGCAATGGGCGTAGTCTTTTTCATTATTCAGGCTGTAATCGGTACTAATATTAATCCGCTTCTTGTATTAGTGGTGGCTGCGTTAATAGGCTTTGTTGTATTCTGGATTGTAATTGCTGCTTTGAAAGGAATACAAAAAGATGAACTTTGGGAGATACCAACAGGGAAAATAGCATACTTATTATTAACCAAGACGGGATTTTTGGAAGAAAAAGAATAAATACGATGAATAGGGTTGATACTATTCAAAATAGTAAAAGGTTGGAAGATGCTTTCAACCTTTTATGAATGGAATAGAGGTACTAAAATAATGAAGACAACCCTAAAAATCGGACTTGTATTTATTGTTAGCATTTTGATTGTTTTTATCATATATATTGCGATAGACCGTAATAATGGTCCTGAAATTGTCCGAAATGAAGAAGTGCCGGATATTAGTGATAAGGCACAAAATATAGAAAAAAGAAATACGGATGATATTTTACCTGAAAATATAGTCCATACAAGCAGACAAGAATTGGTTGTTAATGAAGATACCATATATTTACATGCAAAGTATGATGTCAATGAGGATGAAGAAGAGTATTACAGATTGGCACTTCCGGCATCATGGATAGGTATGGATAAAGAAATGCTGGAAACTGCTATATATAAGTATAAAAATGCTCCTTCGGATGAGGATGTGGCAAGAGGATTTATTGATATTTCATTAGAATCTTTTTCACCGGAACAAGTCGTAGTAAGATCTTTGTACGATAAGTATGCATCACATGCAGAGGAAAGGTATTATGTAAAAAATCCGGATGGTTATGTAACCATATATTATCCTAATCCGGATGTGCTGTATTTTGAAACAAGTATTGTTACCATAATGCTTCCGCAGGAATTACAAGACGAAATAGAAAAAGGTAAATATTTTACTTCGCAGGAACAGTTGTTTCACTTTTTGGAGTCATATACGAGTTGATTTATATAAGATAGGAAAAGAACAATGAAACCGGAAACAGAAAACAAAAGAAATAATAAAACAATAGCAGTTATAGGCGCGGGGGCATCAGGATGCTTCTGTGCCATGCTTGCTGCAGATTACGGATACAATGTTTTGCTTATTGAACATACGGATTATATTGCAAAAAAGATTTTAATGACCGGAAACGGAAAGTGCAATCTGTCTAATAAAGAACTCATAGCGGATTGTTATGTCTCTGATTATAAGGATAAAGATATTTTTTTACAGCATGCATTTGATGTGTGTGGTTACGAAAAAACAATTGCTATATTTAAAAAGCATGGCCTTTTTGTAAAAGATAAAAAAGAATTGCTCTATCCGGCTTCTTTTCAGGCTTCGTCGGTGACAGAGTTCTTTTTACGGCAGCTGAAGCGTAAAAACATTCAAATCCTATTAAAAACAAGTGTTAAGAATATTTTTAAAGAGAATATATTTTGTATTGAAACGTCAAAAAATACATATTATGCAGACTATGTAGTGCTGGCTTGCGGCGGAAGATCATATGAAAAGACAGGATCTGACGGAAGCGGATTTTTACTTGCTAAAACACTTAAGCATACGGTTACGGATATTTATCCTGCATTAGTGAAGTATGTCTGTAAGGAATCATTTTTTAAACAGATATCAGGTTTGCGTGCAGATGCCAATGTAAGACTATATGTAAAGGATTTCATATTGTCTGAGCGTGGAGAGGTTCAACTGACGGATAATGGTGTTTCGGGCATTCCGGTGTTTCAATTAAGCCTTTTGGCAGGGAAAACGGTATCGGGAATTAAAGGCGCCATTGATTTTGTTCCGGATATGCCGGAAGATGAACTTATCCGGGCAATTGTTGATATTAAAACAGTATATGCAGACGTAAATCCGGAAATTGTATCACCACAAGCATTGGATGCTTTATCGGGACTGGTTCCTAAAAAGCTTATTAAATGTGTAATGGAGAGAGAAGGCATTGACCCGTTTAAGGTAACGGAGCTTTTAACTGAGAAGGAAATTAAAAGAATTGCACGTAGACTTAAAAACTTTGATTTTACCATAAAAGAATCCGCAGGTTATGATAATGCACAGGTTACTGCGGGCGGGGTATCCCTTGAAGAAATGACCCAAAGTTTAGAGTCAAAGATAATGCCGGGTTTGTTTATGGTAGGTGAAATGGTTGACATAACTGGAATGTGCGGCGGATATAATTTGCAATGGGCATGGACCAGTGCTTATTTAGCATTAGTGAACGGAATTATTAATTATGAAAATACAAATATCGCAAATTAAAATTAATCTTAAGGATATCAGGGAAAAGGTGAATGAGGAAAAGCAGTTACTTATAAATAAAGTAAGTGCTTTATTAAAGCTTAATAAAGATAATATCACTGACCTTATTATATTAAGAAGAAGCTATGATTTCCGCTATAAACCGGAATTATTTTATGTATATAGCGTGGAAGTTTCACTCGTTAACACAGATGCGGAAAAGTTGATTAGAAAACTTAAAAATAATAATATTTCCGTAAGTCAGAGAAAAGAGTATGAATTTCCTTATACAAATTCAAGGGAAAGCGCAAAGGAAAGACCGATTGTTATCGGAACGGGACCAGCAGGCCTTTTTTGCGGATATATGCTTGCAATGAACGGTTTTGCCCCCATTTTGCTTGAGCGGGGTGAACCTGTTGAAGTACGGACAAAGACAGTGGAGCGTTTTTTTGAAAATGGGTTATTAAATCCGGAGTCCAATGTCCAATTTGGAGAAGGGGGCGCGGGAACGTTTTCAGATGGCAAACTGAATACTTTGGTAAAAGATAAGGATGGAAGAAACCGTGCTGTTTTGCGTGTCTTTTGTGATAATGGTGCGCCGGAAGAAATTATGTATGATTCCAAAGCACATATAGGGACCGATGAACTGAAAAACGTAATCGTTAATATGCGTAAAAAAATGCTTGAAAACGGAGCCGATATACGCTTCAACGCAAGGGTAACAGATTTTATTATAAAAAATAATGAGGTATCTGGTGTTGTTATTAATGGGACGGAAATCCTTGAAGGGAGCATGGTAATTGTTGCCATCGGGCATTCCGCACGCGATACTTTTCCTATATTACTTGATAAAGGTTTGCAAATGGAACCAAAAGATTTTGCAGTAGGGTTGCGTGTGATGCACCCGCAAAGCATGATTAACCAATCCCAGTATGGCGCTTGTGAAGATTCATTTATCGGGGCGGCGCCCTATAAACTTACGGGAGATCAGAAAGATGGCAGCAATAATGTATATTCTTTCTGTATGTGTCCCGGTGGCTATGTAGTAAATGCATCGAGTGAATCCGGTCACCTTGCTGTTAATGGAATGAGTTATCATTCACGTGAGGGTGATAATGCAAACAGCGCCATTATTATGACTGTAAAAAAAGAAATGTTTGAAGATAAATCACCGCTTGGCGGCATTTCATTTCAACGCGACTTGGAAAAGAAGGCGTATGAACTGAATAATGGAGATATACCTGTTCAGGAATATAAAGACTTTTATTTTAGTGTTAAAGGAAACCATGTAAGCTATGATGAGGATACGGATTGTTATTATGAGAGTTTTAAACCGGCTATTCTCGGAAATTATAAAAAAGCGGACCTTACGCAAATTTTTCCGGCTAAAATGAATGAATTGTTTGTGGATGGTATGGAAAGTTTTGCAAGAAAAATAAAAGGCTTTAATCATCCGAAAACCATATTGGCAGGAGTGGAAAGCAGGACTTCTTCGCCTATACGTTTGTTAAGGGATGAAAATCTGGAAAGCAATGTAAAAGGCCTTTATCCATGCGGAGAGGGTGCAGGCTATGCGGGCGGTATAACCAGTGCTGCAATGGATGGAATCCGGGTGGCGGAATTTGTTGCAAAGAAGCTCGAAATGGTCTAAAATAATAAATTGTGTGAATTTTTAAGATTATAAATATTTAGCGGAGGCTATTGCTGTGAATAAAAGTTTAAGAGAGAAAATTAAAGATAAAAAGAGAATTGTTGTAAAGATTGGCTCATCCTCTTTACAGCATAAGGAAACCGGGGATTTGGATTACGTTAAGCTGGATGTTCTGGTTAGGGAGTTATGCAATATGAAAAACCAGGGCAGGGAAGTTGTTTTGGTTTCAAGTGGTGCTATCCCATGCGGCAGAAAAGCTTTACATATCCAAACCAATAAGGACGAAATGTCAGTGCCGCTAAAGCAGGCATGTGCTGCTGTAGGACAGGCACATCTTATGATGACATATGAAAAATTATTTGCAGAATACAATCAGATTACTGCGCAGATTCTTATGACCAAGAATACCATTATTGACGAAATGAACCGTTTCAATGCACATAATACGTTTTCTGAATTGTTACGTCTCGGCGTTATACCGATTGTTAATGAAAATGATACCATTGCAACGTATGAGTTCGGAATCGGTGATAATGATTCCCTGTCAGCCATTGTGGCAACACTAATTAATGCTGATTTGCTGATTCTTTTATCGGATATTGACGGATTATATACTGATAATCCAAGAACAAATAAAGATGCCGAATTCATTTCCGTAGTTGAAAATCTGGATGATCATATTATGGATATGGGAAAAGCAGAAACAGGAAGTAATGTTGGAACCGGCGGTATGAACACGAAGTTAATCGCTGCAAAAATCGCAACGAACTGTGGTGCCGACATGATTATTGCCAACAGTGAGGATATTAGAATACTTCATAGAATTATGGATGGAAGAGATATCGGAACTTTGTTTAAGGCAAATAAAAGCGATGATTTCGATTTGAATGAATATGTAAGTAAAATGCATGGGAATTCATAATAAACAGAGGTTGAATGATTAATATGAAAATGGATGAAATTATTAAAGAGATTAATGAGTTATATCATAAATCCCAAAGCGAAGGGCTTACACCGGAGGAAAAGGAAAGGCAGTCAAAACTAAGAAGACTTTATATTGATAGTATAACCGGAAATTTAACAAATCAGCTTGATAATATCAGTATAAAAAATGAAGATGGTACAGTTGAAAATTTAGGGAAAAAGTACGGCAAAAAACCAAGCTGATACAAGGAGCTTACGGTGGATAAACGCTTATTACGGAAAAAGATTTTAGAACAAAGAAATGCACTTTCAGAAGATGAAATAAAAATTTACAGTAGACGTATACGGAAACGGTTGTGTGACCAAGCAGCGTTTCTTAGTGCTGATGTTGTATTAAGCTATGCACCATACGGTTCTGAAGTAGATGTATCCCAAATTACACATCATAATATGTACTTACCCCGTGTTACGGATGCAAAAGAGGGTAAAATGGAGTTTTATAAGTTGACTCCTGATGCAGTGTTGGAAATGGGATACAAAGGGATTTTTGAACCGGTTTCAAACATAATATTTGTACCGGAAATGTTTGAGGGGAGTGTACTTATTATTCTTCCCGGAGTTGTATTTGATAAGAAAGGGAATCGTATCGGATACGGAAAAGGTTTTTATGACAGGTATCTTAAGCGGTTGTCAGAAAACAACCAAAATGTGACAAAAATTGCGGTAGCATTTGAATGTCAGATACTTGATTCTATAGACGGTGATGTACATGACGTACCATATGATGTTTTGATCTCACCGGACAATGTATATTGATTTATATATGGAGATTATATGTTAAGACAATTTACAAACAACGAAATTACCAACGATTTAGAAACAAAGCGTCAACATGCGTACATAGAAAAAGTAAAGGAATGTGTGAAAAAGTATGAAGCAAAAATCGGACATAAACCGCATGCTGCAGTAATTACATTCGGATGTCAGATGAATGCACGCGATTCCGAAAAATTAACCGGAATATTAAAAGAAGTAGGCTTTGTTTTAACGGAAGATGAAAGCGCAGATTTTGTAATATATAATACCTGTACTGTCCGTGATAATGCGAATCAAAGGGTATACGGAAGACTGGGTTATTTAAACAATCTTAAGAAAAAAAATCCTGATAAGAAAATCGCTTTGTGTGGTTGTATGATGCAGGAAGAAAATGTTATCGAGAAGTTAAAAAAGAGTTATTCTTTTGTTAATTTAATATTCGGAACACATAACATATATAAGTTTGCTGAATTGCTTTATGTTATGTTTACACAAAAGGGAATGATTATTGATATTTATGATGAAACGGACCGCATTGTGGAAGACCTTCCGGTTGAACGTAAATATCCTTTCAAATCCGGGATTAACATTATGTTTGGATGCAATAATTTTTGCAGCTATTGTATAGTTCCTTATGTAAGAGGAAGGGAACGCAGCAGAACAAAAGAAGAAATTGTTGGCGAAATAAAACGATTGGTTGAAGATGGCGTTGTAGAAGTAATGCTGCTCGGACAAAATGTAAATTCGTATGGTAAAAATTTGGAGCCGCAAGTTTCTTTTTCAGAACTATTAAAAGAAGTGGAGCAGATTGAAGGACTAAAACGGATACGTTTTATGACATCTCATCCCAAGGATTTATCCGATGATTTAATTGAGGTAATGAAAAATTCTAAAAAAATATGCCGACATCTTCACTTACCGGTACAGTCGGGTTCAAATGAAATTCTTAAAAAAATGAACCGCCGATATACAAGAGAGCAGTATTTTGCTCTTGTAGATAAAATACGTAGCGCTATACCGGATATTGCCCTTACAACAGATATTATTGTAGGATTTCCGGGAGAGACGGATGAAGATGTTGATCAGACGATTGACCTTGTAAAAAGGGCAGGGTTTGATAATGCATTTACATTTATATACTCAAAGAGAACAGGCACACCTGCTGCCGCTATGGACAACCAGGTTCCCGAGGAAGTGGTTAAGAAAAATTTCAACCGTGTACTTGAGGCCGTACAGGAAACAGCCCATTCAAAAACAGGTCGATTTATGGGAGAAGTAGTGGACGTACTCGTTGAGGAGGTAAGCGAGCACGATTCTGCGTTACTGACAGGAAAAACATCGCAGAATACTACAGTGCATTTTAAGGGTGAAGAAAGTCTTATAGGAAAAATAGTTCAGGTAAGGCTAAATGAATGCAAAGGCTTTTATTATTTTGGGGACAAAATATAAGAAGTACACAGGAGATATTTTGAGTCATGGAAAAATTAAAACCAAAGTTGTTTTCGGTAATGAAAACATACACAAAACAGCAGCTTATTAAAGATATTGTAGCGGGTATTATAGTTGCAATTATAGCATTGCCGCTTTCAATAGCACTTGCACTTGCTTCAGGCGTAACACCGGAAAAAGGTATCTATACAGCAATTATTGCCGGATTTGTAATTTCCTTTTTAGGTGGCAGCCGCGTACAGATTGCAGGACCTACCGCTGCTTTTGCTACTATTGTAGCAGGTATAGTTGCCAAGAACGGTATGAGTGGTCTGATTATTGCCACGGTTCTTGCCGGTATCATTCTTATTCTTATGGGATTTTTAAGATTAGGAAATTTGATTAAGTATATACCATATACCATTACTACAGGCTTTACTGCGGGAATTGCCGTTACTATCGTTATCGGACAGTTAAAAGATTTTGGCGGATTTACATATCCTTTAGGAACAGTGGCCATTGAAACATCTGAAAAGGTAAAAGTGTTATTTGAAAATATCACAACCGTCAACTGGGAAGCAATCATTGTCGGTGTTGTATCATTGGCTGTGCTTATTATCATGCCAAAAATTTCAGAAAAAATTCCGGGTTCGCTCATAGCAGTATTTGTTGGTATTGCCATGGTGCTCGGCTTTAATATGAATGTAAATACAATAGGAAGCTTATATGAGATTTCTAATGATTTACCTGCATTTACGGCACCGGAACTTTCTCTTGATATGATTGGTAAAATGTTACCGGATGCTTTTACCATAGCCATTCTTGCCGCTATAGAGTCACTTTTGTCATGCGTGGTTGCAGATAGTATGGTTAACTCAAGACATCGTTCCAATATGGAACTTATAGCACAAGGTGCAGGTAATGTGGCGAGTGCCTTGTTTGGCGGAATTCCGGCAACCGGTGCTATTGCAAGAACCGCAGCCAATGTAAAAAACGGCGGAAGAACCCCTATTGCCGGTATGGTACATGCAGTAGTTCTTTTGCTTATTTTGGTTGTTTTGATGCCTTATGCCGGTTATATACCGATGCCGACTATTGCAGCAATCCTGTTTATTGTTGCATATAACATGAGTGGTTGGCGTAAATGCGTTAAACTTATTAAATCAGCACCTAAGAGCGATATTATTGTATTTGTTATAACTTTTGTTCTTACCGTAGTATTCGATCTTGTAGTGGCTATAGAAGTAGGTATTTTACTTGCAGCTATTTTATTCATGAAACGTATGAGCGATGTGACAGAAGTAGAAGGCTGGAAATATGTTGATGATGAAACAGATCCTGATTCATTAAGCTTAAGAGTTGTGCCTAAATACACATTGGTATATGAAATAAGCGGCCCTATGTTTTTCGCTGCTGCGGATAAGATTATGCGTATATCACTTAAAGACGATGAAAAATGTCTTGTAATACGTATGAGAAGTGTTAATGCAATTGATGTTACCGCAATGAATTCAATGGAAGAATTGTTTGAAGCTTGTAAAAAACGTGGCATTACGATGATTCTTTCACATGTTAACGAACAACCAATGAATGTCATGAAAAAATCAGGTTTTTACGATAAAGTCGGAAGTGAAAACTTCTGTTCACATATTGATGAAGCACTGAAACGTGCGGAAGAACTTGTTAAGGATTAATAAGATACGGAGGACATATGGATGGCTGAAGTCACCCCAATGATGCAGCAATATCTTGAAACAAAAGAAAAGCATAAAGACTGTATTTTGTTTTACCGTCTCGGAGATTTCTATGAGATGTTTTTTGATGATGCACTTATTGTATCAAAGGAGCTCGAACTTACACTGACCGGTAAGAACTGTGGACAGGAAGAAAGAGCGCCTATGTGTGGGGTGCCGCATCATGCGGTAGAGGGATATCTTTCAAGACTCGTATCCCGCGGATATAAGGTGGCAATTTGTGAACAGGTTGAAGACCCGAAGCTTGCCAAAGGCATTGTCAAAAGAGAAGTTGTTAGAATTGTTACGCCGGGAACTAATATTGGGGATCAGGCGCTTGAAGATAATAAAAATAATTATCTTATGTGTCTGTTTTATATGGAGCAGAGAACCGGAATTGCAATAACAGACGTATCAACGGGTGATTTTTATGTGACCGAAGCGGAAGATATCAAGAAAATCCTGGATGAAGTATATAAGTATCTTCCTACGGAAATTGTATGTAATGATGCGTTCCTTTTGAGCGGAATAGATGTTGACGATTTAAAAGGAAGGCTTAAAATTGCCGTTTATCCTTTAGATGCATGGTATTATGATGAAAATTCCTGTAATAAATGTCTGATGGAACATTTTAAACTTAATTCTTTACAGGGATTAGGACTTAATGATTTCCCGTTTGGTACAATTGCGGCAGGAAGTCTTATGCAGTATTTGTATGAAACGCAGAAAAATTCGCTTTCACACATAACACATATCAATCCATATATAGCCGGAAAATATATGCTTCTTGACAGCTCAACAAGAAGAAATCTGGAATTATGCGAAACATTGAGGGAAAAGCAAAAAAGAGGTTCTCTTTTATGGGTGCTTGATAAGACCAAGACGGCAATGGGCGGCAGATTATTGCGCTCTTATATTGAACAGCCGTTAATTGAAAAAAGCATGATAGAGCAGCGCCTGGACGCTATTAGTGCGTTGAATGACAACGCTATGGCGAGGGATGAGCTTAGGGAATATTTAAATCCTATTTACGATTTAGAGCGTTTATTGGGTAAAGTAAGTTATAAGACGGCAAATCCGCGTGATTTAATAGCGTTCCGTAATTCTTTAAGAATGCTTCCTCACATCAAAACCGTTTTAAAGGATTTTACCTGTATCCCGTTAAATGAAATTGATGATGATATTGACGGATTACAGGATATATATCATCTCATCGATGATGCCATTACTGAGGAACCGCCAATACAGGTGAAAGAAGGCGGGATTATTAAGGATGGTTTTGATAGTGATATTGATACCCTCAGAAACGCAAAAACAGAAGGAAAAAACTGGCTTGCGATGTTGGAGGCAGAAGACCGGGAGCGTACCGGAATCAAAAATCTGAAGATAAAGTATAATAAAGTCTTTGGTTATTATTTTGAGGTTACCAATTCTTATATGGAACTGGTTCCGGAGGATTATATTAGAAAACAAACACTTGCGAATGCAGAACGCTATACAACAACACGTTTGAAAGAACTTGAAGATAAAATACTGAATGCGGAAGATAAACTGTTTACTTTAGAGTATGACAAGTTCTGTGAAGTACGGGATGCCATTTTTTCGGAATTAAAACGTATTCAAAAAACAGCAAAAGCAATTGCAAAGCTGGATGTATTGTGTTCGCTTTCCCTTGTGGCGGAACAGAACAGATATGTACGCCCTGTGGTAACGGAAGATGGTGCTATTGACATTAAAGACGGACGCCATCCGGTCGTTGAAAAAATGTTGAGAAATGATATGTTCATTTCCAATGATACGAAGCTTGATAAAGGAAAAAACTGTATTGCCGTCATAACCGGACCTAATATGGCGGGAAAATCTACCTACATGCGTCAGGTTGCGTTGATTGTCCTAATGGCACAAATCGGAAGTTTTGTTCCGGCAAAGAGTGCAAAGATTTCGCTCGTGGACCGTATTTTTACACGTGTGGGTGCATCAGATGATCTTGCAAGCGGACAGAGTACGTTTATGGTTGAAATGAACGAGGTAGCTAATATTTTAAGAAATGCTACCAGTGACAGTTTGTTGATTTTGGATGAAATCGGACGCGGAACCTCAACTTTTGACGGTCTCTCTATTGCATGGGCTGTCATAGAGCACATAAGCAACCGTAAATATCTTGGTGCAAAAACACTTTTCGCCACACATTATCATGAGCTTACCGAATTGGAAGGTAAGATGAATAATGTAAATAATTATTGCATTGCCGTAAAAGAAAAAGGCGACGACATCGTATTTTTGCGTAAAATTATTAAAGGCGGTGCTGATAAGAGTTATGGTATCCAAGTGGCAAAACTCGCCGGTGTGCCGGATATAGTTATTGATAGGGCGAAAGAAATAGTAAGTGAACTGAGTGATAATGATATTACAGAGCGTATCCAGAACATTGAAGTAGATGTTTCAACGGAAAAGAAAAAACGCGTTAAACTGGATGAAGTAGATTTAGAACAGATGTCCCTTTTTGATACTGTTAAGGATGAAGATATTATCAGGGAACTTACGGAAATAGATGTCTCAAGGATTACACCGATGGATGCTTTAAATGAACTTTACCGTTTACAGAATAAATTAAAGAACCGTTGGTAAGAAAGGGGTGTAGCATGTCGCTTAATAATGAAATCCATGTGTTGGATAATGAAACCATAGATAAAATTGCAGCGGGAGAAGTAGTTGAAAGACCTTCCAGTGTTATTAAAGAGCTTGTTGAAAATGCAATGGATGCAGGCAGTACTTCTATTACGGTGGATATTGAAAATGGCGGAATTGAATTTATACGTGTTACAGATAATGGATGTGGCATTGATAAAAACCAGATGGATAAAGCGTTTATGCGTCATGCGACCAGTAAAATCAAGAATGCGGACGATTTGAACTGTATTTTAAGCCTTGGATTCAGGGGAGAAGCCCTTTCAAGTATTTCAGCGGTTTCAAAAACAGAAGTAATTTCAAAGACAAGAGATGAACTTACCGGTCTGCGTTATATCATTGAAGGCGGTATATTTAAAGAAAAAGAAGAAATAGGTGCACCTGAAGGAACGACGTTTATAGTCCGTAACCTGTTCTATAACACGCCGGTAAGACGTAAATTTTTAAAATCTGAAATAACGGAAGGAAATTATGTGCAGGATCTTATGGAAAGGTTTGCACTTTCACATCCTTTTATTGCGTTTCAATTTCATATTAACCATAAATTAAAATTTGCAACGAGCGGAAACGGTAATCTGAAAGAAGTAATTTACAGGATATACGGTAGAGAAACGGTAGATTCACTGATAGAGATTGATGAAAAAACAGAATGTATTAATATTAACGGATTTCTTGGGAAACCCGTATTAACCCGTTCTAACCGTAATTTTGAAACCGTTTTTATAAACGGCCGTTTTGTTAAATCAGACTTTATATATAAAGCCATTGAAAATGGATATTCCGGATTTCTTATGCAGCATAAGTTTCCCTTTACGGTACTTAACATTGAAATCGATTCCACAAAAGTTGATGTAAATGTGCATCCTAATAAATTAGATGTACGTTTTGATGAACCTGAAAAGATTTTTGCCATGATATCGTCTCTTATAGCGGAAGGACTGAAACACCGTGAAATGATAGCACCGGTAACTTTGTCATCCGCAAAAGAAGAAGCTTCAGAATTGAAAGCTGAAAAGCTTGAAATTAAGAAAGAAATGCCTTCAAAAGCACCGGAACCATTTGAAAAGCAACGAATTTTGCAAGATTTGTTGCAAAATACAGAAAAATCTCGCATTTTTGGGGATGGGAATAGTACTAAAGACACAGAAAATGAAAGAATGCATGCAAACATAATTAAGAAAAATGAGCATGTTTTTGTTGAAAAACACCACCAATTAGAGCTTTTTGAAGAAAATATAATAAATATTGACTTCGAAAGTCAATATGAAATAATCGGGCAGATATTTGATACATATTGGATTATAGCATATAAGGACAAAGTGCTTTATATTGATCAGCATGCCGCACATGAAAAAGTTAAATACGAAGAATTTGTTGAAAGATTAAAAGATAAAGAAATTGTTAGTGAACAGTTAGTTCCGCCTGTTATTTTGAAGCTTACGGCTAAGGAACAAAATGTTCTTAATGATTATATGACATATTTTGAAAAAATGGGATTTGTAATTGAAGAATTCGGCGGTAATGATGTGGCTATCAGGGAAGTGCCGATGGATTTGTATGGTTGTAATCCTAGTGAGTTATTCATCGAAATATTGGATGAATTATATGAAAAGCCTATGGAAAAGACTCCGGAAGTTATTTTAAATAAGCTGGCCTCAATGTCCTGCAAGGCGGCGGTTAAAGGTAATATGAGGATGAGTGAGGCGGAGGCAAGAGAGTTAATCCACAAATTACTTAAACTTGAAAATCCTTATCACTGCCCGCACGGAAGACCTGTTATTGTGTCTATGTCGCAATATGAAATAGAGAGAAAGTTTAAGAGAATCGTAACATGACAGATAGTAGAAAGCCCTTGGTTATTATTGCAGGACCTACAGCTACCGGGAAAACTAAATGTGCTGTAGAACTGGCCAAAGCGATTAATGGTGAAATTATATCTGCAGATTCCATTCAGGTGTATAAAGGAATGGATATTGGTTCTGCAAAAGTTACTGTTGAAGAAATGTGCGGAGTTAAACATCATCTGATTGATGTGCTTGAACCGACGCAGGATTTTAATATAACGGTATTTCAAACCCTTGCAAAGGAAGCTATGGATGAAATTTATTCCCGCGGCAAAGTACCTATTATTGCAGGCGGAACCGGATTTTATATACAATCCGTGTTGTATGATATAGATTTTACGGAAAACGAAGATAATAACGAAATAAGAGAAGCATTAACCAGGATATCTTTAGAAAAGGATGGTAAAGATATTCTTTTTGCCATGCTCAAGGATATTGATCCGGAAAGTGCGGATGTAATTGATAAAAATAATATAAAACGTGTTATACGTGCAATTGAGTTTTATAAATTAAGCGGTAAAAAAATATCGGAACACAATAAATTACAAAGTAGTAAAGAAGCTGCATACGATGCCCATTTTTTTGTTTTAACAGACGACAGGAAAGTCCTGTATGAACGCATTGATAAACGTGTGGATAAGATGATTGAACTTGGACTTGTAGAGGAAGTGAGGAATCTTCTTAATAAAGGTCTTAAGCGTGATATGGTGTCCATGCAGGGAATAGGGTATAAAGAAATTGTATCGTATCTTATGGGCGAAATTAGCCTTGATGAAGCAATTTATATAATTAAACGTGATACAAGACATTTCGCAAAACGACAGATAACCTGGTTTAAACGGGAAAAAGATGTAATATGGCTGGACCGCTCAAAAATGACGGAGCAGGAAATTATTAAGGCAATGACGGAGGCATATTATAATGAGTAAAAATATGAAAATAAACCCATATTATACAATGGGGATAAGTGATGAAATATATTGGGCAGGCGAAGAAATCATCGAATCCTTACATGACCGGTTTGCAAAGATTGATCAAATTGCAGAGATGAACCAGTTAAAAGTTATAAAAGCGATGCAGGAATGCAGAGTGAGTGAGGCATGCCTTCTTGGTACGACGGGATATGGCTATTCGGATATTGGCAGGGAGACACTGGAACAGGTTTATGCTAATGTTTTTCATACGGAAGACGCATTGGTAAGGCCACAGATTACCTGCGGAACCCATGCCCTGGCCCTTGCGCTTATGAGTAATTTAAGGCCGGGTGATGAAATCCTGTCACCGGTAGGAAAGCCATATGATACTTTAGAAGAAGTAATCGGAATAAGAGAATCCAAAGGTTCGCTTAAAGAATATGGAATATCATATCGTCAAGTGGATTTACTTAGTGACGGAGCCTTTGATTATGACAGCATTAAAGAAGCTATTAATGAAAAAACTAAACTTGTAACGATACAACGTTCTAAGGGATATCAGACAAGACCTACACTTTCGGTAAAAAGAATAGGTGAACTTATTGCCTATATTAAAAATATTAAACCGGATATTATCTGTATGGTAGATAATTGTTATGGTGAATTTGTAGAGGAAATTGAACCTTCCGATGTAGGGGCTGATATGATTGTCGGTTCCTTAATTAAGAATCCGGGTGGCGGGCTTGCTCCTATTGGCGGCTATATTGCCGGAAAAAAAGAATGTGTAGAGAATGCAGCATACCGTTTGACTTCTCCGGGACTCGGAAAAGAAGTTGGCGCATCATTAAGTGTTTTGCCGCAATTTTATCAGGGACTTTTCTTAGCCCCTACGGTTACTGCGGGAGCACTAAAAGGAGCAATTTTTGCGGCGGCTTTATATGAAAAGTATGGATTTAAATGTTTTCCGGATGCTGTTGAAACAAGACATGATATTATACAGGCAATTACCTTAAAAAGCGAAAAAGCTTTACTTGCTTTTTGCAGGGGAATACAGTATGCAGCACCTGTGGACGGATTTGTAACCCCTGAACCATGGGATATGCCGGGGTATGATTCGAAAGTTATTATGGCGGCCGGAGCCTTTGTGTCCGGTTCATCTATTGAGTTATCTGCCGACGGTCCGGTAAAAGAACCGTATAATGTGTATTTCCAAGGCGGACTGACCTGGTATCATGCTAAGTTCGGTATACTTAAGAGTTTGCAGGAAATAAAAAACGACGGACTTATTAAATAATTGCTTGAAAATTAAGAAAAAAGTAAGAACAATGGCGAAAAAAATAACGTAAAATTTGTGTACAGATTACTCGGTTTATGGTACGATTAATGGTAGTTTTTATGTTACTGATTCAAAAGACGGAGATAAACCTTTTGAAGGAGAAACATGAATAAAACACAAGATTTATTGCCTTATGAAAGGTTTTTACAAATTGGACCGCAAAGTCTTTCTGATAAGGAGTTACTGGCACTTGTTATACGAAGCGGTGTAAAAGGCACGGATGTCCTTAACATTGCGGAACAGGTAACTGAATTACTTAAAGGAAAGAGTATATACGGACTGTACGACATTTCTTATAAAGATCTTCTTAAAATACGTGGGATAGGGACTGTTAAAGCGGTTAAAATACTATGTATTATAGAGTTTGCAAGAAGACTTTACAAACCGGTTACAAAAACGGAAATTAAGTTTTTAACGCCGGAACAACTTGCAGGTCATTACATGGAAGACTTATGCCATCTTAAAAGGGAACATGTAATTCTTGTCATGATGAATGCAAAAAATGTCCTGTTGGAGGACAGGCTTTTGACTGTGGGAACGGTTAACAGTTCATTGGTTTCAACGCGGGAAGTTATGGTGGAAGCACTTAAAGAAAATGCGGTAAACATAGCAATTATTCATAATCATCCGAGTGGAGATCCGACGCCGAGCAGGGAAGATATTTTGATTACCCGTAAAGTAAAGGAAGCAGCTGCACTCCTTGATATTGAATTAATAGACCATATTATTATCGGCAACAGAAAATATACCAGTTTAAAAGATAAAGCTTTAATGTAGAAAGGGGTATTACCTAGTGGCTAACAATGTATTCGGTATCGACCTTGGTACCAACAATATTAAAATCTATAACAAAAACGAAGATTCAATCAAAATTGAAAAAAACATGATTGCCATAGAAAATAAGAAAACGATATTTGCCTATGGTAATTCAGCATATGATATGTATGAAAAGGCACCTGCCAGCATTGTGATATCGCATCCGTTAACGAATGGTGTTATTGCGGATATAAAAAATATGCAGAAGCTTATTAAGTTCTTTTTGGCAGATAAGCATGGTGCTAATAAGCCGGCAGATTATTATATAGCGGTTCCGACTGATGTAACGGAAGTGGAAAAACGTGCTTTTTATGATCTGGTAAGAGATGCGGATATTAAAGCGAAAAAGGTCATGGTAGTAGAGAAAGCTATTGCTGACGGAATTGGTATGGATATCGATGTTAAAAACTCACAAGGCGTTATGATGGTTAATATCGGATATGAGACGACGGAAGTATCCATATTATCGCTGGGCGGTATTGTTTTGAGCCGTTTGATAAAAACCGGCGGACAAAAATTTGATGACGCCATCCGTTTTGCCGTAAGAAAAGAATTTAATCTTATGATTGGGCAGAAAACAGCTGAAAAGGTAAAAATGGAGTTAAAAGAATTGGAAGCTGAGGGCAGAGGTGCCATCGTTTATGGCCGTGACATAGTAACAGGGCTTCCGGTAGAACGTGAAATTCCGACTAAACTTGTAGACGGTTGTCTGGCTGAACATTTTAACACAATTATAGATAATGTAAGGATTATTTTGGAGAGAACGCCGCCTGAACTTGCTGCGGATATTTACAGACACGGCATTTATCTTACGGGTGGTGCTTCCCAGGTTAATCATTTCTCGGAAATGCTTGCCAAAGGAACCGGCCTTAAAGTTAATTGTGCCGAGGATCCTATTGCCAGTGTTGTTACCGGTTTGTCTAAGATTATCAAGAACAGCCATTATAAGTCCGTTGCACATACAATCGAAGGAATGAGTAAGTAATGAGTCCAATTTTAAAGAGACAAAAAGAAAAGTATAAAATGCCGAGTAAGTATGTACTGCTTATTCTTACTTCTTTATGTGTATTACTGATGGTTATTACTTTTATGACGAATTTTATGGGTGGTGCGCTTAATACCATATCAGGATATGTAGTGGTACCGTTTCAGGAAGGAATCAGTGAAGTGGGTTCTTTCCTGACAAAAAAGAGCGAAGATTTAAAAGAACTTCGTACCGTGATGGCTGAAAATGAAAAACTTAAAGCAGAAATAGAAGCATTAACCTCAGAAAACATAAAACTCAGACAGGATAAATATGAGCTTGAAAGTTTAAGAAAACTTTTTAAACTTGATGCTGATTATGCAGAGTACGAAAAAACTGCGGCTAGGATTATTTCTAAGGATACTGGAAACTGGTATTCTTCTTTTATTGTAAACAAAGGTTCAAATGACGGTATAAAGCTTAATATGAACGTAATTGCTGATGGTGGTCTTGTAGGTATTGTTACAAAGGTGGGTGATAACTGGTCGAGAGTCACGGCAGTAATTGACGATACTTCCAATGTAAGCGCCATGGCATTATCTACCAATGATAATCTTATCGTATCCGGTAATATTGATTTGATGTATGAAAACAGAATTGCGTTTTCACAGCTTCTTGATAATGACAATTCCGTAAAACTTGGTGACAAGATTGTAACAAGTAATATTAGCGATAAATACCTTCCGGGAATACTGATAGGTTATGTGACGGAAGTTAAAATGGATGCCAATAACCTTTCGAAATCGGGACAGATTATTCCGGTTGTGGATTTTGAGCATTTGTCAGAAGTTCTGATTATTATGGAACTGAAACAGACGATTGATTAGTGAGGATATATTAAATTGAGACGTAATATCATTACAGGAATACTCATATTTGTTGCTTTTGTTTTACAGAGCACGTTAATTCAGGCGGTATCCCTTGGCGGGATTTCACCTGATATTATGATGATATTAACTGTCTCATATGGCTTTATCCGTGGTAAAAAAAATGGACTGGTGACAGGATTCTGTTCCGGTATACTGGTTGATATTTTCTTCGGAAATGTGCTTGGTTTTTATGCACTTGTCTATATGTATATAGGTTATCTAAATGGTTTACTGCATGAAACCTTTTTTAAGGAAGATATTAAGCTTCCTTTAATACTTGTCGCTATAAGTAACCTGTCATACAATGTCATAATTTACATACTTATGTTCCTGTTAAGAAGAAGGCTTAACCCCGGTATTTATTTCGTAAGAATCATTATTCCCGAAATGATTTATACGGTTCTTTTAATGCTTCTTATTTATCCGTTAATACTTAAGATTAATAAAAAATTTGATCAGATTGAAAAAAGGAGTGCAAAGAAATTTGTTTAGTACAATCAAGGAAAACTTTATAAAAATAATTACCTCAAGATTGTTTGTACTTGTAATTATCCTTTTTTCTTTAGGAAGTATTCTTATCCATAGGGTATTTGAACTTCAGATTGTAAATGGTCAAACATATCTTGATAATTTTCAGCTTAAAATTCAAAAAGAACGAAATATATACAGTACACGCGGAAATATATATGACAGAAACGGAAAACTTCTTGCGTATAATGAACTTGCATATTCTGTAACTATTGAAGATGTATATGAGTCCGGACGCAATAAAAATGCGCTTTTAAACGAAACCGTTTATAAGACTATCAGGATTATTGAAGACAATAATGATGAAATAATTTCTGATTTTAATATCATCTTAAATGAAGCAGGAGAGTATGAATTCAAAGTCAGTGACACTGCGTTGTTACGTTTCCTTGCGGATGTTTATGGCTACAGTAAAATTGAAAGCCTCAAGTATGCGGAAAAGACTTCTTCAGCTGAAGATGTAATTAATTATATGGCGTCTTCAAAATATTATTCCATATCGGAAGAGTATTCCAAAGAAGAAGTTCTGAAAATAATTACTATACGTTATGCCATGAGCGCAAACAGTTATCAGAAATATATTTCTACAACCATCGCTACAGGTGTTTCGGAAAAAACAGTTGCGGTTATTATGGAAAACAGCAACGAACTTCCCGGTGTAAATATAGCGGAAGGTACCGTAAGACGTTATGTTGATAGTATGTATTTCAGTTCCATAATCGGTTATACGGGAAAAATATCAGCTGAAGAACTAAAGTCTTTAAATGAACAAAATAATAAGTATACCACAACGGATATGGTTGGAAAAACCGGTATAGAACGTTCCATGGAATCGGAACTTCAGGGAAAAAAAGGATCACAAACCGTATTTGTAGATAATTTGGGCCGTGTTATTGAAATTACCGAGACGATAGAGCCGGAAGCGGGAAAAGACATTTATCTTACGATTGATAAAGATTTACAAATAGCAACGTATAATATCCTTGAGCAAAAGATTGCCGGTATCCTTGTATCGAAAATTGATAATATTAAGGAATATGTACCGGGGACTAATGCATCACAGAGTAAAATCCGTATACCGATTTATGATGTGTATGTTGCACTCTTTGATAACAATGTAATTAAGCTTAAAACTTTAAAAGATGAAGAGGCTTCTGAAACAACACAAGAAGTTTATAATAATATTTTGAAAAAGAATGATGCCGTTATGAAACAAATACGTGATGAAATGTTGAACGGAAAGACGGCATACAGAAAACTCAATAAGGAAATGAAAGCATATGAGAGTTATATTGTTGCATTATTACAAAGTGATAATGTCGGCATTATTGACAAAAACCTTATTGATACTTCTGATGAAGTATATAAAGCATGGAAAACAGAAGAAACAATTTGCATAAAAGAATATTTGAAACATGCCATAACAAAAAACTGGATTAATATTGAGAAGTTAAAGCTTGATACACAATATGCCGATACGGAAGAGATTTACACCAGATTAGTTGATGTAGTAATTGAAAAGTTAAGAACGGATAATGATTTTGCCAAAATTGTTATCAAGTATATGATTATGAACAATGAACTGTCCGGCAAGCAGATTTGCATGATATTGTGCGAGGAGAGTATCGTAGAAGTTTCTGATGAAGTATATAACAACTTGAGTAAGGGAAAATTAAAGCCTTATAAATTTATGATAGACAGAATATCTAATCTTGATATTACGCCGGCGCAACTCGCGCTTGACCCATGTTCAGGTTCTATTGTTATTACAGATGTTAATACCGGTGATGTTCTGGCTCTTGTGACGTATCCCAGCTATGACAACAATAAGCTGGCAAACAGTATTGATGCAGCGTATTATTCGGATTTGTTAAATGATGCTTCAAAACCGTTATGGAATTATGCTACACAGCAGACTTCGGCACCGGGTTCGACTTTTAAGATGGTTACCGCTGCTGCGGCCCTTGAAGAAGGTTTAATATCCCCAAAAACCAAAATTATATGTAATGGTATTTTTGATACACTTGCACCTACCATATATAAATGTTGGATTAATCCCGGAAGACATAATTCAATTACGGTACAAACCGCAATTGCAAAATCCTGCAACAGCTTTTTCTATGAGCTTGGTTACCGGTTGAGTACGGTTAATACGGCATATGACAGTAAACTGGGTTTGAAAATGCTTGAAAAGTATGCAGAAATGTTTGGTTTAACAGATAAATCCGGTGTAGAGATTTCAGAATCTGAACCCAAGGTTTCGGATGCATATTCTGTAGTTTCAGCCATCGGTCAGGGTACGAATGACTTTACCACAACCGGTCTTGCAAGATATGTTACAACCATTGCAAATGACGGAGTATGCTATAATCTTACCTTAATTGATAAAATCAATGATGCGGACGGCAATTTGATTAAAGATAATAAAGCGGAAATAAGAAATATAATTGAGTTTAAAGAAAATACATGGAAAGTATTGCACCAGGGTATGAAGGAAGTAATTGAAGGAAAAGATTACTTTGATAATTTTGGTATAACGGTTGCAGGAAAAACAGGAACGGCGCAGGAATCAACGTTAAGACCAACCCATGCATTGTTTGTGTGCTATGCTCCGTTTGAGAGACCTGAAATTGCAGTTGCTACCAGAATAGCATTCGGTTATTCTTCGGATTATGCTGCTGAAACTGCAAAATCAGTATTAATGTACTATTTTGAGCTTGAAGAAGAAGAGGTTATTATTGATGGACAGGCATCGGAAATGGAATCGGCAGGTATAACAACAGACTAATAATTGTTGTAATTTAGGAGATATAATTATGAATCAAAATGTAATTTTAAAAAGTTTTCCAAACGGAATCAGCTTGTATTTGGATGCTGATACGCCGTTTGAAGATCTTGTACAGGAAATTAAAGAAAAATTCCAGGAATCCGGCAATTTCTTTAAAAATGCAAAAGTAGCATTGTCTTTTGAAGGGCGTCAACTGACGGATAAACAGGAGCATGAGATAGTGCGTGCGATAAGTGAAAATTCGACGCTTAAAATTACTTGTATTATCGGTAAAGACGATGATAAAAACCAGTTATTTGTAAAAGCATTGAAACATACGGAAAAACATGATGAATCGCATTATGCGCAGTTCTTTAAAGGGAATTTAAAAGATCATGAGATCCTTGAGACAGACAGAAGTGTTGTAATAATCGGAGATGTTTATCCGGGATGTGCAGTAACATCCCCTAAGGATATTATAATACTGGGCGGTCTCTACGGAGAAGCATATGCGGGCGGAAACGGTGAAGACGGACATTATGTAGTTGCGCTTGATATGCAACCGGAAAAACTTAAAATCGGTGATTTGATATACAAACCCGAGAAATTATCCAAGTGGTCTATAAAGCCTAAATTCCAAGGCAAAATAGCTTATGTAAAAAAAGGTAAAATTGTTACCGATGTCATAACGAAAGAATTACTGAACGAGCTGTAAAAGTCTGTTCGGGGGACAAGATTTCATTTTTGGAGGTTGTTACAATAATGAGTGAAGTTATTGTCTTTACAAGCGGAAAAGGCGGTGTAGGTAAAACCACACTGACAGCAAACGTAGGAACCGAATTAGCAAAACAGGGATATCGGTGTGTGATGTTAGACATGGATATCGGACTTCGTAATTTGGATGTTATTATGGGAGTAGAGGATAAAATACAATATCACATGATAGATATTGTCGAAAAACGGTGCAGGGTTAAACAGACACTGGTTAAGGATAAGACCTATAATAATCTTTTTATTATTCCTTCATCCCAAAGAAATTCAATGTATACGCTGACGAAAGAGATTATGTATGAGATTATATCTGAACTTAAGAAAGACTTTGATTATATACTCTTAGACTGCCCGGCGGGAATCGGTCAGGGATTCAGCAATGCAGTACAATATGCTGACAGGTGTATTGTAGTAACGACAATGGATATAGCAGCTCTTAGGGATGCACATAAAGTGCTTAGGATACTTACGCATGAACAGAAAAGGGATATTGAGGTTATTGTCAATAAAGTTGAACCGGAATTAATATATTCAGGCGATATAATTTCTGTAGATGATGTAAAAGAAATACTTGATTGCCGTATTTTGGGAATAATTCCTTCCAGTAAATCGGTAGTTTTGTCATATAACAATGGGGAACATTTAAATATATATAAAAGCGTAGCGGCAAAAAGTGTAGAACGGATTGCCGAGAGGATTACGGGTAGTAATCTTGATATGATTCCCCTTAAAGATATGCGCAGTTTTTTTAGCCGCATGAATTATAAATATAGCAAAGTATAACAAATTGTTACGGTTATAGGTACAGTATGAAGAGTAAATACAGAATCAGAGATTACAATTTCAAATTAGTGTTATATGTTATTGCAATTACTGTCATCGGTATAATGGCGGTCGGTAGTGCAAATGAGGCATATAAAGGCAAACAGACTGCCGGATTTATACTTGGATTATTTATTATGATAGTGGTCTCTTTGTTTGACTACACCTTCTTTTTAAAGTTTAATTGGGTGTATTATTTTATTAATATTGTTCTTTTGCTTGCCGTTAAACTTGTTGGTAATTCTGCGGGTGGTTCGCAGCGTTGGTTAAATATAGCCGGAGTGGCTTTTCAACCGTCTGAATTGGCTAAAATTTTATTGATTTTATTCTTTGCACAGTTTATTATGAAACATAAGGAGAAACTTAATACGCTAAAAGTTTTGTCCTTTCTGATATTACTTGTAATACCACCATGGGTATTAATTTACAGTCAGCCTGATATGTCTACCAGTATTATGGTTTTGGTTGTTTTTGCAACGATGATATATGTAGGCGGCTTAAGCTATAAAGTGATTTTGGGGTTCTTTCTTATAGCAGTACCGACGGTAGTTATTTTCCTTACCTTGGTTTTACAGGAAGGTCAGACACTTATAAAAGATTATCAGCAGACACGTATTTTGGCTTGGTTGCATCCGGAGGATTATATTAATGCAGAAGGATATCAACAGTCAAACTCCATTATGGCAATTGGTTCAGGAATGTTGTGGGGAAAAGGGCTTAATAACAATGTAATTACTTCGGTTAAAAATGGTAATTTTATTTCAGCGCCACAAACGGACTTTATTTTTGCTATAATAGGTGAAGAATTAGGGTTTGTCGGCAGTTGTTCCGTTATCCTTTTAATTATGCTGATATCATTTGAATGTATTATGATTGCCAGAAGATCTAAGGATTTAGCAGGAAGACTTATAGCATCCGGTATGTCAATATTAATTATTGTACAGAGTTTCCTGAATATATCGGTAGCAACGGGATTATTGCCTAATACAGGAATTCCTTTACCGTTTGTAAGTGCAGGACTAACGTCACTGGTTGCGTTGTATATAGGAATTGGATTTGTTTTAAATGTGGGTTTGCAGGGTATACGCAAAAAGAAATAATAAAAAGGAGAGAGGTTTATGAATATAGCGTTAATTGCACATGATGCAAAAAAGAAACTTATGCAGAATTTTTGTATTGCTTATCGCGGAATATTAAGTAAAAATGAGCTTTATGCAACAGGTACCACGGGTAGACTTGTTGAAGAAGTAACCAATCTTAATGTTCATAAATTTCTGGCCGGTCATCTTGGGGGAGAACAACAGATTGGCGCACAAATTGAACATAACCAAATGGATTTGGTCATTTTTTTAAGAGATCCTTTAACTCCAAAGGTTCATGAGCCGGATGTGAATAATGTTGTGAAGCTATGTGATATGCATAACATACCTCTTGCAACAAATTTAGCATCTGCGGAGTTACTTATTAAATCACTCGATAGAGGAGACATGGAGTGGCGTGAAATGTATAAGTAAAAAGTTTTCTTTATTCATATTAACTATAATGCTTGTATCAATACTTGCAGGATGTTCTGAAAAGCAAGTATCCATGCAATATGATTATGAATATCCTGTAACGAGTTATAAGATTGTGCCGACGGATCAATCGGAAAAGGCGACGTCTTTTGCGTCGTACTTATGCGTTAGTGAGGCGGATTATTCAGAAGATACCGTTGTTAATATGGATAATGCCATAGCCGCCGGTTTGTTTAATATTTCAACAGGCGAAACTATGTATGCCAAAAACATTCATACTAAATTAAATCCGGCATCCCTAACAAAAGTGATGACGGCTATTGTTGCGTTAAAGTATGGCGAAATGGATATGACTTTAACCGTTTCAAAAACCATAAATGACTTACCATACGGAGCTTCAACCTGTGGTTTAAAAGTAGGTGATAAGCTGACTCTTTCACAAGCGTTGCATGCACTGTTAATATGTTCCGGAAATGATGCAGCTATTGCCATTGCCGAAGGAATATCCGGATCTATAGAAGAATTTTCGGCCTTGATGAATGAGGAAGCTAAGCGGATTGGTGCGACAAACAGTTATTTTTTAAATCCTCATGGACTTACTGAGAATAATCATCTGGTTACCATATATGACATGTATCTTATTTTTAATGAGGCTATCAAGTATGATACTTTTACAGAAATTATTGCCATGCAGTCGTATCAGACGCAGTATTATGATAAAAAAGATAAAGTCAAAGAAATGAATATTAAAACTACTAACCGTTATTTAACAAATGAATACGGGGAACCTGATAAGGTAACGGTAATCGGTGGTAAAACGGGGACAACAAATGCTGCAGGACAATGTCTTGTTTTGCTTAGTAAGGATATATTTGGAAACTCATATATATCAATTATATTAGGTGCGTCAGAAAGAGCTTTGCTATATTCGCAAATGACTTCTTTATTGGATGAAATATATAATTAACGGTTGTTTTTTATGTGCAAATACACTATAATAAATTATATATCCAAGAGAAAAATTTTATAATGACAGGAGGACGTTGATGATTCAGTTAATCGTAGGAAACAAGGGAAAAGGCAAGACCAAGCAATTACTTGACAAGGTTAATGAAGAAATTAAAAATGTATCCGGTAATATCGTATATGTCGATAAGAGTACAAAGCATATGTATGATCTTAATAATCGTATTCGATTAATTAATGCAAGTGATTACATAATCAGCACTCCTGATGAGTTTAAGGGATTTATTTCGGGTATTATTGCTGCAGATCATGACCTTGAACAAATTTATGTGGACAGCTTGTTAGAAATTGCATGTCAGGAAGGTGACCAGTATTTAGATATATTGGAGAAATTAGATAAGCTTACTGATAAGTATGATATTAAGTTAGTAGCTACCATATCCAGGGATGTAGAAGAAATACCTGAACAATTTAAGGATAAAGTAGTTGAGTCACTGTAATTTAATAAGGATATTATCAAAAGATAATCAAATCAGACGTCATAACGTATATAAAGCCTCGGATTAATATTCCGAGGTTTTTTATAAGAAATAGGGTGGGATTTTGAACAAAAAGGACACAAAGCGTAATAATATAGTTAAATATCGCAGACCATTGAATATTAACGTTGGCTTAATAATCTTTGGTGTTATTTTTGTATACATTATTATTTGTGTCGTTATGTATTTCCGTTCAAGTAAAATAGCCGGTTATGAGGTGCGCGAAGGTTCATTGGCGGTTTCAAGCACGTATGAAGCATTTGCAGTGCGCGATGAGGAAGTGATTTATACAAATTATTCCGGTTATATTAACTTTTATAACAGAGAGTGCGAACGTGTGGGTGCTAACCGCCTTATATATACGATTGATGAGGCTAATCGTCTGCTTGAGTATACCCAGAAAGAAGATGGCGCTAAAATAACGGATGATGAAATGACATACATTAAAAATCTGATTATTAAATATCAGAATAATTATAATGATGAGCGCTATAATTATGTATATCATTTTAAGTCAGGTATTGAGAATAATTTGTTTAAATTAATGAATTACTCTAAAACTACGGATATTGAAAAGTTAAAACTTAATGAATCGGACGGTATACATTTAGGATATGCAGATAAATCCGGTATAATATCTTATTGTGTGGATGGCTATGAAACGCTGACTTTAGAGGGGATAAATAAAGATTTATTTGATAAAAAGAATTACAAACGGGGAACTATTGATAACGGTTCTGTAGTAAATGCCGGTGAACCGGCATATAAAATGTGTAATGATGAAAGATGGTACCTTGTTGTAAAACTTAATAATGAACAAGCTGCCTTATATGAAAATCTTATACGTGAATATGAGACAAAGAAAAAGGAAGCTAACCCTAATGCGTTGATTGATTCTTATAAGATTACCATAGAATTTATGGAAACACAGACTAAGTCGGTTGCAGGACTTACTTTGTTATATAAACAGGACGGAACGTACGGTATTTTAGAGTTAAATGATTCCATGATGCAGTTTGCTTCCGAGCGTTATATACCGATCAATATCGAGACAGATGAAGATATAGGATTAAAAATTCCTTTAAGTTCAATTGTTGAAAAAGAATTTTATATGATTCCAAAAGATTATCTTACAAAGGGTGGCAAAAACAGCAAAAATGGAGTTAACCGGTTGGCATATACTGAGGAAGGTGAAATGACAAGTGAATTTGTGGAAGTCACTGTATATGCAGAGGAAGCGGAAGAATATTATATTGATCAGAATGCCCTTAGGATCGGTGATATTATTCTTTTAAACAATTCAGTGGAGCAATATACAATAACAAAAAGCGGAACGCTGGAAGGCGTTTATAATATGAATAAAGGATATGCTGACTTCAGACAGATTATTATACTGTATCAGAACGATGAATATGCAATAGTAAAGTCTAATACGAAGTATGGACTTATTATGTATGATTATATTGTATTAAACGCGGATACTGTTAAGGATGATGACTTTATATATTAGTATTTGAGGTGAAGAAATGGAAGATTTTAGTTTTGTAAAAGAAAATCTTAATGATGTACATAAAGCAATTGAAAAAGCTGTAAATAATAAAGAACGCTCTGTTGATGAGGTAACATTAATTAATGTTTCTAAAACGAAGCCGGTGGAGGCGTTAATGGAAGCCTATACGGCAGGAGAGCGTCATTTTGGAGAAAATAAGGTCCAGGAGCTTGTTGAAAAATATGAAGTAATGCCTAAGGACATAAAGTGGCATATGATAGGGCATTTACAAACTAACAAGGTTAAATATATTGTAGATAAGGTTGAATATATTCATGGTGTTGATTCATTGAAATTGGCACAAGTAATTGATAAAGAAGCGCAAAAACATAATATTAAAGTTAAAATCTTAATTGAAGTTAATGTAGCTGAAGAAGAAAGCAAATTTGGCGTAACCGTAGCGGAAACAGAAAATCTGGTACGTGAAATTGCCAAACTTAATAATGTAAAAGTATGTGGTTTGATGACAATAGCCCCATATGTAGAGAATTCTGAAGATAATAGACAATATTTTGTGAATTTAAAGGAATTATCTGTTGACATAGCTGCTAAAAACATTGATAATGTAAATATGAATGTTCTGTCTATGGGAATGACAGGTGATTATGGTGTTGCGATAGAAGAAGGAGCAACATTTGTAAGAGTCGGGACAGGAATTTTTGGTCGCAGAAATTATGTGTAATAAGGAGTAATGAAACATGGGTGTAATGGACAAGTTTTTAACTTACATGAAATTCAACGATGAAGATAATGAATATGATGATGAATACGATGAAGAAGATCCTGTAGTAGATAATAAAGCAAAAAATGCATCTTTTAAAGAAAGTGCCGCTTTTGATGATGAACCTGAAATGCCAAAGGCAAAACCAAGCAACAAAGTGACGCAGATAAGACAAACGAGAAGAGTAGTAAATCCGGGGACTAGTATGGAAGTATGTGTAATTAAACCCACATCAGTAGAAGAAGCAAGAGAAATTACAGAGACTCTTTTAGCGAATAGAACCGTTGTGTTAAATCTTGAAGGTTTAGATGTTGATGTTGCACAACGCATTATCGATTTTACATCAGGTTCCTGTTTTGCTATTGATGGTAATTTGCAGAAAATTTCACATTATATTTTTATAATTACACCATCAACAGTAGACATATCGGGTGACTTTCAAGAAATCATTAATGGATCATTAGAAGTACCATCTATATAATTTGATTCTTGCCAGTGCAAGCCGAAGGGCTTGCACTTTTTTAAATACAGTTTAGCGGAGGTTTATTATGAGTGAACAGATCATTAATTATGACAGATTAACAGTGAAAGTGGCAAATAAAGGTGCTTATGATATTGTATATGAAGAATCGTTTGCAAATTTGGCAGTTGAGCTGGAAAAATTCGAAATTGAAAATAAGAAAATAGCTATAATTACGGATTCAAATGTAGAAAAATTGTACGCTTCAGAAGTAAAAGAACTTCTGAAGGATAAATGTAAAGCTGTATATGTTTTTTCTTTTGAAGCAGGAGAAAAGAATAAGAATCTAAATACGGTACAGGATATTTATCGTTACCTTATTGATAATAAATTTGACAGAAGCGATTTGTTAATTGCCCTTGGCGGCGGTGTTGTAGGTGATATGTGCGGTTACGTAGCAGCAACCTATTTAAGAGGCGTAGATTTTGTACAGGTTCCTACAACTTTGTTAAGTCAGGTTGATAGCTCTATCGGCGGAAAAACCGGTGTTGATTTTGATGCTTATAAAAATATGGTTGGGGCATTCAAAATGCCAATACTTGTTTACAGTAATATTAATACCCTTAAAACTCTCAATGATCAGCAATTTGCTTCAGGTATGGGTGAAGTATTAAAGCATGGACTTATAAAGAATGCAGATTATTACATGTGGCTCATATCAAATTTATATGAAATAAACGACAGAGAAATTGATTGTTTAAAAGAACTCGTATATAACAGTAACATCATTAAAAAAGAAGTTGTAGAAAAAGATCCTTATGAAAAAGGAGACAGAGCTTTATTAAATTTCGGACATACATTAGGTCATGCTATTGAGAAATATATGAATTTTACTTTATTACATGGAGAATGCGTAGCGCTTGGATGTGTAGCGGCAGCATTTATTTCATATAAGAGAAATGTCCTGAAGATGGAAGAGTATTATGAATTAAGAGATATGTTCGTACCATTTAATTTACCTATAACTATAACGGACATTGATATAAAAGAAATAGTTAAGTTAACTAAGTCTGATAAGAAAATGAAAGGTGACCATATTAAATTTGTATTACTTAAAAAGATTGGTAAGGCATTTATTGCAGATGATGTTACCGAAGAAGAAATGTATGATGCTGTAAAAGAAATATATTTTGATGAGGAAGCAAATGACTAAAACATTATATAAAAAGAAGATGGTAATAATTGATATAATAGTTTTTACATTCTTATTGTTGTTAGATCAGGTTACAAAACTATTGATCAAGTATTATTTCTTTAATGAAAATTACACATTGATACAAGATGTGTTGGGAATTAAATTCCAAAAGAATACAGGTGGTCCGTGGGGGATATTAAAAGAGCAATCCTTCTTGTTTGTATTTGTTGCTGCAGTAATTTTGTTCTGTATTATTTATGTCCTAATCAAAATACCGGATAAAAAGAAGTATTCGGCACTTCATGTTGTACTTGCGGGTATTTCGGCAGGTGTTTGCGGTAATGTTGCTGATAGATTGCTGCATGGTTATGTAATCGATTTCATTTCTATTGAAATGATATCGTTTCCTATTTTCAATTTTGCAGATGTATTTGTGACGGTCTTTTCCGTTGTTCTTATTTTTCTGTTTGTATTTAAATATAAAGAAAATGATTTACTCTTTATGGATATAAAACAGAAAAAATACCGGGAGTTAAAATAATGAATGAGATGAGAATTGTTGTATCAGAAGATTATGATGATATCAGAATGGACGTATGCATCAGTTCGTTGTTATCAGACAAATCGCGGACATATATCCAAAAGCTTATTAAAGAAGGAAATGTACTTCTTAATGAAAAGAAAGTGAATGCAAGTACAAAAGTTCACGCCGAAGATGTAATTGTACTTAAAATACCGGATAATAAGGAACTTGATATTAAGCCTGAAAATATACCATTAGATATTTTATATGAGGATAAAGATATAATCATAGTTAATAAAGGGAAAAATATGGTGGTTCATCCGGCGCCGGGGCATTATGAAGGAACTTTGGTAAATGCTTTACTGTATTATTGTAAGGATAATTTGTCCGGAATTAACGGCGTATTAAGGCCGGGAATAGTGCATAGAATTGATAAAGATACAACAGGTTCTCTTGTGGTGTGCAAAACGAATGAAGCCCATATGGCAATGGCAGAAAGATTAAAGATACATGATATCGACAGAAAGTATCGTGCTATTGTTCATGGAGTTTTTAATGATAAGGAAGGAACCATAAAAACTAATATTGGCCGTAATCCTAATGACAGATTAAAAATGGCAATAAATGTACCTAACGGAAAAGAAGCTATTACGCACTATAAAGTACTTAGTGAGAATAACGGGTATTCTTATGTTGAATGTAAACTTGAAACGGGAAGGACGCATCAAATAAGAGTACATATGGCATCAATTAATCATCCGATATTGGGAGATGAGTTATATTGTAACAGAAAAGAAAGTATGAAGTTAAATGGCCAGACGTTGCATGCATATTATCTGAAATTTATTCATCCGATAAGCGGTATTGAACTTGAAACGATTGCCCCATTACCTGAATATTTTGAAAAATTGTTAAATAACCTGAATTTAGCATAATATGTTTAAAATATGCGTTCAATTATAGGGATATATTGTAAAATGTGCACAAATATATTATAATATTTATAAGTAAAAGCTGTGGGAGGTGTTTATATGAATACAATAATTACAATTGGTAGACAATTTGGTTCCGCCGGTCATGAAATAGGAGAGCGTCTTGCAAAAGATTACGGCATTCCATATTATGATAAGGAATTATTGACCAGGGCTGCTAAAGAAAGTGGATTCTGTGAAGAAATGATTAAAAATCATGATGAAAGACCAACAAATTCATTTCTTTACAATCTGGTAATGGATACATATTCATTTGGTTATAATTCATCAGCTTTTGTGGATATGCCGATTAGCCATAAGGTGTTTTTAACACAGTTTGATGCAATTAAGAAGATTGCGGATGAAGGACCTTGTGTAATTGTAGGCCGTTGTGCTGATTATGCATTGGCTGATTATAAAAACGCTGTACACGTATTTGTTCATGCTGATGAAGAATTCAAAGTTAAACGTGTTATGGAACGTTTTGATATTTCTGAGCAAAAAGCTAAAGAAATGATGATTAAAAAGGATAAGCAAAGACAAAGCTATTACAATTATTATTCAACAAAAAAATGGGGACGTGCTGAAAGTTATAATTTAACAATCAACAGCAGCATTCTTGGTGTAGATGGAACCGTTAAATTAATCAAACAATTTGTTGAAGATTTCGAAGAGAAAAGAAATAGATGATTTCGCAAAAGACAAGTTTAACGAAAAGTTTAGCCTGTAATTTAATATGAAAGTAACAAATTAACGCGCCTATATGTATTTATAGACGCGTTTTCTGTTTAACATATTTATTTATCGTCATTATCTTTTATTTCATCCGGATTATTAATTCCTGAATTTTCTTGATTTTGTGTTTTTCCTTTTTGCTTGTTTGCATTAAATTTTTCTTTTAGTTTTTTAAACCATGTGTTTTTTTCATTCGAATTATCTTTATTTAAATTATCGTCTGAATTGGTTGAATGAACTAAAATATTGTCTTCAATTTCTTTCAAATTAACGTAATTCGCAGTATCTGTCGGTAAGCCTTTTTTCTTTAACGAGCGGTTAAAGAAACTCTTAAACATTGCAAATAACACGGCAAATACAGGTACACCGATAATCATTCCGAATATTCCCAAGAAACCACCAAATAAAGTAATTGCAAAAATTACCCAGAAACTTGATAATCCTGTTGAACCGCCCAAAATCTTAGGTCCAATGACATTACCGTCAAGTTGTTGTAAAATAACAATAAATATGATGAAATACAGACAATGTATTGGGCTGATTACTAATATAAACAATGCACTTGGAATGGCTCCCAAATAAGGACCAAAAAACGGTATAACGTTGGTAACACCAACAATTACGGAAATAATACTTGGATATGGAATTCCGAGTAATGATGTCCCGATAAAACATAAAATACCAATAATTACGGAATCAACAATTTTACCGTTAATAAATCCGGTAAAAGTACGGTGTACAAAGCGCATGTTTTTAATAAAACGGTTTGCTCTTCTTCTTTCAAATAATGCATAAACTATTTTCTTGCCTTGTCCTGCATACATTTCTTTACTTGACAAAAGATATACGGAAATAATGGTTCCGATTATGAAATTAAACAATACCATTACTACATCATAAATACCGGTATAAAACTTGGTAAAGAAGGTTCCGATATTGCCTAAATACTTTTCGATATCCAGGTTATTATTAAGCCAGCTGACAATAGATTCGCTATCAAATTCAAAGTTTTCAACATCAATAAAGTCTTTTAAGAAAGGAAAACGATCGGATAAATCGGTTAACCATTCAGTTATGTTTTTAACATAGGTTCCGGATTGGAAAACAATACTCTGTACGCTTCGTGTCAGCTGTGGTATAAGCATTGCAAATAAAGCATAGATCAATAAGATTACAATAAAATATGTCAATAAGATAGATAAAATTCGTATACGTTTTACCAACTTGCTATCCGGTGAAATGGGCTTATTTCTCTTGAATATTGGGAAAAGAACTTTCTTTTCTAATATATTAACTATCGGAGATAATAGATATGCAATTACAAATCCATATATGATGGGCGAAAGAATACTGATTACCTGATTGAATCCGGCTTTAAAGCGTACTCCATGAAAAAGTATGTAATAAAAAAAGATACAGGAGCATATAACGAGAAATGCTGTTATTCCCCAATACAGATATTTTTTGTCCCATTTATAACGCATTATTTTATCCTCCGGTCCTCTTAAAAAAATTATGAAAATATTATATCATAGAATGACTTTAAAATGAAATGCGATTATCTATAATATTTATAAAAAAAGTATTAAAATGTTCAAAAAAAATGTATAATAGATACGTTGGAGGATAGATGTAATATGGATTTACAAAAATTGATGAGCAGAACCAGAAAAGCAATAGATGATTTTCAGATGATTGAGGAAGGTGATGTTATTGCCATTGGAATTTCCGGTGGAAAAGATAGCCTTACTCTTCTATATTCTATGGCGGGACTACGACGGTTTTATCCAAAGAAATTTTCTTTAGTTGCGGTTACTGTAGATGTAGGATTTCAAAATCAGGATTTTACCGGTATTGAAGAAATATGTCACAAATTAGATGTTCCATATCATCTTGTTAAAACAGATATAAGTGACATTGTATTTAATGAACGTAAAGAAACCAGTCCGTGCTCCCTGTGTGCTAAAATGCGTAAGGGTGCTTTAAATGATGCTATGCAGAAAATTGGCTGTAATAAAATAGCATATGCTCATCATAAGGATGACATTGTTGAAACTATGTTAATGTCATTAATTTATGAAGGCAGGTTCCATACCTTTGCTCCGGTCACATATCTTGACAGAATGCAGTTAAAAGTAATCAGACCATTAATATATCTTCATGAATATGAAGTTATAAGTTTTACTAAAAAGACAGAAATACCTATTTTAAAAAGCAAATGTCCTGTAGACGGCTATACAAAACGTGAATATGCGAAGCAGTTATTAAAAACGCTTGGTAATGAAAATCCGGGTGTCAAAGACAGAATGTTTACAGCGATTATGAACAGAAAGTTATGGGTGGATTAATATGTCAGATGATAAATTAACATATCATGAACAGGTCGATAGGGAAAATACACTAAAACTTAGGGAACATCTTGCTGCTCTCCCGCTTTTTGTAGGCACGTTTTTCAGAGGAATACATGATACTACTTCTTCCAGAACACAGATTGCCTATGCCTTTGACCTTAAGAATTTTTTTGAATATCTTCATAATAATAATCCTGAATTACAAAAAATAGAAATACGTGATTTTCCAATTGATATTTTAGAAAAAATAACAAAAATTGATATAGAAGAATATTTGTTATATTGTGAGCTCTATAAAAAAGGCGATAAAGTATTAACGAACAAAGAACGGGGAAAAATGCGCAAGCTTTCTTCGATAAAAAGTATGTATAATTATTTTTATAAAAGTGAATTAATAAAATCAAACCCTGCCGCTCTTGTGGATATGCCTAAAATGCACGAAAAGGAAATAATTAGACTGGATCCTAATGAAGTGGCGGAACTGCTTGATTCTGTAGAGGAAGGCAGCCATATTACGAAAGGTGAGCAGCGATATTATAATAAGACCCGTTTAAGAGATCTGGCTCTCCTTACTCTTCTTCTTGGAACAGGAATACGTGTTTCAGAGTGTGTTGGTTTAAATATAGAAGATGTTGATTTTGATAATAATAGAATAAAGATATATCGTAAAGGTGGTTATGAAACGGTTGTATATTTTGGTGACGAAGTAAGGGATGCCATAATAAATTATCTTGATGAGAGAAATTCAAATATAAAAACTGCCGATAATAAAGGACCACTCTTCTTGTCTATGCAAAACAAAAGAATTGGTGTCAGAACGGTTGAGATTCTGGTTAAGAAATATACTTCAAGAACGAATACATTAAAGAAAATAACACCACATAAGTTAAGAAGTACATATGGCACAAATTTATATAAAGAAAGTGGCGATATTTACCTGGTGGCCGAAGTGTTGGGCCATAAAGACGTAAATACCACAAGAAAGCATTATGCAGCAATAGATGAAGAAGGAAAACGCAGAGCTGCTAAGATGGTTACGTTACGTGAAGATAAAAAGTAATAGTATTTTGTATAAATACTATTACTTTTACTATTACTCCATACTAGTATAATAAGGGACAATAATATATTGGCCGGCAATTAATTCGTCTGAATTATCCAGCGAATTAATACGTACTACTTCATTTATGTAGTCATTTGTATTTTCATAGTGTTCATCAATATACTCAAGTGCGATGGAGGATAATGTATCGCCATAATTAACTTCAATACTGGTAAATAACTTTACTTCTTTCTGAGAATGATTATCTGCATCGGATACGGTTGATTTTGACATAAATGCAAGAATAAAAACGGCTACAATACATATCATGAATGCAATGGCACGGATTCTTAACTGTAAAATGCGTCTGCGTCTGCTGTTTGATTTTAAGTTTCTGTTTATTGGATAATGGTTCATGTTAAACTCCCTTGTCAGAACGTTTGTTTGCTTATAAACCCATTATACGAACAGATGTTTTGTTTGTCAATAGAAAATCGAACAAATATTTGGAATATATGTTTGCTTTTTTTCGTTTGGTATGATAATATGTATATAGTATCAACATACATAGTAAAGGAACGGTGAATTTATGGCTAATGGTAAGATTTCAGCTAAGCAAAGAGAAATACTTGAATATATTAAGGAAGAGATATTAAAACGAGGATATCCGCCTGCTGTACGTGAAATATGTGAAGCGGTTAATCTTAAATCTACCTCTTCTGTTCATGCACATTTGGAGACTTTGGAGAAAAACGGTTACATACGCCGCGACCCTACAAAACCACGTGCTATAGAAATTGTTGATGATAGTTTTCAAATGGTACGCCATGAAATGACAAGTATTCCGATTGTAGGTACTGTTGCTGCCGGACAACCCATACTTGCTGAACAGAATATTGAAGGTTACTTCCCTATGCCGGTTGATATGGTTCCGAACGCTGAAACATTTGTTTTAAAAGTAAAAGGTGACAGTATGATTAATAAAGGGATTTTTAATGGCGATCAGATTTTTGTTGAATGCTGCAATACGGCCCGTAATGGAGATACTGTGGTTGCACTGGTAGATGATTCTGCTACTGTAAAAACATTTTATAAAGAAAATGGTCATTACAGATTACAGCCGGAAAACGATGAAATGGAACCTATTATTGTTGAGCATTGTGAAATTCTCGGAAAGGTTTTTGGTGTCTTCCGTTTATGCCATTAAATGTTAGACTGGATTTAATCGTTAGATAATATAAGTGTTAAAATAATATAAGTGCCGGGTACTAAATTTTTAAGTACCCGGCATTTGTGATTATATAATAACTATAATGCTTTAAGTTCCTCTTCTGACATTTCTTTTCCATCACGCCATATTCTTTCGATATCGTAGAATAAGCGGTTATCATGGTCGAATATATGGATGATGATATCCTTGTAATCCATAAGAACCCAATTTGCAGTTTCATATCCTTCAACCTGACGTTGCGTGTACCCTTTTCGTCCCAGTTTTTCGTCAACATTGTCTGCAAGTGCCTGAATTTGGGAACGGTTTGTACCCCCGGCTATGATAAAGTAATCCGCAATGGTAGAAATTCCGGTTATATCGATTACTTTTATATCTACTGCTTTTTTGTCTTCTAAGGCTTCGATAGCAAGTTTCAACATTTCTTTTTCACGGGTTAATTCACTCATTATTATTGCCCTCCCTGTGTGTTTTATAGTATTCATATGCTTCTAAAGTAATGGGGAGAAAATCCGTTTTCTTACTCTTAACATATGTAATGGTCTGTTTTAGTATTTGATATAATGTTTCATCGAGATTTGTGTAGGCTAAACGTCGAATTTCGCTTAAATTCGGTATTGTTTGACGTGAAGGCTCAATATAATCGGAAATATATATAATCTTCTCTAAAAGGCTCATATCGGGCTTCCCGGTGGTATGGTAAGCGATGGCGTTCAGTATGTCTTCATCATGGATATTATATTTTTCTTTGGCAACAATGGCACCCAGCTCTGCATGAAGTAAATCCGGCGAGTTTTTAAAAGCATCATTTACGCTAAGATTATTTTTTTTGGCCATGCTTAATTTTTTGTCGTTTGGAATGCACTTTGCACAATCATGTAAAAGGCCTGCAAAGTAGGCTTTCTCTATATCATAATCATAACGCATCGCAAGCGAGGCTGCTGTGTATGCAACACCTAAGGTGTGATTATACCGGGATTCGGATAAAGACTTTATTAATTTCTTTTTAATCTTTTTATCGTTATATAGTTGCATAATAACCTCTGTGTTTATTGATAAAGCTTATTGTCTTCAATATACTTTAAAACTTTTTTAGGAACATATGCTGATATATCCTGCTTATTTTTTACGTATTCCCGAATGTCCGTTGAGGAAATATCAATCGGAGTCGTATTAAACAATCGGATATCTGCATTATAAGCCTTTTTATACTCGGATACTTTATCATTCAAATGAAGCATGTCATAATCATTTCGTGTGGTTGCTACAACAACACAGTTATTAAATATTAACTGCGGATTTAGCCATTTTCCCATGCTCATAACGGCATCAGCACCGGTAATGAAGTAATACTCAGTATCTTTATTCAAATCTTTTAGAATTTGTAGCGTTTTGTACGTATATGAATTTCCGGGCATGTCGGCCTCTATTGTTGATAATTCGAAATTGGGCTCATTTTCAATGGCTATCCGTGTCATATTAACGCGATGTTCTGCGTTAAGCACGTTGGTCTTCATATATGAATTACCGGTAGGCATAAATAATACATTATCAAGTTTAAAATATTCCATTGCGCATTTTGCAAGATATATATGACCGTTATGAATCGGGTTAAAAGTACCGCCCATAATGCCGGTTTTTTTCATAAAATAGGTCTCCGATTATTATTTTTATGATTTATGGAAGAATGATTTTCTTATGGTCTTTATTTTCTTTATAAAGAACTATTTTTTTGCCGATTACCTGTACTACTTGTGATTTTGTACGTTCTGCGATAATCTGAGCCATCTGGTTTGGATCGTCCATACAGTTTTTTAATACATTAATCTTCAAAAGTTCTTTTTTATTGAATGCTTCAGCAATGGCTTCTGTAAATTCCGGTGTTAAACTTGATTTTCCTATTTGGAAAGTAGCTTCAAGATTCATTGCTAAGCCCTTTAAATATGATCTTTGTTTACTGGTCATAAAAATTCCTCCAAGTTATTTATAGTATTGGAATGCCCAACCATAGATTCTGACGGTATCGCCTTCTTTTATATCAAGGGCAACAAGTTCGTCAAGAATTCCGTTATCTTTCATAAATTTCTGGAAGAAAAGGAATCCTTTTTCTGATTCAAGATTGGTATAACCAAGCATTTTTTCAATACGTGGACCTTCAACAATATATTCATTGCTGTCTTTGTCGTATGAAACAGTATATGGTTCATCGGTTACGGCGCATTCAAACTCCGGATAGTATTCCTGTTCAAAAATAACAGGTGCATCATCCATTGTTTTTAGTTGTGATGAAACATAAAAAAGTAATTCTTTAACGCCTTCTCCGCTTACGCCTGAAATAGGAAATACTTTAATACCCTTAGGTTCAAATTCGTTTTTGATTTTGTTAAGTACTTCTTCGCTTTCGTCGCCGTAAAATGCATCAATTTTATTAGCTGCTATGACCTGTGGACGTTTTGCGATTTCAGGATTATAAGTATCAAGTTCTTTATTGATAGCATATATATCTTCAATTGGATCACGGCCTTCGGTAGAGGCTGCGTCGACAACATGAATAAACATTTTTGTCCGTTCTATATGGCGTAAAAATTCAAAACCTAATCCAATGCCTTCAGATGCGCCTTCAATCAGTCCCGGTATATCAGCCATTACGAAACTGTTGCCTTCTCCTAAATTAACAACGCCAAGGTGTGGATTTAAGGTTGTGAAGTGATAATTTGCAATTTTTGGTCTCGCATTGGTGGTGCGTGATAATAAAGTAGATTTTCCTACATTAGGAAAGCCTACAAGACCAACATCTGCGATTACCTTTAATTCAAGCATTACTTCAAGTTCTTTTGCCGGTTGGCCGGGTTGTGCATACTTTGGAGCCTGCATGGTTGATGTTGCATAATGCTGGTTTCCGTTACCACCCTTTCCGCCGGTTAAAATAGTATATTGACGGTTATCGCCTGACATATCGGTTATAACTTTTCCGCTTTCTGCTTCTTTAATGACAGTTCCTTCCGGCACTTTAACTATAATATCTTCTCCATTTTTACCATGACAATTTCTTGCTTTACCGTTTTCGCCGGCTTCTGCAAAATACTTTCTTTTTTGGTAAAAATCAACAAGCGTATTAAGGCCTTCGTCCACAACAAATATAACAGAGCCGCCGTTACCGCCGTCTCCACCGTCCGGTCCGCCGTTTGGCACGTATTTTTCTCTTCTGAAGGATACATGTCCGTCTCCGCCTTTTCCGCTTTTAATAAATATTTTGACACGATCTGCAAACATTTTCTCACCGTCTTTCTATAAGGCTAAACTGAATGAAAAAGCTTCAAACAGTTATGTTTGAAGCTTTCAATTCGTATTATTTCTCTACAGGATAAACAGAAGCCTGCTTCTTGTCTCTTCCTAATCTTTCAAATCTAAGAACACCGTCTACTAAAGCAAACAATGTGTCATCACCACCACGGCCTACATTTACGCCAGGATGAATCTTAGTTCCACGCTGTCTGTATAAAATATTACCGGCTTTTACGAATTGTCCGTCAGCTCTCTTCGCACCTAATCTCTTGGATTCGGAATCTCTACCGTTCTTAGTAGAACCAACTCCCTTTTTATGAGCGAAAAATTGAAGGTTCATATTTAACATGGTATTACACCTCCTTGATTCTCAAGTCTACATACTTTTTTCCGTAATCTTTGATAATTCCTTCCAGGCCTAAAATTAATGACTTAAGCAACAGCTGTGCATTATCATCATATGGCTCATATAAGGAATAATGGATATAACCATCGGATTCGGTTAATTCACATTCAAACCGCTGTTTTGTAAGCGATTCTACTGAGTTAATGGCATTTATGGTTAGCGCAGATACAGCAGAACAAATAATGTCCTTGCCTGCTTTTGCATAACCGGCATGCCCATTTGTTTCAAATCCGGTTATTATCCCGTTTTGTTTAAAAACTGTAACAATAATCATAGCAAATAACCTGATTAAGCATTAATCTTGTCAATTTTAACCTGTGTGTATGCTTGTCTATGACCGTTTTTCTTGTGGTAACCTGATTTTCTCTTATACTTATAAACGATAACCTTTTTACCTCTTCCCTGAGCAACAACTGTAGCGCTTACAGAAGCGTTCTCTACTTCTTTGCCAACTTTAAGAGTGTTATCATTTACAGCGATTACCTGGTCAAATGTTACAGCAGCACCTTCAGCAACATCAAGTTTTTCAACTTTAATAACATCGCCTTCAGCTACTTTGTACTGTTTTCCACCTGTGCAAATGATTGCGTACATAGGGCACCTCCTACTTATCTTTACTCGCTAACTTCGGTGATGTGAAAAGCACATACTTATACCTCATTATGCGGCATACTGGAATATAATAACACCCGTCCTACTGTTTGTCAAGAAAAAGTTCGCTAAGGAGACGTTCCTTTTTTTCGCGGGTTATTTCAACCAAACCGAGTGCGGTTATATCAACAAAACGTGTTTTTATCGATTCATTTAATGTGAGATTTTTTAATTCATTAATTAGTGTATGCTTATTGTTATTATCAGCCATGTTAATAAAATCAATAATAATAATCCCGCTTATGTGTCTTAAACGTATTTGTCTTATGGCTTCTCTGGCTGCTTCAATATTTATCTTAAGGTTATATTCTTCTTTGTTTTTACCGGTTATGTTTTTTCCTGAGTTAACATCAATGACAGTTAAAGCTTCCGTTTGCTCTATAACCAGATAAGAACCCGAATTTAGCCATACATTACGGCTAAGAATTTCATTTATTTTCGAATTGAGTGATAATAAATGAAATAATGAGATGGAATCATCTTTGTATAGTTCTACGGGAATACTTTCGGCTTCTGTATGTTTATTTACATATAGTTTGATTTCTTCATACAGCTGCTCGTCATCGGTAACTATTTTTTCAATAGATTCCGGATGATTAATTATACAAGATGAAAGTTTTTTAATATATTCCGGTTCGCTTTTATATAGACAAGTGAATTCTGTTCTTGTTGCGCTTAATTCCTTAATTTGCTTTAGGTGGTCACTTAAAACCCTGATCTCATTATTAATTTCATAAAAATAATGAATTAATGCATCAGTGTTTTCTGATAATGCGTTATTGCTCATGTACTCTGCTACTCTTGAACGGAATATTACACCGTATCCGTCCGGTATGATTATGGTGTTTCCGATTTCGGATTTTATCATTTCTTTTGTCTTCCGGTTTATGGCAGAAGAAAAAGAAATGTTATTATTTAAGAGGGAAACAACGACATTTATTCCCGGAAGGGAAATGTTTTGTGTTAATACGGCATCTTTTTGTCGTACCGCCTCTTTATGTACCTGCACAAGAAGATTGTCGCCTGCATGTATTTTAGAGCATTCTTCCGGTGTGAGATGATTTAGGGGAAGAAAACATTTCACTCCATTTTTGACTTCGACAAAAGCAGCCTGCAGATGGCGCGGATAATCGATAACTTTTCCTACATACACATCCTGCACACGTATTAAATTATCATCTTTTTCATAGGATATTTCTTCAAGCCGGTTTTCTTTTTGGAAAGCCGCTAAAATGCCATCCTTATACTTGGTCACGACAAATTGTGCATTAATCATAATATTATCAGCCTTCTAAAATAGTATCGAGACGTGTTATCATAAGGTCTTCAAAGCATACTTCTTTCCGGTACATTTCACAAAGCGATTGAACAACATAGAGTGGTTTTATGTTGCCGGAACTGCTGGCATTTACTTTCATGGTTACCATTCTTTTGTCATCATCCGCATTAAGTTCGTAAACTGCCGGTTTTAAGTCAATAACTGCATCGGATTTTTTGGATTGTTTCTGAATATTGACCTCATTGGCATTGTTAAATTTATCAACGGCTTTTTTTAATGAAAAATCAAGTGAATATGAATCCCTGAAAACAACAGAATATATTGCGGCTGTTACGCTTGCCATGGCGTTTTTGGAATTGTCTGGTAAAACAGATACGTCCACAATTTCAATGCCCTCTGCCATACATTGATTCAGTCTGGCTTTAACATCATCAGTAGAAATGATGGAATTCATTTCGATGTCCATATATTCTCCCATGCTTTCAACACCTACACTAAGCGGTGCGGCAAAACTCATAATCTGATGCGGATTGAAACCATTGGTATATTTAATATCTAAACCGGCACGCCGTATTGCTTTTTGGAAATAGCGCATCACATCAAGATGTCCTATAAACTTAATGGGACCGAATTTGGTGAATTTAATTCGTAAGGTTATATTTTCCAATACTATACTCCTTAATTATCGTTTTTGAAGGCATATGCCTGCATTAAATGTCATTGCACCACAACCTTGGCACTTAAGAGAACAATTTTCTGAAATTTCACCTTTTTTTGCTTTGTTCCATTCACGAAGAAGGAATTCCTTGGTTACACCGCAATCTATAAAATCCCATGGCAGAATTTCATCTTCCCTTCGTTCCCTGGTCGTATAAAAAGCAGGATCAATATTCAAATCTTTAAAGCATTGTTGCCATATATCGTCTTTATAATATTCGCCCCAGGCATCATAGAGGCATCCTCTTTTATATGCTTCCAAAATAACTTTGCCTATGCGTCTGTCGCCTCTTGCAAAAACGCCTTCCAGCATGCTGACATCCGCTTCATGCCAGTTGTATTTAATACTCTTCTGGTTAAGCATGCTAATTATGGCATTTTTGGTTATATATGCTTTATCTATAAATTGTTCCTTGGTATTCATTTGCGCCCATTGGAAAGCGGTAAATGGCTTTGGAATAAAGAAAGAGGTACTTACAACAATTTGTATTTTACCATTACGTTTTTCCTTAGGAACGGTTTCGTAGTACAATGCCGCAATCTCATTGGCAAGCTCGGCAATGGCTTTGATATCTTCCTCCTGTTCAAAAGGGAGCCCTAACATAAAGTATAATTTAACTTTATTCCAACCGCCTTCAAAAGCTTCTTTGGCACCTTGCAAAATGACTTCTTTAGTCAATCCCTTGTTGATTATATCACGCATTCTTTGGCTTCCTGCCTCGGGAGCAAAGGTTAGGCTGCTTTTCCTTACATCCTGTACTTTGCTCATGACATCAAGGGAAAAAGCATCTATTCTTAAGGAAGGGAGTGATATATTTACTTTCTGTTCATTACATTCATCAATTAAAAAGTTAAGTAAATCATTTAATTCAGAATAATCACTTGAACTTAAGGAAGATAACGATATTTCTTCGTATCCTGTAGATGAAAGCATCTGTTTTGCGTAATCTTTAAGTAAGGATGCACTTCGCTCTCTTATCGGACGATAGATTTGTCCTGCCTGACAAAAGCGGCATCCTCTGATGCATCCTCTCTGTATTTCCAGTACAACTCTGTCTTGTGTTGCACGGATAAAAGGTACTACCGGTTTCATAGGGTAAGGCGCTTTATCCATGTCAGTAACTAGACCTTTTTGCACTGTCTGTGGTACATCCTCGTATACAGGTGTAAAAGAAGCTATAGTTCCGTCTTCTTTATATGATACTTCATAAAGAGAAGGAACATAAATGGAATGGATTTTGCTTGCTTTTTTTAAAAATTCCTGACGTGTCCAACCCTCATCTTTATATTTGATATAAAGATCCATTAATTCACGATAATCCGTTTCTCCTTCACCCATATAAAATAAATCAAAAAAATCTGCTAAAGGTTCCGGATTATAGGTACAGGGACCTCCGCCTATAACGATAGGATCATCATTTCCTCTATCTTTAGCAAGAAGCGGAATATGTGATAAATCTAAAATCTGCAGTACATTGGTATAACACATCTCATATTGCAAGGTAATACCAAGAAAATCAAAATTCTTGATAGGGTCCTGGGATTCAACTGCAAAAAGAGGGATATTTTCATCCCTCATAATTTTGTCAAGATCAAGCCATGGAGAATATACTCTTTCACACCAGATGTCATCCCAACGGTTAAACATATCATAAAGAATCTGTATTCCAAGATGTGACATACCTATTTCGTAAACATCGGGAAAACACATGGCAAATCGTATTTTTATCTCGTTTAAATCTTTTTTGACACTGTTTATTTCGTTTCCGATATATCTTGCAGGCTTTTCAATCTTTAATAATATATTGTCTGATAAAGCTAATTTAGTCATTTGGTAAACTCCTGAAATGAAATACTTATATTAACGTCTTGCAAGTTCGTTCGTTATTTCTTCCCATGTAACGTTCTTTTCTGCCATAAGAACCATCATATGATAAAGAAAATCTGAAATTTCGTACTTAATTTCATCAGGATTAGGATTTTTTGCTGCAATAACAATTTCAGTTGCTTCTTCGGCGAGCTTTTTAAGTATTTTGTCAATGCCTTTATCAAAAAGATAGTTAGTGTATGAGCCTTCTTTAGGATTTACTTTTCTGTCAAGTATTACATTATATACGTCTGTAAATACTTTTAAAGGATTTGTATCATCATAGTCTTTCTTACCTAATTCATTAAAGAAGCAAGAGTATTTTCCGGTGTGACATGCTGCACCAACTTGTGATACTTTGGCAAGTATAGTGTCCCTGTCGCAATCTACATGTAATTCCTTTACGTATTGATAGTGTCCGCTTGTTTCACCTTTAATCCATAATTCTTGCCGTGTACGGCTATAGTAAGTCATTTTACCGGTAAGTAATGTATGTTCATAGGCCTCGCGGTTCATGTAAGCTACCTGTAATACTTCAAAGGTCTTATAATCCTGTACAACAACCGGAATCATACCATCGCTGTTAAGTTTAAAGGTAGAAAAATCATCCGCGCCTTCAAAGGTGATTACCGGAATATTTTTCTCATAACATGTATGTTTATAAGATGTAATTTCTGTAATGTTGCTGTTAATAAATTCACCGGTAATACCGGCTGTTTTTGTGTTTTCAAGATAGTCATACATGCTTTCAAAGGATGAAGCATTATGCATTATAATTACAGGCACATTTACATCAGCGATGGATGGCGTTGTTATGTTTTCGCTTGTTAAGATAAGTCTTGAACACAAGGCAGCAATGATTTCCTTGTTTGCATTATAGCTTGTAAGTGAATTCACCATTGCTATAATTTTGTCTTTGCCAAATTTATGGGAAACTTCATCAGTGATATTCTTTTCGGTTTCATTTTCAAAATTGATTACTACATGTGCACAGCCTGCGTAAAGAAGCTTTTTAACATCCTCCATACGGAATATATGGCCTGTACCGATAACCGGTATTTCACATGTTAAGCAAATTTGCTTTATGATACCGATGGCTTCATCGTGCTCATCATCTGTAACTGATAAATCTGTAATAAAAATACGGTCTGCATTATTTTCAGACAGATTTTTGGCATAGGCAACCGGATTATCCGAAATAATGTTGTTATAATCATCCGATGCTACTACTTTTCCGCATTTTATAGTCATTTGGGCAATAAACAATTTTGTGTCCATTATATTGTTCCTTTCGTACTTAAAACATCAGTAATTCTTATATCATATTTTGTGGCACTGTCAAGTGCTTTTGCAAAAGCCTTAAACATGGCTTCTATCAGATGGTGGTCGTTCCCACCAGATAACATGTTAAAGTGTATGTTCATCATAGCACTATAGGATACTGCATAAAAGAATTCATCGACAAGACATGTGTCCATATATCCTACTTTTTCATTAGTAAAAACACAATTGCTTTTATAATATGGCCGACCGCCTAAGTCAATGGAGCAAATTACATTACATTCATCCATTGGAAGTACAAAGTAGCCATAGCGGTTGATTCCTTTTTTGTCTCCGATAGCATTTTTGATTAAAGTGCCAAGAACAATACCGCAATCTTCTACTGTATGGTGTGAATCAACGTTCAAATCGCCGTTTGCAGTAAGGTTAAGATCAAAAAGACCATGCTTTGTAAATCCTTCTAACATATGGTTAAAGAACCCTATACCGGTTTCGATCTGATATTTTCCGCTTCCGTCAATGTTAAGGGTTGCGTTAATCTGGGTTTCTTTTGTGTCTCTTGTCACCTGGCTTCTTCTACTCTTGTCCATGGGCATTCTCTCTTTCTTATAATAATCTGAAAATATGATACTATTCAAATCTAACGGCAATTGATTTTGCGTGTGCCGTAAATCCTTCCTTCTGTGCAAAGAGCTCTATATCTTTATGTACTCTGCTAAGTGCATCTTCTGAATAAGAAATGATACTTGTTTTCTTAACAAAATCATCTACATTCAGTGGTGAGAAAAATTTAGCGGTTCCGTTTGTCGGTAAAATATGGTTCGGTCCGGCGTAGTAATCACCCAATGGTTCACTTGAATATTCTCCAAGGAAAATTGCACCGGCATTTCGTATTTTAGTCATTAATTCAAATGGATTTCTGACAAGAAGCTCTACGTGTTCTGATGCAATGTCGTTAGCTGCAATTACGGCATCCTCCATATTTTCGGCAACTAAAATATAACCATAGTTATCAAGGGATTTTTCTATGATAGCTTTTCGTGATAATTCGTTTGTAAGAATATCAACTTCTTTAGATACTTTCTTGGCAAGTTCTTCACTTGTTGTTATTAATATGGCAGAGGCCATTTCGTCATGTTCTGCCTGTGATAATAAATCGGCTGCCACATAGCGTGGATTAGCATCTTCATCTGCAATAACCAGAATTTCGCTTGGTCCCGCAACAGAATCAATACTTACATGGCCAAATACAGCTTTTTTTGCAAGAGCAACGAAAATGTTACCCGGTCCTGTAATCTTATCGACTTTAGGAATACTTTGTGTTCCGTATGCAAGGGCAGCAATTGCCTGTGCACCGCCTACTTTTATTATTTTGTAAGCACCGGCAAGGTCTGCGGCAACGAGAGTTCCAGGATTGATCTTGCCTTCTTTGTTACAAGGGGTCGTAACGTAAATTTCATTTACACCGGCAACTTTTGCCGTAACAACGTTCATTAATAAACTGGATGGATAAGCAGCTTTTCCGCCCGGTACATAAACACCGACTCTTTCAAGAGGGGTGAATTTTTGACCGAGAATTGTGCCGTCTTCTTTTGTTGTAAACCAGCTTGTACGCACCTGTTTTTCGTGGTATTCGCGGATATTATTAATAGCTTTCTTTAATACTTCAATAAATTCTTCATCAATTTCTTTATAGGCTTCTAAAATTTCTTCCTTTGTTACAAATACGTTGTCAGGAGTAAGTTTGAATCCGTCAAATTTTTCTGTATAAGCAAATACGGCTTCATCTCTTTTTTCTCTGACATTATTTAGAATTTCTTCTACTTTTTCTTCATATTCTTTATAGCTGTTTGTGCTTCTTTTTAATAAACTGTCAAGAACATCGTTCTTAGTTTCGTTTGTAAGTTTAATTATTCTCATTATTGCCTCCAAGGTTATTGTGTTATAAACGTTCACGCAGAGCATTTATAATATGGCGTATTCTGTCTGCTTCCATCTGCATGCTGACTTGGTTCACTATCATTCTTGCGGATAATGGACATATTTCTTCTAAAACGCCAAGACCGTTCTCTTTTAAGGTTGAACCGGTTTCTACAATGTCTACAATGACATCTGAAAGACCCACGATAGGACCTAATTCTACAGAACCATTGAGCTTGATTATATCTACGGTCTGATGCTTTTGATTGTAAAAGTAATCTTTGGCTATTATAGGATATTTTGTTGCAACGCGTATCATTTCATTATGCTGTAATAAATCTCTTGCGCTTTCCGGTCCGCATACACACATACGGCATTTCCCAAATCCTAAATCAAGGACTTCAAAGACACGTCTTTGTTCTTCCATTATAGTGTCTTTTCCTACAACGCCTATATCTGCTGCACCGTATTCAACATAAGTTGGTACATCGGGACCTTTTGCAAGGAAAAACTTGAGTTTTAATTCTTCATTAACAAAGATAAGCTTTCGGGATTCTTTGTCTTTCATTTCTTCACAATGGATTCCGATTTCTTCTAAAAGTTCTAATGTTTTATTAGCCAGTCTGCCTTTTCCTAAGGCAAAGGTTAAGTATCTTGTTTCTTCGCTCATATATATCTCCTGTCTATTCCTTAACAAGCTTAACTTTTTGTCCGTCCTTACGAAGCTTCATCGCTTCGTTCAGCTTATCTGTATAGGTGTTTTCGTTATATGTTACGGTAATTATGTTTTCTGAAACCGGAATGTTAATTTTTTGTCTTGATAATGCATTCATTAATCCGTCCAGTAAAACGACAAAACCGATGGCAGGACTCATTTTCCCGAATTTTGACAGAAGGTTATCGTATCTTCCGCCTTTTACAATGGCATCACCCACGCCATAGGTATATGCTTTGAAAATAACACCTGTATAATAATGGTATTTACTCAGCATTCCTAAATCAAAGGATATGTATTTTTCCACACCGTAAAGACATAACTTATTATATAATGCTTCTAATCTTTCGATGGCAGCGATACTTCTTTCGTTAGACACATTATTACGTGCTGCTTCAAAAATATCGTTTTGACCAAACAAGTCAAAAACCTTAATAAGGCGTTCAACAGATGTCTTATTAATATTTTCGTTCATCAAGTATTCCTGGGCACCAAAAAGATTTTTAATTGATATATAATCTCTTAAATTAAGTTCGGTTTCTTCATTAAGTCCGAGTTCCTGACATAATCCTTTAAAGTATTCAATTTCACCTATAGAAACCTGAAAATCGGTAAGTCCGCTTTTTAAGAGAGAATCCACTACCATGGCAATCATTTCTGCATCTGCTTCAACGCTGGAATCATTAATGAGTTCAGCACCCATTTCTGTAACTTCTTTTAACTTGCCTTGCAGTTCACTTGTGTTGGTATAGGTGTTTCCGTTATAACTTAAACGGATCGGATTTTTTTCTTCAAGAAAATACTTTGCGGCGCATCTTGCAATAGATGGCGTAAAATCAGGACGCAGTACCAGTGTATTTCCTTCCTTGTCAAAAAATTTATATAATTCTTTTTCGTTAGTGGTTCCGATATCCTTTGAGAACACTTCGGAAAATTCAAACGCAGGGGTCTGTATATCTTCAAAACCATAGCTTTCCATTACGGAATGAATCTGCTCTTTCACATAAGTTTTCTTTTTCAATTCGGTTCCATATATATCCCTTACACCAACGGGAGTATGTATAAGATTTTTAAACATAAATTCCTCCATAAGCACTTTAGTATGGTAACGTGCTACTAAATTATCACGATAAACTTAAGTTAGTATAACCAATATAATATAAGATGTCAACATCTTTCTTCCAAATCTTTTTGTATCATATCGAGATATGGCACAAGTATTCCGTTTTTCTTAGGCAGAATATATTCGGGATTAAGTTCATCATAGCGGAAACTTTTACGCCCGCCTTCTTTTGCCCTATCCCAAAACAGCCTGAGATGTTCGTAAGGAAGATAATAAAAAATATTTTTGTTTGTATAATAAATCAGAAAAAAGGAAACGCCACCCTGCTTTTCAAACTGTTCCATAAAATGTACCTGGTGCTCATGAATGTTGTTAATGGTAAAGGTGTCTGTGGCGCATTCTTTTGCATCAAAACATACCGGAATTCCCTGGACAACCCCTATATAATCAACGGTACTCTTTTGCTCAAAATAAGCAAGTGTTATATGACGATGTTCTTTATCGATTTTAATAGGGGTAATCGGTGTAGGTATTTTTTGAATTAATGCCAGATTATTTTCCTGATATTTTTCATTCGTTCTGTTAATCAGGTCTTCAAGTGTTGAACCTCTAAGACCTCTGGAGTTCCATGTTGCCATATTATCCTCACAAAATTAATTTATATTGTACCAGTTATCCGGAAGCGGGCAAATAAATTCTTTTTCCGATAAGTTGGGAAAATCCTGCAATGCCGGAAATACAATACGATAAGCATGTAACTGCTGATGCATAATATTCGTAAGTTTGTTCTTTGAAGGCAATCCGTATTTCGGATCTCCTAATATCGGATGGCCTATGTGTGATAAATGTGCCCTGATTTGGTGTGTTTTCCCAGTGACAAGCAGCACTTCAAGCTCGGTATAATCAACAGAAGTTTTTATTGGTTGATACCGGGTTTCGATTTTATCATAGCCTTCTTTGGGATTATTGCTAATGGTTACTCTGTTTGTTTTGGTATCCTTTAATAAATATCCGGAAAGGTCCATTGACTGATTCAGACAACCGCATACAACGGCGCGGTAATATTTATGAACCTTACGGTCTTTTAATAAGGATGCAAGTAGTTGTAAACCGGGTAAGGTTTTTCCGCACATAATGAGTCCGGAAGTATTTCTGTCAAGCCTGTTTGCAATGGATGGCTTAAATGTTTTAAGCTGTTCATCAGTAATTTCTTTATTATGAAGGAGATATCCGATTAACCATTCATTTATACTTAGATCGTCTTCTTTGGCTTTTTGGGAAAGAAGGTTTGCCGGTTTGTTTAAGAAAATGACATCGTCATCTTCATATAATACATGAATTCCTTTGAATGTATCATAGGCTTTTCGGTATTCAGTGACTTTATTTGTGAGACCGTTTTGTATACTGTTACCACCGGCCATTTTATGGTATGTATCATCGGAAAAGAATATCTTAACGATATCCGTTTCCTTCAACATATATTTTCCTTCTGCTTTCTTATCATTTACGGTAATGTTTTTCTTCCGTAACATTTTACATATAAATGATAATCCTGCATTTGGCATCTGACGTAAAAGAAATTTGTCAAGTCGTTGGTTTTTATCGTTTTTTGAAATAATAAACTGCTGCATACATACCTCTTACAGAGAAATGCCCATAAAGAAATCAAATAGCATATCTTTATTTTCATCCTCTTCTAATTTAGAAAGTCCGGCTAAGCGTTCAAGATACTTCTCTTCTTTTTCAAAGGTTTTAAAGTGATATCCTTTATAGTTACCGTTTATCAGCGATTCATTAATAAACTTTTCAAATGTCTGTAAGTCGGATGAGGGGGTTTCTGTTAAGGCACAAATTGTTTTTTCTTTTACAACCAGATGGCTGATTTGATAGGTTGCTTTATAGGTTGTAATATTTAAATCAAATATGCCGTAAATAGTGCATTCGTTTTTGGTATACCATTCCGTAATCAGGTTATGTACTCTCTCGCTGCAGCCTTTGCTCTTTAATATCATGAACATGGTTACAGCGCTTTTGGATGCAGGAAGCATACCGAGAATAGCAACAACGGTAAGTAAATTCATTCTGGATTTTGTTGTATACCATCCTGCAAAAAATAAGGAAAGGGATACTGCAAATAAAACTATGGTTTTTATTGTTTCGAATTTTTTCTTATAGTTAATATATCCGTAACAACCTTTGGGTGTTCTTTTCATGATTGCCTCCGTGACAATAATTTACTCATTATCACTTCTTTATTTATAGAAGTAACTGTATTTAATATTTTTTGTCCGTTTAGTATAAAGGAATGCGGAATGATTTTGGACATAATCTGTATAGCTTTCATAGGAAGTGTTGGCGTGAAATAGGCTTTACGTTTTACGGATGCCTCAAGCGCTCCCTTTACAACAAGTTCCGGTTTTACATAGAAAAGTTTCTTTATCGCGAGTGTTTCATTATATTTTTCTGCAATATTAAAGAATTCTGTTTCTACAGGGCCCGGACATACCGCGGTAACACATATCTTGCGTTTTTTTAGTTCTTCATTAAGGGCACGCGAAAAACTTAAAACAAAGGATTTGGAAGCTGCATATACGCAGAAATTTTCCTGCGGTAAAAATGCGGCGACGCTTGCAAGTTGTATTATATTGGCATTTTTCCTCATATACGGAAGGACCATGTGTGTAAGCTTTACAAGTGCTTTTACATTAAGGTCTATCATATCTGACTGTTCTTTTAAAGGAAGTGATTCAAAGCTTCCCATGATGCCAAAACCGGCACAGTTAATTAGTTGAGTGACATTTGGATTAATGAGGCTTAATTGACGTGCTATATACTTTAAATCAGATGAACGTGTCAGGTCTGCGGTAATAATTCTTGTTTTATCGTCCAGTGTATGTGCTAACGCTTCCAAACGTTCTTTCCTTCTTGCAATCAGCCAAATTTCATCATAATTATCATAGTAATAATGTAATTGTCTGGCAAATTCTGCACCCATTCCGGATGATGCACCGGTTACAATTGCTATATTCATGGATTACCTCCTAATTGATTTACATTTTATTATTTTTTCTTGTGTACATTCCGTATAGTTTTTTTCTTTTGCGGCTTTTTGTTGATTTTATTGCCGGGTTGCGGTGCTTTGCCTTTATTTACAGACGGTTTGTTATCTTTTGGGTCATTTCGTCCGTTACGTGGGCGGATAAAGCATTTTTTGTCGTAACCTACTAAATCCATGCGTCCGGCAAGTTTAAGGGCTTCTAACACTAAATCATAGTTTTTAGGATTTCTATATTGTATTAATGCCCTTTGCATTGCTTTTTCATGCGGATTGTCTGTTATTTTTACGCTACTGTTATCTCGCGGATCAATTCCGGTATAATACATTACGGTAGATAATGTAGATGGTGTCGGATAAAAATCCTGTACCTGTTCCGGCATATATCCTAAATCACGTAAATATTCGGATAACTCAATTGCTTCTTTTAAGGTAGAACCCGGATGGGAAGACATTAAGTATGGCACTAAAAATTGGTTCATGCCAAATTGCTTATTAAGATCATAATAGCGTTTTACAAATCTGTTATAGACCGAATTATCAGGCTTTCCCATTTTTGACAGTACAGCATCACTCACATGCTCAGGGGCAACTTTTAACTGGCCGCTGATATGATATTTTACAAGTTCTTTAAAGAAAGTTTCATCTTTGTCTGCGATGAGGTAATCAAAACGTATACCGGAGCGTACAAATACCTTTTTTACCCCCGGTAAAGCACGTAATTTGCGAAGTAATGCAAGATAATCGGAATGATCTACTTTAACATTCTTGCACAATGAGGGGAACATACATTGTTTATTGGTACATACACCATGTTCTTTTTGTTTATCACAGGCAGTTCTTCTAAAATTAGCCGTTGGACCGCCAACGTCATGTATATATCCTTTAAATTGCGGGTCTTGAATTATTTTCTTTGCTTCTTCAATGATAGATTCGTGGCTTCTTGTCTGAATAATTCTTCCCTGATGGAAAGTAAGCGCACAGAAGGAACAACCGCCGAAGCAACCACGGTTGCTTGTTAAGGAAAACTTGACTTCTGTAATTGCCGGTATGCCGCCATCTATTTCATATATGGGATGATAAGTTCTCATGTATGGAAGTGAGTATACAAAGTCCATTTCTTCTGTTGTCAAAGGGTATTGAGGCGTGTTCTGTACTACGTAAACGCCGTTTGGATACTCTTCCACCAGCCTTTTAGCCGAATAGGGATCTGTATTTATATATTGGGTATAAAAGCTTTTGGCATAAAGCTTTTTATTGGCTTTCATATCCGAATAATTTTCGAGGAATACTGTCTCGTAATCGTCCGGTTTTTCTTTCGTTTTATATACAGTACCTTTTATAAAGGTTATATCCTTAATATCGATTCCGCTTGAAAGCGCATCAGCAATTTCTACAATAGATTTTTCACCCATTCCGTAACTTAATATATCGGCACCCGAATCCAGTAAAATGGAACGTTTAAAGGAATTTGACCAATAATCATAGTGCGCAAGGCGTCGAAGGCTTGCTTCGATACCACCGATTATAATGGGCTTTGTTTTATAAGTTCTTCTTATAAGGTTACAATAGGCAACTACTGCATGATCGGGCCGTTTATTTATTGCACCGCCCGGAGAAAAAGCATCGGTTTCGCGGTGCCTTTTTGATACGGAATAATGATTCACCATGGAGTCCATATTTCCGGAGGATACTAAAAAACCAAGTCTTGGTTCGCCCAGTGCCTGAATGGACGAATCGTCTTTCCAGTCCGGTTGGGCGATAATTCCTACGCTATATCCGTTTGCATCCAACATACGGCTTATAATGGAAGTTCCGAAAGAAGGATGATCCACATAAGCATCTCCGCTTATATATACAAAGTCAAGCTGTTCGATGCCCTGCTTTTCCATATCTTCTTTTGAAATAGGTAAAAAATCATAAGTCATTCTATATAACCTCATTTATAACTTCATCAATATAATTTACAAAATAATCGGCCAGAGCTCTTTTCTCTTCTAAGGTGCTTTTTGAATAGTCATCAGGAACGGCACAAACATCCATACCTGCATTTTTGCCGGCTTTAATGCCAGGGATAATATCTTCGAAAACAAGACAATTTTTAACTGAAACCATAAGCTTTTCAGCGGCTTTTAAGTAAATGTCCGGCGCAGGTTTGCCGTTAATTACCTCAGAACCGGTTACAATAACGTCAAAATAATCCGTTAGATTGTGTACTTTAAGGATTTGGTCGGTAAGTTCCCTGCTGTTGCTTGTGGCAATTCCAAGTTTTATATTATTGTTTTTAGCATAATCAAGTAAAGAAAATACGCCCTTTTTTACCTTGACTTCATGCGTATATTTGTCGTAGGCCATTTTGTTCCAGTCTTCTTTAATCTTATCAAGGTTGTCCGGTATATTGAAGTGTTCTTTAAAATAGATGGCTGTCTGGTGAAAACTCATTCCTTCAATGTTTTTCTGAAGTCCATCCGGAATTTCATGACCGAATCTGCCAAGATATTCAATATCGATATCTTTCCATATCCACATGGAATCGATAAGTGTACCGTCCATGTCAAAGATAAAAGCTTTATATGACTTATTCATCTATAATTAACTCTTTCTGTTATTATTTTTTAGTGTTTCTATCTCTGATTCAGTAAGCATGCGGAATTCTCCGGGGGCTAAATTTTCATCCAATAATACATTCCCCATAGAAATTCTTTTTAAATATGTTACTTCATTATTTACGGCATGCAGCATGCGTTTGACCTGATGAAATCGTCCCTCGCATATAGTGAGTTCTATTTCGTGTGGATTTAAAATATTAATTTCAGCCGGAAGGGTTTTCTTTTCATCACCAATATCTACACCAGCTGTTAAATCGTTTTTCATTTCTTCCGTAAAAACATTTAGACATTTTACAAAATAGGTTTTTGATACATGTTTTTTGGGTGATAAAAGGTTATGGGCCAGGATGCCGTCCTGCGTTAGGATTAAAAGACCTTCTGTATCTTTGTCCAGCCTTCCTACGGGAAAAAGGTCTTTTGTTACAATGCCTTTTTCTTCTAATAGTTCTATTACTGTTTTGTCCGTATTGTCTCTTGTAGCACTAACGACACCGGAAGGTTTGTTAAGCATATAGTATACGGTGCCGGTATTCTTAACCGGTATTCCTTCAACCATTACGGAATCGTTTTCATTTACTTTTAAATCCGGAGATTTTACTATATTTTGGTTTATGGTTATTTTACCTTTTTTTATTAATTCTTTTACTTCAGAACGTGTTCCGAAACCGTTTTGAGCTAGAAATTTATCAAGTCTCATAAAATCTTCCTAATCATATTGTTTTTTGGACACAAATATACTTTAGTATAACATAATTCAGGGGAAAAAGATATGTCATTCGCAACAATTTGTTCAAATGCCATCCTTATTTGGTATACAGGTTTGTTACCATCACTTCTGCCGTTTATGATACTTTCTAATTTGGTTGTAAGGATGCACCTTGAAACATGGTTGATAAAGATTGCGGAAATTATTTTACGTCCGCTATTCCGCTTGTCTTCTCAGGCAAATTATGTTATTGGTGCCGGATTTTTGTTTGGATTTCCTATGGGAGCAAAGGTTATCGGGCAATTATATGAAGATAAACGTTTATCTTATCATGAAAGCATGTATTTGTTGGCGTTCTGTAATCATTTAAGTCCTATATATATCATTACATACGTTATACCTTTATTAAAAATCAGTGGTATCCAAGCTATAAAATATGTATGTCTGTTTTATGGAGTGCCGCTTTTCTATGGTATTGTTTTGCGTTATACATATTATAAAAAAAGAATACCCTTTCATACTAAGTTAATCGGGATAAAAAACGTTCAAAATAAAAATAACCGGTATTCCTTCTGTTATTCGCTGGATGTTGCCATTACGGATGCTTTAATAAGCATCGCAAAAATGGGTGGTTATATGGTTGCATTAAGTGCTGCAAGCTATATATATAAGCAAATAATAACAGCATTTCCAGTACGCTTTTGCGACGTAGAAATGCTGTATAGTACAACGTTTGCATTATTTGAAATTAGTGCCGGGCTGGCTGCTTTGCCACTTAGTAATGTAAATATCTTTCTGAGTCTTCTTTACATTACAATAGGCGGATTGTCGTGTGTTTTTCAAACACGTTCCGTTCTTAAAAATACGGATATAAGTTTAAAACCATATATTATACATAAATTTATAAATTGTATAATCATTTCGGTTTTATATTTTTTTATCAGATAATATCAATAGACTTAGGCTCCTCTGTTGGTTCTTCGTCTTCTAAATCAAGTTCAAGCATATCCGGTTCTTCCTGCGGATAAAGCTCTGAACGGTTCGCTTTAATAATATCATTAAAGCCGTTCAATGAATTAAGTAAAGTATCATAACGAACGGATGCATCATGTACAGTTTGTGTAATAAGTGCTTCAAGGTTTGCCAGTATTCCGTCTGTATACTGCATTGCAGCAGCACGCATGCTGTTTGCTTCTGTTGTAGCATTATCCAAAATTTCCTGAGCTTGCTTCGTTGCCAATGTAACAATCTCATTAGCTTGCGCATATGCCTGTTGCATAATTTCATGTTCACTAATCAGCTCGTTAGTATGAATGGTTGTTTCTTTGATAAGCTTTTCCGCTTTTTCCCTTGCGTCATTAAGGATTGCTTCCTTATTGCTGATAATCTTCTGATAACGCTTGATTTCATCAGGAGTCTTCATCCTGAGTTCACGAAGAAGTTCATCTATCTCTTCTTTGTTAACGATAATCTTGGTACTTGATAATGGCTGATATTTACATCCTTCAATATACTGTTCGATTTCATCGATAAGCTGTTCGATTTTACTGCTCATTCAAATTCTCCTTTTATCTTGTGATTCCGTATTTAGCGTATAAAAGTTTCGCAACAAAAGGTGGAACACATTGGGAAATATCCCCGTTAAACATAGCAATTTCTTTGACGCTTGAAGAACTTAAGTAAGCATATTCAAGTGTTGTTGTAAAGAACATGGTGTCAAGCCAACCTGAGGAAAGTAAACGGTTGGTTTGTGCTATCTGCAATTCATATTCAAAGTCTGTTATGGCACGTAATCCCCTTACTGCTACATGAATATCTTTCTTTTTAGCATAATCAATTAATAATCCGCTAAAAGACTCAATTTTTACATTAGGGATATCCTTTGTTGCTTCCTTTAATATATTAACACGTTCTTCAACAGAAAACAATGGAGTCTTTGCCTTATTGTCGAGTACACTTACTATTAATTCGTCAAAAATTAAAGCGGAACGTTTAATAATATCAAGGTGTCCGTAAGTTACGGGATCAAAGCTTCCCGGGTAAATTGCTGCATTCATTATATATACCTCTTTCATATATTAAGCAGTTGGTTTCTTTTGAAGAAAAACATGCTTATTTGTCTTGTATAATTTTTCTTTTACAATGATATATCCCAATTTATCGGCATAAGAAAAATCATTATTAAGTTTAGCTTCCACAATAATGACGGAATCACTATTAATTATAGAAGAAGATGCCAGTAAATCAAGAATTTTTTTCTCAATTTGCAAATCATATGGCGGGTCCATAAAAATTATGTCGGCACATTCATGAATCGAACTCATAACAGCGGCGCTTACATCTTGTTTTAATACAATTGCTTTGTCTGTAAAACGGCATTTCTTCAGATTCTCCGTAATACATTCAATTGCTTCTTTATCTTTTTCTACAAAATATGCTTTTTTAGCGCCCCTGCTGATGGCTTCAATACCGATTCCTCCGCTTCCGCTGAATAAATCAAGGAAAACGCACCCGGATATACTGCTGTTAAGCATATTAAAGAGCGTTTCTTTAATTCGGTCTGTGGTTGGTCTTGTATGTTCGCCTTTTGGTGTTTGTAATGGAATGCTTCTTGCGGTTCCGGCTATTACTCTCATACGCGGACTTTTACTCCTTTGGTATCCCTCTTGCCGAGTTTGATTTTATTAAGCTCAATGTTTTTGCCTTTATATTCTACGGAGTTTTCAACGGCATTTTGTGAAAAATAAACGTTTTCAACAAAATCATTACCGGTAAGCTTCATTCCGCGTACACCTACAGCGGCCTTTTTCTTTTCCGGGATCTCTTCAATCGGGAAACGCAGGAAGTATCCGTCGCGGGTTTGTAAAATAATATTGCGTTGTTCCGTTAGTACTGCAACACCTACTACTTCGTCATTATTATTAAGCTTGGTTGAGGCAACAGTTCTTTTGGCTACATCAAATTCGCCACCGTCTACTATTTTCATCATTGAAGTTTTGGTTACAAAAACAAGACGGTAGAGATTAAGGTCTGACTGGCTTGCAACACAAACTATGTTTTCCTGTGAGGAGTTAAAGTTGCTTACATTATCAACAGGAATGCCTTTATCCCTGAATTTACCGAATGGTAAATCAAGCACTTTTAAGGTGTGCACTTGTCCCTTGTTCGTGAACAGACAAATCTTTCCGGTGTTTTTACATTTGATAATATAAGAATTTTCTAAAAGAGCAGCTTCCATATTACGCTCATAGGTAGGTACATCTACGCAGCGTGCATAGCCGAAACGGTCCATAAGGAAGTAAAGATCCATTTCTTCCATCTTCTTTTCTTCGAATACGGCTTCTTCAGCATTTTCAATTACCGTTCTTCGTGGTCTTGAAAACTCTTTTTTGAGTGCATCCAGTTCATTCATAATAACTTGTGACATGGAGTCTCTTCTTTCAAGGATGTCTTCGTAACGGTATATATTGGCTACTGTTTCGTCATGTTCTTTGATAAGCGCTTCCAGTTCGAGACCTATTAATTTGTATAAACGCATTTCCAAAATAGCGTTTGCCTGTTTTTCAGTAAAACAGAGTAAAGCAGCCATAACCTTGGATTCTTTTGATTTAAAGTGGATTCCGTCAGTTTTTCCTTCAACAAGGCAGGCTTTTGCCATCTGACGGTCTTTAGAACCACGTAATATTTCAATAACAAGGTCGATTACATTGCAGGCTTTGATAAGTCCTTCCTGTATTTCCTTTTTTTCCTGTTCTTTTTTTAGGAGGTTTGTGTATTTACGCTTGTTAACTTCATACTGGAAATCGACATTGTACTTAATAACCTGCTTTAAGCTCATGGTCTCCGGGCGTTCGTTAGCAATGGCCAGTATATTTACGCCAAAAGTATCTTCAAGCTTTGTTTTTTTGTAAAGCATGTTGATGAAGTTTTGTACATCTGCATCTTTCTTTAATTCTATAACAATACGTATGCCTTCTTTGGAAGACTGATTTGAAATATCTACAATATCATTTGTTTTTTTGCTTTCGGCAAGGTCTGCCACATCCTGCAAAAATTTAGTGATATTGGCACCAATCATGGTAAATGGTATTTCAGAAATTACCACATTGGTTTTTCCGCCCTTTGCTTTCTCGATATCAACTTTTCCGCGAAGCTTAATTTTACCCTGGCCGGTTTCGTATATAGAAAGTAATTCATCTTTATTGCATACAATACCGCCGGTCGGAAAATCCGGACCCGGTATGTATTTCATTAATTCCTTAACCGTAATATCCTCGTTGTTCATATATGCTTTTGTGGCATCGATAACTTCTGCTAAATTATGAGGAGGAATGTTCGTTGCCATACCAACCGCTATACCCTCCGCACCGTTTACAAGGAGATTTGGGAATTTTGCAGGCAGAACAGATGGCTCTTTTTCCGTTTCATCAAAGTTTGGAATAAAGTCGATAACATCTTTATCAAGGTCAGCTAAAAGGCCATCCTGCGTTACTTTCTGAAGTCTTGCCTCTGTATAACGCATGGCAGCGGCGCCGTCACCTTCGATATTACCAAAGTTACCGTGACCGTCGACAAGAGGAAGTCCTTTCTTAAAATCCTGAGTCATTACGACAAGGGCGTCATATATAGAACTGTCACCGTGCGGGTGGTATTTACCCATGGTATCGCCGACAATACGTGCACTTTTTCTGTAAGGCTTATCATATTTAATGCCAAGTTCATGCATGTCATATAGTGTTCTTCGCTGAACCGGCTTTAAACCGTCTCTGGCATCCGGAAGAGCCCGGGCGATGATGACACTCATGGCGTAGTTAATGAATGATTTCTGCATTATGTCCGAATACTCGGTCCGTATAATCTTTTCCTGTTCCATTGTTACGCCTCCTAAATGTCAAGTTCCGCATCGGTAGCATGCGTGTATATAAATTCTTTTCGTGGAAGTACTTCATTTCCCATCAGAAGTTCCGTTGTGTTCGATGCTTTAATGGCATCTTCAATTTCAACCTTTTTAAGAAGTCTGGTTTCCGGATTTAATGTAGTATCCCATAACTGCTGAGCGTCCATTTCACCAAGACCTTTATAGCGCTGTAAGGTAAATGGACCTTTATGTTTTGCCCTGTATTTGGCAAGGGCGGCATCATCATAAAGATACTCTTCTTCTCCCTTGCTCGGCATGGCCTTATATAAAGGCGGCATAGCGATGTATACATGTCCTTCGTATATAAGCTGTGGCATGAAACGATAAAATAACGTTAATAAAAGCGTACAGATATGTTCACCGTCTACGTCGGCATCTGCCATGATGATAATCTTATCATAACGTAATTTGTTAATATCAAAGTCATTGCCGTAGCCTTCAGAAAATCCACAGTTAAAAGCATTTATCATTGTTTTGATTTCAGCATTTGCCAGAACTTTATCAATACTTGCTTTTTCGACGTTTAATATTTTTCCTCGTATTGGAAGTATTGCCTGATACATTCTGTTTCGTGCGGTTTTGGCACTACCGCCTGCAGAATCACCTTCTACGATAAAGATTTCACATTTGGAAGGGTCCCTGGATTCGCAATTGGCAAGTTTTCCGTTAGAATCAAAAGAAAATTTAGGCTTAGTTAACATATTGGTTTTTGCCTTTTCTTCTGATTTACGGATTTTAGCTGCTTTTTCGGCGCACGAAATAACCGTTTTAAGTGTATCAAGATTACGGTCAAAGAAACGCACGATTTCTTCGCCGGTCACTTTGGAAACGGCTTTTGTTGCATCCTGGTTATCAAGTTTTGTTTTTGTCTGTCCTTCAAAGCGGGGGTCCGGGTGCTTGATGGAAATTACGGCGGTCATGCCGTTTCGTACATCAGCTCCGGTAAAGTTTAAATCTTTTTCTTTTAAGATTCCAAGTTCTTTGGCATATGTATTAATAACGTTTGTAAAAATTGTTTTAAAGCCTGTAATGTGAGTGCCGCCCTCTGCGTTATATATATTGTTACAGAAGCCTAATACATTTTCATGAAATTCATTTACATATTGGAATGCACATTCAATTGCAATTCCTTCGCTTTCACCGGAAAAGAATATTACATCATGTAACATTTCCTTGTTTTGGTTGATGTCTTTTACAAAGCCGACGATTCCTTCTTCTTCGTGAAATTCAATGTGTTCAACTTCTTCTCCGCGTCTGTCCTCAAATATAATGGTAAGCTTAGGATTAAGGTAAGCTGTTTCGTGTAAACGGCTTTTTATATCTTCAGCACGGAATTTTACATTGTCAAAAATAGTATCATCCGGCGTGAAGTTAATCCATGTTCCGGTTTCTTTCGTTTTACCTATGGTTGGAAGTAAACCGTTAATTAAATCTACGACCGGTGTGCCGCGTGAATATTTATCTTCATGAATGTATCCGTTTTTTGATACACGGACGATTAAAGAGGTAGATAAAGCATTAACAACTGAAGAACCGACACCATGGAGTCCGCCACTTGTCTTATATGCATTGTTATCAAATTTACCACCGGCATGTAAGGTGGTAAAAACCAGACGCTCTGCGCTGATTCCTTTTTCATGCATTTCAATCGGGATTCCTCGACCGTTATCTGAGATGGTTGCTGAACCGTCTTTTTCAAGAAATACTTCAATACGTGTACAAAAACCTGCAAGATGTTCATCAACTGAGTTATCAACGATCTCATAGATAAGGTGATTGAGACCTTTGGTAGTTGTACTTCCGATATACATTCCCGGTCGTTTCCTTACAGGATCAAGACCTTCCAACACCATAATGTTACTTGCATCGTATGTATTATTTTTTGCCATAGAATTATAACGCCCCTCAATTTATTTGTTATATATGTACTTATATTAGTATATAAATATTAAACCACCATTATTATACACTATTTTGTGTTCATTGCAAACAAAAATACATGATATTGGGATTTGAACCTGATATCATGTATCTTAAAGTATATTAATTATTTTATTTTAAATTTTTAGTTACTGCTAAAGCAAGAGAACCCGGTCCTATATGGCATGAAACGCTTAATGATAATTGGGCAATATAGATGTCCATACCCGGAAATACTTCAAGTACCTCTCTTCTGAATTCTTCAGCGGCTTCAAGATTTTGTGTATGTGCAATTGCTAAGGACATATCTTTGTAATTGCCACCGAAACGCGTTTTTATATCGTTACTGATTGCGTTAATCATAATTGATTTTGCCTGCGTAACGGTTCTTGCTTTTGCAAAGGCATCAAGTTTTTCGCCTTGAATTTGAAGAACCGGTTTTAATTTTAAGAGCGTACCTATCGCTGCAGCTGCAGGAGTAATACGGCCACCCTTTTTTAGATAATAAAGCGTATCAAGCATAATATAGATACTGGAGTTAAATTTATCATCTTCCAATATGTTTTTGATTTCTTCTGCACTATGACCTTTTTCGGCAAGGTTTAGTGCATCAATTACTGCCTGACGTTGTGTTACTGAAATTCTTTGATTGTTTACAACCTGTACCTTGCCGTCGTAATCTTCTGCAAGCATTAATGCGGTTTGGCAAGAACTGGATAATCCGCTGGACATAGGAATGTATACAATTTCATCATTTTCCTTTAATAGCTCATCCCATAAATCGGTTACACTTCCGGGAGTTGGTTGTGATGTGGATACATTAGCATTTGCTTCAAGATACTTATAGAATTCATCTGTGGATAAATTAATATCTTCATAATAGGTTTCTTCATCAATCATAAATGGCATAGGAAGAACACGTATTCCGAGAGCTTTTCCCTCTTCCTGTCCAATTCCGCTATTACTATCGGTTATAACTGCTACTTTCGGCACTTTCTTTTCCTCCTAAAACATACTAGCAATATATTAATGTTATATTGAACGAAAGTCAACTTTATTATTTTTAGTTGTTTCAATATACTCGTATAATGCGTTATAACGTTGTGCACTATATTCTGTGTTTTCCTCAAGGATTTTATTACTTACCCTGTCTGCAATCTCAAGTATACCGGAGTCGTTATATATATCTGCAATTTGGAACGGAATGTCGCCGCTTTGTCTGGTTCCGGTGATATCACCCGGTCCTCTTAACTTTAAATCTTCATTAGCTATATCGAAACCATTTGAAGACTTTAATAATATATTGAGACGGTCGTTTTCAATGCTACTCTTTTGGCCATTTATAAAAATGCAGTATGACTGGCTGGTTCCTCTTCCTACGCGGCCTCTCAGCTGATGGAGTGTGGCCAGACCGAAACGCTCTGCATTTTCAATCATCATTACAGTAGCGTTAGGAACATTAATACCGACTTCGATAACGGTTGTTGATACCAATACATCAATTTTCTTTTCTGAAAAAAGTTCCATGATTCGGTTTTTTTCTTCATTTTTCATTTTTCCGTGTAACAGACCAAGCTGTATGGTTTCAGGCAGTGTTGCTTTGAGCTTTTCATAATAAGATACAGCACTTTCCAGTTCTGTCGTATCGCTTTCTTCAATCATGGGACAGATGATATATGCCTGACGCCCTGCTTCTACTTCATTTATAATAAAGGAGTGTGCTTTTTGCCTGTAAGATGGCGAAACTACACAACTTTTTATTTTTTGCCGTCCTGCCGGGATTTCATCAATATTTGACAGATTCATGTCAGAGTACAAAATCATTGCAAGGGAGCGTGGTATCGGTGTGGCACTCATAACAAGAACATGGCAATGCTCCCCTTTTTTAAATAACTCTTCACGCTGCTTTACTCCAAAACGATGTTGTTCGTCAGTTATGGCAAGAGCCAGTTTATGATATACAACCGTTTCCTGAAAAACGGCATGGGTACCGATGATAAGCTGAATTTTTCCCGTACTTATTTCTTCGAGAATGACACGGCGTTCTTTTGAAGGCGTTGAACCGGTTAAAAGGCATACCTTATAATCAAGTTTATTCTTTTTAAGAAGTTCATGCATCTGGTTATAATGTTGCTTGGCAAGTACCTCCGTCGGAGCCATGAGGGCTGCCTGAAAACCGTTTGCAACTGTCATAATCATGGAAAGGAAGGCGATGATAGTTTTTCCGGAACCAACATCTCCTTGTATTAAGCGGTTCATAACGTGATTACTTTGTAAATCATCTTTTATATCAGTCCATACTTTATTCTGTGCGTTGGTTAGATTATAAGGCAAACTCTGAAGAATCCTTGTTGTTTCTGATACCTCCAGCATCCTATGTGTATTGTTAAGATATGAACATCTTTGTTTCATGTGTTTTACGGATAATAAGAAACATAAAAATTCTTGAAAGGCAAGGCGCTTCCTTGCTCTTTCAAAATCTATCATATCTACGGGATGATGCATGTGGTATACTGTGTCTTTCAGATTCATGAAATCATTATCTGTAAGTATTTCATCCGGTATAAAATCCTTTATCAGTTCAATATAGGGTGTTGCATTACGTATGGCTTTTGTAATAGCGTTATTAGTTAATCCTTCTGAGGTTGGATAAACCGGCTGCAGGGATTTTGTTAATATTTGATATTCTTCCGTTTTATAGAGCTTTGGTTGCTCCACGAAAAATCCTGCATTATTCTTTTGCAAACGGCCATAAAATACAAATTCAGCATTCATTTTTAAAACATTTCTAATGTAAGGCATGTTAAAAAATGTAATTTTGCAAATTGTATCAGAAGATTTTACTGAAATATTAAGAATAGTAAGGTTGCGTATTTTAATAGGCTTTCCTTCTTTTATGACTTTTCCTAAAAAAGCTATATTATCACCGATATAAGATTCATCAATGTTAGTTGGTTCGGGATATGTATCATATCTTCTCGGAAAATGAAAAAGTAAATCTTTGATTGTATTTATGCCAAGTTTTCTAAATGAAGAAGCTGATTTTTCGCCGATTCCTTTTATTGAAATTATACTGTCATCTAGTTTCATAATATTACGATCCTGTTTTTCCATTAAGTATAAAAAGGCGCAATACTGTGGGTATTACGCCTTTTGCAATTATTCAACTGATACAATGTAATAATAGATTGGCTGACCACCCGGTTGAAGTTCAATCTCTAAGTCAGGGAAATTATCTTTAATTAAACTGCTCATGGCTTCTGCATCATCTTCTGTTACATCGCTTCCGAAATATATGCTTATAAGCTCTGATGAGTCATCTGCCATGTTACGTATCATTTCAATCATAACATCATTTAATTCTTTGCCGACTGCAAGAATTCCTTTGTCACCGATTCCCATGTAATCACCTTGATGAATTTCTTTGTCATCAATTTGGGTATCTCTTACGGCATACGTTACTTCTCCGGATTTAATGTTCTCCGCTTCGCTTTCCATAGCTGTTTGATTCTCTTCAGCAGAAAGTCCGGGAACAAAGTTTATGGCTGCAGCAATACCTTGCGGTATGGTTTTTGTTGGAATAACAATTATTTTTTTATCTTTTGTCAAAGATGCGGCTTGATTTGCTGCTAATACAATATTCTTGTTATTAGGTAAAATAAATATTGTGTCGGCATTTACTTTATCTATAGCATTTAACATATCTTCCGTACTTGGATTCATTGTCTGGCCGCCTTCGATAATGTAATCAACGCCAAGTCCGGTAAATATTTCTGAAATTCCTTCTCCAACAGAAACGGAAATAAAACCAAATTCTTTTCTTTCCTGCAAATCATTAGCTGATTCAATGGTAGTTGTGCCTGTTTGCTCTTTTTCTGCCATTAACTGTAATTTTTCCTGATGCTCAATTCTCATATTATCAATTTTCATATTAGAAAGTGCACCATACTTTAAAGCACGTTGGATTGCAAAACCAGGATCATTAGTATGGACATGAACCTTAACTACATCATCGTCTGCTACGACAACAATAGAATCGCCAATGGATTCCAGATATTCTTTAAAATCAATTTCATTTTTAATATTAAATGGTTTGGTAAGCATTATTATAAATTCGGTACAGTAACCAAATTTAATATCCATATCAGCCTGAACGTCAAGGTTGGGCTTAGCGCTTACGGTTGTTGCCGGTGCAACGGTTATATCAACTTCCTTACCTAAATACGCATCGTATGCTCCGCGTACTACTTCCATAAGACCTTGACCGCCTGAGTCAACGACGCCGGCCTGTTTAAGTACAGGAAGCATTTCAGGTGTCTGGCTTAATACATAGTCACCGTGTTCAATAATCTTTCCTATAAATTCTTCCATATCGGTAACATTCTCGTTAACAAGCTCTACCGATTTTTCATACATACCTTTTGCAACCGTAAGGATGGTTCCTTCCTTCGGTTTCATAACAGCTTTATATGCTGTTTCTACGGCTCTTTCAAGCGCTTTAGATAAGATAACCGTATCAATCTCTTTGTGCTCCCTGGCAACTTTTGTAAAACCACGTAATAACTGGGAAAGAATTACGCCGGAATTACCACGCGCACCTCTTAATGAGCCGGATGATATTACCTTACATAAAGCTTCCATATCCGGTTGCGCCAATGTTACAGCCTCTTTTGCCGCAGACATAATGGTTAATGTCATATTTGTACCGGTGTCTCCGTCCGGAACAGGGAATACGTTTAATTCGTTTATCCATTCTTTTTTAGCTTCAAGACTCTTGGCTCCTGCAAGAAACATTTTCTGCAAAAGTATAGAATCAATCATGTTTACTGCCACTATTATCTCCTCCTGATTTACCTTACATGTCAGTCGATTACTTTGACGCCTTCAACATAGATGTTAATTTTGTCGATTTCAAGTCCTGTAAAATGTTCTACCTTATATTTTACATTACTGATTAAATTATCGGATACCGCAAGAATGCTCACACCATAAGAAACAATTACATGAAAATTCAGTGTCAGTTTATTATTATTTACCGTTACTGATATTCCATGTGTTATTTTGTCTTTTTTAAGAAGACTTACAAGACCATCTTTCATATTGACGGATGCCATACCTACAATTCCAAAACATTCTATTGCTACGGTTCCGGCATATTGGGCAATAGCCTCTTTATCAATTATGATATTTCCGAGACTGGTGTTCATGGACCCCTTCATAAAAGAAACCTCCTTTATATTTGCAAACTTCATTACTATATTATATAGTACAAAAAATTTCAAATAAAACTTTTATATATTATAACCTTTTATTATAGAAAATGGAACCATTCTTTGTACTTTTCTATATTTTTTAAGATTTCAAAATTTTTGCTTGCATTCTTATGTCCTTTCTGTTAGAATAGCCATGTTGTGAGTTTTGATTATTTTCGTTTAGGAGGTGTATCCATGGCTAAATGTGAAATTTGTGATAAAGGCGTTCACTTCGGTAATGCTGTAAGCCATTCTCATAGAAGATCTAATCATATTTGGAATTCAAATGTTAAGAGCGTTAAGTGTAAAGTGAATGGAGCTACAAAGACTATGCATGTTTGCACAAGATGCTTAAGATCAGGCAAAGTTGAGCGTGCATAATTATTTATGAATTATTAAATGGACCATACATTGTATGGTCCATTTTTTTTGATTAATTAAAACAAATAATCAGATATATGCTCAAACTCGCTTTTTATTAATTGAAAAGTAGTTTGGTCTCCGTTCGTGTTATCAGGGTGATATATCCTGCTTAGTTCCCTATAACGCTTTTTTAATGATATGGCATCGGAAATTCCTCTAAAAAATGAAGAATCTCCGGTATATTTATTGCTGTCAACCCTAAATGCTTTCATTTTTTCTTCTAACAAGATGCGTTGTTTTTCCAAAAGCCTTTTGTCTTTGTTTAGGTCGATATAAGCATTTTCTAAAATTTTCAGTTTTTTATCGATGATTTCACGTTCTTTATTAAGGCGTTTTTTGTCTCGTTCCGCACTTTTTATTATAGCATCTTTTTCAAGTTCAAACTCTTTCTTCGCACTCTCAAAAGCACGTAATTGCTCGTCCAATTCCTGCCGTTCGGCTTTTATACGTACGTTTTCCCAGAAGAGCCATAATTTAACATCATCATCTTCTTCTTTTTCAATCTGTTGTTGTATATAGTCGAATTTGTCCATTGGTTAACATCTGATAAAATATAGATTATAGCCTAATAATAATAGTGCAACCATTATAAGGATGCTGAGTATCTTGTATGGAATAAGTAATGCCAGCAAAATACCTACTGCTATCCAAAAACAGATAAAGCCTAAGAGTTTTTTCATTAACGCCTGCTTGGTTTATTATTAGTACTAATATATTGATAAGTTACAATTAATATTCTAAAAATATCAGTATACTATTCTTCATTCGAACCGAAAGCAGCCTCTTCTATTTCACTGTCTTTAAGTTCATCTTTATTTTTCTTGGTAAATTTATCAACTACATCAGGAATCATATCAAGTACCTTAGTAAGGGTATCCTGATTTTTAACATTAACAAGTTTGGTAGAACCATCCGGCTTTATTACAAGGACTGCACTTGGTGACATCTTGCCGGAAAGACCGCCACCGCCACCGTTTTTTGCACCATTTGAACTTGCACCGGCACCAACACCGAAGGACACGTCTACGAGTGGTAAAATAATGACATCTCCTATTTTAGTTGCTTCGCCTACTACTGTTTTCGTTGAAAGGAAAGAATCCATTCCTTTTAATAAAGATTCCACTACGCTGCAAAAATTATTTTCTGCCATTTTAATTATCCTCCTGTTTTAGAAGCTTTAATAATCTTCTTAAATTTTTATCACGAATCAGTCTCAGACCAATTCCTAATAATACAACGAAACGAATTCTTCCGTTGAGTTTTAAATCGACATTCATTACCTTTTCATTAAAATTAGGTACAATAGAGATGTTGTTACCATATAAAGCATAAAACATACTCACTCCGCCTAGGATTTTCCCGGTCGTTTCAGGATTTTCCATGCCAAATTCTACATAGCCTTTAAGTTTTCGGGGACGGATATGTAAAAACAAGCGCTTGATTTCCTGCTTAATGTGTTTATATGCTGCTTGTGTCTGTTTTTTATGCCATAAATCAATATAGTATTCAATGTTATGAATTATCTTTTTAATTTTATCACATATATTATGAATTGTGTACCTTATCTTTTGTATAAGGTCTTTTATTTTTTGGATAATGGATTTCTTTTTAGTATTAGGAGTTTCCTCTTCATCCATTGTGTCGGTTGGTGACGGATTTTCATTACTGTTATCCGGCATTTGTGTTGCTTTTTCGGTTCCGTTTTCTTGAATGTTTGAACTTCCGGTATTTTCGTTTATTGGATTTTCATTGGATAAAGTTTCTGTAATTTCCGGCTGCTCTTTTTGCTTCTTTTCTTTTTTTTGCCGTGGTGGCCGGTTATTATCAATAATCCGTATGCCAAATATTTTGACGGTAAAATGAAGCTTTTCATCAGGATACGTCACGGTAACGGATAAAAGATGTAAAAGCCATGTTACTTTTGCTTTAAGATTAAGATCATCATTATATTTTAATGCTGCTTTATATCTTACAGGAACAAATAAAACAACGAGTGTTAATAATAAAATCAGACCGATAATACATAAAAGCGTTATTCCAATAATTTTTATAATTAGTAAAATAATATGAAGCATGTTATTCTCTGTTACCTCAATTATTGATTATTTGAAAGGATATATTCTTTAACGTTGCCTCCGTATCCTGCATTTACAGAATCTATAACAATCTTTTCCACAAGTTCCAAAGCTGCTTTGTTATCTTCCGCTATGCCCGCAACAATAAAGGATTCCTTTTTAAAATGCGGTTGTTTCAATTGTATTGTATCAAAATACTCCAGCTGATCATTGCCTTTAGATACAACAATAATGGTGTATTTGGGAAACAATCGCCTTAAACGTATCCGCATTTTAATCTTTCTAATATTCTTCTCACATTTTGGTGATACATACAAATTATTATAATATTTTATTTTCAATAATGGTCACCTCTTAAAATGTAAAGTCAGAAATAATTATATCATGAATCTTTTGCTTTTAGAAGATAAAAAGATTGACATTTTATATAATAATTTATAACATTTTATTATGAATACAAAAGGAGAATTATTATGGTAACGATTGCATGTATGGCACTTAAGCCGGGTATGGAACTGGCTGAAGATGTGGTTTCCTCTTCTAATGGTATAATCATGAAGGCCAACACCGTTTTGGATAATTTGGCGATTAATAAATTAATACGTTATTCTGTTATGTGTGTTACCATAAAAGAAGCCGAAGATTATGCAACAACACGCTTTGAAAAAGTGCGTTTAAGTAAAGCATTTAAGGAATTTGAAGATGTCTATAATAATAATCTGAATGCATATAAATACATGATAAATGATGTTATTTATCATGGTAATGCCATTAATAAGGATTATTTATTTAATATACATGACAATATTGCTAAAAAAGCAAAATCAAGGGAAAATCTTCTTAATATGCTCTACTACATGCTTCCTTCCGAGGATGATATGACATATGTGCATTGCCTTAATGCTGCTTTAATCAGTAATGTGGTTGGTGTATGGCTTGGCTTAAGTAATGAAGATATAAAGACACTTACGTTATGTGGTTTTTTGTATGATATCGGAAAGCTTGCCATTCCAAACAGTATTCTCTGGAAACCGGAAAAATTGACGGATTTAGAGCATGATTTGGTAAAACGCCATACTGTTATCGGTTATGACATGATTAAATATCAAAATTTAAATCCGCATATACTAAACGCGACATTAATGCATCATGAAAGAAATGATGGTTCAGGCTATCCTAATAAATTGAAAGATGAAGAAATTGATATATTTGCAAAATATATTGCAATTATAGATTCCTACGAAGCCATGACTTCTGCAAGAGTCTACCGTCCTTCTTTGAATCCGTTTCAGGTTATTGAGAATTTCGAGCGAATGGGATTTGAAAAATTCGGTACATCTATCGTAAAAAGAGTCATGGAACATATTGCAAACACACAGCTTGGTGAAACGGTTAGATTAAGTAATGATGTTGTGGGCGATGTTATATTAATAAATGAGCACAGCCTTTCTAAACCTTTAATCAAAAATGGTAACAATGTTATAGATTTGTCTAAAGAAATTGACATAAAAATTGATGCAATATTATAATTGTATGTGATAAAGATAAAGAGCTTAGCGATTTTCGTTAAGCTCTTTTTAATCCCCATTGGTTATTCTTTTTTAGCTCTAAGTATTCATGATAAGCCCGCTCTAAAATCTGCCTTTCATTAGCATATTTTAATAGATGGTAAGCTTCGTGATACTTATAATAGCCGGAATCAACAAAATATTCTTCGCGTTGTGGTTTGCTGTAATAGCTGTCTGCCATCATCAGATACCAGTGTACTTCCTTGGCAACCATATCTTCCGGTACGTTAAAGGTATATTCACTCTTCCCTACGTATTTAACTATAGTTGCTTTGGCACCGGATTCTTCAAGGACTTCACGTAATGCCGTATCCTTGTATTCTTCTCCTTCTTCCACGGTTCCTTTTGGTAAGACCCATCCCTCATATTTACTCTTGTAATTCTTATACAAAAGCAGAATCTTTCCTCTAAAAATTACCACACCGCCACAGCTTATTGCTTCGATCATTGCATATCCTCCTGTTTGGGTGTTTAAATTATGTTGTTATATGTCAATTATTATAACATCATCAGAGGCATTATTCAATGTTTATATTATATGTGTTATTAACCTGGTTTCTTAATTGTGTATACAGGTATTCTCTCTTTTTTAAATTCTCAATCCATAAGTTTTCTGCCGTTTTTGTGCCACTTTTTCTTGCATATAGTGATTCAATACGTTTGAGCTCATGATCACAACGGTTTAATATGTCTATTGCACTGTTTTCTCCTATCATGTTGTTTGCAGTAAGAATTCCGCGTATTATGTCAAAGCGGTCCAGGTCATCTGCATCACGTACACTTAAATCGAAAGGCGTTGCATTTTCTGGTATATCCATAAACATATCATGGATGCTGATGGCATATGCAATCTGTTTTGTTAAAGTATCATTATATCCTATTTGCTGTAAGAAATCGAAAGCAATTTCAGCACTTATTTTAGGATGATTACCGAGTTCTTCCAATGTTTTACATTCAGGATATCCCACGTCGTGGAGGATACAGGCAATCACAAGAGGTTCCGGATTCCAGTTCTCTCCTTCTGCTATCTGTCTGCCACGGTAAGCTACGCGTAAAGAGTGATCAAAACGGTAAACCATATCATAGCGTTCGGGATTTGGATTAAGAACTTCTTTTACAAAGGTATATGTAGTTTGTATAGGATTGTCATTAAATTTGTATTTTTTGATGATTTTTTCAACTCGTTTTGAATATAACTTTTTCTTAACGAAATTCATTTATTTATTCTCCTTAATGTTTGTGCCGTCATAGAAAAATCGTCTTATTTGTCCGTACTCAGTAGGAGTTTCGTCTCCTAATGTATAAATTATCATCATTGCGTGACAAGAAACAATTACTTTTTTATATGATAAATATTTATTTAGTGTCTTTAGAACACGTTTCTTTACTTCATCAGGGTTTTCCCATTTACTTTTCTTTGTCCATTTTTTGTTATTAAACTGCCATAATAGTTTTTTGATGCCATGTTTTTTCCGAACTGAATGGGTAGTGTCAAGTTCCCATTCGTGTAAGTCGTGTTCAACATGAACATCAAGGTTAAGTGCTTTAGCCATCATGCATGCACCCTGCATGCATCGCGTAAATGGCGAAGATATAATAATGTCAGCATTTTCAGAAACAAGTTTTGAGGTTGTTTCATTAATTTGTAAAATACCTTTTTGTGTAAGTGGTGCAAAGTTTTTGGCCACATCAATTTTTGCCCAATCATTAACTACACTATAATCTGGTTCACCATGGCGTACCATAATAAATTCTGTCATATACTATCTCCTTTATAATTAATTTTATTGATTGGAATAATAGGTATCAATTAACATTTCTGCAATAGGTACGGCATATTTTGAACCGGTGCCGGCTCCTTCTAAAATAACCGTTACTACAATTTCGGGATCATCGAAGGGAGCAAATCCCGTAAACCATGCATGCGATTCTGAAGAATTGCTTTTAAATTCTGCAGTTCCTGTTTTCCCGGCAGCCATGTACAAGCTGCTCATAGAGGAGGCCGTACCGTCTGAAACTACTGCCTGCATCATTTGACATAAAATATCTGCCTCTTCCGGTTTGAGTAATGAAAACTGTTTTTTTGCATAATCATTTTTTATAATTATGGAAGGTTCCATCAAAACCCCATCGTTTGCAATCGCGCATGTAATTAGAGCCAGATGCATAGGGGTTATCAATGTGTCGCTTTGTCCGATACCTATTTGTACCATTTGCTTTCCTGAGGTATCTTTATTTATGGAAACATAGCTTTTTGAAGCCGGAAATGGACACGGAATATTTTTTAAAAATAACAAATCTGATAACGTATTTTTAAAAGATTCTTTATCAAGTTGTTGTCCGATATGGCCAAATGCACAATTACAGGAATTTGCAAAAGCATTTATAAGCGTTTCTGTACCGTGTGCCTTTTTATGGTAGCACTGCAATTCGTATTTATCGTACTGATATATTCCGCTGCATTCATATATAAAGTCATTATAGTTATCTTTGTTTTGCCTGATGTACTCTAAGGCTGTAAAAATTTTAAAGGTAGAACCCGGCGTATATAATCCGGAGGTCGCTCTGTTTAAGAATACTGAATCTTTACTATCTTCCTGCATCATATAATACACATTGGCAATATCGTTCGGGTCATAGGAAGGCGAGGAAACCATGGCAAGTATTTCACCGGTTTTAGGATTGAGTGCTATGATAGCACCTTTATAACCGTTAATTGCATTATAAGCAGCCATTTGCATATCAAAATCAAGCGTGGTAACTATATCGTTAGTATAGGAACGAGTTTTGTTTAGTTCATTTTTTATTTCTTGAAAGAGTGTGAGTTTCTTATAGCTGAGTGTAATATTGGAAAGGGACTCAACTCCGCTCTTGCCGTTATATAGATTGCCTACGGTATGTGCAAATACTTCGCCGTACGGATAAACACGGGAATAATTTGCGGTATTTAAGGTTCTTGCAAGAATTTCCCCATCACGGCTTAAAATATTACCCCGTATATAGCGCTTGCTTAATTTTTCAATTCTTGCAACATTGTATTCATTTTTGATTACGTTACTGCTTTCAAAAATAAGGAATGACGCTATATGAACAATCATTCCGATATAAAGCACTGAAAAAACAAGGCGGATTAAAAAGGTGTGTTTTGATGTTTTGCTCACAACCTCATTATCCTCATTATTTACAATATGTTCCCTATCAATTGCTTCTTCGCTAACGGCTTCTTTATGCATTACAATATTTAATCCATGTGCAATACCAAATAAAGCCCCGGTTGCAATCAAAGAGCTGCCACCGTAACTGATAAATGGTAAGGTTACGCCGGTAAGCGGAATATATTTAATACTACCGCCTATAGTAAGAAAAGTCTGAAAAATCAAAGATATACCAAGACCGTAGGATAAATATGAATAAAACTTATCAGTAAGCCTGTTAGATATATTAATAAATTCAAAAAAGCAGCTTAAGAAAATGAGTATTAATGCGCAACCAAATATAGCGCCCATTTCTTCAACAATAGCTGAGAAAATCATATCGGATTCTACAAATGGTATTAAGCCGGGCATACCTTCCGTAAGACCGGTGCCGAAAAAACCGCCCATACTTATGGAAAATAGTGATTGTACTATCTGATACCCGCTTCCCTCGATGTCATTCCATGGATTAATCCATATATTTACACGTGTCCTTAAATGGGAAAATAAAATAAAAGCAACGATACAACCGGCTACCCCTAATACAAATCCGGCGGTGATAATCCGTATTCTTCCTGTTGCTTTATATAACATTGAAAAATAAACAATTAAGAATATGGCGGCACTGCCTAAATCTTTAGATAGAATCAAAAAGCATGTACAAATCATAACAATGATTCCGGAATAGCACATACGGATTGTATTAATCTTTGTTGCAAGAAGGGATGCTATAAAAAATATAATAATAATTTTTATAAATTCTGTTGGTTGAAATACATACGGGCCGATTTTAAATGTAATGATTGCACCGTTAACAGAATTACCTTTTATATATAATAATGCAAGTGTGCTTATAGACAGAAATGCAAACAGCAGGTTTAATTTATGAAGAAACTTAAAGTAACGGATAATAGCAGGAATAATTAGTGAAATAAGAAATGCTAACGTAAGAAAAATAAGCTGACGCATTGCTTTTGCGTGTGATAACCTTGCTATTACAATAAGGCCTGTTGTATAGAAAAAACACATATTGTTAAGAAGTAACCGGCTGTGCTTTTTGTATATAAAAGACATAATGATACGATACCCTAATTGTATGGCAAGGGAAATAAATAAAAACAGGATAAAAAAATTCTGTCTTGTATTTTTATACATCACAATAAAACCAACTACATGAATCGTGATAATATTTAAGTAGTTGAATTCGTGAAAAAGCTGTTTTTCTTTTAATTTATTATTAAACATTAATACGTATGTTATTACCATGTAAAAAACGGCACATACTGCTATAACCAACTTTGATATTGCTATCATTGGACTCCTTTATTGAAGTGAGCATTTGTATATTCCTTTTGAGATATCATCTCTTTGTTATACAAAAATGCTTCAATTATGTTTTGGGTTTCCGTTTTGTCTTCATTTAATAATTCTATTCTAAAGTATTTTGGATTAATTTTCCGTAATGCATCTTTTTTCCGGTGTAAGGAATAAGGGATGCTGTTATAAATAATATTGTAGCATTGTGAACAGTAAGTTTTTACGGTCATATCTTTATGTTGCCTGTCTGTGAGTGTCGTTGTATGTGAAACTTTCATGCAACGGTTTGTGGTTTTTAGAATACAGTTTGCAGACAACATAAGCGGAATATGGCTATATACTATTAATTCTGCATTTTTAGTATCCAGCTCTTTTAACTCATGCTCATTTAGTTCATAAGGAAGCGTAAAGTTTTTGGCTATTTTTTCACATATGAAGCTTTGGGCATATCTGTTAAAAGCGTATATATTATGATCTGTTATTAATTCTTCTTTTTCAAATAATCTGTTTTCCGTCTGCCCTAAATCCCTGATCAGCAAGCCGTTTATAAAGTTACAACTCTTTATCAGATTTAATAATTCATTATATTTATCTGATTTATCGTTTCGCATTATATGCGGCATTGCGATATAAAGCTTTATGTCTGTATCCTTAAGCTTTTCACATGTTTTTATTACATAATCATAGTTATGGATAAAAAACTCGTAATCTAAATAAATTCTGGTAAACTCCTTATAAGACAAGACAATACTCAATTGCTCTTTTGTATTGATAAGAATTGAGTATGCGGAATCGTTATCCGTTTCATTTTCTTTTGACACAATAATTTTAGAAGCATTTAACGTGTCGTATACTTCTTCTCTTTTATATGAAGCAAGTAAAGCGTTTAACAATCCTTCAGAAGCAATGCGGCGTAATTCATTAAGGTCCTTTATGCCATAAAAACTATTGTCTGACAAAGTTACTGATAAATCGCTGACTTTAAAACTGGTATTTCCAAATTTATTAAGCTGCTTATGAATGGTTTCCAGGTTGATAGGTGCTTTTTGCGCCGGCTCAACATTTTTGCCATATGCGGTATATGACATATTGGTTTCTATATCTATTAATGTTAATGAAGCAGGTTTATTAAGGGTGAAATCAGCAAAAGCATGTATTTCTTTTTTGAGTTCCGTTTGTATATATTTGCTTCGGATGTTTTCGCATAAAGATTCAGAGACCTTGCGATAACCGGGTTCAGAAATGGTAATCATATTTCTGCCGTTTCGTACATCATAATACCCTTTCTGAATATCTTTTCTAACATATAAGTTATATAGCGTTTCAAGATCTTGTTCGTCAACAATATACCGGTCATTAGGATTATTATAATACATATCAATATACTTACGGTATATTGCAGTAACACCGGCAGCATATTCCGGACTTTTCATGCGTCCTTCGATTTTGAAAGAAGTAATTCCTGCCTGTATTAGTTTTGGTAAAATGGTAAGAGTACACATATCTTTCATGCTTAAAAGATACCCTGTTTCTTCGCCGGTTTTATACGGAAGGCGGCATGGTTGTGCACATCGGCCCCTATTGCCGCTCCTTTGTCCCAGTATGGATGAAAAAAGACATTGACCGGAATAGCAATAACAAATTGCACCATGTATAAAAGTTTCTATCTCAATATTGGTTTTTTCAATAATATACTTAATTTCAGATAATGATAATTCTCTTGCCGGAACAATACGGACTGCTCCGGCTTTTTTTAATGCCATAATTGCATCGGTATTAGCTGCTGAAACCTGCGTGCTTATATGAATGGGTAAATCTTTAAAACATTCGTGAATATATTTTACAATACCTAAATCCTGAACAATAATACCATCCAGGCCATTCATATATAATGGCAGTAAAAAGCTGTATATTTCATTAAATTCGCGCTCTTTAATAAGGGTGTTTAAGGTTAGATATACTTTTCGGTTATGGATATGTGCATAATCAAGGGCGCGTAATAATTCTTCTGATGTAAAGTTGTTGGCATAAGCTCTTGCACCAAATTTATCACCGGCAAGATATATTGCGTCTGCGCCTGCATTGATAGCGCCTAAAAAACTTTCATAATTCCCTGCCGGAGCAAGTAGTTCGACTTTATTATGCATAGATTTCTCCTATAATTAATTATATGAATTAATAAAAGTTGCCCGTATGGACAACTTTTATAGTAAAAGATTATTTCATTTCTGCTTCGAGACGAATTAATTTTTTCGTATTTTCATTAAGCTCATTTTGAAGATTTTTATTATTCTTCTCAGAGTTTTCAAGCTTAATCTGTGAAGCAATTAATTCATGCTTAAGGTCGTAAAGTTCCTTTTCCTTAGCTTTTAAATCTTCTTCTAATCTATCGATGTGCTTCTTAGCCTTAAAATAGTCGTCGGCAATATTTAACTGCAAAAGCACATTCTGCGCATCCATGGGTTGTCTTCTGAAGCCTTCAACCTTATTATATTCCATCATCTTGTTATTAATGTAAGATGCTACTTTTTGTAAGTATTCTTCGCTTTCATAACCGCTTAATGTATAAACTTTTCCGCCAATCAGTACTTCTGTATCAACTTTTGTAGACATCGAATATCCCCCGCTTATCTGATGAGTTAAGTTTGTACCCTATTAAATTATAAGCATATTACTCAGGAATTTCAAGACCTAAATGGAGATAGGCATTATCTGTTACAACCCTTCCTCTTGGGGTTCTGTTAATAAATCCATTTTTTAATAAATAGGGTTCATATACATCTTCTATGGTACCGGCATCTTCTCCGATAGCGGCCGCAAGGGTATCCAGTCCTACCGGTTTTCCGGAAAACTTAAATATCATGGTTTTAAGTATGTTTCTGTCAATCTGGTCTAAGCCCATTTTATCTACTTCCAGTATATCAAGTGTTTCAACGGCTACTTTTTTTGTAATAACACCATCGTATTTTACTTGGGCAAAATCCCGCACACGTTTTAAAATGCGGTTTGCAAGTCTAGGTGTGCCACGGCTTCTTCTGGCAAGCTCCTTGGCGCCTTCCGGTTCAATAAATACATTGAGCACATCGGCTGAATGTATAATGATGGAAGTTAATTCTTCAACAGTATAGTACTCCAGATGATGTAATACGCCAAAGCGGTCCCGTAAAGGTGCCGTTAAAAGGCCTGCACGGGTAGTTGCCCCCACCAGGGTAAAATGAGGTAAATCAAGACGTATTGAACGTGCTGTCGGACCTTTACCAATCATAATATCAATACAAAAATCTTCCATTGCAGGATATAAGACCTCTTCTACCTGACGGTTTAAACGGTGTATTTCGTCTACAAATAAAATATCACCTTCCTGTAGATTGTTCAGGATTGCTGCCATTTCACCGGGTTTTTCTATTGCCGGTCCGCTGGTTATCTTTATATTAACGTTCATTTCATTTGCGATAATTCCTGCAAGCGTTGTCTTGCCTAATCCGGGTGGTCCATATAATAAAACATGGTCCAAAGCTTCATTACGAAGTTTGGCTGCTTCTATATATACTTTTAAACTCTCTTTGGCCTTTTGCTGTCCGATATAATCCTTTAAAAGCTGCGGACGTAATGTTCCCTCAAGTTCAATGTCTTCACTTTGAATATTTGTTTCAATAATACGTTTTGCCATATTATAATACCTTTCTAAAACGTAATCTTACGTAATGCCTGCTTTATTATGTCTTCTACGCTGTCATCCTTGGTAAAGGAACATGCTTTGATTGCTTTTAATGCATCGCTTGCACTATATCCCAATGATATAAGGGCTTCCATAGCCTCGTTGCTATTATCGGAAGAAGCGGTAGTAACTTTTGAAAAGCTTTCTTCAATGTTCACTTTATCTTTTAGGTCAATAATAATCCTTTCGGCAGTTTTGCCGCCGATACCACTGGCTTTTGATAAACTTTTTGCATCCTGCGCTATAATAGCTAATGAAATATCGTTAACACTCATTATGTCTAGAATGGCAAGAGCGCCTTTTGGTCCTACTCCATTTACCGTAATAAGTTTTTTAAACATTTTTAATTCATCTTTAGATAGAAAACCATAAAGAATGAAGGCATCTTCCCTTACATTTGTATATGTAAATATTTTAACTTGCGATGGCATGTTTATAAGAGCTTCGGATGTTCTTTTGGAAACCTTAATATTATATCCGATATTATTAACTTCGAGAATAAGATTATCATTTTCAAGTTCTGTTACATCACCAATGAAATAAGCATACATTTAGGAAGTTCCTCCTTGTTTAATTAATTTTGAGGTTACAGGAATAAGAAGCGTTACTAAAACGCCTAAAATAATTCCCATAGCACAACCTACAATAATAAGGAAAGGCAGATAACTTATAATGCCGATGGTTTTTAGTACAAATAAAGCCATAAGGAATTGTCCTATATTATGTACGGTTCCGCCAATGGCTGAAATTGCGGTTATGGAGAAAGTCGTATATTTCATAAAAACATGCATTATACAAATACTTAATAAGCCACCTGAAAGACTATATATAATGCTAAACATATTTGTAAATAGAAACCCGGTAAGCAGTATTCTTGCAATGTTAATTATGAAGGCTTCTTTTGGCCCGTAAAAAAACATAGTTAACAAAATAATCGCATTGGGTAAACCAAGCTTTGCACCGGGAACCCCAAGATAAATAGGAATCAGTGCTTCAATATATCCGAATATTAATGCTAAAGCTAATAACATGGATAAAACGGACAGTTTTTTTGTATTCATAAGCCGTCTCCTATTTGCTGATTATTTCTACTACCAGTTTGTGGGGTAAACATACGATAGTTTCACCGCACCGGTTGATTTTATATTGTTTAACACATAACAAATCAGGGCAGTCTGCGGTTATTATACGTACTGTATTATTTTCTATTAATAATTCATTATAGCTATTATCATCAAGATAAAAAACTTGTCTTCGGTCTTCGGATAACGGATATGAAGCAATTACCTTATTGTTGACGGAGACCGTAACGGTGTTACCGTTTTTAAAAGCGAATTTGAATATTAACAATAGAATGATGCCGATAGTTAAAATGGCTAAAATCAGCATTAGATCTTTCTTTTTAATCATATATGGATTATTTGTTTTCATTTACTTATCGTACCATATCTTTTGAATAACTGCATCAATTAATTGAATATTTATTTTGACTTGACTTTACCGGTATTCTATTTGATAATATTTCATAAATATATGAAATGGGGAATAATTATGGACAAGATAGCTGTATTAATTCCGTGCTATAACGAAGCAATGACAATAGAAAAAGTTGTTAAGGATGCTAAAGCAGCTCTTCCTGAAGCAACGATATATGTATATGATAATAATTCGACTGATGATACTGCTACTATCGCCCAAAATGCCGGAGCTATTGTACGGTATGAATATCAACAGGGTAAAGGGAATGTAATAAGACGTATGTTCCGTGAAATTGATGCAGAATGTTATCTTATGATTGACGGTGATGATACTTATCCTTTAGAATTTGCAAGACAAATGACGGATAGCGTGCTTAATAAAAAAACGGATATGGTTGTCGGAGACCGTTTGTCTTCTACTTATTTTACCGTAAATAAACGGCCATTCCATAACTTTGGAAACAGTATTGTAAGAAAGTCAATTAATCTTCTGTTTAAATCCAATGTAAAAGATATTATGACAGGATATAGAGCTTTCAGTTATGGCTTTGTAAAAACATTTCCTGTTCTGTCTAAGGGCTTTGAAATAGAAACAGAAATGACTATTCATGCGGTTAATAATAATATGCTGATTGAAAATGTAGTAATTGATTTTAGGGACAGACCGGAAGGAAGTGAATCTAAACTTAACACATATTCTGATGGCATAAAAGTGTTGAAAACCATTGTTAAATTATTTAAAAATTACAGACCGTTTGCTTTTTTTAATACTATCGCATTACTGCTTGCAAGTATATCAATCGGATTTTTTATTCCTGTATTTGTAACTTATGTTAAAACACATCTTGTACCTAACTTCCCGACATTGATTATGTGCGGATTTGTAATGTTGGCTGCACTTCAATCATTTTTTGCCGGTATGATATTAAGTAATATGGCACAAAACAACCGAAGACGTTTTGAATATGATTTGATAAATGCACAAAACAGATTTAATGATATAAATAACTCCGGAAATGAAGTTTAACTTCTTTTTCCGGAGTTTTTCATTATTTATCGTTAATGTAGTTAATGAGTCCGCCTTTTTGAATGATGTTTTGCATAAATGCAGGGAAAGCCTGACCTTGGTAAGTTTCATTTTTGGTAATATTGGTGATTAAACCGCTGTCAAAATCAATTGAAACTTCATCTCCTGCTGAGATTTTTCTGCTTGCTTCTTCACATTCAATAATAGGAAGACCAATATTAATTGCGTTTCTATAGAAAATTCTTGCAAATGTTTCAGCGATTACACAACTGATACCGGATGCTTTAATTGCTATTGGTGCATGTTCCCTGGATGAACCGCATCCAAAGTTTTTCTCAGCTACGATAATATCGCCATCTTTTACTTTGTTAACAAAATCTTTATCAATATCTTCCATACAATGTGCTGCAAGTTCTTTCGGATCGGATGAATTCAGATATCTTGCAGGAATAATAACGTCAGTATCAACATTATCACCATATTTTATTACTGTTCCTTTAGCTTCTTTCATCGTTATCTTCCTCCTAATTACAGTTCATCCGGTGTTGATATCATACCGGTAATAGCACTTGCTGCTGCTGTTGCAGGGCTTGCAAGATATATTTCAGAATTAATATGTCCCATTCTTCCAACGAAGTTACGGTTTGTTGTTGAAACACAACGTTCACCGTCTGCAAGAATACCCATATAACCACCCAGACATGGTCCGCATGTCGGAGTACTAACTACTGCACCTGCTTCAATAAAGATTTTAAGTAAACCTTCCTGCATAGCATCAAGATAAATCTTCTGTGTTGCAGGAATGATAATACAACGAATGCCTTTTTTTACTTTTCTTCCTTCAAGAACTTTTGCTGCAATCCGAAGGTCATCTAATCTTCCGTTTGTACAGGAACCGATTACTACCTGATCTATTTTTACCGGATTTTTTCTTACTTCATCTATCGTTCTTGTGTTTTCCGGAAGGTGCGGATATGCGATAGTAGGTCTTAATTCGCCTAAATCAATGTTGTAAACTGCATCATATTCAGCATCTTCATCAGCTTCGAAAACTTTATACTCTCTTTTTGAGTGCTCTTTCATATAGGCAATGGCTTTTTCATCAACAGGGAAAATACCATTTTTTCCACCGGCTTCAATGGCCATGTTTGCTACTGTAAAACGGTCATCCATAGACATGTTTTTTACACCTTCACCGGTAAACTCCATGGATTTGTAAAGGGCACCGTCTACTCCAATCATACCGATTATATGAAGAATTAAATCTTTTCCGCTAACCCATGGCTTAAATTCGCCTGTAAGATTAAATTTGATAGCACCCGGTACTTTAAACCAAGCTTTACCGGTTGCCATTCCGGCAGCCATGTCAGTACTTCCTACGCCGGTTGAAAATGCACCTAAAGCACCGTATGTACATGTATGAGAGTCTGCACCGATAATCACATCACCTGCTACAGTAAGACCTTTTTCAGGCAGTAAGGCATGTTCAATACCCATTTCACCCACTTCAAAGTAATTGGTTATATCATGCTTATATGCAAATTCTCTTACGCATTTACAATGTTCTGCACTTTTAATATCTTTATTTGGAACAAAATGATCAGGTACAAGCGCGATTTTATCTTTGTTAAAAACGCCGTTTACTTTCATTTTGTCCATTTCTTTAATTGCGACAGGACTTGTAATATCATTTCCGAGTACAAGATCTAAATCTGCCTCGATTAATTGACCTGCTTTTACTTCATTAAGACCTGAATGTGCAGCAAGTATTTTTTGCGTCATAGTCATTCCCATTGTTGTTATCTCCTTTGCAAAAACTATTGTTCACGGCTTTCATTTCTGTATTGAAGCGGTGTCATGTTAAATGTTTTTTTGAAGCTTCTGCAGAAATGTTCAACATTCTGATATCCTACAGAATATGATACGTTTTCTACCGTCATATTACCATTTTTAAGAAGTACTTTGGCTTTTTTCATTCTTATATTACTAACGTGTTCACCAAAGGTCTTTTGTGACTTATCTTTTATATATTTTGAAATATACGGTTCTGAAAGATGGAACTGGCTTGCCATGTCTTCCAGTGTTATGGTCTGGTAGTTTGATTGGATATAATTTAACATGGCTACTAAGCGGTCATCCTGTACCTGATCATCTTTTGCAATTGCCGGGAGTTTATTAACAGCAACTACAAGAGCGTCAATGGATGCCTTAATAATGTCTTCGTCCATACCAACACCCCAATACATCTTACCCTCATGCATAATGCCGACATAGGCAACTGCTTTTGAAGATGAACCACGTGAAAGTGCATGTTCTTCATACACTGACAATTCGTAGGATATTCCGAAGAACTGTTTAATTGTATTACTGATAGCGTCAAGTCTGCCGTTACCGTTTGCATCTACGATTGTTTTCTTATCTCCACATTGGATAGTTACTTCTGCCATGATTCCATCATACTGCTTGAAATGGGATTCAATAATTTTAAAGTGTGGCATATATTCGATATAGTTATCTTCAAATATTTCATAAACCCATTGTGGTGAAAGTTCTTTGTGCTCTTCGTCCGAAACTTGTTTAACGGTGTAGCCTACTTCCTCGCGCATTTTTTCCGGCATGGAAATGCTGAAATTTTGTTTAAGGATATAACTGATACCGCCTTTACCGGACTGGCTGTTAATTCTGATTACGTCAGAATCATAGGTTCTTCCTACGTCAACAGGATCGATAGGAAGATACGGAACGGTCCATTTGCCGTCTTCTTTTTCTTCCCGGCATGCCATTCCTTTTGCAATAGCATCCTGAAGTGAACCGGAAAATGCTGAGAAAACTAAATCTCCTGCATATGGTTGTCTGTTACCGACTTCCATTCTGGTAAGTCTTTCATAACGTTCACGGATTGACGGCATGTTTGAAAAATCAAGGCCCGGATCAATACCATATGAATACATGTTCATTGCTATTGTAATAATGTCAACGTTACCGGTACGTTCACCATTACCGAATAAAGTTCCTTCTATTCTATCAGCACCTGCTAAAAGTGACAGTTCTGCATCGGCAACACCGGTTCCTCTGTCATTATGCGGATGAATACTTAAAACAACATTATCGCGATATTTAAGATTTTTGTTAACATATTCAATTTGTGTGGCAAAAACATGAGGCATTGCCGTTTCTACCGTTGCCGGAATATTAATGATAGCTTTGTTTTCTTTTGTTGGCTGCCATACATCAAGAACTGCGTTGCATACTTCAACGGCATAATCAACTTCCGTACCATGGAAGCTTTCCGGACTATATTCAAATGAAAAATCGCCTTCAGTTTCAGCAGCAAGTTTCTTTAAAAGTATAGCTCCGTCTACGGCTAACTGCTTGATTTCTTCTTTGCTCTTTTTAAATACCTGTTCTCTTTGTGCTACGCTTGTTGAATTATATAAATGTATAACAGCGTGCGGAGCACCTTTTACAGCTTCAAAAGTTTTTCTGATTATGTGTTCTCTGGCCTGGGTTAATACCTGTACCGTCACATCATCAGGAATCATATTACGTTCAATTAATTCACGCATAAAGGTGAATTCTGTTTCAGATGCAGCCGGGAAACCAACTTCGATTTCTTTAAAACCTATATCTAAAAGCATTTGGAAATATTCTAATTTTTCCTCAAGACTCATTGGCTCAATTAATGCCTGATTACCGTCACGTAAATCAACGGAACACCAGATTGGCGGATTTTCAATGTAGTCTTTTTTTGCCCAATCATATTCGCATACGGGTGGTAAAAAATACTGTTTCATGTACTTGTTTGAATTCTTCATAATTTTTCCTCTTTCCAATTATTCCTGTTTTGTTTTCGACATTTTCATGCTAATTAATTATGTTTAAATAGCAAAAAAAATGCCTCTATATCCTCTGGATTATAGAGACGGAAGAATAATCTTTCGCGGTACCACTCTATTTCATGCCTACAGCATGCTCTCTTGGCACTAAATAATGCCTTACCGTTATAACGTACGGTTTACGTCACAGCCTACCATTAATATTAACATTTTGAATATTAACATTCAGCCGGAAGCTCCAAGGCGAGTTCATTAAAGAAATTCTGTCAATTCGCACCATCCATTGACTCTCTGATAAGAATTATCATTAATTACTATTCCTCTTCATTGCTTTTATGATATTTGAATAATAACACAGTAATAAAAGAAATAAAATGATTATATTTAATCAGTTTTGTTGATAAAAATTAATATTTGTTAATATCTAAAATAAACTGCCATGAAATTTAGTAACTTCATGGCAGTCATGATTACGTATTTCAGTAATTTAATTAGTTGTTGATGAACTTTTCTTCTTCGTTATTCCAGCTGTAAAGCTTACGAACTTCTTCACCAACCTGCTCTGATGGATGTTCAGCAGCAAGTTTCTTCATTGCTTTGAAGTGTGCCTGGCCACCTGCAGCTGACATATCAAGTAAGAAGTCTTTTGCAAAAGTACCATCCTGGATGTCTTTTAAGATCTTCTTCATTGCTTTCTTAGTATCTTCTGTAATAATCTTAGGACCTGTGATATAGTCACCGTATTCTGCTGTATTTGAAATAGAATATCTCATTCCTGCAAAACCTGACTGATAAATAAGGTCAACGATAAGCTTCATTTCATGGATACACTCAAAGTATGCATTTCTTGCATCATATCCTGCTTCTACAAGTGTTTCATAACCAGCCTGCATTAATGCACAAACACCACCACAAAGTACTGCCTGCTCACCGAAAAGGTCTGTTTCTGTTTCTGTTCTGAAAGTTGTTTCAAGAACACCGGCTCTTGCTCCACCGATTGCAAGTGCATATGCAAGTGCTTTGTCTAATGCCTTACCTGTTGCGTCCTGATGTACAGCTACAAGACAAGGAACACCTTTTCCAGCCTGATATTCGCTTCTTACTGTATGACCAGGTCCCTTAGGAGCGATCATTGTTACGTCTACGTTCTTTGGTGGGATGATCTGGTTAAAGTGAATTGCAAAACCATGAGCGAACATTAACATGTTTCCTTCTTCAAGGTTTGGCTCGATATCTTTCTTATACATTGCTGCCTGCTTCTCATCATTGATTAAGATCATGATGATATCAGCCATCTTTGCAGCCTCTGCTGCTGTATATACTTCAAAGCCCTGCTTAACTGCTTTGTCCCAGGATTTAGATCCTTCATAAAGACCGATAATAACACGACATCCTGACTCCTTAGCGTTGAGTGCATGTGCATGTCCCTGGCTACCATAGCCGATTACTGCGATTGTCTTTCCTTCAATAGCTGAAAGGTTACAATCCTGCTGGTAAAAAATTCTTGCTGCCATTTTAAAAATTTCCTCCTAAAATAAATTGGTAATTTATTATAACTGAAAGGTTTCCCTAGAGTTAACAAAAATATGGTCCGTGTATATGTAACATCTATTAGTTAATGTATACAACGTTCTCGCTGCCTCTGCATAAGCCTGCAATTCCGGTTCTCGCAAGTTCCATTATTTCATAACCACTTAATAAATTAATGAAGGCGTTAATCTTTTCCTGATTACCGGTAATCTCAAAGGTAAGGCAATCACTTGCAACATCAATAACTTTAGCACGGAAAACGTCTGCCATTGAAATGGCACCCTGACGTTCTGCAGGAGTTACACGTATTTTTATCATTGCAAGTTCACGATATACGCTTTCTTCCGGTTTTAGTTCTTTAATACTTCTTACATCTTCTAACTTATTAACCTGTTTTTCTATCTGGTCAAGGACATCATCGTCACCATAGGCAACAATGGTAATACGTGAAAAACGAGGGTCGGCGGTTACGCCTGCGGTGATAGTTTCTATACTATATCCTCTTCTTGAAAACAAACCGGATATACGGCTTAAAACACCGGATGTATTATCTACTAATATCTGAAAAACTTTTTTGTTCATAAATAAAAGTCTCCTTTACGCGTTGCCTATTATTTTATCAATATAGATAAAAAATGTCAACTAAGATAATGCGTATTATCGCTCTGTTTCAATACATTTTTGTAATGCAAGGGTTCCGGTACGGGCAACTTCTACTACGCTTATGGATTGTAGCATGGAAATCATAAGCTGTACACGTTCCGGGACATCACAAATCTGGATAATCATATAGCTTTTTGACATATCAACGATGTCTGCTTTCATTACCTGTGTAATTTCCAGAACATCCTTACGGTTGTTTTTATTATATTTAACTTTTATTAACATTAGTTCACGACTGATGCTTTGTTCTTCATTAAAAGTTTTTACTTTTATTACATCAATCTTTTTGTTAAGCTGCTTTTCAATTTGTTCGATAGTACGTTGGTTTCCTGAACTTACAATAGTCATGCAGGATACCTGCTTATCATCCGTTTCGCCAACAACAAGACTGTCGATATTAAAGTTTCTTCTTGAGAACAGGCCGGCAACTTTGCAAAGTACGCCGGAACGGTTTTCAACTAAAACAGAATATATTTTTTTCATACGTTTCTCCCCTATCTTACTATGTCGTTAGGATCAATTAAGCATTCCATTAATACAGATTCATCATCTTTTAGTAAATCTTCAATAACGGCATCTACATTATCCATATTTTTAAGACTTATAAATTTCATTCCGTAAGCTTCTGCAATTTTGGATAAATCAGGGCTTCCGGTTAAGTCAATTACTGAATAATTGGATTTATATGTAAAGTGCTGATACTCTCTTACCATTCCGAGTACATTGTTTTTGAGTACGATAATTTTAACTTTTATATCATGCTGGCGCATAGTGGCGAGCTCCATCATTGACATCTGGAAGGAACCGTCTCCACAAACCGCTACTACCTGACTATCGGGATTACCTACTTTTGCCCCCATAGCTGCCGGTATGGAGTATCCCATAGTACCCATTCCACCGGATGTAAAGAATTTACCTTCTTTTACGATATGGTATGAACATGACCAAATCTGGTTCTGTCCTACGTCGGCAACATATACCGCATCATCTTTCATTGCTTCTGAAAGCTTTCTGATAAATACGGCAGGATCTACATATTCAGGGTTCGGGGTACGTTTACGAGGCATTTCGTCACGATATTTATTAAGAAGATTTAACCATTCAATATCTTCACAGGAAATATCCTGTTTTGCTAAATCTTCAAAAATATATTTAGCATCACCTACGATAGGTATGCTTGCACCGGCATTTTTACCGATTTCAGCCGGATCCACATCAATATGTACCAAAACTTTATTTTTAGTAATAAGGTCAGGCTGGCTGATAGCACGGTCAGCGACACGGGCACCTACCATTATTATCATATCGGATTCATTCATGGCGCGGTTTGCATATGCATTACCGTTATTTCCTACCATACCAAAGTACATAGGATGATTGGTAGGCATTGCACCAATACCCATCATGGTAGAGACTACAGGAATGTTATGGCTTTCTGCAAACTTCCTAAGTTCATCCTTGGCATCACTTAATATTACACCACCACCGGCACAGATTATAGGTCTTTTTGCTTTTTCCAGTTCTTTTGCAACCTTAGCAATCTGTACGGCGTGTCCTTTTACGGTAGGTTTATAAGTTCTTAAATTAACCGTATCAGGATATTTGAACTTAGATATGGTTGCATTCTGGATATCAATAGGAATATCGATAAGCACCGGGCCCTTTCTGCCGGTATTGGCAATATGAAAAGCTTCCTTGAAAATACGCGGAATGTCATCAACATCACGTACAAGATAGCTGTACTTTACAAATGATTCCGTTGCACCGGTAATGTCAGCCTCTTGGAAAACATCGCTTCCTAAAAGTTCACTGGTAACCTGACCAGTAATACATACAAGAGGAATACTGTCAGCAAATGCGGTTGCAATACCTGTGATAAGGTTTGTAGCACCCGGACCGCTGGTTACGGCACATACACCAACCTTTCCTGTATTGCGGGCAAGACCGCTTGCAGCATGTGCTGCATTCTGCTCTGTTCTGATTAATACGGTTTGTATATCTGAATCTAAGATACTGTTGTAAAAAGGACATATTGCTACGCCCGGGTAACCAAAAACTGTAGTAACCCCTTCCTTTTCAAGACATTTTACGATTGCATCTGCTCCTATCATATTAAAATCTCCTTAAGAATTCGTAAGTTTTTTTGCTAATGCTACAGCTTCCTGTGCATCTTTTGCATATCCGTCTGCACCAATCTCGTTGCAGAAATCTTCTGAAATTACGGCACCGCCTATCATGACTTTTATATCACCGGCAAGTTGATTCTTATACTTAATCAATTCTTTCATCTTCATCATGGTAGTTGTCATTAATGCGGATAAAGCAATAATTTCTGCTTTGTTCTGTAAAGCTGCTTCTATAATGAGTTCTTTTTTTACATCTTTTCCAAGGTCGATGACTCGGAAACCATGATTTTTTAGCATAAGGACGACTAAATTTTTGCCAATGTCATGTATATCACCTTCTACCGTTGCTGCAATGATGGTTGGTTTTTTGTCAGTATTTTCTGACTGTGCCATAAATGGCTCAAGATATTCAATGGCTAACTTCATGGCTTCCGCACTGGCAATAAGCTGCGGAAGGAAGTATTTTCCCTTTTCAAATAATTTACCAACTTCATCAATTGCCGGAAGGAGTACATTGTTAAGAAGCTCTTCAGGTGAATTTTTCTGTAGATGTGCTTCCTTTGCCAGTTCATATGCTTTTGCTTTGTTGCCTTTTAATATGGCATTTTTTAAAGCATCCACACAGTTTGTCTCTTCATTGACCTTTAAAGTGTTTGCCGCTTCTTCTCCGAGAAGACTCATTTTTTCAATATATAATATATCACTGCCCTCTTTGTTAAGCAATAAATCAACGGCAGCAGCTCCGCTTGTTATTAAGGTCTGGCTGGGATTTGCTATTGCCATTGTTAATCCCTTTTCAATTGCCAGATTAAGAAAAGCTGCATTTATGGTACTTCTTGAAGGCAGACCAAATGAAATGTTTGATAATCCACAGGTTGTAGCCAATGCATTCTTTTTACAATAAGCAATGGTTTCAAGGGTTTCCAACGCTGCATTCTTATTGGCAGCTACCGTGGTTACAAGTCCGTCTACTATAATATCTTCTTTCTTAAATCCAAGTGCATAGGCCCTTTTTAATATTTCTTCAATAATAGCAATTTTCTCTTCCATATCTTTAGGAAGTCCTTCATTAGATAATGGAAGAAGAATAAACATAGCACCGTATTTTTTTACTATCGGAAGGAGTCTTTCGATTTTTTCTGTTTCCATTGATACAGAATTTACTAATGCCCTTCCGGGATAATTTCTAAGTGCTGCTTCCAGTGCATCGCAATTGCTGGAATCAATGGAAAGCGGAAGGTTAGTTTCCGTAAGGATGGCTTTCATAACCTTTAACATCGTTTCTTTTTCGTCAATGCCATTCATTCCTACATTAACATCCAGAATTTTAGCGCCCTGCTCTTCCTGCTCTCTTACAAAAGTAAGGACAGTATCAAGTTTTCCTTCACGAAGCTCTGCCTGAAGCGTTTTCTTACCTGTAGGATTAATTCGCTCACCAATAATAAAAAATGGGTCGTCCAAAGAAAATGCAAAAGTATAACGCTCAGAGGTTAAATATCGTAATGGATTTTGTGTAGTATCTTTTCCGTTTGATAAAGGTATATTACCGTATGCATCATGTAATCCTTTTATATATTCCGGTGTAGTTCCGCAACAACCGCCGATTATACTTGCACCTGCATTAATACACAGCTTCATTTCTGTGACAAAAGTATCTACGTCCATATCATAACCGGTTGTGCCGTCATCATTGCGTTTGGGTAATCCGGCATTAGGCTTTGCAATAATCGGAATATACGTTACTTCATGCATTTCCCTGATAATATTGGCAAGCATGGAAGGTCCTGCAGAGCAGTTTGCCCCTATGGCAGATACACCAAGACTGCTAAGTACAATGGCTGCTGTTCTTGCATCGGTTCCATAAAGGGTACGCCCATCCTTTTCAAAGGTAAGTGTTGCCATAATAGGTAAATCACACGTCTCTTTACATGCTATAACTGCAGCACGTGTTTCCTGAAGGCTTAGCATTGTTTCGACAACTATTAAATCGACCCCTGCTTTAACAAGAATTTCAATCTGTTCTTTATATACATTAATTAATTCATCAAAAGGATAGTTACCTATCGGTTCTAACTGCACTCCCGTCATGGATAAATTACCCGCAACTTTAACGCGGTCGACCATATTTGCAGAAGATATCGCTTCTTTAGTAATTCTTACAAGGTTACGATTAATGTCAATTATATTATCCTGAAGATTATATTCTGATAATTTTATTCTATTTGCCGTAAAAGTAGGTGCATACAAAATATCAGAACCCGCTTTAATGTATTCAAGCTGAAGTTCCTTCATAATTTCTTCGTGTTCGATTATCCACTGTTCCGGACAAACGCCTGAAGGCATTCCTTTTTTCATAAGATTTGAGCCTGTTGCACCATCTAAAAAAACAATTTTGTGATTGTTCATAAATTACCTCTTACAATAAAAATATATACAACCTCTATAATAACATGAATTAACATAATTCGTAAATAAATTATTACATAAAAACACAGGTATGGCAATTTGCCGTACCTGTGTCAACGTGAGCTATGTAATAACTATTATTTAAGAATCTTAACATTTCCGATAATCGGAAGTGTTTTTGCTGTACCGTTTACTACATTCACAATACCTAAAATCATAAATACAAGGAACACGATAGAAACTAAACCTAAAAGTGATCCAACAATAAGTGCAATTGTAAAAAGGTGCATCATTGTAAAGATTGATGTAATCACAGCTGTAATAACGCCGTAGATAAGTTCAATAATGAAAAGAACTAATCCCTGATTAGCATGATAACGGGCATATTTTGACTGAGGAGCTGCAAGAATCGGAATTAAAACTAAAATACCGATATAAGCAAGAATAGCCATTACTTTGTTATCATTAATATCCTGCTGTGTAAACTGTGATGTTGAGTCAACGGTGTTGAACTGATTCTGAAAATTATTGTCTGTCATAATAATCCTCCTTGGTGTGCATATTTAATGCGTTTACATATATTTTTTATCATATTTTATTTGTTTTTTCAACATATTTTGACATAAAGTATGTATTTTTTGAAGAACAAAAAGCGCAAACTCTGCGGCTTGCACTTCACTACTTTTCGTACATTTTCTTATTAAGTAAAAAAGTGAATCCGTATTTCTACGGACTCACTATATTAGTTATATTAGTATGTATAAATTATTGCATTGGCTGCTGTGGCTGTTGCATCTGCTGAACCGGTTGCTGCACCGGCTGAGCCTGCATCTGCTGAGCCTGCATCTGCTGCTGCATCATCTGCTGTTGCTGAGCGTAGAACTGCTGTTGCTGCTGCATATACATTGCTTTCTGTGCCTGACTGCTAGCCATAGACTTCTGGATTATTGGCCATAACCATGCAAATACGGTGTAAAGAATGACAAAAATGAAATACATAATTGCACCGAAGTATACCTTGTAGTTAACATAAGTATATCCCATTGCTTTTGTTTTAGCATTTGCAAGAAGTACAATAAAGAAAATAATACTGAACAATGCATTTACAGATGCATAAATTGTTGCCATATTGTCTTTCTTTTTAAAGTATGAAATAAAAATTAAAATAAATAATGGTAAAAAGATAATAGGGAAATAGAAATCAAATGCTACTGCATTTGCATTAAGTGAAAACATATTTCTTACTTTTCCGATTTTTACCATAGGAAGTAAAGTACAAATGAATGTTAATGCTGCGAGAAGCATTCCAATCCAATTAATCTTCTTTTCTTCCTTGTTAAAGAAAGCTAACATCTTGCCTGCATCAAACTGCTTTTTAGGTGCCTGGTATTGATTGCCCATTGCAGCTGCTGCTAAATTGTTGCCACAGTTTGGACATACTGCTGTACCATCTGGAACCTGATTGCCACAATTGTTACAAAACATTATTAAATCCTCCTCAATAAAATAAATTTTAACTTATTCTAACATAAGTATAATTTTTTTACAATTTATTTCTGTAATATATTATTATGTTTGTTGATATTTTAGAACGATTATGTTAGATTAATTGAGTACGAAAGGAGTCATTATGAAGAAAAAAATAGCATTGTTTTTTGTAATCGTTCTTTCCTTATCTTTAATCACTGCATGTGGTAAAAAGGACCCTGTTAAAAAAAGTGATTTTGAAAATCAAATGAATAATTTTACCAGGAAACTCAATGATATGGATTTATACATAAACTCTATTGATACGGATGTGGAAGGCTATGAACAAAATCTGCTTGATTATCTTGATGAGTTGCTAATTACTTTTAAGAATTTAAAATCATATGAAGAACCGGTTGAATATATATACTATGATGATTTAGTAAATGCTGCGTGTTTCTTTATGGAAAAATCAAATTCCTATTTTCATAAAGCACTGGAAGAAACATACAATGCAAACTTCTATGAAGTTGCCATAAGATTTTATGATGAAGCCTTTGAGAATGTTCATTATATCGGTTATATGCTAAATGGTTATGATGTCAGCGAAGTTGTACATACGTTAGATGAACTTGAAGAGCAATATAATGATTAAAAAAATAAGCTGTATTTAAACAGCTTATTTTTTTTAATAAAATCCCATTTTAGTTAAATTATCATAACTTATTTTTAAAGCTTCAAAAGGATCACGGTTACAAAAATCCTGTTCAACGAGCGCCCATTTTGAATCGGCTTTATCACATGCCTGTATAATTGATTTCCAATCCAAATTACCTTCCCCTACTTCTGCCATTTCCTGTGCAAAATCTTTTTCGGGATTAATGCTTAAATCTTTAAAATGGATTGCCATGGCACGTTTACCTAGTTTTTGTATAAAGTCAGCAGGATTCACACCGCCGACCTGCAACCAGTATGTATCAACAATAAAATTAAAAGCTTCCGGATCTGTTTCGTTAATTAATTCATCCATTACTCTTCTGCCATCAAGTTTCGCAAATTCAAACGCGTGATGATGATAACCGAATAACATACCTTCTTTTAAGAGATCTTTAGATACCTTGTCAGCTTCTTTTATAAATTTATCAATTTCATGTCTGTTTCCTCTTATTCCCCAAGGCATTGAACCGATACCGCATAGTTTACAGCCTAAGGTTTTGTTGTAGTCAATAATTTCGTCTAAGTTTTCACGGAATCCTTCAAAACCTCTATGGGTAGTTACTACTTCTAAATTATATTTGTCAAGTACACTTTTCATTTCATCCGCTTTTAAAGGAGTTCCTGAAATCTGTACAATTTTGTAACCTATTTCATTAATTTTACGACATGTTTCATCAAAATCTTCAATTGTTTTTGTAAAATCCCTGACAGTATAAAGCTGTGCACCGGTTCTTCTGTCCATGCTATTTAATCTCCTTAAAATTCATTCTAAAAAACAAGACACGTTATGTGAAACAAATTCAATAACGTGTCTTTAATTTCATAATATTTATAAATTCATGGATTAGAACTTACCGTTATCTGCTGCTTCCTGGATAGAAACTGCAACTGCAACAGTCATACCAACCATTGGGTTGTTACCTGCACCGATAAGACCCATCATTTCTACGTGAGCAGGAACTGATGAAGAACCGGCGAACTGTGCATCTGAATGCATACGTCCCATAGTATCTGTCATACCGTATGAAGCAGGACCTGCAGCCATGTTATCCGGGTGAAGTGTACGACCTGTACCGCCACCTGATGCAACTGAGAAGTATTTCTTACCCTGTTCAATACATTCTTTCTTATATGTTCCTGCAACAGGATGCTGGAATCTTGTTGGGTTTGTTGAGTTACCTGTAATAGAAACGTCAACACCTTCGTGACGGAGGATCGCAACGCCTTCGAGAACGTCGTTTGCACCGTAGCACTTAACCTTTGCCTTGTCGCCGTCGGAGTATGCCTTTTCGTAAACGACGGAAAGCTCGTCGGTGTAGAAGTCATAATCGGTGCAGACATAGGTGAAGCCGTTGATTCTGGAGATGATGAAAGCAGCGTCCTTACCGAGACCGCAGAGGATAACGCGAAGCGGTTCACGGCGGACCTTGTTCGCGGTTCTTGCGATACCGATTGCGCCTTCAGCAGCTGCGAAGGATTCGTGACCTGCGAGGAAGCAGAAGCAC
>JAZNGM010000001.1:0-594190 GCA_045576455.1 Lachnospiraceae bacterium | reverse complement strand
GGACCTCGGTAATGCGCGGACCGGAGTGCAACGGAGACATCGAACCTTCGAGGCACGGATGTGCCTCTATAACGCAAAAAGGACATCAACTTGGGTGTCCTTTTTGTGTTATACGAGAGCGCGAGACGGGGATCGAACCCGCGACCCTCTCCTTGGCAAGGAGATGCTCCACCGCTGAGCCACTCGCGCATATATCTTATTCATTTCTCACGAACAAAATATACTATACATTATGATTCTTCATATGTCAAATACTTTTTATAATTCTATAAATATTATTTAGAATATTATTTAGAACATTATTTAGAACATTTCCTATTCAATACTTTATGATATCCACGAAACCACTATACCACAATATCGGCAGTTTCATACTTAACAATCTTTTTCAAATTCTCGGGCGCAACTTCCACCTGGTATCCTATTTTTCCTGCACTAAACAGAATCGTATCAAATTCCAACGCTGACGCATGCACAACTGTTTTAAACTGTTTTTTCATTCCTATCGGAGAGCAGCCTCCATGAATATATCCGGTTAACGGCAGCAAGTCCTTGGACTTTAGCATACTGATACTCTTTTCACCTACCGCTTTTGCCGCCTTTTTCAATTCTAATTCCCTATGCACAGGTATCATAAATACATAATATGCCTTAGATGCGCTTTCAGTTACTAACGTTTTGAACACTCTGTTCTTGTCCTGCCCCAATACTTCAGCCACTTCTACACCGCTGATTGCTTCCGTGTCAGCATAGCAAAAACTTTCATATGGCACTTTATTTTGTTCCAAAATACGCATTACATTTGTTTTTTCTGTCTTTTTCATTTTAATCCTAATTCTTCCTTAACTAATATTAATACCTTGTTCTCACGTTTCAACATACCTGCAAAAGTAATAACCATCTTCTCATTTAGGCAAGCGGCTTCCTCATTTATCTTTACCACATAATCTCAATCTATAATCTTTTTAAACAGGAATGTTTTTCATCCAATTTAAAACCATTGTTCTTATAGAAATTCAGTGTACTTTCCTTATTGGAGCCGGTTTCAAGAAATACTTTATAACACCCATTCTCCCGTGCAATCTCTGTAGCCTGATTAAGTAATGCCGATGCATACCCTTTGTTTCTGTATGCGCCATGCGTTACCACATTTTCGATAACGGCATACGGCCGTAAGTTATGTGTCAAATTTTCAACTATTGTCATATGAACACTTGAAACTGCTTTTCCATCTTCTTCAGCAACCAGCAAATGAATTTTATCATCTTGCGCAAATTTTTTTATTAACTTTTCCCACGCTTCCATATCCTGCTCTTCCTTCGGCGGGAACTGCGTTAAATATTCAAAATATAGTACTTTCAAATCATTTGCATCTTCTACTCTTGCTTTACGTACTATCACTTCAATTCTCCCCCAATGCCTGCAACCGCTATTTTATATTAATCCAATATCTGCGGATTGGTTCATCATCTCCTTCAACACAAACCGTGTTCTCAAGAACACCTCCGCATTTTTCAATTGTCTTCCATGAACCCACATTTCCTTCATAAACACCCAGCAACACTTTACGCATTTTCTTCGCCTCAGCCTCTTGAAGCATCAACTGAAGCATCTTTACCGCATAACCTTTTCTCCGCTCACTTGGACGCACCCCATACCCAATATGCCCCCAAGTCTGATAATTTTCAACGGTAAGATAATGTCTCAGGCTGGTCGCTCCAATCAATTTTCCTTCTTTATCAACCACAAAATAAGACGTTGTTGCAGAAAACTTCTTATCAACAATTCCATGCTCGCAATTATCCAACATTCTAATAAACTGAGCAAAATCTTCAATGCATTCAAACGGCATATCAAGAAACCATGGTGCAATCCTTGTTTTACTGGCATTCCATTCCACCATCATCTCATTATATTGTTCGTAATATGTTATATCCGGTTTTACTAAATACAAATCCAATTCTCATTACCTCCCACACCTGGCTTGCATAAATAGCGTAATTCACATATTTGCCAATTTATTATGCATAAATAACGTAATTCGCATATTTGCCAATTTATTTTACACATTAAACAGATTATTGGTATGCAAAAATATACCCCTACCATTTTTATTATAATTTAGTGTAAATAATTGGTATGAATCCATCTCAAAATACCAATTATCCAAAAGAAATAATCAATTAATTGGTAACATGCGTAGTGCAAATACCAAGTTTTTGTAAAAAAGCATGATTATATTGGGTAAAATCACTTATATCCTACCAATAAAAAATACAATTTTGCAAATTAATTGGTGGTGCTTACTTTTACCCCACCAATAAAACACATAAAATCACAAATAAACTGGTTATTTATGCTGTACGCCTTAATTATATCCTTCTCCACCCCTCTATTCAACCAAAAAGACGGGATACCGAACAAAAAAACAAGCACTCCCTTACGGGAATGCTTATTTTCGTACGCGCGAGACGGCGCACGAGGTCCGGGGGACCTCGGTATTGCGCAGACCGGAGTGGAACAAAGACATCGAACCTTCAAGGCACGAATGTGCCTCTATAACACAAAAAAGGACATCAACTTGGATGTCCTTTTTGTGTTATACGAGAGCGCGAGACGGGGATCGAACCCGCGACCCTCTCCTTGGCAAGCAGATGCTCCACCGCTGAGCCACTCGCGCATATATCTTATTCATTTCTCACGAACAAGATATACTATACAATATGATTCTTCATATGTCAAATACTTTTTTTACTAAATTAATTGCTGCCAATATCTTCAAAAGAAGTCGCCATATTATTCTTACATTTAACCCTGTATATTCTGCGAAGCGACTCGTCAATACGTTCTTCTGATATTACATCATTGCTTATGGCATCAAGGACAGCATTATACGCCTCTTCAAAATTTTCCGGCATCAATATCATGTCTGCGCCGGCAGTTAAAGCAGATACTGCCGCTTCTCCGGACGGATAATACTCAGTTATGGCACCCATGTTCATAGCATCCGTAATTACGATGCCATTAAAACCTAATTCTTCCCGCAAAATATTAGTAATCACTTCATGTGACAACGTAGCCGGCGTATTATCTCCTGTTACGGAAGGAACCGCAATATGGCCAATCATTACAAAGTCTGCGCCGGCGGCAATTCCTGCCTTAAACGGAAGAAACTCACTTGCTCTCATTTCATCAAGTGTGCGTTTTGTAACCGCCATTCCTATTTCAGAATCTGCATCCGTAGCACCGTGTCCCGGGAAATGCTTAAGACATGCACTTACCTTATGCTGCTGTAAAGCTAAGACGGACACCTCAATAAACTTAGCTACGTTTTCCGCATTATTACCAAAAGAACGCTTTGCAAAAAGATTATTAATCTCTGTCTGCACATCTGCAACCGGAGCAAAATTAAGATTAATGCCAAGGTCAGACAAATAAGTAGCTATATCCGTATACGCTTTTGTCGCATTATTAACATCACCGGTAGCTCCGATATCACTCATATTACCGACATTTTTAATTTTCGACACAGTACTGGCTACCCTTGAAACCGTTCCGCCCTCTTCATCAATACTTAAAAACAAAGGATATTTTGAAAACTCTTTTGTTTTGGAAAGCATTGTCTTAAAGCTATCATATCCCACTATATTTTTTGAAAAATATATCAAACCGCCCACAGCGTATTTTTCAAGATATTTTTTAGTAGTATTGCCGGCTACGGTCACCTTGCCCACACCTGTCAGCTGTTCGGGCGTCACAATAAACAAGCCTGCAACCTTTTCTCTAAGCGTCATCTGGGAAATATATGCATCAGCCATTTCGTTAAGCTTTTTTTCTTCTTCCGTAAGTTCAGGAACTACAACCTCCGGCTTATCCTCAACCTCAGGTATATCGGGAATATCTATATCCGGCGTTTCACCCTCAGGTTCATCCTGTGCTATATCATTTTCTATTACCGGATTTTGTTTCTTCGGAAGCAATTTTGTAATTCCAAAATAACCTCCTACCGTCACCAATGCAAGTAAGATAATCAAAAATACATAAGCAACAATCTGGTTACGCACTCTTCTTTTTCTTCGATATTCACGTCTTTTATCTGTCTGGTTCTGATCCATATATCTCACCTCTTATCTGATATATATATTGCTACTAACATTTTACATGAAACCCATATATTTTTCCACCATTATTCTTTCCAATTTATTTATCTTTACAACAAAAGAGAGCACCGATTTTATTCAATCAATGCTCCCTTCTAAACTATTTCGTCCAATGGACCTTACCTCCTGTTTCTTCGTATCTCTTTCCACGTTTCTTTTGTACTGATTGTACTGTAATGTTATATTTATTGCATTACCTTATGTTATGTACTTGATTACGATTATTTTTAATATTTAGTTTTAAATTAAGGTTTTGGTGGACTGTACCTCTCTTTCTTTATTTATCTATATGAATTTGTTGTTTGTAACTTTATTATATCATTCCGCCTTGATTTGTCAATACTTTTTATTAAATATTTTTATATTTTCTGATAATTTATATTTATCAATTTGTTTTATCGCTCTTTTTTAACCTTTAACAACAAAAAAAGCCTCGTGACATCACTTCTTAAGAAGAACCGCCACAAGGCATTTTCATTAATATTCATTAATTAAATTTAAAAATTTTCTGGCACACTTTATATCCTATTACAGATATTTTTCTTCCGACAGCTCCCGGCAGGTTCATGGATACTCCCAACTTTGAGCGGCGTACCTTTTTATAAATATATGTATCTTTTTCTCTTAAGTACTTCCATAACTCTTTCTTTTTAGCAAGGGTTTCCTTCGTATTTGCCTTAATCAACAAAATCGATGATACGGAAGTAATAATCTTGAGATAATTGAACATATATGCTTCCAAACGCTTATTTAACGTCTTTGGATTAATCTCTGCGAAGAAATCTATCATCATCTTATTAACTTTTATCTGCTGGTCAATTCTTTTCGTCATAACCGCTTCATTTACCGACTGATCATCACGGCCGATAAAATATCTGTAAAAATCAACATTCAGATAATACATGTTCTTAACCCACGGCAATGGTTTGAATACATACAGGTTATCAACATAAAAAGTATGCTCCGGCAGTTCCAATTTACATTCACGCAAAAGTTCTGTCCTAAAAATAACGGAATGCATCAGAATGTACTGCCCTACATTAAAGCTTTTAACCTGATCCCATGTAAAATGACAATCCGGCGGTAATGCACGCTTAAACGCCATTACCTTGTTATGCTTCTCACCTACTTTTTCATATACAAAGTTGCTGACAAGCATATCCACTACCGTAGTATTATCCTCTTTACAAAATTCACGCAATTTATCAAGAATCTGCATATACGCATCTTTATCAACCCAGTCATCACTGTCGACAATTTTCATATACATTCCTGTTGCTTCTCTGATTCCCGTATTAACAGCCGAACCATGCCCGCCGTTTTCCTTATTTACAAGGCGGACTATATCAGGATACTTAGCCACATATTCCTCGCCAATCTCCTGTGTCTTATCCTTTGATCCGTCATTAACCACAATAACCTCTACATCGTTACCGCCGATAACCAACGAATCCAGACACTTTCTCATATAATTTTCCGAATTATAACACGGTACAGCAATGGATAATAATTTCATATCCCATTCTCTCCTTTATTCAAACCTGGCATTACCTAATTTTATATGATAATAATCTGCATACGCCTCGTAAGCTGCAGGAATCGGGTATTCCTGCTGGGTCTTTTCGGGTTCTACAAATAATAAAGCATTGTCTTCATCCGCTTTACTATGCTGTGTAAGTTCATCTACCTTTATGGCATATCCAACCATATGCCATTCTTTATGCGTAAAAACATGTTTTGCCTTGCACAATGCCTTGATATGTAATGGGGCAAAACCCATCTTTTTCACATATTCAAGCACCTGTTCCTCTTTATGAATTCCTTCCATAGCAGGGAACTCGTACATTCCGGCCAATAACCCTTTGTCAGGACGCTTTCTAATAGCTATATATTGGGCATCCTGTAAAATCAATATTGTTTTTTCTTCTATAGTCCGCGCCTTCTTAGGTGGTTTTACCGGAAAATCCGTCATCCTATGAAGCTTATAAGCTTTACACACACCATTTACAGGACATTCACTACACTTTGGTTCGCCGTTAGGGAGACAAATCAACGCCCCTAACTCCATCAATGATTGATTATATACCCCCGGATAGTCTTTTGGCAAACATTCTGATACATTTTTTTCTATGCGTTTTTTCACCACTGCATCCGTAATATAGCCATCTTCTGCCAAAACGCGCGAAAAGACGCGCAATACATTACCATCTATTGCGGGTCTTGCCTGATTATATGCTATTGATGAAATGGCTCCTGCAGTATATTCGCCTATCCCCGGAAGCTTCAATAATTCATCATAATCCTGTGGTATTTTTCCATCATAATCTGCCATAATCTTTATGGCCGCTTTGTTCAAATTACGGACCCTGCTATAATAGCCAAGTCCTTCCCAAGCCTTTAAAAGCTCGTCCTCTTTTGCTTCAGCAAGTACTGACACATCCGGGAACCGTTTAATAAAACGGTTAAAATACGGCATCACCTGTGCCACGCGCGTCTGTTGAAGCATAATTTCTGAAATCCAGACCTTATAAGGAGCCGGATCCTCACGCCATGGCAAAATTCGCGCATGCCCTCTAAACCACTTAAGCAAGGCTTTGGTAAATTCTTTCTGTTCTACATTGTTCATTTATTATCCTTATATACTTATATCAAATTTCCCTTTATTTTTCAACCGATGTTTGTTTATACGGAACGCGGGCCGACGGTACTACCTCTGAAGCCGGTGTTGTATGTACTGCCTGGTCATCAAAGAAAATGTGGGCACCAAAGGCCTCCAGCACATCCCTCTTCTTAATACCTCCCAAGAAAAAGGCTTCATCAATACGAACCTGCCACGCACGTAGAGTCCTGATGACTCTTTCATGCGCAGGTGCACTTCTTGACGTAACCAGCGCAGTTCTGATAGGTGCGTCTTCCGGTAAAAATTCTTTCTGTAAATCGGAAATAGTCTTTAAAAACTTTGCAAAAGGACCGGCTGTCAAAGGATTTTTTGCATTCTCAATTTCGTTCTTTTCAAATGCCTCCAAGCCTTGTGTCTGATAAATCTTCTCAGAATCATCTCCAAACAGAACCGCATCCCCATCAAAAGCAATTCGGATGCACTTAATATCTTCATCATCTGCATATACCCTGACACCATCTGCACAAATAATACCGGCAGCAATACCGCTGTTTACCGCACTCTGCACATCATCTTCATAAGCGGACAAAAACAAATCTGTTTTAAAGGCATTTAAATAAGGAGCTAACGAAGCACCGCTGGCAAGTACTGCTCTTGAAATATCGAGACCATAATGTTCAATAGCATTAAATACTCTTAAAGAAGTATCAGCACTGTTTCTTGACATTATAATTACTTCAACCCTGCCTTCCTGACCCGGAAGTTTATTAATGTTAAGTAATGCTTTAATAATCTTAAATCCCGGACCGGGTTTTAAAAGCTCATTTTCATGCTGGATCTGATATTCGCAGTAAGCATCTACTCCCTGCTGCTCAAATATTTCATTTTCATAAGTAAGGTCAAACAATGCCCTGGACGATACGCCGATTACAAGTCTGTTTTCAAGAGTATATGCCATGTTTTTTCCTCCTCTAACGTAATCTGTTACACTCAAACCTTTCCAGTGTTAACAGAGAATTTTTAATAGCCTCATATCTGGACTCTATATCTGTTTCTTCTACTTCAATCTCAAGAGATGCCGCCATCGCATTAATCATCTCATGCGTTATACTAGTTTGCATAGCGGCAAGTATTTCTAACTTCCGGCTATACGTATCTGCATCAAGGAAGCGTATAAGCATCGGATTAACTTCCGGCATATCATCTTCCTCACTGATTATTTCCTGTGCATCATACAGCGGTTCCTGCTGATTCGGCTGTTCCGGTTCTTGCGGCCCATTCAGCTTTTCCGGTTGTTGCGGTGTTTTCGCTTCTTGCTGCGTTTTTACCGTTTTAGCATCAAGTCCTGCCTTGACCAATTCAAAACGATAATGTTGCAGTACATCCGGATATTTATTTTTATCAACCGGACTAATAAACATATCATAAGGTCTAACATATATGGAGAACGGTTGATATAACTGCTGGTATACAACCATCTTCTGACCATTTTCAGAGTCCGTTGCTATACACAAAACCTGATACATATTTCCTTTAAAATGTCTGTAAACCTCATATGGTTGTGGATTATTCTGCATATACATATCTCCTCGCAATCATTATACTATCAATAAAAAAATATCTATTCATATTATAAAGCTTACATCTCTTCTTGTCATTTTTATTCTGATTTTTTATTTTAACTTTTTATTCCAAATCTTTATTCAGACTCTTTGTTCAAACTCTTTATTTTAAATTTCACTTTGACAGGCGCTTCAAAAATCATTATCGCAACTCATGACTAACTGCACACATGCCATCTGCAAATAATAAACCGTCCAGTTCTTCCATGAGGTTTATAAAATCTGCATCATCCAGAGTCGCCGCATAGCGGTTGTTAATTTTTACCTTGTAATTTCTTAAACCGTTCTCATCGGTCACACTCGTCATACTGATTCCCGAATGATAGAGACCGTAAGCATTTAATACGGCTTCTACTCTTTCTCTGTAAACACTTTCTTCTTCATCATAATAGTTTCTCTTAAGTGAAGCATCCTTATCACTCATGCTTTTAGCATTAATAGATGTAGCACCAAAGCAAATAATTAAAAGAAGAATACCGCAAGCTATATAAAATAATTTTTTCTTCATAAAAACCTCCCATGACAATCTGTATATGCATCAACTTGTGATAACATATATTTATCATGGGAGGTGTCCATTAAATTGTACTATATCGGAATTGGTGCAGAAGAAATAATATCCATATTTCCTTTACACACTATTTTTTCATTAAATGTTGTAAGAATAAAGTGATCTCCTTTTTTTACTTCCCGTCCGTTTATAATGCCTTCCCCATCTACAACAGAAATAAGCATGAAATATGGTTCCATGGGAACAGTAAGTTCACCTTTTACTACGTATTTCCAAACGGAATAATGCTTACCGGCAACAAGTTTCTGTACCGGCTCGGTATCACTGGTCGAAGAAAGCACATCCGCTTTAGCAGGAACCATAATTACATCGATACTTTTATCAAGATGCAGTTCCCTTTTTTTACCATCCATAAGTCTGTCATAGTCATACACACGGTAGGTTATATCTGAATTTTGTTGTGTTTCCAAAATCATAATATCACCCTTAATGACATGCACCGTTCCCGGCTCTAACTGGATAAAATCACCCTTTTTGATAGGAATTTCCCTAACCAGTTCTTTCCACTGTTTACGGTTAATCATATCAATAAGCTCTTCTTTGGTTTCTGCCGTATGTCCGACAACTAACGTTGCATTCTGAGGGCAGTCAAGGATATACCAGCTTTCCGTCTTGCCGTATTTTTCTTCCTCATGCATTTTGGCATATTCATCATCGGGATGCACCTGAATGCTTAAATCTTCTTTTGCATCCAAAACCTTTAGCAACAGTGGGAAATCTTCTTTATCATAATCACCAAACAATTCCCGGTGTTCGCGCCATAACCCCGATAATGTCATTCCCTTATACGGACCTTCACTTACAATGCAATCGCCTTTTTTATGTGCTCCGATAACCCATGACTCTCCTGTCATATCACTGGGGATATCATAGCCAAACATTTTTCTCATTTTATTGCCGCCCCAAAGCACCTCTTTATATACCGGTTCAAAGAACAACATTTTAGGTGCGTCCGTGGCTATTTTCTCATAGTTCTTATGAAACATACACTATCTCCTTATTCTTCCCTCATTCCTACGGACAATCCATACACTTTGTAGTCACATTGTCCCTCGCACTGAAGCATCATAAGGTAATCCTTAAAATTACTTCCAAAATATTTTTCCAACACCTCATAAGGATATTGTATGGTATATATTCCTTCTTCCGGATCTGTGAGTTTTACCAAACCTTCATTTTCATAAGTATTCTCATTAATTGCACGAACTATTATACTGTATGAAGCCGAAGCATCAAAAGTTTTCATCGCCACAAGCCATATAGGATAATCTGAAGAATAAGTAATCTGTACCACGCTTCCCGGCACAAACAAATCCTTTTGCTCCTGATTAAGCACTATACCTACTTGCGACCAGCCCACACCTTCAATGGAAAATCCGTCTATTTCCGTCACATTACTAAGCGGGAGCAACTCGCTCTCCTTGATTTCTATCTTGACAGTATTTTTACCATCCGCTTCCGAATATCCTTTTATGCTGTCCGCATTTTTGTGATTACCATTACCTTTTTCCGCATTTGCACATCCCATAAGGAAAAGAGCCATAGCAAAAATTAACGTCAGCATTACTTTTCTTAACTTCACCGTAAATCCTCCGATTACTCAAATATAATACGCATAAAGAAGGCTGCGCAAAACGCAGCCTGTCTCATCAAATATCAATTACTTATTCAAACATCTTTGTTATAAGTGATTCTTGCTCTGCTTCTTTTTTCTGCATCATAATCTTGTATTGTTCCAACGCCTCATTTTTACGCTGTTCGGAAATAGCTTTCGCCATATCTAAATCTTCCAAGCCACTCTTAGCATTAATCTGCTGTAATGATGCATTGTTGTTATACCTTTGTGTATAGCCAAGTGCATTCACACTTGCACCGATTGATGTTCTGCTTTCATTGACCTTTTCAATGGCTTTATCAATAGCATTCATATCAAAGTCTTTAGTTACATCATATCCTGCAATTCCCAAAGTCTCCAATGTGGAATTTGCCATCTGGATTTTCATACCGGTTCCATCAGGATTAGCAGCCACATCTAAAGATGCCATACTACCATCCAGAAGTTTCTTCGTATTATACTCCGTTCCAGTCGCAAGGTCTTCAATACCTTTTAAAGCTCCGTCTATCTCTTTCTGTATTGCAGAAAGATCAGAGGCTGAATTAAGACCGTTAGATGCTTTTACACTAAGTTCCTTAATTCTCTGAAGATAATCATTTATTCCACCCAGCGCGCCGTCTGCAATATTTAACGCATTCTCTGTTTCCTTGGCATTCTGGGCACCGGTTTCAAGCCCTGTCGCCTGAGACTCCATCTTATTGGCAATCGCCAATCCGGAGGCATCATCAGCAGCCGAATTAATTCTCTTACCACTTGCTATTGTTCCATAATCTACATTTGAAATTCCTGTTATGCTACTCATTGTTTATACCTCCTTTGTAAATCAGTTATTCTGTTACACGCCTTCATCCATCAAAAGACCGCGCATGGTATGTAAATGTTCTATAACTTTACGCATTTCTTCTGCCGGTATTTCTTTTATTATCTCTTTACTGTCAGCGTCCTGTATCGTTATTGTTACACGTCCGATTTCATCATCATATTTAAATTTGGCGGTTGTCTTCATTCCTCTTACCCGTTGGTTAGCATTTTCAACCGCTTTTTCCGTCATGACGGAATTGTACTTGTCCTCTTCACCGGATGTACCGTATTTCTTTTCATCTTTTAAAACGGTCTTCGTCGTATCCGGCAAAGGCGCTTTTTCCGGTCTCATAACCACACTATCCGCAATCTGAACATTTTCCGTTTTTGCATCGTAAGACACATTATTATACACGTTATGATTAACAGGAGCTATATTGACATTTTCCTTAACACTATAAAGGTCCATATTTTCCTCCGTATAAAATCCCACGTTTGCAGTTCCACATGCTCAAAAAAAGAGTCTTTTCCTAGTTTAATTATATATCATTTTATATAACATTGCAATCAATTACTTTTTTGAATACTTTACGATTAGTAGTTCTACGGCAAGACTATCTGTTATCTTACCCGTTTTTATCTCCTCTTCCGTAATAACGGAATCCTCCAGCGCCTTTCTTACTTCCTTCATGGTAAAACGGGAAGCCTGTGTGATATACTTATCAGCTACAAATGGCTGTAATCCTATTTTGGATGCTATGGAATGCTTTTCATGCCCCTTTTGTTTCAGTTCCTTTACCATTGTAAGATTCGAAAAATGTCTTGCTATCAAAAAAAGGATACGCATAGGCGGTTCTTTTAGTTCCAGCATGTCAGCGTATACCGAAAGTGCCTGTTTCTGATTTTTAAGCGCTATGGCATCTATTAAATCAAACACCTTGGAATTTACCCTGGTTGTACAAATAGCTTCTACGTCCTGCTCTGTGATGGAATCCCTGTCCCCCACATAGCAGATGAGTTTTTCCATCTCCATACGCATATTATTCATGTCTGAATCTGTTTTTTCCACAAAAAGACGGAACGCTTTCTCGGATATCTTCTTCTTTTCCCTTCCAACGAGTTTCAAAAGCCAATCCTGTAAATCGGTTCCCCGGAGCATCTCACAAGTTTCAACTTTCCCATCTTTACTTACTGCTTTATAAAGGCGGCTTCTTTTATCGACCTCTTCCTCTACAAAAATAAAATAGGTGGTCGGCGGAATTTCTGAAATATATTCAGCCAGCTGTTCCCCTTTACTGCTGAACAAACCACTGTTTTCGATAATAATTACTCTTCTGTCAGCAAAAAAAGGCATCGTCTCAGCTGCATCAATAACGGCAGGTACCGATATATCCTTGCCCGCATAAATATTAATATTCATGGAATCGAGGTCTTTACACAAAGCATTTTTTAAATAGTCCCTGTAACGGTTACGCTGATAAGCTTCATCACCACATAGTAAATATATTTGTTTAAGTTGACCTGTTTTTACATCTTCCTGAATCGTCGACATGCTAATCCTCGTTTCTGTCATTTGACTGCTCTTTTTTAATTTTATCAAACAGAAGTGTGCTATGCAAGCATGGCATTTACTATGGGAGTCACAGGGCAGATTTGTGCTACGGATTTAGCCAAAAAAACCGGGCGTTGTAAGTATTCACTTTGCAACACCCGGTTAAATCCATATTTATAAAACAATTTTTACAAAATCATTTTTTATGAAATTATTTTTATGAAATCACTTACTCGGTTTTATTCTCGTCATTACCTGTGGATTTCTTAGCTTCTCCTTTTGCTTGTGGCGTATTAACCACTACATTAATCCCGTCAATACCTGAAAGGTTAATGTTACGGTTTACCTGAGCATCATAAGAATCAGCGTTAATAATCTCTGCAAGATCAATTCCTGTCGCTTCTTTCATGCTTTCAAATACGCGTGCCATAACGACCGGCACGTTTCCCGCAACCTGTTCAACACCGTTAGAGCCTTCGCCACCACCAATAATGGTAATCTTGTCGATCTGTCCAAGCGGCTCTGCAACCTTGCCTGCGATTTCAGGAAGAACCTTAATCATCATTTCGGCAACTGCGGCTTTATTATACTTAGCATACGCTTCTGCTTTCTTTTCCATGGCTTCTGCTTCCGCAAGACCTTTTGCCTGAATAGCAGCAGCTTCAGCTTCACCTACGGCACGGATACCTTCAGCTTCCTGTTCTTTAGCATAACGTTCAGCTTCTGCCTGAGCCTTCTTAGCCTCTGCTTCTCTCTGTGCCTCGAACTGTCTTGCCTCAGCTTCCTTCTGTCTCTGGTAAAGATCAGCATCAGCCTTCTGTTGCGTTGCATATTTGTTAGCTTCCGCCTGCTTCTTAATCTCAGCTTCAAGAGCCTGTTCCCTAACAGCAACTTCCTTCTGCTTCAATTCAATTTCTCGCTCCTGCTTAGCAATGTTAGCATTAGCGGTTGTAATTTCAATTGTCTTACGCTGCTCTTCCTTCTGGATTTCATAAGCAGCATCTGCCATAGCCTTTTTCGTATCGGCATCCATCTGAAGTTCAGATTTTTTAATGGCAAGTTCATTCTGTTTCTTGGCAATTTCTGTCTGTGCAACTACTTCTGCATCGTTAGATTCTTTATCTGCCGCAGCCTGAGCCACTTTAATATCTCTTTCACTTTCTGCACGGGCAATTGCTGCTGCCTTTTTAATTTTAACGATGTTATCAATACCTAAGTTTTCAATCACATCATTGCCATCCACAAAGTTCTGCACATTAAAGCTTATAATATCAAGTCCCATGGCAGCAAGGTCAGGCTCTGCGTTTTCCTTTACAAGGTTGGCAAACTTCTGACGGTCTGAAACCATTTCTTCAAGTCGCATCTTACCAACGATTTCACGTACATTACCTTCAAGAACTTCTCTTGCAACACTTGCAATATATTCTGTTGGTTTGTTAAGGAAGTTTTCTGCTGCCAGACGCAAACGCTCCGGCTCATTACTTATCTTAACATTGACGGTAGCATCAACATTGATGTTAATGTAATCAGCTGTCGGAACCGCATTACTTGTTTTAACATCAATCGGTATCAGTCGGAGATTTAACTTATCCAATCTTTCAAAGAAAGGAATTCTGATACTAGCTTTACCAATTACGATTTTAGATTTTTTCTTAATACCTGAAATAATAAATGCCATATCAGGTGGCGCTTTTACATAGCCCATCGCGAGCAGTAAAAGAATAAGTACTACTACTACAGTTGCAATAATTACTGGAAGTGTAAAAATTTTAGATAACATAATAATGTTCCCCCTTGTTTTATTTAATTTTATTGTTTATAGCTTCCATATATGATAAACCGTGTTAACACCGGGAATTTTTAATACAGATTAGCAAACTCACTCTCTTTTAAACAGATAATTTGTGCCGTTTATAATTAAAAAAGACTTTTACTATGGCTATGCCATAATAAAAGTCTTGCTGTCTCATTTGTACCGGATACATTGTATCGGCTGACGGTAACAAACCCACTGTTCAGAGTGTTTAGCTACTCCCTTTTATCTGTTGAATAAATGGTAACACATCTTTCTTATTTTGTCAACAAATTCTGACAAATTCTACTCCATTGAAAAATATATTCTCCATCCTTTACTACCATAATTTCCTAACACAGCATAGTTAGCTTCTACTGAACCTTCCTCATAGAATACTATCAAACAACTTTTTGCACCCAAGTTTTCCATCTTAGGAAGCATTAGGTGTGCATCGTGTAATGTTTTATAAAAACTACCATTTGATAAATACTTGCCCGATAGAGCATTTATCTCACTTTCCGACATTTCATCAATAATTTTCTGAAGTTTCTTGGCCGAATAGTCAGAATAACATACTACCCGCAAGTCAGAAATGCTCATAGCCTCACCCAAAATCCCTTCGTCATCATCAGAGATATCCAAAAAAGAGACTACTGTAAGCAAATCTTGCAAATCGACACTTATTTTAGTAAGCGAACCCAAAAGATCCCCACCCAAACCAAGCATAGAGTCAAAAAACTTTTTAACCTTGGGATCACAACATTCAATCAAATCATTGATTTCTTCTTCTTCAATAGCCTTCATAAAATTCTCTATCGTTTTCTCCGGTTTCGGCACAAAAAACTGTAAATAAATACAAAAGCCACCCACAAACAATGCTAATATAATAACTACAACCAAAACTACCTTTACTAACTTTGAAATTACTTTTCCCATACATTTCCCTCTTCTGTTCATTTCAATCATAATCTTAGTATAATTAATTCATTTCTATTAATCATTTATCTATATAAAACCATTCCCTAAGCGACAACCAGTTTGCCCTGAAAAACTGCATGATCTGCCAATAGCTGCATCCGCGCAAATTATATTCTTTTATTAAGTCAAACTTCGCGGCAAGACTTCTCACATCTTCGAACCATACTTCATGACGGATTCCATTCTCCGTATATGTAAAATACGGACTCATGGCAGTCTCATCAAATTGTATCTCCGCCCGTTGTTCAATGGCAATACGGACTGCCTGCACATTATTAATGGTTCTTGCCGCCGTAACACCCCGCTCAAACGGAAGCGGCCAGTCATATCCGTAATTGGGAATACCTAAGTTAATCTTCTCTGCCGGAATTTCCGTAAGCGCATATTCAACTACACGCCTCACTTGATTAAGTGGTGCCACTGCCATCGGCGGTCCGTATGTATATCCCCACTCATACGTCATTAAAAGGACATAGTCTGCCGCTTCTCCAAGTGCCCTATAATCTTTTCCGGATACTAGTATTCCTCTTTGTTCTTTTGATGTTTTGGGTGCAAGGGCAACAGATGTTTCATAGCCGTATGCCCGCATTGTTTCTGCCACATTTCCTACAAATGCACTAAAGGCATCCCTATCCTCTTCTTTAACAAACTCAAAATCAATATCAACGCCCATGTACCGCTTTTGCTCCATCGTACGCAAAAGTTCATTGATAAGCATGTTGATACTATCCTGATTATTAATAAGTTTACTAATCAGCTGATTATTAAATTGTCCATCTTCGCCAAACGGAGTAAGCGTAAGTATCGGTCTTGTACCAAACCGCATTGCAGCTTCAATCATCCATTCATCATCCCATAACGGCTCTACTAACATCCCCTCCGGCGTGAATCCATAAGAAAACACTAACAGCTCGGAAAGAAAAGGCAGTGTTTCATTAAGTACCCAACGGCTTATAAAAGGGTAGGCATAGCCTGCCACATTTATAGCCTGTGTTGCCTGCCGCGGTCCCGTTCCGATAAACAGAGCTTGCCCAACGGCAAGCTCATAAGGATAAATCAATTGATTGTCAAATATTATCTGCTGTGCATCTACACCGTACAAACCCGCAATGGCATTAACCGTATCGCCCGACTTAACTACATATATTTCCATATATACCCTTTCCTAAGATAACCCTTCAAAATGTAATCCGATATAAGCATCTATTTTAATATATGTATTGTTTGTCGGAATATGTTTACATGAAATTAGGTTTTTGTGTACCACAACTGCAAGTACCTATATAACTTGCATTTTCCTGTCCACAATTAGGGCACACCCACTTCTTCTGTGGATTTTGTGTATTATACAGATTTCTGTTAACAGCAGCCTCTCGCACGCTCTCTCTATACTCCTCTACTCTGTCTCTTGACTTCTTAAGCACTATATATACAATGCATGTGATTAAAAGAACGAATCCAAAGAAGATTCTTCCACTGGAGCCAAATGCAGTTTGTGTTCCCAAGCTAAATCCCATGAAACTTCCGCCACCGCCCAGTTTTTCTACAAGCTTGCTATATGCAATGCCATGAATGATATGAAATACAGAAAGAATAATCCCTGCAACATCAGCATAATCAAATGCTGTTTCCGTACACCAGTCATAGAAGAATTTGATTGTCATTGCAACAATTAACACTAATACAATTATTATTACAAGCATATATATTACCACTTGCTCCTGTTTCAATTCCCCACGAAGATGCTTAGCCATTTTCCCCAGATTAAAAAAGGAAAAAGAACCTGAACCTTCATCAAAATCAGTGACTGTCATCTGTGGCAACAGACACAATAATGTCTGAATTATTACCGTTATTATCGCAATGATACGAAATGGCTTACTAATATCTTTCCTCGCACCGTAACTCTGTGTACCATATGCTGATTGAGATATTGCAAAAGGATTTGCATTGGCTAATTTTGCACCACAAATGTTGCAAAAATTTCCCCCTGTTTTTACTTCATTTCCGCAGTTTGAACAAAACATAATTCATTCCTCCTCTTATAGTAAAATTAATCCCCTTACTCTTTATCATAATAATGCAAATGAATTGTCCGCATTACCGATACAAATTTCTTCACCCCTTGCTAATTCTGTTCCGTTTTGGGCATCGATACGTGTTCCATCCATCTTGAATATACCGTTTGTTGAATGGTCAACGACAAAATATGTCTTCTTTGCAGTATCATAAATAATTGTGCAATGTTTTCTGCTTACTTTTTCATTGTCAATCACAACATTACAGAGCTTAGCATCACGTCCAATGATGAGACCCTCAATACTTACCGGTATCTTAGCACCGGAATATGTACCATTTAAGCCTAAAATTTCTCCTTCACTTCCGCCATCCATGACGCACGTTGTAACGGTAACCTTCTTTCGGTCCATGACGATTACTACTATAAGCACAATCGGTATAAAGGCCTGAACCCATAATCCAACGCCTACACCAGATAGGCCTCCTGTAGCCATAAATGCAATAACCCAGAGCCCATAACTCAGCAGTTGTACTAAAGCATGGATTATACCGAACACTTTGGACAATGTCTTGCCATTCAAAATGGTAATGATTGCTGCGAAAACTGCACCTCCGAGTGGTATAGCAAATGACACCTTAAGAAATGTCACTGTGTTTTCTGCTGCATCCAAAAATATCTCAGCCGAAGGAGAACTTACTATTATATCAACTCCAAAGATATTAAGTACTCCAAAATCTTCTACTATAAAATACGGCAAAAAGATACATACTACTGCTATAATCTGCAGCATTAATCGCGTAAGCCTTAACGTTGTCCACTTTTTCTCCATATTAATTCTCCTTCACATCATCCCAATTAAACGCATCATCAACGCATGGTATCAACATTAATTTGGTATTACCAAGACAAATGACATCGTTTTTCTTCATCTGTACATTATTTAATACTACTTCATCATTTATATAGAATAATTCTCTTGATTCGCCCGGCTGTGCAATAAATACCTTAGCCTTTGGTTCAAAAATAAGAATGGCATGCTTTTCCCGGGAAACCGCATTATCCCCTTTAATTACGATGTCCATATCAGCGCCTCGTCCGATAAAGTTTTTACCAGCTTTTACCACAAAGCTCTTACCATAAACTTCACCGTTAAGCCCTACTAACCAGCCAACCACCGGCTCGTCCTGCTCCTTATTCATACTTCCTAATCGAACAGTCTTTACATCGTCCTCATCATCTGCCGAAGTCACCGTCTCATTAAGATTTACTGCATCTTTAATTGACATTGTCGGGGTTATTTCTTTTGGTGCCTCAGCTTCCTGCATCTGTGTTACATTTGCCGCACTACTTTCAGCAGCGCCACTGCTCAGTGCGACTGTCAGATTGTCGTCCCCTGTTTCGCTCTGACAATGCGGACAAGTCTGAAACTTGTCCCCATCATAATAATGTCCTTTGTTGCATCTTACTAATTTCATTGTTTCTTCCTCCTGTGTATTTATTTTTCTTTGTAGCGATATCGATATTTTATTTCTCTGTTTGATTGCGTATTGGGTTGTGCAGCACTATACGAAGACCAGTCAGAAACCTTTACATACTTGTATAAAATTGGTACTTCACGCCAATAATATACCTTCTTTGTATCAATAAGCTTACACTCATTCGACTCAGCTTTCTTATCATTAATCCATTCAGACGTATTAGTCTGTTTATACCTGTATGCTTTAATATAATAATTGGCATATTTCACAACCCAATACGCTTTTTGGTCGACTACTGTACGCGTCTTTTCATTGTACCACCATCCAATTCCACATATTGAACAAGGATCACACTTATCACCATACCTATTTATTGAACATCCTGGCATACTATAAGTAGCACCACATGCACACTTACCATTTGAGGCAATTTTTGAAGTTAGCCATTGCGTCTCTGAATAATAATATGTTCCCCATCCGAAGGGGTATCCATCTTGGCACATAGTAACCCATTTTCCAGAGCTGTTTTTTCGACACCAATGTGAATATTTATATTCCGTATGTGTCACTGCCGGTTCATGCTTTACTATTTGCAAACGGTCGCTTGCCGAACCCGGATTTTCATAGACTGTCTGTTCAACACTCTGTTCAAATCCCCAGCGTTCGCCCTCCTTAGTCCATCCTGGATCCATATTATCTTTGAACTCATGCGTCTCTTTATCGTAATACTGATATTTGTACTGTATCTCCGGATTATTTGCTTTGCCCTCATATCGTACCGTATTGGTACTTGCAGGAACCGAATCACCTGAAAATGTATACCCTGTTGGTGTTCCATCTTTCTTGCTAACAAAAGTATATCCTGATGGAGCTTTTGCGTCATTTATCTCCTTATATGTAGTATCTCTATACGAATACTCCCACTCAATGTAATGCGTACTGTCCGTAATGCCGTAAGGCAATGTCTTCGAACTGACTTCAACCCATCCTGACCATTCTTTAGGCGGTTCCGGTTCTGGTTCCGGCTCTGGCTCTGGTTCCGGCGTTGGTTCCGGCGTTGGCTCCGGTGTTGGCGTCGGTTCCGGTGTCGGCGTCGGTTCCGGGGTCGGTGTTGGCTCCGGCGTTGGTGTCGGGGTCGGCGTTGGTTCCGGTGTTGGCGTTGGTTCCGGCGTTGGCTCTGGTTCAACTACCGCAACCTCTTTCTTGCCTGTACTAACCGTAATTGTTATCTTGCTTCCCCAATCAACTTTTTCACCTTTTGCAATACTCTGGACGATAACCTTGCCCGTAGCTACAATTTCACTCTCTTCATAGTTTACGGACACTTTAAGCCCACTGTCTTCAAGTGTTTTCTTAGCCTCTGCCTCATCCTTATATTGAACATCCGGAACAAATGTAGTTCTCTTACCAAGGCTTACTACCACGCTTACCGTATCTCCTTCATGAACCGAAGTTCCTTCTGCTAAGCTCTGGCTTATTATCTGCCCTGCCTTGAAAGTATCACTATATTCTTCTGAAGACTTAACAATAAACAGTTTAAGCTCTTCCAAAACCTTCTGTGCTTCCTCAAAACTCATATTTACAAGCTTTGGCACAATTACTTCTTTGGTTTCATTAACATCATTAAGTTTTCCTGTAGAAATGGTTAAAATTATCTTCGTTCCTTTATCTACCGCCCGGTCAACCTCTATGCTCTGCTCTACTATTCCGCCGGCAGCAATACTGCTGTCAACTTCAACCACCTCATAGGTAAGCCCCATAGACTCCAGTAGTGCAATAGCTTGGTTTTGTTCCAGTCCCGTAAGTGACGGTATATAGACCTGTTCTTTTCCGGCACTAATAACCAATTCAACTATATAATCCAGCACAACGCTGGTAGTATCTGACGGTGTCTGCAATAGAACCATGCCCTCAGCAATATCATCCGAATTACGTTTGTCAATTATCTGTATCTGTATCCGGTTGTTTGCCGCCAGTTTCTGAGCAATCTCTATATCCTGATTTATAAAATTAGGGACATAGGTTTTACCCTCTGCTACGATAAATTCATCTAATGTCTCACCACCGAAGCGGATTACACCGGTAAACAGCAATGCTAAAAAAGTCACCACTGCTACTGCTACTCCGGACGTCAATATCTTTGCCCATAACGGCCATTTACCGATATCTTCTTTTCGTTCCGGCTCCAGAATACGCACCACTTCTTTTTGGGACAACAACTCTGCCTCAAAGTCTTCCATACTCTTAGTACGGTATTCCACACTTATATTAAGTGCATTCATGATAGCCGTTTCCGTATTTTTGCTTATCTTGACGCCACATTTTGTAGGAGGCTTCAGCGTATCATTGGCCTTTCTCTCCATTGCATCTTCCGGCGTTATTCCTGTCAGCAATTTATAAAATGTAGCAGCAAGGGCATACACATCTGTCCAAGGTCCCTGATCACCCCTGCTATTATATTGTTCTGTCGGTGCATAACCTTGCTTAATAAGCACTGTGAGACTTCGGCTATGTGCCGTAGTCGCAAATCTTGACGCCCCAAAGTCAATTAATTTAACCCCACCGTCTTCTGTAACCATAATATTATCCGGTGCTATATCTCTATGAATGATTCCAAGCTTATGTACTTCTTTAAGCGCAGAAACAATTGGAAGAATAATATTCACTGCATCTTCAAAGGGTAGTGTCCCTTCTCTTGCAATCTTTTCTTTCAGGGTTTCACCTTCCAAATATTCCATTACTATGTACGCGGTTTCATTTTCAGAAAAACTGTCATATATCTGCACAATACCCGGCTGATTATTAAACTTAGCCAATCTTTTAGCTTCATTTACAAACTTCTCAAGGCCACTATGAAACTGCTCTGCTTTATCTCCCTCATATACGGTTACTCTGGTCTGACCCGGTATACGGGTTGAAAACTCTGCCGGAAGATATTCTTTAATTGCAACCTTTCTCTCCAGTTCAAAATCGAAACCGACATAAGTAACACCAAAGCCGCCGTATCCGATTACTTTACCGACAATATATTTATCATGTAATATACTTCCGGGAATCATATGATACGCTTCTTTCGGCGGTGTATCTTCCTTATAACCACAATGCGGACATTTCGTAAGATAATCATCATATTCCTGCATACATCCTAAACAACGCATATCCTCATCTCCCTTCCTATTTTCTGTTAATGAACTGTACCTTTGTAACAATATCTTCAAATATTCCAAACTCCGGATTAAGTTGGACAAATCGGTTATATATATCCTTATGTACCGGTAATCCGAGATGATTTTCTATCATTACAAACTGTGCATTCTCCGATAGCATATAATACAAAAGTTGGATGGCTGCGTTATACTCCCAACGGTTTGTATCCTTTGCTACACAAAATGAAATGCCGTATTCGGCCGTATACTCCGGTAATTTCATAACTTCCATTGTATAAATGCCGGCCAATCTTTCCTGAACCTCGCGATATAATGAAGTGTCTCCTACAAAATATCCACTCTCACCTTTTAGGAAAGCTTCTATCGTTTCCGGATTTTTATCTTGTATACCGGTATCATTTATACTTTGGTATTCTTTCTCATACGCATCAATCGCCAACCGTTCAAAGGTTGTATTTGTATACAACGCAGGTAATTCAAATGTAATCGGGCAGACGTTATTATCCGGATAAGTTTCTTCAAGCTGTTCATATCCCATGTATTGGGCTATATCCGTATATGAAAATGTCCGTTTTATATTTTTTGCATAGGAAAATTGTTCTTTATCCGTCAATTGAAACACATCCGGCATTTCATTATTTTCATATGCCGCATTTAATTTTTCTTCATACTCCGCCGCTAACACCGGCACAATTTCTATTTCTATCTGCGGATACTTTTCTTCATATTCTGACAGGGCAGTTTTATACGTAGCGGTATAATCTGAAAATAGTGTTTCTTCAGGCACACAAACCCACATCGTTATATCAGCAGCTTTTAAATCCACTTGCGCTTTTTTCAGGTCGTACATTCTATATCCCATTAATCCGCAAATGCTTAAAAATGCCACAATAAGCATCGCAACGAAAAGTCTTTTTTTCTTACGGTGACGAAGTTCTGACTTAACATCCCTTATCTTTCCTTCTGCTTCCGGCCGTAATGCTTTCATGAATTCTTCATCCGACTGAAATCTAAGCTCGTACATCAACGCCATTGCCCTTAATATGACGTTGTTCATCGTATCTGTTATGTCGGGATTTAATTCTTTGGGTGGTTTCATGTTATCTTCTTCGCAACGGTTCGTTGATTCATCCGGCATAATTCCGGTCAAAGAACGATACAAAACAGCCCCTACCGCATAGATATCCGTAAACACACCCTGACGGCTCTTTGACTGATACTGCTCCGGGGGAGCAAATCCCGGTTTTAAAATAATGGTATGGGATGACACTTCATCTCCTTTTGAAAATCGTGCCGCACCAAAATCCATTAACTTGATTCTTCCGTCTTCACAAATAAAAATATTATCCGGAGCCACATCCCTATGGATAATGTTTTCCTTATGAATCTCCCTTAACGCCTCAAGAACACTAAGAATAACCTTAACCGCAACATCCTGTTCTACTATTCCGCCATGCATTTTCAGGAATTTCTTATAAGTCATGCCTTCCAGAAATTCCATATCTATATACGCTGTATTATTTTCTTCAAAAAAGTTATAAACATTGATAATATTGGGATGACTGCTAAAACGTGCCATATTCTTGGCTTCTTCCAAAAATCGTTCCTTTTGTAAATCAAACTCTTCTTTTTTGCTTTCAAAAACATTAACCTTGGTCTTTCCCGGTGTACGGTGGATCAATCCCACCGGATAGAATTCCTTAATTGCAACCATTTTATCCAGCACTACATCCCAAGCCTTGTATACTACACCAAAGCCACCAAAACCTACTACCGTCCCGATAATGAACCGTTCTCTTAACACCGTTCCGGGATAGAGATGATATATTTCATTCGGTGGTGTTCCTTCAATGTAACCGCAATGAGGGCATACCTCATACTGCTTTTGATATTCTTTCATGCAGCTAAGACATCTTTTCATTTGTATTTTCCGCCTTTTTATTTATTCGTAACTCAGCAGTACGACGGTGGTATTATCTATACTCTTTTTACCACTAGTCTGTACTTTATCTATCAATTCAAGCGTTGCGCTCCTGATATCCATAAAATTGGAAGAAATGGTCTCCAATATACTTTCTTCTGAAAGCACTTTGTACAATCCGTCACTACAGAGTAAAAACTTATCCTGGTATTGCATACCAAACGGCTGCTCATTTCTATCAATGAGCTCTAATGCATCCATTCCTATATAGCTTATTAACGCTTCCGCATTTTTGGCTTCTTCCATATATTCCTCGCAGCTTATCGCTTCACTTCGAAGCTGTTCGTCAAGTCTTAACCCGTAATTATGAAGCCGGTTTACAGGTATCATTTGCTTATCACGGATAATAAATATTCTGCTGTCCCCTATCGACACCCAATAAGCTGCGTTCTGAACTGTTAACACAGCCACAAGGGTAGAACCACAGTCTATCCGTTCACCATCTTCATCTCTCATCTCATATACCGCATCATTTATCTTAGTTACCTCTTCATACAAAAATGCTGAAGGTTCCGGAATAGACTCCAGTTTTTCAAAATCACTAACCAATATTTCTACTGCTGTACAGCTGGCAAGTTCCCCGTGTTCTGTACCTCCCATTCCATCGCAGATTACCGCCAGGGTTCCTGCTGCCGTTGTCGTCATATAATATGCATCTTGCTGATACTCACGGGTTCCCACTATAGAACCGCCTATCATATGAACACTACAACGTTCGTTTTTCTTGACCGTCACAATATCCTCATCCAACATCCTCTACCCCCACTAACAGTTCGATGCTTTCCGCAAGAACAATTTTCGTATTCTTACTAATTTGATATACCTTATCTTTTTGTAAAATATTTTTTCCTATACGTATTCCGTTGGTAGACAAATCCTGTATATAAAATGCTTTGCTTTCTGCATCAAACATAAGAATACAATGTACCTTGCTAACATTCGGGCACTCATTCAAAATGATTCCGCTTTGACTTCCTCTGCCTATTTTTATTTCACTGTTACTTACCATGTACCATTGTTTTCCTTTGTTGGCACCATTCAGTACCTGCACATAGGGTCTTTGGTATGCATCAACACTACCTTCGCCTTTCCGATAAGAATTATCCTTTTCCGGCATTTCGGTACGATAAACACTTTCGTTATATGCCTGACACAATTCTTGTACAAACAAATAAACCGACGGATATCTTGTCCTATAATCCAAACTCATGGCTCTTGATAATACTTGCCACATTTGGATAGTAACTTGTGAATTATATTTAAATGCGGGCTCTAATGTCTGCCCGGTCATACGTTCCATGGCATCTGTTGGCATTTTCCCTGTAACCATATAGTAAAATGAACTTGCCAACGCATATTCATCTGTATAGTTTCCTTGCGGTTTCTCCATTGAGTACTGCTCAGGTGGTGCAAATCCCGGTTTTAAGACTATGGAAAATACATTTTTTTCGCCCTGTGATAAGTGCTTGGCACTGCCAAAATCAATCAGTTTAATCTCATTATTTTTTGTATAAATGATGTTATCCGGGCTGATGTCCCTGTGCAGTAAATGTCTTTCTTTATGGATTCTATCCAGTGAGTTTCCTACCTTTGCGATAATCTCAACAGCTTCTTTTACATCTATCCGTTTATCAGGCATACGTTTCACAAGTTGCTTTACCGTCATACCGTCCAGATATTCCATCACATAATATGCCGTTGAATTCAAATCAAAATAATCCGTAATATGTACAACATTCGGAATATGCTGCAATTCAATCAAAACTGCCGCCTCTTCAAGAAAGCGTTTCATTCCATGACTAAAATCATCCTGTTTTTCCTTTGACAACACATACACGTCTAAACTGCCGTATTCTCTGCCGCATATTCCAAGCGGAACATATTCTTTTACCGCGCAGGGAATATGGTTAAGAACATCCTCAGCAAGATACGTAATACCAAAACCACCTGCCCCTAAGACGCTGTCTATCCGATAACGGTTATAAATTAGTGTACCTTGTGGCAAAGCCAATGGATTTCCACCGTTATATTGAACATCTGCCATAACGAACTCCTCTAAACACTTCTACGCCTACTACCATTCAATTCTTATGAGAAGACTTCCAGCCTGAATAACGTCACCTTTGTCAAGTTTATATTTCTGTGTAATCTTCACTCCGTTTACTTTGGTTCCGTTAGTTGTTTCCAAATCAGTAATACATATCATTTCTTCATCTGCCTCAAGTGCAAAATGCTGCTTAGACAAACTGCCATCATCTATTGATACATCACAGTAGTCAGCCCTTCCGACAATCAGGCTTCCGTTTATTCTTGCTTCAATCTTTTGTTTATCCGAGCCTATGTTATTAATAAAGGACAAGGAAACCGGAATCCCTATCGCTGACTCCACATGTATTTTTTGTTTCTCTTCGACATTGCTTATGAGCGTTGCCTTTCCTTCAACATAAACAACACCTTTATTTCTTTTTATCTTTATCCATATCAGTAATATGACCAGCAATATAATAAGCAAAAGAATAACAGGTATTACAATCAACCATATCGAAAATCTTCCTTCGCCAGACTTATCAGTAATATCTTCTCCCGATAGGTCAGACTGTCCCGGAGCTTCTTTTCCGTCTAGTTTAACTTCAATTTCTTCCCCCACTGCGTTGGCTTCCATCGAATCATCAACAACGCCCGGTGCTGCGATAGTATACGTACCTTCATATACTTCTGTTGCCAGATTCAGATACACTATGTTATTTTCCTGCCCATAATCTGCACTTATTATTGTTACATTTACACCATTTCTAAAAACGCTCCAATTATTAACATTGGAAACACTGCCAACAGGCTCACTAAACTCAACCTTTAACTTAGCCCCGCTATCCGCCTTACTTACCGCAGTAATTAACGGCGCCACGTTATCCGGCATATAATCCGTTAAATAAATTTCCCTGTTACGGTTCAGATTTTTGGAAACCGATTGTACCCTGCAGTTATGTAATTTGTTATCAACTTTATTACTTTTCGCATTTCCATACACCACATAGCTATGATTCAAATCGTTTTTCCATAAGGCTAATGTTTCAGACACTTCTGCTTCATCAAAAATATATAGTTCGCCGCCCAGCGTTCTGACAATTTCGCCGAAGCTGTTAAGGTTCTCTTTTTTGGTATCTGCAATTCCCATTCCATATACCGGAATGTTTCTATCCCCCAGTTCTTCTTTCACTTCCTCCTTGGTTGTCTTACCGGTAGCAAAATCTTCCCCGTCAGTCAGAACCATTACTACTTTCCTATATTCACCACCGAGAGCATCTGAGAGATCTGCAGTCTTACTGATAGCTTCAAAGAGATGCGTTTCCTTATCTTTGTTTTTCATGGAATTAATTGCTAAAACTGCTGCATCCTTATTATCTCCCGTTCCTGCAAATAATTCTGTTACTTCATCACCAAAGGAAATCAGCGTCAGATGATTCTCTCCCAACGATTCCACGAAGGCTATAAGCGCTTCTTTCTCTTTGGTAAAATAACGGTTTGGAATGGATGCCGAAATATCTACCAAAATATAATAAGCAAGCTTTTCCTCCGTCTCAGAAAAAGAACATATTTCAGATATTTCAAGTGGCATTTCATCAATCCAGACTTGTATATCTTCTTTATCAAGCATAAAACTACTACGGATATATGTTTTTACCTGCGGCATACATTCCTGTATCTGTTCCACCTCAAAACGTTCACTTGCCACCGCTTCATCAGCTTCAAACAGAAACAATAACGCCAGCAGTCCTATTAAGATTTTGATTCCCTTTTTCATTACCACCTTCTCCTATCGTTACAATAAGGCACAAAATAGAACTGTGATTCACCCATCTGAATCAACGCATCTACTCCGTTAAGCTCAACAGCGTTTTCCAATATCTCACCCCGAAAATGAGTAACACCTTTTCCCGGTACCAAATAGAATTTATTATTTTTGTCATCATACACAATGGAGCAATGCTTTTTCTCAACCACCTGATAATCTTCTACGCATATATCCATATCAAAAGCTCTTCCAACAAAATTATGCCCATAAAAAATACGGAAATCCCTTCCCTTAGAAGGTCCTTCAAAACAAACCAGCCATCCAGTTACCAAACCCTTAGAGTATGTTTTTTCCTGTCTCCCGTCTGCATACACCAGTTTTTTTGTCTTAACATCATCCGGCTCATCGTTCTTGTCAGAATGCAAAACATCCGACAAACGGACTGTTACGCTCTCATCCGACGCTGTATTTGTAAGTTTCAATCCACATTGCGGACACTGAATAAATTTCTTATTATCATAATAATGACCTTTATCACATCGTATTAATGCCATCTAATATCCTCCAACTACAGCATAACCACCAATGCCGTATTATTATCCATATCTTCTTTGCATCCGTTTTTCTGTACAATTGCATTCATCAACTTAAGCCATTCTTCTGCAGAGTCCGCTTTCTTCAGACACTTTTCCATCTGTTTTTCTGTAATGAATTCCCAAAAGCCATCCGAGCACAGCAAAAATGCCTGTTTACCTTCATTTGCAATCATATCTGACACGGTATACCTGGGCTCATTCCACTCAATTCCCATAACACGTAATAATTTATTTCTATCAGGATGTTTTCTTATTGCTTTTTCTTTAATTTCTCCTGAAGTTGCCAGCATTTGTGGTACACTATGGTCTTTTGTCCTAAGTACCATTTTTTTATTTTTGAAGTAATAGAGTCTTGAATCTCCAATATGTGCCCAATATATTTTTTCTCCTGAAATAAATAAAGAAACTGCAGTGGTTTTTAATTCGTAATACGCCCTTTCACGCTTCTGCATATCCATTAACTCCTTTTGTCCTTCCGACAAAATACGTTGAAGGATACCTTCCGTATCGTTACTGCATTCGAATAAATCCATTGCAATTCCTACTATTAACTGCGAAGCAACTTCTCCCCTGCCATGGCCTCCCAGGCCATCTGCAAGTACAAAGCACCCGCATTCATCATCATTAAATTTTCTAATCATTCCCTCTACACAATCTTCATTATGTTCACGGTTGCCAACATTTGAAATCTTCGCATAATCCATCATGCATTCCCCCACACATTTTTTATGCTTACTATTTTATGCTTACTTACAGCGCTTTCTAAAACACATCCCCAAAAACCTTTAACCCAAGTTACCAGAAAGAGCTTCATTCCAAGATTAGTTCCAAGACTAGTTCCAAATGGAAACATCAAAAAACCGAAATACATATATAATGAAATATAATATTTTATATATACAGCCTTCAACGCAGATTGCAAAAATGGTCATTTTAAATGCAAAAAAAGACACGCAAAGATATTTTGCATGTCTTTTTACCTATAAACCCTATATAATATACTTAATTTATGTAATATCTATATTTTTCATAAAAACCTTAACACAATATCGGTTTTCATCTGTCAGCATTTCTATCTTACCATGATGTTCTTCAACTATGGCGCTCAAAATGTCAAATCCATATTTCTGTCGCTTATCGGGCCATCCTGCTTTTTTTCTGTTAACACAAGCATTTTCTACCGATATAAGCAGATAATCGCCATCTATTTTAGATTTAACAACAACAAATGCCCCGGAACCTTCTACCTTTTTTGCCGCTTCGACAGCATTTCTTGTTAAATTAGAAAACACACTGCATACAACAACCGGATTAATTCTAAGTGCATCATTTATAGCCAAATCACATTTAAAAATCACATTATTCTCGTTACAGATATGCTCACATTCACCCATGATCGCGTTAACAATGTTATCTTTACAGTACTCGTTCTCTTTTGTTGCAGACACATGCTCTCTTAACGTCTCCAGCATATTCATTGCTTTAGTATAATCTTTTCGCGCTATCAATTCTTGTAAAACAAGAAAATGCTGATTCAAATCGTGTCGTATCTTTGCCAACTCGATACTCTTCACATCACTAGCTTTGTTATAGCTTCTTTCTATTTGCCACGCTCCTCTTATTTCCTTAAGCGTCATTGTCTTTTTGTTTGCATTCCATATGCGTAACACATAATACATCAACAATAGACTAATACCAAGCTCTGCTATTCCAAAAATATATCGAACCATTTTTATCTCCCAGTAACATGAATACACCAAGCGTTTATGCTTTAATTTTTACAGCTAACTTCTTAGCATTTTCAATATATTGTTTGATTTTATTTTGTCCAATAACATCTAGCAATAGCAATTTCAAAAACAGGCAATTATTTGGCAAAAATAACCTCTAATTATTTTTACTATAATAGTTCCGGTTCACTTCCTTCGATATTTTCAACCGAGACTCTTGCAGAAAATACATTATCATTCTTTATAACATCAAAATAACCATGATACTTCTCCGCTAATGATTTAACGATTTCCAGCCCATAACACTTCCGATTTGCATCAATTTTATGTTCCAAATATGTATTATCAACACGTATATTAAGATAGTCACCCATTACGCCTATCTTTACTATAAGAATTTTCTCATCATCATTTCGTGCTAATTCCTTAATTGCATTTCTCGTTAAATTTGACAAAATACTGCTTATTGCTACCGGATTGATTTTTAGCGGTTGAATAATCTGCAAATCATAATCTAACTTAATGCCCTTTTCCCGGCATTGTTTTTCGCATTCAGCCATTAATGCGTTAATTACAGGATCGCCACAATATATACACTCTTTAGTCGCAGACACATCCTCCTGCAAGATATTCAGCATATCCTTTGCTTTATCATATTTTCCTGTATCCATCAGGTTTTTCATAACAAGAAAATGTTCTGATAAATCGTGTCGTATTTTTGCTAATTCTTCCCGATGATTTTCAATGTTTTGATAATGGTTTTGTTCCATCTCCCATACACTTTTAACCTCTTCAAGCCTTACTTCCGCATCGCTTGATCTCTGTTTTTTCATAAGGGCATATAGCAAAAATACATCAGCCAAAATGCTGATTACCACCCCTAAAGTAGTTGTCAGCCCTTTTTCCACATTATAAGCCAATGTTTCTTTATTCGTTGACCATAGCATTACCATCTGACTAACCGGAACTATCATATAGAAAAAAAGCATTTTAGATCCAAACCACGTCTGTGCATTAATCTTATGCCATATTTGAAAGAAAACAAGATATATCATTCCTGAAATTAACGTCAAATAAATTAAATACCACATCATAATAGGGTGTGAATAAGCAAATGTTCCTGCTCTTAATAACTCATTTCCCAATACAACCTGTACCGCAAACTCTGAAAGCAAACTTCCAATAAATGCAAAAAGAACATAAATTATTTTTCTTATCAAGCTTCCTTCTAACCTTACATGTATATAGATTACATAATCAACCAACGTAATTACCAATATGATTGTCACCATTATTGCGGCATCATTTACAATAAACTTCGCAGTAGCCAGAGGTATATTGCATAGGAATAATCCCGCGCCAACCCTCCACTTTTTAACCGTCTTCTTTCTTGGTTCAAACCCATAACCAAGGAAAGTACACACCATCGCCATTTGAAGTAAATACAAAAAATAACAAACATAATAAACCCACATAATTTTCCCCTTTCTTTTACACAAAATTCAATTCAAAGTTTTCATTTACACTTACACACAACTATTTTTACATCCTAACTCTTTACACCCTAACTCTTTACACCAAACAAGCTTCTTGGATTCCCCAATCTCTTTGAAGCAACTTTAATGTTTTTTCATTCCCTTAATATCTGTTTTTCCATTGAAACAATTTAAACAAAAACTATAGTTGCTCACCCATATACTTAAAATATCTATCTTTTACATCTTTATATCTTGATTTACTTATGGGTAATGCAATACCCGTTTTTAAACACATCTCCTTTCTTTCTATCCGTTTAATCACATTCATATTCACTAGAAAACTTTTATGTATTCTCAAAAAGCTTCTTTGCATTTTATCTTCATAATCATCTAATTTTCCATATAACGAAATCGTTTTATTTCTTGTATAGACAAACAATTGGTGCGCCCTGCTTTCCATAAATATTATGTCGTGAAACGAAACTATCTCAGACACTCCGTTATACGAAAGCGCCAACTGTTCTTCTTCCTGTTGTTCAATATTCTTTCTTGCCTTATCAAGTAACAACAACAGCTTCTCATACTTAATCGGTTTTACCAAATATCCGCACAAATTCGATGGCTCCCAAAAAATGGCTTCTGAAAATCTGTCATTATATGCTGTCACATAAATTATCTGGATATGGCTATATTTTTCATTAATCTTAGCAGCATAATGCGTTCCGTTTTCTTTGCCCTTATTCCATTCGATATCCATAAAAATGACATCATATTTTATTTTGGGAAGCATTTCGTTCAAAGCATCTATATTATCATATTTATCAATACACTGAATATCCTTACACCCCTTAAGCAATTCTTCCATCTGTTCAAGGAATATCATTTCATCATCACATATAGCTATTTTCATAACTTCCCCCTGCCTGTAATCTACAAATATACACATTCCATATTATACATTTACATAAATTGACAGTCAATGTCACGGTATCGAATTTGAATTTATGTTTATACATATTTTTTAGTATTGGATTCTTGTTTTTTTCCCTATATTCCACCTCCGGATTGCCTGATTTTCACCTCAGTTTTGCTGGAATCCCCCTGGTTTGCCTGCATCCCCCTGGTTTGCCTGCATCCCCTTGGTTTTTCTTGTTTTCAGCCTCGCCTGATTTTTTTACAGCTCATCCTCGCAAAATAAGCACTTTATTTTTTCATCCAGCATTTTTATATTTAATGGCATGTTTTTGGTTTCATATGTAGCGAACAACCGTACTCCCGGATATATCCCACTCCTTTCATAAGTTTGTAATTTCAGCAAAACATTCTCCACATAATTTTCATCATCCATAAGTCCAAAATGTTCCATATAGACTTCTTCTCTTTGCGGCATTCTTAGAATTGTAAAATCAGGATAAACAGTCCTGTTCCCCAGTAGGACGAGTGGATACTCATAACGGTATGGTATTCCAAGCATGTATAACTTGTCCGCGATTATTTTTTCAGACTTTGAACGCACACGTTCTCCTCTCTCAGTGAAAATCTCCGGCATGGAATCCATGAACGGTTTTCCTTTATACTCAACATTTTGCCATTGCTCAATAAACTCTTCATCGGAGACTTCCACATCCGAAAGCAATGTCCTACGGGCAGGATTCAATTGTGTATATAATAACTTTAAGCTGGTTCTTTTATACTTTTGAAGAAACTTGTCAATTTCTTTTATCCTTTCTTTTGCCCGACGTATCATACTGCAATCATAATCTCTTTGGACAATCTTTTTTGCCAGCCCAATCTCGCGTTTTTTCATATATCTGCCTTTCGTCGCCGGGGAAGCTCCCTGTTCTGTATAGTAATATTCTACAATTCCCTTCCATCTCCTCACCGCAACATGTCCCTTTGGCGCGCCTTGCATGCGTCTTTCCGCTCTTTTTACCATATCTTCAAGATGTTGCCTCTCATTCATTAATACGGTCTCTATTGTTTTCATATGCTATTACCTCTCATATATTATATTTGTTCAATCATTTAGTTTTATTACTTTTAGTTTATTACATTTGGTCTTATTTCTTGGTATTCCCAATTAGTTATTGGTTTTCTTCACTTTATTGGCAGGCCATTGGCGAGGCATACCAGTTTTTTATCCTTTTTGCCTCCTTTATTGGTAGCCCACCGGCCGAGCATACCAGTTTTATTTTGTTTTTCTTCACTTTATTGGTAGGCCATCGGCGAGGCATACCAGTTTTTCATCCTTTTTGCCTCCTTTATTGGTAACCCATCGGCGAGGCATACCAGTTTTTCATCCTTTTTGCCTCCTTTATTGGTAACCCATCGGCGAGGCATACCAGTTTTTCATCCATTTCGCCTCCTTTATTGGTAACCCGCCGGCCGAGCATACCAGTTTTTCATCCATTTCGCCTCCTTTATTGGTAACCCGCCGGCCGAGCATACCAGTTTTTCATCCTTTTCGCCTCCTTTATTGGTAACCCGCCGGCAAAGCATACCAATTTTTCGCTACAATCCTTTTATACATTGGTTTATTTGCCAACCAGCACTTAATATCAAGTATTCAAACCATCCCTCTCTCGCCAACATTACATTCCCGCCAACATTTCAATGTCCATCCAAAGTACAACAAGCATGCAAGTTATGACGTCCTCTTCCATTTCAATTACCATTCTTTACCTTTCATAGTGCGAACCCTTACCATCTCATCAATTTCCAAGATAATTGCTCCACATTCCGCTGTAGTAAAGATAACATTCCCCTCTTCATGCAGCCGCTCCAGTGTTTCCTCATGCGGATGTCCATAGCTATTATTCTTACCACAGGATATAATGGCAACGTCCGGTTTAATTAGTGCAAGGAAAGCAGCCGAACTTGAATTCTTTGAGCCATGATGACCTATCTTAAGAACATGCACCACCTCTTGGTTGACATAACTCAAAGCATTAAAAAATTCACCGGCATAAGCTTCCACACATTCCTCTCCCGCCTGTTCCAAATCACCAGTCAAAACAAAAAAAACATTCTTTTCCCTATAAAGAAGTACAAGCGAAGCATCATTATCGCTATCCGCAGCATAATCACAAGTAGGATGAAGCACTTGAAAATAAGCAGAACTTCCGGCATATGGCACAATTTTATCTCCCGCTTCAAGCCAGGTGATTTTATCATAGCTTTCCATTTTTGATTTAAAATACGCAGCCATATACACCTTTTCAGCCGCAATCCCTTTTCCATCCCTAAGCAAATCTTCCACTCCGCTCACATGATCCATATCAGGATGAGAAATGAAACATGCCGTAACCTTGGATATTCCTTTACTTTTCAAAAACGGGATAATGATATTGTCAGCGACATTCTTTTTAGAAGAGCTGCCGCCGTCAATAAGATAACAATTACCCGTCTTGGTAATTAGCGCGATACAATCTCCCTGACCCACATCCAAAAAATACACTCTCGTGCAAGGCCTGACCCTTATGAATAGCACACTTAATCCCATAACCACCAGAATAACCGGAAGCAATTTTACAAGAACTAATTTAGCAAGCTGCATTTGAACGTGAAACCTTTTAGCAAGATGCATTTGGGGGAGAAGTGTTTTGGAGTGATGCCTTTTAGACAGAAGCGTTTTGGTACGAACCGGATTTTTATCACAAGATTTGAGTGACTTATGATTAGCTTGATATTTCATGATTCCGGGCAAAGAATACACACTAAATGACAGAAACAAATAAAAAAGAATGCACTGATAAAACTCAGGTTTTCCTGTAATGACCGAATTAAAAGGGAGTTTATCCATAAGTTCACACAGCCTCTGATAAATCACAAAAATCAAGCGTACCGGTATGCACAGCACCGTCCCCAATGGGACACTTACAAGGCTTAAAGCAAGTCCTCCTATTGAGATATACAAAAGCGGAGTCATTAACGGAATAACAATAAGATTAAGAAATACAGAATAAATAGGAATCTCATAAAAGAAATACATGCATAACGGAAGTGTAGTCAGCTGAACAAACAACGTTGTGTATAGTGAAGATAATTTTTTGAAAGGTAATACACGTATAAAAGGAGGTGCCACAACTACAATTCCTATTACAGCCGCAAAAGATAACAAAAAACCGCTATCATACAAATACAACGGATTTTCTGCAAGAATCAAAAGTGCGGCAAGACAAGCCGCTGACAGTACATCATAACTTCTATGTAAAAGGCCCGCAATAATGCGCATGGAAAACATAACAATGGCGCGCATTACACTACTTCCCATTCCGGTTATAAGGCCGTAAAACAACATCAAAACCAAGCAGGTTGACATAACTACGAATTCCGGTAAATAAAAACGCTTTAACAACTTATAAAGGCCATTACCCAGCACTGCTATATGAAGACCGGAAATACACAAAACATGGGAAATACCATTTAATTGGTATAATGCTTTTACGTCCGCATCCATATCCTGCTTAAGGCCAAGCAACATGGCTTTAATTATACCTGCATTCTGAAGAGGAAGTATATTTTGAAACAACTCCGCCAACTTATAACGGGCAGCATAAAGCCATTCCTTAATAACGTCATATGAAACACTTCGTTCCAATATTTCAGGAATACTTATATACCCATCTATGCCGCGAAGCGTGTAATATTTTCTAAGATCAAACTGACCCGGATTGGTTGCGTTTTCATACATGCGGAGCGTTCCCGAAACCGTTATAATTTCACCGATACAAACCTCCCGTTCTTCTAATACATCCGTCCCATTTATCATATCCATATTTAAGCATAGCGAATCAACAGATAAAGTTAAGCGTACTCCACGGCTTGTTTTTTCTTTATCAATTACTTTACCGGTGAGGACTACCTCCTTTTCTTCCAGACCTTCAGGAAGTCCTGTTTTAAATGGGTGTATGGCATAATACACCAAAATAACCGATACCACAAGTATACAGACAACACACAGCGGTCTTCTCACCTTACACCTCCTACTTCCCCTTACCGGCAACAATGTAATCTTTGATGGATTCATACAATGCATCTTTTATCCCGCTTACTTTTTTAATGTCGCTTATCTTTGAAAACGCACCATTTTTCTCCCGATAGGCGATTATAGCCTTTGCCTTGGCTTCACCTATGCCAGGGAGTTTACATAACTCATGCGTCGTAGCCGAATTGATATCAATTTTTGTATTATCTTCATTTGTATTTTGGTTATCAAGAACCATGTCCTCTCCAAAATAAGGGATATATATCATCTGCCCATCCACAAGACCAAGCGCCAGATTTACTTTGGTAGGATCCGCCTCAGGCAAAAGACCGCCTGCCTGTTCAACAATTTCATAAATGCGTGCATCCGGCTTGATTTCATATACCCCAGGCACATAAACCGCACCACATATGTAAACAAAAATACTTTGGTGGGTTATTTTTTCTATACCATTTACCGATTCCCCTATATTGTCAGCCGCATCGGACATTGCCCCACCGGCCTTTGCTTCTCCCTCCTTTTCTCCGATGCTTCCGGTATCTCCATTATTTTTTGAAACCAGAAGCATTTCTTCCTTTTTGCCACAGCCGCAAAAAGCAGTCAACATAACGGCAAGCACAATCGCAGACAAAAAGAAAGCTTTTCTTCTTTTATTAGCTTTATTAATAAATACCATGGTTAACTCCTTTACATTTTTCTAATGTTATTCATACTTTTTTACTAAATGTTTTGTTAATTTTTTTGTTAATTTTTTCTCATATCACACAAAAAATGCAAAGTTCCCCCGTAACCAAAACAAAACAGAAAACAAAAAGGCAGAAAAATGCATTGTATCGATACATTTTTCCGCCCAAATTATTATAATTATATTTCGTATGTTATATCATACGTTTAATATATACATTTATTATATACTATTTCAGCTGTTTAATCCATGCCCTCGTCAATAATTTCCTTTTCCTCTTTTTCCGGCATGACAATATATTCTTCCTCTACAGGCACGCCACTGATCTGCATCTTCATTTCTTCCGATAATGCCTTTAACAAAAGATTCGCATCTTCACCCTGCCATGCTTTTGTAAAGCAAAGTTCCAATTCAATCCAGAAATTGCTTGTCTCAATCATCTTCGGCATGGATATGGATTGTGCATATTCATACAGAATTGTTTGTAAAGCAGGATATGGATACTCTATACCGAGCCGAGCCGGCATTTTTCCGGCTTTAATATACAAATCGCTCACGCTGTCATGTGACAGATAAGCGGCAAGAATGTTGGCAGCCTTCGTATGTTCCGAATATCCATTGATAGCAACAACGTATGTTGTAGAAAGACTTCTTGTCTTTAACACATCGTTAACATCCGGCATCTTCATAACGTCGTACTCGTATTTAAAACCACCCTCTGCAAGCTGTTGTTCAATGGTAGCTATCGCATCCGTAGTTGCCACAGTAAATATCATTTTACCTTCAATAAACTCTTGAATAATGGATGCATAATCAACCGTTTCCGAATCAATGGAAAAGAATTGGTTCAAATCCTGATACGTTTCAAGGCAGCTGATTGCAGACGCATTATATATGTTAATTGCATTAGGATCATCTCCCGTATCTCCACCTACGGTCAAATATTTCCCTAAAAAGAAATAATTATAATATATATCCGATACATCCCACTCAAAGATGGTTTCAACATTCTCCGGCGCATCGTATTCATCCGCGAAGTCCAAAATATCCTCAATGGAATTTGGCAAAAGCTCTTTCATTTTAGCTTCTACCTTCGTTTGGAATTCTTCACTCAAAAGAATTTCAGGTGCAAGCTCCTGTTCTTCTTCCTCGAAATCATCCTCTTCTGTTTCTCCGTTTGAAAGATATTCTTCTTTAACTACATCCGTCGCTATTTTTTCAAGATATGTCTTATTATACAAAAGATAGCTTGTATCAAAATAGAAAGGATAGCCTACAATACGGTTCATAAAAGTAGCCGCGTCAAGGCTTGACTGGGGATATTCCTGGCGGTTAACTACTTTGCCGCCATCTGAAATTTCCAGTGCCAAACCCGACAAGTATGCCTTACCCAATGAATCATTACCAATTATGTATAAATCCGGAGCTTCCTCACCGCTTAAGCTTGCATCACTTATTCTCTCAAGATACTCACTTCCTGATACAAGTTCAGAAACAACACGTACGTCCGTATCTTCGTAAAATTCCAACGCAACACTATTTATATAATCGGTCAAAGTACTATCCGTATACCATAATCTGATTTTTTCTTTTTGTGAATATAGCATCTCTTCACGTTCTGACAAAGAGATAAAGTCCATAAATCCGACATGTAACTCCATTATCAGCAGGCATAAAACACCTATGATGGATATCAGTCTGCTTCTAATACTCATTCATTTGTCTCCTAATATGTGATTTATGCACCGACAGTTTCCTGAATACAGGTATCAAGAATGGATATCATTTCATCAACATGCTTCTTCTCAATTACCAAAGATGGCACGAACCGGATAATATCCGTTCCCGCATTTATAAGGATAAGTCCCTTATCAAGAGCCTTATTTATTACAGGAGCAACCGCCTGATTAAACACAAGCCCCTGCATCAAACCTGCACCACGCCTGTCTATAATGCAATCGTATTTTGAAGCAAGCACATCCAGTGATTTTTCCAAATATGCACCCACTTCCAACACATTTTCTATTATATTGTACTCCAAAAATAAATCAAGTACTTTGTTAATGGCAGCTGCTGCCAATGGATTTCCGCCGTATGTTGTTCCATGGTCTCCACTTGTAAGGGAATGCTGTGCCACATGTTCTGTCATAAGGAACGCCCCCACCGGAACGCCACAGCCTAATGCCTTCGCCGATGTCATGATATCCGGCTTAACGCCATACTTCTGCCATGCATACATATAGCCGGTTCTTCCCATACCACACTGGATTTCATCAAGAATCAAAAGTATATCTTTCTCATCACAGATTTTCCTAACGCCTTCAAGGAATTCCTTAGTAGCAGGATAAATGCCCCCTTCGCCCTGAACCGTTTCAAAAATAATTGCGCAGGTCTTGTCTGTAAGACATGCTTTTACGCTTTCAAGGTCATTCATTTTTGCAAATTTAATATTACCGATCATCGGCTCAAAAGCTTCGCGGTACTTAGGATTACCGGTTACCGATAAAGCACCCATGGTACGTCCGTGGAAAGAATGCTCCATAGCAATGATTTCATGGTCATTTTTTCCATCCTTTAAAAAGGCATACTTTCTTGCCGCCTTAATGGCACCCTCTACTGCCTCTGCACCGCTGTTTGTAAAAAATACACGGTCAAGACCGGACACCTCTTTAAGTTTTTTTGCCGCTTCAATTGCCGGCACATTATAATAATAATTTGATGTATGGATTAATTTATCAATTTGTTCTTTTAACGCATCGTTATAAGCCTTATTGTTGTATCCCAACGCAAAAACAGCGATTCCCGAAACGAAATCAAGATACTTTTTATCATCCATATCATAAAGATATACACCATCACCACGGTCAAGCACCACCTGATACCTGTTATATGTATGCAATAATGCCTGTTCCGCTTCGTCTATATAAGTTTTCATTTTATCGCTCATAATACGCTCCATTCCGCAAATGCAAAAATCGATTAATGATTTTCATCATGGTCTGCTATAATAGCGGTTCCTACTCCATGATTGGTAAAAATTTCAAGTAAAAGACAATGTGGAATTCTTCCGTCCAAAATATGTACTCTGTTAACACCGTTTCTGATAGCACTGGTACAATTATTCAATTTAGGAAGCATACCGCCGCCGATAAATCCGTCATTAATTAACGCTTCCGCCTCCGAAGCCGTTAATCTGGAAATAAAGGTGCTCTTATCATTAATATCTTTATATAAGCCTTCAATATCTGTCAGGAAAGCGAGTTTTTCTGCACCTACTGCTTTGGCAATGGCACAAGCAGCATCATCAGCGTTAATGTTATATGTATCATAATTATCATCAAGACCGATCGGCGCTACGATAGGAAGGAAATCTTTCTCCAGTAAATCCAGTAAAATCTTGGCATTTACCTCTTTTACATCACCAACAAAACCTATATCCTTGCCATCTGAATATTTTTTATCCACATGAAGTAATTCACCGTCTTTACCGCTTACACCGACAGCCTTAACACCAAGCTCCTGAACCATGGTAACAAGACGTTTATTTACTTTGTTAAGAACCATTTCCGCAATTTCCATTGTCTCTGCATCGGTAACTCGCAGTCCGTTAACAAACTGTGCTTCTTTTCCTACTTTATTAACCCAACGGCTGATTTCCTTACCGCCACCATGCACGATAATCGGCTTAAAACCAACTAATTTAAGAAGAGTAACATCTTTAATTACATTACGCTGAAGCTCCTCATCTGCCATGGCACTTCCGCCGTACTTAACTACGATAATCTTTCTGTTAAACTGCTGGATATACGGTAATGCTTCTACCAGCACATTTGCTTTTGCTAAAACCTGTTCCATTTCTTTATTCATTAATCTTTCCCTCGATTCTAATATAATTATTTCCAACCGCTTTCACTTATGAACGGTAATCTGCGTTGATCTTGACATAATCATAGGTTAAGTCACAACCCCATGCAGTTGCTGTTTCTTTACCATCCTTAAGGTCCACTAAAATGGTAACTTCAGGCTCTGACAAAATCTTGGTTGCTTCCTCTTCGCTATAATCCGTACCGGCACCATCTTTATAAAGCAATACTTTACCGGCTTTACTTTCATAATATAATTCCATCTTTTCAGGGTCAAACTGCGCTCCGGAATATCCCAATGCACATAAGATACGTCCCCAGTTTGCATCATGTCCGTAAATGGCAGCCTTCGTAAGACTGGAACAGATAACTGATTTTGCAAGAAGCTTCGCATCATTTTTGGTTGCTGCATTAATAACCTTCGTTTCAAGAAGAGCTGTAGCACCTTCACCGTCACCCGCCATCATTTTAGCAAGGGTTTCATTTACATAATGAAGTGCTGCACAAAATGTATCATAATCCTCACCTTCCGTATCAATAACCGGATTCTCAGCCATACCGTTTGCAAGAATCAGCAAAGTATCATTGGTTGAAGTATCTCCGTCTACGGAAATCATGTTAAAGGTATCCTGCACATCTAAGCGGAGTGCTTTTGTAAGAAGTTCTTTGCTGATGGCAACGTCTGTTGTAATAAATCCAAGCATGGTGCACATATTCGGATGAATCATACCGGAACCCTTAGACATACCACCGAGTGTAACGGTTTTTCCGCCGATAGTAAACTGAACCGCTACCTGCTTGGAAATTGTATCCGTTGTCATAATTGCTTCAGCAGCAAGGGTTCCCGAATTAATGTCTGCACCTTTTGCTTCCTTTAAAAGCTTAACGCCTGCAACAATACGGTCAATCGGAAGCTGCATTCCGATAACACCGGTAGATGCTACAAGAACACTGTCACAAGGGATTGATAATTCTTTGGAAACCGCATCTGCCGTCTGCTTACAATAGTCATATCCCTGCTTACCGGTACAAGCATTTGCAATACCGGAATTTACTACAACGGCCTGTGCATACGCTGATTCTTCCGTTACAAGCTTATCCCAGATAACCGGCGCTGCTTTAACCAGATTGGATGTATAAGTTCCTGCGCACACACATGGCTTCACACTGTATACAAGTGCCATATCCTTACGGTTTTTATATTTAATCTGTGCTTCTACTCCTGCTGCCTCAAAACCTTTTGCTGCGGTAACACCGCCTTCAATAATTGTATATGTACTCATTTTTATTTCCTTCTTTCTTCCTATAATAAAATATAATAAAAATAAAAAATATAATAAAATAATATATATTTAGTGTTTACTGGTTAAATCTGATAATATTTTCTTCATTCAGCGTAAAATCATAATAATTCAAATCTTCACGCTTTGTCCAGCCAATTTGTCTCCAAAACGCATTGCCGATATCATTCTGGGTAAAGGCGATAAGACTTACCTTACTGATTTTCTCTTCTTTTAAGCGGTTCATGGCAAACACTACCATTTCTTTACCGATACCCCGTCTCCTGTAATCAGGATCCACACATACATGATACATGCATCCGCGTCTTCCGTCATGACCGCATAAAATCGTTCCCACTACTTTCCCGTCTTCTATGCTTACCACACTCGTTGTCGGATTTCTTTTTAAAAATAAGGAAACGCCCTCTTCACTATCATCAATACTTCTTATGGCAAAACCCTTTATTCTCATCCACAAATCATGTACCTGTGGGTAATCTTCTATTTTCATTACTCTAATCATATGTAAAACCTCATTTCTCCATTGGATATAGCATACTTCGTGTTTAAAAAGAATGCAACCTTAAATCCAAAATCATTTTTACCGTTTCTATATTGCATGATTATACATCCATAATGTATATTATGCAAGTATTTTTTGTATATATTCATATTTTTATGCTTTTTATGCATATTTTTACACAAAATAGGTGTTGCAATTCACAAATAAATGATGTATATTATTTGCAGACGTTGTAAAACAAACAATTTATACATATTAAAAGGAGTATTATTACAATGAAAGAAAAAGTTATTCTTGCTTATTCAGGCGGTCTTGATACTACCGCTATCATTCCTTGGTTAAAGGAAAATTATGACTATGAAGTAATCTGTGTTTGTATCGATTGCGGACAGGGCGAAGAACTTGACGGATTAGACGAACGTGCAAAATACTGTGGTGCTGAGAAATTATATATTGAAGATGTTATCGATGAATTCTGTGATGAATATGTAATTCCTTGCGTACAGGGTCATGCCGTTTATGAGAACAAATATTTACTCGGAACTTCAATGGCTCGTCCGGTAATCGCTAAGAGACTTGTTGAAATCGCACGTAAAGAAGGTGCTACAGCAATTTGTCACGGTGCTACAGGAAAAGGAAATGACCAGATCCGTTTCGAACTTGGTATCAAGGCTCTTGCTCCTGACCTTAAAATTATTGCTGCATGGCGTGATGACAAATGGACAATGGATTCCCGTGAATCTGAAATTGAATACTGTAAAGCACACGGTATTGAATTACCGTTCTCAGCAGATTCAAGCTACAGCCGTGACCGTAACTTATGGCATATAAGCCATGAAGGTCTTGAACTTGAAGATCCTGCTAAGGAGCCTAACTTTGACTATCTTCTTGTTCTTGAAACTACTCCTGAAAGGGCTCCGGATGAAGGCGAATATGTTACAATGACATTTGAAAAAGGTGTTCCTACATCTGTTAACGGCAAGAAAATGAAAGTTTCCGATATTATCCGTGAATTAAACACATTGGGTGGCAAGCACGGAATCGGTATTATAGACATCGTTGAAAACCGTGTTGTAGGCATGAAATCACGTGGTGTATATGAAACACCGGGCGGAACCATCCTTTACGAAGCACATCAGCAGTTAGAGGAATTAATCCTTGACCGTGATACTTACCGTGAAAAAGAAGAAATGGGTAACAAACTTGCCCAGATCGTATACGAAGGAAAATGGTTTACTCCTCTCCGCGAGGCTGTACAGGCATTCATCGAGTCAACCCAGCAGTATGTAACCGGTGAAGTTAAGTTTAAGCTTTACAAAGGAAATATCATCAAAGCAGGAACTACTTCTCCATATTCACTTTACAATGAATCAATTGCTTCCTTTACAACAGGTGATTTATATGACCACCACGACGCAGAAGGATTTATCAATCTCTTCGGTCTTTCATGTAAAGTACGTGCAATGAAGTTACAGGAAGTAGAAGGAAAATAAGACTTGGATGCATTAGAACTTATTATTGTTTATTTGATTGTAATTAACATAATCGGTTTTTTCATCATGGGTATTGATAAGCGTAAAGCCATCCGGCATGCGTACCGTATACCGGAGGCTACGCTGTTTCTTATAGCCCTGATTGGCGGAAGCATCGGTTCCATACTCGGAATGCACCTCTTCCGTCACAAAACCAAACATTGGTATTTCGTATACGGAATGCCTGCAATACTCATTTTGCAAATACTGATAGTCTTTTTATTACTAAAGTCTCCAATTGAGTTTGGAGTTATTTAACGGGGGAGAAAAATGCATATAGCAATTTGTGACGACATCATCGCAGACCGCAAACAGACAGAACGGTTATTTACAAGAGAAGCTGACACACGTAAAGAATCTATCGGAGCAATCTACATAGATTCCTTTGGCAGCGTTTCTTCTCTTTTGAGTGCGCCTATGCTATATGACCTGTTTATTATTGATTATCATCAGGAGAATGAAGATTCCTGCCACATTGCCACTGCACTTAGGGAAGCCGGGGTTGTTGCCCCTATCTTTCTGTGCAGTAAAGACGAAGCGCAATTACAGCAGGAAATCTCTTCTCTTTCCCTTGATCATATCTATCCGATGTTAAAGCCTTTCCGTGCCAAAGATATACAGGATGCAACTGACCTTGCGCATGAAATAATAGCTTCCTCCCGCCCTCTTATAGAGCTTCGCGGTATGGACGAAACCTATTATCTTAACGAAGATGAAATCATGTACATACGTTGTGTTGACAAGCAGGTAGAATTACATCGTACCAACAGTGACACGGACTATATTGTAGGTATTTTCGATGAAGTATCCCATTCATTTGAAGAAAATGAGTTGTTTATTTTTATCGGAAAGCATTATATCCTTAATGCAAAATACATTGAAAAAGTAAGCTTTTCCAAAATAGTAATGCAAAACGGAGACACCATTGTCGTATCCCCGTTTACCAGCAGTATTATAAAAAGAACCTTAATTGAATTACGGGAGGATGAGCTTATACCGTAACAATGATGCCACCATCATTGGCATACATGGTATTGACTCCTGACGTATCCAGTATCAGAACATCTTTAAAATTCATTATTTCCAAAAGTAATTTTTTAACATATTCAGCACGTTCCTGTGCATTCACGTGTGTGATTACCACACGCTTTTTCAAGGGCTCTACACATTCTTGTGATAAAATTCCCACCATTTTTCTGAGTGTCTTTTTAATTCCTATAGATTGTGCAATCTGGATGATACTGCCTTTCTCAGCCCCCATTATCGGTTTTATGCTAAGTGTGGATGCAACCACAGATTTAACACCGGTTAATCTTCCGTTTTTCCTAAGGGTATCCAGATTATCCAGCACAAAATACGTATTCATTTCATTCCTGAATTTCTCAAGTTCCATACATATCTCATCAAACGTCATGCCGGCTTCCGAAAGTTCCATTGCCTTCAATGCAATCTGCGTTTCACCACCGGATGCGGACTGTGAATCAATAACAAATATATTTTTCCCACCATGTTCTTCCAGATAAAGTGCCCTGCCAAGACACGCGCTGTTATAGCTTCCGCTAAGTTTACCTGATACTGTGATTACAAATATATTATCTGCATCCGTTTGAAATGTACTGCAATATTCCTCTGGTGAAGGGCAAGAAGATTTAGGGCATACCGGTGATTGTGCTATCAATGCAAGCAGTTCTTGCTGATTACAGCTTTCATCATCCCTGATTCTTAATCCATTCACGTCAAGTTCCACCGGAACACTTATAAACCGTCCGTCATCATTATACTGCTTCGGCAATTCCCCGCAGCTGTCCATAATTATTTTATACCCCATCGCATTCTCCGTTTCTACATTGTGCAACTTTTTATTCCACATGATGTAGTTTTGATTACTACATCATGCTAACATTAATATTTTTATTTGTAAATACATTTTCAAAAAATTAATGTACTTTTTATAAAAATTATTTATAATATTATTGGTTGAAAGGATGTATATTATGAATCTTATTGAAATATCCGATAATAAAAAGTTTATGAAGGCATTGTTAATAGATAATGTATTTGATTCTTTTTTTCTTGAGGAAGCCAAGATAACTACCTATAACACTTTTTTAATTGATGGCCACATACAGGAAAAATTTTATCAGTCACTAGATGAAACAGAAGTACCTGAACAACCGGATGCCTTTTCCCTGTGGAAAAAAATAAAGCCTTTCTGTTTTGATATCATAAAAGGCAAGCGTCTTCCCCTGCAATTTAAAATTGTACTGCATGCACCTCATGCAATAACCACAGAACTTCTTAATCATCCGGATTGTACACTTGATGCCGGAATACTCAAAGCACTCGTGCTAACGGTTAACTATAACGGAACCAATACGACGTGCGTAACTGCTACCGCCATGCATACTTTTGTCACGGATAAAAGTATTGAGGCACTTTGGGACAAAAGGATTAATGATTTTATTACATCCATTATTGAAAACGCAGAATGAAAAGTGTTATAATATGTCCGTTAAATAACAGCAATGGAGATACCTTATGCGATTAGGATTTGATAATGACAAATATTTAAAAATACAATCTGACCATATCAAAGAGCGCATTGCTCTTTTTGATAATAAATTATACCTTGAGTTCGGCGGCAAGCTGTTCGACGACTATCACGCTTCGCGTGTTCTTCCCGGTTTTGAACCTGACAGTAAGTTAAAAATGCTGATGCAGTTAAAGGACCAGGCAGAAATTGTTATCGCTATCAGCGCCAGTGCCATTGCCAATAACAAAATGCGCGGAGACTTAGGTATTACTTATGAAGCCGAAGTCTTAAGACTTATCGATTCTTTCCAGAATTGCGGTCTTTATGTCGGAAGCGTTGTCGTATCACAATATGCAGGACAAGCTGCAGCCGATTCCTTCCGTCACAGATTAACGGAACACGGAATCCGCTCCTATCTCCATTACATCATTGATGGCTATCCAAGCAATATTGAACACATCGTAAGCGATGAAGGCTACGGTAAAAATGATTATATAGAAACCTCTAAGCCATTAGTCATTGTAACTGCACCGGGACCGGGAAGCGGTAAGATGGCAACCTGTCTTTCACAGTTGTATCATGAACATAAACATGGTGTAAAAGCAGGCTATGCTAAGTTTGAGACTTTCCCTATATGGAACCTTCCGTTAAAGCATCCTGTGAACATGGCATATGAAGCAGCTACTGCTGACTTAAATGATGTTAATATGATTGACCCGTTCCATCTTGAAGCATACGGAACCACAACAGTAAATTATAACCGTGACATAGAAATCTTCCCTGTACTGGACGCCATGTTTACCCAGATTCTTGGCAAGAATCCGTACAAATCACCTACTGATATGGGTGTAAATATGGTTGGGAACTGTATCATCGACGATGAAGTATGTTGCCATGCATCCAAGCAGGAAATCATCCGCCGCTATTACCAATGCGAATGTGATATTAAGCGGGGCAATGATTCTAAAGAAGCCTTATATAAATTGCAGTTATTAATGAAGCAGGCAGGCATATCCATTGCAGACAGACCTGTAGTTGCTGCTTCTCTTGAAAAGGAAAAAGCGACCGGCGGACAACCTGCCGTAGCCATAGAACTTCCTGACGGCAAAATAGTTACCGGTAAAACTTCCGAATTGCTTGGTGCTTCTGCTGCCGCTACGCTTAACGCATTAAAAGAGCTTGCCGGCATCGACCATTCACTCCATATCATTGAACCGGAAGCCATAAAACCGATACAGGATTTAAAAACCAATTACTTAAAGAGTAAAAACCCAAGACTGCATACGGACGAAGTACTTATTGCGCTTTCCTTAAGTTCCTTAACCTTGCCGGAAGCCAAAAAGGCGATGGATTGTCTCCCGCTCCTCAAAAACTGTGAGATTCATTCCTCCGTACTGTTAGCAGCGGTCGATGAACGGATTTTCAAAAAGCTTGGTCTCCGTCTTACCAGCGAGCCAAAATATGAAACCAACAAAAAATTTCAAGGTTAATTACATTTTCCTATTAATAAAAAAGGAATTGACAGATGAATTTCATCGCGCCAATTCCTTTATTTATTATATTTGAATTATAATTATTATCTTTCAATTATTATTATTCCAATATAATTCTATCTCTGTACTCTTCCGCTACCGTCACCGCCGGCAAGTACTTTTACCTCTGCTGCAGATAAAAGGTTATAATCGCCTTCGATTGAATGCTTTAAGCAGCTTGCTGCAACCGCATATTCAATCGTATCCTGTAATGAGTAGTCATTTAACTGTGCATAAATTAAACCTGCGCCAAATGAATCACCACCACCTACACGGTCTACGATATGTACATTATATTCCTTGCTGAAGCAGAAATCTTTACCATCGTATAACATTCCTGCCCACTTATTATCACTTGCAGAAATGGAAGTTCTTAATGTAATGGCAACCTTCTTAAAGCCGAATCTTTCCATAAGCTTTTTAGCAACTTCCTGGTATCCGCTGTAATCTACCGCACCCTTTGTAACGTCTGTATTAGAAGCTTTGATTCCAAATACATCTTCTGCATCCGCCTCATTAGCAATACATACATCCACATAGTGGCAAAGCTTATCCATTACTTGTCCTGCTTTTTCCTTAGTCCACAATTTCTTTCTGTAGTTAAGGTCACAGCTTATGGTAATTCCTTTTGCTTTTGCTGCTTTGCAAGCTTCAAGACAAATATCTGCAAGTGTATCATTAAGCGCCGGTGTAATTCCTGTAAAATGGAACCAGTCAGCACCTTCAAAAATTGCATCCCAGTCAAAATCATCTGCCTTTGCCTGTGAAATGGAAGAACCCGCACGGTCATAAATAACCTTAGACGGACGCTGGCTTGCACCTTTTTCAAGATAGTAGATACCTACTCTGTCTCCGCCGCGTACAATTTTTGTAGTGTCAACGCCGTAACGTCTTAAAGAATTAACTGCTGCCTGTCCGATTTCATGCTCCGGAAGCTTTGTAACATATGTAGCATCCATTCCCATCTGTGCAAGGCTCACTGCTACATTAGCTTCACCGCCGCCATAAGTTGCCTCCAAACGGTCAGCCTGAACAAATCTCAGGTAACCTTCCGGTGCCAGTCTTAACATGATTTCTCCAAATGTAACTATACGTTTGCTCATCTTATTTACCACCATTCCTTACTGATTTTACTATTTCTACAGCTTCTTGTGCCATCTCTTTGATTTTATCAAATTCACCGGCTGCTATCATCTCTTTTTTTACCATCCATGAACCGCCACAGCAGAATACATTTTTTAATGCAAGGTAATCTGTAACATTCTTCGCATCAATACCACCCGTAGGCATAAACTTAATTCCTGCATATGGTGCAGACAATGCTTTCAGCATTTTAACACCACCTGCTGCCTCCGCCGGGAAAAACTTCACGGTTGTAAGGCCGAGTGACATCGCCTGTTCAATTTCAGAAGGTGTCATTACACCCGGAACAACCGGAACACCTTTCTCCTGACAATACGTAACTACAGAAGGATTAAGTCCCGGACTTACAATAAACTTAGATCCTGCATTAATAGCACTGTCGGCCTGCTCTTTCGTAAGAACCGTACCTGCTCCGACGATTAATTCCGGATAATTGTCAGTTAATATTTTAATAGCACCTGCTGCCGCTTTGGTACGGAAAGTAACTTCAGCACAACGTAATCCGCTTTCCATCAATGCTTTCCCAAGTTCCAGGGCATGTGCTTCGTCTTCAATCACGACAACCGGCACAATTCCGATTTCACTTAATTGATTGATTAATTCTGTATGCATATTTTATGCCTCCTTACTATTTTGCCTCTAAGTTAAAATACTGTGCAGCATTATTATAGCAGATATTTTCTACCATAGATGATAAATATTCCATATCACACGGATATTCTCCATTTTCCACCCATTCTCCCAACTTATTGCACAGAATACGTCTGAAATACTCGTGACGCGGGAATGATAAAAAGCTTCTGGAATCCGTAAGCATACCCGGATGATTTCCAAGCACGCCCTGACGGGCATAAACTTCTATCTGCTCCTCCATACCGCGCTTATGGTCATTAAACCACCAAGCCGGTCCCCACTGTACCCTGCTTCTTCCACCATTACTCTGGAAGTTACCGCACATGGTAGCAAGCATCTCATTTTCCGCAGGATTAAGATGATATAATATCGTCTTTGGAAGTCCTGACTGTTGTATATTGTTCAAAAGATCCGAAAGCATTTTTGCACAGCCGGCATCATTAATACTGTCACAACCGGCATTAGCACCCACGGTCTGTTTTAAAACATAAGAATTATCTCTTAATGCACCAATGTGAATCTGCATTACGATATCTTCATCATAATACATCTTGGCAAGCTTAAGCATAAGGAAGGTACGGAGTTTAACGGTTTCTTCATCCGTAAGTACCTTTTGTTCCATTCTCTTTGCAAATATTTCATTTGCCTCATTTTCATCCGTAGCAAGATAAAAATCGCCTTCAAGGCTGTGATCACTCACAAGACAACCGCATTCCTTAAAGAAAACAAGTCTTGCATGCAATGCCTTACATAAAGATTCCATATCCGTTATCTTCATACCGGAAGCTTTTTCAAGCTTACCTACATAATCTTTAAAGCTTTCCTTTTCCGGATATAAAATCTGGTCCGGACGATAGGATGGCAACACCTTGATTTCCGGGAATTCCACCGAAAGCTTTCTGTGGCTTTCAAGGGAATCTATCGGGTCATCCGTTGTGCACAATGCTTTTACGTTCTGCATCTTAAGCAGGTTTCTTACGGAATATTTTTTATCCTTAAGCATTTCATTACACTTATCATAAATCTCTCTTGCATTTTTTTCATTTAATGCTTCCGTTATGCCAAAATAATTTTTAAGCTCAAGGTGGGTCCAATGATAAAGCGGATTTCCCATACATGCACATATGGTTTTTACATATGCCATAAACTTTTCAAAAGGATCTGCTTTGCCGGTTATTAATTCTTCACTAATTCCGTACGCGCGCATTGCTCTCCATTTATAATGGTCATGCTTAAGCCATGCGTCCGTAATATTATCAAAGCAAAAATCCTGTAATATTTCTGAGGCATCCAGATGATTATGATAATCAAATATTGGCATGTTTTTTGCTGCATCATGATACAATTTACATGCTGTTTCAGTATGAAGCAAAAAATCATCATTCATAAATTTCTTCATAGTGCTCTCCATTCAGACTAAAAACATTTTATCTATTGCATCACATACTTGGTAAGCGTCTTTTCTACGGCACCTACACCACCGGTAAGTTCAAGGAAATAACTTAACACGTTTTCAGCAAGCCCTGCTTTGTATAAATCCATACCAAAGATATCTTCTCTCTTAAGTAACTCTTTTACTGCATCCGGAACCTCTGTAAGCGCACCAAGCTTAATGCCTTCTACAGCCGGGCATACGGAAGCAAGCAATGGATCAGGACTTAATGTAAATGCATTACCATTATCATCCACTGCCATAAGATAACGCAACCAGCCTGCAAGTACTAATGGAATAAGTTTTAAGTCTGCTACATTTTTGGTAGCATCTGCTACATATGCCTTAATGGTCTCACCAAAACGGATACCCAGTTTCTGTGATGTATCTGTTGCAATACGCTGTGGTGTATCCGGAAGGAACGGATTCGGTATACGTACAGTAATAACTTCATTAAGGAAATCCTCAGGCTTAATGATGCCCGGGTCTGTAACTACCGGAAGTCCCTCCACATAACCGATACGTTCTACCATCTTACGAAGGAGCGGGCTTTCCATTTCTTTTGAAATAGAGGTATATCCCAAAAGACATCCGTATACGGCAAGTGCGGTATGAAGCGGATTAAGGCATGTACACACTTTCATTCGCTCAACCTTGGTTACTGTCTCACGGTCCGTAAAAATAATACCACCCTTCTTCAGGTTCTCAATACCGTTAGGGAAGCTGTCTTCAATTACAAGATATTCACATTCCTCTGCATTAACAAAAGGTCCTACATAAGTATTCTTGGATGTAATGATAGGGTCTACGTCTTTAAGTCCGTCATTTCTTAAAAGCTCCATAATCTTGTCATCCGGACGTGGTGTGATTTTATCAATCATTGTCCATGGGAAGCTTACCTGTTTTTCATCGGAAACATAAGCCATGAAACCTTTCTTTATAAGTCCCTTTTCTTCCCATTCTTTTGCAAATACGCTAACTGCCGCATAAAGCTTCTCACCGTTATGGGAACAGTTATCCATACTTACCATCGCAACCGGAAGGGCACCATTTACATATCTTTCATATAAGAGTGCCGCCACTTTACCAATGTAGCTTACCGGTGCCTCAGGACCATTTTCAAGGTCGCTCTTAACCCCCGGATAATACTCGCCTTTCGCATCGGCAAGGACATAGCCCTTTTCCGTAATAGTAAAACTTACCATCTGTAAAGACGGATTCCTAAATATCTCTTTTAATCTGTTATAGTCTGCATGAGCACTGTCTACGATAAGACTTTCCGCAACACTTCCTACAACCGTTTTTTCAATATTGCCATCTGCCTTTAAGGTTACTAAAACCGTAAGGTCGTCGTGCGGCTTGTTCATTTTTTCAATAATTTCATAGTCAAAGCCTTCCGCTACAACTAATCCGCGGTCCAGTGTGCCATCGTTTAAAAGATTTTGAACCACATTAGCCTGGAATGCCCTGAAAATGTTACCGGCACCAAAATGAATCCAGTATGGTGCTTCTTTTGTTTTCTTACACATTTCTTCCCTGTCAAAGGCCGGCATGGAATAACCTTTTTCTTCCCATGCTTTTTTATCTGAAATTCCTGCGTTTGTTAAAATCATATACTTACCTCTTTCATTGCTGTTCGTTCACATGATTAATGGTTTTAGCTTCCTTATAGCCTATTTGCGGTTTGCTTTCTCAATAGCTTCCCAAAGACCGTTGATATAGGTTGCACCGAGTGCCCTGTCGTAAAGACCATAACCCGGCATAGCAACTTCACCCCAGATCATTCTTCCGTGATCCGGACGGATTGGTCCGTCAAATCCGATGTCATATAATGCTTTTACGATTTCATACATATCAAAGGTTCCGTCTGAAGAAAGATGTGCAGACTCTTCGAAATCCGTTCTTGAATTGAACTTAAGATTTCTTACATGTGCAAAATGAATACGTCCCTTTAAGGAGCGGATCATATCCGGAAGATCATTGTCCGGATTCGTACCGTAAGAACCGCTGCAGAAAGTAACACCGTTGTGTTTATTGTCTACCATCTTCATCATTCTTAAGAGGTTTTCTTTATTAATAATAATACGTGGAAGTCCGAAAACGCTCCATGCAGGATCATCCGGATGGATTGCCATGTTGATGTCATATTCATCACAAACCGGCATAATTCTTTCAAGGAAATACTTGAGGTTTTCAAATAATTTCTCATCATCCACATCTTTATACTTTTCAAAAAGTTCCTTTACCGTAGCCATACGTTCCGGTTCCCAGCCCGGTAATACGAAACCGTTACTGTCTTTATCAAGGTTGGAGAACATGTTTACAGGATCTACTTTATCAATCATTTCCTGTGAATATGCAAGAACCGTTGAGCCGTCAGGACGCTTTCTTGCAAGTTCTGTTCTTGTCCAGTCAAATACCGGCATGAAGTTGTAGCATACCATATGGATATCCTCTTCACCCAGTCTCTTTAACGTTGTAATGTAATTATCTATGTATTTGTCACGGTCTTTTGTACCGATTTTAATATCATCATGAATGTTAACGCTCTCAATTCCGGCAATTTCAAGTCCTGCATCGTTAACCTCTTTTTTTAATCTCTTTATATCTTCTGTTTTCCAAGCTTCACCCGGTACGGAATCATATAAAGTTGTAATAACGCCTTTTACTCCCGGTACCTGTCTGATTTGTTCAAGTGTTACGGAATCATGTCCTGTTCCGAACCAACGTAAAGTCATCTGCATAATCTTATCCTCCATCAACAATTCATTAGTGGTTATTCTGTTATGCTAACATTTTATCGCTAATTTACGCCATTTTCATTAGCAAAAACTGTTGTCAACATTGCAAATCTTGCGATAGCATGATATTCTTTATTTATAAGAAGCAATATCAATGGCTTACTTGCGTCAAAGAGCCACCTAAGAAAGGAACCCCATGAGAAAAAAAGAACTGCTAACTCCCTTCAGTACACGCCAGTACATGTTATCCAAAGATTTTGAGGTTTACTACTATTCTGACAAACCGGGCAATGCGGTTTCTTCCCACACCCATGATTACTATGAATTTTACTTTTTCCTTGAAGGAAATGTATGCTTACATGTGGATAATAAAAAATACTATATCCAATCAGGAGACTTTCTCCTTATCCCGCCCGGTGTAGCCCATTATCCGGAATTTTTGGATGAAGAGACTCCGTACCGCCGTTTTATCCTCTGGCTTAGTGACAGTTATTACCGCAACATATGTAATATGTCCTCCGACTTAAGCTATCTCATACTTAATTTTCAAAAAACAAATGAGTATTCCTATCATTGCGATCCATTACAATTTAACCGTATTCAGGCGCGCATTTTTGAATTAATTGAGGAAATCAAAAGCAACCGTTTCGGACGTGATACCCAGATTTCCTTTTGCATCAACTCGCTTCTTTTATATTTAAGCCGGATTCTCTATGAAAGCCAGCATGGCACCGGAGAATCACGGGATGTCGACCTTGCTGTTGCCATAAGTGAATATATTAATCATCACTTGGAAGAGGATTTATCATTAGATGCCATACAAAAGGAATTCTTTGTCAGTAAATTCCACATTTCCCATACTTTTACGGAAGAATTCGGTATTTCCATCCACCAATATATTACAAAAAAAAGATTGCAAGCCTGTCGGGATGCAATCTTAGGTGGTATGTCCATTAGCAAAACATACGAATTATACGGTTTTAACGATTATTCTTCTTTCTTTAGAGCGTTCAAAAAAGAATATTCTGTTTCACCAAAAGAATTTCGTGAGCTTCACTTATAATTAATAAGTGAAGCTCATTATCATTCTGAAATAAACATTGAGATAATGGAACAGACATTAGAATACTCTTACGCCATCATCCACCGGTCCTTTATAGGATTTTGGAAGCTCATCACGATATACAACTATCTTTTCCAGCAAAAGCCCCGGATCAATACCATAGAAGGTCAACGTATGTTTACCTTCTGTCATGGAAATCTCACACTCATTTACATGGCAGTTTTTACATACTGCTGTACACCAATGGCCTTCCCAGCAGTTACCTGCAAGGTATCCGTTTGGAAGCATATTGAGAATCTGTGGTGCAGAACCATCAACAGAAACGGCACAACGAAGCTTCACAATATTACCTACAAGGTGGTTGCTTGGTCCGGTATATATTCTTACCTTATAATCTCCGGCATTCTTTGTCTCAAACTCGTACTGTGCTCTTGGAAGTGTATTAAGCACTGCTTCATCCATGCAACCACTTTCCATGTTTTCTCCCGTCTGAATATATTCATTCGTCACAGGATATGCCTTAAGGGAAGCTTTTTCACGTCCGTAATTAGGTATTACCTCAAACTGTGTCTTTGTACCATCTGCCAAAGTACCCTGTAATAAGCTGCTGTAATTTTCAGCCCCTATTGCCACATAAGTATCCGTCGGATGCATTACACCATCAGACATAACAATGTTTAAAAGTTCTTCTTTAGAGACTTTACCGGCTTCTGAAGCATTATGTTCCACTACAGGTGGCTGAAGATTTTCAGCGTTCCATGAAACATATCCGATATGTGGCTGACTCATCATCTTCTTCCACTTACCGCCTGCCATCGTATTGTTATAATAATACATTAAGTCTGCATCAAGTTTTAAGCAATCATCCACAAGGGTTGCGAAACCTTCCGCAAGGGTTGCATTAACCCCTTTATTCTTCAAATAGTATGCATAATAAATATAAAGCTCGTTCATATTAGCCGTTGCAACCGCAGGATAATAAATAAGCTCATAGTAAGCATCCTTAAGCTGTTCAGGTATAAGCTGCTTACACTCCTCCGCCTGATTCTTAATCTTCTCAGCATACTGCATTATCCACTGTGCTTCTTTATAATTATCAATGCTGTAAACATCTTCCCTTAAATACTCCGGCTTACAAATTGCATTAAGCTTGCAGTAACCGGCAAGAACTTCTGCAATTTTATCAAGTCCTTCTTCAGATACACCATAGGAGAACTGCTCTTTGACAAATCTCTTATAGTATTCCATAGGCGTAATTTTCGGATTGGTTCCGTAAGTCTCAAAATCATATGCCAAATCCATATAATATGAAATCTGCATTTCCATAGGTTTAAGATCACCTACGTTAACAATCCAGATATCACGTACACCGTATTCATAGGTTTCTGATAACTGTTCCCATGTCTTTTCAAGCTGCATAACATTAATCCACATATATCCACGCGGACCGCCGTTATAGTCGAAGTGGTAATACATACCCCATCCGCCTTTACGGTCTGTTTCCGGTAAGGAGCGGACATTACCATAGTTATCTTCACAAAGCATAATTACGGTATTATCCAGTGCTGTTGTTCCGTCAGCTTCTTTCCAATCTTTAAGACCTTCAACAAATTTACCCGTTGTTTTATCAACGCCACCATTCCAATACTCTTCTACCTCTTTGTAGACTACAAGCATTTTCGTTACATCCTGCATACCTGCTTCTTTCAAAAGGTCGTTTTGTACATTAATAATGTCTTTTAACAAATCAACATTGTACTGTAAGCCACCGGCAAGAGCAGAATCCGCCTCACCACGCATACCTACTGTTACAATACTTTCATACGGCTTATTTCTTGCGATTCCGTCTCTCCAGAAATTAGTAATACCTTCTCTGTTTGAAGCAAAATCCCAGTTGTAATGGTCAGTATATTTTTCAAAATTATAACGCCACTCTTCCCCTGCACGGCACATCGGTTCATGGTGGCTTGTACCCATAACGATACCATATGCATCAGCCATACGGATATTGTCATGCGGATGCTCACTTCCTTCTTCAGAGAAAATGTTTCCCCACATAGCCGGCCATAAATAGTTACCATTCATTCTTAAGATTAATTCAAAAACGTTGCAATACATTTTCTCATTTAATCCGCCAAACTTCCCGTAAGCCCATCCGGTGAAAGAAGGTGATTCATCATTAATAAAGATACCTCTGTATTTAACAGACGGCTCTTTTGATTCCATATCAAGTGCACTCTTTGACAAAACGATTTCCGTTTTCTTCTCCGGAAGAACATCGGCAAACCATACCCACGGACTTACACCAATCATTCTGGAAAGGCGGTATATACCATATATACATCCTCTCTTATCACTTCCTGCAATAGCAAGAACCTGTGTTATATTGTTATCATTGTAATCCACGAGCTGTGTTTTATAGCACTCCCATTTACCGTCAATTCCGTCAAGAGAAAGCACTTTTTTATCTACTAATTTAGCGATAATACTATTCTGTGCCATTGTTCCGACTGCAATAACACAACCGGCCAATTCTTCCTCTTTTGTACAGATTTGTGGTTTAATTCCGGTTACCATTAAGACATCACTGGCAAAGCTGTTTGCTGCGAGTAAAATGCCATCGTAATTTGCATCATTTTCATTAATATAAATGCATGCGGCTTGCCCTTTAACAAGCGAAAAAGTATTTTCCATCATAACCCACACCTTTCTTATATTTTTATTACCTCATATATTAATTCTAATTACTACCTTAAAACTAACTTATTACTGCATTTATTACTGCTCAGTGGCGTCATCCGCATCCTTTGTATCCCCGTCTGTGTCTATATCTGTATCCGCGTTCACGCTCGCAACTATGTCCCTGATTGAACTCCTTGTCACGGTTTCATCCGCATCCTCATCCATATAATCTTTAGGGCCGTCCCACTGTGCAAGCATTTCCGGTGACATGTAACGACGGAGTATTTTTTCCATAAAAATACTGTAAATATAGAGACACAGACCCGGCATAATAATTACACAAACCGGAAATACAATCAGTGCAACAAAGCTTATAATAAATACTACCAGAAGAAGCAAAGTTGTAAGCATATGTCTGAAAGTTGCATACACCGCGAATCTTACAATCTTAAACCGCTTCATAACAAATCTTGATAAGGTTGGATATGTATATATCATTACAGCAATCAGTATTAAGAACAATACACAGTATGTGAATAAAAGGTAAAAAGTAACAGATGATGACTCTTCTACTCCCATTGCCTGATACATGGTATATATGTTATACATCAATAAAGCCATTAATAATTCATATACTATTGTAATAATTAATGAATCCTTAAAATTCAATTTAAATGATTTAAAGAACTCACGGGAAATATACCCCGTCTTTTTGTGGACTACTTTCATTATGGTATAGTACGCAGCTGTTGTAGACGCTCCAACCGTTACCACAGGCAAAGAACAAATAAGCCACAACATACTGATAAGGACGATATCTGAAATAACCGTCAATACTTTCATAAGTCCACTATCCGGTCCAAAAAGTCCGTTCACTTTAATTTTTCCTCCATTCTAACTTTTACTCTTGTGAAAACACCCAGTAATCCATCATATAGCCTTCACCATAGAAAGTAAAGAAAAGATTATGGACACCTGATACTTCTTTATCAAGCTTTACGGACAGTTCCCTAAAGCCCTTTTCACCCGGTGTAATTTCAAAATAGCCGACTACCTCTCCGCCAAGACCATCCAGTTTAATCTCCACTAAACCGGCCTGTTCTTCTACTGCATACACGGAAGCAGTAAATGTATTGGCACCACTACCAAAATCACAACCCTCAAGATATATAAAATCTCCGGTATTAATCTCATTAACTACGGTTCTGTTAGATGCGTCAACATGGGTTCTGGTATTAATTCCGCCCATGGTAGACATTGTCTCCGCTTCCACACGGTTTAATACATCAAGTGTTCCTACCTGCTTAACACCCTTCTTGGTTGCCACCTCAATAAGCTCTATCTTGCCATCCTCACGTACCGTAAGCTTATCAATATTGGTACTACGGTAGCCCATACCACCATTTCCAACCGCAACATCAAGAAGCTGTGAATGATATGCAATATACCACTCACCTTTAAATTCAAACAGACTCTGATGGTTATTACCACCTACTGAGAAATAATCATAAGGGTTCTTAAGTATGGCACCCTGAAGAGTAAAAGGTCCCATCGGATTATCCGATGTCATATAGCAAATCTGAGCACTCTTAATTCCTAATTCCTCATATGCACTCTGTGGCACATTCCAGTTAGAACAATACGTATAGTAATATGTATCGCCAATCTTATTCATACAGGAAGCCTCAAATACATAAGGAACATCCAGCTTAATAATATCGCCTTCAATACTTGTCATATCTGCGCCTAACTTAGCACAACGGATTGTACCCGGGTCTGCATCCTTCCCCTCAGGTACACCACCACCAAAATAGATATATGCACTTCCGTCATCATCCACAAAAACGCCCGGATCAAATAACCACGCAACATCACCGCAGTTCTGCATTTCTCTTGTGATTAACGGCTTGCCGATAGGGTCCGTAAACGGTCCTGTCGGACTGTCAGCTACCAATACACCGATATTACTTGCATTATTTGCAAAATAAAGGAAAAATTTATCCTTACCATCAATGTTCTTATAGGCAACAGAAGGAGCCCATGACTGGCTCGCCCACTCTGCTGCATTTCCTCTTCCGGCTACGCGGATACTACCGCAGTCTGTCCAGTTAACGAGGTCCTTAGAACATACAACTTTAATAGTATTAACCTTACCGTAGCTATTGCTTACAAGATTACCATCTTTATCATATTCATAGGTATCTCCTGTCATGTATACATAAACCGTATCGTTATATACAATAGCATATGGATCAGCGCCATACGACTGAGTAAAAAGCGGATTATGATCATTCATAAATTTATACGGCGGCGTTCTTCTTACCGTACTGAAGATTTCCTTCGGTGTCAATACATCTGCCGCTTCCTGCTCTTTATCTTTAGAATCAACATCCTCAGAACCATCAGCCGAATCGCTTCCGGCAGATGCATCCTGCTTGTCGTCCTGCTTATTTTCGTCTGTGCCGTCTGTTGCAGTATTACCGTTTTGGCTGTCATCCGTTTCTGTATTATCTGCTTTAGAACCGGAAACATCCTTATCGTCTGCCTTTTTACCGCAGGCACATAAAAGCATTGTCATTATTACAAATAAACTTAATAATCTTAGAAACTTATTTTTCATGATAATTTTACACCTACCGTCTTTATTCCCGTTAATACTTCTGTTCTTGCATCCGGCTGACCGAAGCCTACACTAATAATTGCTTCATTGCCTTCAAACACTTTCTTGCCTTCATTATTAACTACCATGAATGCATCCGGAGTAATGTTAAGGGTTATCTTCTGTGTCGAGCCTGCCTCTAACGTTACACGCTTAAATGCACATAATCTGTGATTTCTGACTTCATTATCTGTACCGTTAATTCTGATATATGCCTGAACTACATCCTGTGTTGTAACAGAACCATCATTAGCCATGGTTACTTCAAGTGTTACTCCACATTTTGCTGCCTCAGCCAAAGAAGTACTGCCATTAATCACTACATCCTTAACCACTGACTTACCATAGGTAAGACCATATCCGAACGGATATAACGGCTCTTTTTCAAAATAACGGTATGTTCTGTTTTTCATGGAATAATCCGTAAATTCAGGAATATCCTCTGTGCTCTTATAGAAGGTTACCGGCAGTTTACCTGACGGTGAAATCTCACCAAATAACATTTCAGCTACTGTCTTACCACCACGGGCACCCGGATACCATACCTGCAAAATCGCAGATGCTTTTTCATCCGCAAGTACCATATCCATAGAACTTCCTGCTAACATACATACAATAAACGGTTTACCTGTTGCTATAACCGTATCAAGAAGCTTTCTCTGTGATAACGGAAGTCTTAAATCAATCTTATCACCGGAAGCATCGGAGTTACCAGTATCTCCCTGCTCACCCTCCAATGTTTCATCAAGCCCGAGACATAACACAACAACATCTGAATGCTCTGCAACAGTTGCAGCTTCCGAAAGTCTGTGATGTGCTTTTGATAACGGGTCACCTTTTTCAAGGAAAAGATGACTTCCTTCACTGTATAATACTCTTACATCATCGCCCACATAATCCTGAATACCTTCAAGAATGGTTATGTAGCGGGATGATGTTCCGTAATAATTACCGATTAATGCACGTCTTGAGTTTGCATTAGGACCAATTACACCAATCGTCTTAATCTTAGACTTATCTAACGGAAGAATTCCATCGTTTTTAAGAAGAACCATACATTCCTTAGCTGCACGTTCTGCCACTGCAAGGTGTTCTTTACACTCAACTACTTCATATGGAATATCATCGTATGGCGTATGCTCAAATTCCCCAAGAAGATATCTTGTTGTAAACAGGCGGATTGCAGATTCCTTTAAGGTTTCTTTCTTAATAAGACCTTCCTTATATGCATCCAGAATCTTCTGGTATGTACAACCGCAGTTCAGGTCACAACCCATATTAAGGGCAAGTGCAGCCGACTCATTAGCATTTTTCGTTACCATATGATTCTCGTGGAAATCACGTATTGCCCAACAGTCAGACACAAAGTGACCTTCGAATCCCCATTCTTCCCTAAGAATATCCTTCATTAATTTTTTATGTCCGCAGCAAGGCTCACCGTTTGTTCTGTTATATGCTCCCATAACGGATTCAACCTTAGCTTCCTTAATACATCTTTCAAATGCAGGCAGATAAGTTTCCCACATATCTTTATCATTAGCAACGGCATCAAATTCATGTCTTAACGCTTCCGGACCTGAATGAACTGCAAAATGCTTAGCACAGGCAGCTAGCTTCATATAAGGAATGCCATCATCGTCCCCCTGTAATCCCTTAATGAATTGTATGCCCAGGCAACCGGTAAGGTAAGGATCTTCACCGAATGTTTCATGCCCACGTCCCCATCTTGGGTCTCTGAAGATATTGATATTTGGTGACCAATAGGTTAAGCCTTTGTATATATCCCTATCCTCATGCTTAGAACTTTCGTTATATTTAGCTCTTCCTTCCGTAGCAATTACCTTAGCTTCTTCATTTAATAATTCTTCATCAAATGATGATGCTATACCGATAGGCTGTGGAAACATGGTAGCCGTACCGGCTCTTGCAACACCGTGAAGACCTTCATTCCACCAGTTATATTCCGGAATATCCAGTCTCTTAATCTCTTCTGCATCATATTTCAACTGAGATGCAATTTCTTCAACAGTCATCTTGTCAACCAATTCGATTGCTTTCTGTCTTGCTTCTTCTCTTGTCACTGTATAGTTCCTCCCAAAAATTAAAATTAGCAAATAACATTAATATTCCATCAAAATATCTGTCCGGATGAACCATTAATCTTATCTGCATTTACCCCATTATAGAAATTATGGGATGGCACCGGAAAATACCATCCCTTAATTCTATAAAAATAATATGTTTGCTATAAATTACTGAACACCGTTAGCTGTGTCAATATATGACTGCCATGTGTCTCTCATAGCTTCTGCCTGTGCTGCAGGTGTATTTTCCTTGTTGATTGCCCAGTACATCTGAGGTCCAAGGTCGATACCAGCAACACAACCTGTAAGGTCTGCTACAGGGCTCTTGATTAAGAGAGCGATTGTTTCTTCTACTGACTCAGCATCTCTCATTGAGTTGTAGTAACCCTGAGACATTGGTGAGTAGTCTTCAAATCCTGGAACCGGATCTGTCCAGAGGTTGTAAGCAAATGCGATCTTCCAAGCTCTGTCAGCATCATAGCAAGCAGGAATTGCGAAACAGTTATCCGTAGCAAGATTGCAATAATGATCCATTTTAGGTCCCATTGGGAAGCATACAAATCCGAAATCATCTTCCATATCTTTGTAGTCCTGACCAGCCTGGTAAGCACGTCCTGATGTGAACGCAGCTTCACCATTTCTGAATGCTGAGTATGTGTAATCCCAAGCAGCATCTGCAGGATAAATCATTTCGTACTTATCAACAAGTTCCATAGCCCAGTTCATAGCTTCAAGAGTAGCATCTGATTCAAAGTTGTTGTAGAACTTACCGTTCTCATCTAACTCAATTACAGAACCACCGTTTGACCAGATAGCAGCTGGGAATAAGTTACCTGATGTGAAGTTTGTCATAGCGAATCTATCGATAACACCATCGCCGTCTGTATCAGCTTTGATTTTCTCTAATACGCCTTCGAAAGCTTCCCATGTCCAAGTACCGTTAGCCTGCATGTCATAGATTGACTGAGGATCTATACCAGCTTCTTTAAGAAGTCTCTTATTGAAGTATACACCGGTTGTAGGCTCATGCTCTTCACCTCTCATAAGGTAACGAGCTGTTCCAACTGAACCGATCTGCTCAACTGTCTTGTCCCATTTTGCTTCTGAGAAATCAAGGCAATCAAGTGTTGAAAGGTCATACATAAGACCATTCTGTACAGCTGAGATTAACTGTCCACCCTGATACAGTACGAAAACATAGTTTTCTGGACCGCCTGATGTTGCAAAGTTAACGAAGTTTGTTGGAGCATCACCCCAAGAAGTGATAGAACACTGTTTAATCTTGAAGTTGTATGTCTCCTGAACGAAGTTGAGGTAATCTCTTCTAGCTTCGTCATAAGCGTTCTTAGGCTCTGTTACTTCATCTGCTGTCCACCAGTCACCAATGATAATTTCCATACCACCGAGGTCGTATACATTACCGTTAGCGTCTTTTAATACTGTGTAACCGCCTTCTGTTGATTCGCCATCGTCTGTTGATTCGCCACCGTCTTCTACAGTTCCGTCAGCAGGCTTGTTAGCGTCGTCTTTGTTATCGTCTTTTTTGCTTCCGCATGCAACCATGCTCATAACCATTACTAATGCAAGTAAAAAGGCCATGACTTTTTTAAAACTTTTCATTACTTTTCCTCCTTAATGAATCTCTATATAATCTGTTCCTTTTATGTTTTAACGTGATATTTCCGGATATCACACATAAAAGGACAGGTTATATACATATAACTACATCTTCACACCGGTTGAACTTAAGGACTCTACGAATCCCTTCTGTGCAAAGAGGTATACAATAATAATCGGTACAACTACCATCAATGTACCTGTTGCAATAATACACTGTACATAGTTAGTAGATGGAGGACCTACGAACAAGGTATATACCATGTAGTTACCCAATCTCTCACCAACCATCTGTAACTGTGTAGCAAGCAACTTAATTCTACCCAAGAATAATCTTGAATAGAAACCGTCTGTCCACTGCCATACGAATGAGAATAAGAAGCAACTCGTAACAATCGGAACAGAGTCTCTTAACATAATCTTGTAGAAAGTCTTGAACGTACCGCAACCATCTACATATGCAGATTCTTCAACGTCATTTGGTACGTTTCTAAAGAACTGACGGATCATATAAATGTACAAACCATTCTTAAGACCCATACAACCTGCACTCATCAAATAATATGGTATCACAGATCCACGTAAATTTAAAGTCTTTCCTGTAATTAATTGAATAATTCCAAAAATATCAAAATATCTGAAGTGCAAATGCAATGATGTTGCAATAGTCTGAGGCGGTACGATAACCGTCATCATTACGAATGCAAACCACAACTTCTTAAGCGGGAACTTAAATCTTGCAAATCCATATCCAACCAGGGTACACATACCAACCTGTAAAAGTGCTATCGTACTTGAGATAAGGAATGTATTACTTAATGTCTTAAAATAATTCATAAATCCTGCACACAACTGATAGTTAGCAGATGTAAAATGCTCAGGTACGGATATAATTGTCGGATCGTAAATATCCTGCTCAGCCATAAAGCTTATTGATATTTTATTAAGTACCGGCTGCAGGATGACAAACGCCATACCTGCCAGCAATACTGCACGGAATAACTTGAAGAAAAAGCTTCCGATTGTTTTCTTCAAAAGATATCCGTTACTCTTTTTATTTCTTTCCCAAAAACTATTTCTTTTCATTTTAGCAGTCGTCTTAGTCATAATAGTAAACCACCTTTGAAATAATAAAACTGGTCACACCGAGGATAGCAGCTATAATAGCGAAATATGCCCACGCCATGGCTGACGCAAAATCGTATTGCAGATTGACCGTCATTGCCTGTTGTATCTTCTCCATTACAGTGTTATCTGACCTCATACAGAAATCAATGATTGTATATACCCAGTTAACGAGGAAGAGTGGACTGATCATTGGGAAGGTAATCTTCCACAACTTCTCCCATGCTGTACAACCTTCTATATCCGCGGCTTCATACATCGCTTTAGGTATGGTCTGAAGTCCTGATATAAATATGATTATCTGAATACCGGAAGCTATCGCTATATCGTAGATACTATCTACCAGCGTATATACAATATTGGTAATACTTCTTCCCATTCCTAATGCATCCAAAATATCTTCAATAAGATCACTAACGTTAGCAAACTTATTCTCTTCGATAATAGTTGACTGCATATTATTCATCAATGCGTTATCATAATCGATATTCAAGATAACACCGGATGCCATAATAACCGGTAGGAAGAAAACAGCTCTTACTAAACCTCTACCACGGAATTTCTGATTCAATATCAATGCAATAAAGAAACTGTATACCATGATAGCAAGTGTTTTAATCATCATTTCTGATAATTCTTCCGTCAAGAGACGGTTAAAATCAATATCTACAAAGAACGCTCTGTTATAATTAACCAGGCCGTCGAATTTCATTTGAAATCCTTCAGCACTGAGTGTAACATTACATACACTCATCCATAATGACTGAAATAACGGTTTTACCATAAACATCAAAAAGCCGATGATAAACGGTGTTATAAACAGATATCCTGCGATGGCTTTACGTCTTTGAAGACCTTTAAGCTTATTCTTTTTTTTCATATCAACACCCTTTCTAATCTGCGTATATATTATTACTTACCGCGAACCACTACATAGTCTTTCGCAGGAATCTTTACACCATTTGTTGTCACATAATCATCAAATGAGTAATTAACATAAACGCGAGTTCCGTCTTCAAATGTTGTAACCCTGATATCTTTATCAAGAATATCGTGGTCTGTCATCTCCATATTGAAGACGTGTCCAAGTTCTTCTTCATAACGGTTATATATTTCAACTAACTTAGACTTCCATGCATTGAAATCAGACGCAAAATACTGTGTAAAATATGTTTTCTGTAAAACCATTGCATCTTCTGCCATTAAGACGAAATTTAAACCTGCACCGTACTCAGCTGATCTTAATAATGCTTCGTCAAGCTTATTGCTAAGGTTGAGGGCATCACCTGTGTAAGTCTTATAGCCATGTATTGCTAACTGATAGAATGGTATCTTCTCATCGATAATTGCATAATCCGTACCACCCAGATTCATGTTTGTAATGATATCAGCATACTGAAGTGCATAATCATTACCCATGTTGATCATAATCTTACAACCTTTTTCTTTCAGTTCAGCAAGCTTTTCAATCTGCATAATATTTGCTTCATGTCTTGCTACCGGTCTGTCCGGATTATAGTCAGCAGATAATTCATATCCTACATCTCTGAAAGAAATACCTTCTGAACCATATTTTTCAGCTGCTTTTGCAAGGTTATCCATATATTTGATAACAATTGACGGCTTAACAAGATAATAAGGCTGATACCATGACGGCTTTCCATACCAGATTGTTGAGAAATCTTTAAGTTCTACCTTAATGTCACTTACATATCTTGCCGCATCACGCCATACGATAAAGCTGTCAAAGAACTTATCATTTCTTACATAGTTGGTAACACCATCCAAGTAGAAATCCACACCATTTTCCTGTGCATATTTAATCAACTTCTTTAGTGATTTCTCACTACCAAGTTTTCCGATAGGATCAACATCTGACATTTCCTGCTGGTTAATACCACCGTTCATCCAACCGCTTAACTTAACCGACATATTCTTAATGCCGTATCCTAACAATTCTTCTATGATAGCCTTTGCATCATTGTATGTAGTAAGCTTCAATGGTCTTCTTACAGGAATACCGATAACCTGTTCCATCTTATCAACTGCACCGACAATCTCAACTGCAACCGGTGTATTGGCTTCATCAACGGTACCCCAAGCACCTTCATTAACTTCTGCAAGATAATTACCGTACTCTTTAGCTATATCTACATAATCGCCAGAATTTAAGAAAGTATATTTCTGTGTAAATACAACGTCTGCTATATCTTCTTCATATACATAAAGCTTACCGGTATTGTTACCACTGAATTTGTATTCTTCACGATGCAGAACATCATATGTTGCATTCACATAATTGTAACTGTGGTTCTTACCGCTGACATCTGCAGCAATAGCTGCATACTCCTCACCCTCATCAATAATACATAAGAATGAATCCTCTCCGGATGTCATAGCAAACGCATTGAAGTATGTTCTGGTTTCATTAACCAACTCATATCTTCCTATACCAACATCCCAACCGTATATATTAGCGTAATACTCTGTCTGCTTAACTTTACCGTTGTTATAATTGATAATTGCTCCACCACCTTCCGGAACAATCATATAACCTTCATCCGTTACTGTTGAAGCTCCAAAATATGGAAGAATTGATAATTTTAATAATGGATAAGAATTGTTGTAAGCTATTTCTGATGTAGGAACTTCAACAACCAACTGATCTCCATCAAGTTTGTAATTTACCGTAACATAGTATGCTGCTTTCTTACCAACGGAAGAAACATTCATATTCTTTAAATCTTCCTGATAATCTTCTTCAGTATAACCAATGGCTGTAAAAAGCTTTTCCATGGTTTCCTTAACAGCCTTAGAGAAATTCTCTGCGTATAAATCCTTACCTGTAGATTCTACGTCCGCATCCTTAACTATCTGGAACGGTATATATGCAGGTCCCTGGTTTAACACCGGATACATTGCAAGCAAGGTATCTTTATCCAAATCATCCTTCATGTTTTCAAGGTCGATTTTCTTATAGTTATTCTGGAACTTGCTTAAATTACTCTTTACGTACTCATCTTCTGATGCTTCCATCAAACTCTTGAATTCTTCAAATCTCTCAACTGAAAAAGCATACGGTATACGGTATTCTTTTTCAGGTATACCAACATAGTACTTAACGGAAACCATATCATCAGATTCCGTAATGTTGTATGTCTTATTTGCTATACTGTTTGCATAGTTGTTATATAATGTATCAACACCATTATCATTAGTATAGGTCAACATTAAGGTAGACTGAAGATTCTCTCTAGTTACCGGAAGTGCTTTACCATCGTTAGCCGCATTCTTCGGTGTGGAGCACCAAATCTTACCTGTTTTCTTAACAAGAACTTCAAACTGTGTCGTTTCCGAATCCATCGTAAACTTCAAATCATTATTTTCTAATATAATTGAATGGGGTTCTCCTTCGTATTTGATTAGTTCAACACTGTTAGAAATTACCTCATCATCTTTTAAGAAAATAATTACCAAAACTGCTGCAGCTACTACCAGAAGAAAAATCATTGGAGCAATGAGACTCTTCAATTGTTTAATGGCTGCCTTTTTGAATTCGGCTTTCCTTACTGATTTGTCCTTTTTCATTCTTCTATTCCTTCCTCTGGCCGCTATAGCCTAAATAGTATCTCTTTACCAAGAGAAATAAAATATGCAATACACTGTGAAATCATATTAAAGAATAACATGATAATGAACAACATTACCGCCATTGCAAATATAGTAGCAATTGCAAAGAATACTGTCTTACCTAATGAATACTCATGTATCTGCATCATTGCACAAAGAATCAACATAACTGCCCAAATTGCCGCAAAGGTTTGAAGGATGTTATAAAACGCACCTTCATCTGCGGTTATAAAGTTACTCATTATAATACATGGGAACTGGATAAGCGGAAGCGGTGCAAGTGAATACGCCGTAGCCATATATACCTGCTTCAATCTTCCTTTACCATCAAACAATGTGGTTAATGCCCAGTTTCCGATACACCATAATGCAAGTGGGAATATAATACTCGCAACATAGATAAAAATATTAAGTTCTTCCCAGTAAACTATCTGGAATAAGAAGCTTGTAAACTGCAAGCCCGCAAGTCTGGCCAAAACAACAAGAATTACAATTGTATTGGCAGCTGCGATGGAACCTCTTTTTTCATGTGTCAGGTCCCAGAACCCATCTAGGGGATGGGTCATTACATAAAATGCATACTTTAATGTCTTAAAATAATGCGTATATGTCTCTTTCTTTTTTAGTGAAGCAAACATAATATCCTCCATCTCCTATTTTCTGAATATATCAGCAAAATCAATTTCAAATTTTAATTTTCTCAATTTACCTTTAGCTAATGGAATAATAATCAGAACACCTAATACAATCATAATAAGTAAAATGTGATCCTCAATCCACTGCTTACGGTACTGTTTATATGCCTTTGAATAATTAGCATCATCATATTTCAGTTTGAAATATTTCATTGCTTCTTCATATTTTTCCTGACGGAGAAGTGATCTACCAATACCGATATATGCAAGGTCACAGTTACCATTTAAGGTAAGGACTTTCTGCCATGTTTCACCGGACTTAATATAATCACCGGCATCGTACTCAGCAATCGCCTGATATGTAAGCTTGCCATATTCTGTAAGAGTAAATATTGTAATGCTACTCTCAATCTGATCAAGGACAACAAGGTCTGTGCCCATATTATCTATTGATATAGCACCTTTCGTACGGAAATATCCATCCTCGTTACCAATACCGCCGAAGATAAATACGATATTACCCTGTGAGTCATATCCGAATAATCTTCCACGTGTCTTATCAAGGCCGAAATAAATACCGTTATCCAATGCCACAACATCAGCAAACATGGAGCAACCTTCAATACCACCGGCGCTATCCCACTGTTCATCACCTGTAACATGCGTATCTCCGTTACGGACAAGGATATCACTACCCATAAGATTAAGCTTTCTGATAGGTTTATCAGCACCGCTTCGCATTCCGGCACCGGTAACATTCATAGTACAAGCATAGATGAATCCATCCTTATCCATAGAGATGTTATCATACTCTGTCGGCACGAAGTTCTCCATTGCTTCACGCTGTGCTTTCGTAGAAAGAACCCGTTTCCAAAGATAATCCCAAAAGCTAACCGTAACCGGTGTTGCACCCAAGAATCCGGTGAATTTACCGTCGTTTTCAAACTTAATCAAACCTTTGTTAACGTTATCTGCGATACAGTACACTCTTCCGACTTCATCCACAACAAGTTTGGACGGAAGGAATGCTAAGGACTGATCAAACGTCGCATCTGTCGGCTTCGTAAAAGACATGATGTAATTTAAATCATTGTCAAGTTTTACGATTCTTTCATTGCCCTGATCCGCAATGTATAAACAGCCATCTTTTCCTACACAAATATCAGTAGGACGATTAAATGTAGTATTGGAAATAACACCCTTTGCATTAAATCTCTTAATGGTTCTTTCCAACTGAATCGAATCATCCGCATTTCTACGGACTTCATAAATTGTATTATTACCTGTATCTACTATGTAAATCAAATCATCTACAATGTATATACTTTCAGCATTGTTCAAGCTTTTTGAAAGTCCCAAGTCACTGAAACTATATACTCCCGCAACTTCATATGCATCCGGATAATACTGAATATCAGCAAAGTAATCATAGTTATATGTATATCCGAGTTTTGCATCCGCGGTCATTGACATGGATAACATCATAATCGCTACGAGCAATACCGTTAAGCGGACTCTAAATTTCCTTTTCATATTCTACCTTCTTCCTTATAATCTATTTTCTGGTTATTAATCCTTAAGACCCGAACTTCCCATTGTTTCAAGAACCTGGCTCTCGGATAAAATGAAGCATAGAATTGGTACACTCATAGTAACTACCGTTACGGCAGCTGCCTGACCTGTTCTGGCAACACCACCACTCTGCACCTGCTGCAATGCATATACAAGTGTTTTCTTTTCTTCTGAATAAATAAATGTTGAAGCTCTGTTATTCCATAATGACTGTACAGAGAAAATAATCAATGTAAGCCATGCAGGCTTAACGTTAGGCATGATAATTCTGATAAATACTTTCCAAACGTTAGCACCGTCAATCTTAGCAGCTTCTACTAATGACATCGGAAGACCTTCCATAAACTGCTTCATAAGGAAAAGTCCCATCGGTGCAGCAAACGCAGGAATAATAATAGCAAAATATGTATCTACCCAACCAAGCTTACTGATAATAATGTAGTTAGGAATTGCAGTTACATAACCGGTAAACATAAGAGCCGTAACTACAATATTGAAAAACAATCTGCTTCCCGGAAATTCATATTTAGATAATACGAAAGCACCCATTGAAGCAATAATCAAATGTCCGAACGTACCGACTGCAGTCATAAATACAGTATTGTAAATGTATCTTGAGAAAGATACCCAGGACTTTGACATTGTTACAAATAAATCTTGGAAATTCTCCAGTGTCGGATTCTGTGCAAAGAATTTCGGTGGGAAACGGAATAACTCATCCAACGGTTTCAATGCCTGGCTGATCGAGAACACCAGAGGTATAGCCATAATAACAGCAACTATTGCAAGGAATATGTAAACACTAAGGTCACCAAGTCTTGATCTGTTAGGCTGTCTTTTTCTTAAAATGGCCGGTTTTTTATGATATGTTTCATTCTTTTCTTTCTTTTTCATGGCATCACGTTCCTACTCTTCTCAATATACTTTGTATTGCTTTGTTACACAAAATCATGATAAGGAATAACAAGGTTGCAATTGCGGATGCGTATCCCATTTCAAATCTCGAGAAACCATAATCGTACAAATGGGTAACAATTGTTCTTGCAGCATAATCTGTTGAAGGATATCCGCAAAGAGCCATTGTAACTTCACAAACACTGAATGCACCTGTTATTGACATTACGGCACCGAACATGAGCATCGGTTTCATGTTAGGTAATGTAATATACCATAACTCCTGCCACCTGTTCTTAACACCGTCCATGTATCCGGCTTCGTATTGGGCTTTATCAATACCCTGAAAACCTGCAACGAAAGACAGGAAGCTGGTACCCAAACTCGTCCAAAGGATAACTGCCATACAAATCGGCAACATCGTGCTCGGGTCTGTAAGCCACATTTTAGGCTGGTCGATAATACCCCAGTTAATAAGTGTAGCGTTAATCCAACCATATGCATCACCTCTGAAGAGGATTGAGAAAATAGCAAATGCCGAACCCGCGATAGATGGTGCGTAGAAAATAATAACCGCTACCGTTCTAATCCATCTTGGTAATTCATTAATCAACCATGCAAACAGGAACGCGGCAAGATATCCGATAGGTCCTGTTACCACGGCGATAACGAAAGTGTTCTTTATTGCTGTCAGGAAGATATCATCCTGCAGCAATAAGTTAATGTAGTTCTGTAAAAAGATAAATTTCGGTGGTTCTAATATGTTGTAATATGTAAAACTAAAAAAGATAGAAGTACATACCGGAGCAATATAGAACAAGATGAACAAGACAGCAAACGGTGCAAGGAACGCATAGCACATCTTATTCATTTTAGCTTTTCTCCACGCTACTTTTGCATTATGCTTACGCAGCGCAAAATATTTTTTAATATACGTTTTCATTACACATCTCCTATGCTAGTCTATTGGAAGTCCAAACTCTTTACGCTTCTTCTCAAGCTCTTCATCAATCGTAATCGCGTAATCAAGAATAGTTTCTCTTGCGTCCGCTTTCTCATTCATAACCTTACGGATTGCGTTAGTAATATGTCTTCCTGTGTAGTAACCGCCGGCTACTTCTCTAAATCCTACAGTCCATGCCCACTGTTCTTCAAGAACCGCAGCATTTTCTGCACTCCATGCAAGCTGTGTAAACGCTTCTCTGTTAGCTGTTGCATATCTTGCAGAAGAACCAAGCAACGCTTCAAGCTCATGTCCAAAACGGACTTGTGTATCAGCACTTGCCCACCACTTCATGAATTCCCATGCGTTCTGCTTTGTTACTTCATTGTCGTTTTTAATCATCATCGTACAGGTTCCTGTTGAATAAATGGATCTGTCAATGTATTCTTCACCGTTCTCATCAAGTCTTACTGTACCCGGAACAAGTGTAAAATCCCATAAACCTTTGATTTCCGGCGCGGATACAACCAATGTATTAAACATGGTGTAACTTACGATTGCGATTGGCATCTGTCCTGATCTGAAACGGCTTACGAAATCGTATTCCTTAGGTAATCCGTAATCATTAAAGAAGCTTGTATAAAGATCAAATGCCTGAACACCTTCTTCTTCATTAATAGTAGTTCTCTTTCCGTCTTCATCATATACATCTCCACCATTCTGGTATAAGAATGTGTAGAAAGCAGATAAGTCAGGAGCTGTTGTACTGGCTGTTGTAGGTAAACCAACTTCAAGGTTATTACCCTGGATTGTAGGAAGAAGATCAATTACATCTGTCCATGTATTCGGAACCTCTAATTCCAAATCTTCCATAATGTCTGTACGATAGAACATTACATTATAGTTATGTGTTTCCGGAAGTCCGTAAATACCTCCGTTGTACTGATATGCCGTATACGCACTTGGGTAATAAGCATCAAATACTTCTTCCCAGCCTTCAAACTGTGTCAAGTCTTCTGCCGCATTACGGAGCGCGTAGTTAACAGGTTGGTCAGCACCGATTGAAAGAACAACATCCGGTCCTTTACCTGCGATAACCGCATTCAACAATGTTCCGGCATCTACGATTTCTACGTTAACACCGATACCGCTTTCAGGAGTGAAGGTATCGTCAACCATTGACTTAAGGATAGTACCCTGGTCACGGCCTGTTGCAATCCACACCTTAACAACTTCTTCACTGTCTGCATAAACATCTCCGACCGCATCATAATCAACTACGAATGATGCAAAGAAAGATTTAATCTCATGCCAAATCTTACCGAAAATTCCTGCCTTGTCTTTTTCAACCTTAGCATCCGTTCCGCTGACAATAAGATAATCAACATCCAATTTTGTCTCGCTCATATTAAGGATTGAAGTACCAAGTGCTGTAATATTATCTTTAAATGCTATAAACTGTGTTGAAATCTTGTGTGGCTTATCAACAAATTTTTCAAGCTGTCTGGCAAGTGTCTGTGCCGTCGCAATCTTATCAGCTTTCTGGCCTGTATAAAGAACCACATCATCAACAAGTTTGTATAATCTCTTTGATTCAAGCCCCATCGCTTCCACAACTTCCGGATATACTTTGTGGATGTTGTAGTCACGGTTTGCATCCGGTGATGCGCCTGTGTAAACAAGGATGGTTCTGTACATCTGGTTCAGACGGAAAGTCGAATCCTCAAGTTCGCTAAGGATGGCACCCATGTTACCAAGTGCTGCTTCCAATCTGATTGTATGCGCACCCTTTGTTAAATAGAAGCTATACGCTTCACCCTCATCATCAGAAAGTGTTAACGTCTTCCAGTCACTGCCGTAAGAGAATGACATTGTCTGTGCTTCCTTGAAAGGAATCTCTCCATCAATGTAAAGATTTCTGCAAGACACGCTACCTCTGGAATAATTCTGGCGTGCTTTTACGGAAATGTTATAATATCCGTCTTCCGGAACTTCGAAATCCCACTGGATCCACTGACCGGCCTTCGTCCAAACTTCTCCACCCGTATAGTTAAGAATTGTTTTGGTTACACTGTAAGGCTCAGTAGTAGGGGATGCCTTATCGTATTTAGCATACAATGAAGATTCTGAACGGAGGTTTGCATCCTCGCCCTGGATTTTGCCGTAATATTTTAATCCTTCTTCACTCATGTTAACCTGTGGCATAGAAGCTATATACTCATCATATGAAGGTAATTCTTCTACTCCTCTTAACTCAAGCGTTCTGACAACCATCGGTTCATTAACCGTTTCAAGGGTTATTGTATTAACACCCTTTTTAAAATAGAACGTGTATGGATCAATTACATATCCCATCTCGTCTTTAAAATATGCTTTTTGCCAATCATAAACTTCGATCTGCCGCGGTCTGATCTCGTTGCCCTGATTGTCTACCTTCGGTGCTGCCGCATCTGTCCACAATCTTGTGAATGTAAGAAGTGCTGCATCCGTAAAAGGAATCTCTCCGTTAATATAGAGAGCACGTTCGATTTCTACACCTCTGGATTCTACCGTAAGGTATTCCATATAGATGTTATAAAAACCTGCTTCAGGAACATTAACTTCCCATGTTACCTTAGAAGAATCGCCTGTGTAGATGGCGCCTTTTTCTTCAGCATAGGCTTTAACATCTGTTCCTTCCGTATACTTCTGCAAATCAATAGCGATATCCTTTGTAGGATATGCTGCATCTGCATACTTATTCAAATATGAAGCATATGTACCTTCCCTGTTTACCCCTGCAACATCGGTAGATAAATCATATCCTTCATATTTGTGGCGGAAGTTTTCATTCTTGTCCGCAGTCAAGATAAGGAAAACCACCACAATTGCTGCGATCACTATTACACCTAATAGGATCTTTTTGATAGAGTCTTTCATAAATGCCTCCGTATAAAGCTAATATTAGTACTACTTTAATCTTACTTAAAATAATATACTTTTTTACAAATAGCCGCTTATTACATTTTGCTATTTTTTGTTCAATTATTGCCCAAATATTGCTCTCAAACAAAAAAAATTATGCATTATTTACTTTTTTGGCATCATATGATAATATAAATCATAATATCGGCATAGCAACTTGTTCACTTTTTATAAATTTTAGTGCCTTTTTGTTGTGAAATTGCCAAAAACAACATTGCACTAATAGGAGGTTTTAGCAAATGGGGACAAAGCAACAGGACGATTTTGGTGAAATTCACGATGTTAACACGGATTGGAACGGGGTAAGAAACGTTCTGCATTCGCAAGAAATAGTTGATTATAGGTCAGATATGACCGTAAGAATATGGTTTAATGACCAAAATATGGAATATAGGCCGCATTGGCATACCGCTCTGGAGATTATTACTCCGGTGGAAGGTACATACGATGTTACGGTTTCCGATACAAAATATCATCTTGAAGCAGGTGATATTCTTCTTGTATCATCGGGAGAAACCCATTCCATCGCAGCACCCGAAACAGGCAAACGCTTTATATTCCTTATGGACACTAACCACATATCCGGTTTCCGCGGTTTTTCAAGCATCCAGTCCATTATGACGCCTGCCATGCACATAACCAAAGGTTCGCATCCTTATATATATGATAATCTTTACCGTATATTAATGCAGATGCGTAATGAATATTTTTCAACAAACAGTTACCGTGATATTGTTATATATTCTTTATTAATGAACTTCCTTGTGGAAATAGGACGCAATCATCTCGAAACCGCTACACTCTTTCCAAGCGTCCGTGTCTACAAGCAAAAGGAATATTTACAGAAGTTTAATGATGTATTCGAGTATATCGATGCCCATTACATGGATAACTTAACACTGGAAGCGGTTGCATCCTCTGTCGGTTTTTCAAAATATCACTTCACAAGGCTTTTTAAGCAATATACCAATTCAACCTTTTACGATTACTTAAGCTATAAACGCCTGAAGGTAGCCGAAAGTCTTTTGGAACAGCCGGATTTATCCATAACAGAAATTGCCATGCAATCAGGATTTTCCAGCATTTCCACTTTTAACCGTATTTTTAGGCAGCAAAAAGACTGTACACCAAGCGAATACCGCGCAATGTGTGCAGCAAGTACCCGTAGGGTATAAATATCCCTCCGGTAACAGACAGTTAACATTAACAGCATAACGTATAAATAAAACGTGCGTAATTACTTACGCACGTTTTTGCATATCTAACTGGGCTTTTACCAGTGAATAATATATTCCTTTTTTCTCCATCAGTTCATTATGGGTTCCCATCTCCGCAATACCATGGGCATCAATAACCAGCAGGCGGTCTGCATCTTTTAATGTAGAAATCCTGTGTGCAATGGCAAAGGTTGTTCTTCCCTCCGTCAGACGCTTGATAGCTTTCTGTATCAGATACTCACTTTCCGTATCAAGGCTTGCCGTGGCTTCATCCAAGATTAATAATCTCGGATCATTTAATATTGCTCTTGCTATGGCAATACGCTGCCTCTCACCACCGGATAAATTATATCCTTTTTCACCCACGTAGGTATTATATCCGTCCGGCATTTTTAATATGAAATCATGGGCATTTGCCATCTTAGCTGCCGTAATTATTTCTTCATAAGTAGCATTAGGTCTTGCATAAGAAATATTATTAAGGATTGTACCATTAAATAAGAAGGTTTCCTGTAATACCACCCCAATCTGTGAGTGGTAATCCGCAAGCTTTATATTCCTAATATTAATACCATCTACCAATAATGCACCGCTATCTACTTCATAAAGATGCATGATAAGATTGATAATCGTTGACTTTCCGGCTCCGGAAGCTCCGACAAGACCTATCATCTCACCCTTCTTAACCTTAAGATTAATATTCTCGATAACCGGCTCATATGATTTGTATCCAAAGGAAGCATTTTCAAATGTAATATTGCCTTCGATTGCATGCTCCACGGATTGTTCCGTATCAAATATCGTCGGTTCCTGGTTCATTACATCACCGATGCGCTCAACACTGGTAATCATGTTCATAAGCATTCTCGGCATATTACTAAGCCACCCCACATATGAAAACAACATCGAGGAATAATTAATAAACTGCACCAGCTCTCCCTGCGTCATATTTCCCTGGATGGTAAGCCGTCCGCCAAAAAATGTTACCAGATAAATGCCGGCACCCAAAAGGAATGTAATAATCGGATAAAATATAGCAAAGAACACTTCATTTCCTACCTGAACCTTTGCAAAATCATCCGCCGTACGGTTAAAGTAATCTGATTCCTTCTTTTCCTGTCCGTAAGACTTTACAACAGCAATACCGGAAATAACATCCTGCAGGTTTCCGTTAACCTTATCCTGCTTAACAAACTGCATACGGAATCTTCTCTTAATGTTCTTGCGGAATGCCACGGAAAAAATAACCGAAAACGGTGTAAGTGCAAATGCCACCAGCGCAAGCTGCCAGTTAAGCAAGAGCATGTATACTACAAGACTCACAAATAATATAACGACGGTAAAGATATTACAGAAGGTATCGCCCATAAACATCTGTACACGTGCCGTATCCTGTGAAATCCTGTTCATTAATTCACCGGGATTTCTGTCATGAATAAAGGACAACGATAACATCTGTATTTTGTCATATAATTTTTGTCTCTGTTCCATGCTTATTACAGAACCGAGTTTTGCGCACAAATATGATTTTACCGCATTGATAATCACAACGCCCATACCAAGCACAAACATAATGGCAAGACAGATAAATAACTTGCTGTAACTCTTTTCTTCATTAATAAGTACTTCATCAATAAGGTAACGCTGTACACTTGGATTAAAGAGCGTTACAAAAGTCGCAAGCAGCATAAAGAAAATAATTACTGCAAGACGCTTCTTATGATTCTTTAACATAGCGGAAAAAATAGGAATGAATCCTTCTTTTCTTCCGGCACATTTCGGGCACTCTTTTGTTCCCGGCAACGCCCTGCCACATTTCGCGCAGGTCTTTTCATACTCCGTACTTACTACCTTTTCTTTTATTCCCTGCTTTATAAAACGGCAACCTCTTGCCACATAAGAATAACGAACAAGATGACGGGATGAAAAACGACCGATAATTTCTTTCTCGCCCCCGACAGTAACATATATAATACCACAGGCAATCTGCGGTTCACTCTTAACTTCCTCGCAATCATTAAGAAGAATATCTTTAATAACCGTACCGTTTTCGAGTGCCACAATTCTCTTATTGGTTATTACCGTATAAGAATTTTTTGTATACATGCCTTCGCGGTCAATATCAATAGGAAGACAATACATTATCTCTTCATCTGCCGATAAATTACATGTCTCCACATTTTTTTTACTTAATTGGTAATTTAGATTCAAGGTAACCTCCCATTATAGGAACAAATCCAGTCTCTTACGTTCCATATCTGTCAAATCCCTAAGATCCGGTATTTCAAAACGGTTCTCATCAATATCCTGAATAAGAATTCTGTTTTCTGACAAATGAATCACTCCGCTTCCACCCATCTGGATAGTAAACCGGCATTCTCCCCTGTCTGTCATAACATCCCAGTAAGCATAACCGTATTCTTCTTTTATTTTAATAACCTTCTTAATAATCGGTGTAAAATAACGGATATTCATCTGCTCAAGCAACATTTCCTTCGTCTGCTTGCTTACCTTATTAATATCACGTATAATTCCGATTTCCTTGGAACGCTCGTCCGGCGTCCTTATTGAAATAAATTCATCTTTATCCGTAAATGGAAACATTCTTACAACCTGAACACGCGGATAAGTTGATCCTTCCGTCTCTAAGCTTAAGAAACCGCCTTCTGTACGCTTGAATACCGCATTACTATCATCAAGATAGTGAACCCTAAGCATTTCCTCCGTTTCTTTCTCCATCTGTTCTAAGCTGAATTCTTCCTCTTCCATTCCCATTGGGTCCATTTTAAAATCTTTCATTTATTCCTCCATCAGACTTCCTTAATGGCTAAGGCTTTTGTCTGTAATTCCATGAGTTTATAATAAGTTCCCTGTAAGTCAATGAGCTCCTGATGAGTTCCCCGCTCCGTTATTTTACCGTTATCAATAACAATAAGGTAATCTGCATCACGCAGCGTAGAAAGTCTGTGCGCTATTGAAATGGTTGTTCTTCCCTCTACAAGGTACTGTATTGACTTCTGGATAACTCTTTCCGTTTCCGTATCCACCGAAGCAGTTGCTTCATCCAAAATTAATATCTTCGGATTTGCAAGAATTGCTCTTGCAATGGAAATACGCTGTCTCTCACCACCCGAAAGTTCTCTTCCCGAAGCTCCGATTCTGGTATCATAGCCGTCCGGCAGACGCATGATAAAATCATGTGCTCCTGCAAGTTTGGCTGCCTTAACAATCTGTTCCGGTTTTGCTGACAAATCGGCATACGCTATGTTCTCCGCAATCGTTCCCATGAATATATATGTTTCCTGGGATACCATTGCTACATTTTTACGAAGATCATGGAACGCAAGATCTTTTACATCAATACCATCAATATGGATGGAACCTTCCTGCGGGTCATACATTCTTGATATCAGGTTAACAAGTGTTGTCTTTCCCGCACCGCTTCGTCCCACGATACCCAGCATACTTCCTGCCGGAATCGTAAAGTTGATATTCTTAAGCACCGGACGGTTTTCATCATATCCGAACGATACATCCTTTAATTCAATCGTACCTTCCGGTTTCTGAAGACGTACCGGATTTTCTTTTTCACTTACCTCAGGAACCGCGTCGATAATCTCAAACATTCTCTCCGCACTGTTCATACTGTCTGACCACCATGTAAAGATATGTGAGAAAAAGTTCATCGGTCCGCTAAGCTGTCCCACATAACCGATAAAAGTAATTAATGTACCGAATTCCATGTTCTTACCTTTCATTAAGAACAAGGAACCCATTATCCATACAACAATGGTAACTATCTGCTGTCCGCCGCCATACATGACGTTAAATATATTTCTCTGCTTGGATATTGCCACTTCCGCATGCTGAAGCTTACCGTTATATCCCGTAAAACGTTTGGATTCCCTTGCTTCCTGTCCGAAAGCCTTAACAACACGGGCACCTGTCAGGTTATCATTAACGGCATTATTAAGTGAACGCTCTGCCCTATGTCTTCTACCAAACATTACCCATACCTTGGGTCTTAAATAGAAACTTACAAAAGCAAGTGTAGGAAGCATGATAATGGTTACTACCGTCATCTGCCAGTTTATACTTAACATTACTGCTGTTGAGGCAATAATCAGAAGACCATTTATAAATATATGCGGGCATCCGTCAAGGAAAAAACCTGTTACACGGTCTGCATCGCTCATAACTCTTGTCATAAGGCTACCAGTCTGACGGCTTCTAAAAAAGCTTATGGACAAATCACCCATAACATGGAAAATTTCCTTTTTCATATCACGTACAATGTAGCATACAACTTTTGCCGTAAAAATTCCTTGCAGTATCTGAAGGAGCAGCAATACCACTTTTGTCATAAACATAGTTAACACGACAAGCAACAAAGCAAGTACATATTCTCCGTACGGAATATTGAACTTAGCCAAAAAGGCATCATCTTTACCTAATATCTTGTCATACAATACCGTACCGTTAAGGTAAGGCCATACAAGATTCAATGCCGACGTTGCCACGATTATAAGCATAAGCACTGCAATTCTTGCACTATATGGCTTGAAGTACTTAAGTACACGGAAAAATACTGCTTTACGGTTCATACATCTCGGACACATTTTTCTTGCCTTGTCAGGATACATCCTTCCGCATTTAGGGCAATATTCATCGTCCGGATTTTCTTCCTTAACTTCTACTTCTTCACCGTTATTTTTCTTTAGCTTTTTAAAAGTTTTTATCAAGTCAAAAACTTTTCTCTTGCTTAAATTTGTGAATAACGCTACTCTTACTTCTTCACCACTAATTTTCGCGATAAGAAGATTACAAGCCACCTGATGCTCGATACGGATTTCTTCCAGCTCATTAATAGCATACTTTTTAGCATTATATGTAACGTCATCTGCCATTACGGCTTCCGTTCTTGTCCCATACCCTTTAAAATATCTGGGTGTAGTAGCCTTTGTATCTGCCGAAAATACATACAGATAATCCTTGGTTAAAATAAGATATCCGTCACGATAAGCCAGTTCATAATCCAAATCGGTCTTTACTGCCATATAAACCGTATTATCCTTCGGTTCATGTTCCATTATGTCTCTTACCGATGTCGGAAGATCTTTTAAAAATTGTCGATTATTATTTTTCATGCAAACCTCATTCCGGGCATTATTTGCGCCGGTTATTTAATCTGTAACTTCATTGTACTCATATATAAAGTCTTTAAATACCGCACTTCCGCCGGTTTCGTATGTCGAATAGGCAAACATAGCGTAACGGCATCCGGCAAAATGATCGAGATGATAATATACCTTATGGGTGATACCCACCTTTTTCCATTTCTTATTTAGATTTATGTAGAAATCCGTTTTCCCTTCCACATCAGAAAAATCCGCTTCTATCCGGAAGCGCATGCAGGGATTGGCTATCTGGATCTTTGCCAAAATTTCTCCCGGCATATAATCAAATACCCTGTCCCGCTGTGGTATCTTTTCAACATTTCTTGCACACATGACTACATAATATTTGCCGTTTTCCTTCATAATTCCCACAAAGCCGTAACCACCCAGGAATGCACTGAACCCTGCATAATCACCATTATTCAGGTTATATGCATCTATGGTTACCTCTGCTGCACTCTTCGGCCACATCATCCGCTGGGTAAGGGTATTTACTGCCTGTAATACATTAATGCTAATCTTACCGGTTGTAATCCTATAGCCGCCCTCCGGCTCCACATTCCATAATTCATTATCCGGCAAATGATTAAACTGCCAAACCGGATTTAAAACCGGGTTCTTAAAGTTATCCGAAGCATAAAGCGGTTTTACCTTATTCTTTGTCCCAGGCACTTTAAAACTAACCGGTACCATTCCGTTTTCTCCAAAAACAGGCATATCCTCCTTCCAGTGTACAGGTACCAGAACCGGAACTCTGCCTACTGCCTCATAATCCTGCATAAGGACAGCATACCAGTCACCTTCCGGTGTTTCTACAAGTCCTCCCTGTGCCACACCTTCGTTAAAATAGTCTCTGTCACAGTCCAATATATCCGTTCCGGTATATTCCCCTGCGATGGTATCAGAGACAAAAACAGCTTGTGTTCTTCTCTTATTTCCGGTTTTCGGCCAATATGTTAAAAATAAATAATATTTACCCTCTCTTTTTATAACATGCGCACCTTCATATCTGCAATAGTCATCCCTATCACTTGATATTATTTTACTAAATACGCCATTATCCTTATAACCGGTCATGGAATCATTCAGTTCCATAACACAAATATTGCCGTTTCCGAAAAAAATGTACTTTTTACCGTCGTCATCAAAAAACAGATAAGCATCATGTGCACAATGCTCCATAGTAATCTTTTCCCACGGTCCTTCTATATCCGTAGCGGTAAATATATAAGACTTTCCTACTCCGTATGCTACACCCGTAACATAAAATACTCCTTCATGATACTTTAGAGAACCAACCCTGATACCCGAACCATACATATTCTGTTCGCCGCACAGTCTTTCCCTTTCTGTATTTTCCAACTTTTCAGTAACATATCCTGCCAATTCCCAATCAACGAGATTATAGGATTGCAACAATGCTATCGCAGGATAAAAATGCATAGTTGTACTTGCCATATAATATTTATCCCCCACCCTTATTACATCACTTGGCGGATAATCTGCTTTAATTATTGGATTTACGTCTTTTGTTAACATACTGCACCCCACCCCAATCTAATACCATCAATTATAATTCTTCACCTTTTACAAAACAGAAGCCTTCAAAATCAAAAGAGCTCCCCGGCAGAAACACAAAAGATATCCTGCATTTCCCCGTTTTGGGTTTTATCTTAAATAAAACCTCTTTAACGCCTTTTGTATGCAAGAATTCCAATGCTTCTTTTTCTTCTGTACCATTTTCATTTTTACATAATAGATTTATATTATTAACTTCATTCGGCGTATATCCTTTAATTTTAATAAAACCGGCATATTCTTTGGAAAAATCCATATCTTCAAATACCAGTGTCACATTATTGCCGATACCGTTAATACTGCTTCCTTCCACTATATAGCTATCCCCGTAAACCGCATCAGCTTCTGCTGCCGTAAGATAAGCATATGCTTTTTGCTGTTTTGTAAAGGAAAAGCCTTTTAAGTGTATCTTTGTATTGAATTCCAGTGCAAAAGTAGTTATTCCTTTTAAGCGCCTGCCTAAGCTAAATGTATCCGGTACATATGTATTCCATATTCCCGGAAGTGTATACTCCACTTCTTTTATAAGCCTGCTGCCTTCTTCATATGGAATACCTTCCCAAAATCTTATAGGAACTCTTCCGTCAAAAGAAAATATAGGCAACGTTACCTCATCCGAACCAAATTTACCAAAATCAACATCTTTAAATGCCACAAAGCTGTAACCGTTACGCGAGGTTGAAACCCCTCGTTCATTGCCGTTTCCCGTCCTCAGCTGGGCATCATATTGCGATGCATAGATAAAGCCGTAAGGATCTTTCAGTATCGTGCCAAGTCCTTTTGCACTGCATTCGAGTTGTGACAATGCCTCCAAAGAGCCCGGAACATTCTCACACATTACCCTAATACGGAAAAGACCATCGCCTTTAGCCACAATGACCGCCTTAGTCAAGTCGTACATGTCCGGCTTTACCTCAGCAATAAGACTGTCTACTCCGGCATCATCACATACGCGCCACACTATTTTTTCTGTCGTAGCATTTTGTGGCAATACCTTTAACGAAACCTCCAGTTGCCTATGCTCCGGCGAAAAATGTGTACTGCCACCGTGAACAATTTCCAGCTTTCTGACCGGTATGGCAGATTCCTGTATTGTAGCATATTTTTCCTGTACGTTTCTGCCTGCTTCCGTATTTATTCCGTCAGTTTCTTTTACCGCAAGCTCCGTTATTTCATACTCTTCTGTGCAAGCAGTTCTTACAGGAAGTATAACTTTTGTCCCTTTAAGTCCCAAAGAAGTAACCGAAACACATATATTTCCTTCCTTGCCGTTGCTTCTTATAACTGCCAGCAGTTTACCGTTAAACATTCTTCTGCTGCCCGCATGGTATTCATCCGTATCGGTACTGTCACCATTGTCAGTTCCAAGAAGCATGCCTTCGCCCTCTACCGAAATATTTATCCGGTTATTGGCGTTGCACACCTCATTTCCTTCCTTGTCCAATACACTTATGGCAAGGAAAGCAAGCGTTTCATCACACGCCCTCAAATAATCTCTTTCAACAGACACTTGAATCTTGCAGGCGTCTGAAAAAGAACATCTTATCTCTTCTTTTATAATATTGCCTTCCTCATCATAGGCTACCGCCTTAAGCTCACCTTTCCGATAAGGCACCTTGTAATCACCGCTTATCTTGTCTCCATGCTTTCTGTCAATAGCCTTTTTCCCAAGCGTTTCCCCATTCAGAAAAAGTTCCACAGATGGTGCATTGGAGCACACCCTTATATCAATTAACTGTCCTTCATTAAAATCCCAGTACGGGAAAATATGCAACACCGTTTTTTCCTTATAATCCGTCCACGCCGCCTGATACATATAATAGGAATCCTTTAAAAATCCTGCAGTATCCACCTGTCCGAAATACGAATTTTTTGTGTGATACGGTGTCGGTTCACCAATATAGTCAATTCCCGTCCAAATAAATTGTCCGAGGGAAAACTCCATATCCCTGTCTTTCGTCAGACAATACTCAATACTCTTGGCTCCCCAACTCGTAATACTGTTTAAAAGAGAAGAACATTGTCTGTCATCGTCTGCCAATATTTCTTTTTCCAACGGAAAATGATATACTCCCCTGCTCTGCACAATAGAAGCTGTCTCACTTCCGTAAATAATCCAGTCCGGATATTTTTCATGATGCTCCTCATACAGATTTTCCGTATAATTATAACCTGTAAGTTTAATAACATCTGCACATTTCTGGGTATTCTCCCATGTAAGATAATTAGATGCAAAGGTCACATACGCATTTTTATGCGGATCATGCTTATTGACCAATCCAATCAAATACTCCAAAGTGGCTTTTCCGCTCTCATCTGCATGCGTGTCATATATTTCATTGCCTATAGACCACATAATTACACTGGGAGCATTACGGTCACGGCGTATCCAGCTTGCCACATCACGTTCTGCCCATTCTTCAAAAAAGCGCGCGTAATCATACGGTGTCTTACTTTTTTTCCAACAATCAAAAGCTTCATTCTGCAAAAGGAAGCCCATTTCATCACATAACTTAATAAGCTCAGCGGATGGCATATTGTGGGAAGAACGGATGGCATTTGCCCCCATTTCCTTCATAAGCCGCAACTGCCTTCTTAATGCCGTCTCATTTACCGCACTTCCAAGGCATCCCAAATCATGGTGCAATGCCACGCCCTGTATCTTTACGTGCGTACCGTTTAAGAAAAATCCTTTATCCGTTGTAAACGTAAGGGTACGGTATCCAAACCGGATGCACTCCTTATCCAGCACAACATCCCGGCATGCATCATAGAGTTCAATTTCCAGATAATATAAATTAGGGTGGTTAACATCCCATTCCTTAACATTTTCATTACGGATATGTAATTCCTGTCCCGCCGGCGCACTGACCAAATCAGTCACCGCATTTCTGCCTGCATCGGTTATGCGCGCACGTACATCTAATGCCCTATCTTTTGCGTCGGTTTCTGCCGTCACAACGCTTTCATACCCGTATGGGGTTTTCCGGTTATGGATATAAATTCCATCCGGCAAAAAACGTTGCCGGTTTTTTCTGATTAAATATACCGGTCTGTAAATACCGGCACCCGAATACCAGCGGGAATTTGGTGCAAGATGAACTACTTTCACTACCACTTCATTGTCACCTTCCACAAGATATTCATCTACCGGAACTTCAAAGGTGGAATAACCGTATTTCCACTCAAACACCTTTTGTCCGTTAACATATACGGAAGAATCCATATATACCCCTTCAAAACGGAGAGCTGTATAATAATCCCTGACATCCGTAAAGTGTAAAACCGTTCTGTAAAACCCTACGGAATCTTCATATAAATCATTCACATTTTGAATAAGCCAGTCATGCGGTATAAGAACAGAAGAAAAAGAAAGTCCCTTCCAATCAGAAGGCACCATTCCGTCTGAAACATGTTGTTTTGCAAACTCCCATCCATACCGTAATTTTTGTTTTACCGGCAGATTCATTTTTGCACTACCTTCCATTCCCATTCTCCCAAATCATAAACCACATACATTCTTATTATTCAAAGCTGTAGCCTATATGCTAATGTTTATAAGCTACAGCTCCATTATTACATCTTATAAACCTCACCCTTTTTAAGGTTGATTTCAACAGATTTTTCATTATAGCAAAGAATAGTTTCCATATCATTAACCGCTGTAATGCATACTTCTTTTACCTTACCGTTTTCCCATGACATATCCACCAATGCACCATAACACATAACAAGGCCTTTGACACTTCCGCTTTCCCAAGCCTTTGGAATTGCCGGTAACAATAGGGTTCTTGTTTCGTTACTCTGAAGAAGCATTTCAATAATTCCTGATGCACCACCGAAATTACCGTCTATCTGGAATACATATCCCGGTCCCATCGGATGGTTACTGAACATATTCGGGCAGGTGGAATTTTCAAAGAGCTTCACCAGATTCTCCCATGCATTTTCCCCATCCAATAAACGCGCATACATATTTACAATCCATGCACAACTCCAGCCGGTATGGCCACCACCATACTGAAGTCTTCTGGCAAGGGTATTCTTAGCCGCATCGTATAAGTCTTTGGTTCCGTCTTTTGTAATTTGGTCTGACGGATGAAGAGCGTATAAATGGGAAATATGTCTGTGTCCCGGTTCTGCCTCATCATAATCCTTATTCCATTCAAGAATCTGTCCGTATTTACCAATCTCAAGCTTTGGTAACCTCGCTGCCATTTCTTTTGTTTTCTCTGTTATAGCATTACTGATACCTAATTCTTCCGATGCTTTTATGTATTGACCGAATAGGTCTATTAGAATTTCAGTATCCATGGTTGCCCCATAACATACATGTCCATGGGTTCCGTCAGGAAGGATATATGTATTTTCCGGTGAAACGGACGGACAGGTAAGTAACTGACCATCTCTTTCAATGAGGAAATCATGGAAAAAAAGTACTGCATCCTCCATAGTCTCGTACATATCCTGCAAAAACGCTTTGTCTCGGGTATACAAATAGTGTTTCCAGATATGGGTACAAAGCCATGCGCCGCCCATTACCCAATAGGTTGCCGGAATATAAATATCCTGCGGTGCACAGTCGGCCCAGATATCCGTATTATGATGTGCCACGAAGCCACGGCAGCCATACATTTCCTTAGCTACCCTGTGACCGTTTGCCCTAAGCCTTTTAAGAAGATCAAATAAAGGTATATGGCATTCCGGAAGTTGCATACCTTCTACCGGCCAGTAATTCATCTCCGTATTAATATTAATCGTATACTTTGAATCCCATGCCGGTGTCATAGAGTCATTCCATATACCCTGCAGATTCAACGGAAGTGTTCCTTTACGGCTTCCCGAAATCATCAGATATCTTACAAACTGGAAATAATCCTCACTGTATTTTACATGCGGATCATCTCCCTTAAGGGAAAGTTCCACTCTGTCATATAAGGCTTTATAATCACGGGTATGTTCTTTTTCTATTATTTCAACACCCTGACTTACGGCATTGTCCAGTCTTTCACGTACAACAGCCTCTAAGCTGTCTTTTTTCTCCGGATGATAAAAAGATGTTTCCATTGAAATATAAAGGGTTGCTTCATCGGCATTCTCTATGAATAAGTGTTCGCCTGTAACACTTACGGTTCCTCCCTTTGCTACCGCACGGGTCGCCAGGAGAAAACGCACCGCATTTTCCCCTGTATTTCCCCACATTTTAATAGTATTATCATCCATCTTGCAGGCACCGTCATAGAATCTGCCTCTATCCATCATCAAGGAGAAGGACAGTCCCTGCGGTTTATCCGTTTTAATCTTAACAATAATAAGCTGTGCCGGTTCAGAAGCAAAATACTCTCTTTCAAACCGTGTTTTGTTCTGTAAATAGCTGACCGTAACCTTGCCTTCTGAAAGGTTCAATTCACGCTTATAGTCCGTCATCTCCCCCCACGGCCAGTTAAACCACAAGTTACCTGCGGTCTGGTACGGACGCTCACTCTGAGGTGTTGCAGACATCGCAACTGACATCAGATTTTCAGCTTCATTAATCTTACCATCCAGTATTAACTGACGAATCTTCGGAAGATTCGGTAAACAATCTTTATTAACACGTTCCTGTGGTCCGCCGTACCAGATACTGTCTTCATTAAGCTGAAGTCTTTCCCTTCCGCTTTGTCCAAACACCATTGCACCCATACGTCCGTTTCCGATGGGAATTGCTTCATTCCAATCTTTTGCCGGCGAATTATATGATATCACTCTCATACTTTGCTTCCCTTATCTAACCGATTATTTAAACATCCAGTCGTTTACTTCATATCCTGTTCCGTCAAATACGAAGAATAAATCATGTACTCCTGAAACAGTTTTGTTAACTGTTGCACTCACTTCGCTAAAGTCTGCATTAAGTCCATCCAGTTTAACATTAGCAATTTCTTCGCCATCCACACTGTCAATCTTTACACTTACACTACCCTTGGCATCTGCACCGCGTACTGACATAACGATTTCTTTTGCATTCTTATCTGCAAAATCAACACCTGCAAGTCCTGTGAAAGCCCCTGCTTTAACAGCAGTAAGAATCATATCACCGGAACCGTACTTAATACTGTTTTCACCATACTGTGTTGTGTCAGCACCTTCCATCCATGCAAAGGTAACTGCTTTTACTTTTTCATATGGGTTAAGAAATGCAACCTGCTCTACACCGGCCTTTGTTCCCTGAATCATCTCGATATTACCGTCTGCACCAAGAACTACTTTATCAATATTTGTACTTCTGTAGCCTTTGTTAACGCCTAATGCTTCCTCTAAGATTCTTGTATGATAAGACATGTATAACTGTCCTTTAAATTCAAACATACAGTGATGGTTGTTACCGCCTCTTCCAAAGTAGAACTGCGGATTCTTTAAGATAGAACGGTTAAAGGTAAACGGTCCCATTGGGTTATCTGAAACCATGGTAATGATTTCACCGTTACCAAATCCGATTTCTGCTTCCTTATCCTGTGGTACAGAGAAGTTAGAGCAGTAGGAATATACATATTTTCCGTTAATTTTGTTAATTCCTGAATCTTCAAATAAGTAGGATACATTTTCAATTCTGATTGGGCCGCCATCAAGACTTACCATGTCGGCGCCAAGTTTAGCCACTCTGGCAGTTCCCGGATTATCTACCTTCTGCTCTCTTGAGCATCCGCCACCAAAATAGATATACGCATTACCGTCATCATCCATTAATACAGCCGGGTCAAATAACCATGTTACATCTGCACAGTTAGGGGTTTCTCTTGAAACAAGCGGTCCGTTAATCGGATCAACGAATGGTCCTACCGGACTGTCAGAGGTTAATACAGCAATACCGTTTCCGCTGTTTGCAAAATAAAGGAAAAATTTATCTTTTCCATCAATATTTTTATATGCTGCTGCCGGTGCCCATGAGTTTCCGCCCCAAGGTGCTGCACCTGCTTCACCTGCTGCATGTACTGAACCATGATCTGTCCAGTTTACAAGGTCTGCAGAAGAAATTACGTTAATCGTATTAATGTTGGAATAGTTATTCTCACGGATTGTTCCATCCGAGAAATACATATAAGTGTCTGCAGTCATATAGAGGTATACTCTTCCGTCATATACGAGTGCATATGGATCTGCTCCATACTTTTGTGTCATAACAGGATTGTGTTCATTAAATTTTTTAATCATAGTTTTTCCCTCACTTTATGTATTATTTTTATTTTACTTCCATTACATGATAAAGCTTTCCGGTAAAATCACCGCCGGCCCAAGGTGCTGAACTGTAAATACCTATATACATAAGTTCTTCGCCGGTATATAATCTTTCTTCATCATTTACACGATATACTGCCTCCGGCTTAAGTCCTTTTAATCTCACCCATTTACCACCTTCTATCGGTCTGTTAAAGACATGAATCATGGTTACGAGTGCCTCTGATTTATCCTTTTTAACAACCATGTAGGCATCAAGCTTACCGTTCTTGGAAAATGACTCAAGGCGGTAATAATCGCCTTCTCTTACAAGGTCATTATATTTGTGATAAGCATCTACCTGCTTAGGAATCATGTTCCTGTCTTTTTCCGGGATTCTTGTAACATCCAGCTCGTAACCAAAGGTTCCTGCCAGTGCTACATATCCTCTTGTTTCAAAAGGAACCGTCCTTCCGGTTATATGGTTAGGACAATCGCTGACATGGGCTCCCATGGTTGATAAAGGATACAGCATCGCTGCACCTTCCTGTATAACCAGACGCTCCATTGCATCCGTATCATCCGATGTCCATATCTGCGGGCTGTAATAAAGCATTCCCGGATCGAATCTTCCGCCACCGCTTGAACAGTTTTCCAAAAGAAGATTAGGGAAGGTCTTGATAAGTCTGTCCTGAATCTCATAAACGCCAAGCATATACCGGTGAAGCAATTCTCCCTGTCTGTCTGCCGGAAGTCCTATGCTTCCCAAATCGCATATTATACGGTTCATATCCCATTTAACATACTCTATATTGCAACTTTTCAGGATAGCTGAAAGCATCGTAAACACGGCATCTACTACTTCTTTTCTTGAAAAATCAAGTACATACTGTGTTCTTTTAAGTCCTGCACGTCTTCCGGGTACTGCAATTGCATAATCCGGATGTGCACGGTATAAATCAGAATCCGGACAAACCATTTCCGGCTCAAACCATATACCAAACTTCATCCCCATCTTGTTAATTTCTGATACAAGATACGGCAATCCGCCTTTTAACTTATCTTCATTAACATACCAGTCACCCAAAGAACAACTATCATTATTTCTCTTACCAAACCAGCCATCATCCATAACCAACATCTCGATACCCAGCTCTGATGCCTGCTTTGCAATGGCAAGGAGCTTATCCGTATCGAAGTTAAAATATGTTGCTTCCCAGTTATTAATTAATATAGGGCGTTTCTTATGAAGATACGGACTTCTAATAAGATGGTTTCTGTACTGGTCGTGCAGATTGCGGGTCATTCCCGAAAGCCCCTCTTCTGTATAGGTATGTACCACTTCCGGAGTTTCAAACGTTTCGCCCGGCTCAAGCTTCCATGTAAAATCGGATGGATTAATACCTACAGACACACGGACGTTGTTACCAAAGCTCCTCGTTGCCTGTGCTAAGAAGTTGCCTGAATATACAAAATGAAACGCATATACTTTACCATTATCCTCACCCGTATTGTGTGAGCAAAGTGCAATAAACGGCTGATATTCATGACTTGTTTTACCACAGACTGAAGCCACATTATGATTACCATACGGTAAAGGATAACGGTTAATATTACCTTCCCTGCTCCAGCCTCCGTACTGGGTAATCACATCATATTCTTCATCATCCATATTAACGCAGGAACTCATAATCCTTGTTAAGAATATGTTCTGCTCACTGTCATTAATCACTTTCACACTTCTTGTAATAACATCGGTTGCATAAAATGCACTGTATTTAAGTATTACATGCAGTTTTAATATAGGGTCCACACAGACAATTTCCAGCGATTCCACGTCCTCTTCATTACCAAAGGTTGCCGGAAGTCCTGTAAGCGGTTCCTTGCCCTTATATATTCTGTGTGACTCATAAGAAAGCTGAAGGACGCTATGCCCTAAAGCTGTCTTAATGGTCAATGCATCTTCTTTTAAATCTCCCAGACCGTGTACCGGATATTCAAATGGGAAGGAGTCCATAAAGGTTACCCTTTCGCTGTCTACTCTGGACGGAAAATTCCGCTCTCTTGCATATACACGATATGCAAGAGCATGTTGGCTAAGCTTTTTACCATAATAAATATGTCCTATAAATCCTTCATCATCAAATGCACCAATTACATAACTGGTAGATTTGGTATCAAGCTTCCATATCTTTTCGTTTTCATAATATTTTACAGCCACCCCATCATCCTCCGCATTAATTAAAGATCAAGACCATATTTAAACCATGCCGGTATGTCAGAACATAATGCTATACCTCTTAACGCGGGTTTTTCCTGATTCTGTTTATTCCAAAGTAATGCATGTGAATCCTTAAGGTTATTATTCATAATCCATGAGTTACTGTCATTGATACCCCATAAAGTAACACCTGAAACTACATAGCCCTGATCTTGTAATTGCATAAGACCTTCCATAAGATAACGGTATTTTTTACCCTGTAAATCAAGTTGTGTCTCATCCGGATATTTTCCTACACTGATATTTGGGATTGCAATGTCAAGTTCTGTTATCTGAAGCTCATAACCTGCTTCCACAAATCTTCTTGCAGCAAACAGGAACGATTTAATCTTGGTATCCGTTGAAATATGTGACTGCATACCTAATGCATCAATATAATCATGTGGATCTTTACCATATTTTCCGAACATTTCTTTAAGTCCCTTCGGTACGGTAGTATCCTTATACATCATGCTGTAATCGTTATAAACTAATGTTACGTCTTTCATGTTAACAGATGCATCAATTGCTTCCCTTGCAAAAAGGAATGCGTAATATACATAGTCAACACCGATGGTATCATACCAACGGTTATCAGTTTCCTTAATCTTATACTCTGCATTACCGTTAAAGGCTTCATTAACTACGTCGATTGTATAAACAAGTCCCGGGTGATTTGTATCAAGATATTCAATAACCGCAAAGATATAATTCTTCATTCTTGCAATCATAGTATCTTTATCTACTAACGGTTTTGAATTATCATAGCTTTCATGGAAAAACCATTCCGGTGTCTGTGCATGCCATACTAATGTATGGAAACGCATTTTAAGCCCATTCGCGATACAGTAATCTACAATTTTCTGACATCTGTCAAAAGATATGGCAACATATGTCTGGTCATCGCCCATTCCGTTTTTCGTCTTCTGCTCATGTAAAATCGCATCCGGTTTCATTTCATTTTCACAGGTAACACTGGTAAAGTGTGTTACTACCTGATCTTTATACTTATCTGCAATAGTGGATGTATTTAAACACATTCCTACATCCATTCTGCCTGCATATACTTCCTTTAACGGTCTTACTTCCTCTAAAACCGGCTCTTCTACTTTTTCATCATCTTTATTAGTATCTTCTTCCGTTTTAGAATCATCTTCCGTTTTGGAATCATCTTCCGTTTTAGAAGCGTCATCTTTTTGGGCAGCATCTCCCTCATCTTTTACATCATCGTTGTTGTCAACATTTTCTGTTGACACATCTTTCTGATCATTGTCATCCTTTTTGGATTTGCCGCATGATGTCATGGAAATAACCATCACTACGCAAAGCAAAAGAATACCTAATTTTTTCATTTTCATTTTTTTACTCTCCTATCTTGATATTTATTGAAGTAACACTTCCTGCCGGCAGTAAAAGCGTGTTATCGGTTCCAAGACTCCCCAGTTCCTTATAACAGCTATCTGCCGATTCACATACATCCCCGAATACTGACTGCACTATCCTGCTGTCCGTAAATTCATATTTATCTCCTGTTATTGTATACTTATATTCCTCTGTTGTCGGATTAATAAGAATAATGGAAACATTCTTTTCATCCGGACTTATATAAGCACTGGTAGCGATCTGACGTTCACCGGAAAGTGCCTTAATTCTTATATAGCCCGGTCTCACAAACTCAGAGAAATGTCTGAGGGCATAATAATCCGCACATAATCTCCAACCGGTATCCGTCACCCAATCTGCTTTATTATAATAAGTACCCATAAGGTATGTATTTTCGAATCCTTCATCAAGTTCTTCCCATACACCGCTCCAATACAGATACGCATTGGCATTCTCATAAATCATACAGTTATTGATAACCTGTGCCGTCTGTAAACCACGGCCGATATAATATTCTGTCTGCCATTTTGTATAGTCAGGGAAAAACTGGTTTAAGCTCATGAAATCAGTTACAAAGCTTTCCGGATATATGGAATTTTCCTGTCCGTCTCCTTCACCACCCACATACAAATGATGGGCAATTCCGCAAACCGCATCCGGTCTTTCTTTTATTACAGGATCCATATAACCCTTAACCGCATCAATCTCACAAGACATGGTTTCCGGACCCAATATTTTAGGTGCGTCTTCACCAAAAGCTGCTTTAAAAGCATCATACACGGCAATATGGGCTTTGGCATAGGACGCTATTGTATCCGTTTCCTGTGGTGCAAACCGGCATCCGTCATAATCTGCGGCAAAATCAACTTCATTCTGGATACAAACATAATCAACATTAAAACCATAGCTTTCATAATATTGTATTGATTCTACCCACCAGTCTGCATATTCTTTATAACAGTAATTTCCGTCTGCATCCTTCTTAAGTGATGCGCCTCCCGTCCGGTCATTACCTTCTTTCAGATAGGAAGGCGAAGACCAACAACACATCAGAACCGTAGGTTCTTCCCCATATTCTGCTGCACGGGTCTTCGCTCCTTCATAATACTTCTGCATAACGGGAGCATTCCACGCGTAATCATCGCGCTCATACTCATATTCATTTTTGAATCGCAGCACGGTAAGCTTCGCATCTTTAAATAATGCATCCATCGCGCCTTCTACATCTTCGCAACGGAAAAGCCAATCGGAATACCATGTATACGCAGCACCAAAGCCATCTAATGTCTGAAATCTGATATTCGTGTCAAAAGAACAGGTACGCATTAATTCCTCTTCGTTTCCTATATTTCCTGCGTTATCCGTATCGGTATTGCCATCAGCAACATCTGTTATTTCTTTGACCGGTCCATCATTGACCGAATCGGTCTTTTTCGTTTTGTCTCCACAGCCCGTAAAAAGCATTGTCATGAGAAGCAAACCGGCTACAATTCGTTTTTTCATACTAATCTCCATTCCCTGAACGTCTCGTTCGAGGAACCACTAATCCCCGTTTAATTATTAGGATTACTGATTACTACTTTGTTGTCATGGTACTCAAGAAGCACCTTATTATCAGCAAGTCCCATCTGGTTTAATATTTCTCTCGGAATCTGTACACGTCCTGCCCTGTCAAGGATAACAAATTCTTCCTGGGTATCCTCTGCACGCCAGTCAACGGCAGCTTCTTTAAGACGTTCTGCATAAGACTCTTTAAGAATACGCTCACTACTTATCTTACCGTCCCTTATAGCGATAACTCTTCTAACTTTCTTAGAAAGGGCAATATCATGTGTTACGATAAGGATTGTCTGTCCGTTTTTATTAAGCTCCGTAAAAATATCAAAAATCTGGTCAGCAGTTTTTGTATCAACACTACCTGTCGGTTCATCCGCCAACAATATCTTCGGGGAATTGGATAAAGCAATGGCGATGGCAATTCTCTGCTGCTCACCACCGGAAAGCATATTCAAACGGCTGTGTTTCTTATGTGCCATTCCTACCATTTCAAGAAGCTCTAATGCTTTCTGCTTTTTCTTACCCTCACTGGATATATTCATCGGAAGCATAACATTTTCTACTGCCGATAAGTACGGAAGTAAGTTTCTGGCATTATTCTGCCATACAAATCCCACTTCATTTCTCTTATACTTAACCAGTTCCTTATCTGTCATGGTAAATAAGTTTTTACCGCCTACAATAAGGGAACCTGCACTTGGTCTGTCAAGACCGCCTATCATATTTAAGAATGTGGATTTACCACTACCACTGTTTCCGATTAATGCCGTAAATTCTCCGGCCTCAACCGTCAGATCAAGTCCCTGCAGAGCAAGAACTTCTGTCTGTTTTGTTTTATAAATTTTAACAAGGCCGTCGGCCTGTATCATTATTTCTGACATACCTGCTCTCCATTTTGTAATTCCACTATCACATCACCGGCATCCATTAATCCGACGTCATGTGTAGTCATTATAATAGTTACATTTTCTTCTGTGGTCATACGCTTAAAAAGTTCTGTAACCTCAGCTGCCATACCACTATCAAGTTCTGCCGTAGGCTCATCCGCAAAAAGAATTCTCGGATGATGGGCAATGGCTCTTGCTATCGCAACACGCTGCTGCTCACCGCCGGACATTTCTGCCGGCATATGTGTCATACGTGAACCAAGTCCTACCATCTTAAGACATTCTTCCACGCGGCTCTTGTAATTACCTTTTATACCGGCCATACGCATTGCATATTCGACATTCTGATATGCATTCATGGTTGGTATAAGGGATACTGCCTGGAATACAAATCCAAACTCTTTTCTTCTTAAATTTTCTCTTTTTCTATCGGACATTGCGGTAATATCACGTCCATCTATAATTATCTTACCGCTGGTCGGATAATCCAATCCGCCTATAATATTCATAAGCGTTGTCTTACCGGAACCGGATTTACCACGTAAAATGGTCAATTTATTCTCAGGAAGCTTTACATTGATATCTTTAAGCGCCTGAAACTCTCCACCGGTTACCGGGAATATTCTGTTTACGCCAATAACTTCAACTACATTCTTCATTATTCTTCACCTAACTTCAATGCCTTAGTTATATTAAGTTTAAATACTAATGTTGCAAGTACTACGAGACATACTACCATGGTTATACCTACTACCGCATAGAGTCTTAACATATCAGACAACTGTGTAATAAGTGTAAGCGGTAATACCTGGCTTGTGGTTGAATATGCCATCTGTAACATAGGCACAAACATCCTGTACGCTAACATACCGATAAAAATACCTGCAAATATAGAATAAATACCTGAGAATACCTGCTCATTAATAAGCATGTGTAATACTTCGCCCTTATGCATACCAAATGCTCTTAAAACACCGAACATCATTTCTCTTGAACGGATAGACATAATCCAGTAAATGAGATATCCTACCGCACATAGAATAATCATAACGATAAAGCTCATGGTAAGCACACCGTTCATACCTTGGATAAGCGGGTCTTCAATAACATTGTTAAGCTCCTGTGGTCTATCCACATAATGCTTCACCGGAACGTTGCGTGAACTTACCCATTCGTAGAAGCTGTCTGTTGTCTCACCCTCTTTTACATCAATCCATACTTCATACGGTGTTACACCCCAATATTGCTGTAAGGAAGAAAGATGACCTATAATCAGGTAATTGGAGGTCTTGGTAATGTTATTCTCTTCATCTAAGGTTATGCTGGTCGGTTCATATGTCGGCCAGTAATCAACGAATCCAACTATGTAGCCTCTTGCTTTGGAATCAGCTGAATTATAGAATACAAGCTCATCTCCGACTTTAAGTCCGTATGCTGATTTGAAATTGGAAGAAACCAAAACACCATCCGATACGGCCGCAAGGTCATTAAGATATTTGTAATATGGTTCTTTTAACAACTCATCATCCACATGTGTAATCTGACCAAATTCCTTAGTATGAATACCCATAACCTGAACGGCCTGACGGCTGTTAACATTAACGGTTGCTGTAGCCTTAGTTTCATTCAACACCTTTGTGTAGCTTTCAGCACACTCGATTTCTGCATATTTACCGTATTCCGGTTCATAATACTGGAATTCAATGCTTGGGTCCGTACTCATGAAGGCCGCATTATCTTTCCAGATTTCCTGCATTACAATATCTGCACCTTCAACATATTCTTTGTTGTCCAGTGTATTCTGGAGAATAGTTCTTGCAGATACCGCATCAAACATACCCAGAGATACCGTAAGCACCATAAACAACATAATATACTGCTGTTTTCTTCCGTTCTTAATTGTTTCCATAAAGGAAGCATAGCTTGCCGGTCCGTAAGCTTTTTTACCGATAAGATAAATAAGACTTACAAGTAACGGCTGTAATCTTAAGATAAGCATTCCGGCTCCTAAGATAAACAAAGAAGAACTTATGTATAAAAGCGGATCCAATGCTTCACTCTTTAACGCACTTTCTATCAAACCATCTGAATTCTTAGAGAAATTATAGAATCCATAAATGGAAATGCCTAAAAAGATAATATCTAAGAAGCATTTCTCCCACCATGATTTTTTCTTAATGGCTTTAGCCTGTTTAAGTTTTACGATAGTTAACTTACTATGCTTAAGCGCCGGTATTGTCATAATAAGAACTGAAATACCTACCGCAATAAGCGCATATACAAAAACTTCTGTTGAATATGTTACTTCAAGCTTTCTTCTAATTCCGAATTCAAGGAAGTTATTTGCAGAACCTAATATCTTACAGAATAAGCTTCCAAGCGGAAGTCCACCCAGCATACCTACACCTGAAAGGAATATGCTGGTATATAAATACAGTCTGAATATCTGCCATCTTGAAGCACCACGGCTCTTTAATACAGAAATATCATTACGCTCCATATCATACATCTGACAGGAAATCATGAATAAGAATGCACAAAGCAATAACATAACCGGCACCTGAAGAATAAACAGGGTTGTACTGATTCTGTTCTCTTTGGTCTTATAGGCATCCAATACCTCTATATAATCCGGTGTAGAAATAGCCGCCTTATTATTACCTTCTTCATCCATGTATTTTGTTTTTGCAACAAGGTTATCTACCTGCGATGCATTAATATCCTCATACTCAAACAATGAATAGTAACGGCATGTAATCGTGTACTTACCCGCGTTCTCTCCGGTGAAATTCTTCATGAACAAATCATTGTTCATAAAAACCATCAATTGCATTTCATCCGGACGCATCTGCCAGTAAAAATCATTTTTATCTGCTTCTGCAAAAACACCGACTACTTTCATCTTAACAATCTTGCCGTCAGGCGTTTTAAACTCGTCAAACGCAATTTCTTCCCCTACAATAAAGTTGAAATTAATCATTGCCGCCTGACTCATTACAACCTCAATCATACCATTTTCATCAACACCGTCTTCTGAATACATCTCACCGGCAATCAGTTTCGCATGTTCCTCAAGACCTGTCAAAGCTGACAAACGAATCTTTTCTATCGCTGTTTCCTTTTTCGCAGACAATGTATGTGCATTGGCTGAATAAAGAGAATACAAAAAAATGGTTTCCTTTTCGGTTACATCTAAATCGTCATATAGGTTTTTGGTAAACTTCTCAAGGTTTTTTATGGTTTTACCCCCTTGATCCTTTTTAGAAGTTACTACCATATCAATTTTGGTAGGCCACTGCCCTTCTTCTCCAAGATATTCTATAAACTCATCTTGAAGCATTCGATTAAAGACAGCATCCTTATACATCGGATAACTTGCCGCTGTGGCAACGAGAAGAATACTTCCCAGCAGCAAACAACAGAACATCCATTTTTTATGCCACATTTTTCGAAACATTACTCCAAGCATACCGTCATACCTTCCTCAAGTCCTTCTATTACCCAATAGTTAAATGCATCATTTCCACCGGAAATGAAACTTACTGCGGTTATATTTCCATTTTCGTCCACTACATGTACGTAATTCTGCCCATTTTCAGTTGTTACTGCTGCTTTTGGCACCAATACCACATTTGAAATTTTCTTAGGCGTACCACTTGCATCATAAGAAGCTCTCATCGCATTACCGCCCATTGATAATACCGTAGGTGCAAATTTTTCCCTAACTGAATCATCCAACTGAATATATGAATTTGAAGAGGTAAGACCGGAAGAGAGCGTCATACCGCTCAAGGATACAACTTTTCCTTCCGTCGTAAATTTATTACCTGCTCCATCCGTATACTCAACATTAATTACATTTCCGTACTGTAATAAATTCTTATCATTATTCAGACTTAAGAAACACTTGTCTAACGCAGCTGTAAGCAATACAGATTCACCATCTGATATATCAGAGCCCGGCTTCTTATCTGTTACATAGAATACCAGCCCGTCTGTATCTGCATATACTATCGTATTATTATAAGATTCTTTAATCTCATTAATTTCCTGCTGCAATTCGCTTATTTCTTCATCTTTATCCAGAATTTTCTCATAAATAGCCATATTCTGCTCATGCTGACGGTTTGCTTCCGGATCATTAAGTTCGATTACCAAATCCTCTCTCCGGTCTATTAATTCCTGAAGTTGCAAATTCAAACGTGTCATCATGATTTCATCTTCTTCTATGGAAATCCTTGCAATCGGATCACCTTTTTTAACCATCGAGAACATCTGGACATACACTTCCTCAAGCTTTGCCTTACCATGTTCAATCTCAAAATTCAGAAGTGAATAATCCGGATAATTGAGATATCCGCTTCCCGAATAATCTGTGGAAAAATCACCTTTCTTAAGTTCTTGGCGGTTAGCACCATAAGAAGTATATCCGCTCAAAAGAATAGCATCTCCATTCTTAACGCCATCGATTATTTCTGTATATACTCCGTCAGTATAGCCTTTGACAATATAATTCTTCACGTTTTTATTATCCACAAGGGTATATACATAAAAACCGCCTTCATCCTTATGGATAGCTGATTTCGGTACAGCAACGCAATCCTTAATCTCTTTTTCGATCAAAGTAATAATACCGTGCTCACCAAAAGACAGCTCATCGTCAGGGTCATCAATAACAAAAGTTGATACTAATGTTGCCCCTTTTGCAACAAGACTGTTATATTCACTCTCTTCATACGGAATATAGGTTACATTATACTGTTTGCCATCAGCCATATAGAATACACGTGCCGCATCATTAACATTTTTTTCTGCAATATACTCGCACTTTACAATCTTTTTATCCTCATTTGCAACCGCAATTACCGATACCTCGGCACTTACATTGTCACCTTCTGAGTAATCACCGATTGCTGCAACCGTACCGTCACAGACGCTGATTAATGTTTCCTGCTTTTTGTCCTTCAGCATAGTATCTAAGCTTTCTGCCAGTTTTCCTCTTTCAAGGTTATATAATGCCGTGCGTTCTTCCTTTTTACGCTCAAGGACTTTAATCTCCAACTCATAAAAAGAAATCTGACGTCTGAGCATTTCCGCTTCACCGATAACAATTCGTGCACGATAATCCTTTTCGTCGATAGTTTCCTGTTTATCCGCAATCTGCTCATCATAGTTTTCAATATCTGACGCATACTGCTCATCCATATTCTCAAGAGCTTCCTGACTGCTTTCAATCTGTTTCTGAAGCGAAGTATTTTCTGCTTTAACTAAAACCTCTCCCTTTTTAACCGTTTCTCCCGGGAACTTGAGAAACTGGGAAAAGCTTACGTTCTTTTCGAAAGCATATTCATACACTTCCGGATAAACTACACCTGTATATGTCTTATACTGGTACATATCCTTATATGTTACAATTTCTGTATTTGCTACCGCATTGACCGGATTGATTAATTCAATATCTGCTGATGTAATCTTATCTTCCGGTGCCTTTTCACCACAACCTGTCAGCATAACTGCTGCAAGGCAGAGTGTAAGAGCCTTTTTAAATCTATCCATTTTTCTCATCGCAAGATTACCCTATCCCCTTCTGATAAACCTTCCGTTACTTCTGTGTATCCGTCTGCTTCCAAACCGATTTCCACCCATTTAACCTGTTTATCATCATTTTCATCTAAAATATAGACATAGTGCTTACCATCCACTTCACGGACAGCGCCCTGGGAAACACTTAATACCTGATTCTTTGTAGCAAGTACCAAGGTTATGGTTCCTCTTGTTCCTATATCAATAGTCACATCACTACGATCCTCAGCAAGGGCAAATAACATATTTTCACCTTCCTGATACGTATCTTCATTATCGAAAACAACTTTATACGTTCCCGCACTGCTTCCTATGGCAATTTCAATATCTACCGGAACATCTTTGGAGAAATAAGAAGCGTAACTATTCTTATCTGCTACGAAAATGCATTCTGACGTATCGGTAATCGTTATAATTTTTTCTCCGATTTGCGTTGTGCTTCCTTCCAAACGGCTCTTAATAAACGATACCGTTCCGGACGTTCCCGCATACAACTTACCTCCATCAAGCTCTTCCTGAAGCTGTGCAAGTTCCATATTAAGTAACATTTCCTGATTTTCGTAGTTGCGTAATGTATATTTATAGCTTTCATCAATCGACGCTAACTTTTTACGGAGTGCAACCTTATCTTTTTCCCACATGTCCGTATAAGAGAATTCAAGTTGTGCCCTGTCAATCTGGTCCTGCTTATCATTTAAAACCTGATTCCATAAAAGGCGGTTTTTTTCAAGTTCATAATTGATCTCTTTTATACGTGCTTCTGTAGCTTCAGAAGTAAGGGCTACCAGTAACTGTCCCTTCTGAACGGTGTCACCTTCTTCTACATACACCTTTTCAATACGGCGGCCGGCTACATTAAACATAACATCCTGCTTATTAACTGCCTGATATTCACATCTTACCTTTATGGATTTTGAAATATCCATCTTGCCAACCATTGCAAGATTGTATGTAGCTTCCTCATATTCAGGTTCAAGCACAATAATGTTGTCCGAATCAGCATTAGCATCACCACAACCTGCCATGCAGCAGATTGCCAATAGCATTACTAATAAAAAACTAATCTTTCTTTTTGTTTGCATACCTATTCTATCCTTCTTTAAAATCTACCATCTTATTAAATCGTATAACCAAAACCGAGAATTGTGAAATCTTTACTTCCATCCTCCGGATCGGTTTTAACTTCAACAAGATGCTCTTTTACTTCATCTTCTTTTATAATTATTAATGCTGTACAATGATTCCAGCCTGCTTCGAAAGGATTAAGCTCACGCACCTTGTTGCCATCAACATATACATTAGCTTTACCGAATTTCGAGTCTCCGGAATCCTTAAATACTATAAGAAGATCTTTACAGTTAATTGACATCTTAAAGCTCTCATCACCTCCGTTAGCACCCACATGCTTCCAGTTCTCCGGGAATTCCGGTGAAACAAGTGAATCCACATCTTTTTCAACACACTGTAGCTCTGTGTCTTTTTCGGTAAAAGAACCTTCCTTTATCCAATTAACTTCTTTATACTTATCTGCATCCAGTCTTGTAAATGCCTTAAGTTTACGATATGTATTGCCTATAACGCTTTCCTTATCCGTCACAATATCCGAATCCGGCATATCCGCTTCATCCGCTTTTATAAACAGATTCACGATACTTTCCGCCATAATCCGGTGTCCTTCATTGGTCGGATGGAACAAATCATAAAAATACTGCCTTTTGGTTATTATCGGTGTAGCTTCATAAAACTGTGGAACCAATGCATCTTTTACACTGACCATTGGGAAATCGTAATGATAACCTACACGTGATAAATTGTCCTGCAGATTAAAATCATCCATGAAAACAGAGAACAGCAGGATGACTGCCGGGTTACCCGGTCCTTCATATGCCATTAACGAAAGACTCTCAAAGCATACGCCTCTTGTCTCGTCGCCGGCATCATTTACCGCAAATTCTATTACCACAATGTCCGGTTCAACTTCTCCGTAACGGAGCACATCCATGTTATATCTTGTGATGCCAAGCTCTGAACTTGTACCGCCAACACCCGCTTTAATATAATGGACATTATCCCCATTACCTTTACCGTACATTTTTTTGAAAGCTTCATATGACTTATACGCATAACAATCCGTACTGATTGGTTTAGCAGCCGCACCCTGCGTAATCGAACCACCAATATAAGCAATGGTTACATCTTCGCCCCTTCTTGCTTTTTCTATAGCTTTCTTGAGACGATATACATTACCCATATGCATAAGAGACTTACCAATCATCTCCTTATATGCATCAGACTCAAAATCTACAGGTGGGTCAAAGGTTACTTCAGGCACCTTGTATCCATCGTTCATGTAAAAGCAGATTGACATCTTACCGGTCATGTATTTCGGGAAAAATGTCATGAAAGAGGTAAACACCGTATCCCCATCATTTTTCTCATAGTCATCAAGCAATATCTGAACCTCTTTACCGTTACACGATATCTGTGTGCGGTAAGATGTTCCCGGATTACCGGTTGATGTTTTACAATTCATGGAAAAATCTGCGGTTAATTCCCTGTCTTCTTCCTTCTGTGATACGAAAGTCACACCTATGCTGTGTACCATTTCACGGAAACTCTGGCAGAACTGGAATTTACCTGCAAGTTCTTTATCAAGCTCCGGACAAACCGATGTAAGCTTTGCACTGATGCGTCCTTCCAAATAGCAGACATCCATATATTTTCCATCTCCGGTAGGGCGTCCTTCCAAGGCACTATCTACCATGATATAAACAGCACTTCTCTTTTTAGTAGGATCTTTGGGTGCTTTAGGCCCCCTAACTTCATTATTTGCCGTCATAATCTATGTGCTCCTTTCAAATAAAGCAATTTATGATTTGTATTTCGTTCCATGTCCATATATAATAAGTGTAACTTATATAAGTAACATGGAGGCAATCACATGAAAAAATTAATACCCTTTGCATTGGGACTCCTATTCCTCATTATTGATATTCCAATAAAAACCGGAATTGCTTTCCCTGCATTTATCCATTTTGTCAATGCCGGTCCCGAAACGGTTGATATGATAATCAATCAGGTAATCGGCCATTATTTTACCATTGATATTGCACCGGACGTAATCGGTTATATTTTAATGATAACTACCACCGTCAAACTGGTTAACTACAATACCAAATTTGTAAAATGTGTTCTTTTGTGTTTCCTTTCCGGCATCCTGTGCCTCGCATACGATGTCATGCCATTCATTTTTAACGGCGAAGCCCGCTTCACCTTAGGCTTTGCACTTAATTATGCATATGCCTTTTCAAAAGTGGCAACCATCATTATATGTATGCTTACATGCTTAACCTTAAGTGAATGTACACAAAATCACGCATGGAATAATGTTGTCGGTATTTTCATGATACTGTGCGCTTCAGCAGGACTCATAAGCCACATGGCAGTATTCTACCAATTACCGAGATTAAGCTATCTGTATTTCGGTATTGAAATATTCTTCGCTACAATCTCCGGCGTCATGTTCTACTTAAGGCGGAAATACATTACCTATCAACAATCGTAAATGAAATCCATGAAGTCGGCATAACCGCCGGCTTCTTTTGTTGAGAACATGCTCAAGCTGATTCTGCATCCCATAAAGTGGTCTAATGAGAATCTCAGTTTCACGGTTTCTCCAAGCTTCTTAAACTCCTGTCCTTCCAAATACAGGGTTTCCACTTCATCAATACCATCGTCAAAGTTAAATGCCAAACGTAACGTAGCAACACTTCCCGAAAGCTCAACGCGTCCTGTTTCCATACCCTTCGTATTGTCAATGGCGCGATATCTTGCCACATCTTCAGGCTGGTCTTCATTTCTCTTTAACGAAACAATATAATACTTTCCGTTTTCCTTTGTCACGGCAATCATGGCATAATGACTCTGCAAAGCTCCAATTCCCGCAAAATCCCCATCCTTTAGATTGCCGGCATCTATTGTAACAGTTGCCGTACAGCCCGGTCCTACCGTTCTCTGTGTCAGACTGTTAACTGCCTTTATCATGTTAGGGCGTACATCCCGGGTCTTAATTCTGTAAGCTCCCTTACGTTCCGTAACGCTCCAATTATCATCATCCGGTTCATGATTCCACTGCCATACAGTTTTAAGCGTTACCTTGCCGTTTCCGTCCGGTACATAGTTAAAATCGTCCGAACTAACAAGCGGAGTGTACTCATATCCCGGTCTTGTACTCTTAATCTCCAGATTAAGCGGCACCTTACCGTCTACACCAAATACCGGAAAATCATTTTCCCAATGCATCGGTACTACAACCGGAATTCTTCCTACCGCACCATGATCCTGGAACAAAATACCATACCATTCTCCGTCCGGCGTGTCCACAATACCTCCTTGCGCAACGCCACAGTTATGATACCCCATATCATCGTCCACAACATTACCGCCTACAAATTCACCTTCCAGTGAATCCGCATAATAACATGCTTCCTGACGTCTTCTTGTTCCGCCTTTCGGCCAATGGATCATAAACACATAGTATTTTCCATTAATCTTATACAGATGGCAGCCCTCAAAACCAAGTCCATACTCATCCGTATCCCTTAAAACCACTCTGTCAAGACCACCTTCCAGCGGTGCCGTTAAATCAGCATTCAACTCAGTAAGTCTTATTTCGCGGTTTCCGTAAATGATATAAGTTCTTCCGTCATCATCAAATAACAATGAAGCATCGTGGTAGAAGCCCTCAACCGTACTCTTCTCCCACGGGCCCTGAGGAGTAGAAGACTTATACAGATATGTCTTATGCGTGTCATTTGCGACAAACAGAATATAAAACATACCATTGTGATAGCGGAGTGTCGCCGCCCACATTCCTTTTCCGTAAATGCCATTCTCCGTATTGAGTTTTTGCGCTTCTGTACTGTCCAGCCTGTCATACACGTAAGCACAATGTTCCCAGTTCAACAAGTCGTATGAACGTAAAAGAACACAGCCCGGCATAACATGCATGGTAGTACTGACCATGTAGTAGGTGTCGTCAACACGAATAACGTCAAGATCCGGAAAATCCGACCAAATAATTGGATTTTTCATTTCTTTCTCCTTACTGCTAGTTTTTCACTAACCCCTATTCTGGCATTGTGTATTCACCCCTCATCTTGAATACACAATGCACTAGGATAATATTACAATCAACGCACAAATTCTTCTTACCATTTTGTGCTATTTTAACATCACATCTTGCGGATTTCTTTTATTTTGAGTAATTATGCCATATCCGCATATATTTTTATCACTACTTTTTCACCTAATTGTGCAGCTCCCGTAAGATTACATTCTTCAAGCCATGCAAGTGACTTACTGTTTGTCAGAAGGAACGGCTTTGTAATCATTTTACCTTCTTCATTAAATTCAAAAGCACCATTATTCTCAATATAAATTCTTGCATCGTTACCATCCGCATCAGTTCCCTCGATAATATATCTTGCAGAAAGAGTTCTCTTCTCCCCTTTCATCTCAACCTGCGTATCAATACCCCCCTGTATTACTTTTCCGGTAAAACCGCTTCCGGAAGCATCTCCCGAAAAATGAAGCATGCATACGGAACCGCGCTGTCCGTCTAGTCCTTCTGCTTTTTCAACATTTACGTTAATTACAAGTACTTCTTTTCTTTCCATGTCATTTTCCTCCATCTTTAAGTTAATACCATATACTTCCTACACCCGGACGTCATCCGATTACCCGCATGTAATGTAAAACAAGCCGAAAGCACACGCTTCCGGCTTGCAATATTAATTATTAATCACAGATTAAGCAAATGGATTCTCTGATTTGTAGAGCATTCCCTTTGGCTGATTAAATCCGATTTCATCGTAAGCTACACCGATGTATTTGAATACTTCATATAATGCTTTTCCGAAGTGTCCGAATGCTACTGCTCCGTGGTGTGGATAGTTGCCTTCGATTAATACGTGACGGTAGAAACGTCCCATTTCAGGAATAGCGAATACACCAATTGCTCCGAATGATTTTGTTCTAACATCAAGAACTTCACCTTCAGCTACATATGCGCGTAAGATGTTGTCTGCTGTAGACTGTAAACGGAAGAATGTAATCTTTCCAGGAGCGATATCTCCTTCGAGTGTTCCGTTTGTAACTTCGATAGGAAGATTTCTTGCCATGATCTACTGGTATTTCATTTCGCAGAATGCTAATTTTGAAGAGCATGTATTTCCACAGTGGAATCCCATGAAAGTATCCTTGTGTGTATAATCGAATTTTCCTTCGATAGCTTCTTTGTACATATCAGCAGGTACAGAGTTGTTAATATCAAGTAATGTAACAGCATCTAAGCTTACGCATGTTCCGATGAACTCGCTTAATACACCGTAGATATCTACTTCACATGATACAGGAATTCCGCGTCCTGTTAAACGGCTGTTAACATAGCAAGGAACGAATCCGAACTGTGTCTGGAATGCAGGCCAGCACTTACCAGCGATAGCAACATATTTTCTGTATCCTTTATGAGCTTCAACCCAGTCAAGAAGTGTTAATTCATACTGAGCAAGTTTAGCTAATACTTCAGGTTTCTTATTACCTGCACCAAGTTCTTTTTCCATATCAGCAACAACTTCAGGAATTCTTGGGTCATTAGCATGGTTGTTGAATGCTTCGAAAAGGTCTAATTCTGAGTTTTCCTCGATTTCAACACCTAAGTTGTATAACTGCTTAATAGGTGCATTACATGCAAGGAAGTTCATTGGACGTGGTCCAAAGCTGATAATCTTTAAGTTAGCAAGTCCGTCGATTGCACGTGCAATTGGAAGGAACTCGTTAATCATGTCTGCACATTCTTCTGCTGTTCCAACAGGATACTCAGGAATATATGCACCAACATTACGAAGCTTTAAGTTGTAGCTTGCATTTAACATACCACAGTAAGCATCTCCACGGCCGTCCATAAGGTCTGCCTGGCTTTCTTCTGCTGCAGCAACGAACATCTTAGGTCCGTCAAAGTGCTTAGCAAGTAATGTCTCAGAAATTTCAGGACCGAAGTTTCCAAGATATACGCAAAGTGCGTTACATCCAGCTTTCTTAACATCTTCAAGAGCCTGTACCATATGGATTTCGCTCTCAACGATACAGATTGGGCACTCATAAATATCTGCTGCATCATACTTCTTAGTATAAGCATCTACTAATGCCTTTCTTCTGTTTACAGATAATGATTCCGGGAAGCAGTCACGACTTACTGCTACGATTCCGACTTTTGTTTTTGGAACATTGTTAAACATTCTTTTTTCCTCCATTTTTAATTTATTTAAATATCGCATTAAATTCTATACGCTGATATTTTCACCTTTAAGTCCATTGAACGCTCCGTCAATGTTAGCATCCTTATGACCGATTAACCACTTATTGGTAGCGGTAAGAAGCTTATCTTCTTTTGCCTTTGTCGGCACTACTTTAAGGTCTGTGTTTGTTCCCTTAGGAAGAACTACTACATCCTTAAATACTTTTCCTTCATAGCTGCATGGTGCATAGTGAAGGGTTGTTGCATATAACTCTACAATTTCTCCTGCCTTAACATAGAAAGCCTCGATTTTACTTGTATCATATGTAAAATCATCTTCAATGTCCTGCTGTCTTCCGAGAAGAAGAATTAAATCAGTTACAGCAATATTGATTTCTGAATCACGATGATATTCTACCGCATTCAAAAGTTTGTTAGTACCGTTGCAGTATCCAATCTGGATAGGCATTCCGCCATACAGGCTGTCTGCAAGATCCTTAGCTTCCGGTGTGCTTTCAAGTTCTTCTACTGAAGGAACATACACAACATCAGCAGGTCCCGGTGTACTTTCCATTGCTTTTAAGATGTTAGACACATCATAGTCTTGTGTCAGCACTCTACCATATGGCTTAAATGCTGCATCTGTTACGTTTAAAATCTTCATTTGAAACCTCCCTGATAATTTTATGCTAATTTCTGGAATACTTCTTTTAATGCCGGATATATCTGCTTGAATTCTTCATATCTAGCCTGATATTTCTTAGTAAGTTCTTCATCCGGTTCAACCGTATCAACTACTTTTACAAGCTTTGATGCGATTTCTTCAACACTTGAATATTCGCCGCAAGCAACAGCCGCAAGCATTGCCCCGCCCATTGCAGGACCTTCTTCATTTTCGATAACATCTACTTTAACGCCTAAGATATTAGCAATCATCTTCTTCCAAAGAGGGCTCTTTGCACCACCACCACAAATCTTGGTTCTTTCAATCTTAACACCAAGTGCTTTTGCCACTTCGAAAGAATCACGTAATGCAAATGCAACACCTTCAAGAACAGCCTGTGTCATATCTGCACGGGTTGTATCCATTGTAATACCTGTAAAGGTTCCTCTTGCATTCGGATCGTTATATGGTGATCTTTCACCCATTAAGTAAGGAAGGAAGTATACATGATTTTCGCCAAGCTTTGTAATCTGCTTCTGCTCTTCAGCATATTCCTTAGTTCCGATAATTTCATCCATCCACCATTTGTTACAGGAAGCTGCACTAAGCATACATCCCATAAGGTGATAATGACCGTTTGCATGGTCAAATGCATGTAAAGCGTTAAATTTATCTACGCCGAATTTATCCATCGAAATAAAGATTGTACCACTTGTACCAAGAGAAATGTTACAAGCACCATCTGCTACGGTTCCTGTTCCTACTGCTGCTGCCGCATTATCACCAGCGCCTGCTGCCACTTTAACGGTTGCCGGAATACCTAATTCAGCTGCAACTTCCGGAAGTACTGTTCCGATACATTCATAGCTTTCATAAATCTTTGGAAGCATTTCTTCTGTAATACCACAGATTTCAATCATTTCCTTAGACCAGCAACGGTTCTTAACATCGAACAGAAGCATTCCTGATGCATCAGATACATCAGTACTGTTTACACCGCTCAAACGATAAGCAAGGTAGTCTTTTGGAAGCATAATCTTTTTAATCTTCGCAAAGTTTTCAGGCTCTTTATTCTTAATCCATAAAATCTTTGGTGCGGTAAAGCCTGTGAAGGAAATGTTAGCAGTATACTCTGATAACTTTTCTTTACCGATTACATTATTTAAGTAATCACATTCCTCCCATGTTCTTCCGTCATTCCATAAAAGTGCAGGACGGATTACATTATCATTTTCATCAAGAACTACAAGTCCGTGCATCTGTCCGCCAAAGCTGATACCTGCTACCTGAGACTTGTCGCACTCGCTCAAAAGCTCTTTTAATCCTTCCATACTCTTTTCATACCAGTCTTCCGGTTTCTGCTCAGACCAACCCGGATTTGGGAAATATAAAGGATATTCTTTAGTTACAATTTTCTTAATATCCCCTTCTCCGTCCATAAGCAAAAGCTTTACTGCGGAAGTACCTAAGTCGATTCCTACGTATAACATGTTTTATATCCTCCTAATAAATTCGATAATTTCCACTCAATGCAAGAAATGCAAAGAAATATAAACAATTATCGTAATATCTTCTATCACCTGTTCTAAGTGGTGTATTCCAAAAATCTCTTACAAACTCTTCTGCATGCTTACTGTCAGAAGCAAGACTCGCCTGCGCATTTGTTGCAATAATGGCAACCGGATGCAACGCTTTCTTATCAAGCACCGTACCGTCAATTTCGTAAACGCCATCCCTGTCCTCTTCCTTAAGAGTTTCCTTAAAGAAATTCTGCAATCTTCCGGCAATAGCTCTCTGCTCTTCATCCTTCATAAACCATGCATAGTCAAGGCCTATATTGGCGATTGTTCTGTATGAATCACTGTAATACCAGTCATGACGCTGTCCCCAGAACTCTTTGCCGACATTAAACGGCGTACCGTCAAATTCTGCATACTCCGCACAAAGTCCGGTTACAGGATGGCATGCTTTATGGAGATATTTACGGCTCGCCTCTGCTGCCTCTTTGAAAAATTCCCTGTCTTCTTCATATGCCCACAATGCAAACAATTCATAGAAATGCGGCAAATGATAAGAAGGATCGGAAAAATCAACATCTGTTACAAAACGGATTAATTTATTATCCGGGTCCCACATAGCACGTCCCGGTTCTCCGTTTTCACCTTTATGTATACAGGTATGAAGCAAGTCTTTTGCTTCTTTACTGTAATTAAAGATACCTTCTCCATCTCCCCATCTGTGGGAAGCAAAAAACAATGTCATTGCAAAGAACTCTTCTCCGTCCGGAGCAGCACCATATGCATTTTTCGTACCATTTGTCTGGCAGGACCATGCAAAATAGCCTTTATTCTTACCTTCTTCAAGATACATATGCGTTCTTGCAAATTTCCAAAGACGGTCAAATTCCTCTTTCTTATCAAGCTGAACCGCCATCATCATGCCGTAAGACATACCTTCTGTTCTTGCATCATGATTACCCGTATCTTCCATGTAGCCCATGTCATCGCCTGACGGATGGTAGATACGTTCATCCTCACTGCCATAGAACAAGGTTTCAAAAATATCATTTTTTCTTTTTTCGATTTCTTCTTCGGAATAGCCTAATTCAGCAAACATATTCCGGTATTCTTTAGTATAAAACGCTCCCTGTGTCATAACACTCCCATATCGCCTTTCTACGCTTTTTTTACATACGTGAAATTCTTAAAATCAACGTATGAATCATGCATGTATTCTCTATCGGTCTCTGCATACATACCTATTGTACATCCGACAAAGCCGCCTGCGACTTCCGTAGAAAGTTCATGAATATCCACATCTAACGCAAGAGCCGTATCTCCGTAACCGAAGTCAGCCTTTTCCTCTTTTGTCTGAATCCACAATTTCACAGCTTCCGAAGGAAGGTCACATTTAACGCTGTTTATAACCTCTTCGTTACCGCCGGAAACCTTAATCACCGAAGCCATTCCGTCACAGAATTCCACTTTCACCATATACCTATGGTTCTGCATCAGTGCTATTCCTGCCTTGTCGCCTTCCTTTAAATTGCTTGCATCAAAGGTTGCGGTTACAAGACAGTTGTGATGTGACTGTCTGATTCCGATATAAGCTGCGTTGCCGCATACTGTAAGTTTATCTTGATTTGGATAAATTCTCAAGGCTTTACTTGAAGAATTTAACTCATACATATCATCAAGAGGCTCCCTGAGTCTTAAAAACTCAAACCCAAGAGCGGTTCCTTCTTCTGCCATTTTGACAAAATCATAATCTTTATCCATGGCAGGATTGGTATAATACCAACCGTTTTTAACGGTATATGAATCCGGTGCCGTCTGCGGATCCCATTCAGGAAGGGTAACTTCCACCGTATCTCCCAGGATACCCGAACCCGGATTAACTACAGGCCATCCGTCTTCCCAGACAACCTTAGCAAGGAAGGTTTCCCTACCAATGTTAGTATATCCCTCCTTCGGTCTTACTGCAAGCATAACCATATACCATTCGTCATCTGCTGCCTGTATCAAATCGGCATGTCCTACATACTGTACCGGATACTTCTTACCCATATATCTATGACTGATAATCGGGTTACAGAAGTTATTTTCATACGGTCCGCCAATTTCCTTACTACGGATTACACATACACTGTGGTGAGGACCCGTACCTCCTTCCGCATACAAAATGTAATAATAGCCATCTTTCTTATAAAGGTGTGGTCCTTCCGGCCATGGAATATCGCGCATCGCACCATTCCATACAAAGTAAGGCTCACCCTCCATCTTCATTGTCTCAAGATTCAGCTTCTGAATCCAGATGTAATTATCTCCAAAATATTTTCCCCCGTGTGGGTTATCTCTTGTTCCAATATAATAACAGGTTCCGTCATCGTCAAAGAAAAGACTCGGATCAATACCCGGTGCCACATCCCAGCCCAGATAATGAGGCTCACTCCATGGTCCTTCCGGCTTATCCGCTGTTACGATATAATTTCCGCCTTTAGAAATATTGGTACAAATTACATAATATTTTCCGTCATGATAACGCATTGTCGGAGCAAATAAGCCTTGGGATAGTTCTGTATCCGCAAGCGGAAGCTGCGACTTTCTGTCCATGACATTTCCTATCTGTTCCCAGTGGCATAAATCCCTGCTGTGAAACACCGGCAAGCCCGGGAAATAAGCAAAGGTAGAATTGACTATGTAATAGTCTTTACCGACTGCCAAAAGCGTCGGGTCCGGATAAAAACCCGGTAAAATAGGATTATTAACCTTCATCTGTAACCTCCTCGCCAAATCACATTATATTATAGCAATTTTTACGTATTTATACTATCTTTTTTTATTTAAAAACACCCACTATATCTTACCAGACAACTTTTATTCATTGCTGATTACCTTCTGTAATTACTTCTGTAATTACCTCTGTAATCACCTTCTAATATAAGGTTCTTCCCTTCTCATCCGCGATGCCGGATTTTCTGAAGAAATAGGAATTCACCTGATCACACCACTCTTTGGCATTATAAAGCTGACGGTTCATTCTCTCCAATATATTGGCATAAACTTCCGGTTTCACTTTTCCTTCCAGCTTCTTAATCTGCGCCATCATTTCTTCAACCTCTTTTACACCGTCAAAGTGCGTATCGTATATGTGCTGGATTAAGGTCTTGCCGCTCTTTAACACATCGGTATATAAAACCCTGTGGAAGAACAATACCAACTCTTCCGGACAAGTTTCCCTGTTCTCGTACATGGAAGCATTTGGTTCATTATATTGTGCCGTATAGCCGGTTCCTCTTGCCACCGTTCTGTCTACACCGATACCAAGGTGGTCTGCCCTGTGGTATGTCCCCCAACGGGAATATTCATACCCTTCAATGCTTGGTCCGTAATGGGTAGACGGGGTTACCATCCATCCTATGCCGAGCGGAGAAGTATAATGCTCATAGATTTCTCTTGAATTCATTAATATCTTCAGAATCGTATCCACAACCGCATCATCTGTTGAAACAGCCTGACGTATCCACTCTATTGCAATTTCTTCTGCAGATAAGGAAGTGTCAAATGCAAGTCTTCCGAAACCATAGAAATTCGCTCCCGCAAATTGGTTACCTGTCCAGTTTGCATCATTACCCGTATTGGTAACCGCTGCCATTCCCGCATTCTTGTTACCATATGTCTTACCGCTGACAACATCTGCAACCGTATCATTATTTTCCTTACAATACGTTTTAAAAGAAAGTACTTCTTTGTAAAGCGGAAGGAGATAACATACATCAATCTGCTGTCCCGTATATTCCTGTGCCGCCTGCACTTCAAGCATCATATTAGTATTCTTAAGTGCACCAAACAACGGTGAAATCGGTTCCCTGATTTGGAAATCCATCGGTCCGTTTTTAATCTGCAAAATTACGTTATCCGCAAATTTACCATCTATTCCGATAAAATTATCATACGCCGCCTTGGCACGGTCTGTTTTGGTATCACGCCAATCCTGACTTGCATTATATACAAAACATCTCCAAATAATAATTCCGTTATAATCCTTAATAGCTTCCGCAAGCATATTTGCGCCTTGTGCATGGTCACAACCATATGCAAACGGTCCGTGGTTACCTTCTGAATCTGCTTTTACAAGGAAACCGCCCAGATTAGGAATTGCCTTGTAAATAATTGCCACTCTTTCTTTCCACCACTGCTTTACCGTCTCATCAAGCGGATTAGCCGTCTCAAGTCCGCCGACACGGATAGGAGCTGCATAGTTAATACTTAAGAACAACTTAATTCCATAGCTTTCAAAAATATCTGCCATCGCACGGAGCTTAGCAAAATAACGGTCTGTAATCAATTCATTCGCCGCACCGCGTACATTAACATTATTGATTACCGCACCGTTAATTCCCGTACTTGCCGCAAGACGTGCATACATAACCGTTCTTTCATCCACAAGCACTTCTTCTCCTGCGAAAAAGAAAGAATAGCCCGAATATCCTCTTTCGATACTTCCGTCAATGTTATCCCAATGGTTAAACATACGAAGCGGCATATCCGGCACACAAACCTTATTAATATTCTCAAGTTTCTGCTCCATAGCAATTTTTCTTAATATTTCAAAAACACCGTACAGCATGCCTGCATCGCTCATGGCACGTAAAACAAGCACACCATTTTCCTCACATACGGCATATCCTTGTTCGGCATTTTCCTTGTCACTGAAATTTTCTTTAACTATGTATAAACCGTTCTCTTTTCCGGCGCAGCCTGTTGCATTTTTTTCTGCATTCCATTTGGTAATATTAACGGAAATACCAAGCATTGAGCCTACACCTTCCGTAAGTTCTTTCTTAGCATTATTTACAATTGCCGTTTCTAAAAAAGCTTCATCCAAAAATACTTTTTCAAAATATTTTCCGTTGCCCAAATCTTCTCTTTTATCATAAACAAGCCATAACGGCTGCCAATTTTTTTCCATCTGTCTAATCCTTTCTTTCATTGAGACAATTTGCTCTTCAAGCAAATTTCGCCACTCCATTTAAGTATAAAAAAAAGAACGCTTTCTGTCTATTGTTTTTCCGAATTTTGTTAATAATTTTTATCGAACATTTGTTTGCTTTTTCGTTTTTTCTGTGTTACACTGTCCCTAATCCGACCACAAGGCAAATATATCGCTAATTTTTATACGAGGTTTTTATTATGGGACTTATTATGAATCTTCCGATACAACTTATTTCATCCTGTTCCACACAGGGCAATTTCATCCCGATACGTTTCCGCTACGAGGATGAAGAGCACGGCATCATCACCGTGCAGATTGATGAAGTTATAAACAGTAAGGAAAATAACTTTAACGGAATTCATGAGATTATATATACTTGCCGTGCTGAAATTCACGGAACAATGCGTATTTTTGATTTGCGTTACAATGTTTCCGCCCACCGTTTTTCCATTTACCGTCTGCTGGATTAATGTACGTTTAACAGATTAATGTACATTTAACAGATTAATGTATTGGGATTGCTTGGTTTATCCGTAACATTTGATTTGAGGAGTCTGCAATGAATGATATCAACAGTAAAATACCCACACCGCTTTTACATTCCCAAAAGACGTTTCCCACCATCTTCCATGTGGATGTGAATTCTGCTTTTCTTTCATGGGAAGCCTGTTACCGGCTTAATACCTTGGGGGATACGCTTGATCTGCGCACCATTCCGTCCGTTATCGGCGGTAACGAAGAAGCGCGTCACGGCATTGTTCTTGCCAAATCTATTCCTGCGAAAAAATATGGCATCAAAACCGGCGAAAGCCTTAACGATGCCCGCAGAAAATGTCCTTCTTTGCTTATAGCCCCGCCCAATCACGAACTCTACCAAAAAAGTTCCGAAGCTTTTATCCGGTTATTAAAAAGCTATACCCCCGACGTTTTACAATACAGCATTGATGAAGCATTCATGGACATGAGCGGAATGGATGGCATATACGGTTCTCTTCTGCTTTTTGCCCACGAATTAAAAGAAAAAATACGCAACACACTCGGATTCACTGTAAACATCGGCATTTCAACCAATAAATTACTCGCAAAAACTGCCTCCGACTTTAAAAAGCCCGACTATGTACACACACTTTTTCCTGACGAAATCCCCGTGAAATTTTGGCCCCTCCCGGTATCTGATTTGCTTTTTGCCGGTCCGTCAACCGTAAAAAAGCTCCACGACCTTGGTATTACCACTATCGGGGAGCTTGCACATTACGATATAAATTTATTACGCCTTCATTTTGGAAAAGTAGCGGATACTTTATGGCAATATGCCAACGGCGAAGACACTGCCGCCTTCGAAGGACACGTTGCCCGCAATAAAGGCTACGGCAATTCTACTACCACACGTTTTGATATTACGGATGCGGATACCGCCAAGCACATTCTTCTGTCATTGACCGAAACAGTCTGTCGTCGGATTCGTGCCGACAATGCTCACGTAAGCGTTGTAGGCGTCTCAATTACAGACAAGGATTTTAAACGTATTTCGCACCAACGCCGCCTGCTCTCAGCCACCGACGTTACAGACAGCATTTACCGTATGGTATGTACTCTTTTCGACGAGCTTTGGGACAACTCTCCCATACGCCAACTCGGTGTCCACACAAGCCATGCAACAGAAACAGCATGTTCACAATACAATCTTTTTGATTTGGATTATTATGACCGTCATGTCAAATTAAACCGTGCCATTGATTCCATACGGGACCGCTATGGCAACAATGCAATAAAACGTGCCTCCTTTATAGACAACGCCTGCCAACATATGGCAGACAACATTAGTACGTTACCCAAACAAGGCATACTCTAATATAGAATATAGCGATACATTTCATGGGGTGAGACAAACTGCTTGATAATTACCAATATTTTTTTAAGTTTGTGTTGGTTATTGGGTAGTTTTGCTTGGTGCCTACCAATATTCTCATGATTTTGCGCTAATTATTGGGTAGTTTTGCTTGGTGCCTACCAATATTCTCATGATTTTGTGTTAATTATTGGGTAGTTTTGCTTGGTGCCTACCAATATTCTCATGATTTTGTGCTAATTATTGGGATACATTATCACTCTGACGCGCAAAAAGTCTCAAGTGCCTAGTCATTTCAAGTGCCTAGCCATTTCAAGAACCTAGTCATCTCAAGAACCTAGCCATTTCAAGAACCTAGTCATTTCAAGAACCTAGCCATTTCAAGAACCTAGTCATCTCAATTGCCTAGTTATAATAAGCATTTAAAATTTCCATAACCGTATCTTCATATCCTTTTAAAATAACCCTTACATAGGAACCGTTTTTTTCAAAAGAAAAATTTATATTGCTTTCATTCCTCTTATTTACTTCCTCGCAAAAGAAAGATGATATTTCCTCTGCCTCATGAGAGTCTACGCAGACATCAATAATTGTGCATATTTCATTTGTACGCTTTTCATTCTGTGCCAAAAAATCAAAAACAATAGCTTTATTTTTTGCTTGCAAACTTGGTTTTACATAAGGATTCTGAATAAACTCCGCGAATTCTTCTTCAGTAAATTTCCAAACACCGTCTAACTTCTCACCTTTTAACACATTCATTTTCAAGTAATTTCTAAGAGTTCTTGTTGTTAATCCGGTCATCATTGCTACTTCATTAAGTGTATAATATTTTTCCATTGCATATTCTCCAATCTGTATTTTCAGCTAAGCTTAACTTAGTTAAAGTATACCCTATACACTTATATCGTTACAATTTGAAACAAGCTGACTTTTTCCTATCTGTTTTTAATGAATTTTAATAAAAATTGTAAATACTTCATCCAATCCCTAATATAACTATATAAGATCAATTGCATCCCTGACAGTTTCTACCGGAATCAGCTTTATGTTATCCGATAATCTTCCTGCAAGAGCATCATAATTCACTTTTGGCAATACGCACTGGGTAAAGCCTAATTTAGATGCTTCCTGCACACGTTGCTCTGCCATATTAACGGCACGCACTTCGCCGGACAAACCGATTTCACCAAAAACCACCATCTTGTCATCAACCGCCCTGTTTTTATAGCTCGATACAATTGCCATCGCTATTCCAAGGTCAATCGCCGGTTCGACTATCTTCATGCCGCCGGCCAGATTAACATACGCATCACAATCCGACATTTTAAGCCCCAGTCTTTTTTCAAGCACTGCCATCAACAGATTTACTCTGTTAAAATCCGTACCGGTTGCCTGACGTCTCGGAATACCAAAATTACTATGGCAGACTAACGCCTGAATTTCCAAGAGAATCGGACGTGTTCCTTCCATGGAACATGTTACCACAGAACCACTCGATGCATTAGGTTTACCGTTCAACATGTATTCAGACGGATTCTGCACCTCAACCAATCCTTCTTTACGCATTTCAAATACGCCAATCTCGTTGGTAGAGCCAAATCGGTTTTTAACACCGCGGAGCAGTCTGTAGGATGCATGTCTGTCCCCTTCAAAATAGAGCACCGTATCCACCATATGCTCAAGCACTCTCGGTCCTGCCACCGTTCCCTCTTTTGTTACATGACCCACTATAAAAGTAGAAATACCCAGTCCTTTTGCAAGTTGCATTAAAAGCCCCGTTGCTTCCCTTACCTGGGATACGCTTCCGGGCGTGGATGCAACCTCCTCATGATACATCGTCTGTATGGAATCAATTACCAAAACCTCCGGTTTCAGTTCATATAAAACCTCTTCTATCCTCATCAGATTCGTTTCGCAAAGTAACAATAAATTCTCTGTAAACTCACCTATACGCATGGCACGTATCTTAATCTGTTTTAATGATTCTTCTCCCGAAACATACAGCACCTTATGCCCGCCATCTGAAAGATTTTTACACACCTGAAGCAGCAAGGTTGACTTTCCGATTCCGGGATCGCCACCAACCAACGTAAGGGACCCCATAACAATTCCGCCCCCAAGCACTCTGTCAAGTTCTCCTATATTGGTATGCAGCTTTTCTTCTTCCTGCATTTCTATTTCATTAAGGGAAGAAGGATTTTTACGTTCTTTTTTCGTGGTACTCACCGATTTTGCCGCACCGCCCATACCCTTGGAAGCAACCGAAACCGTCTCTTCCACAAAAGTATTCCATGCTTTACACACCGGACATTGTCCCATCCATTTTGCTGATTCATATCCACATTCATTACAGAAAAAAACTGTCGTCTTTCCTTTTGCCATATACTGTCACTCCACACACAATTCTAATTACATTCTAATTACATTCTAGTTACATTCTAATTACACTTTAATATACCAATTTTCATATGTTAAAAAAGGCTCCTGCAACCTTTTGCAGAAGCCCTTCCCATCTTATCAAGCCTCGGATTAAGCCTTCTTAACGTTTACCTTAACTTCACCTGCACCCGCAAGTTCAACGCTCAAGCTTAACTTTCCTCCAAAATGAGTCTTCATGATTCCTGCGCTGGAATCATTAATATATACTTCATATTCTGTTTCATCAGCAAGACCAATTGTAATCTGGGCATCCTTATCGCCTTCCACTACAAAAGAAACACCTGTTGCATCTTCCTTAAATTCCGTAACACTTGTTCCCGGAACCGATTCGTACAGGAACATTTCATTCTTTTCAAGCTTTGTAATTTCCTGATACGTCTTTACTTTGTAGATATCGCCTTCGTACTGAAAATCTTCCTTTTTGGCTTTTGCCTCCAAAGTATGATTACCAAATCCGATAGCTCCGTTACTTTCTGCACGAAGTAACTCTTCTACTACTGCCATATCCGTTTCCTCCCAAATAATCATTTGCACTTTAACTCATGTATATAACTACTACAATTAACTACATAAGTATTATAACACAGTCACTCAAATTGTTCTACTTTTGTTTTACAGTAAATACCACTTTTTCCTTCTTGAGACCGGCAGTTACGACATCTCCCACTTTAATATTGCCTTTCAGGATTTCTTCCGTCATAACATCCTCAATAACCGTGCTTATAGCACGTTTCAACGGTCTTGCGCCCATCTTATAATCCGCATACTTATTAACAATATGCTCTTTTAAGCCCGGCGTAACCGTTAAGGTGATATCCATCTGTTGTTTACATCTTAAAGCAAAATTTTTGGTAAGCAGCGTTGTAATCTGCTTCATATTTTCTTTATCAAGTGCCGTAAATACCATAATTTCATCGATACGGTTAAGGAACTCCGGTTTAAACAATTTTTTTACTTCTTCCATAACCGAAGTCTTCATTTTTTCATAATCCTGCTCACTGGTAGTCTTTGCCGCAAATCCCAGATTTTTCGGATCAACTATTCTGTGTGCACCGGCATTCGAAGTCATGATGAGAACCGTATTTTTGAAGCTGACTTTTCTTCCCTTGGAATCTGTTATATGTCCATCATCCAAAATTTGAAGAAGAATATTAAACACATCCGGATGTGCTTTTTCAATTTCATCAAAAAGAACTACCGAATAAGGATTCTTACGCACCTTTTCGCTTAATTGTCCACCATCTTCAAACCCTACATATCCGGGCGGGGAACCAATCATTTTTGAAACCGAATAGGATTCCATATATTCCGACATATCTACACGGATAAGGGCATTTTCACTGCCGAACATAGCTTCCGCCAATGCCTTACTGAGTTCTGTTTTACCAACTCCGGTTGGTCCCAAAAAAAGGAACGAACCAATTGGTTTTTTCGGATCCGAAAGTCCTACCCTGCCGCGGCGCATCGCTTTTGCCACCGCCGTAACCGCATTATTCTGTCCAATAACGCGTTTATGCAGCAATTCTTCCATCTTTAAGAGTCTTTCGCTCTCTTTTTCCGTAAGCTTATTAAGCGGAATCTTTGTCCAGGAAGATACCACAGAAGCTATGTCTTCCTCTGTTACCGTAAGTTCTTTTTCTTCCTGCTTTTTACGATAACGTGCCAATGCCTTTGCCAATTTTTCAGATACAATATCACGTTCCAAACCGAGCGCCTTTGCCTCACCAAATTGCTCTGCTTTAAGCGCTTCCTCAATTTGTTCTTCTATTTGTTCTAACTGTTCTTCCATATTAACAATCAACTGTGGTCTGTCCATGGATGCAAGGCTTACTGCAGCCGCTGCTTCATCCATTAAATCGATTGCTTTATCCGGAAGATTCCGGTCATTAATATATCTTGCCGACAATTTTACGGCAGCCATAACAGCATCCTCTAAAACGCGGACACCATGATGCTTTTCGTATTTATCTTTTATCCCCATAAGGATATCTATCGTTTCAGCTTCTGTAGGTTCATCTACCGCTACCGGTTGGAAACGTCTTTCTAACGCCGCATCTTTTTCTATATGCTTACGGTATTCTGCTATGGTGGTTGCGCCAATTAACTGAATTTCACCACGTGCCAAAGATGGTTTTAAAATGTTAGAAGCATCAATAGCTCCTTCTGCACCGCCGGCACCAATGAGCGTATGGATTTCATCAAGGAATAAAATGATATTACCCGCCTCAATTACTTCGCGGACAATTTTCTTAACCCTTTCTTCAAACTCACCTCTATATTTAGAACCCGCTACCATTCCCGACAAATCAAGGGTAACTACTCTCTTACCTTGAACTGTTTTAGGAACATCATCCTTTACAATTTTAAGTGCCAGTCCTTCTGCAATAGCTGTTTTTCCAACGCCCGGTTCTCCTATCAGACATGGATTATTTTTAGTCCTTCTGCTCAAAATCTGAATAACACGTAAAATCTCTTCTTCTCTTCCGATAACCGGGTCTAATTTCCCTTCACGCGCAAGCATTGTAAGATCTCGACTATATTGGTCAAGAGTGCTTGTTGTTTCTTTTTTCTTCTTTTTGGCACCACGGGCATTCAGTTCTTCCCTGAATTTATTTAAATCCTGTCCCATAGCCGTGAGTATTTCCGCATAAAGCTTCTGCACATTCACTTCCATAGTATTAAGAAGTCTGAGCGCTGCATTCTCACTTTCTTTCAAAATAGCCATCAGAATATGTTCTGTACCCACTTCATCAGATTGAAACTGCATTGCAAGCTTTTTACTTTCTTCAAGAATTGCCGTTGCCCGCGGAGAATAACCCTCGCGTTCCTGTACCTTAACGCCGCCCTGCGGAGCAATCAGCTCACGTATAAGCTCTATTACGCGTTCCGCAGTCACACCACTTTCGCGTAAAATAACGGCAGCTACTCCGGTTTGTTCCCGGAGTAGCCCCACTAATATATGTTCTGTTCCTACATAACTCTGATGTAATTGTTTTGCAACACGCTCGGCAAGAGCCAAAGCGGTCTTCGCTTTTTCCGTAAACTGTAACATTTACATCATCCTTCCACTTTTCTTATTTTTCATCTTCATCCAAATCGAGGAATTCGATTTCACTATCGTCCTCCGGAGAAAGGAAGTTAACAGGCTTCCAATCAGCTTTTTCAGCCCCTCCGTTATCGGTTGTACCTAAAGCATTCTGATTTTCCAAAAGCACACTTTCTCTTTCCTTGATGTCCTCAAGTTCATCATCTATTTCAATAGAATGAACGGTTTCCATTGTTTCCATTGTTTCAACCGTTTCAACCGGTGCTGTCACATTATCCTTTTTAGGTCCGAACTTCTCACTCTTTGTCAAATCAAGTTCCGGCTTATCAAACGGTTTTACTCCCGGCACATCATAGATAGATACCATCGGTGGTTTTGAAGACTGTGCATCATCCCCACTCTTAGTTTCATCGTTTTCACTTATTTTATGTGCAGCTGCTTTTTTCTTACGGCGACGTCTCTCGCGTTCCAACGTAATAATACGTTCTCTCATGTCACGCATCTGTAATGCCATATATACCACCAGCATAACAAGTGCAATAATAACGAGTACCATAAAAATCATAAGCCATTTATAACCGCCCAGGTACACTTTTTTCTTATTCGTGTCTTTGGTAGCCGATGGGTTCTTTTGCTCCTCATCTTTAGCGTCATCCTTATTATCTGTATCTTCCGGCGTTTCCGTATCAGCCGGTGGTGTCACCGGTTCGTCCGGCGTATCAATAATTTCGCCTCTGATGACATTAAAATGGTACGTTGTCTTAGAACCATCCGTGCCCGTCACTTCAATGTATCTGTCATTTGCTCCCGGTACAAGATTGCGGAAATTCACATCATCCGGAATAGAAGATTTATTTTCATTTTGCAACAATGCATAAACAGAAATTTTTTCTACAGATTCATCTACTTTTAAAGTATATTCAAATACATCCGGTGAAAATTCAGGTTCTAAAGTTCCCGTTCCTACTCTTACTATGGACAATTTGTATGTCGTAGCCGGTGTAGAGCCGTCTCCCTGTCCATCGCCCGGTTTTGTCGTTTCGCCACCTGAGCCTGCTCCACCCGAGCCTGCGCCATCGGAAGTCGTTCCTCCTGCTGCAACTCCTGTGTTTGTAATAATATCAGAACGGATATATCCTGTTTTGTTCTTATCTACATAAACAAAATACCACATCTTGCCGTCATCGCCCTGTACCTCGCCGCACAGCGTAATCTCCTGATACGCACCGATACTTGCCACAATTTCACTCTTCGTAGATGCTTTTGCACGGATATTCGCACCGCCTTTTCCGGCTTTTCCTATTACATTGGTATAAGCCATACTGGTTGTCCCCAACATCATTACCAGTACGCACACCGCAATAACAAGTACTTTGATTCTTCTTCTCATCTGTCTTCGCCTCTTTCCCCTAATCTTCTCTGTTGAATCTTCTGGCACCTCTTGCATCCTGTTTATTTTCCGTTGCAAAGCCTGCCATTTTCATTTTCTTTCTATTGCTGTCTTCCAATCTTTCGTGGAATGCTTTTTCGCAGGATGCACATAAACGCCCTGATCTAATGGCAGCCTGACACATTTCACAATGTAAGAAAGCCTTACTTTCCGATGATATTTCCAGCCGGTTTTCCTTTAACATAAGACGGATTGTCTTCTGGGTAACTCCGGTTGCTGCCTCAATCTGTACAGCATTAGCCCCACGATGCGTCTCAATATAAAGTCTGACCTTTCCAAAATCATCATATTCAATATTTTTGCATTCTTCACACTGATATTCACCTACACCCTTAAATACCATAACCCCCTTACACTTACTGCAGTAGTAAGGAATATGATAAGGGTTCATATCAAATCCTAATCCATCCATTGAAAAACCCCCAATTTGTATGATTATGCTTCGTCGATTGCACGACCGATATCATTTCTCATATATTTATTTGCAAATGAAACCCATTTGGTAGCTTCATATGCGTTGGCACGGGCCTCTTTTAGGTCTTTTCCTTTAGCTGTAACACCAAGAACTCTTCCGCCGTTTGTTACTATCTTGCCATCTGCAAGTTTAGTACCGGCATGAAAACAATAGTAATCTTCTTTACCGTCAAAATTTTCAAGACCTGAAATTTCAAAGCCTTTTTCATAAGCAAGCGGATAACCGTCTGATGCAAGAACAACGCACACTGCCGCATTATCCTCAAATGTCACATCCACTTCATCAAGCTTGCCGTCTATACATGCTTCAATAACGTCAATAATATCATTTTTCATTCTCGGAAGAACTACCTGTGTTTCAGGATCGCCGAATCTTGCATTATATTCAAGTACCTTCGGACCTTCCGGTGTAAGCATTAAACCAAAGAAAATAATACCTTTAAATTCTCTTCCTTCCGCACGCATTGCATCGACGGTTTTCTGGTATATATGCTTTTTACAGAATTCATCTACTTCCGGTGTATAGAAAGGACTTGGTGAGAAAGTACCCATACCTCCGGTATTAAGTCCCTCGTCATTGTCTTTTGCACGCTTATGATCCTGTGCGGAAGTCATGGTCTTAATGGTTTTTCCATCTACAAAAGATAATACACTTACTTCGCGCCCTGTCATAAACTCTTCTATAACCATTTTATTGCCGGCACTGCCAAACTGCTTGTCCTGCATAATGGCACGTACGCCTTCCATTGCCTCCTGCTTTGTATTGCAGATAAGCACGCCTTTTCCAAGAGCAAGTCCGTCTGCTTTAAGTACGATAGGATACTTAGAGGTTTCAAGATATGCAAGTGCATCCTCCGGGTTTTCAAAATTTGCATACGCTGCGGTAGGTATGCCGTATTTTTGCATTAAATCTTTAGAAAAAGCTTTACTTCCTTCAAGAATAGCGGCATTCTTTCTCGGTCCGAAAGTACGGATGCCGGCTTTTTCAAGTTCATCTACCAAACCGCCCACCAGCGGATCGTCCATTCCTACTATAACAAGGTCTATTGCATTTTCTTTTGAAAAATCTACTAATTTATCAAATTCCATAGCTCCGATTGGGACACATTCCGCAATCCCTGCTATTCCACCGTTACCCGGTGCACAATATATCTTATTAACTTTGCTGCTCTTTGCAACGCTCATTGCAATTGCATGCTCTCTTCCGCCACTACCAACAATCAGTACTTTCATGTTACCATCATGCCTTTCTTATTATTCTTCATCTGCAATTTTCTGTATTGCTTTTGGCAGAATAATCCACTCTGCCTGTTCCATAACTCTTCGCTGAAGCACCTCCGGTGTATCGGACGCTTCAACTTCTACAGCCTTCTGCATAATAATTTCACCGGTATCAATACCTTCATCCACATAATGAACCGTAGCTCCCGTTACTTTTACGCCACGCTTTAAGACTGCTTCGTGTACCTTCAACCCATAATATCCCACACCGCAAAACGACGGGATAAGGGATGGATGTATATTTATAATCTTTCCTCTATACGCTTCTATCATTGCACCCGGAATCGCCACCAAAAATCCTGCCAATACTACAAGATCAGGGCGGTATTCCTTAACCCCTTCCAACAGGGCTTCATTAAATTCTTCCCGGCTTGCATAGTCTTTCGGAGAAATGCATTTATTCGGAATTCCGTTATTTTCAGCTCTTGTAAGGGCATATGCATTCTTGTTATTGCTGATGACACCTACAATACACACATTTTTAAGTTCATCATTAACAATAGCATCAATAATCGCTTGCAGATTGGTTCCGCCGCCGGATACACATACCGCTATTTTTAGCATACAGTTACTCCTTTTTCACCGTTTTCCGTCTTACCGACTACATATGCTGTTTCGCCGCTTTCTGCAATTGCCTTAAGTACTGTATCTACATCTTTTTCATCTACGGCAATCATCATACCGATACCCATGTTAAAGGTATTGTACATCATTTCTTCATCGATATTGCCTGTCTTCTGTAAAAGTTTGAAGATAGCCGGTACTTCATAGCTGTCCTTCTTAACAACCGCACGGATTCCGTCCGGAAGCATTCTCGGAATATTTTCATAGAATCCGCCACCCGTAATATGGCTGCAAGCCTTAATTGTTACACCGGCTTTTTTAATATTCTTTAATGTCTTAACATAAATCTTGGTAGGTGCCAAAAGTGCTTCTCCAAGTGTTTTGCCAAGTTCATCATAATAAACGTTGAGGTTTTCTTTATTAACATCAAACACCTTACGCACTAGTGAAAAACCATTACTATGTACACCGCTTGAAGCAATACCGATTAAGACATCGCCTGCTTTTAAGTCTTTACCTGTAATTAAGTTCTTCTCATCTACAATACCTACCGCAAAACCGGCAAGGTCATACTCGTCTACCGGATAGAAGCCCGGCATTTCTGCAGTTTCACCACCGATTAAAGCTGCTTCTGACTGCTTACAGCCTTCTGCCACACCCTTAACGATAGTTGCAATCTTCTCCGGATAATTCTTACCACATGCAATATAGTCAAGGAAGAATAACGGTTCACCACCTGCACATGCAATATCATTAACACACATTGCAACACAATCGATACCTACCGTATCGTGCTTGTCCATTAAAAAAGCAAGTTTTAACTTCGTTCCGACACCGTCTGTTCCCGAAACAAGGGTTGGTTTCTCCATATCTTTAAATTTTTCAAGTGAAAATGCTCCTGAAAATCCACCGAGACCGCCAAGTACTTCCGGACGCATCGTCTCCTTTACATACTTCTTCATCAGTTCTACTGACTGATATCCTGCCTCGATATCAACGCCTGCACTCTTGTAATCCATTTTGTTTTCTCCATTCTCATTATGTTTATGTATTGGTTTATGATTATCTAATCATTTTACTTTTCCATGTACTTCTTATAGCCGATTTCCTGAAGACGCGCATCCTTTGCCTGAACGCTTTCCTTAAGGTTTTTCGTATACTCTTTTAACTTGGCAAGTAATTTTTCATCACTTGTAGCAAGAATCTTTGCTGCCAAAATACCTGCATTGGCTCCGCCGTTAATCGCAACTGTTGCAACCGGTATTCCGGAAGGCATCTGAACGATAGAATATAAGGAATCTCTTCCTCCGAGTGAAGTTGTATGCATTGGAATTCCGATTACCGGCATTGGGAAAATCGCTGCGCACATACCCGGAAGGTGTGCTGCCATTCCTGCTCCCGCAATAATTACCTTAAATCCCTTCTCCTCTGCTGTATTAGCATATTCAAAAAAGACATCCGGTTCCCTGTGTGCTGAAATAATCTTCATTTCATATGAAATTCCGAGTTCCTCTAATACATCTGCAGCCTTTGCCATAACAGGCATATCAGAATCGCTGCCCATCACAATACCAACTGTTGCCATTTTGTTCCTCCTAAAATGTTTATATATACTCTGTTTCATTCTACTAAAAAAAGCAAATTGGTGCAACTGTCAATCGCACCAATTTTATCCTAATTATTATATATTTTCTAGGCAAAAGTATTACTTTGCGCTATTCAAATTCTCAAAAGGCTCATTCAACGCTTCACAACCTTCCAACACAAATCTGCCATCCTTAATAATGTACACATGTGTTTCGTCCTTTTTTACGGCGATTACATCCGCAAGTTCATTATACGGAATGGTAATATCCGTATGGCATCCAAAATACGCTTCCTGCGGATTTGAATTTCTCTTTTGCGATATTTCATTATCTTTTGCGATAATTTCCTTGCCGTCAGGATTGTATACGCGGTTATCTTCCGAATGGGAATAACAGGTATCCCCTACCGCAAAATGAGGTCCCATCTTCTCGGCAATCAAAATAGGCAGTTTGTCAAACATGTTGTATTTCTGCGCAGCAACATACGCCGTCGTATTGGTTCCTATGGCAAATTCCCCGATAGGCAGGGTATCATGATGGAAAAGAACATTATCCTTAATGAATTTTCTGTTTTCCTCCGGCGACGCAAAATTATTACAGCTATACTTCGTCACCATGCCATCCGCAAATTCTATTTCCAGATTCTCATATTTAAGCTCATCAAGATACACTTCTTTAACATGGAGCACACCATTCGTGCCTTTTAAGACCGGAGATGTGAACACTTCACCTACCGGAATATTGACATCAGCCACACAATTCTCAAATTTTGTCTCTTTTACCGGATCAGTCAACTCACGGAGCATGATTTCCATATGGGTTCTATTATCTAACGCACCTGTCACAACCACTTTATATGCCTCATCCAGGGTATCGATAATCTTTCCCTGTATTGTGGCATACTGCTCGTAATCCAGCGTATTTATCTTAATGATCTCATCAAACATCTGTTCAAAATTCTCACCGATTTCCGGCACCGGGAACGCAATAATCGTAAAACTTCGCTCATCCCCTTTTATATATTCATTGACTGTTTGAGTCGAGTATATCTGGTAGGATGCTGCAAGCTGTTGTTGCTTTTCCGTCATATTTACGGCCTCCGGCTTGTTAACAGGCTCAAACTGCGCTTCACCAAAGATTTCCATACACGCCGGCCCCGCATGCTTTGACGCCTGCTCCTTATATGCTTCATATGCAGCTTTTAACGCTTCTTTTTTACGGTTAATATAACGCTGGTCCATAAAAAGTGCCGCATCGTCTTTATGGTCGTAATCCATCTGCTTATTTGCTATGCCGCCATAATAACCGATTTTCAGCACACCTCGTTTTGAAAAAATATTAGATGCCGCCCGGTATATCGTCGGTTTTAAACCAAGCTCTTTAAAATTCATGATTGCTTTTCTTATAACACGTTCAAATCCAAGACAATATCTTATATTGACAGTTTCCTTTTTAGAAAGGTCAATCCCCGCCAGTTCAAAGCCTTTACGATAGCCTTCCGTAAAGGTATCCGCCATTACGGCGATAGTTTTCTCCGGCAACGAATTAATATATGATGCGGTCTTCAACTGTGAATCACTTACATACTCTCCGTATCGGTACAGATACGCCGTATCCGAGAAATCGCTTTCCATGATTATCTTTGCCGCAAAGTCGTATGAAGCATCTACCTGCTCTTTGACTCTTTGGGTCATCATATCTTCCACGTAATCATGGACAAACCAATACAGTATTTCCTGTACTTCTTCCGCTTTTGGGGTACACCCTTCCTCACAACAAGTTTTAAAGTAGCCGTAAACCTCCAAAAACATTTCAAGATGTATTAACAGTTCCTCTTTTTTTCCTTCAAAAACCGTTTCTATCTGGCTTCTTAATTCCACATAACAAAAAGAAAGCAACTGTCCCATATCAAGACCAAATTGCTTAACGGCATATTCCGGATTTGCATAGCTAAAAGCATAATGATCAGGAAGAACATCTTGATAAAGTTCTTTATTTAACGCTGCAAGTTCCTCTGTTTTTGCATCAGCAAACCCGTTGTTATCTATTCTTTCACTGACTTCAACTAATTTTTTGCACCACACGGAAAGCATTTCAAAATACGGAGCATACTCTACCTTCATACCGGCATACTCTTTACTCTCTGCAATTTCCTTTATTCTCTCTGTTGCAAGTTCATAACGTTCCATCATATTCCATAAGCTCCTGCATATAAAATCATACTAATAATTACCAGTGATAATGCATTTAATATTATCCCCACGTAAGCACTCACATAATACTTGTCTTTCTGCATTTTCGCATAAATGCCCACGCCTATACCGATTACGGCAAAAATCGTACACATAAGGAGCACCGTGCCATACTGAAGCGGTGCCTCTCCGCCTCTGTAAAAAGTCAATATAACCGCCAAGGTTATTGATACAAGTTCAATAACAGCAAGAATAACCGACATTATTCCATGCATGGAATGCGATCTCGTCGTAAACATATGATTGCCATGTCTGTATTCTCTTCTTTTAGGCTTCTTCTGTACATGGTTTTCACCGTTCTGCATACTTCCTCCAAATAAGTCCAACATCTTAAATGGGCATTCACGAAGAATGCCCACCCTGACTAAAACATAATTTTTGATCTCTGTGCAAGAAGCTTTGCCCCGCTGATTATAAGGAGCACTCCTGCCGCAATACCTGCAACTATAGCAACAATTCCACATGCCAGTGAAAATCCGCCGGATCTTCCCATCTGCTTATATGTTCTCTCTTCCATGCTTACCTCCATAATACCCACAACTATTTAATACCATATTCTTCATAATATGCATCTATAGCTTTCTTAGTTGCATCATCAATTAATACATTCCCATTATACGGCTTATTATACAAATGTTCAACCACTTCTGCCATGGTTACGATAGCATTTGTCTCGAATCCGTAAAGCTCTTTAATTTCATCCAAAGCTCCCTTATCACCTTTTCCGCGTTCCATTCTGTTTAATGAAACCATAAGGCCGATAATCTCCACATTAGCCTGGGACTGAATAATTGGGAAGGTTTCTTCAATAGACTTTCCGCTTGTTGTAACGTCTTCGATAATAACGACTTTATCACCGTCTTTTAACTTACTTCCGAGAAGAATTCCCACATCGCCGTGATCCTTCAATTCTTTTCTGTTAGAACAATAACGGATTTCCTTGCCATAAAGCTTGGAAAAAGCAATTACGGTTGCTACTGAAAGCGGAATTCCTTTATATGCAGGTCCAAACAACACATCAAAATCATCTCCGTATTTATCATGTATTGCCTTTGCATAGTATTCTCCAAGCTTCATAAGCTGGCTTCCTGTTACATATGCTCCCGCATTCATAAAGAATGGTGACTTTCTTCCACTCTTTAAAGTAAACTCTCCAAATTTCAACACCTGGCTGTCTACCATAAACTCAATAAATTCCTGCTTATATGCTTCCATTGTTGTTTAAACCTCCTATTTTCAAAGGCTTCAAAAGGAATCTTTGATTTCCTTGCCTTTATACTTTTCTTTTGAATTTGTGTCTCCTTTTTAGGTTGTAGCACAGAAAAGGAATCATCAAACATTTCATCTATACTACCATAAAACCTTGAATTTTTCAACCATTTCAGCGTGTCGTTTGGTATATATCTGTAACAGTTCAGCCATGGACTGAGTGCCAAGTCATGGCAAAATAGCTACATAGCAGCGGATAGCCTCGTAGAGGCGCTCTTGTGAATGGCGTGACTAAACTGCTCTCCATTTTTTACCCACAAAATTTGACAAAAAAAATTAAAAAGTCATCAGCATTTCTGCTAATGACTCTTGAACAAAACCATATCTCCAAGTTTTTCTTTATAACACATATTTCTATTTAGAATCACTTACCGAATTCTAACTCAGCAACAATTCCATAGTGATCACTCGCAGTCATTTCTATATCTGGATACACCTCTGTCCCAAAAACAACCAACCCATTCATATCTATATCATCCCAACTTTCCATGACATAAATACGATCTGTAACCATAGGAACTGTAATCGTTTCCTTTCCAGCCCAACGAGGATTATTAATAAAATCAAGCGTTGGTGTCAATGAAGTTCCCTTTCTTACACAATAACCACTTTGTAAATCATTCCAGTATAAATTAGACTCATAGCCATTAATAGTTTGGTCTCCTAGCAAATAACGGTTCACGCTTGAATTCATATTCCCATTAAAGTCTCCTAACAAAACATAAAAATCTACATTCTGCTGAGCATGAATAAATCTATCTATTGCAACAATTTGTTCTTCTTGTTTTTTTACCGAATCCCATGGTAAATGTACATTCGTTATCGATATTCTTATGCCATTTATGCTCATTACTACATTTAGCGCATTACTATAAGCGTCTTCTTCATTTTTATTCATAAAATATTCTTCACATAACGGAAATTTGCTAAGAATTGCTAATCCTTCATTCTCTTCCGCATATGCATAAAAACAACTATACGGATATATCTCATCCTTAGCTAATACATTCTCATAAAAATCATCTGTCACTTCTTGTAACCCTACTATATCAGCTTCTGCCATATGTAGTTCTCGCAAGATATGCTTTTCTCTCTTATCTTGTTCCTCATTATTCCAAATGTTATATGTCGCTATTTTCGCATGACATTTCCGTTCCATTATACTACCCCACACACTCTGTTCATTCTATTATCCGATTTACTGTATATTTCACTCACTTCATCTCGGCTCGAAATGCAACCTCCCATATTTTTATCAGTCCAAATACAATCTGCATTGAATTCCTTCTCTAAGGACACTTCCTCTATTGCATTCATATGGAATATCCTTCTCATACTGAAATCCCAATTTCTTTAATACGTTTCCAGAACTAGGATTCTCTTTTGCATATCGTCCTACTATTTCGTTTATTTCAAGCTCGCCATGTGCAAAAGCAATTATTTCTCTCATAGCCTCTGTAACATAGCCTTTTCCCCAATATGCTTTTCCTAGGTTATATGCGATTTCCCAACAATCCACTTCTTCTTCAAAATAGATTAGTCCGGTTCCAATCAACGCACCACTTTCTCTAAGAACAAATGCAAAACGATACCACTTCGGGTCATCAATTTTATCTTGCTCTTTTCTTACCCAGTTTTTTGTTTTCTCAATATCATTATGGCTACACCAAAACATATATTTTGCCACATCCGGGTCACTCTCCCAGCATTCAAATACATCTTGAGCATCTTCAGCTGTAAAAGGTCTTAAATCAAGACGTTCTGTATGTAATATCGGTGTTCTCATCCTGTCTTCTTCCCCTCTCTACTCAACCAAAAATTCATCCTACATTCTCGTCCCCTGTTATACAGATTTAGTCGTTTACTCTTGCAACTAGCCATTCCACGATACACTCGTATCGTTCCAGCGTCATTGCATGTCCACCCGTATATCTGCTATGGTTCAAGTTCCCCACAGCATTAAAGTCCATATATACCTTCTTGCTCTTTTCTACGATGTATGGTGCATCTTTTGAATATTTATCTTCTTCAGCAGAAACGATAAGTAATCTTCTTGGTGCAATACATGCCACCAAATCATCTATATCAAACTTGCCATGAAAATTAGGAATAACGCTTGCCATTTCAATCCCAACATTGTTCTCCATACGATTTTTGTAGGTACAAGCACTTCCACTAGCACAACTAAATGCAATTCGTTCATCTAATGCCGATAGAAATAAAACTGTATTACCACCATAGGAATGGCCTAGTGTGCCAATTCTATTTTTATCAACACAATCTATATTTGACAGCAATGTTATTCCATTCATAGCATCACATAAAACCTTTTTCATCAAGTAATCGCCCGTTATTATGCGATAGCACATCTCATCAAAATGCTGCCAGAAATCAAAACCTTCTACCGTAGGATCTTTATGCCTCTGTTCGAAACATATCGAATCTGGTGCCAAGACTACAAATCCTTTTTTTACCAAAGCAGGACCGAATGCCTGCAGAGGATTTCCAGCCAAACCACAAACTTCACTTTTTCCCAAGTGATGCTCTCTGTTATGCTGATGGTTAATCAGTATTGCCGGATTATGTTCAAGCACATCTGGCAATAATAAGTATGCACTAACTTTATCTCCACAAGAATCGTATTCTATTAGTTGTCTTGTATAACCATCTTCTTTTACAGATTCTAATATTTTGTACTCAACATTTGATATTTCGTGTGGCACTGTAATACCAATTGTTTTTGCAATGTCGGTTCTTAAATCTGCCATATATAAGCCCCTTTCCAACTCCAAACATATAATATCACTTCTCTTAAATATGCTTACCGTAATCATTTTCCGATATCCACACCATTGATTCTTTTAACGCTTTAATCGTTTTTGTTTCCAAAACGCATCTCGCATTAATCTTTTTTGCTAAACCTAATCGTTCTATCAAATCAATCTCTCCATCTCCTAAAGCCAAATGGTTCTTTGGTGGATTTTCTTTCCCATCATGAATATGAAAATGTTTCAGTTTGTCCTTATGCAAAAGCATAAAAGGCACATCGGTTTCTTTCGTTGCTTTTGAGTGTCCGATATCCCAAGTCAATACAAAACAATCACTTCCAAGCATGTGCTCTATCGCTCTTTTTTCATAGTCCCGAAATCCATCTGTATTCTCAATTGCAATTCTAATATCAGAATCACCTATCCACTCTTCGCAGGACTTTATAAATTTTTGAAATGCTGCTATGTATGTTGCAAAATCTCTTTCATACATTTGCACCTTCTTGTCCGGCAAAGTAATGTAGATTCCATGATGCATATGCATATTTATTGTTACCGGTTGATCTATGTTACCATACTTGTTCTTAAGCTCTACAAACCGCTTTGCCACCTCTATCGTCCGCCTCACAGTTTCCAAATAGGCCTCTCTAACTAATGGATTAAAATCTGCAATATTTAAATTTTCGTCCAAATGAATCGTGTAATAAATTCCGGCTTCATCTGCCTTTTCACAAAACCATTCCGTATCCTCGAGCTTATCTATTTGATACTCCGGAAAATTCATATTCAACTCTATAAAGGATAATCCTAATTCCTTACATAGAGCAATATTTTCCTCAAGTGTTTTATTTTCAATTAACGTTGGCATTCCAAATTCTGTCATCTTGTATCCTCCAATATTGTCTTAACTAATATGCATTCTCCAATACTTCTCTGCATAATTTGACATCAGACGGCATCCTCTCTTTATTTCTTTAATCGTCAAACCTGATTTTTCTTTCTCTTCTCGATGAATTCTCATTATCTGTGGCAAAATAATTTCTTTGTTTCTCAACTTATCTTGCCACCCCTTTTCCCACATTCTAGGAACCGCTTCCCTACACATAAGTGGAATTTTTTCTTATTTCATGCGACAAATAAGTAAATGATAAATTACAATCGTGAATAATCCTTTTGTTTGACATTGCTATTAACTTAGAGTCCGAGGTTCCTAATGCATGTACAGGATTTACTGCCCTATTCTTCCTTCGCTCATCTTTTAGTGGTTCTCTCACAAAGTCCAAATCCATTTTTTCTTTGCCATAAACGATGCGCTCCGCCGAAATATACTGATAAGCATTCAAATGATATATCTCTTCTTCCTCCACAATGGCAGTAATATTTTCACTATCCTTTAAGATATCGCTGATTTCTACTATTTGGCTTGTCTGGTATTGTCATACGAATTAGGTTCATATCAATTGCTGGGCGCAAATAATTCCTACGGAAACCTTCTTTAGATTTCAATCCTAATTTTTCCATCAGTGCATTGCTTGTGTAAGGAACATCATATTCCATGACATCAAGCAGTCTCTTGAGGTATTCAGATAATTGTTCGTTATCCTCTCTAACCTGCGCAGAAACATCGTCCAAAACCTTATCAATCTGAGACAACATAAACTCTATGAAAAGTGTAGATTCTCCATCCACATGACACCGCGCAATCGCCTCATAGTATTCATTTTGAAATTTCTCTATCTGGCTCTCTATAGGAATATATTCAAATACAGGTTTCCACTTTGCAAGCATTGCTGTATGCCACAATCTAGCCATTCTGCCGTTTCCATCAGCAAAAGGATGAATGAAAACAAATTCATAATGGAATACACTACTCATAATCAACGGATGAACATTATTCTTTTCTTCTTTCATCCACGTAAAAAGGTCATCCATCAACTGTGGCACAAACCGTGCTGGAGGTGCCATAAAAATACATTCATCTCCATTAAACACACCTTCCTCGCCCCTACGGAAATCTCCGGACTCTTCCACAACATATTTTGTCATAATACCATGAAACAGTTTTAAATTTTTTATACTGAACGGCTGTATTTCGGAAAATCTCTCATAAGCAGCATAAGCATTTTTAACTTCTTGAATTTCCTTTTGCTCACCAAGCACCATCTTACCGTTAATTACATCCCTTACTTGCCCCAAGGAAAGAGAATTTGCTTCTATCTTCAACGAAGAATGAATTGACTTAATTCTGTTATTCCTTCTCAAATGCGGTTTCGATTCCAAATTACTGATAGCTGAAATACGACCAACCTTCTCTGAGATGGATGATACATACGCCAATATCTCATTTGTAATTGTAAAAGGTGGTTTATATTCTCCCATAAGATACCTCCAATAACTTCTCGCAACATCTTGCGTATTATCTTGCGTACTTTCTTACTCTATTATACATCACTAACGCAAAATTTCAACTGCCATATAGCAGAAACTAATACATAAAAAACCCATGCACCTGCCTCCCGGCAAGCACATGGGTCTCTACACATTTTTTACTTTTTACTTTTTACGGCTGATGGCTATCGTTGCTGTATATTCACCATCTGTTTGGGTAATGGATTTTACCGTAATTTCATATCCAAAATCCACGCCACAATCCATCTTGCCATTATAGAAAAATTCGTCATATTCTTCCACCGAGAAGGAATCTCCTGCACCAAAAAGGTCTTCTGCAATAAAGTTACGGTCTGTACTGGTTTTAGACGTAAACTTATTATTTCCGGTTGCAGATATGATTTCAATCTGGTAGAAACCATATTTATCGCTCCAGAGTTTGTCAGAGTTATTGCTATGGACACGTGCACCGTATTCTAAAAATTCCTTAGCCTCATTCAACATAACATCATAATAGCCATACACCAAACGGTCACTCACATGGTATATACGAACACCGACAGCGTTATCCAGAGCAAAGATGGCACTATCATAGGTATGAAGCCCTTCTGGTGTAAAAAGATCCAACATAATATACTCATCAAAAGGAGTGCCGTTATAATCATAACCTGCAGCCGGGATAAGCAGTGCATCTCCATTAAGTGCAGAGGACTTAATGGTAAACTCCACTGTATCCTGCCCTGCAAAACTTTCCTCATCCACTACAACAGGTTCTATCCAGCCTGCAGTGTATTTTGAATAAACATTCCAGTCACCCACACTTGCATCCTGCATATCATATCCGCCAAGTGCTGATATACCGACGGTTCCATTATCGTAATAATCATAAAGCCCCAGTGTATGACCAAACTCATGAATCAGCGTCTGGGTACGCATATTGCTTGCATCACCCATAATGTTGTTATCAAATAAAAATCCAAAGGCCATATTGATGTATGTATACAAATATGGATTTTCAGGCGTTCTCATACCGGACAACATTCCCACGTATGGGGCAGTTTCATAACCACCATACTGAAGGGCCTGACGGTATGCACCGGACATTCCGTCACGTGCATAAGATGAATATCCACTCATATCACCGGTATTAATTAAAATGATTTCATCATAAAGACCATCCTTATCATTGTCGAACATGGAGTGATCCATATCACGATAAGTTTCCTTTAACCATATAAGAAGATCTTCCAGCATCATGGCATCCCATGTTCTCTCGTAAACATTTTCATAACTGTCCGGAAAAGCATACCAATCTGTCACAAATGAATTTACTGTAAGTTTTCCGTAAGAAGCTGTCTTGTAATATTCGCTCAGAGAAGGCTCTTGGGGATTATCCGTAGAATAAGAAGTAACATTTCCCTGCTCGTCCATCACATTTCCTAATGCACGGCACAAAATTTCCTTATTAGCATCTGTTGCCCGGTCTGCCTGATCTGACCAGTAAACAGGAACCACAATAACATTCATATTCCCTGTAAGATTAGCAAACGAATTAGGAAAAGCTTCATTTGATGTTACCGCTTCGTTATAGGGCTCTTTTAACAAAGAATATGTAGTTGTAAGCTTACCCTCTAACGTAACCTCTACTCTATCACCTTCGCTCATATAATGATTATCAGGATCCGATATTTCATTTCCGTTTGCATCCAATAATCTGTCCACAGTCATGGTTCCAAAAAAGCCACCATTATAATCTATCGGTTCACACATTACACCCCCATTGTTAAAGTACAATCTGAGCGGTGCGTCAGCAGCGGATGCAACATATGGAGCTCCCGGCAAAAAGAGTGCTTCATAGAAGTATGGGTGTGCCTCGCAACGCTCAAATTCACTCTCTATACCGTTAAAATACAGTCTCCATTCTTCAATGGAAGCAGGTGCTACATCACCCTCATTCCCAACCGTAAAAGAAAAATAGTTTGAAAAGTAATCAATCGATTGCTGACCACACATGAGTGTTGAGCTCTCCATCCAACAATCCACATCTTCATATTTTTGCACAAAATCATTTCCATCCAGTTCAAATCCAAAATCTATACCGACATTTATATCAGCAACGTCTTCCATGGGTTCAAATCTACACCCAAAAACTCCATGTAAAGCAGTAGTGCTTGTGACACGTACTTTTCCTGTAAGTGTGCCCCATCCACCTGTAACATTTTCAATCATTCCTTCTATAAGGAATGTATATTTTTTGCCATGGTTAGAAACAACTTCAAGTGTATATGTGCCATCTCCGTTATCTATAGCTGTATCCAGTGTATTCTCTGTCGCGCTAAATGTAATATAATCCGACGGGCAAGAAATTACATCAGAATAATCACTTTCTAATCGCACGTCCATGTCAGATGCGAATGCCTTAATACGCACTTGCCTTCCCGGCATGATTACCAGATTATCCTCTACATATACAATCTCGTCATTGTCTTCGTATTTAAGCATATATCCCTCAACGTTCTCATCCTCAGTAATATGGATACGCCCCAGATTATCGATATATGCAACAGGCACCGGAAGTGTCATTAAGCCGTCGGATTCCGGTTCACTTCCCTGATCCGATCCGTCACCAATATTAGATGCAGGGTCATCCAATGTTTCAGAACCCTTACCACAAGCAGCTAACATCGAAAATACCAAGACCATCATAAGAATAACTTTCGTCAAACGGCTAATTCGCTTTTTCATAAAATCTCCCTTTTTGTAATTTTATATTATTAATATTTATCTTATACCTTTTAACAGAATTTATCAGTTTGCATAGCTTCTATTGCTGATAATACACTCTATGCCCATGCATCCTGCTTCGTCGGAATCTTAATGTCCGCAAGACACTGGATATCATTTATAAACCATTCATTGGTAGAAGGTTTCCTACGCAACTTAATTGGTCTTGGTGCATCTGCACCGCCACTTGTCACATAAAGAGTAGCCCAATTCTCTTCATCAAAAGAGTATGGATTTTCACTCACTGTGATTGTATATGGTGTAGTAGGTACATATCCGTTATCCGGTGTTGCCCCTTTAAAAAAGGATAACGTCTTATATTGCTTTCCTCTCAAACGGTCTTTAATGAATGACTTTTCTTTTTCATTCACAATTTCCGGTCCTTTTAAATAATCCAGCATCTCCCATGTACTGTTTTCATTTTTTTCAAAATTACACAAAACTGCAATACAGAGCGCTGTTGTCTTAAATGCAGTATTCAAAGAAGCTTCCGGTAATGCCTTTAATTCTGCCAAGCTTGTCGGTAAAGAAACAAAAGAAAAGCTCTCTGTATGATTTCTGCCCTTGCCGACAGCCTGAGATGCATTTTGCGCTACATTGTTTGCCGCTTTTGATGCTTCCTTTTTTAATTGAGATGCAAATTGTTTTTTAATCATGTCGAAAAATGCCATTTTCAAATTCTCCTTATACTATAATCTTTCAAAACGGGTAGTTACCATTGTTAAAAATTCACCGTCACCGCTAAACTGCTGGAACTCATCCGGTGCTCCCATCTTAACCCAAAGCTCGCCTTCACGTTCTTCCCACGCAAAAGGGTCATCCGTCATCATACCATCGCGGACTTTGATTACTCCTGCTTTGGCAGCGGCCTCTACTTCTTCCTTGGTAACGCCTTCCGGCAGAGGCATTAAGACATACAACTTTCCGTCTTCACACACCTCAAGAAGCGTTCCCACGGTTCTCTTTCTCTCTTTTATTTCATCCGCAACCGCTTCCTCATCTGTTTCATCAACATACGGCATGGGCGAAGCCATATATTCCTCTGCATTCAGCCAAACCCTTTCACAGGTTTCATCATCCACCATTCCAATTGAATGAAACTTCCATTTCCCCTTGTAACTCATATTAATTCCTCCTTTTTTATAATGACATAACGAAGAAAAATCCCTTCAAGTTTTGTCGCCACAACTAATACAGTAATATTTTACCACCTGAAAATAAAAACAACAATTAAATTCTTAACCACAACCATATTATCTTTTAAAAAAATCTCCCCCACAATAAAATCTATGTTAAAATGCTTAAAAAAAATTGCAAAAACCACCTAACCCACTTAAAATTATACTGACTATATAGGTGTAACAATCATGATTGAACAAATCAAAACAAAAGGTGCCAAATGAAAACAAGCGAAACACTAAAATGCATTGATAACAAAGAATTCATCGATATGATTTATCATTTTTCATATCACAGATGCAATACTTCCTCGGAAGCGGAAGAATTATGCTCCGAAATAATTCTTGCCATAATATCCTCCGTGCGTAAGCAGGATTCCATCGATAACTTTTATGCTTATGTATGGACAATTGCACGCCGGGTATATGCAGATTATTGTAAAAAGCAAAATAACGAACACCAAATTACAAGCATCGAAAATGAAAATATGATGATAGCCGCCACAAAAAATGAAATTGATATACTCATGGAAGCGCACGAAGAAAAGGAACAACTCAAAAATATTTTTAAGGAAATATCCTTTTTGTCCAAAGCATATCGTGAAGTAATGATAATGTACTATATCGACGGACTTAAAATAAGCGATATAGCAGGGAAGCTTCATATCAGCGAAACCACCGTAAAACAACGTTTGTTTTCTGCACGTAATTCAGTCAGAAAAGAGGTTAACACCATGAATGAAAGAAATTATCTGTTAAAACCGATAAAATTAGAATTTTTCGGAACCGGCAGTCCTGTCGGCAACGACCCGCGCGAAAAAGCAGAACGCAGCTTGTCCCAAAACCTTGTCTATCTGTGCAAGAGCAAACCCAAATCTGCCAAAGAACTCTCAGAGGAACTTTGCATACCTATGCCATACATTGAAGAAGAACTTGAAATACAATGCCGGGGCGAAAACGGGGAATACGGCCTGCTTAAAAAACTTGATAATGGAAAATATACTATCAACATTCATTTAGTGGACTACGAAGAATATGACCTTGCCAACCGGATTTATGAAAAACATCTTCCCGCCTTCTGCGACAAACTGAAAACTTACTTAAAGAAGAATGAAAAGAAGATACTATCCTTTCCTTACTTAAACGAACAGAAAGACTTGCATTTTATCCTGTGGGCTTTAATATCCAGAATGATTTGGGGCTTTGAATGTAAAATCAATGACATACTCAAAGAAAAACACTTTGCCGACATTACGCCTGTAAAAAGAGATTTTACCTGTGTCGCCATTGCCTATACCGATGATCAACATCCTGCATTCAATTTTTACGGTTGCGATGATATTGATGCCACTTCCATCAGCGGTTACAAATGGGTACTTGCTTCCAACATTTACGGCGACCGTATCGAAAAACATTTTGAATGCGGTCACAATTTTTCAAGAGACGAAAAACTCCTTATGACACTACAGTCAATTGGCGGTATTTCTGTCAACAAGCTCACTGAAAGCGAAAAAGAAGTCGCCGCAAAAGCGATTGAATGCGGATATCTTAGAAAAAATGGTGATACAATAGAACCTGACATAATTGTCATCAGCCAAAAAGACCTTATAGACTTCTATGATTTTGCTTATGCATTCAATGATGACACAATGGATATATCAGAACAGATCGCTGATGAACTTGCAGCCTTTATGAAAAAACATATACCGGAACATCTTATGAATGAATACCCCGTATATACCAGTCTTATTGCAGGCATCCGTATCTTGTCAAATGCAATTGAAGAATGTATATCCGAAGGTCTTCTCATTCCTCCTGCAAACCGCACCGGTGCCGAAGGAATATTGATGGCCGTCCAAAAATAAATGTAACTGTACAAATAAAAAATCCCAAACAAAAAATCCCATGTAGCTGCAGTGTTACACAAAACCTGCAATTACATGGGATTAATTTTAATTAGAATGCATTAGAATGCACTGCTGATATCTTCAATCATATCCTCAACGGCTTTTCTGGAAGCATCTGCATAGTTTTCTTCACCATACTTAGCATACTTTTCAAGCTGATATGCTGCAATAATTCCACGGGAGGAGTTAACAATCGCACCCAATCCGTCTTTATTGAAGAACGGCTTAAGATCCTTACCGGTTCCACCCTGTGCACCATAACCCGGAACAAGGATATATGATTTTGGCATAATCTCACGAAGCACTTTACCCATTTCAGGATACGTTGCACCGGCAACCGCACCTACATAGCTGTATTCATCACCCATGCAGTCTTTGCCCCATTCATTAACCATCTCACCTACCCACTCATAAAGCGGACGTCCATCAATGATTCTATCCTGGAATTCCCCGCTGCTTGGGTTTGAAGTCTTAACAAGCACGAAGATACCCTTCTTTTCTTCCTTACATATATCGATGAACGGCTTCACACCATCTGAGCCAAGATATGGGTTAACCGTTACGAAATCTTCTTCAAATCCACGGAACACTTTATCACCGATTTTTACACCGCCAAGATGTCCGATAGCATACGCTGTTGAAGTAGAACCGATGTCGCCTCTCTTAATATCACCGATAACCACAAGGCCTTTCTGCTTACAATAATCTACTGTTCTTGCAAAAGCTTTTAAACCTTCCAGACCGAACTGTTCGTACATTGCTATCTGTGGTTTCACTGCAGGAATCAAATCGCAAACCGCATCAATAATTCCTTTGTTATATTCCCAAATTGCTTCAGCAACTGCTGTTAAATTCTCACCATACTCCTTATATGCCTTTTTAAGGATATGAGGCGGGATAAGTTTCATAGTAGGATCAAGTCCCACTACAATAGGTGCATTCAACGCTTTGATTTTCTTCACTAACTCATTAATCATGGTTTTCCTCTTTCCGCACGCAGGTGCTGATTTATTTTTTAACAGACCAAAGCGCCTAACTAAAGTTGGGCGCCTTCTAAGTCTTTTAATACATAACGATTTTCAATATAATAGTCGAACTGCTCTCTTTCAATCCATTCCCATTCGCCGAATTCTTCCGCTAAGGTAAAATGACTGTCATCTGCTTCAACCTTCAGCAAATAAGCAATTCCTATGCACTGTGTATCGCCCAACATATTAGACCACGTATAAACGATTCTGTCAATATCTGCCGCCACACCAAGTGCCTCGTCAACCAAACGTAACACAGCTTCATCCGGAGACTCGCCCTTAACAAGCTCGCCATCTATGAATTCCCATACAAAAGGATCCGGAATTCTGTCGTCCATCCACCTTTTCAGTACCAGATACTTGTCATCCTTTTTTACAATCCCCTTTACTCTGACAAACATATCATACATGAAAACTACCTCCTATGATTACACATTCATTAAAGAATAGTTCTCAGCGAACTTCTTAATGTTGGACGCATTCACATATTTCTTAACTTCATCACCGTTTACGGTCACAAGTGTAGGTGCCTGCATTACACCGTATTTAGATGTAAGCTCCATGCTCTCTTCTGCATCAATAACTACATAATTGATATCTTTAAGATATTCCTTAGCAAGCTTACAGTTAGGACAGGTCTTGGTTGTAAAAAGATAATTTACGTTTTCCGGCTCCTGTACCGTTACGGTTACATCCTCTGCGTAATTAGATAAAGTCACTACACTTGCGGATGGTCTTTTTAAAGAAGAATTGGCAATATCGTAATTAACTCTCTTCTTATATTCCTGTGCCTTACCGTCATTCCAGTTCTGAACCGGTCTGTAGTATCCGGTAATACGGCTGTATACCTCTGTCTTACGTCCACAGGTCGGGCAGGTATATTCTTCGCCTGCAATATATCCATGTTCCTGACAAATTGAGTAAGTAGGTGACATGGTATAATACGGAAGCTTGTAATTCTTAGCAACAGTTCTTACAAGATCTGCTGCCGCTTTCCAATCCGGTAATTTCTCACCGAGGAATGCGTGGAATACCGTACCTGAAGTATATAAAGTCTGAAGCTCGTCCTGAATATCAAGCGCATCAAAAATATCATGTGTAAAGTCTACCGGAAGATGTGATGAGTTCGTATAGAACGGTGTCTCACCCACCTTAGCTGCAGTTTTGATATTAGGCCATTTCTTAATATCATGTTTTGCAAGACGGTAAGAGGTACTCTCTGCCGGTGTAGCCTCTAAGTTATATAAGTCACCATACTGCTCCTGGTAATCAGAGAGACGGTTTCTCATGTGGTTAAGCACTTCCTTAGAGAATTCCTGTGTCTTAGGATTCGTCATGTCTGCACGTAACCAGTTTGCATTTAAACCAACCTCGTTCATACCGACAAGACCAATGGTTGAGAAGTGGCTGTCAAAGCTTCCCAGATATCTCTTGGTATAAGGATATAATCCTTCATCAAGAAGCTTGGTAATAACCCCTCTCTTTATTCTTAAGCTTCTTGCAGCAATGTCCATCATTCTGTTAAGACGCTTGTAGAAATCATCCTTCGTAGTGGAAAGATAAGCAATTCTAGGTAAGTTGATGGTAACAACACCAACACTTCCCGTGCTCTCGCCGGAACCGAAATAACCACCGGTTTTCTTTCTCAACTCTCTTAAATCAAGTCTTAAACGGCAGCACATACTTCTTACATCGCTAGGCTCCATATCGGAATTGATATAGTTAGAGAAATATGGTGTACCGTATTTAGCAGTCATTTCAAATAACAATCTGTTATTTTCTGTATCTGACCAGTCAAAATCTCTTGTTATGGAGTAAGTAGGAATCGGATACTGGAATCCACGTCCGTTGGAGTCACCCTCAATCATGGTCTCGATGAACGCCTTATTAACCATATCCATTTCTTTCTTACAATCTTTATATTTGAAATCCATCTCCTTGCCGCCAACGATAGCCGGAAGCTCTGCAAGGTCTTCAGGAACCGTCCAATCTAATGTGATATTAGAGAATGGTGCCTGTGTACCCCAACGGGATGGTGTGTTAACGCCGTAAATAAATGCTTCTATACATTTCTTAACTTCGCCGTAGGAAAGGTTGTCTACCTTAACAAACGGTGCCAGATAGGTATCAAATGATGAAAATGCCTGTGCGCCCGCCCACTCATTCTGCATGATACCAAGGAAGTTAACCATCTGGTTGCAAAGAACTGATAAATGCTTAGCCGGTGCACTTGTAATCTTACCGGTAATACCGCCGAGTCCTTCTTTAATAAGCTGCTTTAATGACCAGCCTGCACAATATCCTGTAAGCATGGATAAATCATGGATATGAATATCTCCATCCCTGTGTGCATCTGCTATTTCTTCATCATAGATTTCAGAAAGCCAATAATTCGCAGTAACCGCACCCGAGTTACTCAAAATAAGACCACCTACGGAATATGTTACTGTTGAATTCTCCTTAACACGCCAGTCTTCCACCTTAACATAGCTGTTAACTACATCCTTGTAGTCAAGAATTGTGGAATTCATGGTACGCATTTTTTCTCTCTGCTTACGATAAAGAATAAATGCCTTCGCCGGCTCCGTATATCCTGCCTGCTCAAGAACTTTCTCAACGCTGTCCTGGATATCCTCCACATGAACTGCTCCGTCTTTAAGCTTTGACTGGAAATCCGACGTTACCCTTAATGAAAGAAGGTCAATGATATCATTGGTATACTCCACCTCCGTTGCATTAAAAGCTTTCATGATAGCATCGCTGATTCTCGACAAATTGAAGCTATCTTCTTTACCGTCTCTTTTGATGACACTAAACATTAAATCTCCCCTCCATATCTTAGGACTCATTTGAATATATTCTATCAAAGGGATTTTTAAAAGTCAAACAAAAGCACAATATATTATGTCGAAACTTTTATGTAAACACAACATCTTGTATATATGGTTTTTGATAGCCGAAAGTCGCGTAAATACGCAAAAAAAGAACGATGCCCCCTAAGACATCGTCCGTTTTCAGTTTACATAATTGCTTTTCCGACCCCTTTTGACAATAAATTTTTGTTGAAAATTGCCAAATATTGACCGGTTGGTTTTATCTTGATTTTAAGAAAATATATTCCCTTTTTGCCTCTTCATCATCCGGATAAACCATCAGATAATTTTCCAGCAGTATGGTTGCCCTTCTGTATTCACCGATATACTCATATGCCACAATTTCATTAAACAGAAGTACCTGGCGCATATCATTATCTTCTATCTTGAGTGCCTGTTGGAAAGCATCCAATGCGCCCTGATATTCACCCTGCTTTAACTTGCAAAGTCCCAGTTCATTATAAACCACGGCACTGTCCGGATTTTCCTGCAAATACTTCGTATATATGGAGGAGGCATAATTCAAATTGCCATCCTTATCATATGCCCTGCCGAGGAGCAGCATAATATCTTCATTTTCATTCTTTTTATACGCCTGCTCCAAATATACACAGGCATTGGCATAATCGCCCATATAATAGCAGATTCTTCCTTTATCATAAGCGGACATGGAACTGTTTTCGGTTGCCATTACCTTTTCAAGGTAAGCGAGCCCCTGTGTTTCATATCCCTTTTTGCTAAGAAGTGTATACACATCTATGTATACCGTATAATCTGTTTTATCCAGCGCAATCGCCTTATCAAAGTCCTTAACTGCTTCGTCGTACTGATTCAGTTCCAAAAGCACCATGCCTCTAAGATAATACGCATTCTTTTCTTTCGGCCGCAGCGCAAGTATCGCCGTATATATTTCGGAAGCATCTGCGTATCTTCCTACTTTATAATAAGCGGTTGCCAAATAATAATTTATATCATATTCATACTCCGAAATCTTACCGTTACTGTACGACAAAGCTTTCTCTAAATACTCAACCGCCTTTTCGTACTCCGTCGTTCCCATATAGGCAATACCGTAGGCACGGCATAACTGCATCTTATCCTCACCGCCTGCCTCTGCTTTTTCAAGATAGTTGAGTGCCTCCGCATAATCTGTCATCTTGATACTCGCAATTGCCTGTTCGATATATTTATTTTCTTTTTTCGCTCCGCATGACATAAGCATCAGGCAAAGCAATGAAAAACATATGCCCTTTAAAAGCTTACCTTTTTTCTTCATATTCTATCCTTCCATAGCACCGACAACCTGATTTCTGCCGTGTTCCTTACCATAATAAAGCAATTCATCCGCTTTTGCAATTTCTTCCCTTACGGTAGCAAAACGCGCTCCATCCACTACACCTATTGTCATGGTAACCTTTATTTCCTGACCATTCACCACTATATTCAGCGCGCGGATATCATGAAGTATTTCCTCCGCAAGCACCTTTGCCGTTTTTTCATCCCCGTTCTCCATGACAAGCAGGAATTCCTCACCACCCCAGCGGGCAGCATAACCATGACCATTCATCTTTTTATACATCACTTGGGATATTGCCTTAATGGCGGCATCTCCCGCTTCATGTCCATATGTATCGTTAATCTTTTTAAGGAAATCAAGATCGCCTAACATAAGTGCATATTTTTCACCACGCTCTTTAGCCTTTTTATGCATGGCATTCAGCATGCTTTCACCGGTTCTTCGGTTATAAAGACCGGTAAGACCGTCACGTTCCACAAGCTTCCGCAAAGACCCCTGCACATAATCCGTAAAACGTCCCATATCTCCCAGTTCATCATCCCTGGCAAGCACCGCATGGTCAAGGCGGGAAGAAAGATTGCCCTTCGACATTTCCTTTAAAAGTATCTTAATCTTATTTACTACATTAATAGTCCGTTTAGCAAATCCCGTAATAAAAAGTGCCGTCACAAGAATCGCCAAGACGATAATTCCTATAATCTTATATACATTGTTATATACGATACCGTTAACTTCCTGTGCCGGTCTTGCCACCGCTATCATGGCAACGCAGGTTCCGTCGCTTCCCATGACCGGGATATAATATGAAAGATACCGTTTATTATTCACCACGACATTATCGTAAAACATTTCCTTCTTATCTTTAAGTACACTGTTTACAATTCTCTCATGCGCCGTATAACCAACGCAGCGGTTTCCTTCCGCATCCGTAATAGTTGTCAGCATACGCATATCGTAAAAAAATAGTGAAATATCCAATCCGGTTTCTGCCTTCATATTGTCAATATAATCATAATCTCCCGACAAAAGAGCCTCTCCTTTGTAAAGAAGCGCTTTATCTTCTGCATCAACCGTAATATTATAATCGCCTTCATACAGTGCATCATACGCAAAAAGAACGGACACCCCGACGCTTCTGAGTCCTTTTTTAATCTGGCTGTTCATTGCCGTTGTATAAGTAACAGAACAAAAAACAATAACCAGAATGCCTAAGCCGACAAGCGGCCAAATCGTCATATTAAGGAACTTTGCGTATAAGCTTCCCTTCTTCTTAGCGGTCTTAACATTTCCCATTTTCGTAAATGCCTCCAAATCCCCTGATACCTTTTATTCATTTTCGCATACTCATCGCTTTCTGGCTAGTCTTTTATATAATTTTGTATGAATAAAAAGAGCCTTTTTATAACAAATGGGGTTGTTATACAAGGCTCTTTGTCTCAATATTCAGTTTTTAATGTTTTAAATAAATGTTTAGAATTAATGTTTAGAATTTTAATTTTGCAAGCTTTGTCACTTCGACATAATACAATATGCGTTGTTGTAGCCTCTATTAGCTATTTTTTGTCCCTAATACTTAAGATTACTTAATAATAAATACAAAAATAAATTTGCCGATCCACGGTATAAATGGATATTAGCATAAATGAGATATTGTTTAATTAATAATTAATATTTAAAATACATGTATTTTCCCGCCAAAGGCGGATTGAATGATTGTGCGGGAATTTCTCCCACCTTACTTTTTGTTAGTCCGGTTCACGGGGCCGGACCATACGTAACACTTACATTTTGTTTTCAGTTTCATTTTTTAATACGTTTTATAATACTTCTTGATTTTTAATAATCATAACTTCTTACAGAGTATACTTGTTCTGCCTGTCCGTCCTTAAATACAACGGCAGATACGGTTGCATTATAACGCTGTCCCGCGGCCATCGGGAAATGCTCATCATAGTAATACAGTACTCTTCCATATGCATGCTGGGTCGGGAAGGTATGTACATGATCATAAAGACCTGTATACGAATTATAGCGGCTGATAACAACGGTCGCATAGATTTCTTCCACGCCAACTCTTCCGGTTACATCCAAATCAATGTACGCCGTACCGCTGGCAACACTAAACCCAAAATCCATATAAAGTGTGTACTGCCATCTTGGTTGCACAAACGTATTGTTCTTAACGGATTCCACAAATGCATCCAGCATTTCATTCGCAATTTCCTGGTTTGTTTTCTTAACTTCTTTCTCCGCTCCCTGCGCATGGGTGGTAAGAGAGGAGCCCAGTAACATAACCACGGCTAATGCCAGTGCCACTTTTCTTCTTATCTTTTTCACGTTCTCACTCCTTTCGTCATTATGGTATAGAAGTCTTACCCCTATACATAAAAACGAACGAAGTGAAGAATTGTTACAAAATATTTTAAAAATTTAAATTATATTTTTTTATTTGATTTATTTCATGTTATTTCTTACTTTTGGGTTGGAGAGTTACCCCCGCTGCAATTTTTAATATAGTCTCTTTATCCATACTAGTATCCTCCGCAAACTTAACTGTACAAATATACCCCTTATATTCCCAACTCACAATCCACATGCGATTTTCCACAGTTCCAAAAAAATATCCTGGATTTCCATTTACCATAACCGGCTCCCATGATAATACTTCTGCATTAAAACGTTTATTCGATATCGGCTTTTCTACACTACACGTGCATAATGCATTATCCTTCTCCATATGCCAAATGATTTTTTCATTTCTATAAGATATATCTGATTCAACATACCCATCCGGAAGCCAAGCAAACTTCACTTCAATTTCACTAACCGGCACAGATTCTCCATTTAAGTCAAAATTAAAATCCAGCGTATCCTCATCCGTATTAATCCTCGGGTTCAAAATATCCTTATACATACTTGCCGTCGCCACGCCGACCGTACTTACAGTAATTAACACAAACATAATAAGAGCACAAAAACGTAACGTCCTCTTTATGCGGACGATACGTCTGTTTTTCTTGGAATACGTTTCAATTTTCTTACGCATCCGTTGTTCAGTTTCTTTATCGAGCACAAAATCTGCGCTCTTCATTTCTTCCAAAAGCTGTTCATCTTCCTGTTCATACACATTATTAAGTGCCTGAAAAATTGCTTCATCGGTTACATCATTTATACTTTTCATACGCTTTCTTTAACTTCCCCTTATCCATTTCCTTCATTATCTGTTCCCGTGCCCTGAATAATCTGACTCGGAGATTTTCCCTGCTTATGTCAAGGACGGCACATATCTCTTCGTCTTTCATCCCCTTAACTACCTTAAGATAAAGCACATCCCGATACTTTTTCTTAAGCTTTACAATGATTGTTTCCAGCTCTTTCACCGTTTCACGGTATTCGATTACGCCTTCCACATTTTCCCTGTTATCGGGAACCGTTTCCTCTACCACTTTTTCCAATGGTGTAAACTGTATTAACTGCTGTCTTCTCCGCATATCAATGGCAACATTTCTTACCACCGTCACAAGAAACGTTCTTGCCTTATCGACTTCCGGCAGATTAATCTTATCCTTATTTTCAATGAGACGGATAAATGTAGTTGACACGGCGTCCTCCGCCAAACTGTCATCCTTCAATATTTCCCTGGCAATATAATACATGACTTTGTAGTGCGCATCATATAGTGCCATAATCTTCTCATGATTATCTTCCGTAGGGTCTGATTTCTTAGAATCATTTGGTTCTGCTATCATATAATACCCTCATCCTTCTTTCATAGAACTTTTACAGTGTAATGTATTTTATTACTTTTTTCTACTATTTTTTTGATTATTTTCGATTAATCCGTCGCGCAAACTGGACAGTATACTACATTTACAAAACAGAAGGAAAAATGCTATCGTCAAAAAGTAATCTAAAAATCTATAAGGGGGTTCCTATGAATCAGCAAAAATCACACATGATTTATCACGAAGACTTAACCGTCTTCCATGTCGGAACACTTGCACCACACGCTTACTTCATTCCGCATAAAGCAGCAGATTGTAAGGATGCAGCGGTTACAGGCTCCGATATTTATGCCAAAGAAAATAACGGACTGGTTACGCTTTTAAACGGCGACTGGTTCTTTGACTATTATGAAACACTCTATGATTTGCCGGACAACTTCTTAGACGTTGCACGCACAAATACACTCAGCGTTCCGTCAAACTGGCAGTTGCACGGATATGACAAGCCGCAATATACCAACGTGCGCTATCCTATCCCTTACAACGTGCCTTATGTTCCTGATGAAAATCCCGTAGGTGTATACCGTAAAGACTACACCTACACACCGGACGGCACGAAAAAAATCCTTGCCTTTGAAGGCGTGGATTCCTGTTTCTACTTATATATAAACAAAAAATTTGTAGGCTACAGCCAGGTATCCCATGCAACGAGCGAATTCGACATTACTTCTTATTTAACAGAAGGCACTAACGAAATCGGTGTTGCGGTTCTTAAATACTGTGACGGAACTTATCTGGAAGATCAGGACAAATGGCGTATGTCCGGTATTTTCCGTGACGTATATATCGTATCCCGCGAAAACGGCGGCATTGTTGACTACAAGGTAACAACACCTGTTGCTGACGACTTTTCAAGTGCCTGCATCAATGTGGATATTCAGTCAGAAGCCGAATGTACGGTTTCCCTGTATTCACCGGACGGTACTTTCATTAATACACTTAATGGTAACAATGTAAGCTTTAACATTGATAACCCTGTATTCTGGAATGCTGAAACACCGCATTTATATACCTTACATATCCATTGCGGGTCGGAATGCATTATCGAAAAAGCAGGTATCCGCACCATTGCGATTGAAAACGGTATTGTTAAAATAAACGGCACTAAAATTTCTTTCCGTGGTGTGAACCGCCACGACTCCTATCCTGATACCGGCGCAAGCTGTGATATTGCCAAAATGCGCGACGACCTTCTGTTAATGAAAAAATTGAACGTAAACGCAGTCCGTACCTCGCACTATCCTAATGCACCCGTATTTTATAAGCTGTGTGATGAAATAGGTCTTTATGTAATTGACGAAGCAGATATTGAGGCACACGGAAGCGTTGAAGTATATAACACCTTCTCATGGAAAGACGGCTATCGCGGTATTTCCATGCTGGCACAGGATATAAGATTCAAAGAAGCCATTAATGACAGACACAGGTTATTGGTATCCCGTGATATCAACCGCCCTTGCGTAGTATTCTGGTCCCTTGGTAACGAAAGTGGTTACAGTGATGCCTTCCGCGAATCCGTACGCATTATTAAAGAAATGGATGACACACGTCTTGTTCATTACGAAAGCTCTGTCCACTGCCTTGATGAAAAGGGTGATAAGGAACTTGATGTTGTTTCAAGAATGTACAGCGACACCAATTATGTACGCAATTACCCGGAAAGCGAGCAGAATGCCAACTTAAGACCTCTCGTATTATGCGAATACTGCCATGCCATGGGTAACGGACCGGGTGACTTGGAAGATTACTGGCAGGCAATATATGACAATGACATGGTATGCGGCGCCTTTGTATGGGAATGGTGTGACCACGGTATTTTAAGAGAAGACGGTACGTATGCCTACGGCGGTGATTTTGGCGAAGTAGTCCATGATGGCAACTTCTGTATCGATGGTCTTGTATACCCGGACAGAACACCACATATCGGTGCCCTCGAAATGCGTAATGTATACCGCCCGATCCGTGCTTCTTACAGTGACGGAAAATTTACCTTTGAAAGTAAGCTTGATTTCATGCGTTTTAGCGACAACTGCAGCATTGCATACGAAATCCGCGACAATGAAACCGTCATTGAAAAAGGAACGCTTACACCGGATATTGCACCGCATCAAACACAGACCTTTACCATTGATAAGGCAAAGGGCATTACCGGAAAGCATGTAACCATCGACTTTGATTACTATATAAATGGCGAAAACGTTGGTTTCGACCAGTTTGAATTGTACAGAGACAATTCAGCTTATGAACCGGCTACATCAAAAGCAAGCCTTACGGAAGAAAAAGACTTCTATATCCTTTCTTCCGAAAGCTGTAATGTTAAAATTTCAAAGCGTAACGCCATGATGGTTTCTTTTGTTAAAAACGGAAAAGAAATGATAGATGCACCTTGCGAAGTCAACTTATACAGAGCACCTACCGATAACGATGCCCATGTTAAGAATGGCTGGCATAAGATTTATCTTAATATGCTGAAAACCAAGTTATATTCCATAAATGCCGAAGCGCATGATGACATGGTTACGGTAACTGCAGAATTTTCATTGGGATATGCGGTACATGAACCGGCTGCAAGAATTAAATTAACATATGATTTCCTCGGAACAGAATTGAAGATTTCCATGGATGCAGATGTACATAAGGATTTACCGTTCCTTCCACGTTTCGGTATCCGTTTCTTCCTTAAGAAATCACTTAATAACCTCAAGTATTTTGGTTTCGGTCCTTATGAAAGCTATCCGGACAAGCATCGTGCAAGCCGCTACAACAGCTTTACTTCAACGGCCGAAAAAGAACTTGAGAATTATATACGTCCTCAGGAAAACGGTTCCCATTTTGCCTGCGAATATGCAAGTGTTTACGGAAACGGCGAAGAACTAATCTTCAACTCAGATAACGACTTCTCCATCAACTTCTCTGAATACACACAGGAAGAACTGGTTGAAAAACATCACTATTACGAGCTTGAAAAGTCTGCCTCCAACATCTTCTGTATCGACTACAAGATGTCCGGTGTCGGCAGTAACTCCTGCGGTCCGGGATTATTACCGCAGTATCAGTTAAATGAGAAAAAAATTCTCTTTAGCTTCTTTGTAAAATAATAATTCATTAATAGTAATTCATTAAAACAAAATCGCCCAAGGTAATATCGGAAATATTCCAATACTGCTTTGGGCGGTTCTTTTATTCATATAATTCTATTCATATAATTCTATTCATATAATTTTATTCATATAAACTGTCTAATACTTCAAAATATTCTTTAAAGGTCTTGCTGCAACACATCGGGTCAAGAATTACAATTCCTTCTGTCCTTAATCCCAGCAAGGAAAATGCCATCGCCATACGGTGATCTTCATACGTTGCTATATTTGTACTGCGTACCTTGCCTGACTTGATGATTAAATCATCACCTTCTTCACGGCATTCAATACCGGCTTTATTAAGCTCATTAATAATCGCCTGCATCCTATTCGATTCCTGAAGCCGTATGTGGCCTACATTTCTTATCACGGTTGTACCGCACATAAACGGCGCCATGGCTGCCAACGTCATCGTCTGATCGGAAAAATCGTTCATGTTAATATCAACTGCTTCATATGCCAAATCACTTTTTCCGATAACCTTGATGCCCTCCGGGCTATCCGAAACCGTACATCCTATTTTCTTTAAAACTTCCAAAAACTTAATATCACCCTGCATGGAATCAAAATGCACCCCACGCACTATAATGCTGCTTCCGGTTAATGCAGCAAGCGCATAAAAATAGCATGCAGCCGATACATCCGGCTCAATATTGTATTCTCCCGAAAGGTACTGCTCCGTTCCTGCCACCGTATAATTTTCACCATCAAACGCAGAATGCACACCAAAGTTTTCCATCATCTTACGGGTAATATTTATGTAAGAGCCTTGCTTTTTCTCACTCGTTATACATATCTTAAGTCCGTTTTTAAGTAGCGGCGCACTCATTAACAACGCGCTTAAAAACTGTGTACTCTTGCTGATATCGAGTGACACTTCGTTAGCCATACAGGATTTAGCCCTTCCCTTTACATGCACCGGCAAAAAGCCTTCCTGTTCAAGATAAGTAAACGTTGCACCTAATGCTGACAAGGCATCAAATAACGGCTTCATGGGACGTGCTTTCATCTGCTCTGAACAGTTAATAGTTGCTTCCCCATCGCTTAAGGCAAGCAACGCCGTAAGGAAACGCGCTGCCGTTCCGGCACTTCCCACGTATATGGTAGCATTGTTAATAGGGATACGTCCGCCTTCTCCCGTAAGCGTAACGCTTTTTCCTTCTTCATCTATTATAACCTCAAAGCCTAAGGAAGAAAGGCTTCCTAAAAATACTCTTGAATCATCACTTAACAATACACCCTTTAACACGCTTTTTCCTGAAGCCATGGCCGCCATAAAAAGCGCACGGTTTGTCATACTCTTAGAGCCCGGCACCGTAACTTCTTTTTCTATAGGATGTATCATTGGTCTTACGATATATTGTTCCATTACCCAATTCTCCGATATTCACTATCTATATTAACTCATAGGACATCATTTCATATTTCACTTTAGTCCCCTCACTAATGGATTCCGGAAGCAATGCACGTGCCACACATTTTTCTTCACCGTCCGCATTGTCAACCGTAACCAGATAAGCATAGTCACCATCTATTCTTTTTACAATATAATCAATTCTTTCAAACATTTCCAATCCACCTGCTTAACTTTATTCATACATATCCATATACTTAATCACATTCGGTGCAAAGGCAGGATATGCTGTCACAAGGTCTTTTAACTTTTGTTGTGCCGTAGTGGCAATTCCCTTGTTATATTCCATTTGTTTTCTTAACTGTTGTCTTCTTGTAATAAGACCATGGCGTATCTCAACCATCTCATTATGGTTAAATAATGCCTCCGATTGATGTAACCATATATACGGGTCCCTGATTCTTATACGCTGTAAAACACTCAAAAGTTCCTTCTTATAATAATCAAGGTCTGCCATTGTCTGTTCAAATTTTTTGTGTTCTTCTTTTTCAAGCAAATAGTTTTCCCACAAATTACTCAATGCTTTGGCACTGGCCGTTTCGTATTTTAAATACAGATAATCTAAAAGGTTGGTATTGTTAACGTATTTAATTTTGACACGGTTCTGCAATAAAATAAGCTTGTTTATCGCCTTGCCGACATTAATATGTTCTTTTTTCATATCGATGTTTTTAACATATACGACGGTAAGAAAAATCATTGCCGCACACGCCACCAGCAAATATCCTATGGTAGCATCCAACTGAAGGGCGAACTGCATTACAAACAGCAGCGCAATACAAATAATTAATGAAACAAAACCAATAATTCCGATTCCTTTCAGATTCTGCTGTTCTGTATATAGCTCCTGCTTACGGTATTCATAAGCATTACGCTCCATTTCAAGTTTTTTAAGATCCCGCTTTATCACATGACGGTATTCTTCCGCCTCCGAGATTTTACGGATTCCTTCCTGTATTACCTTTTCCATCTTTTCTACACGGCGGTATTCTTCCTCCGCAAGATAGCATGGCTTATCCTGAAAACTGTCTTTTTCTGACTCCAAGCGATGAATTCTTTTTGCATAATCCGTTATGGCATTTCTTTCCTTATCGGGAAGTGCTTCAATTTCCTCCATATCGGTAAGGTATCCTGTAACAAGGTTATACTCGCAAGAAAGTTCATCCATCTGCTTAGAAGCCTCGCTCATCTGGTCAAGCAACGTGCGGACATACTTTTCCCGTTGTTCATCATCAAATAAATTCTCAAACGCTTCCTGATCCACGGAAGGCTCATACCCTTTAAGCGCTTCATCAAGCATGGAGGCATCATCTATCAGACTCTCCGCACGCTTTTTCTTATGCTGTTTTCTCCATTTGAATAATTTACTAAACAGACTCATTTTCACTCTTTCTGAATTCTTCCACTAACCGGTTAACCGCTGCTTCCTGTTGCTCGTAATATTCCATTGACTTATTCAGTCTACCATTTTCGGCAAGCTGCATAAGTTCCTCACGGATACTGCTTTCCTGCCACAAGGCTTCCTGTTCGTCAAATTTTGCCTCAAGTTCCTCTTCAAGCTGTACCGTCTTTAAATCCGTAAGCACTTTATTACGGTACTCTTCCGGGGATAAGGACAGCTTAAGGGCCGCCATATATTGTAAAAGGCAACTGTTCTTTCCGTTTATTTTATATGCCTTTTCAAAATACTGTGCCGCGCAGGAATACATAAACATTCCGGCATAACAATACCCTATGTTGTTATAAACCGAGGAGCACAAGACATAATCTTTTTTGGTATTAAGATTCAGAATGCCTTCATACTCACGTATCGCTGCCGCATACATTCCATCTTTGGCAAGAAAATCGGCTCTCTTTTTGTGCTTCTCATTAATATCCAGTTTCGCGTTTTCCCGGATTGCTTCCGTTACCTTATCGATATCCGTCTCCCGGTACAGCGCTACATTTTTCATAATCATGGATACAAAGTCGGAAAGCGGCGCATCCTTTTTTAACTGATTTCTAAGAACCTTGGCAAGATCGGGCGAATCCTGTTCAAACTCAATCCAGTCAATTAAATCATCATTCATTATATCCCGGTCAAGAATATAGGCATTTTTAAAAAAGTAATAACATAATTCTTCCAGCGAATAAATGTTTTTACTGATTTCCGGCAAAAAATATGGAGTTTGTGCGCTAAAACTTCGGCTGACAATTACTCTTCCCAATTTACCTCTTCCTTCCATTCTTTTCCATCAGATGTAAAGAACTCTCCAAAGCCTAAATCCATGGCTTTTAATACAAACCGTGTTTCCGATTCAAACGATATACTCATACCAATCCGCGAAAAAGCATCTTCACGGACGGTCAGTCCTTCAAGCTTCATAATAAACTCGCGCTTATTCTTTTTATTAAGCGGCGTAATAACAAACCGAAGCTCATTTTCATTTTCAAGCAGGATGTCCCAGTCCCGTTTTGCATCATACCAGTTCACACCCGCATCCATCACAGGATAATATACTCTGTTATGGGCATCTCCCACATACATTCCCACATTGGCTTTAAGCTTATCCTTGGCAAGAAATACGTATTTGTCGGAAAGCTCGGTTTTATTATTTTTTTCAAGCAGGGTGTGGCAGGCGCCTTTACTGTAAAGGTTATTTCCCTGGAACACACGTCTGCTTCTGCACAATATTTTTAAAGAATCCTTGCACCAGTTACCCAGAAAACCTTCTCCGATAAGATAACAGGAGGATACGATACGTCCCTCAAGCACTCCTTTTACAATTCCTGTGAATTTCACATCCAATTGTTCGCAGGCTTTTGTCTTCATCGGTTCCTCAGAAGGCATTCTTTCATACGGCATGTCCGTATATATTTTTTCCTCAACAAAAGCTACCACCGGGGTTGTTCTCCGGTTAAGCTCTAAGCGGTACGTCTTCATACAGACATCACTGAAATCGCACACTACCACCTGCTGATGCCATAAATCTTCCGGTTGGTGAATCATATACTGATAAAAGCTTTCCACATGACTCTGGAAGAAAACCTGTTTTGCATCCAGACCGATTTTTCCGGCAAGCTCCGTAAGTACTTCAATCATTCTGCGGTCAAGATTTTCTACCGTTATCATAAGTGCATCCGGCTTTTCATTATCTGTCATGGCATTAAGCATAGACAAAAGTCTTTTGACAAACAGTGCCAATAAGTCTATCGGTGCAAAATGCTGTTCTTCTATTATGGTTTCTTTTCCTTCACAAGCATGCTTAAGGAGATTTTTAACTAAAACGCCGTCCTCCTCTTTTATGTACTTAAGCGCTTCTTTCCCGTAATACCATTGGTTAACTTCCTCGCGCTTACAAAGTACCGTCGGCACATTGTATTGCTCCTGTCCGGCAACATAGGATACTGTCATCGGCTCATCCCGATCGGTATAGACGAAGCTTATCTGTGAATAACGGTTACCCAGGTCAATTCCAACCAAAAGCTTTCTCTTCTTATCCTTAAACAGCATACCTTTCTCCCTTCTAAAGCAATGTAAACATACCTTTTGTCACAAATGCTTTGTGATAATATTCTTCCAGCAGTTTATCCACGGTTTCGTGTTCCTGCAGGGTTTTTGCAATCATCATATCATTAATCTGGTAGAACTTTGACTCATCGGACTCCTGTGTCAGTTCACTCTTCTGAATGGTATCACTCTGCGTCAGCTGTTCCTCTCCCTCAAAATCCTCCGTAATGTAATACTGGAGCTTCTCTCCGAAGAACAAGGTAAAGGCTTTCACAAATACCCCTTCATACATATTAATCATTTCCCGTTCGCAGTAGTTGCCCGGTGCATCACTATCCTTTTGCAAAACATAGTGGATGGACACCCTCGCGTCAGGATCCGTACGATATTCGATAATTGTCTTATTCATTATTTTCTGTACTTCCGGCACACAGGATGAGAGTATCTGGAAGAACGGAAAATATACATTTTCAAGCAGACATTCCGACACGAATTTTCTGATAAGGTAAAGTATTTCTTCCGTAATCTTGTCCCTGCACTCAGAATAGAACTTGATATAAGCAAGCTTACATACCTTGTGGAACTCCTCACCTCTGTAGAAAAGTCTCGTCAAATGTACAAATATGGATTCTTCAATAATCTTATCTTTGACAAAATATTCATATGCGCTATGGGTCAGGTACGCCATTTCCACCATAAGCCGTCCGCCCTTGCCTGCATATTCTTCAAAAATTTCTTCCTGTTGTCCGACATACGCGCCCGTAAACAGGAACTGTAATATCATTTTTTCACAGATTTTAAGTGTATCTATGTCAAACTGATGCGCGCTGTTCCATATGTCACGCATATCCTTGCTCATACCTTCAAAATACTCTGTAAGATAACGTATGGTATTGGCATCATACTTTCCTTTGCGGTACGTCTGGTAAATAATCGTCAAAAGAACTTCGTCCTGTTCAAACTCCGTTCTTGCCAGTATTCTGCTGCAAAGTCTCATAAGTACGGTTGCTTCAACCCCGTCAATTCCGTAAGTACTGAGCCACAAGAGCGCTTTATCCAGCATTCCCCGGCTTACAAAGTATTGTATATATACGGCACGCATACGGTAGTTAAGGTTATCAGGCTGCACCTGCTCAAGAAGCGCTTCTCCCTCTTCAATCTTATCATTGTCAAAGCAGAACTGCATCAGCTTAAGCCCTATCTCTGCCCGATACTCCTCATTCATCTTGTCAGATTTATGCAATCGCGTATACGGCATATAGTTTCCTTCCGTAATGGTAATGCCGGTTTTCGCGTTCTCGCATAAATACAAATCATAGCCAATCGGCCCTTCTACCGTTTCCTCAAAGTTCTTGGTATATTTTCCCGGAATCATCAACTTCTCCAGCGTATAACCATCGTCCTTATAATAACGGTTTCCCTTGGCATCTTGTAAAATAATCTTATATTCACTGCAATAAATCGGTAAAAATGCCGTACCGTCCGCCGCTACCGGATAAACATTTTCTTCCTTCATCTGCTCGTAAAGAACCACTACCGACTTAATATTTTCATCCTCAACCGTAATGATATTGGTGAAAAGAATCGGTATGAGCTCCATGGCAAACTCAGGCTTAAATGCATACGCACTCATGGCATTTTTATACAGATAAGCAAGATCACGGTTTACATGTCCGTTTCTTATCTGTTCTACCAAAAATATATCTATTGTCTCCCGATAGGTTTCGGCAATATCCGGGAACTCTTCTTTATATCGCAAAATATTAGCGTATAATAAAGCTTTTCTCGTATAATCCAATTCACTGTGGTATGCAAAATACATCATAACCATCTTAGGAAGTTCTTTGGTATACGTAAGCGGTAACGACATCATGTAAAACTCGTACAAACGTGTTATCCGCATTTCTTTATCCACAGCCATCTGATACCAGGAAAAAGCTTCCTCGTCCGTCCGGTTTCCCCTCATAAGAAGTTCTACCACATGTTGAAGCGTTTCCTCATCCGGCATCACTTCATAACATTTTACTAAAATCTCATATAAACGTTTGGAATAGTCCTTAACCTTTGTCATCAGATACAATATCTGGCGTACCATCTCTTTCGTAAGAACATCGTTTTTAACGGCATAGTTAAGTACCTGTATTTCAAAATCGGAAAGCTTATTAAGCAACATCGGATTTGCTTTTATCAGAAGTACTGCTTCGACATAAATAATCGGGCTTGTACAATTCTCCGTAAATAGCTGCTCTAAAAATTCATATCGTCTTACCTGGCTCTTGGAATAATCTTCGATAAGATAAAGCATAAGCCATGCAATCTTCCAATTGCCACGGTTATTACGGTAAATATCCTCAACCATTTCTGCTACCTTATTGACATATCCTTCTTCGCGGTTTGATAACGAAGTAAGATACAAATAATAGCTCTTAATCTCCGGCGATACGGTTATCTTTTCAAACTCCTTCTCAATCATGGAAAGCTGCCATTTTGCCTCATTATAGCGTTCCTCTGTAAGCAGAAGTTGTGTTTTATACAAAAGTGTCGCAGGATTTTTTTCATCAATTTCAATCATCTGCTCCACTACTTTAACAGATTCGTCAAGCCATGAAGCGGTACTTCTCTTTTTTAGGCGGAAGCCCAAATAAAGATTAAGCAAGTCAAACATTAACGTCCGCATTTTTCTGCGGTTTCCAAGCTGCAGACTCTTCATCTGTTCCCCTGCCACCTGGAATTCTATACGGGTTTTAAAGTTAGCATTGGATATAATAATGGCACCGTAATTATTACCTGCATGTAACTTCGCACTATCAATACGGTAGTTAAAAGAGCAAATATTGCCGAGGAAGTCATCGTCTGTTAACACTTCCTTTTCCACAGTGATAAAATCACCGTCCGTTTCTATCAAAAGGCGGGTATATCCCCAACCGTTCCTCGTTATGGTCGCTTTACCTTCGCTTACCCCAAAAGGCGCATCTATACGGATAAGCTCCTCCATAGGTATGTATTCCGTTCTCTTCTTCTTATGGATATTGATAAGGAATTCATCGACATTCTGCTCATTGCCATTGATTTTGGAAAGTCCGCGGTAGACGGTCTCATACTGCTTATCTACTCCGGTAAGGATGCTGACAAACTCCTTGGAGTAAAACAATTTTACCGCTTCGTCCCAATTTGTTTTTGCAAGATTCGCAAAATGAAACAGATTTTTTATATTGCCCATGGAAGACTTCATGTTCGTATGGTCAATCACGGCAATAAACGGGATATAATATTCTCCCATGTTGGAAATAATCTGGAATTCGGCACGGAGCACTTCGCCCTCTTCCATGCCGAGGCTGTCAAAGGTATACCGGATAGTAGCTTCATTACCCGTAAATGTTCTGTTCAGGCACTTGATACGGTTATCTGTAACAATCACATATCCTTCTGCACGTTTAGAACCGACACAACGGATTTCAAAAGAACCTTCCACCAGGACGTCCTTGCTTACCGACAGTTCGATTTTTGAGCAGGAAAAGTCCAAAGAACCTTTTTTATATTCAAATTTACCATTGATATATCTATCTAAAATGGAGTTCACCTTTCCCGCCTCACTTTTTCACATAATCTATATAATTATACCATTAGTATATAGTCAAACGCAAGAAAAACGAAAAGCCTTAAGCCTTCCGTTTTCCTATTTTTAAAAGTTTATTTTTTTAGTAATAACCACCGCTTATACTTCTGAAAGCAACATCATAATCTTGTTACTTCTTGCCACAAATTTGCTCATGGCTTCGCCATCCAGCGGCGCATGCTGTAAAAGCGCCAAATCATACAACTGTTCGCAGATTAACTGTACATTATCCCCTTCGCTATGCTCAATAATATACTGCACCAGTTTATGGTTTGCATTAAGAATAAGCGTCTGTCCTTCTTTGCCAAATGCTCCCAAATCCATTCCCTGTACTGCGTACATCTTCATCATATCCTGCATTCTTCTGCTCTCTTCTGACAAGGTGATAATGGAGGAAATCTCTTTATTTTTTAATTTTTCAACCTTAACGGTAATATTATCTTTCTTAATAGCCTTTTTAAATACCTGTTCCATGGCTTTCGTTGCTTCAAGGAGTTCACCCTCTGCCTTCTTGCCTGTCTTTGCTTTAAATACATCCGTCAAATCTGCATCGATACGCTGGAACTTGATTCCTTCATTTTTAGCTTCAAGCTGTGAAATGAACGGTTGGTCAATGTTATCCGGAAGAACCACGGCATCCATACCGGCTTTCTTAAACATGGCAATATACTGGCTCTGTTTAACCACATCGGTTGCATAATAAATAACTTTTTCTTTGCTCTCCTCTGCGTCAGCTTCATTAGCAAACGTTTCGTCTTCATCAACAACCTCTGCTTCAACTTTTTCACCGGTTTCCGAATCCGTTGCACTTTCTTCCTCTACATCAGTAGGCTTTATTTCAAGGCACTCAGGAAGTGTCATATAATTACCATCCAGATTTTTGAAAAGGATATAGTCTGTCATCTTTTCACAGAATTTACTATCCTTTAAGCAACCGTACTTAATAAACGGGCTGATATCATTCCAGTACTTTTCGTAATTTTCTTTATCCGTCTTGCACATTCCGGACAACTTATCTGCTACTTTCTTGGAAATGTAATCAGAAATCTTCTTCACAAATCCGTCATTCTGTAAAGCACTTCGGGATACGTTAAGCGGAAGATCCGGACAATCAATAACACCTTTTAAGAGAAGTAAAAACTCCGGAATAACTTCTTTGATATTATCCGCAATAAATACCTGATTGTTATATAATTTAATGGTTCCCTCAATCGATTCATATTCCATATTAATCTTCGGGAAATATAAAATACCTTTCAAGTTAAACGGATAATCCATGTTAAGGTGAATCCAGAACAGCGGCTCTTTATAGTCGTTAAACACTTTGCGGTAAAACGCAAGATACTCCTCTTTCGTGCATTCGCTTGGTGCCTTTGTCCAAAGCGGATTGATTTCATTCAACGGTTCTTTTTCTATAACATTGCCGTCAGCATCTTTCTTTTCTTCCTCGCCTTCCTTGGTAAGGAAAATCTTAGTCGGCATAAAAGAACAATATTTGGAAATAACTTCTTTCGCCTTATATTCATTACAGAACATCAGGCAATCTTCATTAAGGAACAAAGTAATGGTTGTTCCGATAGTTTCCTTATCCCCGTCCTGCATGGTAAATTCCGTACCGCCGTCACATTCCCAATGAACCGGTTTAGCACCGTCCTTATATGATCTGGTATCAATATGAACTTCATCCGCCACCATAAAAGCTGAATAAAATCCAAGACCAAAATGTCCTATAATCTGATCATCGTTTGCTTTATCCTTATATTTTTCGATAAAGTCCGTTGCTCCCGAAAACGCAATCTGGTTAATATATTCTTCTACTTCTTCAGCCGTCATTCCCAGACCGTTATCCGTAAAAGTAAGCGTTTTTTCCTCAGGATTTACTACTACATCAATTCTTGCCTCATAGTCATCCGGCATTTCATATTCGCCGATAAGACTCAACTTCTTTAATTTCGTAATGGCATCGCAACCATTGGAAATCAATTCTCTGTAAAAAATATCGTGGTCCGAATATAACCACTTCTTAATTATAGGAAAAATATTATCACTGTTAATTGATAAACTGCCTTTTTTTACTGCCATGTCCTAATCACTACCCTTTCATAACCATTCATCAAATTTTTAATTATAAAAGAAGTTTAAGACCCCAAAATCAAAAAGTCAATAGTAAATTAGCACTCTTTGCAGAAGAGTGCTAATAATTAATAAATATTTTATAATTACGTTATTTTTGTTCCATCACTTCATTAATAACATCATAAAAACTGCTTGTTGTAAGTGCTTCATCTTCCAATGGTGTAATGCGGTTATACAAATCTTCATTCAGCATTTTGGTAAGACCTTTTGCAAAGCGGTCATAGCCTTCATTAAACACCTCTTTTTTCCGCTTGTTAAGTATTACTTCTTTATTTTTATCCGTTTCTTCCTTGTCATACGCATTCAGGCACTTAATAAGTACATATCCTTCCTCAGTTTCAAGAATGTCACTGACTTCACCGGTCCCCAAGTTAAATGCCGCTTCCTCAAAATGCTTGTCGCCTTCTCCTTTTCTGAAAGAAAAAGTTGTCACTTCTGCTTCACTGACTTTGGATGCCGCCACGGTAAAATCTTCCCCGCCCGCAATATCTTCTTTAATTAATTGCAGTTTACCGTATAAATCTTTTTTAGCTTCTTTGGAGTACGGTTGCGCCACACCCTTAATATCATAATAATGCGTCTTTATCATAATCCGGGAAACCGTTATGGTACGCGCCTCGTCATCACTGATAACCGGCATAACATCCCGGATAATGTAATAATATATTTTATTTGCAAGCATGTATTCCTCATACATTCCGGCAATAAGTTTCTGATCCGCATCAAGCAATTTTATCTCCTGCTCACTCAAAGAAGAAAGATAGCGTTCTGCTGCATAAAGCGCATCTTCTTTTTCCTGCGCATTCAAAGATACCCCATATTCCCCGGCAAACAGATTCATCGCCTTTATTCTGGATATATCGGCAAGCACCATTTCTTTTATATTATCCGATAGACTTTGCCCATAATCGCTGTTATCAAATATATCTTCTCCGTAAGCTTCTTTATACTGATTCCTCACATTGGTAAGGTAAATCATCATTTCACGTTCGTTGCAAGACATTTCCTCAATACGGAACACCTCATCTTTTTCAAACCCCGTCGTTAAGACAATCTTTATTTTATCCTTACCGGCACAGCCCGTACAAAAAAGAAGACTCATAAGCATGACAAAACACAGCTTACGCATCTTTTTACTTATCCCTGCAGTACTATTTTTCATACCAATCCTCATTTCCATCAGGGTTTCGTTTCATTACCATCCAAAAGAATACATGCTTTTTTCGTTCTTACTGCATCCATGAATGCTTTAATGTCCGTTAATTTTTCTTCAAAAGCCATGCCGCCATACAAAAGCTCTGTACCATGTACATCAGAGCCTGCCGTCATCGGCAAATCATATTCCTTAGCATATTCCAATGCGCGCACATTAAACTCAGGATTATTATGGGAACGGCTAAGATATCCCGAATGGGAAGCATTTACCGTTTCCACGGCATCCACATACTCCGGATACAAACGTATCTTGGGTATGTAAAATTCTTCCCTGTACGGGTGGGCATGCACTATCATCCCGCCATCAGCATGCACCAGACGATACTGTTCTTCTATGGACGCATCTTTAATTTCAGGATGGTTTATCAGCCATTCTTTATCCAGACCATACACAAGAAATTCCGTTCCGGAATAACCGGATTCCCAACCAAAGAATACCTGCAATCCGATTTCGTCACCGGCACGTTTCGCATCCTCATATCCTTTGGCATATAATTCTACCCAGTCTGCCCACGGAAGGCTTCGGTCGATTGCCGTATTCCCATAAAAAAAGTGGTCTGTTACGATAATACCCGTATACCCGGCCTCCTTACACGCCTTGGCCATTTGGGCACCTGTCGCTCTTCCGCACTTACTGCCCTGGCTTGTGTGAAGATGGGTTTCATATACATACGGATATTTTTCATTTATCTTTAACATATCCATTTTCTCCTAATTTATTATTTCATTCTATTTTATCAGTGTGTCCGTTTTTTCTCAATAGAAACTCTTCTAATTTTACCATACAAATGTTATAATAGCGTCATGATTTTCCAATATTTTTTTATTCTGTAAGGAGGACAAGCAAGAACATGTCAAAGCCACGTCGCAATCCTATCCTGGGTTTCATTATGCAGGATGTAAAAAATGAATCCGAATCCAAAAATCTGGCCGTATTAATCCGGTTATTGGACATATGCTTTGCACTGTATTTTTTATATATCTCCGTATTTACGGCTTATCTGGAGCATTATAATTTCAGCATGGTACTTATTTTTGCCATCGGCCTTCTTACAGGTTCCTTTATCTGTACCTATGAAAACAAAACACAACTCGCCCAGCACATATTCTCCTTTGTTATTGTTGCAGCAACGGCGTATATGACGGTCGTTATCGGATACTTAAAAAACTATCACTGGCTGATGTTCATTACTATTCTTGTTTCGTTTTTTAATGTCCGCTTATCCATGAAATTTAAGTTAATTCATTCTGTTGTTATTTCATTAGCCATGCTGGGAGTCACCATTTACACCGTCCTTTATCCGATGACATCAACGCAAGCAACTAAAGCAACAGCTTATATTTTGTTTGCCAACGTTATTATCTTCGCTGTTTCAATCATAATCGTTGCATACTCCTACTGTAGGGCATTCATGCAATCAGAGGAAAAAATCCTGCAATATAACAAAAAGCTTATGCGAATGGCATCGCTTGACACCTTGACACAGCTTTATAACCGCCGCCACATGAATGAACATCTTGCTGAAATGGCACTGACTGCTGCCAAAACAAACCGTTCTTTCTGTATAGCCATCGGTGATGTAGACTTCTTCAAAAGTATCAACGATACATACGGCCACGATGCCGGTGATTACGTTCTTGTCACACTTGCCGAGATATTCAGAAACTTTATGGAAAATAAAGGCGTTGCCTCAAGATGGGGCGGCGAGGAATTCCTCTTTGTCTTCAAATCCTACAATTTTGATTTATGCTATAACGATCTTGAGGACCTCAGAAAAATCATTGAAAACCATAACTTCACTTATAAAGACGATTCCATTAAGGTAACCATGACCTTCGGTGTGGAAGAATATGATGAACACATCGGCGTTGAAACCACCATATCCCGTGCCGACGTAAAGCTTTATAACGGTAAAGAAAGCGGCAGAAACCGCGTAATCAGATAATTAAGACAACGAACAAAAGCTACCCATTTGGGTAGCTTTTATAGTTATACGTTTTAGTTATTGGTTATTTACTATTTATTTTTCTTATACGTTCTGAACACATACTCTAAATCAAAGTAGGTCTGTTCTTCGCTTTCTTCTGCTACACTCCACTCATCCAGCTTGTCAAGATTCGGGAAATAAGTATCCGCCTCATAAGAATGTTCGATATTGGTTGCATATACCGTATCACAATACGGAAGCATCTGCGCATATACGCTGTCTCCGCCTATAATATACACATCCTCTGTCGGATATTTTTTTAACTCCTCTAACAATTCATCAACAGAGTGTACAACAATGGCATCCGACACCTTATAATCCATATCTCTTGTCAAAATTATATTCGTTCTGTTTTTAAGCGGCTGTTTCTGCGGAAAAGTATCCAACGTCTTTCTTCCGAGAACCACTATTTTTCCTGTCGTGATTTGTCTGAATCTTTTCATATCATTCGGGATGGATACCAAAAGCTTTCCTTTGTTACCGATTGCCCAATTTTTATCGACTGCTACAACTGCGTTCATATTAATCCTCTCTTATATAGCTATAGGTATATTTTTAATCTGTTCACCTGTAACATAATCTTCCACCTTAACGTCATCGCGGGTAAACTTATAGAAATCTTTAACATCCGGATTCAGCCAAAACTTCGGTGCCGGATAGGTCGGACGTTTAATAAGCTCTTCAATAATCGGTACATGTCTGTCATAAATGTGTGCATCCGCAATTACATGCACAAGTTCACCCACATTCATATCACATACCTGTGCCAGCATGTGCAACAAAACGGAATATTGTACAACATTCCAGTTGTTTGCCGCAAGCACATCCTGTGAACGCTGGTTAAGAATTCCGTTAAGGGTTAATCTGTCCTCGCCCTTCTTCTGCGTCACATTAAAAGTCATGCTGTATGCACACGGATACAAATTCATTTCATGTAAATCCTGATGCACATAAATATTTGTCATAATACGGCGGCTGAACGGATTGTTCTTAAGGTCATAAATAACCCTGTCTACCTGATCCATCATGCCTTCCTTGTATTGATGCTTTACCTGAAGCTGATATCCATATGCCTTTCCGATGGAACCGTTTTCATCTGCCCATTCATCCCAGATATTGCTGTGCAGATCATTAATATTATTGGATTTTAATTGCCATATCCAGAGCATTTCGTCCGTTGCACTTTTCAGCGCCGTTTTTCTCAACGTAATTAATGGGAATTCCTTGGATAAGTCATAACGGTTTACCACACCGAATTTCTTAATGGTATAAGCCGGGGTTCCGTCCTCCCAATGCGGTCTTACTTTCTCCCCTTCGGTACTCGTACCGTTTTCAAGAATGTCCTTACACATCCCTATAAATATATCATCTGCGTAACTCATTTTCCTTCGTCCTCCAAATTTATCTGTCCCATTTATCACACAATGAGTTTATCTGATCGGCAAATTTTGCAAGATCCTTATTGGCCCCGCCCTCATTATGCTTAATAACTGCCAGCAAACGTTGTCCTGCTGCAAGCAATCTGCTGAATACATCGTTAGCAATAAATACTTTTTTCTTAACCGGTACCGGTGCTGCATCATATTCAACCGAATTGGTAATCAAATCAAAACGGGTTCCGCTGTATGGTGCATAAGCTTTAATTCCGAGTTCATCGTTAATAAACTGCGTAAAAGAATTACATACGCTATCTTCACCGTGAACCACAAATATCCGTTTCGGTTTTTCTTCAAAACCTTTTATCCAGTCCGTAAGACCATTTTTATCAGCATGACCGCTCAAACCTGCCAGTGTCCTTATCTGTGCACGCACTTCAATCGTCTCACCAAACAGTTTTACTTCATCGGTTCCGTCTACCAATATTCGGCCCAACGTTCCTATCGCCTGATAACCGACGAACAGGATGGTACATTCCTCACGCCACAAATTATGCTTTAAGTGATGTCTGATACGTCCCGCTTCACACATTCCCGATGCCGACAAAATTACCTTCGGTTCATCATCAAAATTAATTGCTTTTGACTCATCGCTTGTAATGGATAAAGAAAGCCCCGGGAAAGAAATCGGATTAATTCCCTTATTAACAAGTTCCATTGCTTCTTCATCAAAGCACACATATTTATTCTTCTGGAAAATACCCGTTGCCTCAACCGCAAGCGGACTGTCCACATATACTTTAAAATCCTCATGCCCTTTTACAAGCCGCTGATTCTTAATGGTTCTTAAGAAATACAACATTTCCTGCGTTCTTCCTACCGCAAAAGAAGGAATAACAACATTACCGCCCTTATCAAAGGTTTCCTGCAACACTTCCGTAAGTTCCCTGATATAGTCCGGACGTTCCGCACTGTGAAGTCTGTCACCGTACGTGGATTCCATAACAACAAAATCAGCTTCTTTGGTTAACATAGGATCCCTTAAAAGCGGCTGGTTATAGTTTCCGATATCACCGGAGAAAACGATTTTACGCTTCTCACCGTCTTCATCAACCCACACTTCTATACTGGAAGACCCCAGCAAGTGTCCTATATCCGTAAACCGGATCTGGATTCCGTCATATATTTCAATTACTTTATCATAACTGCACGGTATAATTCTTTTAATAACGCCGTCAGCATCTTCCATCGTGTAAAGAGGCTCTATCGCCTTTACCTGTGAGCTTCTCTTTGCTTTACGGTTTTTCCATTCCGCTTCCTGCATCTGGATATGGGCACAATCACGTAACATAATACTGCAAAGGTCAGCCGTGGCTTCCGTCATGTATACTTTTCCCCTGAAGCCTCTGGCATAAAGAAGCGGCAACATTCCGGAATGGTCCACATGGGCATGCGTAAGCAAAACGCAGTCCACCATTGCTTCATCAATAGGAAGAGGGGCATTTTCAAAAACATTTACCCCCTGCTCCATACCATAATCCACTAAAATTGTTTTTCCGCAAGCCTGAAGGCAGTGGCAACTTCCCGTCACCTCATGTGCTGCACCAACAAAAGTAAGTTTCATACCTCTCTACCACCTTTCCCACACTTTTACTACTTATAATATTTTTTCCGTTATCAATAATGCCATGGTGAATAACACTATAAAATGCACCGGATAAAACGCATAAAAAAAGTATTTATTCTGTTTTCCCTTTTCCCCATCATAAAGTAACAGCAACAAAAATCCCAAAAGACAATTAGCATCTATCGCAAACAGCGCACAATAACCCAGGAGACATTTAAGCACCGGGTTATCATTAAACAAATAAATGACTATTATAGTCAATACCCCATAAAGACCATAATCTACCCTGCCATACTTACCCAGCAGCAATGCAACCGCGCCTATTAACGCACACCCCAACGCCATTACCGCTATACGGGCTGCTTTATCCGGTATATTAACCGTTTTACGGACCCGGTCCATCCCCCAGATAGCTAATAAACCGATAAGTAACGTAAACATTACATTCTGTGCATTCCAGGTGTACATTGCAAAATGTTGCGGCTTTATAAACCGCACGCCCTGCGTAGCAAGATCAAACGGTATTTCCGAAAGCAAAGCAAAAATCCCCAACCGCATCATATATTTACACCGGCTTCTTGTCTTAAAAAAACCTTCCACCAGGAAAAAACAAAAAATAGGGAATGCCGTTCTGCCAAGCAGGCGCAATATATTATATATGTCATAACATACAGTATATGCGTTTTTACTAAGTCCGCCAAAAATGAGAACTCTCGTTAATACGCAAGCTCCGATATGGTCGATTAACATGGTAACCACGGCAATCCGTTTTAACATGGCTGCATTTAACGTCCTACAAGCGAACATTGTTTACTCCTTTATCTGCCTGCTCTGTGACGGCGGCATGCCATAGCGTTTTTTATACAACTTGCTGAAATGATATGCATCATCATATCCCACCATTAATGCAACCTCCTGGATACTGGATACTTTTCCTTCCTCAAGAAGTTTTTTTGCACGCTCTAGTCTTATATTAATGAGATGTCTGATTGGCGTATCTCCCGTCTCACTCTTAAATATCTTAGATATATAAAAGGGACTCAAGTACATATTTTCAGCAATCTGGTCAAGTGAAATCTTTTCATTGTAATGTTCTTCAAAATAATTAATGATTTGTTCCACCGCATACTTTTTATTCACCGATTCAAACGCATAACCTTCATTGCGCTTCATCGGTTGCGCTTCTTCACGCAATAAAAGAAGAATCATCTGTTCTAAGTACGAACGGAGCATGTAATAACGCTCTGGTCTTAATTCTGCATTTTCTTCCTTAATAGCATCACAGAGTTTAAATATCTTCAACCGCAAATCCGGCTGTGTATGATAAACAGGACTTCCATCTCCCAAAGTAAAATGGTTAGGTTCCATTCCCTCAAAATGCACGTCCGTATATCCAACGAAAAATTCAACAGCAGGGTTTTCTGCATTCTGTACAAGAGCCCTATGCTTTACCCCCGGATTCAACAGAAGTATATCTCCTTCCTCTAACGTATATACCTCATCGTCAATCAAATAATTCATCTTTCCCGACATAATAATGCCTATTTCCGGAAAATCATGACTACCGTAAATCCCCTCATCTCTTCTTCGTTTTCCCTGCCAGGTAAACAAAAATGTAGGCGTCAGATTATCTTTAATATATTCACACTGTATGGACAACGCCTTATCCCCCTTAGCCATCAATATATTTTTATTTTACTTGTTTTGGGTTAAATTGTAAAGAATCCATACCGTAATCCATCAAAAAAACAAGAGCCTCTACGCACTAAAACGCAAAGGCTCTTTGGTATCCATTAATCTTTATTTATTCCACGCACACATATCCTGCAATATTATTCGCATGGTCAGCCACTCTTTCAAGATTATTCATAATGTCTAAGAAAATGACGCCGTTTTCAGGAGTACATTTGCCTTTGGAAAGACGCGCAATGTGTTTCTCCCTGAATTCCTCTTCCATCTTATCGACATTATTCTCAACTGTTTCAACCTGATATGCAGTTTTACGGCTGCCGGTACGGCGTGCCTCTAATGCTAACGTCACCGCAGTGATGGTTTCCTGTGTAATCTCATCAAGATCTGCACTACCCTTCTTGGAGAATTCTATCTTGTCGTCAATCATCATCTGCGCAAGTTCTACAATATTTTCACAGTGGTCACCGATTCGTTCAATATCACTTATCGTATAGAACATGTTTTTAACAAGAAGATGCTGATGCTCTGTAAGGGACAAGTTATCAACTTCTACTAAGAAAGAAGTAAGCATTCTGTCAAGCTGGTTAATATCCGTTTCCGTTTTAAGTACATCATCTATCGCTGTCCGTTCTTTTAACTTAACGGCTTCCACGGCACGTTTAAGGTTGTTAAGTGCAAGTTCGCCCATGAAATCCACTTCTTGCTTAACCGTTTCAAGCGCGAATGCCGGATTTCCAAGTACACGTTTATCAAGTTTTCTCTTAACTTCATCAATAAATGTAACATCTTCCGTCTCATCCTTACCCCCACGGAGCAGATGCTCTGACAACCACACAAGCCCCTTCGCAAACGGGAATAAAAGTACCGTACAGGATATATTGAATATGGTATGGAATATAGATATTTCCACCGAGCTTATGGTAGAAGTCGCCCACTCTGCATTAAACAGGAATATAAAATACATCGCCACACCAAAAATAACGGTTCCTATTACGTTAAATAGCAGATGGATTACGCTGGCACGTTTTGCATTCTTCGATGCACCGGCACCGGACAAAAGCGCGGTGACACACGTACCGATATTCTGTCCAAGCGTAATAAATACTGCCGAACGCCATGTTACAATACCGTTAAGCGCAAGTGTCTGAAGAATACCCACACTCGCAGAAGAGCTTTGAATTATCGCGGTAACAACAAGACCTGCAACAATTGCCAGTAACGGATTCTTACCCAATGTTGCAAATGCATCCGTAAAAATCTGAGAATCACGGTACGGTTTAATTGCATCTGACATAAACGAAAGACCGATAAACAATATTCCGATACCTACAAATATTTCGCCCGTTTTTTTACGTTTCTCACTCTTAGAAAAAAGAATAAAAAACGCTCCGATTCCGACTAACACCGGTGCATAAAACTCCGGTTTCAATACAGAACCGAATTCACTTAAGGATACAAGCCATGCAGTAATCGTAGTACCGATATTGGCACCCATGATAACCCCTACTGCCTGTGTAAGATTAAGCATTCCCGCATTTACAAATCCGACTACCATAACCGTAGTTGCCGAAGAACTCTGTATAATTGCCGTAATTCCTGCCCCCACAAGAACTGCAACAAATCTGTTCTTCGTCAAAAATGCCATAAGGTCTTTCAGTTTTCCCCCGGCAGATTTCTGCAAACCATCTGCCATGATATGCATACCGTAAAGGAACATACCCAGTCCACCCACAAAGCAAAACAGCATTTCAAGATCTTTCAATGTCATTTTTTCTCCATCCTCCGTTATTACGTAACGCTTTTACCTCCATAGGACAACTTATTTTCCTTGCTTTATTTTCTAAAACATTTATTCCACTGTTACTACTTTAGCTAAATTCCTCGGCTTATCCACATCAAAGCCCTTATCGCAGGACACATAGTAAGCAAGCAGTTGTAACGCTACACTTGCAGGCATAACCATAAATTCATCCCGCATATTTGGAAGAATACAGGATAAAAACTCCTCTTTAATGCCTTGTGAAAGAGCTTCTTTTACAAACAGGATAACCTCTGCACCTCTTGACTTAACCTCCCGTATATTGGAGATTTCTTTATCGCGGATTTTTTCCTGGGTCACCACGGCAACCACCGGCGTATCCTGCGTAATCAGTGCAATAGGACCATGCTTTAATTCGCCGGACGCATATGCCTCCGAATGTATATAGGATACTTCTTTTAACTTGAGGCTTCCTTCCAAAAGGATGGAATAATCAAGCCCGCGGCCAATCATAAACAAATCCTTGGCTTCCAGCACCTTGCCGGCAATTCTGTGAATATCATCTTTTTTATCAAGCACCTGTTCCATTACCTTGGGAACACTTTCCAATTCCCGGATAAAAGAACTTACTTCCTCTTTTTCATAAATTCCTTTGATAGCTGCCATTTTAGCCACAATCAGATACATAACCGCAAGCTGTGTCGTATATGCCTTTGTACTTGCCACGGCAATTTCCGGTCCTGCTTCCGTGTATAACACATAGTCGCTTTCCCTTGCAATGGAAGATCCTTTAACATTAATGATTGCCAAGCTCTTAGCCCCTTTTTTTCGCGCATATTTTAAAGCCTCTAAGGTATCAATCGTTTCACCCGATTGTGACACGGCAATCACCAGCGTTTTTTCATCAATAACCGGATCGGAATACATAAATTCAGATGCCAGTTCCACATCAATATGCATATTTAAAATGCTCTTCACAAGTGCCTTGAACACCAGCCCCGCATGCATTGCCGTTCCGCACGCCACAACGCATATTCTTTTACATTCCGTAAATAAGGAATCCGGCACGCCATCCTTACTAAAATCCACAAATCCGTCATTAATACGCTTCTGTATGGTTTTCAGTATTGCTTCCGGCTGTTCCATGATTTCTTTTTCCATATAAAAGGGATAACCGTTCTTTTCACTGCTGTTAAGCTCCCAGTCAACTACCTGGTACTCAGGCTCTACTTTTTCTCCCTTAAGGTTTTCAAGTTCAATCCCATCCTTTTTCAACATGAGTATGTGATATTCCGGCACCACAAAATAACGGTTTGTAAAACGACACAATGCCGTCACGTCGGATGCTAAAAGCGCACCTTCCCCGCTTATGGTTGCAACGATAGGGCTTACATTCCTAATGGAAAAAATCACATCGGGTATGTCATCAAACATAATAACCAATGCAAAAGTTCCTTTCATGGTTGAAACCGCTTTTCTGATTGCCTCTTTAGGATTACCGCCATAAAAATGATTTAATAGCGCAGCAGCCACCTCGGAATCCGTATCTGAATAAAGTTCATTTTCAAGGCTGTAATAAGATGTCAGTTCCTTGTAATTTTCAATAATTCCGTTATGCACAACCGTAACCTTGCCCACTTTATGCGGATGCGCATTACGGTTCACAACCCCGCCGTGGGTTGCCCAGCGTGTATGCCCCATTCCACAAGTAGCATCAATAGTATAATTATCACACATCGCTTTAAGTTCACTGACTCTTCCGGCACATTTATATATCTCCACTTTACCAAAAGTATCATCCGACACCGCTATTCCCGCACTGTCATATCCTCTGTATTCAAGCGTTTCAAGGGCATGCAACAAAATATCTTTTGCTTCCCTGTTACCTGTATATCCAATAATTCCACACATAATATTCCTCTGTCTTTCAATATACTAATTATTATATTCTTATTAACATATTCTATTTCTAGTTTCTCCGCTTTCCCGAATTTGTTATGCAGTTGCCTGCTTTTTTGCCGGTCAATATCGCATCGGAGCATACGGAAAGGCATCCGCCGAATATTCGATAACCTTCCTCCTCGTCAACCCTGTAGGTTCTGGCGCTAACAAGGAAATTATGTGTTGTCCTATGAAGTTTTCAAGGTTCTTTTTGGCACCTTTAATGCTTTTGCGCCTTTGATAGAATATCATAAAAAAAACGGAATGTCCATAAACATGAACACTCCGTTATAACTATATTCTGTCTTAAATACTACTTTTAATTATCTCTTTTCTTACCCCAGAAGAACAATGCTACGGTTCCCGGTCCCGTATGGCTTCCGATAGTGGTTCCGATATCATTGACAAGTACCTTTCCGTTAAGTTTAGGGAATTTCTCTTCTATGATACGTGCAACCTCTTTCGCATCCTCTTCACAAGCCGAATTTGAAATATAGCATTTGTCTGCATAATCATATCCATCTAAAGCAAACTCTTCCATCTTCTCAACGATTCTTGCGATTACCTTTTTCTTCGTTCTGATTTTTTCCCTCGGAATGAGTCTGCCCTGATAATCTACATTCAACAACGGACAGATATTAAGCACTGTGCCGATAAAACCTGCTGTCTTGGAAACACGTCCGCCTTTAATAAAAAATGTAAGATCTGTGGAGAAAAACCAGTGGTGCATATTCAACTTATTCTCTTCAATCCAATTGTAAATCTCATCAATGCTCTTACCCTCATCGCGCATTGCGGCAAGTGTATCCATGATAAGACCATATCCGGAAGATGCGGCAAGAGAATCCACCACATAAATCTTTCTGTCAGGGTACTTTTCTTCCAATTCCTGCTTAGCAATCATGGCTGAATTACAAACACCTGAAATACCGGATGACAAGGAAAGATGTAAAATATCCTTGCCTGCTTCCAAAAACGGTGTAAAATACTCCTCAAACTCATCTGCATTAATCTGACTTGTTGCAGTATCTTCGCCTGCTGCCATTCTTGCATAAAACTCGCTCAGCGGCATTGACTGCCCCAAATCGTCCTGATACTGTACGCCCCCCAAAGAATAATGGAAGCAAATATACTTTACATCAATCTTCTCCAGATGTTCCTTAGATATATCCACGGTAGAACAACAACTTAACACAAAATCACTCATCATAAAACCCTCATTTTTCTTAAACTTTTCAACATCATCTGTATGTAGTTTTCAATACCATATTATAAGTTAATTAATATTGTGTCAAGCATATTAAGAAAGAAAGATGCATGAAAATTTATCCATGCATCTCACACCGTTCAATTATATAATTTTCCATCTTCTTATTTTTGTGAACTTTTTAGCTTGCTTTTTATTTTCTCTTCATGGAACGTAATATCTCTTTGTCTTCAGCCGATATCCGGAATGATTCCAGCATCTTTTGAATTGCTTTATTATAGGTCCATTTATCAAGCTGGTTATTATTTAAGTATTCCATGGTTTCCTTAGGATAATAGGCAAATGCGGTAGCCACGCACCACGCAACGGCCATCTTGGTATAGTAGCCTTCATGCTTTAACTTATCCATTACATGAAACACCTTTAAAATATAGGTATCGTCAAGAAAATAAGTCATCAACATGACAGCTGCCATACGTTGCAAAAACGCATCCTCTTTTTCCGCATAATCCATTAACCATTGATACACCCGTTCACGGTGTCCAAGCGCTATCTTAAAGGAAGCACAAAATGCATCGTTCACCGCCCAGTCCTTTATCTTTAGTACAAACGCATCCGCATACATAAGCATTTCTTCTATATCCGCATTAGCATAGCCGATTACATATGCCTTTAATATCTGCTGTTCGAAATATTCGTCAGGACAATCCGTAAGAAAGGTACGCCAATCATCCTTTACGATTCTTTTAGCTATAGTGCGGAGTTTCGGAAGGGCAACACCAATCACCGGTTTTGCATCAGGTACTACCCGTTTTACGTACGCTACAATATTATCCTTGGAAAGTGTAAACAATTCCTATTCAATAGCTTTTATATCCATATTTCCCTCCATTACTTTCGGGAAAACACGTTTTTAGTGATGGAATAAACGGACGCCGTTAAATACCATCGCCATGCCGTATTTATCACAACACTCAATTACCAAATCATCCCTTACAGAGCCACCCGGCTGTACAATATATTTAACACCGCTCTTCTTAGCACGTTCTACGTTATCGCTGAACGGGAAGAATGCATCTGAGCCAAGTACTGCATTATCCATCTGGGATAACCAGGCTTTCTTTTCTTCTGCCGTAAATACTTCCGGTTTTGTCTTAAATACTTTCTGCCATGCACCTTCAGAAAGAACATCCATATATTCTTCGCCGATATAGTTGTCGATGGCATTGTCGCGGTCTGCTCTTCCGATGGTATCAAGGAACGGAAGATTCATAACCTTCGGACACTGGCGGAGTAACCAGTTATCAGCTTTGCTTCCTGCAAGACGTGTACAATGAACACGTGACTGCTGGCCGGCTCCGATACCGATTGCCTGTCCGTCTTTGACATAGCAAACGGAGTTAGACTGTGTATATTTTAATGTGATTAATGCAATAAGCATATCTCTCTTTGCAGACTCAGGAATTTCTTTATTCTTGGTAACCACATTTTCAAGAAGGGATTCATTAATTTCAATCTCATTTCTTCCCTGCTCAAAAGTAATACCGAATACATCTTTATGCTCAATCGGCTGTGGCTTATAAGAAGGATCAATCTGAATAACATTATAGTTACCTTTTTTCTTTTCTTTCAAAATAGCAAGTGCTTCCGGTTCATAACCCGGTGCAATAACACCATCTGAAACTTCTCTTTTAATAATCTTAGCCGTAGCCACATCACACACATCAGAAAGTGCAATAAAATCACCGAAAGAAGACATTCTGTCAGCGCCTCTTGCTCTTGCATAAGCACATGCAAGCGGTGAAAGTTCGCCAAGGTCATCTACCCAGTAAATCTTTGCCAATGTATCGTCAAGCGGAAGTCCTACTGCCGCACCTGCCGGTGATACGTGCTTAAAAGAAGTAGCTGCAGGAAGGCCTGTTGCTTCCTTTAACTCACGGACAAGCTGCCATCCGTTAAATGCATCCAGGAAATTAATATAACCCGGTCTTCCGTTTAATACTTCAATAGGAAGTTCTCTTCCATCGTTAACATATATTTTTGCCGGCTTCTGATTAGGGTTACAGCCGTACTTTAATTCAAAATCTTTCATGATATCCTCCGATTTATCTGTTGTTATTTTATACGTTGTTATTTTATACGTTCTTATTTACAATTTTCGTTTCGTATGCACCTGTTGCAATATCAATAAATCTTACAAAAAGTGAAACTTTATTTTCTTCATTTAAGCTGTTCCATAACATATCCGTAAACTCGTTAATGTCATTACCGATAGATACCCATTCCGGTTCTCCCTCAAAGCTTGGAAGCGGATCGCCGTCACACATGTATGTATGGATAAAGTGTCCTTCACCTGCTACCGGATTCTTATATGAGAAAGTATATCTGTTGCAAGCTGCAGGATTACCGTTATTGCTCTTTAAAATTGACATGGAATATGCATAATATCCGTCCTCGATTTCCATAACACCGGAAATACGTGGTGTGTAATTAGGATCGTCCGGCTCAAACTCCCTGCATCTTAAGGACTGTTCAAATGTAAGTCCGTCTTTAAGTCCGTCATATACCGTATCTGTCTGGTCACCGTTGCTTACGATAGTCTTATTACCTAAAACTCTTACCGGTGCATAAATAATTAAAGAAGGATCCGATAACTTAGACGGGTCAAACGCCTGTGTGCGTATACCCTCGCCATCCTGTACAAATACTCTGTTTCTGCTGTTTACGCTTCTTCCCATAATGAAATAAGCTGTAACCGCTTTTTTGCCATCCGCACTTCTTCCGATTACGATGCCTCTTCCCGGATAAGCATTTTTCTTAAGCTCTTCCTGCAAATTTCTCATTTCCATTTTCTCTTCCTCCATCCTTTCTTAACTCTATGCCACGTTGCCACTTACAACCCCTAATGTCAGTTTAAGCCGGCCTCCGGGCAAACTTCTTTATCCCTTGATAAAGACTTTATGCCCAGACGGTCGGCTTTAATATACATATACTCCACGTGGTCAATTCCACTTTACAGTTATTCTGTATCCGTCAGTCGTATACGGTTTCATCATAGCACTAAAAGAAATGTAACGCAAGTATAATAAACCGTTTATTATCCCTGAATTTCATTTTGCTTAGCCACGAGACTCTTACCGCCATACATTTCTCTTAACTTCGGCTTTTCAATTTTACCGGTCGGATTTCTCGGTATATCCGCAAAAATAATCTGATGCGGTCTTTTATATCTCGGAAGATTCTGGCAGTATTCCTGAATCTCTTCCTGTGTACATTCAAAGCCCTGCTTAACCTCAATAATAGCTGCCGTTACTTCTCCCAATCGTGCATCCGGCACACCAATTACTGCTACGTCCTTAATCTTGTCATACGCACGTAAGAAATCTTCTATCTGAACCGGATAAATATTTTCACCACCACTGATAACAACGTCCTTCTTACGGTCAACAAGGAAAATAAATCCATCCTCGTCTTCACGCGCCATATCACCGGTAAATAACCAGCCATCTTTAAGCACGTCATTCGTTGCCTGTTCATCCTTATAATAGCAGGTCATAACACCCGGTCCTTCTACGCAAAGCTCACCCACTTCACCACGCGGAAGTTCAACACCGTGCTCATCGACAATCTTGGTTCTCCAACCATAGCCGGCCTTACCGATAGCACCGACTTTATGTATGTTTTCAACACCCAGATGTACGCATCCCGGTCCTATTGACTCACTTAGTCCATAATTGGTATCATACTGATGATTTGGGAATTTTTCCTTCCATCTTGCAATTAAGCTTGGTGGAACCGGCTGTGCACCGATGTGCATAAGTCTCCACTGTGACAACTCATAATCTTCAAGCTTCACATCTCCCCTGTCAATAGCATCCAAAATATCCTGTGCCCACGGAACCAGTAACCAAACAATGCTGCATTTTTCTTTAGAAACCGCGTCCAAAATAACTTCCGGTTTTGTTCCCTTTAATAGAATGGCTTTTCCACCTTCAAGGAATGAACCAAACCAATGCATCTTGGCACCGGTATGGTAAAGTGGCGGAATACACAAGAACACGTCATCCTTCTTCTGTCCGTGATGATTCTGTTCCACCTTGCAGGCATGCATCAAACTTTCATGATTATGTAAAATAGCTTTCGGGAAGCCTGTTGTTCCCGATGAAAAATAGATAGCTGCATCATCTTTATCCGTAAGCTTTACAAGCGGCATCTGACTTGAGCAATTCGCCGTAAGGGACACATAATCCTCGGCAAAAGAAGGACAGTTGTCACCTACATAAAACAACAATCTGTTTTTGCTTATTTTCTGTGCAATGCCTTCCACACGTCCGATAAACTCCGGCCCAAATACCAAAATATCCACATCTGCAAGATTTAAGCAATATTCTATTTCATCCGGCGCATAACGGAAGTTAAGCGGTACTGCAAGTGCTCCTGTTTTCAAAATACCAAAATAAATAGGAAGCCACTCAAGACAATTCATAAGAAGAATAGCCACCTTATCTCCCTTTTTAATACCTCTGTTAATAAGAAGATTTGCAAAACGGTTTGCTTTTTCATTGAAAACATTCCAGGTAATCTCTCTACGGTAATGTGTCATCGGGTTGGATTCGATTAACTCATATTCCTTCCATGTAACCCTTCTTACTTCTTTTATCTCAGGATTAATCTCTACAAGTGAGATATCATCTCCATAAAGTTTACAATTTCTTTCAAGTACATCTGTAATAGGCATAACTTTATATCCTTTCTATAATTAACAATTACTACTTTTCGTGCATTTTCCTATAATGTAAAAAAAAGAATGCTGTTTCCAGCATTCTTATTTTGTCACATTAAAGTGAAAAAGTAAAGTTAATTATTACGATTAATCATGTATTCTCCTATATAATGCGAGGGAATACAATCCACATATTCCGATTATGCCGTATACGATCCTTGAGAATGCTGACATATCTCCGAATAACGTAGCAACAAGGTCAAACTCAAAAAAGCCTACAAGTCCCCAGTTAATAGCACCGATAATAATAAGTGCCAAAGCAAGACCATCTATAATTTTTGCCATATATGTCTCCTTTCCGGACCGTTCAAAGCCCGTTAATTTTTAAGGATAGTATTTGGACAAATCATTATAATTATACTGTAAGACTTGCTATTTTTTCAGTTAACTGTTCATAAATCGATTTTTCTTTATCAAAATCATTTATGTAAAATTCCTGCAAAATTAATAAATTTATTTTTTTAATTTTTCCTTCGTTAGCCTCGTAATCTTCCTGCGTCTTCATATAGGTATCCCGGATATCTTTCAAAAAATAATGCCAGGCTGCTATAAACTCCTGATTTTGCTTAAGGTTTGGAACACCAATCCATTTGCTCACCTTCATCTTAGTGCGGTTTTCATAAACGCATTCCTTCGTCTGTAAAAAGTAAAGGAAATCCCTTGTTTCATGTCGGTAAAAACGTCCTAACGGGAAAATTCTGCAAAGTCCCGGCCTGAAAGCATGGACAGTGCATCTTCCTTCTTCATTTAAGAATGTACATCCTTTTGTTGCATCCAGTTTTAGAGACGGAAGAATAAAGCCTTCACGGACCTTAAGCTCCAAGGACGTTTGCATAAGTTCTTCAAAACTTACATTCAGATTTGTTTTTAACAAATGTACATCTAACGGGTCCAGCACAATGGTATCCCCCATAATATGGCAGCAGACAGAACACCCCTTACAATCCTGACAATCTACTTTTACCATATCGTTGAGTCCATACAATTTTCCATCGGATATTTCCGACATGTCTACATTTCTTTTCACGTAACAGTTTCCCCTTTTCTGTTGGTAAACCAAAAAGCTACCAAGCTTCGTTTTATATAATATACTATCTTTCCTAAGAATGGACAAGTAATACTATAAATAGAAGCGGATCAAATCGCTTGAAAAATCACGTATCAGCATATCTTTTACAAGTTCCCTGGTACTGTCAATTACCATACAATTCGGCACGCCCCGGTAGAATTCTTCTACATATCCCGGTCCTAACCATACCGCTATATGGTAAAGAAGATATGCTGTCATATGTTATATTTCAGGATGATAACCGAATCTTTCCAGACAAAAAAAGAAGTCTCGATACTGTGCTTGGCAGAGGGCTCTCATTGCCCAAGCAAACAATCAGCATAAAAACTTCTTTTGACAATATTGTATCCAAAAAAGTTTCAGATGACAATAGGGAAAATAGTGAAATCAAAAAATCTTTAAAAGATTTCAAAACATCTATAGACCTTGACCGTGAATATGAAGGGATAAGCTTTGGAGAAGCAGCCGGAATTCTTGGAACCGTAACAGAAAAGCTGAAACGTACTAAGGTTGATACGGAGCAGATAAAGAGAATTGCCGGTAAGCTTGTAAAAGACTATTACAGTACATATAGTGCGGAAACCTTGGCAGAAAATCTGGAAACCATGTTTACATACCTTCAAAATGCAAGAGATTTATCATGGAGGGAATTCCGTTGAATGACCCGCCAAAAATGGTGCATCGTTCAACTTTAAGCCAAGATTTCCGGGTGATTTTGGTAAACCGGGTGAAGATTGTAATTGCAGATGGGCATTGTTACAACGTGCAAGATGGGCATTAGATGAATCAGAACTTGAAACTTTAAAGGAACGTGCAGCATATTTTGGACTTGACAAGACGAAGGACTTTGAAGAATACAAGAAGAAGTACCTGAAAGCCACGGAAAACTTTAAAAAACAGGAAGAAAATGGTATAATTACATCAGGTGCAGTGAGTGGTGCAAGAAATCCTTTTGGGAAAAAAACTGGGGAACACGCAGAAAGATATTATGGGTTAGTACGCAGTATGACAACAGATGTTGCAAAAATATCAAAAGCAACAGGTATGACAGAAGAAGATATACAATCAGTCAAAGATTTTATCTTTCTTAAAAAGCATGATTATATGATGGCTGAATCTTGGCGAAGATTAACAGAAGGAAAGCCTGAACAACATGATATTACAATGTTAAAACATGAACTGATGGAAAGAAAATTGATGAAAGAAGGACTTTCTCAAGAAGAAGCACACAAACGGGCAACACAGAAATATAACTATTCCAAGGAAGCAGGTGAATATTATGCTAAAATTAAAAAATATAAAAAAGAATAATGGTATTATATCGGCAGAATACGATCCTGAAGATAGTGGCAAAATAGGTAGTATTTCTATTGATATTGAAAGCGGAAAAACGATTGAATCTAATGTTTCAGAATTAGATAATGAATTTCCCATTTATCTGAATCATGCAATAGATGCATTGCTTGAAATGAAAGATAAAGAAGAAATACCTGAAGAAAGATTGGTTATGTGGTACTAGAAAGCACTTTGCAAACAATGGCAGGGTGCTTTTCAAGTCTTTCTTTTAATTTTTTCTTATAATCTTCAATCCCGGCATAATCATCATAGTTATATGGCGGTGCATTCTTTTTGTACTTTTCTTTGTACGCTTTTTTTAATTCCTGTACTTCCTTATCTTTTCTTAAATCTTCAACTATTTTCATTCAACTGTCCCCCTGTATTTTTCCTTACTTTTAGCATTATAAAAATCATCTAAAAATTGACCAAATAATAACATTTCATCTTCTTGCTCCTTTAATGAAACATATCTTATACTATATTGTTTTATTCTCATTAATCATCCTCTCCCTTTTATTTATTATAATCCATAAAGTTTATTCAGTTGAACGATGCACCATTTTTGGCGGGTCATTCAACAAAAGTATTAAAAAAAGGTGTTGTTATAAAATCTAAAGGTGACCATAAAGGAAGAGAATATGGAACAATAACATTGGCTGCACCGGTTGAAGTAAATGGGGTTCGAGGGAACGTGGCAGTGACTGTAAAAGAAACAAATAAGAATTATTATAAAGTGCATAGAATATTAACGCCTGAAGGGAAATTAATATATTTTGACAAAAATATAAAAGAAGCAGTATTGCCTCTCGACGGGGGAGTCACTGTAAACAGCTCTCTTGCCACGCCAACCAATACTGCTTCTGTAAATAGTATATCCAAAACTATGGGAACTGACAATAGAGAAATTAAAAAATCTCTAAAAAATTTCAACACATCCATAGACCTTGACCGTGAATATGAAGGAATAAGCTTTGGAGAAGCAGCCGGAATTCTTGGTACCGTAACAGAAAAACTGAAACGTACTAAGATTGATACAGAACAGATAAAGAGAATTGCCGGTAAGCTTGTAAAAGACTATTACAGTACATATAGTGCGGATACTTTGGCAGAAAATCTGGAAACCATGTTTACATACCTTCAAAATGCAAGAGATTTATCCTGGAGGGAATTCCAGATGCTTACTACGGAAGTAATGCGTCCGGTTATTGAAAAGACGCAGTACGTGGTTGAACGATGCACCATTTTTGGCGGGTCATTCAACGGTATGAAGGGAAAATTAACATTATAAATAGAAGTGAAGGTAGAGAAATTTATGATGTAACAAAAATAAAAAGTATCAAGGCAAACGAGGTTCTCAATGGTGAAGAATTTCTCGCAGCGCAACTCGATACTTTTTATACCACTAGTGTATCACAAAAAGAGGAAAATGCAACGGATTTGGTGAAAAAATCTTTAAAAGATTTCAACACATCTATAGACCTTGATCGTGAATATGAAGGGATAAGTTTTGGAGAAGCAGCCGGAATTCTTGGAACCGTAACAGAAAAGCTGAAACATACTAAAATAGATACTGTTGAACGATGCACCATTTTTGGCGGGTCATTCAACAGCAACGGTTCTGTGTAAATCCGGATTATTTCTTACATTAAAAGAGCCTTTATATGGTTGTTCCGGCGTAATTTTACGTTCTTTACAATCACTTAAGTATTCGTCAATTACTTTACGAAAATCTTCTTCAAGTTCTTTTACTGAATTACCTTCATATGATAATAAAGATTTAATACCGATAACTTTACCATATAGACATTCATCTTCTTTTGAATACTCTACTGTTCCATTATAATTTTTGTATGCTAAAAGATTACTCATACTAAGCCATCCTTTCTTAATATATCTATTACTTGTTCTAATACATACCTTTTTAATATTCCGTTTGAATGTGGTTTATGGAAGTTAATTACACCATTACTTCCATCTTTTATAAATTTTACACCGGAACCGGTTCCACCCTGCTTTAATTCATATCCAAAATATGATAGTGTTGAACGATGCACCATTTTGGGCGGGTCATTCAACAAAAACTCCCTATTAAGATACTTTCAATTCAAAAGTTTTCATTAAGTCTTCCGGTTCGTTATACCCTTTAAATACTGTATTGGGTCGTTGCTTCTTATATTCTGCAGTCGAATCTTCTCTTTTTCGTATGCTTCCAGGTCTTTTTCAATAAGAATACTGTTTCGTCTTTGTCTTATCGCAGCCTCTCCGAGAACTCCGCTTCCGGCAAACGGATCTAAAATCAACTCATCTTCAGTTGAATGACCCGCCAAGAATGGTGCATCGTTCAACCAAATTATACCCTCTACCTGCTAATCACAGAGCTTTACTTCTGTGATGACACGGGCACTGAAACAAAGCTCTTTTTGTCTGTTTCAAAACCGGCGACCAGAATCCTAGTCCCCGACTTTTCGCAGACCCGCAGATATAGGGTATAACCCACTATTTTTAAGCGTTTTCCGGCACCCTAACATCATTTCACAATATTTTCAATAGCTTAAGCACCCAATAAACAAGTCCAAACACCCAGCTTGTAAAGATGCCGTACAGGATTACCGGCCCGGCAATAATAAATATTTTGCATCCGATACCGAAAACCTGACCTTCCCATTCTATCAAGATAGGGACAAAAATTATATAAACTCATTTCTCAAACTTCTGGAAAAGAGTTTCTGTAACATTTCTGTTGGATTAGCATTCTCATATAAAATTCGATATACTACTTCACATATTGGCATCTCCACACCGTATGCTTTACTCAAATTATGCAATGCCTTCACCGTATAGCAACCCTCCGCTAATTCATAATACTTGCTTTGTAGCGCAATTGCTTTTCCATATGATAAATTATGACTGTGTTCTGAGAACAATGTCGCCTCATAATCTCCTAAATGGCATAAGCCATACACCGTACTCGCCTTGCCTCCCATTGCAACAATCAGTTTTGCAATTTCGCTCGTACCACGTGACATCAATGCACCTTTTAGTGAAGACAAATCTAATCCTTCCAACATACCAGCAGCTATTCCAATTACATTTTTAGCAGCTGCACCAATTTCATTGCCAATTAAATCCGTTCCATAATAAAATCTAATCAAATCACTGGAAAAATCGCGTATGAGCATATCTTTTACAATTTCTTTTGTACTATCAATTACCATACAGTTCGGCACCCCTCTGTAGAATTCTTCCACATGCCCCGGTCCAAGCCACACTGCCACACTGTTATTATTGTCTAATCCATCTGATACAATCTGAGACAAACGTCGTCCCGTGGATATTTCTATTCCCTTCATACAAAGAACTATCGTCTTGTTTTCTATTTTACATGCATTCAGTTCATTCACAATCTCCTGTAGTTGCTGTGACGGAATTGAAATAATAATATATTCCGTTGCATCCAGTCCTTGCAAAGTTGTAATCAGTTCAATACTATCATTCAACCTCAGATATTCATTCGCTCTTGTTTCCAATAGCCTTTGCATTTTTGCAGATGTTTCTCGTCCATACAAAGATACTTTATGACCGATTTTGTTCAAGTACCATGCGATAAATGTTCCCCAACGCCCACAACCGATTACAGTTACTTTCTTAGGAGTTTTACTCTTATCTGGAAAAACAATCTCTTTTTGATATTTAATACTTGCTGTATCTGCATTTAAAATATCATTAATTGACACTCCATATAATTCTGATAATTTCATTAACAATTCAATGTCCGGTATTGTGGCACCATTCTCCCATTTAGAAACCGCCTGTCTGGTAACACCCAATTTTTCTGCCAGTTCATCTTGTGTGATTTTATAATATTTCCTGAGTGAGGATAAGTATTCTCCTATCTTTACATTGTTCACGTAATCACCTCTTTCCTCCAAAATATATCACAATCAACTTCTCGAAAAAAGCAACCTTAAATTGCAATTTGAATTCTAATGTAATATTTTATTCATTATTTTTCGCATCATCAAGAAGTTCTGGCGTCGTTGCGTTCGAACTAGAAATAATCGTTCTTCCCAACTTCGCTTCAAGTTCTTTTCTGGCATTACCCGCAATTTCTCCACCCGATATTGTTACTTCTTTGGTTTCATCATATCCACTCGGTCTTTGCATACGAGATAATTCTGTGGTAGATACCTCCGCAAGAAGATTTAAGGCAAGTTCTGTATTTGTCATATTGTCCCTTAAATTCTCTTTTTTCAAACCTTTCAACTCTTTATATGCTTGAACAGATTTTCCAGACCACGCCATAGTCAGAATATTTGTAAGCATTGCATATTCTTTAGGATTATTAATTCCTGCATTTTGCCACTCATCTGTCAATTCTTTACGAATTTCAATAGAACGTAATCTCTGCGAAATCCATTTGTCTGAGTATCCTTTTGCCTTATATGTAGCAACTGCCCTTTCCATGGCTTTCTCTGGATCAGCAATTTCATCTAATCTTTCCGCTCCAACTTTTGCCAACCATGCTTTAAAAGGTTCCGCTTTTGGGGATTTAATTGATTGAATAATCCTTAAAATTCCTTCAATATTTGCCGTTTGTGTCTTTCTCATCTTTCCATCTGGGGCAAGCATTTGAAGTGGGGTACAAATTGTACCCCACTTGGAATCCAATTCCTTGTCACGGGCACGCATTTTCTTTATATATTGTTTTGGGTCACTACTATCTGTCAATACTTTTACAACATCAAAAATCGACAAGTACCATTCTTCTAATCCTGAATGCCATACTTTTCGAATACTATCATCTGAAAATATTTCATTTTCCTCAATCTCATCATTTTCTACGAACATTAATTCAGTCTTCTGCTTAAGTTCATTATATACATATATGTTCATTACACATCCTCCCTTCTTGCCAATTCTTCATATTTTAGCATATACGCCAATAGCCTTGGCACATACTCCGGTGGTGTACGTCTTCCAGCCTCCCAGTCTTCAAGTGTACGAATCGGAATTCCAGTATGCTCCGAAAATTGTCTTCTATTCATTCCAATGCTTTCTCTAAGTTCCCTAATTCTATTTGCCGAATTCATAAATACTCTCCAATTTATCTTTTTAGTGATTATAGCATACCAATCCGTACTACGCAATGCGTGGCTTATGGTTTTATCGAATATTAGAAAGACCCCTCTGTTATAATTTGCACAAAGGTGCCAGAACCGCTATTTTTCAACGTTTTCCGGCACCCTAACATCATTTCACAATATTTCCAATAGCTTAAGCCCCCAATAAACAAGTCCAAATACCCAGCTTGTAAAGATGCCGTACAGGATTACCGGCCCGGCAATAATAAATATTTTGCATCCGATACCGAAAACCTGACCTTCCCATTCTGTCAAGTATGGTACAAAAGTTATAACGCTTTTTGATGATGCATCATACAATACTCAGCCTCTTCCTTTCCATACCATCCTTCACCTTCTCTTATCCGTGGATACAGGCGATTTAACTCTTCCTTTTCCTCTACTCTAAGTTGCCAAAAATCATCAACGTCTCTTGTAACCTCTACAACAACATATTTGTGGTCCAAGTCTGAACGCTTAAAAACACCGATTACTTTTATCGCAATTTCATCACCCAAATCATATTCCTCATCTGTCATTAATATACAATCCCAATGTGGATGTGGTGGTGTTCCGGATTCCTTTATCCATCCATAAGGCTTAGTAAAATTCCGCTCATATGCCAATGATTTGTGCTCACGTTCCCTAAATGTATTTTTTTCAGAATCATATTCCATACGCATAGGATATTTGTAAGTCTGCTCTACTATCATATGTAGCACCGGCTTTTTGGAATCATCCAACAATTCCGGCATCGTTGCATTCGAACTGGAAATAACGGTTCTGCCCAACTTTGCTTCTAGCTCTTTTCTGGCATTCCCAGCAATCTCTCCGCCAGATATTGTTACTTCCTTTGTTTCCGCATATCCACTCGGTCTTTGCATACGAGACAATTCTGTAGTAGATACCTCCGCAAGAAGATTTAGTGCCAACTCTGTATTGGTCATATTGTCTCTTAAATTCTCTTTCTTCAAGCCTTTTAATTCTTTGTATTTTTCAGAATAACCTTTTGCTTTATATATAGCGACTGCCCTTTCCATAGCTTTCTCTGGATCAGCAATTTCATCTAATCTATCTTTACCAACTTTTGCCAACCAAAGTTTAAATGGCTCAGCCTTTTTCGATGGAATAGACTGAATAATTCGAAGAAGCTGTTCTGTGTTTGCAACGTCTGTCCGATACTGTTTTCCGTCCTTAGGTGATTTTAATTTCAGTTGGTTACAATTTGTAACCAACTCATTACCTTCTTCTAGCATCCTATGTTTTGTCACTTTCCAGTAATTTCTCGCAGTTTTATAATCTACAGCATCTATAAGCACTCCCACAACATCCACAATCGAAAAATACCATTCTTCATTTTCATCGTCCCATGCTGATCTAATTTCTTGATTTTCAAATAGTTGCAATTCTTCTCTTCTAATTTCCTTCATCTCTTCCCCCGCTTTCCCTGCTCATTATTAATTCCTCATACTTTAACATGTACTCCAATAATCTCGGAACATATTCGGGTGGAGTACGCCGTCCAGCTTCCCAATCCTCCAAAGTACGAATTGGAATTCCCGTATGCTCTGAAAATTCTTTTCTGTTCATTCCTATACTTTCTCTAAGCCCCCTAATTCTAGTTGCCGTATCCATAAATACACCCCAATTCATTTTTTCTATATCCTATCACAAGCTATGCTATTACGCAATGCGTGGTTTGGTTTTTATTGAGTTTTAAAGTGACCCTTCTGATATAATTTGCACAAAGGTGCCAGAACCCGCTATTTTTCAGCGTTTACTGACACCCTAACACCCCAACATCATTTCACAATATTTCCAATAGCTTAAGCACCCAATAAACAAGTCCAAACACCCAGCTTGTAAAGATGCCGTACAGGATTACCGGCCCGGCAATAATAAATATTTTGCATCCGATACCGAAAACCTGACCTTCTTTTTTGTACTCAATGGCTGCTGAAGCCACAGAATTGGCAAAACCTGTAATCGGAACCAAAAAACCGGCCCCTCCCCATTTGGTAAGTCTTGCATATATTCCAAAGCCTGTCAGAAGTGCACTTATAAAAACCAGTATCACGGCACACCAAATTCCCGACGTTTCCTTATCAATCCCTATACTTTTTAAATACTCCAAAATTCCTTGTCCGATAACACATATAATACCACCTGTTATAAATGCCTTTAGCATCTGAACCGGTAAAGAACGGGTTGGTGTTACCTTTTTTACATATGACTGATAATCCTTTTTTGTCTTTTCATCCATTGTGAAGACCTCCGCATTTTATTTTAATTATTTTTACCGCTGTTTAAACAAAAATCCGGCCTGTTCAACCCGTTAAAAATGAGAAAATAGCCCCTACAGATTTTCCAAGCGCCAGCAATAGTATTAAAAACCCGATTCCGCAGTATTCAAAAATGTCCGTCTTTCGCGTAAAAATAGGAATCGATTGCGTCATCTCTTCTATGGCTACCGCAAGACACCCGATAAATATACCGGTAGAAAGACCGTAAACAACCAAAAGAAATTGTTGTAAGACATAAAGCAGTCCGGACAATCCTAATACAACCTGAAACCACCCCAAACTTGCAATAAACGGATGATAATGATTCAAAAAATTCCCAACAACCGTTCCCGCAAGAACTATATCCTCATACCGTTTTGCATACGCTCCCGTACCTGTCCTTACCGCATACCGTGGCACTATTCCGACAATATTAATAACTGTAAGCGTTCCTGCTGCCGTAAAAGTCCCTGCTCCCAATCCTATCATAATCAGCAACGCATGCTTGACCGTTTCAGTCATTTATCTGTACATTCTCCGTTTCTTTATTAAATCTTGTTTATACTATTTTTCATCCAGCATAGCCGCGGTTACCGTATTAGCATCCTTTTCATACTGCTTAATCGATACTTCAATCGGCGTAGGATCCGCCTTCCGCTTCTTATGGCCAAAGTGATGGAAAAAGTACGTTATACCCAAGGCAAGTCCTATTGAATAAGATATGTCCAGTGCCGTTACCCCTGTAGCTTCCCGGCCCATTACTGTTTTATAGACTTTTGCAAAAATATCCGGTGTCCCAACATCATTTTCAAAAGCCATAATGGTAAATGCCGACCCAAAAAAGCACAAAATGGAAACAATAATGACTTTTACGGTCAATATTTTCTTTTTTTTAGGCTTTTCAAGCCGTACAATAATATCTCCCGCATTGAGTACCGTAAAAATAACCTGCGGATATGCCTTCTGAATGATTTCTATAATATCCGTTATGGCCATTTTTACTATATTTTCCTCTTTGTTAAGCATTACAAGGCGTGTTTCTTTAAGATTACGGGCAAGTTTTTCATCCGCGGTAACCAAATCAACCACATCTTTTACCGAGATTTCCCTGCCCGGTATAATCACAGATTCTTTTGACGAAAGGTATACTATTTTTTCTTTATCTGCCATTTCATAATTCCTTACTAAAGGTAATTTTTACTATGATTATTTCATTATAAAAGTTGCCCTTTTTTAAGCGATAATATACAATTATCTTATCTTTTATACTAAATTAAGTTATTGGATAATATTTATACTCATAAGGGGAAGGATTAAAACATGAAAAACATACATGATCAGAAGCAGAACTTTTTCTTCAAGCTATGGCGCATAGTATACCCGTTAGGAATCCATTACGGCATGCTTTTTTTTGTAACACTAATCGGAATGATCATCATTTCAATTGGAGTTGGTGCTGAATACGCTATAGATTCAACCATGAACAACTCGTTCCTTTCCGAAGTCCTGCTGGAGAACGAATTAAATAACGCATTAATGAAAAGTGTTACTGTACTTACAGGTCTTGCAAACCTTTGCGCATGTCCGCTGTTATTTCTTTTTATCTATCTTGACAACAAGAAATATCCGCTCGGAAAGCTTAGTAACAAACCGCATGCAGCTACTTTTGTACTCGCTTTTCTGGCCGGATTACTTTTCTGTGTAATCGGCAACAACCTGTTGATATCCATACGTATTGAAGAGTTTTTCGGACCACAGGAGAATTTATCCTATCTGTATGGAGGAAATCTTTTCGTAGAAATACTTATGATAGGCATCCTTGCACCGATTGGCGAAGAACTTGCCTTCAGAGGACTTATGTACCGCAGAATGCGTGATTATATGCCGGCGTGGCTTTCGATTGTTTTGTCCTCGCTTATCTTCGGTGTTTATCACGGAAATCTGATTCAAGGCATTTACGCTTTTATACTGGGTCTGGTTCTTGCATATGTATATGAAAAATTCCAAAATATAATTGCTCCGATTTTGGTACACGCAGCCGCCAACACTTTGTCTGTAGTGATTACGGAAACCCCGATTTTCAACTTTATGTACAAAAATTATACAACCGTACTTATTTCCCTGATTGTTACCGCAATATTAGGTGCTGCTACCATCGTCGTTATCCAACTATTCATTAAGCCTAAGAGAGGAGAACGTCCGGCATGGCCTGTAAGAAAAAGGCCGGAATACTACTATCCGCAGCCAATGCCTTACCCATACATGCCACCGCAACCTCAGGTTCAGCCGATGCCGATGCAGTATGGTTACATGCAACCGCAGCCTCAAGTTCAGCCGGTGCCGATGCAGTATAATTACATGCAACCTCAACCACAGGCTCAGCCGGTGCCGATGCAGTATAATTACATGCAGCCACAACCGCAGGCTCAGCCGATGCCGATGCAGTATAATTACATGCAACCGCAACCGCAGGTTCAGCCGGTGCCAGTGCAGTATAATTACATGCAACCGCAGCCACAGCCTCAACCGGTTCCGATGCAATATAATTACATGCAACCGCAGCCACAGCCTCAACCGGTTCCGATGCAGTATAATTACATGCAACCTCAACCACAGGCTCAGCCGATTGTTGAAAATACTGACTCCGGCATAACCCGGGAATAAAACATTGAATATCAGGGGGAACTTAGACCATCACTGTCTGTCGCAGCCTAATAAGAATTTTCTTTTCCAGCCTGCTGACTTGTACTTGTGTCAGTCCAAGTTCCCCTGCCGTTTCTACCTGTGTTTTATTCGCAAAATAGCGCAATTCAATTAATTGCCTTTCCTTATCTTCCAGTTCATCCATAAGTTGGTTAATAAACAGCTTATTTACCACTTCTTCATGCACATCTTCTTTTTCCGGTATACGGTCAATAAGATATATTTCATTCCCATCCGACTGGTAATAAGCCTTATAGATTGACTCCACTTCCGCATTGGCATCCAACGCCATAACGATTTCTTCCGTTTTAAGTCCCGTCCGTTCAGCAATTTCCATAAGCGAGGGTTCCCTGCCAAGTATCTGATCCAGTTCACGCATGGCAATGCTTATTTTAAACCCATTTTCTTTTAAAGTTCTCGACACTTTTACCATACCGTCATCACGCAAAAAACGCTTAATCTCACCTTGTATCATCGGCACGGCATACGTTGAAAATTTCACATCATATTGTAAATCAAACTTATCAATTGCTTTCATCAATCCTATGCTTCCTATCTGAAACAGGTCTTCCGCTTCATACCCCCTCCCTAAAAATCTTCTAACGGTATGATGAACAAGTCCCAGATTTTTCTCTATCAGTTCCTCTCTTGCTACTTTATCTCCGCCCTGCGCCTTTTGTAACAGTAGTGCGGTATCTTCCATAGCTTATTCCTCATCATTCCACAGGGCTTTTGAAACACCTATTCTCTTTTTCATCAGTACCCTTGTTCCGACATACGGCTCACTGATTACTTCCAGCTCGTCCATAAAGGCTTCCATAAAGGAAAATCCCATTCCGGAACGTTCCAATTCCGGCCGGGTAGTATAAAGCGGCTCCATTGCCTGTTGAACATCCGCCATACCGACTCCTTCATCGGCAACCTCAATTAAAATCTCATTCCCTTCCATGGAAAGTTTCATGGTAATGATGCCTCCTTCATTACCATAGGCATGAATAATTGAATTCGTTACTGCTTCCGATACTGCGGTCTTTACATCAGATATTTCTTCCATTGTCGGATTTAACGGTGCCATAAATCCACTGACCGCAATTCTTGAAAAACTTTCATTTACAGATAATGCCTGTAGCTTAATCTCTACACTGTTTTTAATACTTTGTTTATTTAAAATTTCCATTTTCCCCTCCTAATTCATTATTTCTATATACTTATGTAAGCCGGATAAATCTAAAATTTTTCTTATCTGCCTGTTACAATTTATTGCTATTACCTTGCCTCCGAAACATTCTACTTTCCGGTATCTTCCCACTATAATTCCTATTCCGGAACTGTCCATCAGCTTGGTATCTTCAAAATCAAAGACAATATTGAAAACCTTATCGTTCATCAGATATTCATCCGCTTTTTTACTAAGTGCCGCCGCTTCGTGATGATCCACCTCCTTTGGCATTCTTACCATAAGATAATCCTCAATTATGGCAAAACTCTGTTCCATACAAAACCTCCATAAATTATTAATTATTTAAAAACAAAAAAGACACTGTAAAGCAATAATTGCTTTGCAATGTCTTTCGTTTCTTAATCTGTATTTTTCTATTCGTACTTTTTAAGATGTTTCTTCGCTGATGACACTCTCTTTGAATCCGGGAATTTCGTAATCAACGCATTGTACGCATCTATAGCTTCCTGCACATTCTCATTTAAACGGTATGCATTTCCAAGGAAATAGAGCGCCTCAGAATCGTTCTCATTATACTGGTAAGCTAATGCCAAATGCATAATAGCCGTTGCATAATCCTTGGCTTCATACTCTGACTTACCTAATTTATAATAAGTCTGTGAAACTTCCGGAGAGATGGCCTGCAGCATTTTATCATAAGAAGCTTTAAAGTTTTCTGTTCCGTTTTGGTACTCACTGTCCTCAATTCTTCTCAAGGCTTCCGCAACTTTAATTACGTCCCGTTCCTCTGCAAAAAAGAGATACTGTGCATACGTAAGTTTCTCGTAAGCCGCCAGCAATTCATGTGTACCGCTATAGCTACTCAATGAATTTTCAAGTTCGCCTGCTTTAAGTTCAAGGCTTTCACACTCTTCTCTTAAACGGTCGATTTCTTCATTACGCTGGGTTACTAACTCCATATGTTCTTCTATTTCTGCCCGGCTTGCATTTTTTTCATTGTTAATACGTGCCGGCAAAATAAGAAACCATGCAATCGCCACACCGATTACAACGCCGATGATTATATTAAGAAGAGTGGATATACCGTTAGGCTCCCGGACATCAATCGGATTAATGACCACGTCCCTCGTTTTAGCACTATTGCTTTCAAACTCTTCTTCCGTGTTTTCTTTACGCTTTTCTTTTTTCTTCTTAATCTGCGGAATATCTTCATCCACATTTAAGATGCCGTCAATAGCATTAAGATATCTCAGTGTTGTCGTATTATTGGTATCAATAGCAAGACACTTCTGTAATTCGCGTTTTGCTTTTGCCCATTCTTGTATATTCATATACACAAGCGCAAGTAACTGATGCGCCTGCACATATTTCGGATTCTTTGATAATACTGCTTTAAGCTGGATTACTGCCAAATCAAGGCTATCCTGCTGGCAATAAGCCAAAGCCTTATTATACTGCTTAATCGTTTTATTAATATCATCCAAGCGGCCTTTATTAGCCTGAACCGTATTAATATAGTCATCCGCAACATTCTTTTTCGGCTGTATATTCTTACTGATAACCCACTCTTTAAGAGCTGTTACGGTTTCTCCCATTTCAAAATATACAAGACCAAGAAGATTTCTTGCTTCTATATTGTTTTTATTCATTTTAATACTCTGCCTGAGACAAACAATAGCTCCCGACAAATCACGTACCTGCGCTTTTTCCAAGCCGCAATTGTAATACTTATTAGAAAGCCGTACGATTTTCTTGTAACGGGAAACATCTGCGCCACAGTTCGTACAGAAATCATTCTCTGTCAAAAGGCATCCACATTGATAACAGTTCATATGTCTCCCCTATTCTTCTTCCTTAGCTTCCTTAATCATGCCCACTAATATATCAGCCATATCCGTAATATCCTGGCTGTAAATAGCATCTTCCGCATCTTCCACTTCAAGACTCGGATGAAACTTCTTCAATTCTTCTTCAAAATTAATATCAATACTTGCCATAATCCAACTCCATTCTACACATCAACTCTTTAATCTCACCTACAAGATAAAGAGAACCGGCTATATAAACCCTACTGTCTTGTCCCCTATGTAACACTGTTTCCCTAAAAGCTTGACTTACATTCTCATAATAAGTAACCGGGCAGTCCGTATATTGTTCAAACAACCCCTGTATCTCATCAATTTTAAGTTCACGCTGTCCACCTGCTTTTGAAACGCTTATAGCGTTAAACAGTTCAGACTGCGCCAGAAGCTTAATCATATCATCATACTGCTTGTCCCTTACTACTGCAAACATCAGTACACGTTTTCCCGTAAATCCATCATTTCTTACCGTATCAAGAAATGCATTAATACCATCTTCATTATGCGCTCCGTCCAGAAAAACTTCAGGATATATTTCTTCCATCCTGCCTTCCCAAACGGCTTTATTAAGCCCTCTCTGTACTGCATCAAGAGTGACTTTATCTATCCTCATTGCCTCAAGACCTTTTACAGCAAGTGCTGCATTATATGTCTGATATGTGGCAATGGTATTTAACATCGCACTGACATTACCATAATAACGAGAATAAAACGAAAAATCAATGCCTTTATATGCATTTTTAGAAAAAGAAATATCCTCTTTTCCGACAGTAAACACGGGTGTCTGTAGATTTTTGGCACATTCTGTTATCACTTCGTATGCCGCGGATGGTTCAGACAACGTTACCACCGGAACATTACTTCTCATAATACCAGCTTTTTCTTTTGCAATATCCTCAAGCGTATCCCCAAGATACTCCATATGATCAAATCCAAGTTTTGTAATGATGGTTAACACTTTATTATCGATTATATTCGTTGCATCCAGCCTTCCGCCAAGACCGGTTTCCAAAATAACATAATCCGGACGTTCTTTTTCATAATATAACATCGCCATAAAAAACAAGAATTCAAAAAAAGAAGGATGGTAGGTTGTAGCTTTTTCTTTCCGGTATTCCTCTATTTTTTTAAGCAATATGTTGGTATATAAATTAAACGCATCTTCTCCTATAAGTTCATCATTCAACCGTATTCTTTCACATATGGTTACAAGATGCGGCGAAGAAAAAAAACCTACAGAAAATCCACTCTCTATAAGAATGGATTTTAAATAAGCGCAAACAGATCCCTTACCGTTGGTTCCCGCCACATGTATTATTTTAAGATCCGCACCCGGCTTATTCAGATACGAATAAAAATCTTTCGATACTTCTATACTGTTTTTCCCTGAAAACTTAGGAATGCCAAGGATATAATCCCTGGCGCTTCCAAAATTTGTTATGTTTAATTCTCTCATGTTTGCCTGCCTTTACGCATCCCTATGAATGTACGATTACTGAACCTTCCACTTCACCACTGATACACTGATAGCTCATATAACACGTACTTCTCTCAATCAGGAGAGCTCCGTTGTTAATGGAAAGCTTGACACCCCTGTGAATATTACCGGTTGCACGTATGGTTACATTCCTGCACGATTCAATTAAAGCGGACACTTCATCGTATTCCTTTGTTATCTGTGCTTTCTTATCCTCTAACTCCAGCTTTCGTTCCTTTACCTGATTCAGTTTCATTTCATTTAAGGAAGATTCATTCGCCAAAAGCTGTTGCTTTTCAATTACATCGATTTCTTCCGTAGCGGCCTCCAACAGGTTATCTATCTCCGCAAGTTGTTTTGTAAATGAACTCCTGCGTAAATAAGTTGCCCTGTCAATTCCGGCACTTACCTCGGTTCTAAGTTCCGCATCGTTACCAAAACATGCCGCTTCCACCCCGCGTAACGCATGGGTATGACCACCGAGCAAAATACCTTTTTTACCGGTCAAAATCACTTTTTCACCGGCTTCTACCGTACAGTTAACAATAGAATTGGCTTGCACCGTTCCCTTGGCGGTTACGCTGGACTGCTCGATAAAATCTGCATAAACACTGCCACCGCTTATAATCACAGCCTTTTCATTGCCCTGGATTCCACACTTTAAGATTACATCACCACCGGCTTCAATATGTGCCGATTCCACGGTTCCTGTAATCGTAACCGTCTTACCTGCACGGATGGTAACATCTCTTCCGACATTACCATTTATCATAAGGTCACCGTTAAAATCCACAAATCCGGTTATATAGTCTACATCACCGTTAACTTCGTGCACCGTACGGATTTCTACTTCATTGTCCTTTACGGCAATTTTTCCGTCTTCAAGTGCATATATTTTGTTTTCCTGATCCCTTGGAGATATACCACGTCCTTTAAGCTGCGGAAGTTCCCTTACTGCTTCTGCCGGAATTGCTTTACCGCACACATCAATACCTTCCACACCCAATATAACAGGATGGTATTGTGCAATCAGCTGGTCTTTTGATACATTTTCAAGCAAATTCATGCTTCGATAGTCTACAGAACCATCCGGATTAATCTTTGGATTCTTTAAATAATTTTCCGTACTGACAAAGAACTCATAATATCCGTCACGGCCCATTTTAGCCGGTGTTCCTACTGCTGCCAACACTTCACGGAAAAATATTTTTTTCTTTACTATGGCCGCAAGATTAGAATCATGAAAACCGGACGTCACGCCAAAAGCACGCAAAACATCCTTAAGATCGTCCCGCTTATATTCGATATTCTCCTCCGGCACCAAATGAATCCACGCCTGCATCTTATCTTCCGAAATGCGTACATAAGTGGTACTCTCATCATATTGCTGCTGGTTATCTGCATTTACCGTATTTGTTGTACTATCCATAAATTTGCACCCTCCTTAGGGATTACGCTTATATGGTTAACTGTGCCAAACGTTCCTGTACCTGTTTCATCATTTGTGTATACTTTTCTAATTTTTCTTTTTCTTCTTCAATTTTTGCAGCCGGAGCCTTGGAAACGAATTTCTCGTTATTGAGCATACCATTTACTCTGTTTAGTTCCCCGGTTAATCTTGCTTCTTCTTTTTTCAGACGTTCAATTTCCTGTGCAATATCCACCAGTTCATTAAACGGAATATATAATGTTGCATTCGGAATCACTACTGAAACCGCATCATCTGCAATTCCGGTTTTGTCATTCTGTATCTGAACCTGTGACGCGTATGCAAGGGAAGCAAAGAACAACTTGCCTTCTTCAAATATAGCTCTCATTTCATCCTGTTCAGAAACAACATACACCATTGCTTTTTTGCTTGGTGCAACGTTCATCTGTGTACGGATGTTACGGATTCCGCGGATTGCTTCTTTAAGGATTTCCGTTTCCTTTTCCTCTTTTGCAAAATTGCGGTCTTCTGTATACTCCGGCCATTTCGAAATCATAATAGATTCTTCCTCAGACTGAAGTGTACAGAAAATTTCCTCCGTAATAAACGGCATATATGGATGAAGAAGCTTCAAAGCATCGATTAGTACAGTCTTTAAGGTATATAAAGCCGCATTTTGACTTGTTTGGTCATCCGTAGCATAAAGCCTTGGTTTTACCATTTCAATATACCAATCACAGAATTCATCCCAAATAAAGTCATAAATCTTCTGAACAGCTATACCAAGTTCAAAGCTTTCCATATTATCGGTTACTTCTTTTGCCAAATTATTAAACTTAGATATAATGAAACGATCTACCGGAAGCAATTCCTCTTTCTTTGGCGTTGTAATTGTCTTACCTTCCATGTTCATCATAATGAAACGGGATGCATTCCAAATTTTATTGGCAAAGTTTCTGTTTGCCTCAACACGTTCCATATAGAAACGCATATCATTACCCGGTGCATTACCGGTAATCAAGGTAAGTCTAAGTGCGTCCGCACCATATTTATCAATAATCTCAAGCGGGTCAATACCGTTACCGAGTGATTTTGACATCTTACGTCCCTGGTCATCTCTTACAAGACCATGGAATAAAACTGTTTTGAACGGTTTTTCATTCATATGCTCAAATCCTGAGAAAATCATACGGATAACCCAGAAGAAAATAATATCATAACCCGTTACGAGAACATCCGTCGGATAGAAATACTCAAGATCCTCTGTTTTTTCCGGCCAGCCCAAAGTTGAGAATGGCCATAACGCTGATGAAAACCATGTATCCAATGTATCCGAATCCTGTGTAAAATGCGCTTCACCACACTTAGGGCAAACCGTAGGTGCTTCTTTTGCTACCACTATTTCACCACATTTATCACAATAATATGCAGGAATTCTGTGGCCCCACCAAAGCTGACGGGATACACACCAGTCACGGATATTATCGGTCCAGTTATAATATGTCTTTTCCATTCTTTCCGGAATAAGCTTAATCTCACCGGTTTTAACTGCTTCCACTGCCGGCTTAATAAGTTCATCCATCTTAACAAACCACTGCTGTTTGATAAGCGGTTCAACGGTTGTCTTACAACGGTCATGGGTTCCTACATTATGGCTGTAATCCTCTATACGAACCAAAAGTCCCATTTCATCCAATTCTTTTACAATCAGCTTACGTGCTTCATAACGGTCAAGTCCTTCAAACTTACCGCCGTTTGCATTAATGGTAGCATCGTCATTCATCACATTTATTTCAGGAAGATTGTGACGCTTACCTACTTCAAAGTCATTAGGGTCATGTGCAGGAGTAATCTTAACAACACCTGTACCGAATTCCATATCAACATAAGAATCCGCAACAATAGGTATCTCTCTGTTCACAATAGGCAGTAATACCTTTTTACCGATAAGATGCTGATATCTTTCATCGTCAGGGTTTACGGCAACTGCAGTATCTCCGAGCATTGTCTCAGGACGGGTTGTTGCAAATTCAAGATACTCGTCGGTTCCGATAATAGGATATTTAATATGCCAGAAATGACCTGCCTGTTCCTCATATACTACTTCTGCATCGGAAATAGACGTATTACAAACAGGACACCAGTTAATAATGCGGGAACCTTTATATATATATCCCTTTTCATACATTTTAACAAAAACTTCCGTAACTGCTTTATTACAGCCCTCATCCATAGTAAAGCGTTCACGCTCCCAATCACAGGATGAACCTAACTTTTTAAGCTGTTCAATAATTCTTCCGCCGTATTCTTCTTTCCATTCCCATGCACGCTTCAAAAAGCCTTCACGTCCTAAATCCTGCTTATCAATTCCCTGCTTTTTCAAAGTCTCGATAATTTTAACTTCCGTCGCAATACTTGCATGGTCTGTTCCCGGCTGCCAAAGTGCATTATATCCCTGCATCCTTTTAAAACGGATTAAAATATCCTGCATAGTATTATCAAGGACATGTCCCATATGGAGCTGTCCTGTTATATTTGGAGGCGGAATTACAATAGTAAACGGTTTCTTACTTCTGTCTACTTCCGCATGAAAATATTTTTTCTCAATCCATTTTGCATAAATTCTGTCCTCAAGTCCATGAGGGTCGTATGTTTTCGCTAATTCTTTACTCATTTTTTTCTCCTACATAATCCCTTTTTAGGAATCTTCTTCTATTGAATGATGATATTGCATTTATGCCCTGTTTGTCAAGGTATTCGTAATATCCTAACATATATGAAAATACCAAAAATCCTTGCAAAATCCACTTTTTCGGTATAATCTATTTATACGGAAGAATTTGTGTTAAAAGGGTATACAATAAGGAGACAATTTATGCTGAGTATTGCCATCTGTGACGACGACAGCTTTGAATCTGTCCTGATTACCACATACATAAGAGAATATCGCAAAAAACGCACTAACATTGATATATCCTATCAAAGCTTCGACTCTCCGCAGAAGCTTTGCGAATGCCTCGATTCCGGCATTACCTTTGACATTTATCTATTGGATATCATCATGCCCGGCATGGATGGTCTTGAGGTAGGTTCTAAAATCCGTTCTGTTGACAAGGACGGCGTCATTATATATCTTACCTCTTCCAGGGAATATGCCCTCGATGCCTATAAGGTATACGCTTTACAATATTTATTAAAGCCAATAGAATATGACACTTTTATAAGCACCATTGACAGAGCCATAGCAGCTCTTAATCCGGAAGAAGTACCTTCGTACGTTATTAATTCGGTTGAAGGCGCAATACGTGTTAACCTTACCTCCATCTGCTATATCGAAAACAAAATGCACACACTGACATTTTATCTGGCAGACGGACGTACCATATGTAGCCGCAACATCCGCGTACCTTTTAACGAAGCCGTTAAAAATCTTCTTCAGGACAAACGCTTTATTAAAACGCATCAGTCTTACGTTGTTAACATGATGTATGTTAATAACCTGAACAACCAGCAGTTTGAAATCATCCTGAATAACGAAACCATTAGTATTCCTATAGCAAAAAACAGATACGCTGAAACAAAAGAGGCCTATGTCTCTTATCACAGCTGATACTTAACCTATAGCGTTCCTGATTATCTTTTCAGGCAATTTCCTATTAAAAAAATAGTTCTTACAGTCTACGGTACATCCCGTTCTGTAAGAACTATATTTTTATGCAATCATATTCGCTTCGTATGCACTCGCAGCATTCTTTCGTTGAAATAATGTCGGTTCATTAACAGGCTTCATTGATTCCTGCCATACATTATCTTCAATAATCTGTTCTGCCGCCTGCTCACTCATCTCTTCTTCCAACTTACCATTAAGTTTATCCGAGAATTCTTCCTGCGTCATATCTCCGGCACCGTTTCCGGTCTCCGGCTCTGATACCATTACCCTTGCAGCATTTGCCTGACCTTTGCTCATCTGCTCCATAATGATATCCGCAAAATTCAAAGACTGACCCTTTTTAAGCGGATTTATATTTTCCTGATCATCGACATTGTAATCTATACGTTCTGAAAGAACATCATCCGCTATCGGTGCTATGGAATCCATACTACTTGCAGAAACGGCATTCGTATTATATACATATGGCTGATATTCAATTGCTGATATTGCTCCAATAGGCGAAATTCCCATATCCGTTTCCTCCGTTTTAGTATAGTTTCATATTATGCGAAGATATTAACAAACGCATTTACAAATACATTTATATGTATGTATATTATATCAATAATATCGGCATTTATCAAGTCTTACTTAACCCTGTTCCGGCATACAGATAGCTCCGATTATATACGCAATTAATCCGGCACCACAGCAGCCGATAATAACTGCACCGATTCTCACCAATGTAGGATCTATATTAAAATATTCACCGATTCCGCCGCACACGCCACATATATAGCGGTTATTTTTAGATTTCATAAGACGTTTGTAACCGGCATTCGGATTGTAACCGTTGTTTTGATAATAACTATTATTTTGGTTGTATCCATTATTTTGATTATAGCCGTTATTCTGATTATAACCATTATTTTGATTATAACCATTATTCTGATTATCGCCATTATTCTGGGCAAAACCGGTATTGTTGCATCCGTTGTTCATATTGTTGTTCATATTGTTGTTCATGCTATTATTCATATTGTTATCCATGATGCCTCCTATTTAAACTTAACTGTAATATTTCCCATGCTGCAATCTAAATCAAGTGTTTTATCACTTCCGTTATCAACACTCTTTTCCGAGCCCAGTCCTCCGTAAGAAGATCCGCCTACGGTAATCTTACCCATGGCACAATCCACATTATAATTATAATCAGACTTCTTACCTATAATATCCATATGTATATTTCCCATGGAACATTCCGCATTGACATTTCCGGCTACGATTCCTTCATAATTAAATGAACCTGCTCCTACATCAATTTTAAAATCTGTTGTCTTTCCGTCAACAATAGTAGCTGAGCCGGCACCAATTTCGATATCGGTTGAACCCATATTAACATTATTCATTTCGAGCTTACCTGCGCCGAGTTCCACTACCGTCTTCCTGCTATCCATATCATTGATAATGATTTTACCGGCACCTGCTTCAATATATATTTCGTCCATATCAATATACGATGGCACCGTTACATAGACTTTTGTATTCCCACTTAGACGTATACCACGCACTTCCTGGATGACATAAAGAATGTCTTCCTCTACAAAGCACTGCACATTCCATGCATTTTCGTAACGCATGGTAACCACATCTTCTTCAGAAGTACTAATTTCTACGTCAGCTCCTTCTGCAGATAAAACAAATTCTCTTATCGAATCAACATTTAGAGAAATAGTTTCCACTCCATCCCCTTCAAAAACAGGATAATTATCGTTTAAATCATGACTTGAGTGATACCAGTCAAATATTCCGAAGCTAAAATTCAAATCTCCGTTCTTCAACCATCTTAAACTGGACCTCAATCCACCACATATACTACCGACAGATATTAAAATAATTCCCAATGTAAAAAATATAATACCAAATATTAACACAACTTTAGTTGATTTTTTCATGCCGCACATCCTCCTTTATTTTCAAAAGGTTTTTTACACAGATCAACTACCAATCTTATTCCGGCAACCATTAATTTAACCATTCCTTTTGTTGCTAAAATAAAGAAGAAGCCTAGTCCGAACAGTATAAAGCTCACTCCCATAAGTACAATGCCACCTGCCGGAGCGGCAACCATTTTTACTATGGACAATCCAAACACGCATCCGCCTGCTAACATTAAACCAAAACTTGCCGCGCCAAAACCGATAACCATGCCAAAAACAGCACATATAAGTCCGATTACCACACCAAACGCTCCGATAAGCAACGGAGACGCAAACACAATCAGTACTATTATCAGCACAATTTCCGCTGTTGTTTTCTTTCTCGGCGCCTCCGCATTATTCCCCTGCGCATAATACGGCTGTGAATAATTCTGTTGATAACCGTTTTGCTGATTATAATTCTGTTGATAGCCATTTTGTTGATTATAATTCTGCTGATAGGCATATTGTTGATTATAATTCTGCTGATAAGCATTCTGTTGATTATAGTTTTGTTGTGCATAGTCTTGCTGCGCAAAATTCTGCTGATAGTTGTTTTGCTGATCATAATTCTGGGCCGCACAAGATTCCCCGGTATTGATATCGCCGCCCGGTTCACTATCCACGGTACTACCGATAACCGGTTCGTCCTCAATTCCCAAGTCCTTTTTAATAGTCTTAGCTACCTTCTCCGGTGATTCCAACTCTTCTATTACCGATGCCTCATTCTCAAAGCCGGCATCATCAAAATAATCATTATAATACTGTAACGCTTCCTGTCTTTCCCCTTCACTAATATCTGACAGCAATGCAGTAAGTTGTTGCATAAACTCGATTCTATTCATCGCTCGCTCCTCCAAAAAACAATCTAGTTACCTTTTGCGAATACTGTTTCCATTCTTCCTCGTACATTCTAAGATTTATAAGCCCCGATTCTGTCATCTTGTAATATCTTCTGTTTCTTCCCGCAAACTCCATGTCATACACTTCCAAATGTCCATCCTTCTGAAGTCTTCGTAAAACAGGATATAAAGTTGATTCGCTTAGTTCAATAACCTGCCGTACTTCCTGGGTTATCTTATAACCATATGTCCCTGCCGGCTCTTTCGCCACTACTGCCAGAACAATTGCATCCAGCAATGCAGCGCCTGTATTAAAAACCATCATTTATCTCCTTTCCTTACAAATCTATAATATTATTTTTTTCACTATATTATACGCCATATAGTATCGCTGTTCTTTTCATACTATACGGCGTATAATATTATTTGTCAACCATTAAATTTAAATTTTTATATAAATTTGGAAAAAAACTAAAAAAGCCCCTAAAATGTAAAAAACCTCTCACACTGAGAGGCCTTTACAAAAAGGGACAAATGAATGTTGTAAGCTAATAAATTTCTAATCTATAAAAAATAGTTATCTTCAATATCTTTACTGATAACTATAATAACATACTATTTTCATCTATAAACCTATGTTTTCGACAGTTTTTTTGTCATTTTCGCTCACTTTAAACAATTTTACGTCTTGAATAAAAAAATGCTTCTTGCTATAATATTTTTATAATTAACGGGGGATACCAGCAATATGATTACTATCGGTATATGTGACGACAGCGAAGTCGAACTTGCAATATTAAGGAACTTTATCGATAAGTTCTTTAATCTCAGAAAGCTTGAATATTCTGTATTAACCTTTTCAAGCGGAGAAGAACTGCTGACATACTACAAGACTAACCGGCTAGATCTTTTGTTTTTGGATATATATATGAAGCACATTAACGGAATCGAAACCGGACGTTCCATTCGTACGAAGGACACTAAGGTTGAGATTATATATTGTACCGCTTCTTCATCTTATGCATTAGAAAGCTATAATCTGCTTGCCTTCGGTTACCTTGTAAAACCTTTCGATCCGGTACGCCTCAGAATGTTATTGGAGAAATTTATCGAAGGTCGTCCTAACGCAGAACATAAACATCTGGTTGTAAAAAGTAATTACAACGACCGCGTTATCGATTATGATGAGATTGTACATATAGAATCTGACGATAAGGTTTTATTAATTTTCACCAAAGACGGCGAATGTATAAAAACCTACGGCAAACTGAATGAGTTGGAGCAGCAATTGGATTCACCCGACTTCTTACGTTGCCACCAAAGCTATATTATTAATATGAACTATGTAAAGTCTGTTACGGATAACGACTTTATAACACAGGAAAACACCTTGATTCCTATTCGTAAAAGGGAAATCAGGAAAATCAAAAATGCTTATCTGGAATTCAAAAAGCAACAATAAACAAAAACTATAAAGCGCAGGATTGGTTATTCACCATCCTGCGCTACTATATTGTTTGCCCATATTCCACTTCTAAGAAGAATAAATCCTACGATACATTTAATAGAATCTGCCAGCTGCACCAATAAATATAAAATCAAAATAGGTAAATCGGTATATCTTGAAAGAACAAATGCGAACGGTATTGCAATTACCCACATATAGCAACTGTCAAACAAAAATGTAATTAATGTTTTTCCACCGGAACGTAAGGTAAAATATGTGGCATGCAAATATGCCTGCATCGGCATAACACAGGCCGTAATAATAATCAGCCCTACTGCAATCTCTCTTACATAATCCGTTACATTATATATATAAGGGAAAAATCTTCCTACAATAACCATAACAAGTGCTACCGCTATACAACTTGTTACTGCAAAGAATATCATCTTACCGGCACTATCCTTCGCCTCTTCAATTTCTCCGGCGCCAAGTTTTTGTCCTACTACAATAGATACCGAACAACCCAAAGCAATAAATACTACATTGAACAAATTCGCAATGGTACTGGATATATTTAATGCCGCTACTACTGACATACCACGAAGAGAATAGCATTGTGTTATGGTAGCCATGCCCGCAGCCCATAAGCCTTCGTTGAGAAGCAAGGGAGTTCCCTTTACAATAATCTTCCACGCCAATGCTTTTGGTATCTTAAAGGTCTTATAAATTCCTACAATATATGCATTTTTAATTTTATTCTTATGGGTCCATATAACTACAATTAGTAGTTCTACAAATCTTGAAGCAACAGTTGCAATAGCCGCTCCCTGAACCCCTAACTTGGGTGCTCCCAGATTACCGAATATCAAAATGGTATTTAAAATGAGATTAACAAATACTGCAATCATACCGGCAAGCATCGGCAGGAACGTCTGACCCGTTTCCCTCAAAGTACTTACATACGTCTGCACAATACCGAACGGTATCAGTCCTATTATAATAATGAGCAAATATTCTTTTGCACTTTTTGCAGTCTTCACTAAATCCAGTCCATCTTCGGCATCATGCAGATATAGTTCAATCAGCTGCTCACCAAAAAGAAGAAAGGCTATAGTAAAGATAATGGTTATCAAAACAGAAGCTATCATTTTAAAGCGGAAGGTATTACGTACACCTTCATTGTTCTTCTGTCCAAAAAACTGTGCCGTAAAAACACCTGCACCGGACACACCGCCAAAGACGCATAAGTTAAATACAAAAATCAACTGATTCACAATAGACACACCGGACATTTCTTCCGTTCCCACACGGCCTACCATAATGTTATCCAATAAGCTGACAAAATTTGTAATACCATTTTGGATCATAATCGGAACCGCCACAGCTAATACCATTTTATAAAATTGTTTATCACCTATAAATTTCCGCATTCTATTTCTCATATTACTCCTTCACTTCCATACCGCCATCCAAAAAATCATGCCCGGCCAAATAATAACCAAATTAGTCGATATATACTCTATATAATACTAAATATTAATTTATCGCGGTTTTTCAACATTTGTTATAATTGATAGCGGCACATTAGGCATTATTATAACCTTGAATATTAATAATGTAAACCACATTTTATATCTTAATGAGTCAATCATTTACATAATGTCGTTGATAGCCTTTTTGAATTTGAATATTTGGACTTATACACATAAATTAGTCGGCTTTTGTCAAAAAAGTACGTTTATTTGTACCAAAATGGCTAGTAATCCCCAATTTCCACATAGTTATCCACATATTATGACACTTTTGTTCCGCATTTTGATAAGATGTTTTGTTGTCACTTCTCTATGACACAATTGTCATTTCGTGTGTCTTATCGGTACTATGGTACTATTTTTCGACATAATTTTACAAAAATTTTATGTATACCAATTTTATGACTTCTGATATACTACATATAAATACAATTTAATTTCAGAAAGGATTTTTCAAATGATATTACTTGGTTCACACGTAGGAATGAGTTCCCCGGATCAATTTTTAGGGTCAGTAAAAGAAGCATTATCATACAACGCAAATACATTTATGGTATATACAGGCGCACCGCAAAACACAAAGCGCAAAGACTTAAGTGAGCTAAAAATTCCGGAAGCCAAGGCATTAATGAAAGAACATGGGATAGAAACTTTTGTAGTACATGCCCCATATATAATAAATCTTGGAAATTCAGTAAAAGAAGAAACCTATAAACTGGCAGTAGAATTTCTTGCGATAGAACTGGAAAGAACACAGGCAATGGGTAGTAAGATTTTAGTTCTGCATCCCGGCTCACACGTAAATGCAGGCGAAGAAATCGGCACCAAGAAGATAATCGAAGGCTTAAACGAAGTAATCACCCAAAATCAAGATTGCTATATTGCACTTGAAACCATGGCAGGAAAAGGATCCGAAATAGGAAGGAACTTCGATGAACTTAAAAGAATATATGACGGAGTTCATCACAACGACAAACTCCGCGTATGTTTTGATACCTGTCATGTAAACGATGCCGGTTACGACATTGCAAACCACCCCGACGAGGTATTAGAAGAATTTGATAAATGCATCGGCAAATCCCAAATTGCCGTATTTCATATAAATGACAGTATGAATCCGCGTGGTGCCATGAAAGACAGGCATGCCAATATAGGGAAAGGCACTATCGGCTTTAATGCACTTCACCACCTTGTACACCATCCGGATTTTGAGCAGGTTCCGAAAATATTGGAAACACCTTATATTCCAAGTGAAGATAATCCAAAAATAAAGCTGGCTCCTTATAAAGAGGAAATTGCCCTTTTATTAAAATAACCTTTAGAACAACCATTGGTTCCAGAAGCGTTCTACACGTTTCCCTACCTGTTCCATATTAACGATTTCAAAATGTTCCCATTCCCGTGGGAACATTTTTTGATAGGAACGTTCCATAAAGCGGTCATCCAGCAACGCCACTATCCCAATATCCTCATGCGTACGTATTACCCTTCCCGCCGCCTGCAAAACCTTATTCATTCCGGGGAAGCGATATGCATAATCAAATCCGTTAGCCCCCATCTCATCGAAATAATTTTTCAGGATTTCATTCTCATTACACACCTGTGGAAGCCCCGTTCCGACAATAATTGCTCCAATAAGTGCATCTTTTTTCAAGTCTATTCCTTCTGAAAACAAACCACCCATAACACAAAAGCCGATAAGGGTACTGTCCTCCATTTCAATATCAAAGGAGATTACTTCATTCAAATCTATCTCTTCATTCGATACAAAACGGTTAAGAAACGCTTCCTTCTTCTCTTCCGACATATTACTTTCCTGTATCATTACTTCCACATTATCTTTTTTAATGGATAAAACATGTTCGTATACCCTGCTCAAAAAATAATGTGAAGGGAAGAATACCATATAATTACCGCTTCTTTCACCGGTTATATTTAAAATGTAGCGGGCAATTCTCTTATAGTTATCATCACTACGCTTCGTATACTTTGTTGTAACATCATTCGCAAGAAACAATCCTCTTTTTTCAGTGTCAAAAGTTGATTGGGCATAAACTTCATAATCTTCTTTCGTTCCTCCCAAAAGACTTTTATAATATTGAATGGGCAACAAAGTCGCAGAGAAAAGAACGGATGCCCTTCCCCTTTCCATACATAATCTAAGATTATTAGACGGATCAACATTATATAAATTAAGTTCAAACTCCCCGTCCGGGTTCAATTCAGCATAGGTAACATATTTATTATCCATCAACTCATAAATCATGTTGAAATGCGATATTTCGAAATAAAAGTCCAATACCTTTTTGCGGACATCACCATCCTCATGGTCTTCAAGGAAATCATTCATGGTAGTTGCAAGACGGTAAGTCATCGCAGCGAAATCATCAATATCCGGATTTAAAAGATACCCTGTACATTCCCGTTTCATAGTAAGAAGAAGTTTATTGCATTTTTCTAATTGCTTTGCCATCTTGCCGTCAAGCGTTGCTACTTCCCTTTTCAGTTCAAGAAAATCCTCTTTTTTTAAGACCGCGCTATACATTCCTCTGCCTCGGTCCACCAGATTATGGGCTTCATCAATTAAAAAGGTATAGTTATGCTTCGTTTCATCCGAAAAAAAACGTTTTAAATATACATGCGGATCAAACAAATAATTGTAGTCGCATATTATGGCATCTGAAAACAGGCTGACATCAAGACTGAATTCAAAAGGACACACCTCATGTTTTCTCGCATATTCTTCTATGATAGTCCTGTCAAAACGCTCTTCATTTGTAATAAGTTCATAAATAGCATCATTAACCCTGTCAAAATGTCCTTTGGCATAAGGACACATCAGGGGATTACACTCCACTTCATCGCAAAAACATATTTTCTCTTTAGCCGTTAAAGTAATATTCTTAAACCGCAGGCCACGTCCCCTTAAAATCCCAAATGTATTCTCCGCCACGGTTCGTGTAATGGTCTTTGCCGTCAGATAAAAAATCTTATCAGACATTCCTTCTCCCATCGCTTTAACAGCCGGAAAAACCGTTGATATTGTCTTGCCGACTCCTGTAGGTGCTTCAATAAATAACTTTCTCTTATGATAAATAGTCTGATAGGAATATGTCACAAGTTCCTTCTGCCCCTCGCGGTATTCAAAAGGGAACTGCATTTGCTTAATGGATTCCGTGCGTTTTAAATTCCATTCATATTCCACATCCGTCCAGCGTTTATATGCATTTATTAGCTCCATAAACCACTGTGTTATCTCTTCCTTGTCATAATCAAAATAGAAATACTTAATCTCTTCCGTATCCAGATTACAATATGTAACACGGACATGGATATTATCGAGTTCATTTTGCTTTAAATATATATAGGCATAACACTTTGCCTGCGCAAGGTGTAAGATATCTGCATCTTTGATACGGGAAATTTCGCGGTATGTTCCTTTTATTTCATCAATGTAAACTTCTCCCGGCTCTGCTTCATATATACCGTCAGCACGCCCTTCTACAATAATGTCATAATTTTCAAAGGTGCACTTCTCTTTAAGGGTTACTTCTGCATTATATCCGGAGCCCATTTTACGTTGGAGCTTACGATGAATAAGAGTCCCCTGTTGCATTGCATCAACCGGAGCCCCTGCTCTTCTGTTATCAATATCACCATTTCTTAATATAAACTCTACCAGATTTCTTACGGATATTGTTATATTCATCATAACCCTTTCATGTCTATACATTCAGCTTACAAAACGATACGAAAAAACTCCTCTCCCAGAATCGTACTATATCCTGAAAGAGGAGTCAATTTGTGTAAGCAATTGCAATAAATTAACTTGCACAAGATAAACGTTTTAAGAAGCATTCAAACTCTTCATTATAACCGTTGTATCTTACCGTCAACAGTTTCGTAAAATCCAATCCCAACACGCCTACTATTGACTTGGCATCGATTGTGTAACGATTGTACGAAATATCAATATCAAAATCACATTTCGTAGCAATTGCAACAAAATCCCTTACCTCGCTTGGCCGCATCTTAATCCTGCGTTCCACAATTTCATTCATCCCTAATTTCCTTTCCAATATATCAAAAGATTAACTTCATTTCCCCCTAATGTATCTACTATACCAATTTAAGGAAAAATGTAAAGCATTATTTTGACGTATTATCGCGGAAGATATAACAAGATATTGTCCTAATTAACATTTAAATTCCGTCATATAGGGTCTAAAGCGTAACGGAAGCATATTCCTCTGTAATGATTCATTTCTTCTTGACTCAATTGCTATCGTATCTACAAAGTGCTTAAACAGAGACTGTATATACTCTTCCTTACTGCTTCTGTCAATAGTTGCAAACATTTCAGCCGCTCCTTCTGTCACAAACCAGCCCTGCTTTTTAGGGTGCACTACTACTAACCCTCTCTTTTCATCACATATCACGAAATTTTCAAGCGGAAATCTATCTGTAAAATGTGGTGCAAGCCTTGTAATAATATTACTTTTAGGCGAAACCACAGCACACAAAACCCCATTTTCCAGTTCTTCAAATCTTAGGAATCCTAATAAATGATGTATTTCATTGCCTACCCGGCGCGATAGTTCAAATACTTTTCTGACATAATCATTTTGCAAGCATTCCATAACACGCGTTTTCTTATCATTCAATGCAAGGACAACTGTGTGATATACCGCATTGCCCTTTGTCATATCATCACTAAGCAAAGCAGTTTCCAAATCATATGCCACGCTTTCGCCGAGAATCCTCTTAATGGAACGTATAACCTTAAAAGCTGCATCTTCATCCGGTTCAATATGCGTATACTCTGCAAATAAAACCAGGTTTCCTTCCTCTCCTATCTGTATTACTGTATCCTCGGGTTTCAATTTCCATTCATAAGCGCGGTATATTCCGGTCAAAATCCCTGTCAGGCTATCCTCGCATATCAATATATTTGTCATAATCCTACACCTCACTCAGTTCTGAAAATATGTATCACATTGCACGGAAAATTTCAGGCTGGATGGAAGGCATATTCGCATCAAATAAAGATATCTGCTCATATGTAGTGCCATCCCAGTTAAAGGGCAGTTTTTCCTTAACCGTCAAAAGATTTCTCGATATATAATCTTCTTCCAACTTGGTCCTATACATCATCTTTCCGTTACAGGTAATAAAATATAAAGCCCTTTTCAATACGACCCCTATTTTCTTCAAATCTTCAAAATCCAGCTTTCCGTTGCGTCTGGCAAGAACAATTCTCCTCGCACTTTTCACTCCGATTCCCGGCACTCTCATAATCATCTCCATCGGCGCCCGGTTAATCTCTACCGGAAACTGTTCCAAATGCCTAAGAGCCCAATCGCATTTTGGGTCAAAAAACGTATTGAAATTAGGACGTTCTTCTGACAAAAGTTCTCCGGCTTCAAATCCATAAAAACGCATTAAAAAATCAGCCTGATATAATCTGTGCTCCCTAAGAAGCGGCGGACCACCCGGAAGCGACGGCAAATCCTTATCTTCATTCACTTGTACAAAAGCCGAGTAAAATACCCTTTTAAGCTCAAACTTCTTATATAAACTCTCAGCGACATTAACAATCTGATAATCAGTTTCTCCCGTAGCGCCAATTATCATCTGCGTCGATTGACCAGCCGGGACAAACTTAGGTGCATGATTAAATAACACCAGTTCGTTTTTATTCTGCCGGATGCCATTTTGTATCTGGCGCATAGGCGCAAGTATGTTTTTACGATGTTTATTGGGTGCCAGCTTTTTAAGTCCCTCTGCTGTCGGAAGCTCAAGATTTATACTCATTCTGTCTACAAGCAAACCTATTTGGTCAATCAATAGCTGACTCGTTCCCGGAATCGCTTTTACATGAATGTATCCTTCAAAACGGTACTCTGTCCTAAGTTTATATATCGCCGTGTAAATAAGCTCCATGGTATAGTCCGGACTCTTAATAATACCCGAACTCAAAAACAATCCCTCTATATAATTTCTTCTGTAGAACTCTATCGTAAGTTCACAAATTTCATCCGGTGTAAAAGAAGTTCTCACCACATCATTCGACTTACGGTTAATACAATACTTACAATCATAAATACATTCATTGGTAAAAAGTATCTTGAGAAGCGATATGCATCTTCCATCCGCACTGAAGCTATGGCATATACCGCATGCCTTGCTGTTACCTATACCATTAGAAGAGCCTTTACGCTCCGTACCGCTACTGGTACAGGCGACATCATATTTTGCAGCATCCGTCAAAATTTCAAGCTTATCCATGACAGATAATTTACTGTCCGCTAAATACTCCATGAATTATCTCCGTTTTCTACGTTTTCTCCGTTTCAAAACAACGCGCAAAAGAACAAGTGTTCTGTTTTTAGAATACCACACATATGTTCGATTGTAAAGTCAAAACATACATTATTGCTTTTTTTATTATAGTCGGCTAAACTTAAAGAAGAAATTTACATAAGGAGTTCTCTATGAAAGAAAAGTTATATACTATTCCTATTAATGACGCCTTAAAGGCGGAAGACGAATGCCCTTTCTGTTTTATTGCAAGAAAGTTAGAGCAGGATTTATTGGATTTTGTATTAGGTAACTCAGCTTCCTATATGGAATATGATGTGCGGAATGCCACTGATAAAGAAGGCTTTTGCCGGGAACACTCCCGCAAAATGTTTGAATATGGTAATACCTTAGGCAATGCATGGATATTAAAAACATATATCATGCACCTTAACAAAGAGATGGCTGATACGATGAAAAAACACTCTTCTTCCAAATCTGCCGGTCTTTTTAAAGCAAAAAGTGCATCTGCACCCCAGGATTCTGTTAGTGCCTGGATAAAGAAAAAGCAGGATTCCTGTTATATATGCAACCAGTTTAATGAAATGTATAACCGGGCAATGGGTATATTCCTTGATTTATACAGAAAAGAAAATGAATTCCATGAAACCGTTCTGAAAAGCAAAGGATTTTGTCTCCTTCATTTCGGCGACTTATGTGAATATGCCCAGACGCATCTTAACGAAAAAGAAAAAGCCGGTTTCTATCCCGAACTCTTTGAACTTATGAAGAAAAATATGGAGAGAGTTTTTGAAGATGTATCATGGCTTATTGAAAAGTTTGATTATCAGAACAAAGATGCCGACTGGAAAAACTCAAAAGATGCCATTCAAAGGGCTATGCAGAAATTAAAAGGCGGTTATCCGGCAGATCCTCCATATAAGTCAAAAAAATAGAACGCCATATATTCTCGTATATTGATATGATTACTATATAATTACTTCACAACAAAAGAAAAAGCCTTGTCCCACATGGGACAGGGCTTTATTTGTAACATAACATACGCATCATTTCCAAATATGCAATCACTTCTTCATAATACTTATCGGTTTCAAACGTTCCTTCCTTAAATTCACGTTCCATTGTTCCCTGAATTGTATAATCGATAAGTGTTTTAACCTTATTATAGTCAGCATGCTCGCTAAATGAGGATTGCTTTACCTTCTTAAAAAACGATGCTTCAAATTCACGGTACGCACCAATCTTTTCATACAAATCTACCGAAAAATCTGACGTTTTCTCTTCTGCCGCTTTTGACAGGAAAAGGCATAAATACGGATAATTACGCATAATCTGAACTTTTGTACCGATTAATTGTCTGCAAACCGTAAAGTAATCGCTCTCCTGTCCGTTAGAAAGACCGGATAATTCCAACATAAGGAATTTAGCACTATAATCAAAAAGAAACTCAAATAAACCTATTTTACTTTCAAAATAGTGGAATAATAAGCCTTTACTGATTCCGGCTTCTTTTACAATATCATCTGTACTGGCGCGCTTATATCCATTCTCTGCAAATATTTTAAGGGCAGCATTTATCATTCTGTCCTGCTTCTCTTTTTTTAAATCAAAAAATTTATCATTCATACTGTACCATCCCAATGACTTAAAGAGTCGATATTTATCATATCATAGGAAGCGTTTTCATTCAAGAAGCGGAAAGAAACTAGTGACATACTTTTTTTTAACCACAACATCTAGTACCCATTTATAAACAAAAAATAAATTTTCGAATAATCACTTTTCAATTCCATAAAATAGTATTAGAATACAGATAGATGAATCATTGAAAGGAGACCTTATGAAAAAATTTGGTAAATTCTTATTATTTTCAACAGTAGTTGCTGCTGCTGCAGGTGCTTATTTCTATACGCAGAAGAAGAAAAATGAATCCCAGTGTTGTGATGATGATTGTGATGACACAAACTGTGATGATGTAGACTGCGAAGATAATTCAGACCGCTCTTATGTTGATTTGAATTACAATGACAGCACGACAACAGAAGAGTTCTTTGATGATGAAGATGAGGCTTCTGTCGAAGAATAAAAAATTAGCCTTAACCGCATCCCGTATTTATTAAGGGTTCTGGGTTAAGGCTTTTTATTATCTGTTTTTCTCTTTAATCTTAATCATAAGCATTTCCTTAACGGAACGTGCTTTATCCTTCATTCTCGGATTCGCAAGACTTGAAATCAATATTCCTGAAATAAGCTTGGTTGCAACATCATACTGTTCAAAACGCATTGCGGTTACGGCAATCAAATAATCTACCGTACATTCATCCATACCGCACATTGGAAATGATTCGGATTGTCTGGCTGCCAAAAATCCTTCCAACGCATTTCTCAAAAATTCTGACTCCGCTTCCTCGCATTCCTTTTTCTGGGTAGTAAAATCCCCACTCTTTGGGTCCAGGCTTTCTGCCTTTCCTCTGATAAGCCATGCTGCCTTTAAGCATATATAAGCTTTTTCACTGGGCTTAGCCTGTTTAACAATGGCATTAGCCAATGTGAGCTTATAACGCTCCAAAGCCTCATCATAAGAATACACCTCGCCGCTTTCCTTCGGAGGCTTAAATGATTTCGTAATTGTCTCCTGGATTTTCTTGGCCTGTGGCGCCGTCAAAAACTTATAGTATCTGCTGAGAGCCGTATAACCACATTTCGGGCATGAAATGATATCATACTTAAGCATATCTACATTTTCATATTTTGGTCTTAAATCCAAATCGGTACCTAACAGTTTAGCTTTACCAATTTTTACCGTTTTAGATTTAAACTCTTTTTCACAAATCGGACATGTATATGTCTTATCAAACAAATAATCCTGCTCTTGTGGCACAGGAGGTGCTTCTTCTACTTTTTTTGCCTCTGCTTCCTGTTCGAAGACTTCCATCTCTGTCAATCCACCGAGACCAAATTGTTCAAGTCCTGATAATAACCCTGCCATATATACCTCCAGTCTGCTTTTTATATATCTTTCTTCGCTACATACTTCATCTCAAAACGTTCGCGCGGCATTGGTCGGTCAAAATAATACCCCTGCACAAGCCGTACCTGCATACCTTCCAAAACGCGGTACTGCTCTTTTGTCTCTATACCTTCCACGCACAATGAAACCCCAATAGTACTTGCAAGTTCGCCTACCATCTTAATAAAGGATTGTGAATATGCATCATCAGCCAAATCCTCAACAAAGCTTTGGTCAACTTTAATAACATCTAACGGAATCTCACGGATATGGTTTAAGGAAGAATAGCCCGTTCCGAAATCATCCAACGCTATCCTTACCCCTAATTCTTTGATTTTGTAGAGAATTTCCTTCATTCTCTCCATATCATTAATTGCAAGGCTTTCCGTAACCTCAAGCGTTAAATTGCGTGGATTAATACCGGTTTCATTAATGGCTTTCTCCACCACATCGGCTACATCCGTCTGCAAAAGTTGTACTACGGACAAATTCACATTTATTTTATAATTCGGGTGACCGTTATCGTTCCATGCCTTGCATGCCTTACATGCTTCCATCAGTACATAATTACCGATAGGATTAATAAGTCCCAGATATTCGGCAAGCGGAATAAAATCTGATGGTGGCACAAAACCAAGTTCCTGTGAATTCCACCGGATTAATGCTTCAGCTCCCGTACACGGCGTACCGTCCTGAGAAATATCTATAATCGGCTGGTAATAAACCTCAAATTCTTTATAGCCCTGCGTTGTTGCATCACGCATATTCTTTTCCATGTCAAGACGTTTACCGGAAGAAGAATTAATATTGCTTGTATACTCTGCCACACGGTTTTTACCGCTCTTCTTGGCTTCATACATGGCAATATCCGCTTTCTTGATAAGATCCTGTACATCGTCTCCGGCTGCCGGGAACTCGACCACGCCCATACTCATAGTACAATAGTAGTCGGCATCCTTTAAGAACCACGGTTTTTCAAATATATGTTTGATTTCCTCAATAATCAATGTAACTTTCGGGAAGTAATCCGGTGGGATAATAATAACAAACTCATCTCCGCCCATTCTATAACACGTGTTACTAATCCCTTCAATACGTTGCAGACTATGTGAAATAGCCTTTAGCAAAACATCTCCGTACTGATGTCCCAATCCGTCATTGATATGTTTAAAATCATCCAAATCAAGATAAAGGAGGGCGCCCCGTTTTCCGTTTTTCTTGGCCTCATCAATATGCCATGCCAAGTCCTTTTCACAGCACATACGGTTAAACAGACCGGTAAGGAAATCGGTATATGCCTGCTGTTCTATTCTCTTTTGATATAATTTCTTTTCCGTAATGTCATAAGCAACATATAATACGGATTCTCTTCCATCCACCCACTTAAGGTTAGAGGTATGGACTTCGTACCACCTTTTTGCTTCAAGATACTCAACTTCATAACATTCCGGGGAATGTGTATTTAACGGTCTTCCCTGTACAAAGATTGATTTTAACGTATTATTATGTAATTCGTCGGCAAAAACACTCTTTAATACCCTGTTAGCAAAAAGTGTCTTTCCTGTACCCTCGTCCTCTACATATACAACGGCTCCCATATGATCCAGAATAGCCTCAAGGGAAGCATAAGAACTGATAAGTGAGTTTTTCTGTATACGTTTCATAATAACACTTTGAATAATCTTAGAAGCGTCATTTAAAAACTTAATATCATCCACTGAAAAGGTACGTTTCGCACGGCATTCGTTAAAGCATGCATACATTCCGATTCTATTGTTAATCTGTAACGGTATAGCTGCCATCAACTGAATATGCGCTTCTTCCAATATGGCAAGTTCTTCCATCGGAATATTTCCGTTAGCATCCGCAATATAAGTCCTGTCACGGTACAAAAGTGCGGAGCGCTCAATATTACGGGTACTGTCAAACACGGAAGCAAAGCCCTGATTACAATATTCCGCCAGAATATCCATTGTCTTGCCATCCGAATTCATCTTAAATACCTGTGCACTGCTGATATCCAAATAATGAACCACTATCCTAAGTATATTATTAACGATTTCTTCTACTGCATTATCGCTTTCCAGGCAGGAAACCATATCCGTTACAGCTTCGATTCTCCGTAACGACTGGCTCATATCCTCACTGGAAGATTTACGTTTCATCGCTTCAATGCTTGCTGACTGTGCACTTAATTTCGCTTTTACAAAGCGGTCTGTCATTAATCGGATTAAATCAACCGCAACGACAAAGTCTTTTTCCGTACAGGTACGGGTAATCCCCTTCAAAATAGTACGTTCATCCGCTTCCTCCGGCATTTCCAAAGAGCAACACAACACCCAGTTAAAAATAACATTACTGTCATGTCGTATGGAAATTGCCGCAATCTTGATATTATCATAATTGGTATCTTCTATTACCTGTTCTTCAAGGGAATCTCCGGAAACTCTGTTACATACCTGTAAAAAAGTATCCATTTCTATATTATCAAAAAGGATGGCAACATCTTCCTCGTCTCCTGACATATCGGTAATCATTTTGCCATCTTCATCCATCGCAAACGCAAAAACACCAGCGACCTGACAGAAACGTCGCTGTATTTTCTTTAAAATATTAAGATCGAATAATCCCTGCATCGGTTCTCTCTGCAAGATTACATTAGCGTTATCTGTCATAGCGCCAAGTCCTCCCGGCTAACACTTACAATATTATTATTTTACATTATACTACAACAATTTGCAATAAATATTACCGTACACAAGGCCCAAAATAAATATTCTTATATAAATTTGAAAAGCAAAAAAGAACGATTGGTAACACCTGTTATGGTATTAGAATCGTTCTCCTTATTCTCAATTATTCATCTACACTGTAATTAGGTGCTTCCTTAGTGATATGAATGTCATGCGGATGACTTTCTTTTAAAGATGCAGCGGATATCTTAACGAATCTTCCGCTCTCCTTAAGCTCTTCTATTGTCTGGCAACCGCAATATCCCATACCGGAACGAAGACCACCGATTAACTGGTAAATTGTATCTTCAACTGTTCCTTTATAAGCAACACGTCCTTCAACGCCTTCCGGAACAAGCTTTTTCGCATTTTCCTGGAAATACCTGTCCTTACTACCGTTTTCCATAGCAGCGATAGAACCCATTCCACGATAAACCTTATATTTTCTACCCTGGAATAATTCAAATGTTCCCGGGCTTTCATCACAACCTGCAAAAATACTACCCATCATACATACGTTACCGCCGGCAGCAATTGCTTTCGTCATGTCGCCTGAGTACTTAATACCGCCATCTGCGATAATCGGAATACCGTACTCTTTTGCCACACTGTATGCATCCATAATAGCACTAATCTGCGGAACACCGATTCCTGCTACGATACGGGTTGTACAAATAGAACCCGGTCCGATTCCAACCTTAACCGCATCTGCACCGGCTTCGATTAATGCTCTGGTTCCTTCTCCTGTTGCAACATTACCTGCAATTACCTGAAGGTCCGGATATGCTTTCTTAATCATTCTTAAACTCTGAAGAACATTCTCAGAATGTCCGTGTGCAGAGTCAAGTACAATCACGTCTACCTTGGCAGCCACAAGTGCTTCCACTCTGTCAAGAACATTTGCAGTAATACCTACACCGGCACCACATAACAATCTTCCCTGCTCATCTTTTGCAGCTAAAGGATACTTGATAGTCTTTTCAATATCTTTAATAGTAATTAATCCTACTAAATTAAAATTATCATCTACAATAGGAAGTTTCTCTTTACGGGCTTTTGCAAGAATCTTCTTAGCTTCTTCCAAGGTAATTCCTTCCTTGGCTGTAATCAAGCCTTCGCTTGTCATGGATTCTTTAATTTTCTTGCTGAAATCTGTTTCGAATTTTAAATCACGGTTTGTAATAATGCCGACCAGCTTCTTACCTTCCGTAATCGGCACACCTGAAATTCTGAACTTACTCATCAGATTATCAGCATCTGCTAATGTATGTTCAGGAGAAAGTGAGAATGGATCTGTGATAACTCCGTTTTCTGAACGCTTAACTTTATCTACTTCTTCTGCCTGAGCTTCAATTGACATGTTTTTGTGGATAATACCGATACCGCCCTGTCTTGCCATGGCTATTGCCATTCTGTGCTCAGTAACCGTATCCATTCCGGCACTCATAATCGGAATATTTAACTTAATCTTCTTCGTCAGATTCGTAGATAACTGAACCTGATTAGGGATTACCTGTGAATATGATGGTACAAGTAACACATCATCAAATGTAATGCCTTCACCAATGATCATTCCCATCTTAACCTTTCCTCCTTAGACTTTGTAAATTAATATTAAGAGTGAGTTTAACAAAAAAGGGGTATTGTGTCAATGCTAAATTCAATGGCGTTTTTCACAATATATTTAATCTGTAAACACCTTTCTTGGTGCAATATTTTTAATCATGTTAACCAGTGCCTCGTTTGGCTCAAAAATCATCTTTTTACCACCGTCAAAATACATCATGTAACGTATATCCGGCTCCTCTATTATTCCTGAACTGTAGTCCAATGCCTTACCTGTAATATGGCGGTAAGAATCCAGGCGGTGGGAATTGATAGGCGCCATAATCTCCATACGCTCAAAATCAATGGTAAGCACCTTTCTTCTCTTACTGCGGTTAAGAATCTTATCAACCGTCATTTCCTTATCCAGATAACAGTATTCATACTCAACAACGGCAAACAGACGGCATACATAAAACAAAAGAAAGCACAATATTCCGCCCAGCACAAAAAACGAAATAGCAAGCAATACGCCTGACAAAAATAAAAATATACCTAAAGCAATAAAACACCACTTCAAAAAGAACAATACCGGATTCGTTCTTCTTTCTACCAATACCTCAACAAATGTCTCGCTCATAATCATACCTCACTATAAATAATACTTGTTATATCATAGTACAATTTTAACCGTTCTTCAAGCAAAACCAACGCTTCGGCACGTTTATTTCTTAATTTTTTCTATAATTTATATTTTTTTAAGACTTAGCCCAAATCCTGTTTATTGACTTATTCATTATGAATGTCTATTATAAAATAGTATGAAAAATGGAGGTTTTTAAATGGCACTTAGAGATGAAGTTAAAGAACAACGCAAAAAATTGAAAGGACAACCTTTAAAAAAGAAATTAGAGTACTATTTTGACTATTATAAATGGTGTTTGGCAGTAATCCTTCTTATAGTTATCGGCTTATCCATATTTTACGACCAATACAAGGATGCACACCGCCCCAAAGCACTGTACGGCTTAGTCATGAATCTGGATATATTCATTAACCTTGATAATCTGACAGATTCGTTTGCCGACAAATATGACATCAACACAGATAAAACACCGGTTCTTCTCGATCCAACCATATCTTACCAGGTAAATAAAGACGGCGGCATTTCATATTCCGATATTTATACCCCGGTATTTATCCAACAATTGATGACAGAGGATTCATTGGATTTTTTCACTATTGATGTAACAACACTGGATTACTTTTCAAACGGCAAGTTCCTTACCGATTTATCGGAATTCCTTGAAGAAGATGTATACGAAGATTTTAAGGATTATATGCATTATGTAACGTTTGAAGACAAAGAAACCGGCACCACGAAAACCATTCCTGCCGGCATTTCTTTAAAAGATACGAGCTACTTCAACACATTTGGTGCACCTGAGCTTACAGAATATATCTTCTGTATCTGCCCAAATGCACCACATTATGAAACCATTGTTAATTTCTTATACCATCTGTTCGATGGCGTAGTAACAAGATAATAGAAAACGGTTAATTTGCATCCCCATTCAAATTCAGGGTCGGTGTATTTTCATCCAGTCTTTCGCCGGATGAAGATTCATCTTCCTCAGATTTCTGGGGATGATTTTTTATAAATTCCGCATGTTCTTTATCCGTCATCTTCGTTCCGTCAGGATAAAAACCGGCAAGTCCCATTTTAATTGCAACCTTTTTAGGAACTACCTTCTCAAACGGTGGGAACAAATCTTCAATATACGAATAATAATCGTATTCCAATATCTTATCCGCTATCCTGAAGCGTGTCTTAACCGTACTCTTTACCGCTTTTACATATTCATCATCCACCGGTTCATCCGTAAATGATGTAACTTTTCCGTTGGTCGCATCATACTTACATTTTGAAGTAATGAAGCTTCTGTTATTAAACATAACAAGACCTTCCATGTCGGACAAAATATCTCTTCCTACCATCAATCTGGAATCATATTCCAAGCCAAACAAATTAGATAATGTAGGTAAAATATCTATACTGCTGCACACTTTGTCTACATGAACCGGTTCTTTCATGGAAGCCGACCACACAATCAATGTGTTCTCAAACCACTCAAAATTCTTTTCAAGTTCATATCCTGCCAATTCATCACACACTTCCTTATTATCGTAAGGAACGTGGTCCGGAGCAAGGACAATTACCGTATTCTCTGCAATACCTGCTTCCTCAAGGTAACCCACAAGACGTGTCATGGCTTTTTCAAGTTCATACGTACAGGATAAATACGCTTTCGTCGTATCTGAATAATTAAGATGTTCAAACACAGCTTTATTTTTCTTAGCCATGGCATTACCCGAAAAGTTATACTGCACGTGACCACTTACAGATAAATAATATGTATGGAACGGCTGTGTATCCGCATAATCAAAAAATGTTGTTTCAATCATATAATCATCGGATTGCGGCCACAAATTCTTACCCGATTTATTTGTCTGCGGCTCCCATCCGTTACCTACACCCATCCACGTATATCCCATATTGGTATGCGACATGTCTCTTCCGTAATAGGTATATGAATTATTATGATATCCTACTGAAGCATATCCGATATTGGCAAGCTGGGTAGCCAGTGTAAGCCGCATGCTGTTCTCCCGTTTTCCGGTTTCCTTCATACTAAGATACTGACCGTTTGCCGGTGTAAGTCCGGTGAGGTTTGCATACTCACCGCCTACCGTGGAACCATACCACAATGGTGTGTAGTAATTTTCAAACACAAATCCGCTGTTTGCCATCATATATAAGGTAGGGAAATACTCTTCTTTTAATGCATATCCAGAAAAACCTTCGGCAGTAATAAAAATAAGATTATAACCTTCAAACATGCCGGTATATTCGTTCGTCTTGGTCGGTGTACAATCCCTGAAATATTCATGCAGGGAAATAAGCCCCTTATCATCCGTAGCCTGAATCAGTTCATCAAAATTGATTTCCAACACATTGGTAGGCTTTTTCGGAATTACCGGTTCAACCGGTTCATCCTCATTTCCTTGATTATTTCCGTCCTGACCGTCTTCTTCATTTCCCTGGGTATTATCCGTTCCCGGAGTATCGGTATTTTCCGGATTTGTATTATCCTCTGAATCAATAGAACCAAATACATCCGTAAACTCATACTCATCATCAGCCTCATATTTAACACCAAACAAGGCGCCTAAATCAAGAACTGTCGTTTCTGTCACACCCAGTTTTTCTATTGCCATATCAACTGACGTATATTCTTTAAACACATCATACGCAGAATACATAGAATTATCCAATAATTTCACAACCAAGATGGCCAGCAGGTATGTCACAACAGGTGACACTCCTGTCACAATCATCGGTACCAAGGATTTTCTTTTGAAATCGATCCATTTTCTGACCGGCGTCAAAATTATGACAATCGGTGCCAATAAAAGTATTAATGCAACAATATTTTCCAGTATATTTTTAATAATAGTATCTTTATAATCTAACGCTTGGCCTGCCACCTCCATCATGGCTGACAGTGACAGATAATTTTGGAAAACGCCTTTATATACAATTTGCACGCAAAAATATATCGAAAACAGCGCCGTAAAGAAAATTGTTAAAACGTAATTTACTTTTTTAGGGAACAAAGTACATATAAAACCTATCAAACCGGCTATTGCTGCGGTAAAAAGGACCATGGCAACCGTGTCAACGTTGATTCCGCCTTTAAAACTGTAAATATGGAATACAAATTCCAAATAAAGCATGGCAATAACAAAATAAACCGGTACAAACAGCTTTTTGCGGGAATGTTCTTTCTCGTCAAAAATATTTTTAAGCTTATTCTCAACCAAAAGCTTTTCAAAAGGATTGCCGTCAGCGTTTTCGTTCATGCGTTGCTTTATTTTCTTTTTCTCCGGCATTTTTATTTCTGCCGGTGTTTCTTCTTGAAGTTCGACTTCCTCAAGTTCTTCTTCCGATTCCTCTTCGTCTAAATCAACTTCTTCTAAATCGTCTTCGTCTAATTCAACTTCTTCCAAATCATCTTCGTCCAAATCGTCTTCGTCCAAATCAATTTCTTCTAAGTCGATTTCTGCGCCACCGGCTTCCTCCGGCTTGTTAACAGCCAGTTCTTCCGTAATTTCAATTCCCTCTTTTTCTTTCATACTTTCACTTCTTTCTTCCTAATTGTGCTGAATATATGGTTAATAAGCTTAAAATAACACCCGTTACAATAATTCCTTTAACAACTGATTAATCATGGACGGGTCCGCTTTTCCGCGCATTTCCTTCATGGTCTGGCCAACCAAAAATCCAATAGCTTTCTCCTTGCCATTTCTGTAATCCTCTACGGATTGCGGATTTTCTGCTATTATCTTTTCCACTGCCGTTTTAAGTGCGCCGGTATCGTTTACCGTCTTTAACCCTTTTTCCTCTACATATTTATCAGGATCTATATTTTCTTTAAATAATACTTCAAAAACTTCTTTTGCAACACTGGAATTTATTGTCTTTGACTCAGTAAGCATAATGAGTTTCGCCAGATTTTCCGGTGAAAATGAAATTTCTTCCGGTTCCATATTGTTCTCTTTTAACAAACGTAACGTTTCTACCATCAGCCAGTTGCTTACTTTTTTAGGTTGGTTACAAATAGCGGTCGTCTGTTCAAAAATATCCGCCAGTGTTTTTGATGCCGTAATAATATCTATATCATAATCCGGCAAATCAAACTCTTTTTTATATCGGACAATTTTTTCGGTTCTTAACTCCGGCTGACGTTTTCTTACTTCATCAATCCATTCGTCACTAATGATAATAGGCACAAGATCAGGATCCGGAAAATAACGGTAATCCCGGGCATCCTCCTTACTCCTCATCGCATAAGACTCCTCTTTATTATCATCCCAACGTCTTGTTTCCTGAATAACTTTTTCGCCGGACTCAATAATTTTGATCTGACGGTTTCTTTCATGCTCAATGGCACGCGAAATTGCCCTAAAAGAGTTGAGATTTTTGGTTTCCGTACGTGTTCCGTAAGTATCGCTTCCTGCTTCACGTACCGAAAGATTAACATCCGCACGCATTGAGCCTTCCTGTAACTTACAATCGGAAGCCCCAAGATATTGGATAATAAGACGGAGTTTCTCTAAAAAAGCTATAACCTCCTCTGCGGAACGCATATCCGGCTCACTTACAATTTCGATAAGCGGAACACCCGAACGGTTATAATCAACCAAGGAGCAATCCCCCTGTTCATCGTGTATCAGTTTACCTGCGTCTTCTTCCATATGAATTTCATGGATTCTTACGGCTTTGGTGCCATCTAACGTTTCTATTTCCACAAAACCCTCCCTGCATATCGGAAGATACAACTGGGAAATCTGGTAATTCTGTGGATTATCCGGATAAAAGTAATTTTTTCTGTCAAATTTACTCTTCTTTGTAATCTCACAATTGGTTGCAAGTCCCACTGCCATCGCGTATTCCACCACCTGCTTGTTTAAAACAGGCAAAGATCCCGGCATGCCTGTACATACCGGACACGTATGGATATTAGGAGCCCCACCAAACTTTGTTGAACAGGCACAGAAAATTTTAGTCTTCGTCGCAAGCTCTACATGTACCTCAAGACCAATCACGGTTTCATATAGTTTTGACATGCTAAGCTTCCTCCTTTCCCATTGCAGTTGGGAAACTGCCTCTTTCCTGTTCATAGGCATATGCTGCCCGAAGCAGCTTTTTCTCTTCAAAACAATCTGCAACGAGTTGAACACCTATCGGCATTCCTTTTTTATCCAATCCGCAAGGCACACTAATACCCGGAAGCCCTGCAAGATTCATTGAAATTGTATATATATCACCAAGATACATTTTTAGCGGGTCTTTTAAGCTGTCGCCCACTTTTGGTGCCGTAGACGGTGCTACCGGCCCTAAAATTATATCATACTTTTCAAACGCTTTGTTAAATGCTTTTTTTATTAAAGCCTTAACTTTTAACGCTTTTAGATAATAAGCATCATAATAACCGGAGCTTAATACAAAAGCTCCCAACATAATCCGGCGCTTTACTTCCTCACCAAAGCCTTCCGACCTTGTCTTTTTATACATATTGTGAAGACCATTGTAATTTTCAGTACGATATCCGTATTTTACACCATCAAAACGCTCTAAATTAGAACTTGCTTCTGCTGCTGCAATGGTATAATACGTCGGTATGGCATATTCTACAAGTCCTAAATCAAACTCTTCCACAACTGCCCCTTTTTCTTTTAATACCCCGGCAGCTTTTAATACCGCATCCTTAACCTCATTATCAAGACCTTCATCAAAATAATCTTTAGGAATTCCTATCTTCAGGCCTTTTACATCATGTATAAGTCCTTTTGTATAGTCAGTTACCGGGAGATGGGCACTGGTGGAATCCTTTATATCGTTTCCTGCAATTACATTAAGAATCGTGGCGCAATCTGTTACATCTTTGCCAAGCGGTCCTATCTGGTCCAGACTCGAACCATATGCAATAAGTCCATAACGCGACACGGTTCCGTAGGTTGGCTTAAGTCCTACCACACCACAAAAAGAAGCCGGCTGTCGGATGGAACCACCGGTATCAGAACCAAGTGCACAGAAACATTCATTGGCTGCAACGGCGGCTGCCGAACCACCGGAAGAGCCTCCCGGAACGCAATCCAAATTCCATGGATTTCTTGTAATGCCATAGGCCGAAGTCTCCGTCGTACTTCCCATGGCAAATTCATCCATATTTGTCTTGCCTACAATAACCGCACCTGCTGCTTCAAGCCTTTCTACTGCAGTTGCTGAATATGAAGGAACAAAATTATGAAGGATCTTAGAGGAACATGTCGTAAGAACCCCCTTCGTACACAAGTTATCTTTAATAGCAACCGGCACACCGGCAAGCGGTCCGACAGAAAGGTTACTATCTAACATTTTCTGAATTTCTCCGGCACGCTTTAACGCCTGCTCTTTTGTTACTGTTACATAACAATTATAATTCTTATCTTTTGCCTCTATCTGTTCAAGCACTGCCTTAGTAGCTTCTACGGCAGACACTTCTCTTTCTCTGATTTTTTTAGCAAGCCCCACCGCGGTAAAATCAAGTATACTCATATTTCCTGCCTCCTATTCTACCGTAATCGGGACTACAAATGCACCATTTTTTTTCTTGGGTGCATTTGCAAGAATATTATCGTGGTCATCACCGTTTTCTACAACATCTTCACGGAACACATTGTACATAGGGAAAGTATGGCTCATAGGCTCAACATTCTCCGTATCGAGTTCTTCAAGCTTATCAATATAATCAAGCATGCGTGCCATATCCTTTTTTGCCTGCTCTTTTTCTTCTTCATTCAAGTCAAGCTTGGCAAGGATCCCGACATACTCTATTGTTTCATTACTGATTACATGTGCCATGTTACATTCCTCTCTTATCTAACTGCAATACCCGATAATACAAAAATCCCGGAATACGCTTTTGTATTCCGGGAAAGATTCATATGATACGGAGCATTCCCTTCTACTTTGCCATTAATTCTTTCCAAATCTGATTATAGTATTCAAGAAGCTCTTCGCTTGTCATCTTACATACTTCACAACGCGCATTAATCTCATCGGTTGGAACTATCATTTCGTTATTTTTTAACTCTTCATCCATATCCTCAATAACCGCTTCATTTGGCGTTGAATAATAAATAAATTCAAAATTCATCTTCGCGATATCTTCTCTCATGAGGAAATCCAGGAACATTTCAGCCGCTTCCATATTATCGCACTGCTTGGTTATTCCCCATGAATCCATCCAAAGGTTAGTACCTTCCTTAGGAATAACGAAATCCAGCTTGTCATTTTCTTCCATTGCAACAAAAGCATCGCCTGAATATACTACGCCCATGGTAGCATTGCCTGCCGCAAGTTCATCCTTCGTTTCATCAACAAAATAAGACTGAACATCTTTCTTTTGTGCAAGAAGGAGCTTCTGTGCCTCATCAATTTCATCACGGTTTGTAGTATTTATGGAATATCCGAGATACTTAAGCGTCATCATGTATGCATCACGCATACTCTTCATCATAATAATCTCACCGGAATAGCTTCCGTCAAAGAGTACGCTCCAGCTTGTAATATCCCCATCCACTTTAGTAGTATCATATAAAATTCCTACCGTTCCGTAAAAATACGGAATCGTATACTCATTGGTAGGGTCAAAAGCCTTGGCAAAATCCCAATAAGTCTGTCCGATATTGTTAATATGCTCAAAATTATCAGGATTATAAGGAACCAGCTTATCCTCTTTAATCATTCTCTCAAGCATGTAGTCTGAAGTACACACAACATCATACTTAATAGAGCCTGCAGAATATTTTGAATATAAAATTTCCGGTGTAGTAGCTTCTTCGTATTTGATTTTAATACCGGTTTCTTCTTCAAATATATCAAGTACTTCCGGATCAATATAGTTACCATAGTTAAATACTGTTAATGTTTTCTTAGGATCTTCCCCGCATCCGGTTAAAAGTGTCATGCAAAGCATTACCATCGCAAGAAACATAACAAATCCCTTTTTCATCATTCTTTTCATTTCTTAAGTCCCTTCTAAAAATCTATTCTTTTACCTTTTTCTTATTAGGTGAATAATTTACTACCACAAGTACAATAAGTACAACCAGGAATAATATAGTAGAAAGTGCATATATCTCCGGATTAATACCTCTTCGTATCTGTCCGTAAATTACCGTTGACAGTGTATTATATCCGGCGCCTCTTGTAAAGTAGGTAATGATAAAATCATCCAGCGACATTGTCATTGCCAGCATAAAACCTGACACGATTCCGGACTTAATAATCGGAATAATAACTTTGACAAACGCCTTTACACTATTGGCCCCGAGATCTCTTGCCGCTTCATACACACTTACATCAATCTGTTTTAGCTTTGGCAGGATACTTAAAATGACATACGGTATATTAAAAGTAATATGGGCAATCAACATACTGCCGAAGCCAAGCGGTATAAATCTCACAAAAAACAACATCAAAGCAATACCGGTAACAATATCCGCATTCAAAAGAGGAATATTAGTTGCACCAAGCATTACCGAATAACCACGCTTTTTCATGGCATCAATACCGATAGCCCCCAGAAGCCCGATTATCGTCGCAATCACTGCCGATAACAATGCAAGAAGCAGCGTCGTCGTAATGGCACCCATGATTTCCTCATTTTTAAACAACTGTGCATACCACTTTAATGTAAAACCACCGGTAATTGCCTTTGTCTTTGAATTACTGAACGACAGCATCATAAGCACTATAATAGGCACATAGAGGAAAAAGATTATAATTCCAATATACAATTTACTGAATATATTTTTTACCATAGCATATTATTCCCTTTTGACTGCTTATCCCTGTTCTGCAAAATTGCCATAAGTACAAGTACAATAATCATCAACGCAAAAGACAAGCCTGATCCTAACCTGTAATTCAGACTCGTTGTAAATTCCTGTTCTATTACGTTACCAATCAGCTGGATTTTTCCTCCACCCAGAATATCCGAAAACACAAAGGATGTCAGTGCCGGAACAAATACCATGGTTATACCGCTCAAAACACCCGGCAAGGTAAGCTTCCAGATAATCTTTCTGAAAATGGTAAAACTGTTTGCACCAAGGTCTTTGGCCGCTTCTATGATATCTTCAGGAATTTCCATAATGGTATTATAAATCGGCAAAATCATAAACGGCAGGAAATCGTACACCATACCGAGTACAATCGCAAACTTCGTATTACTTATATTAAGTGCCGGTAACCCAAGCACCCCCAGCATACTGTTGAGAATTCCGTTATTGGCTAATAATATCTGCCATGCATACACACGCAAAATAAAATTCATCCACATCGGAAGAATCAAAACCGCAACAACGATACCTTTTTTCTTAAACTTAAGGCTCTTTAAAATAAGTGCCACCGGATATGCAAGCAATAAACAAACGAGCGTACATATCAGTGCGAGTTCGACAGACACAAGGAGTGCCTTCATATGTATCGGTTCAAAAATTGCAGTCAGATTACTCCATGTAAAGCCACCGGCCTTATCGGAAACCGCGTACCAACCTATATAGCAGAGAGGCAACACGGTAAAACATATAATCCACACCATATAAGGAATGGACAAATATTTCCTGATGCTATTCTTCATTGACAACATCCTCTTCTATAATTCTCTCTGCTTCATCCATATGTTTCATAATCTGGATATTAAACGGTTTCACATAAATAGATATGTTGGAGCCGACAGGGTAAGCCACTGTATTTAATGCAAGCCAATCATATCCGCAAGCATGAATGGTAATCTCATAATGTGCTCCCTTATACAATATGGAAGTTACCACACCATCCATCCAGCCCTGACCAACTTCACCGATCTCAATATCTTCCGGTCGTATTACTACATCCACTATTTCGTTCTTGCCAAAACCTTCATCCACACAATCGGTCTTTACGCCCTGTATTTCCACCAATCTGTCGCAAAGCATGGTTCCCTGAAGAATATTACTGTCTCCTATAAAATCAGCTACGAACGCATTACAAGGCTCATCATAAATATCCTTCGGTGTTCCTATCTGTTGAACCACACCATGGTGCATAACAACTACCTTATCAGACATGGTTAATGCTTCTTCCTGGTCATGGGTAACATATATAAAGGTAATACCCAATTCGTTTTTTAAACGAATTAATTCGCTCTGCATGTCCTGACGGAGTTTAAGGTCTAATGCGCCCAACGGCTCATCAAGCAGCAAAATCTCCGGTTCATTAACGATAGCTCTGGCAATGGCAATACGTTGCTGCTGACCACCGCTTAATGACTGTGGTTTACGGTCTTCAAATCCCTGTAAATCCACAAGCTTCAATGCATAGCGAATTTTATCTTCAATAAAATCTTTACTTTTCTTTTTAATTTTAAGTCCAAATGCGATATTATCCGCAACACTCATATGCGGAAAAAGAGCATACTTCTGAAACACCGTATTAATATGACGGTGCTCCGGTGGCATTTGTGTAATATCCTCGCCCTTAAAAATCACGCTTCCTTTATCCGGCTTTTCAAATCCTCCGACAATACGGAGTGTTGTTGTCTTACCGCAACCGGAAGGACCTAACAGCGTAACAAATTCATTTCTCTTTATATTCAGGTTTAATTCCTTGATGATTCCTTTTCCGTCAAACCCTTTGGAAATACCCTGAAGTTCAAGCAGATTGTCATTCATTCTGACTCCTGTCTGCACTCTGCACTCATTATGCAAAAATGCTACCAAATATTTTTCGGAGTGTTTTTGCGCTCTGCAAACACACCCCAACAAACACGGAATTTCGACAGCTTCCGCCAATCCCATATATGACTAATGAAAACATATATTTTTCATAAAGTCAAACGATATCCGCAAATATTTCAGCTATTTTTTAATGAATAACTATCGTATAGACATTTTCTCCCTGATAAACTTCCGTAGACATAACCAGTTCAACTTCATATATCATATTTTGCAACAATTTGTGTTCACTATCTTTAACATAGATGACTTTTTCTTCATCCTCCTCAGTATCCGTCACAACACATTTCCACAACGTTTCGTCAATCTGTTCTTCAGCGCGTATACCCAGGAAAACAACCTCATTTTGGGAACCATCATCTTCTGCTTTTTCCCAGGCAAAGTCTCCTCCCGTTACGGAATCCGTACTTTCTGTCTGCGGGCTCATATTCATATCCATATCATTAACATACTCTGCCTCTTCTGCGGCATCATTATAAAAAGAAGTATCTGGTTCCGCAATCCGTCCGTCTTTTGCAGAATTTCCCGTCATTCGTGTAAACACAGGAATAAGTAAAGCAACAAGCACTACTGCCGCAGCCATCGGAGCAAAGCGCAGTACTATATTAATAATGTTATTATTCTTCTTTTGGGCAGTTTCCTGCACCGGCACATTTTTTTCATGAAGCCCTGCTTCAATCCTGTTCCAAAGGTCCGGTGTTTCGTTTTTAGTTAATTCACGATATTCTTTTTCAAAATCCTTACTCATAACCGTACCTCCTTAGTTTCTTCATCGCATTCTGATACCGCCAGGTTATGGTACCCATCGGTATCTTAAGTACATCCGATATTTCCTTAAAAGTCATATCTCCCAACACCTTCATATTAATTATTTGCCGTTCACTATCATTTAAGACCGATAAAGCTTCTTCAATGCTCATATTGCCGATTACTTCAGTCTCCACCTCACTGGCAGCCTGTCCGTACTGTGTACCGCTTTTAGCACCCCCCTCTTCACTTCCGCCGGCAATATCCGGAATTTCGTCATGAAGAAGTTCCTTTTTCCGTGAACGCAAAGAATCAATAGCCATATTTCTCGCTATAGTAGTCATCCATGCCTTATGACCATTACCACCTTTATATCTGTCTGCCAAATCCCATAGTTTAATAAAGAAGTCTGCCGTGACGTCCTCGGCATTCTCCTTATTTTGCAAAACCCTGAATATTATCGCATAGATATATTGTACATATGCTTCATAGATGTCCTTAAGGCCATCCCTATCTCCTATCCGTATACGTTCACAACAGTATTCAAACTCTTTATCTGTCATCCCTTAAGCTCCCTTTCTCAGGTTGCTTTTGAACCGTTCTATCTTTAATACGATTCAAAACCTGCTTTTTTGTGGTGTTTATTAATAAATAATTCCGCCATATATTTCCACTGCCGGACCTGTAAGAATGTATTCATCGTTTTCTTCATTATAATCTACGATTAATTCCCCACCCAGTAGTCTAACACGCACATGGTTTCCAGTCAATTTATGCAGGCGTAATGCTGCCACGCTTGCTACACTTCCGCTTCCGCAGGCAAGCGTCTCACCGCTTCCCCTTTCCCATACGCGTACTTCTGCCAAATCCCTGCCGATAACTTTTACAAATTCGACATTGGTCCTATCCGGATACCGCTCGTTATTTTCAATTAAAGCGCCCCAGTAAGCCACATCAAAATCATTAAAACTATCAAGTATAATTACTGCATGCGGATTACCTGTATCAACTTCCGTTATATAAAAATATGCATTTCCAACCAAAACTTTTTCATAACCCTTTGGGATTCTGACTTTTCCCATGTTAACAGATGCCATTGTTGCTTCAGCCGTACTGCTTTCAAGAAGCGTAACCGCATATACCTTGCCCATGCTTTCTATCATAATCGAATTTCTTCTGAGATATCCTCTGTCAGACACATATTTTGCTACCAGACGGATGCCGTTGCCGCACATTCTCCCCCGGCTGCCGTCCGAATTATACATCTCCATCTCAAAATCGGCCTTATCTGATAAATGAATAAAAATAACGCCATCCGCTCCGATTCCGGTATGACGGTTACAAAGTGCCGGAATTGCTTCTCGTGCAACAAGCGGCTCTTCTAAAAATTCTTCCACAAATATATAATCGTTTCCGCATCCATGCATCTTTACAAACGGTACTTCGTTTCCCCTTCTTATATATTGCATAGAATCAATCCCTCTCTCATATACTGATATCTTATTGTATTAAAAAGAAGAACTTTTGCGCCTGTCCCAAAAGTCATTAATCACTATTTATATTGAATATTTTCCTTAAAATAAGAAAAACTCACTAATAAAAAACATAGGAGTTATCATGCCGAACAAACGTTATTATTCTGCCACCCTGCTATTATTTGCATTGATGATGCTCAGTACTTTACTTAATGAGTATGTTATAAAAGAAAATATATATACAAAAAACACCCCCGGCTCCGTATGCTCCCCCATCTTTTTTCTTACAAGAGAGGATATCCTTAAAACATCTTTAGCCAAGTCTTTCCCCCCTGTTACTGACGGCGATATCCTGATTACCTTTTCCTCGCATACCTTCACATACCGGCACGGACATGCTGCTATTGTAACAGACGCCAAAAGAGGAATAACGCTTGAATCAACGCAGCTGGGTTCCTCCTCTTCTTTTCAGGATATAAAAGAATGGAATAACTACCCCGGTTACGCCATACTAAGATTGTCTGACAGTGTCTGGCAGGCACTTAGTAATTTTCATAAAAAAAGCCGGGAAGATCTTGTGCGCGAGATGATTGCATATGCCAAAAGCAATATGGTTAACATTCCATATACCCTTTCCGTCGGCATCCTGTCCCCCAAATCCAACCTGCGGGACACTTCTTACGGCACCAACTGTTCCCATCTTGTATGGCAATGCTATAAATATCTTGGCATAGATTTGGATTCAGACGGCGGAATGATTGTAACTCCCCACGATATATACGAAAGCCCCTATGTTACGGTTGTAAAAACTACAGTTTCCCAACTTAGTTAAAGCAATGGTATTTGTTCATAAACCGCATCTTACGCTCATACAATATAATAACAAAATGACCGGAGATACAAATATGAGTGCAAGAACCAAAATATTAGTCTTTCGCATGAAAGAACTCGTATATACAGGAATTTTTATTGTCCTTGGTATACTATTTATCATTCTGCTTATTTTAATGTTCGCACCGGGCAAAAAAGACCCCGGCACACCAACAGAAAAAGCCACATCACTTTATGTTCCTGGCGTATATACAACCAGTGTAACACTCGGCGATATGGCTCTTGATATTGAACTGGTAGTGGATGCCGATTACATCCGTTCCCTTCGGCTTGTCAATATTGATGAAGCTGTAACAACCATGTATCCTCTGATTGAACCTGCTTTTGACAATCTTTGTGAGCAAATAATACGTGATCAGTCATTAAGCCGGATTACATATGACCAGGATTCCCGATATACCACCGGGGTTCTTCTTCACGCCATAGAACGTAATCTGTTAAAAGCACAGCAACCTCTTGACTCAAACGAGTAATTAAGGAACAACTGAAAACGAATCATTATATATCCATAAACTGCGCAGCCCAAACTGCATAGCTTGCATCGGATGGCATCCTTAAATCACCCCTTGGCGAAAGACCTACGCTGCCAATCTTAGGGCCATCCGGCAGGCACGAACGTTTAAACTGCTGCGTAAAAAACCTTCTGTAAAACATTTTAACCCACTTCTTTATAGTTTCATCATCATACACTTCTTTAAAAGTAAGTTTTGCTATTCTATATACTTTTTTCGGTTCATATCCCCGGCGAAGCATATAGTATAAGAAGAAATCATGCAGTTCATACGGTCCGACAATATCCTCCGTCTTTTGGGATATATCTCCTTCTGACGGTGGCAAAAGTTCCGGACTTACCGGAGTGTCAAGTACATCCAAAAGCACCTTTTTAAGTTCTTCATCCCCACAGGTATCCGCATAAAAACGTACCAGATAACGCACCAGTGTCTTAGGTACACCGGCATTAACGCCATACATTGACATATGATCCCCGTTATAGGTCGCAAATCCCAGTGCAAGTTCCGACATATCGCCGGTTCCTATCACAAGGCCATTCTCTTTATTGGCAATATCCATGAGAATCTGTGTCCGTTCTCTTGCCTGTGCATTCTCATATGTCACATCATGCACATTTATATCATGTCCTATATCTTTAAGATGCAGCGTCACGGCATCTTTTATACTTATTTCGCGCAACGTTGCTCCCAGCGTTTCAACCATCTTGCAGGCATTAATATATGTCCTGTCTGTTGTTCCGAAACCGGGCATCGTAATGCAAATTATGTTATTCCGCGCAAGCCCTAACAAATCAAAAGCTTTTACCGTCACAAGAAGTGCCAACGTAGAATCAAGTCCACCGGATATGCCTATCACGGCACTTTTAGCACCTGTATGAGCCAGTCTTCTTTTAAGTCCCTGCGACTGTATTGTCAACACCTCTTCACATCTTACATTCCGTTCATGCTCATCTTCCGGCACAAACGGACTCTTTGGAAACTCCCTGTCAAGAACATTATCCGTTAGTTCCTGTTCAAAATAAAGGGACATATATTCTGTTTCACCACTGTCTGAAAACAGCTTTTTCCTGTTTTGTGACATATTCAAAAACGCAACATCAATATCACTGTAAATAACACCGTTTTCATAACACTTCGTTTCTTTAAGTATTTTACCGGCTTCCGCAATAACATTATAACCTGCAAAAACCATATCCTGTGTGGATTCGCCCATACCGGCACCCGCCAAGACATATCCTGCCTTAAGCTTATAAGTATGGGCAGCAATAAGCTTAAGAGTCATTTCTGACTTTCCTACAATCTCATCCGTCGCCGAAGGATTTACAATGATGGTTGCACCGTTTGCAACATGTTTATCAGACGGAGCAAAAACCGCATGCAAATCATCCCCTATCTCACAAGCAATAGTATAAGAATCCATCACACTGTTTTTCAAAAGAATATCCGTTCCAAAAGGAATATCCATACCACAGAATTTTACCATCACTACTTTGGAAAATCCTTTGGCAAAATAACGGCTTTCACCAAGGGTTTCATATTCCGGAATATATGTCTTTGGAATAAAACATAGAAGCTTTCCGTTCTGTATCGCAGCTGCCACATTATAAAGCTTTTGCCCATAAGAAAAAGGCAGCCCGACAAAAAACAGTGCCTGCATCCCTTCGGAATGCGCAACTATTTGCATCAACTGTTCTTTGGCAGAAGAAAGCAATGCTTCCTGGAAAAACAAATCCCCGCAAGTACATCCTGTCAGGCATAACTGCGGAAACACTACCACTTTAGCACCCTTATCTTCGGTTTCGTCCATCATACGCATTATTTCAGTTGCATTAAAAACCGTATCCGCAAGCTTCATCCGTAAAGTCACTGCTGCTACTTTGATAAATCCTTGTTTCATATCCATTCCTTCCGGGCATTGTATCGCCCAAAAACAAACTTACTACCTGCTCTGTTTCATAATTTCCTTCAACTCTTCTACACTAAAGGCATAGGTTGTATTACAAAAATGACACTTTGTTTCTATTGTTTTACCTTCATCTATCATCTCTTTAAGCTCTTTTTTACCCAAACTGATTAATGCCTTTTCTACCCGCGCTCTTTCACAGTTACAGTAAAAGGATGTTTCTGTCTTATCATTAATCATAAGATCCATATCGCCCAAAATAATGTTAAGTATATCCTCCGGCGTATTTCCTTCAGAGAGCATGGTGGTTACGCTCTTAAGCCCCATCAGTTTTTCTTCAAGCTTATTAATGACTTCGTCATCCGCAAACGGCATAAGCTGAATAATAAATCCACCTGCCTGGCAAACCGTATTATCCTTATTCATAAGTACCCCAAGACCTACCGAAGAAGGAACCTGTTCACTATTGGCAAAATAATAGGTAAGATCTTCTGCAATTTCTCCGGATACTAAATCCGTTTCACCGGCATAGGGTTCTTTTAATCCCATATCCTTCATAACTCTCAAATAACCATGACCTATTGCACCACCTACATCCAGTTTGCCCATGGCATTCGGTGGGAGCATGACAGACGGATTCTTCACATAGCCTTTCACTCTTGCCTTGGCATCCGCCGTAACCAGGAGCTGTCCTGCTTCACCATCACCGACAATCTGTAAAGTCACCAAATCCTTTTCACCCTTAAGCATACTGCCCATCATGGCACCTGCTGTCAAAAGTCTTCCCAGCGCAGCTGTCATTACCGGGCTTGTCTCATGCACAGAACGTGCATATTCTACCATTTCACGGGTAGTAGCGGCAAATGCCCTGATTTGTGCATCGGCTGCCGTTGCTCTCACAATATAATCACTCATCTTATTCATTCCTCTTACAATTAATCATCTTATGCTTCTTTTTTAAGAACCATAAGCACTCTTTGGGTATTTTCATCCACAGGATTCTGCGTATAACCATCATATGCTTCAACAAACTTAAGTCCTGCCTGCAAAGCATACGACTTCATTTCTTCCAAGGTATAACCCCGTTGATAATGTGTCTCTGAAAACCGCCGGAACATATCTTCCTCTTCCTTAACAAATATCGTCAATTCGTATTCGTTAATATTATCGTCTTCATGATAGTAATTATCCCAAATAAAGGCACAATCTTCACGGTTTTCGGAAATAGTAGTATCTCCGATTATATCCCTGTACTTATGAACGGTATTAAAATCAAAAATAAAATAACCGTCATAATCCAGATAATTATTGACAAGACGCATCACATCAATTATCTCTTCCGGATCTACAACATAATTTAAGCAGTCACATACGCTAAGCATGACACGTACCGTACCATACAATTCAAACTCTCTCATATCCTGACACAAATACAGGATATCAAGACCGCTTTTTGCCTTTTTATCCATGGCAATATTCAGCATTTCAGGTGAATTATCAATACCTATCATATCATATCCGGCTTTAGCCATATACTCTGTCATGGTTCCGGTTCCGCAACCAAGTTCAGCCACCAGTCCGTCTGAAATATTATATTTTTTCATCATATTAAGGAGAAATACTCCCCATTCTTCATAGGGAGTCTCATCCATAAAAGTATCATATACACCGGCAAAATCAGTATATGCATTCATATTAATCTTCTCCGCCCAATTTCATGGAAGCAACAAAACCGGCTGCAAATGCAATCACGGATGCCACTATCGTAAGTGCAAGGTTTTCATACGTAAATGTACTAAGCAAAAGAATGGCAAACGGAGATGCAATAATCAGACCAATAATTGCCCAGTATGCAATAAGCGGGAATTTTTTAAACACCCACTCAATCATCTTGGCAATAACTACAATACCAAGAACACATCCTATACCGAACGGTGCCAAAATACCCGCACCATGTAAAATACCATCCATATCAAAATGTACTAACGCGGTAAGGAAATCCTTAATCGTTGTAATAATAGCTTCATAATAACCCAATACCATTAATACCATGGAACCGCTTACACCCGGTATAACCATGGTTGCTGCAGCAATAATACCACAACCGAATAATTTAAGTACATTTATAAAATTAAGTGTCATATCGGCAGAGTTGGTTTCTCCCTCCCCGACAAACGCAAGGCCTACTACCATGGCAAAAAACAATACTGCCGCAACCATATGGGATACTTTAATTTTATTACCCTTTACCTTTTTTCCCATTGCAGGAAGTCCACCCACAATCAAACCGATAAACAATAAGTTGGTTGGAATAGGATAATGTTCAAACATGGCTGTAATAACAAAAGATAACGCCACCACTGCAATTGCCGCACCGATTAATATCGGAACAATCAGCTTCATTGCCTTTTTAAATTCAGACTTAATATGTGTCAATGCATGAATAAGCTTGTCATAGATTCCCATTGCCACTGCCATGGTGCCACCACTGACACCCGGTATAATATTGGCAATTCCAATTACTATACCCTTTAATGCATTTTTTATCATTTCCATAATGATTTCTTCCTTTATATAAAATATTATTTATTAATGTATTTTTTCAGTTTTGCAATCAATACATCCATTTCCTCATCTGTTCCTATGGTAATGCGGAGATGGTTATTAATTCTCGCTTTATTCCAATAGCGGACATAAATATTCTCACCTTTTAAATAATTGTATATATCCACCGCCGGAATCGTTTCATGCGTTGCAAACAGGAAATTCGTTTTCGAATCCGTATAAGAAAAGCCTAACGCAGTCAATTCTTTCTTAACACGCTCTCTTGTATGTATAATTTTATCAACTGTAGCGTTAAAATATTCAACATCCTTTACGGATTCCGCTCCCATTTCCAAGGTCGGTGTGTTTAAGGTATATGAATTAATTGCAAATTTGGCATCATTCAAATATTGAATGAGTTTCTCCTGTCCCATGGCATAACCGATTCTCATTCCTGCCATAGAACGTGATTTACTGAAAGTCTGTACAACCAGAAGATTATCATATTTCTCTATAAGTGGTATGCAGCTCTCTGCACCAAAATCAACATACGCCTCATCCACTACAACAATAACATCCTTGTTATTTTGTATTATTTTTTCAATTTCATCGCACGGCATTGCAATCGCTGTCGGCGCATTCGGATTGGCAATAACAACTCCTCCATTGTCACAAATATAATCTTCTGTTCTTATTTTAAATTCGTCATCCAGCGGAATCTGATAAAACGGGATTCTGTATAAATTAGCCCATACATCATAAAAAGAATAGGTAACATCAGGAAAAACAACCGGCTTATCACTGTTGAAAAAGGTTAAAAAGATTAATGCAAGCACATCATCCGAACCTACTCCCACAAAAATCTGTTCCTTCTTAAGATTATAGAAATCTGATAATGCAGCTCTTAAATCCGTTGCCTCCGTATCCGGATATAAACGGAAACTCTCTGCCTCCATCTGCTCCATCGCGCGACGCACACCCGGTGCCGGCGGATATGGGCACTCATTAGTATTAAGCTTTATCACATTTTTATCTTTAGGCTGTTCACCCGGCACATATGGTTCTACACGTCTTACATTCTGTTCCCAATTCATATTGATTCTTCTTTCCGCAATTTATGATTATGAAAAAATTGCTAGTTAATATTCATCGTTATCTTATCAGACTTTTTTTCATTATGCAATAAACAACGTCCTTTTGTAAAAAGCATATAACAGCCTGTAAGCATGGCGCTGACGCCGATAATAACACCTATATATCCGGCAGCCTTAGTTTTAACCTTTCGTATACTATGTTTCACTTCCGGCGTTTTTTCTGCCATATCCTGTACAGGTTCATTCATTACTTCATCAACGGTTTCTTCCATTGAAGGAACACGGCTCTCTTTAGGCTGATCAATTTCTACCGGTTGTTGCAGTATGGAAACAACCGGAAACGTTATTTTATCCGTAATCGGCACTATGGCTTGTTTTTCCGGTTGTTTCTCCGGTTGTTCTTTCGTTTGTTCTTTCGTTTGTTCTTTCATTTGTTCTTTCTCGTTTGGGACCGGATTTGCTTCTACCGTTTCTTCTACCTTTTCTTCTTTCTTCTCTTCAGCTTGTTTCTCCGGATTTTTCCAAACTTCTATTTCCTGCACATGATTTTCCTGCCCGGGCATATCCGGAGACATCTCTTCCGTCCCTTCTTTAGGAACCGGCTTAATAATACCATCCACTGAAAAATCTTTTCGCACTGCATTACCGGCCTCATCGTAAACCGATACACTAAAATGTCCGTTTTCCGAAAAACGGGCTACTCCCGGTTCAATCACACAAGCGCCTTCACAAAAAACATATCTAAGTGCTGCATTTCCGGTAGTGTTATCTTCTGCATTCACTCCAATCGTTACATAGGATTTATCCAAAGCATACGGCATATAAAAAGCAGTAATCACGGGAGGGGTATTGTCGATACAATTAATGGAAATACCCGCTTTTACCGGTGCCGTATTGTTCCCCGCCGCAATAAAAATGGTATATTCACCATTTTTACTGACCGTTATTTCATTACCATGACCTGAAATATCCCCCGTATCACAAGACCATGTGGCATTCTGTAATAATTTTGCTGCCAAATCCTTATCGCCTGTTACTTCTGCCTTAATATTCATTTTTTGTACATAGCGGCCCGTATCCGCCGTCAACCTTAGTTCTCCTATTTTTTCATCCGCCGCAAAACCACAAGTGTTTTTATACCCGGTAACAGCATTGCACACTTCCATATATTCTGAATATCTCATTCCACAGGTATCGCATACAAATACATTCCTGCTGCCGGTTATATAATCACACCGCGCGCTATGTTGATATTCATAGTAGCCATCACCCGCACTGTTTGTATCTATATGACCTGCCTCACATAACCATTCCCGCTGACTGATTGTTTTTCCCTGACGTCCGCACTGTATGGCAACCGCCACACAAAACGTATTGCCATTACACACTATCTCCTCCGTATAGCAACCGCCACCCAGCACATCGTCTCCCGTATGCACATGCAAAATATCCGCCGTCACACACTCCGCTTTAACTTCTTTACCGCAGTATATAAAAAACACGATGAAAAGCCCCAGCACAAACAAACCTGTTCTTTTTTCAGAACCGATAATCTTGTTACCAATATTAATTTTTCTCTTCAAAATGAAACCTCCCGATTTGGGTTGAAATATAAGATATTTCGAAATGTTTTAAGATACGCCGTTAGCAGCCGACGCGTTCTTGTATTGTATAAGACAATACCAACAAAATCAATCCTTAATTTCCAACAAATCGGGAGGAAAATCTTTATTCAGTTTTAACGAACTTAAATATTTCTCCTAGTCAAATAAAGAAATACCTTTTCTAATTCTACGGTAAAATTTATATCCTAATACTACAGGTATGGAAAATAAAAGGTACAGTGTACTAAAGAGCCCTGCTGCGCCTCCGATAATAATTATAATTAAATATCCAATATTCATTTTTCTTTCTTCCTTTCATTTTTGGGCATAATACCCCTATATTACTATTCATGAAAAAGAAGAAATTCTCTTGCACCCGTCCTGCGCATCTATATACGCAATCACATACTTTTGTGCAGTTGTTCTGTTGGAAAATACGGCTTCTAAAACACCTGACACTTTACCCTTTAACATTTGGATAAAGCAGGAAACGGCAATTACAAGAGCTACGATTACACGCGTCTCTCTCTGCCTTTCAACCATTCTGAAAACGGTTCCGAACTGTCTTAAGGATACTCCCATGGTTTCCCTGGAAGTAGCATCCTGCATAACACCCTCACAATCATCTGCAAACAAAACTGCAGCTTGGTTAGGATAACCCGAAACTTTTTCACGCAAATCCGTTTTATCCAAATCCATAATGCTTGCCGGGATAAACATAAAAAGAAACAGCACGATGATACCAACGCGCATCTTATATGCTTTATTGATTAATGCAGTCATAACTGTCAATAACTTCATTGTGCCATTCCTCCCTTTATTATTATATTTTTTGTTTTGTTTCTGTCAATCATGTTTTCATACTAATTTGCATAAAATAACGTGAAAGAACATACGGAGTCTTATATGAATTTTCCTAATATCAACAGCAAAAAATTAACCCATCTTCTTTCTGCTCTTCTCCCCTGTTTTGTTGCCGTCCTAGGCGTCGTTACCTTTAGTGCATCCATAGTCGAATACAAAACCCATTCCGTTGCTGCAAGCAGTACATACAAAAACCGGGAACTTCCCATTTATTGTGTTGAAAAGGAGGAAAAACTGATTTCCCTTACTTTCGATGCGGCCTGGGGTAATGAAGACACGCAACAGATTATGGATATCCTTAAGAAGCATGATGTAAAAGTCACGTTCTTTATGACCGGAGGCTGGGTAGAAAAATATCCTGATGATGTTAAACTCATTTACAGTCAGGGTCATGATCTCGGCAACCATAGTGAGAACCATAAAAATATGTCACAGTTATCCGACGCACAAATAAAAGAAGAACTCATGACCGTACACAACCGGGTAAAAGAGCTTACGGGATATGAAATGTTCCTCTTCCGTCCTCCCTACGGAGATTATGATAACGAAGTCATACGGGGTGCAAAAAATTGCGGTTATTACAGCATACAATGGGACGTTGACAGTCTTGATTGGAAAGATTACGGGGTGGATTCCATTATAAAAACCGTTACCAAACACAAGCATTTAGGAAATGGCTCCATCATCCTGTGCCACAATGGAGCAAAATACACGGTTCAGGCACTCGAAAACATGATTGTCACCCTAAAAGAATCGGGATATACCTTCGTCCCGTTATCAGAATTAATATATAAAGAGGACTTCTATATGAATCATGAAGGAAGACAATGCGTAAAATAACCACCCCAATACAATATGTGTGGTTGCATAGCGGATAAAACATGCTACAATAATCCATATAAAACAAATCCGCATTTTATTAAAAGATACCGCGAGGATAATCATGAAAACAAATCAAACCATCAGCATATCACGGGATTTCGGTATTGATTGGGTCAAAGCAATCGCCATTACATTGGTTATATTTACACACTGCTTCTGGTCTCCTTCTGAACGTACCATGATAATATTTCCGTTTTTGGTAGAACTCGGCGTGCCGCTTTTTACTCTTGTTACCGGCTATAATTACTATAACTCCCTCAAAAAGAATGACCGGAACACCTTACAATGGTATTTTAAATACGGCTCAAGAATACTAATTCCATTTGCTATTGCCATGGTAATAGAAGTATTTTATATGACACTTGTACTGCATTATCCGGTAAAGCGAATGATTTTCATCATTGCAACCGGTGCTGCCTATGCACGTTTCAAAAAACAGCTTGCCGAAAAAAGGGAATTCCTATTAAGTGTATGTTTTTTAGTTATCGGTATAATCTGCATCTATATACTAAATTACAGTGGTATTAAACCGGTAATCTTTAAACAGTGAACCACCACTTCAATGCCTACCGTGTTTATGGCATTTGCATTGTTCCTTTTAATTAAAAGATTTTTAACATATCAAAACCGCTTAATAGAAATTATCAGCAAGAGCTCTTTTCATATTTTTTTGACACAGATGGTATATTACAGTTCTTTGGATACAGCACTTCATATTCTTTTGGATATCCGTTCGGAGTTTATAGCCTTTCCGATAAATCTGTGTATTTGCGTAAGCTGCGGTATTCTGTTTTACTATGTAGAAACATCCGTTGTAAAATATATAAAGGAAAAATTATAATAAAACCTATTTTTTTCACATCCTTTTCACAAATTGATTGTATATTTTATAAAAATAATTTATAATTCTATACATCATGTCGAGGAGGATGTACTACAATGAGTAATGAAAATGTGTCAAATGACACTTCAATAAGCAAAAGTGCTGCGAAACGTAACCAGCGCAGACAGGAAGTAGCGGCCCAAAAGAAACAGGCTAAAACAAAAAAAATAATAACCATTACGGTTACAAGCATAATAATTATTTTATTAGCATATTTAATCGGAGACAGCATTTATTTTAATTCCATTAAGACAAAAGCGAATTCCGATGAAAGCAGAGGTCTTAATGAGCAAGGCTTTATTGCAGGTCTTGATGTTAAGGATTATGTAATTGCCCCTGACTATAAGAACATAGTAGTTCCTTCTTCTGAAGTAGGTTTTACGGAAGAAGAACTTGATAAAGAAATTGATAACATTTTGTCTCTTAACATGGAGGTTGACAAAGATACTTCCCTCACGGTAAAAGATGGTGACAGAATTAATATCGATTTTGTCGGATATGTAGACGGCGAACCTTTTGAAGGCGGCGATTCCAAGGGTAACGGAAGTGCCGTAACCATTGGTTCCAAACAGTTTATCGATGACTTTGAAGAGCAGCTCATCGGTTCCCATCCGGGAGACAAGCTCAAGGTTGAAGTAACCTTCCCAACCCCTTACTACAGCAATGAATCTCTTGCCGGCAAGGACGCTACATTTGACGTTACCATTAACGGTGTTTATTTTACACCGGAATTCAACGATGCATTTGTTGAAAAACATTTCAGCAGCGTTGCGGGTTCCGCAGAAGAATACCGTGAGTATTTACGTAACAACAAATTAAACAGCGACTTAAAAACATATTTAAGTGATTATCTTTCAGCAAATGCTAAAAACTCATCATATCCTAAAAAGTACTTAAAGATTCTTAAATCACAAGTACGTGCAAATGATGAATACTATTATGAATACACTAACAACTTATATGTACAGATGCAGGGTGCACCTAAGTTTACTACATTCTACGATTATCTCGGAATGGGAGCACGTAAATATGAGAAGAAGCTTAGCACAGACGCTAAAGCCCTGATGGCATCCAACATGCTTTGCCAGTACATCTTTGAAACAGAAGGTTTAAGTGTTACTGATGAACAATATAAGGAATTGATTGAAACCTTATACGGTGAAGAAATCGTCGATTATGAAGGTGCCCGTACCATCGTTGAATACAACTACGGAAAACCTCGTATCATGCAGATGGCATTACAGGATTCTGTTCTTGAATACTTAATGGGAAATGTTACTGTTCAGGAATAATAACCAATAAAACCTTAAATAACCAAAGGGACTGTTGATACAGTCCCTTTAATATTGTCTTTCTATAGGATGCTCTAGATATAGTACGGGCCACGGCAACAACAATTGAGAAGCATGTTACACATAAGTATCCTGCAACACCAGTCTCCACCCGTTCCATAGTTTCTTCCAAACCCGGTTCCCATGGTATGATACCAGTTTCCGCCACTTTCCAGCTTATTAAGCAGCTGACGGTACTCTACATTATCAGGTTCTATGGAAACGGCTCTTCTTGCGTGCTCTAACGCCGTAACATTATTTCCGTTTCCTGCATTTGCAATCGCACTGCAGTAGTACCAGAAACCGTCCCTGTTGGATATCTGTTCCAGTACATGAATCGCCTCTTTATAATAACCGTTCCTTATATAGTGTATGGCTGCCTGCATATCCGTAGAATAATCCGCATTCCTGTTACTTCCGTAACCGCCGTTACCACCATACGTACGGTTCCCGCTATAGTTTCCGTTGCCGTAACCACCGGCTCCACCAAAGCCACCGGCTCCGCCAAAGCCGCCGAAGCCACCAAAACCGCCAAATCCGCCGTATCCACCGTAACCGCCGCCACCTTGGGCATTTTCGTAGGCACTGTCGGAATAATCACCTGATTTTTCTTTTTGTATCCGGGTATAGGCTTGTTGGATTTCCTTAAACTTTCTCTCCGCCTCTGCTGCATTCGGATTATTAACATTGGAATCCGGATGGTACTTCCGGCTTAAGGCACGATATGCTCTTTTTATCTCTTCATCGGATGCATCCCTGGATACTCCGAGCACTTTATATGGATCCATTACTTATTTTCCCTTTGCTTTTCTCTTTGTTGTTTTCTTGCCGCATACTTACTAAATACACCGGCATACAAAATATTCCGCAAAATATTCACATCCTGCAAAATAGGCAGCATCTCAAATTCACGGCAGCACTCTGCCATCATCATATCGAGAATATTCTCTACACGGTTGTCAAAATCCTCTTCTTCCATGTAAGAACGCCATATGTTATATTGCTTTTTCTTAATATCTTCATCCAAATCATCATAGGCATCCAGAAGATATATAAACTTGCCAAGATAAAATCCGATTTTTCTAAGACTTCCTTCCCACTCATCCTGCTTATAACAAAACAGTTCGCTCATCATCTCTCCGGTAAGTCCTGACACTTCATCAATATTTTTCTCATTTTTTTCCTGACATTCCGAAAGTTGTTTTATATAGTTTACTACCGCTTCCGCTTTCTTAGGATATCTTGCAGCCACTTTACGGTAGCGCCTTTTAAGTAACGTGCTTGCCGTTTTCTTAAGCACATTCCTATCATCCTGCCATCCGTCTTCAAGGCTGTGATATGCCAGCAGTATATTCATATCCGCCACATAATCAAGCATTTCATTGGCACTCACCTGATGTTTTTCAAACGGATGTACCGGACATCTTTTATAGTCAGTTTGTGTCTCAGGTTCATATAACCCCGTCAACAAAAGAGCCAGGAAAACCATATCATAGTTTAAAGTAAGCTGCCCCTTAAGTCCATGTCTTTTTTTCAAAGTTGCACACAAACCGCAATAATAAGAACGATATGCCTTATATTCTTTTATTTTCAACTCATCGGAATTGGCCATTACATATCCAAACATCTTGTCTCCGTCCTAAAAAGCGTACTACGTTCTCTTTAAAAAATCACGTTTACATTTTGGGCAGGTAATACATATTTTTCCCTTTCCCTTCGGCACCCTGATTTTCTGTTTACAGGAAGGGCACAAAAAGATTTTATGATACGGGTCCTTCGGTTGTTTTGTTTTCTTAAAAAACAGAACTTTATCACGTATTCTTAAGTAAGCCTGATTCTCTGCATATCTTTTAGCCGTATTTCTTGAAAACATTCTGAAATAGCTGTATATCAACAAAAACCATAATAACAGACTGATTATGATATTATTGAAAAAAATTGATACGATAAGCACTACCAAAAGTAAAAACATATTAAACTTACCCAGGTCATCCATTCCATATCTTCCCATCATAAACCGATACATTCTGTCTCTCATACCACAACTCCGCTTCCTGATAATAATCATTATAATCGTAATATTTCTTTACATCCTATATTAAAACTTAAACTGCCAAAATAAGCAAAGTATATTCCATTAAAAAAGTATAACTTTTTTCTAAAGTCTCCCTATTTTCTAACAAATTTGTAATATTATTGCAATTTCTTCCCTGCCGATATACTATATAAACTGGAGGAAAAATTATGACATTCCAATATGCGTTTGAAACGGCATCCTGCCTTATTCTTGCAATATTCTTAATTGATTTTATATACAGAAGACAATTTCCGGAGAATACCACCCGTGTATTCCTCCCTTTTATTTTGCTATCCGTTTTTTCCTCATTACTCAGCATTCTTTTAAGTTATGCCATAAATCACCCCGCTATTTTCTCTATAACAATCAAGAATCTTCTTGCTTCGTTATATTATATCCTGCAGGGTGTCAGCTACATTCTTATGTTTATATTTATTCAGACCGTATCGGGCCCTGTTTATAAGAAAAAATGGATTCCGATAGGTTTTTATCTGCTTCCGGGTTTCATATATGTTGCACTTGCAGCAACCTCACCATTCACATCCCTTTTCTTTCACTTTAACGGACAAGGTTTTTACCGGTATGGTTATGCAGACGAAAGCGCATTTTTCCTGGTATTTATCTTCTCCCTTATTCACGGATATCATGTACTTCGCTACGGGGATAAAAATAACGAATATGCCCGCTTTATGATTTTGTTGTTTTGCTTAACCTCCTTGCTTTTATCAAGCCTGCAGGCACTGGTGCCACAGCTGATGCTTACCGGTCTTATCCGTACCATCTGCATTGCAACCATGTACATTGCCCTCCGTAACCCCAACGAACTGTTGGACAAAACAACGGATTTATTTAATAAGACCGCTTTTTTCATGCGTATAGACGAGAAAAAGAAACATGATGAAGAATTTTCCATCATTTACATAAACATGGATAAATACCGCTTTATCAATCAGAACTTTGGCTATGAGAATTCAACGGCACTGCTCTGTGATATAGCCGCCAATATCAAACGCATCTGTCCGACAAATGAAATATACCGTATGGACCGTGACGAGTTTGCCATTATTACCTCAGGGCATGAAGAACTTATTTTTATCAGTGCCATAAAGGAACGTTTCGAAAAGCCCTGGCTTGTACAACACACAACGGTTATGCTCAAATCCCGTATTTTAGTACTGCGTTATCCGCAGCATTTCATTAATACGACTGAGCTTTCCCCTATGCTTCTTTATATGGATCAGCTTGCCAAAAAACTGGGTGATGGTGCCATTTTTATAGCACGTGAGGAAAATGTAGAAGCTTTTAGAAGACATGTATATATAGAAGATGCCATTAAGGAAGCCATCCGTAATAAAACCTTATGTGCATTTTTTCAACCGATTCACTCTTCAGCCGATGGTTCGTTAGTTGCTGCTGAAGTATTGGCTCGTATTCCCGACAACAGGTTCGGCTTTATCCCGACCCAGGAATTTATCGGTATCGCTGAGGATAACGGCTTTATCGTAGACTTGGGATATCAGATGTTTGAAATTGCATGTGCTTTTATTAAGAAAATGACAGAAAAAGGAGATGCTGCCTGCATCCCCGTACTTGAAGTTAATATATCTGCCATCCAATGTCTGCAACCGGATCTTGCCGACAAGATGATTTCCATCGCAAAGCGTTATGACATCCGCCCGTCTTCCATCAATCTTGAAATAACGGAAACGGCGGCAGTCCAGTCCGATTCATTACTGAAAAAACATATGGAACGCCTGCACAGTTATGGTTTCACTTTTTCCATTGATGATTACGGAACCGGTTTTGCAAACTGCTCTTACCTGATTTCTTATCCTTTTGATCAGGTTAAATTCGACCGTGGAATGATTCTTTCCTACTTTAATGATGACAGTGCAAAAATCATCATTGATAATGAGTTTGATTCAATCCACCGTCTAGGCAAAACAATTGTTGCCGAGGGTATTGAAAACACGGATCAGGCAGAAGTCCTTGCCCAAAAGGGTATAGAATATTTCCAGGGACATCATTTCAGCAAACCGCTTACCGAAGCAGAATTTATCAGTTATTTAGCTTCCAATATATAGAGTCTTGAGTGATAATCCTGAAACAGACGCACATTTTCACTATACCCTGTTGCTGAAAATCCCTGATGCAACCGTACCCCAACATTATTCATTATGGCGCCACTTACCGTGGCGTCTTCTTTTTCCCCCGGAAGCTTTATAACCTTGGCAACCAGATGATGTAATAGGGAATTCTTCTTAATATGGATTGGGGCCACCGTATTTACCAAATCACCAAATTGCATAATATCATGCTTTTTTTCCACATTCGTGAAACGGTACTCCTTATCCTCAAAAAGTCCCTTTGTCTTAAATGCTTCATAAGTATGCCCCGGAATTACTTGAACCTGTGTCATCATTCCGACCGCTTCATTTTTATCTTGTGAAACAGCAAGCCATTTCACAACATTACCGCTATGAAGCCGGTAAAAATCACCAAATTGCAGTGTATGACGGTGCTTCTTATAAAATGCTATTTGTTCCGCAATTTCTTTACGTTCTTTCCTCGTCATCTCACATAGGTTACACTCATACCCCAACAGACCGAAGCTTGCCACTGCAAAGCGTGTATCAAGCGGCGTAACCCTGAGCGTCTGATGATTGGGGCATCCTGACACATGCGCTCCGATAACGGACTGCGGATATCCGTAGCTGTATCCTTCCTGAATTTTAAGCCTGCAAACGGCATCGGTATTATCACTCGCCCAAATCTGCGGGAAATAGCATAAAATGCCTAAATCAAACCGGTTACCTCCGGATGCACAGCCTTCAAATAAAATATGCGGAAATGTTTTCGTAAGAACATCCATAATCCTGTATAACCCCAGTACATACCGGTGTGCCATTTCACCCATTTTTTCAGGTGGAAGACTGCTTACATAATAATCGGAAAAATTACGGTTCATATCCCATTTCACATAGCTTATGCCGGCAGAAGAAAAAACCGCCGTCATCTTTTTAATAATATCTTCCTGCACTTCGGGATTGGTCAAATCTAAAATCATCTGGTTACGTCCTACGGAATGTACATTTCTCGGTGCTTTTACAACCCATTCGGGATGTGCACGATAACATTCGCTATCTTCATTAACCATTTCCGGCTCCACCCAGATGCCAAACTGCATTCCCAGCTTATTGATTTTTTTAGAAAGTCCCAAAAGCCCTTTCGGCAGTTTCTTTTTATTTACATACCAGTCTCCCAAGGAACAAGTATCATTATCACGCTTCCCAAACCAGCCGTCATCCAGGACAAATAATTCCATGTTACATCTGCTGCCCGCTTTTGCAAGCTTAAGCAGTTTTCTTTGTGTAAACTTAAAATAGGAAGCTTCCCAACTGTTTAAGAGCACCGGCCTATCCTTCTTTTTCCACTCGCCCCGGACAATGTGCTCCTTCACAAAAAAATGCATATTCCGGCTTATCCCGGAAAAACCACCGGCCGAATAAGTTAACACAGCTTCCGGTGTCAAAAAACTATCCCCGGGAGTTAACTCCCAAGAAAAAAACTTATCATTTATTCCCATAAGAAAACGCGACTTACCATATGCACTCACGCTAAGGGATTCCACATGATTGCCGGAATACAAAAGATTAAAAGCCATACATTCCCCATAATCTTCTGATGTTTCCTTTTTACTTATCATTACAAACGGATTAGCCCTGTTAGAGCTAACGCCCGCTACCGACTCATTGACATGCATGCCACTTGTAACATAATGGTCATTCCGTTGCATTTCATTAGCCCAGAGTCCGTTAAAGGTTGTCATACGCCAGTCATTTCCGTCAAGATCAAGCTGGAGAGAATATGCACGCTCCACATATACCTTTTCTTCACTTAAATTGGTGACGATTGCACAACGCGTAATTACATTTGCCTCGTAAAATACACGATATATTATATCCATCTGCACATTATATTCTTTATGCAAAAAAGATACTTTCAACGTTTCGGGTTCTTGTGTACCATTACCCGTCGCAAAAGGAAGTCCGTCAGGATTAAAGTGCTCAAGCATCGCATCCGATTTATATAAAAAATCACTGGTCATACTGCCGTCCGCATAACGAAGGCATACAAAAGGTTCCCGCATATCCCCTTTGCCGTAAGAACTAAATTCAAGCTTTATATCATCAAGACATAAATCAGGACTATCCTGCGCATACATTGTGGCATTTCCCGGTGCACCCGCCTTTTTTTCCACAAGGCTTAGATAATTATCTTTATTAATAAGCATTCTATTTCCGAAATACAAATGCTCTGCATGACCACTTTTTAATATGTGAAAGCAATACGTTAAATCCTTGGTATCCAATCTAAATAATCCGTTATTCCTATATATCATCCGCCGTTCCCTCAATTACATTTTCATTTTGTTTACGTGCTTTAAGTTTCTCTATAATTTCATCCACCTTTTTCTCAGTAAGCACGAACTTCTTTGAAAAAACAATAACCGCAATAATCAGTATAAGCATCGGTAATACCGTCATGGTAAGCCGAAGCCCCATAGAGGCACTGTTTGAAAGAATGGTTGTAACAGCTTCCTCTGATGTATCCTTGCTAATGTTAAATGTTGAAATACAAATAGAAGCAATCAATACCGCAACACCGGAAGCAAGCTTATAGACGAAAGTCTGCATGGAAAAAATAACACTTTCATCTCTTCTTCCATTTTTAAGTTCACCATAATCCACTGAATTTGCCAGGAATACCGTTGTTAATACACACAACATTCCGTTAGCCGCAAATATGAAAAATGCAGGAACTAACAGCATAACGAGGGAGTCCATATTAAGGCACGAAATAGTAAGCAGTACTACATACCCCACACTGGCCATCGCAATACATACGTAAAAAACGTTAATAGTAGAAAGAATTTTTCTCATCAACGGATAAATAAGTGCCATGGATAAAATTTGTACCGCCCCGCCAAAGGTATTAAACAAGGTGTACGTGTTGTACCAACCTTCGCCTCCTATATCATATTTAAAGAAATAGATAACCAGATTACTGGTAATGTAAAGGGCAATATTAATACATACAATGGCAATTACGACAATCAGTGCCTGGTCATTTGAAAACAGTGCTTTAAACATATTCTTCACACTGGTTGTTTCCATATCAACCGTAGACTTTTCTTTTACATTGATGCAGGTAATCAGTTCTGCAATTACAAAGATAACGGCAATTATAAGCGAGAACCACATAAAGCCTTTTCTTTCATTCCCACTTCCCAATTGGTTAACTGCCCATATCGCAACTACGGTAATAATGGCACTTCCCATACCCGCGCAGGTTCTTGCAAGTTGAGAAAGCCCTTCTCTCTCCTTACCGGATTTTGTAAAAGCCGGAATCATGGACCAATACGGGATATCCATCATGGTATACGTCACACCCCATAATATGTACATTACCGCCACATATACCTTAAGCATATTCCCCCCAAGTCCTTGCGGTGTCGAAAACAGGGCAAACAAAATCAATGCATTTAACAACGTTCCGCTAAAAAGCCACGGTCTGAATTTACCCCATCTTGTTTTCGTCTTAGCAACCAGGATTCCCATAACCGGATCATTTGCTGCATCGAATACCCTTGCAACCAACAATAATACGCCCATGAAAATAGCATTCATTCCGAGAATATCCTGATAATAATACAATACATATGTTGACGACAGCATATACACGAGATCTTTTCCGACCGCTCCTACACCATATGACACCTTTACCTTCGTTTCCATTACTTTCCCTCCCAAATATTACGCTAATACATTAAATTTCAGTTCTGACTCCAAACCATCCACCGTACTTACCCGCAACAAACCGACACCACTTTTGCCGGTCGTTTTAACATACGTTCCGAAGCAACCACCTTTTAAACTGATAATCTTCGGACCTATAAGCTCTATTTCCCCATCCGTTGAAAGACATACCGGTTCCTGATAATACGGCAATAAATTTCCTTTTTCATCACACATACAAATGCGCACGGACGCCACATCATAGGAATTGGTTTCTACCAAAAGTGCCGTATCCGTTGTAACCCTAAGCTTCTTTTTTATATCCTGTTTCTTTTCAATTACCTTAACAACCTCTCCGTCCTTAACCGCCTCAAAGCGATAGGTAGTTGCTTTATCCCCCCAATTTGCCACGTACTTACCATAGAGTTCTGTAGCCTTTTTCATTGAGATAAAACGGGTACACATCATCCACACCATCTTACGTTTATACTTAAACGGCAAGCCTCCCATTCCATACTTCATAACGGCAAGCAGCAACTCTTTTATCTTTTCACACGTTCTTTGCCCGTACTTTTCATGTTTGTTAAGTAACTCACCGATAAAATCATCCATGGCAATCGGCGGGTGTGGCAAATTTTTATACATTCCTTTTTCATAATCCGGTCGGTATTCCCGCACAAATTCGTCATTTTTGTATACTTTAACCACATCTGCATTGGTAAACGCATAAACGGTCCCCAAATTACTGGAAGGATGTTCTCCGATACTCATCGTAGAGCTCAATTCAAAAACCGGTTTTCCGTCCGTCTGACTTGCATATACATAAGCAGACAGTTTTGGATTTCTGAACATATCCATGGCACCGTGATAACAAATCCTGTCACCACTTCCAAAATCCTTGTGTGTATTATAGTCAAACATACACCAGCCAATACCGCCGGCAACATCATCTTTTGCATAATAATCATTCATGACTTTTGCGGTTCTTAATGCAAGTTCAAGTCTTACTGACTCCTTATCAAACATCTTGACAGGAAACATATGTCCGTTAAATTCAGAAATGAGATATCCCTTCTCTTTTCTTTCCGTAACCTTTTTCCTATCCTCAATTCCAGCATTATCACCACTATGTAAAAAATCATTATAGGTATATACATCCTCCAATAAATGACTTTTCTTAAGGTATCTTACACCACCTGTCTGCCTTTCTTCATCAAGGTTATGCGCTATTTCATTAGTCTTTCTATATAGTTCATCATCATCCAGGGATTCATTGATTCTTACTCCCCACAGCACAACGGACGGATGATGCTTATACTGCAAAACCATATCCTTCGTATTTTTGAGAACCTGTTCTTTCCACTGATCATCCCCTATATACTGCCAACCCGGTATTTCAGTAAAAACCAATAATCCTATTTCATCACATTCATCCAGAAAATAGTGGGATTGCGGATAATGGGAAGTACGTACCATGTTAACGGAAAGTTCTTCTTTTAATATGCGGGCATCCCTGCGCTGCGCTCTCTCCGGCATGGCATAACCGACGTAAGGATAACTCTGGTGCCGGTTCAGACCACGAAGCTTCATTTTCTTTCCATTAAGATAAAAACCGTCTGCTTTAAATATCGCTTCCCGGAATCCCTTTTTAGTTAGTTTTACATCCCTAACCTCTCCGTCAATTAATAACTCTGTCTTGAATATGTACATCCGTGGATCATCCGGCGACCACAAAACTATATCCGTTACTCCATAAGACGTTTTTAAGGAAGTAATATCCGAATAATGCATGATACAATGTCCGTCCTGATCCAAAAGACTCTGGCGGATCACAAAACCGCCAACTTCCTCACTTAACTTAACCTCAACATTCATAATCTTTGTTACATCCAACAGACTGTCACACTTTATATCCACATCTTTGATATATACTTTGGGTTTTATCTCCATATAAACATCCCGGTATATTCCGCCATATGTCATATAGTCAATAACATTGCCAAACGGAGGCTGGTTAAGACTCTCACGGCTATCCAGTTCTACCACAAGCACGTTCTTACCGTCATAACGTAAATAAGGATTCATTTCAAAGGAAAATGCCGTGTAACCGCAATTATGCGTATATACTTTCTGACCGTTTAAATACACTGTTGCCCTATGCGCTGCACCTTCAAAGGTAATAAACACATGATTATCCTCCCATTCCTTAGGCGCATCGAATTCTTTGCGGTAACCGCTTACCATCTCATATTCGGTTTCATCGAAATAGTTATACGCTGTCTCAGCAACCGTGTGCGGCAGCCTGACTTCTGTAAGCGTTTCATTAGCGTAGTCCGCTTCACACAAATCAGGCGTAAATTCCTTGGTAAATTTCCACCCGTCATTTAAGTAAATTCTCATAGCACAATTCCTTTCATAATAATCTCTATCATTTCATTTAAAGCTTCTTCATATGATATCTTTTCTTCAATAAGAAGCGTTGTCTCAAGAAAATGTTCTATACTGGCTTCTATCATTGCTTTAAGAACCACAAGGTTAATCTTTCGTATCTTCCCTTGTTCCATACCTGTTTTAAGTAAATCCAGGGTAGCATCCCAGTCATTTTCAATTCTTTCCTCCACCTGGCGGTACACTTTAGGATAACGTTCCCTAAGCTCGGATAGTTTTCTGAAATCCACATTTCTATATCGTTCCGGCATAGCAATGATGATACGGCGTATTTTCTCGATGACATCTAATTTTTGATTATTAAGTATTTCAAATTCGCTTTGCTTAACAACATCAAATCCGTAGTGGATGGTTTTTAAAAACAATTCCTCTTTATCCGAAAAAAGCTGGTATAACGTTTTCTTGCTCATCCCCATACGTTTTGCAATGTCATCCATTGTGAACTTAAGTCCCTTTAAGTTAAACTCTTCAATTACGGCTTCATACACTGTAGTCTGAATCTTTACCACATTTTCCATATTAGGTATTTCCTCTTCATATTCTTATGCATAATTTATCAAGGAAACTAGGAAACCGTTTTTAGTTTCCCAGTTTCCTTGATTGTAGCACCCTACCAACATACTTTCAAATCATTTCTATATTTTCTCTCTTTTTAACAAAATCAAGGAGGGCTTTTTGTATATTATTGTGTTGACAAAGCCTTTTAACTTAGGTACAGTGTTCCTATATAGAACTACTAGAAAGAAGGTATAATGTATGCCAAAATTGAATGAAAACTATCTTAACCTGAAAGCTAACTATCTGTTCAGCGAGATTGCACAGAGAGTAAATGCTTATGCACAGGCAAATCCTGATAAGAAAATAATCAGACTCGGAATCGGAGATGTAACCCTCCCACTCGGAACTAACGTAATCAAGGGTCTCCACGAAGGAGTAGACGCCATGGAAAACCAGAATACCTTTAAAGGTTATGGTCCGGAACAAGGCTATGCTTTTTTAAGAGACGCGATTGTAGATTACTATAACCGTAACGGCGTTACGATCGACGCAAAAGAAATCTTTATATCTGATGGTGCCAAAAGCGATACCGGTAATATAACCGACCTCTTCGCACAGGATAATGTGGTACTTATTCCTGATCCGGTTTATCCTGTTTATGTAGATACCAATACGATGAACGGCAGAAAAATCGAATATATTCATGCTACCAAGGAAAATAATTTCCTTCCGATGCCGGACAAATCCAAGAAAGTAGATATTATTTATATCTGCTCCCCAAATAATCCTACCGGTGCAGCCTATAATAAACAGCAGTTAAAAGAGTGGGTTGATTATGCACTTGAAAATGAAGCAATCATTTTATATGATTCTGCATATGAATGCTTCATTACAGACCCTGAACTTCCAAGAAGTATTTTTGCCATTGAAGGAGCCCGTAAATGTGCCATTGAGTTCTGCTCTCTTTCAAAGACAGCAGGATTTACGGGAACAAGATGCGGATATACCATTGTTCCTGCCGAACTTGAATTTAGTACTTCAAACGGTACCGTTATGAACTTAAATTCCATGTGGAACCGTCGTCAATCCACTAAATTCAACGGCGTATCCTATATTGTACAGAGTGGTGCTGCAGCTGTTTTCTCTGAGGAAGGTATGGCAGAATGTAAGAAAAACATTGCTTACTATCAGGAAAATGCCCGTCTCTTAGGCGAATGCTTAAAAGCAAAAGGTATTAACTTTTATGGCGGCATCAATTCTCCGTATATCTGGCTTGAGTGCCCTAACAATATGGAATCCTGGGAGTTCTTTGATTACCTGTTGAATGAAATCCAGGTAGTAGGAACACCGGGTGCCGGATTCGGAACCAACGGTACTTACTATTTCAGACTCACTTCCTTCGGAAGCCGTGAAAATACACTGGAAGCTATTGACAGATTGAACAAGTTATTATAAAAACCACTTGATTTTGAAGAGTTTTAAAAGGCAAAATTCCTATTTTACAAGGAATTTTGTCTTTTTTCTTATCTTCATAAAATATTATGAATTTTTGCTATATTCTTTTTGTGAAAAATATTATATAATGGACGTATTATTGTGTAATGGTGGAATTATGAACAGATTGACAAAAATCCTTCCAAGATATGCGTGGATACCTCTTATCGCATCTGTCTTGTTGAATATTTTAGTATACTCAGGAAACCGGTTTATTACTACCAATATGTATCACTATAATTTTAGTATTTTACCGGACCAAAAAATACCGTTTGTGGCACCGATGATTATATTCTACGTCCTCTCTTATATTGCCTGGGTAATCGGCTTTGTCGTAATCGCAAGGGAAAGTAAGGAAGTGTGTTATGAAATAATGTCGGCGGAACAACTCGCCAAGCTATTATGCCTTGTCTGCTATATTGCCATACCTACCACAATGGTCCGGGCAGAAATTAGCGGTAACGGTTTTTTTGAATGGTTGACACGTTTGATTTATTTTGCAGACCAACCGGACAATCTTTTTCCTTCTATCCATTGTCTGGAAAGTTGGATGTGTTTCAGAGGTGCCATGCGTTGCAAAAAGGTAGGCCATAAATATAAGGCTTTTATGCTGATTTTTGCACTTTTGGTATTTGCCTCCACCGTGCTTGTAAAACAACATGTCCTGGTTGACATTTTAGGTGGCATAGCGGTAGTCGAGATCAGTCTCTTCCTTGTAAAGAAGTGCAAATATTTGAAAATATACAGTCTATTAAGTATAAATGGGTGACACATGAAAGAAAACAACAAAAAATTACTGTGGATTGCACTGTTTGTGTTACTGGTAATTATAACGATATATATAATTATTAAGCAGAACGATACCTTTACCTTTAAGGAATTTATAGCATTTATTAAAAATTCCTCTTTAAAATGGGTTCTCCTGGCGTTTGCCGGCATGTTTGGCTTTATTTTATTTGAAGGCCTCGCCATCAGGGTATTATGCCACGCTTTCGGTTACAAAATCAGATTCACAAGGTCCATCGGTTATGCTTCATCTGATATTTGTTTTTCCGCCATCACTCCTTCGGCGACCGGTGGTCAGCCTGCCGCCGCATATCTTATGATGAAGGATAAAATACCGGGGGCAACCACAACTATTATATTACTCGTTAATTTGACACTATATACCATATCTATTATTATTATTGGTGTGATATGCTTTTTAACGAAACCGGAGCTGTTAATACATTTTACACCGTTTTCAAAGATATTAATTTTTATTGGCTTTTTATTTCAATTTGTTTTAATATCCATCTTTATTTTGTTGGTATACAAAGAAAAAATAGTCATAAAAATAGCTTCGGGTGGTATAAAGGTATTAACCAAACTTCACTTAATGCGTAACGGGGCAAAGAAACAGGAGCACCTTATCCAAGTTGAAAAACAATATAAGGAATGCGCTGCCGCCATTAAGAATCATAAAAAAGCGTTACTGACAGCTTTGATATTTAATATTTTGCAAAGAGTTTCCCAGTTGATGATTTCCGTATGCGTATTTATGGCAACCGGCGGTATCCTTTCCAAAATGTGGGATATCTTTATTACACAGGGTTATGTCGTACTTGGTTCCCACAGTGTGCCGATTCCCGGTTCTGTAGGCGTTGCCGATTATCTGTTCTTTGATGGCTTTGATTTATTCATTAACGATCCGACGAACCTGGAACTTTTCAGCAGAGGAATTTCATTCTACTGTTGTATCATAATTTGTGCTATAATCAATTTAGCGATTTATATAAATGAGGGTGTGAAAGGAATAAAACAGAAAAAAAATGATAGGGTTTTATAATTATACAGTTATATTGACATATTTATCACTGATTTCAGCATGCATAGGCATTATGTTTTCATTAAGTGACGGCGGTCATCCGTTTTTCGGTGCACTTTTCTTAATGATCTGCGGTCTGTGTGATGCCTTTGACGGTACCGTTGCACGGTCTAAAAAAGACCGTAGCGATAAAGAAAAGGATTTCGGCGTACAGATTGATTCGCTCTCTGATTTAGTTGCATTTGGTGTGCTTCCGGCATGTATCGGTTTGGCGTTATACCGCCGCGAACACTTCTTTGGCACAAGTTTACTCGGTAAGTTTCCGTTTATCTTAGTGCTTTTACTGGGAGCCGTTTTTGTTTTATGTGCGTTAATCCGATTGGCATATTTTAATATTACAATGGAGGAAACCCAGGGAACTAAAGCAACCGGTAAGAAATTCTATTATGGATTGCCGGTAACATCAGCATCACTTATTTTCCCGGCATGCTTGTTACTGATTCACTTTTTTGACAGCCTTTCCTTTATTTACTACATATTATTAGTGCTGGTTGCCGTTTTATTTATAGTAAAATTCAGACTCAAAAAACCGGGATTTAAAGAGATTATGATGATGGTTGGTTTCGGCCTTATTGAGTTTCTGATTATTCTTGCAGTATTATGGATGAAGAGTAGATAATTATGAGTGGAATACTAGATTTTTTATACGATACCCCTTTAGGAAGAAAAATACTTAAAATACTTACAAGCCCCGCAATTTCAAAAATTGGCGGGGTTTATATGGATTCTCCCATTTCTAAAATACATATCGCAGGGTTTATTAAAAACAATGCTATCGATATGTCCCAATACGAAAAACAGGACTATCATTGTTTCAATGATTTCTTTACAAGAAAAGTAAAAGCAGAAGAAAGACCTTTTAACATTGAAAAAGATATTTTGGTATCTCCTTCCGACGGTTTACTCTCTGCCTACAAAATTACAGAAGAATCTGATTTCTATATCAAGCGGAGCCATTACCGGATAAAGGATTTAATCAAGGGTAGCAAAAAGGCACCTGATTATAAAGACGGTATATGTCTTATATTCCGCTTATGTGTAGATAACTATCACAGATATCATTATATTGATAACGGTACTATTCTGGAAAACAGGGCCATTGACGGAATATTACATACCGTACGTCCGATTGCCGTTAACAAATATCCCGTATTTATACAAAACAGCAGAGAATATACCGTAATTGAAACTGAAAATTTCAAAACAATTTCACAAATAGAAGTAGGTGCCATGATGATTGGCAAGATAAAAAATCATCATAAAAAAGGTGCCGTCAAAAAAGGAAATGAAAAAGGAATGTTTCTCTATGGTGGTTCTACCATCGTACTGCTACTTGAAAAAGACACCGTTAATATTCCTGATTTCTATTTTGAAAATACTAAAAAAGGGATTGAAACCAACGTAAAATGCGGAATGCAGATAGGTACTGCAATCCGGTAAAATATATTGAAATGTAAAAGAGGAGGAAGTAACATGTTAAGAATTGAAAACTTAACCAAAACCTATGGGACTAAAAATGCAGTAGATAATCTTTCATTACAGATTAATCCCGGAGAAATATATGCTTTCATCGGCCACAACGGCGCCGGAAAGACAACTACCATTAAATCTTGCTGTGGTATTCTTGATTTTGAAAACGGCACAATTTATGTAAATGGTATGTCGATTAAGGAACGCCCGATTGAATGTAAAAAGCTTATGGCATATATACCTGACAATCCGGATTTGTACGAATTCATGAGCGGTATCAAGTACCTAAATTTTGTAGCAGATATCTATGGCATCCCCAAAAAGGAACGCGAAGACAAAATTCAAAAATATGCGGATATCTTTGAATTAACAAGCGATCTTGCACAACCGGTTTCTGCTTACTCACACGGTATGAAACAGAAGCTTGCCATAATATCCGCTTTAATCCATGATCCAAAGCTTGTTATTATGGATGAGCCTTTTGTCGGTCTTGATCCAAAGGCTTCACACAGCTTAAAGCTGATTATGCGTGATATCTGCAATAATGGCGGTGCTATCTTCTTTTCAACCCATGTTCTTGAAGTAGCCGAAAAGCTTTGTGATAAAGTAGCCATTATTAAAGACGGTAAATTACTTGTATCGGGAAGTATGGACGAAGTTAAAGGTAACCAGTCACTGGAAAGCGTATTTCTTGAACTTGCGGAGGATAAATAGCCTATGTTAAAGACTCTTATTAAAGCCCGGCTTTTATCGCTTTTTGCCTCCCCGGGAAAAAATAAAAAGAAAAACGGAAAGAAAAAAGTTACGGCTAACTCAATCGGCAAAAAGATTCTTATCGGTATTTTGGCAATATATATTATTGCAGTACTCTTCCTTGCATTTGGAATGGTTTTCTTTTCATTATGCGAGCCTTACCATGCAGCAGGCATAGACTGGTTCTATTTTGCCTTTGCGGGAATTCTTTCCTTTGCCTTTATGTTTATCGGCAGCATATTTATGACACAGTCCCAGCTATATGATGCCAAGGACAATGAACTGTTGTTGTCCATGCCCGTTCCGCCAAAGTATATTCTTGGCAGCCGCATAATTACGCTATATTTGTATAATCTTCTTTTTGAAATATTGGTAATGTTACCGGCGGGCGCTTTGTATGTGTATTTTATAGGTGTAAACGCAATGCAGATTCTGGGATTCGTTGTTGTATTACTTCTGTTTCCGCTGTTGGCACTTGCGCTTTCATGTGTACTTGGATTTTTACTCATGGCCATATCTTCAAGGCTTAAAAACAAAAGTCTGTTTACCATGATTTTTTCAATCGCTTTTATGCTTTTATATTTCTATTTCTATAGTAATATGAACAATTACCTGACACTACTTGTGAATAATGGCGCTATTTTTGCAGGAAAGCTAAAAGCGCTTACCCCGTTATATTGGTTTGGTAAATCAATTACAGACGGAAACCTTTTATACCTGTTATTCGTCGCTTTAATATGCATTATTCCATTTTGCTTGGTATATATGGCACTTTCAGCATCCTTTATAAAACTGGTCACCAAAAAAAGGGGCGCCACAAAAAAGAAATATCAGGCAAAGGATATGAAGGTAAAAGGTATAAAAACTGCCCTTTTATCACGGGAACTCAAGCATTTTACAAACTCTCCGGTATATATGCTTAATACCGGCTTGGGCATTATATTCTTAGTCGTTGCAATAGTAGCCTGCATTGTTAAGGTTGATGTACTTTATTCATTGATAGCTAAAAAGCCGGAAACGGAAGGATTAATGGCATTGTTGTTGGCAGCTGCCGTAGCTTTCATGGCTACTACCAACACCATCAGCTCAACTTCTGTTTCACTGGAAGGAAAAACGCTTCCTTTGTTACGTTCTATGCCGGTAAAAACCAAAGACATACTTGTGGCAAAACTTAACATGCACCTGTTGATTACACAACCGTTAACCCTTGTCAGTTCCATAGTAATATTAGTTTTATTTAGAGCGGATATACTATGCAGCATATTAATACTTATATTACCGGCAGCTATGAATATATTTATAGCCGTTTTCGGATTATATATGAATTTGTTGCTGCCAAAACTTGAATGGGCATCTGAAGCCGTTGCCGTTAAGCAGTCTGCAAGCCCTATGATTACCATGTTTGCAGGATTTACACTTATTATTGTGGCAGTTCTTTTGTATGCATTCCTGTTCTTTGGTACACTGACATTACCGGTATATACCGGAATAATAACACTGTTCCTCTTACTTGTATCGTTTATTCTGTACCGATATATTGTAACGAAAGGTTGCCGACGCTTTGAGCACTTATAAAAAAAATAAGGTATCATGCAAACTTAATGCATGATACCTTTTCTATTTTTATTCTTCCGCAAACATCGGTGTAGACAAATACCTGTCTCCTGAATCCGGCAATAAAACGACTATATTAGCATTTTCATTTCCGGGTCTCATGGCAATTTTACGGGCAGCATATAAAGCCGCGCCGGAAGTTATTCCTACTAAGATACCCTCATTTCTTGCTATATCCCGTCCCGTTATATAGGCTTCCTCATCCGTTACCGTCACAATTTCATCAATAACTTCCCTATTTAATACAGATGGCACAAAGTTAGCACCAATTCCCTGCAATCCATGAGGTCCTGCCGTCCCTTGGGACAAAAGAGGGGAAGTTGCCGGTTCCACCGCAATAATCTTAATCTTTGGATTTCGGGATTTAAGATAAACGCCCGTCCCGGTAATCGTTCCACCCGTACCTACCCCGGCAACAAAATAATCAATGGCACCATCGGTATCATTCCATATCTCCGGTCCTGTTGTCATGGTATGAATAACCGGATTTGCCTGATTGTCAAACTGTCCTAAAATAATGGAATTGGGAATGCTTTCCTTCAATTCCTCTGCCTTTTCAATAGCTCCCTTCATTCCGAGCTTACCTTCCGTAAGCACAAGTTCTGCACCATATGCTTTAAGCAGATTGCGCCGTTCAAGGCTCATCGTATCCGGAAGTGTAAGAATTGTTTTATATCCTTTGGCAGCAGCCACCATAGCAATTCCGATTCCCGTATTCCCACTGGTCGGTTCTATAATCGTTGCGCCTTCACAAATTAATCCTTTTTTTTCAGCATCTTCAATCATGGACAATGCCACTCTGTCTTTTATACTGCCCGCCGGATTAAGGTACTCCAGCTTTAGCAAAAGGTTGGCTGTAATACCATATTTTTCTGCATAATGATTCGCCTTTAATAAAGGTGTTTTTCCAATTAAGTCCGTTGCTTTTTCTTTGATATTTGCCATAACTGCCTCCCTTTTTCCTTACATGCAATAGGGCAAGAAACTATGTTCTTGCCATACTACATGTTATTATACCAAAATATATTATGCTTTTACAATTCTATAATATACACGTGCCGTCAAAACATATACAATACCATAAATGATACTGAATACAACAACCGTTCCGATAGTACAAGCTACAAAAAGCGGTACGTTGGTAAGCGAAAATATCTTAAGAATCTTCTTAATCATACTGAAAGCAAATATGATATGCACTACTGCTACCAATATTGGAAGTGCAAAAACGGTAACAATCTGGTTCTTGATTACCTTGGATATTTCCAGATGGCTCATACCGACATTTTCCATAATCTTAAACCGGTTTCTGTCATCATATCCTTCCGAAAGCTGTTTATAATAAATAATAAGTGCTGTTGCAAGAAGGAACAAGGTTCCGAGGAAGATTCCTATAAACAGGAACGAACCATTTATATAATAATAGTCTTCCAGCAAAGTATAGTACGTATCACAGCCGTACGGAACGATATTTTCAGACACATAATCATTACATGCTACCGAAAACTCCCGCTTATCTTTTTTACTTCCCTGTAAATCAAAGGTATAATTGTAATAAACAGAATATACATTTTCGTTTCCCGAAGCAGTAATTCTCGGTACTGCCAATGTCAGATTCCCAAGAGCCTCTATATCCTTCGCGATTAATGCGATCTCTGTAACATCATAAACAGAACGGTCCAATTTAGCAGTTAAGGCTTTCGGATAATCATTAAAAATCTGTTTTACGTTAAAATCAGATTTTTCGACTAATACTTTCATTGCATCCGCCAGTCTTTCATTATTACAGAAGATATATATTTCATTATCCAAGAGCGGTTCCGGTTCTCCCTCAGGCTTATTGCTCAATACATAATAATCTTCTAACCGGTAACCGGAATAAACAATTATATCATCATCCTCTCTGGAATAATTATATATTTTGTCCGCAAGCTTACCTTCTCCGGTAAATGAATAGAACCCAGCCACATCTTTAATTGACACATTATACTCTTGTGCATTTTGAGATAACCATTTTTCAATTTTTTCCTTTTTAATTCCGGCAGTATCTTCACCGGCCAAATACTCTATCATTACATCCTTAGGACATACCGTATCTAACTGGTCTTTCATACCAACATACAACGCAACGGTTGACGAAAGGGATACAAATACCATTGTGCATAAGATGCAGATAGTCGCCAGTCCCAATGCGTTCTGCTTCATACGGTGCATCATTCCCGAAACGGTAATAAAATGCGTCTTATGATAATAGTATTTCTTATTTTTCTTTAGCAGCTTCAAAAAAGCAATACTGCCACTCATAAACAGACAATAGGTTCCTATTATTACCAACATTACCGCTACAAAGAAAAGCAATGCTGCATCTATCGGAGAATCTACTTTTAATGCAAGAAAATATCCTGCAGCAAGACATACAACACCTAACATCGTTGTAAGAACCCTGAGTTTTGGTTCACGCTCACCGGTTTTACTTTCACTTAGCATAGAAAGCGCATTCAACCGGTATATTCTTACCAGATTAATTAGTATAAGCAACACATATATTCCGGCAAATACTGCTGCGGTAATTCCTATTCCTTCCAAATCAATCACATACGGAATGTTAAGAGGTATGTGTAACAGATTAATAAAAAGCAAAAACATAAGTTTACTGAAAATAATACCGCATCCGATTCCAATGACCGAGCTTACTAAACCGATAATAAAAGTTTCACCAAATATAATTTTGCCGATATGCTTCTTTTCCATTCCAAGCACGCTATAAAGGCCAAATTCGCGGCTACGCTGTTTCATAAGAAAGTTATTGGAATAAAACAGAATAATGGCAGATATAAACCCAACTACTTTAAGCCCCAAATCAAGCATTACCCGTGTATCGTCAGCTCCTTTAAATTGTCCGTTCGAAATATTAAAAGTAATGGAGGACAACATATAGAACATCATTGTCATAACGGAGCAAGCCAAAATAAAAGGAATAAATGTAGTCTTATTTTTTCTGATATTGGTTACAGACAATTTCATATATAATTTATTCATGTAAATCACCGCCCGCCAATAAGATTGTTAACGTATCGGATACTTTTTTATAAAGCTCGCTGTTATCCATATTTCCTCTGTAAATCTGATGGTAAATCTCACCATCTTTGATAAACAGGATTCTGTTTGCATGTGATGCCGCTCTTACCGAATGGGTAACCATAAGGATAGTCTGTCCGGTCTCATTAATCTTTTCAAATATATTTAACAAATCACCTGTTGATTTTGAATCAAGCGCTCCGGTCGGTTCATCGGCAAGCAGGATTTCAGGGTTTGTAATCATAGCACGGGCAACCGCCACACGCTGCTTCTGGCCTCCCGATATTTCATAAGGAAACTTCTTTAATAAATCGCCGATACCAAGCATATCGGTTATAGTAATCATACGGTTGTACATCTCTTTGTACTTTTTACCGGCAAGTACCAGCGGAAGCATAATATTGTCTTCCACCGTAAAATTATCTAATAGATTAAAATCCTGGAACACAAATCCCAGATGTTCTCTTCTGAATTTCGCAAGTTCTGCTTCCTTAATGGAAGTAACTTTTTCATCCTGCAACAGTACTTCTCCTGCTGTCGGCTTATCAAGTGATGCCAGTATGTTAAGCAATGTCGTTTTCCCTGAACCGGATTCTCCCATAATTGCTACATACTCTCCCTCTTCCACCGTGAAATTTACATTACGTAAAGCTTCTACTTTATTACCTCCGAATCTTGTTGTATAAACTTTCCGAAGATTATTTACTGCTAATAAACTCATTTTTCTTTTCCTCTCCTTTATCGCTACGCGACTTACATATCATTTATTACAGTATCATTCTAATCATTTATTAATTCCCCTGCCTTAACTTTACCTTACAGTATAAAGTAAAAACCTTACATATTTGTAAGGTTTGATAAATCTATAGATACTTTTGTTCCTTCACCCGGTTTGGATGTAATACTAATACCGTGTCCCAACTTATCCAATATCTTTTTGGTCAAGCTAAGACCGATTCCCGTGGCACGTTTGTCTTTATGCCCGTTATAGCCGGTAAATCCCATCTCAAAAATTCTCGGCAAGTCCTCCGCATTTATTCCGATGCCCGTGTCCTGAATAACCAATACTTTTTCTTCCATATATATTTCTATTTTCCCTTGCTTGGTATATTTCAGTGCATTGGAAAGAATCTGTTTCAAACAAAAAACAAGCCACTTTTCATCCGTAACCACTTTTACATCAAGATCTCTCATCTCTACGGAAAGATGCTTATGGATAAAAGTCATGGAATAATAACGGACAGCCTCTTTAACCATATCGCGGACAAGATATTCCTGAAAAATTAGATCCTTATTCATATTATCAAGGCGCATATACTGTAACAGGGTATCCACGTAACGGTTCATTTCAAATAATTGTATGCTCAGTTCCCTTGAGTTGCTCTCCGTTTCTTCCTGCACAACCAGGTTCATTGCCGTAATCGGCGTTTTCATCTGATGTGTCCATAAAGTAATGTACTCTTGAAGTTCATTTACTTTATTTTCACAGCGCATGGTTTCTTCTTTTCGGATTGCATCCAGCTTTTCAAGCAGATTAAAGTAGTCCTGCCCAGTAAGATTGTCTGTATTCTTTAATCTGTCTAAGGTAATATCGATACTTTCCAACGCCTCCGTTCTTACCTTATGGGCTTTCTGATAATGGTAAAAAGATATGAATCCTATCAGGCTAAGCAACAAAAAGCTAAGCATGGACGGATACAGATAATAATATGCCGGTAAATGATATAGTGAAAAAACAACATAATAAATAGCCATAATTCCCAAAAAAGCAATTACAGCCATTTTTTTCTCCCATATATACGCTTTGATTAATCCAAAAATACTTTTTTTCATTGTTTTTCCGTAACCTTATTCTCACCCTGCTACACCATGTAGCCTATTCCTTTTTTCGTAACAATGTAATCTTCTGCTCCAATCTCTGCAAGTTTTTTACGGATCCGTGTCATATTAACAGTAAGGGTATTATCATCCACAAAATCATCGCCTTCCCACAGACGTAACATGATACTATCCCTGGAGACTACCTTTCCTGCATTTTCCATCAAAAGCTGCATAATAAAGAACTCATTTTTAGTAAGCGTTTCCGTTTTTTCGCCACAGAATATTTTGCCCTCGGATATATTGAGGATTACTCCCTTGTGTTCCATCAGGTTAGTATTCGTCTTAAAGGAATATGTCCTACGCATAAGTGCGCCAACTTTAGCGGTAAGAACAGATAACTCAAATGGTTTTGAGATAAAATCATCTGCTCCCATATCCATAGCCATAATAATATTCATGTTATCATCAGAAGAAGATAAAAAGACTATCGGTACGGACGATATTTTTCTGATTTCTCCACACCAGTAAAACCCGTTATAAAACGGTAATGAAATATCAAGTAAAATAAGGTGCGGTTCATATTCTGCCACTTTTTGTGTGACATTTTTAAAATCCTCTATACATTCCACCTGATAATTCCACTTTTCAAAATGTCTGGCTATGACACCTGCAATAGTCAAGTCATCTTCCACAATTAATATCTTATATTCCGCCATTATCTATAATTATCCCCTGTTATTATTCGGTTCAATATTTCATATACTTCAACCGGATTAACCGGTTTAGAAATATGCGCATTCATCCCGGCATCAAGGCACTCCCGCCTATCATCATCAAATGCATTTGCCGTCATGGCAATGATCGGAATACTTTTTGCATACTCTCTCTTCATTCCTCTTATCTTACGGGTTGCCGTAATACCATCCATAACCGGCATTCGGATATCCATGATAATTGCCGAAAAATCACCATCTTTTGCATTAATAAAGGTATCTACTGCTTCCTGTCCGTTTTCTGCAGTAGTAACCGCTATATTTTTACGTTCAAGAATTCTCACGGCTATTTCACGGTTAATCAGGTTATCTTCCACCAACAGCACATGCATATTATTAAAATTACCTGATATATCCCCTGAAGAAACCGCCTTGGTTTCTTCCTGTTCTGCCGTAACAAATTGCAACGGAAGTTCAATAAATACACTGGTACCCTTGCCTTCCTCACTCTCAACCGTAATGTTACCCTTCATAAGCGTTACAATATTCTTAACAATGGCAAGTCCAAGACCCGTTCCCTGGGTCTGGTTTATCAAATCAGTATGCTCCTGTGAAAACGGTTGGAAAATCTTACTCTTAAACCGGTCATTCATGCCGATTCCGTTATCACGGACAAGAAATTTTCCAATTGCCCCCTCATTCGTTTCTATAAGATCTGAAAGAATAAATTCAATTTTACCGCCCTTCTTGGTAAACTTAACGGCATTGGAAAGTACATTAAAGAATATCTGGTTAAAACGCACTTTATCAACCAATATCTTATCTTTTATCTGTCCCGCCTTAATAGATAGCGTAATATTCTTTCTACTGCACAACGGTTCAAACATGGTACGGAGTACACTGATAAATTCTTCGTAATCATATCCTTCCGGGTGTAATTCCAGCTTATTACTTTCAATTCTTGACATATCAAGAATATCATTTACCAAACCTAACAAAAACTGACTTGAGGCATGGATTTTTTCCATATCTTCCCGAAGTTTTTCTTCATTCCTTTCTTCGTCAAGTGCCAACCCCGCAATTCCCATAATAGCATTCATAGGTGTTCTTATATCATGACTCATACGGGCAAGAAAATCAGTTTTAGCCGCATTGGCTTCTCTTGCCTGCTGGATTTCTACGTCAGCAGTAATATCCGTGTAATTCACATAGCATAGTTCACTACTGCCGCCGGTTTCTCTTTCTATATATGCACGCACCTTAATCCAGGCAATTCCTGTACTACGCCTTACCCTGTAAGCATGATCCAGATAATGTGTTGTCTTTAATGCTTCCCAGGCTGCTTTTCTTAACGGTTGTATATCTTCCGTCACAATATAATCAACATCACTGCACTCAAAAATATTTACCTTATCATCAGCATTGATACCATGAAGCTCATTTACACGCTTTGTCTGCGTTACTACTTCAAAAAACCTGCCGTCATATCTTAATACACTAATACCGCCCGGTATATTACTGATAAGATTCAATGCCTGCTGTTTTTCAGCCCTAAGCATCTTTTTCGATAACATTGACTGTAATCTGGCAGAAACCGTTGCAAGATGAATCAACCCGCCTACTACTACCATGGTAAAGCTAGTGATAGCATCCCCGATGGTTACTGCATAATCATGTACCGCATAGCGTAACAGGTAAAACACGATATAAGCAAATCCCATACAGATAAACACCCTGATTGGACGGTCCATTACTACGATTCCCAAAAGCGTAATGGCTAATATAAGCGAAACACCGCCAAACATGGCATCGCGGTAAAAAACATCCAATATAATGCCGTAGATAAATAGGGCAAAAGAAAATGCATACTGGAATACCATGGCATGCCTTCGCATACCTTTTCTGTCAGACAAAAAATAAAGTACTACATTATATATAGCCAAGGCTATATAACAGGGGAAAGAATTTAACGGCAATTTAATAATAAACGACGCCACCATAATCATCACGGTAATAGCGACTACCAATAAACTGCACTTCTGTATTGACCGGAAAACAAAAGCCTTGATTTCCGGCATGACATACATAAATTCATCTTTTTCTAATCCGTAAAAACGTATTGTTTTTATCTTTCTCTTCATGTTAATCACCCTTTATCCGTTGTACGTTCTCCGTTATGTAGTAAAAAGGTAACAAATCATATTGTTACCTTTAATTATACTCCTTTTGCATCTAGCGGGCAAGCACGTCAAAAATCCCCTGTAAGTTTAATGTACCAAAACCAAACTCCCTATTTGGATATACATTATCTGCATCCCGCGTAGCTCCACGTATAAAATAGCTTTTTATATCATTACTATCCACTTGTATGGCATTTCCTCTTATTACTGCCCACTGCATAAAATCCGCAACCGCACCTGCCGTAAGAGCAGCCGCAAATCCCGAACCGCTTTGCTTCCCTTTAAGCGTCGGTACCATGATTCCCGGTGCAGCAAAATCCGGTTTTATATCGGAAAGCCTTGAATAGCCTCTCCCCGAATTTACGGAAAAACTGCCGTTTCTGTCATCATAACTTGATACGGTTATAACCCGGTCCGCATACCCCGGTTCCGTCAATGTAGTGTACGGGTTCGGTCTTAAAAAAACCGTATCGGTTTTAAGATGTTGTTCAATAGGTAAATACATAAAAAAAGGAGCCTGTATGTTACCGGTTTCATTCGTAACGGTTATTGTCCATATCCCCGGCGTAGGATTTTCAAACCGGAAAAAAATAAGCTGTTCTCCCGAACCCTGCTCAACAAAAATATAATCCAATGTAATGACGGTTCTTTCATAAATAAAGCGGTACGATAACGTTTGCTCCGTCCTAAAAGTCTCTTGTGCTACACTTTCCCCACCGGGAGTTCTAATCCGTATGGTAAATAGCGCCGGAGAATTTCCCCATAATTCCATTACAAATCCGGTTTCCCCTTCTGCAACCCGTATTTCCACGTCGTCTTGCGCCTCCCCGCTTACGGAAGGCAATGTATTTTGATAATGCCTTGCACCATTTCCTTCATTTCCGCCACACACGATCAAAGCCACACTTTTTCTGCCCGCAAGGAAATTCATGTAATCAGATAAGACAGAATTCCCTGCATGATCTCCCATATTACTTCCTAATGCAAAACAAATAACCAATGGCCTGGTAAAAGGCGTCCAGAAAGACATTACATACTTTAATGCCAAAATAATATCCGATTCACTGTAACAAATTTCGCCTTCCGGAATCAGATAGTAATCTTTCAAATATTGTTTTGCTTCCCGTAGTTTCACAACAAGTATATTACTATCCGGTGCCGCACTATTAAAGGTAACACCATCATCAAGCCGGCTCCCTGCCGCAGCGCTTGCCACGCTGCTTCCGTGTCCGTTTTCATCCCTACTCGGAACGATGCTGTAAGGATCTGAAGAACCCAAGGCTACATTAATTAAGTCCTTTCTATATTCCGTTCCGTACAAAAAACCTTCCGGTGGCTCTCCTGTGTGTATCGTCTGATCCCATATTGCCGTTATTCTTGTAGTACCATCAGCGTTTTGAAAATACGGCGACCGGTAATCAATACCGGTATCTATAAAAGCTATCGTCACATCTTTTCCCGTTAGCTGAAGCGGTTCGCCCTGCACCGGCAGAATACCGGAATTAATAAGGGTAGACGGGTCAAAACCACCCGGCATATCACCATTTGCCATTAGACCAAATACGGCAGGTATTTCCCTGTAAGTAAGCGGTTGTATAGATAAATCATCCACATCTGAAATCCTGATATATGCTACTCCTAAATCCCCTTCTACGCGGGTATAACAGTAATCCACACGGGTTAGGGCAAGTAAATCCGGTGGCAGAACATAGTCTAATAAAATATCTGCATAGTCTTCAGAAATAACCTTTTCACGACATGTCATAACGCTATGTCCTTATTCTTTTTTTATATCATATTCAAAAAAAGAAAGGCGGGCACTAATGCTATCCATTAATGTCGCCTTTCAAAAGCATCTTATTTCTTTCTCAAAATATATTCAATATTCCGCATATGTTTTCTTGATTTGGTAATATCACTTGCCACATTAAGTAAGCACATTGTTATAACAAACACCAAGGTTAATACAAGGACAGCGCCTACTGCAAATATTATCAATGCCACCATTGGCATACGGGGAATAGGTATTACATCTGTACCCATAACACGCAGTACCGTAATAATCACCACTGCTACCAGCTCTAATATGTAGAAAAACAGCGCCACACCTTTTAAAATTCCTGTCCACGCGTTTTCCCTAACCGGCATAAGTTCCTTATCCGTAATTGTCACCGGCTTTGGCATCGGCGGCATCATAGGTGGCACCTGCGACATAGGTGTTACCGGCGGCATAGGTGGTACCGGAGCTGCTACCGCTTCAACAACAGGTACTTCCGGTGCCGTTACTTCTTCAACAACAGGTGTTTCCGGTGTCATTACTTCTTCAACAACAGTTGCTTCCGGCACTACCACGTCCGCTACCGGAGTTTCCATAACCGGTGTCTCCACAGCCGCTGCAACAGCTTCCGTTGGTACTTCAACTACAGATTCTGCAGATTCTGCAACTTCTACCGTTTCCACTGTTTCTTCTTTTTCCTGTTTAACCTCTTCAGGTTGTGTCAGCATCGCACCACACTGGGTACAAAACTTCATTCCGTCATTATTCTCACTTCCACATAATAAACATTTCATTAGTAAATCCTCCCTCATGTACTTCAAAATATTTATTCATTCATTGGAAGGGCGTCATGCTGTATACCACGGATTTCAATCTGTGGTCCCCCTGTCCCTTCAATGTAATCCTTAGTAATCGTTACTGTACCGATATTGTCATCTTTAGGTATTTCGTACATGATATCCAGCATATATTCTTCAATAATAGCTCTTAATGCACGGGCACCTGTTTCATTTTCTATAGCCTTTTTAGCAATAGCTTCTACAGCACCATCATCAAAAACAAGTTTAACTTCATCTAATGCCAACAGTTTCTCGTATTGTTTTAATATGGCATTTTTCGGCTCCGTCATAATCTTCTTCATCATTTCAAGATCAAGACTTTCCAATGTATAAATAATCGGAAGACGGCCCACAAATTCCGGTATCATACCAAACTTCTTAATATCTTCTACCGTTACCTTAGAAAGAATATTCTTATCTTTATCATACTTATCCTTAAGACTTGCATTATAACCGATAGCAGACTGCTTATTAAGACGTTGCTTAATAATCTCCTCTAAATCCGGGAAAGCACCTCCACAGATAAATAGAATATTTTTAGTATTAACCGTTGCAAGCGGAACCATGGCATTCTTGCTGTTAGCCCCAACCGGAACCTCTACCTCAGCGCCTTCTAAAAGTTTAAGCATTCCCTGCTGAACGGACTCTCCGCTTACGTCACGGCTGTTTGTATTTTTCTTCTTTGCAATTTTATCAATTTCATCGATAAAAATAATACCCTGTTCTGCTTTTTCAACATCATTGTCAGCTGCTGCCAACAATTTACTTACGACACTTTCAATATCATCGCCGATATAGCCAGCTTCCGTTAGCGATGTTGCATCTGTAATAGCAAGCGGAACATCCAGAAGCTTTGCCAATGTCTTAACAAGATATGTCTTACCGGAACCTGTCGGTCCGATCATCAGCATGTTGGATTTTTCAATTTCTATTTCATCCATTGTGCCCGTTGCCACACGCTTATAATGATTATAAACGGCTACGGATATTACCTTTTTAGCATGTTCCTGACCTACAACATATTCATCAAGGCTTGCTTTAATCTTATGGGGTGCCGGAATTTTCTTAATATCCAATACCGGCGCACTTTCCTTATCCTTACTCTTTTTCTTAAGCTTCTGCTTATTAGGAATTGCTCCGTCCCCCTGCAAATCAGCAATATTCATAAAACTGATATTCGGCGAATTTAACATTCCCTGATAGTCATACTGTGTAACCGTATCCATTGTCTTGTGCATACAATCATTACACACGCAAATATTATTTGGGAGATGGAACATCTTTCCTGCTTTACTCTCAGGACGTCTGCAGATAAAGCATACATCCTCGTACTGTTTATCTTTGTCGTCCTCTTTCTTATCCGCGGCATCAGACTCCTTTTTAGTCTTCTCCTGCATCATTTTATCAAGATTTTCTTTTTCTTCTTCTAAATCTATTTCATCAAAATTCTGATTCATACTTATTTCCTTGCTTATATAGCCTTCCTTTCAATATATGATATCAGTATACGGCATATAAACAACGAGTACAAGTTAACTTTTTCTAAATTATTTACTCCATTTTACTGCCTAATATTAACTTAACAGACTTTTCAACATAATATCCGTTTTCTTTACGTTGAATCGTAACCTCAACTTCTGTTCCTACCGCATAATACTGTAAAAGATTGGTAAGGTCGGTCATACCACGTACTTTATTTCCCTCAAGAGCGGTAATAATGTCGCCTCTCAACAGTCCTGCCGCATCTGCTGCACCACCCTCGATAGGCTGGGAAATATATACTCCTTTCGGTATATCATACATGGCCGCAACATCCTCTGAAACGTCCATTCCGTATATGCCTAGATATCCTTCCTGTCCATCCTCAACCTTGATTAAAGTTTCCTTTAAAGACAATTCTTCGATTAAATCCTTTACCAATGAAATCGGAATGGCATAGCCCATACCTTCTACTACTGAGCCACCGATTTTATTGGAATTAATACCGATAACTTCTCCGCGTGTATTAAGAAGTGCGCCTCCTGAATTACCAGGATTAATGGCTGCATCTGTCTGTAAAAGTGTATGATAAGTTCCCTCTATCTCAAGTTCCCTGTTAAGTGCACTGATAACACCTAACGTTACAGACTGACCGTATCCAAGTGCATTACCAATGGCAATAGCAGCTTCTCCTACTTTAAGTGTATCCGAATCACCTAATACGGCAATTGCAATATTTCCAAGCGTCTCATCGGTCAAATCAGAAAGCTGAATGGCAATAACCGCAATGTCCATCTCCTCTTCATATCCCTTGATACTTGCTTCTGCCGTTGTTTTATCAATAAAAGTAATAGTTAGTTTATCTGCACCCGCTACTACGTGATAATTAGTCACAAGAAGAAGTTCCGTTTCACTCTGTCCTATAATAATACCCGAACCGCTCGACTGACCCGGCTGTTCATAACGCTGACCGTAGATGGTATACGTTTCCGTAAAATCATTGACAATTGAAATAACAGAAGGCATACACATTTCTGCCACATCGGAGACATCATAAGCAACCAGCGGATTTTGAGGCACATTTGCGCTAAAACCATCCACCGTAGAAGATACCGGAGGCCTTACCTCATTTAATTGTCCTGCATTTTCCTTGCCGTTATTGTCTTTTCCGCCGTTCTCCAACTTTCCGGCTTCAACATTTGCAAGTCCCTTGTCATCCTTCTTGGAATCTTCATCAAAGAAACGTTCCCCAATATATTTTACGCCCAAAAAAGTGCCGCCTGCACACGTACCGAATAATACCGCCGTCAAAATAACAACGCCTATTCTTTTAGGAATACCCATACGATACGTTCCTGCTTTTTTAGCCTCTCTTTTGGCCTGTTTTTTCGCAAGCTTTTTAGCCAGCTTATCATTCTTTTTACGTATTTTTTCATCAAACGGCATCTGCGTATACTGCCCATAAGTATTATATTGTTCGTATTGGTTATTCTGTTCGTTCATAAAAATACCTCTTTTCGTTGTACAGTCTTTCATCATATGGCTAGTATAATTATCAATTGTGTTTTTTGTGTGATTAAACTATGCCAAAACTGTTAAACTAATTAAGAATTAACGCCAATAATTTTTGTTCATGGTAAGCTTCCTTACAATAGCTTTCGGAAGCTTCTTATATTTCTTACCAAGCTTATAGCCAACCAACTTAAAGGCACATTGCATATAAAAATAAAACAGATGGAAAATTTTTCCTTTTATTCTTTTGGAAACAAAACCCACCAGTTTTTTACCCTCACCTTCAGAAGGTACATTATCAAAAACTTCCGGATGATCGGCTTGCGATACCCCTAAATCAAAGTTTCTTCTAAGCTGCTTCATAAGCGAATATTTGTGGCTGTGATATACGGCTGCATCTTTTTCATAATAAACCGCATATCCGTTTTGAATGAGTTTTGCTGCATAAATCATATCCTCATTAAAAATCGTTTTTTTAACAAAGCCGCCCAATTCCATATACAAATCTTTTCTGTACATAGCACATACATTGGAACAAAAATATGCTTTTATACCAAGTGTTTTAACATCCTCCTTCGTCTTTTTACAAGATTTATCAGGATAGTTAAACTCTCTTGTCAATTTTTCAAGTATACCGCTGTTTTTGTGGGCAAGCTGCCTTGCATATACCGCTCCTGTTGTATTATCATCAAATCCCCGCAGCATATGCCCAATGAGTTTATTATCATAAGGAACCGCATCATCTGTCATCAGCAAAACATATTCTGCATCGGAGTGTAAAATTCCTTCATCACGCGTACGTCCATGGTCAAATTCTTCCGGCGAAACATGGTGCACCTCGATTTTCATCTTGCCGTCGCTATTATACTTTTCGACAACCTTCTGAAAACCGACATCGGCCTTATAGAAACTTTCATCCGTATTCATCAGTATTACTTTATTAGGACATAAGGATTGGCTTATTAACAATTCCAGCATATGTATCATCCGGTCATTGGAATGATACATCGGAATCACCACATCAACTTTCTGCATATACGCTCCTTTATTATGGAAAAGGGAGCTTTTTAGCTCCCTTCTTTTTAAGAACTATTCCTTTTCATTAACAAGTTCTCCAAGATACGGATAAACCTGTCCGTAAATAGTATCACTGTATGACTGTACCGTTGATGAAACCTGATAATCCGTATCATCAAACAAGAACTCATGCAACCATTTTACATTCTTGGCAAGTGAAACCGGAACAACACAGCTTCCTTTACCGGTAATGGTACCTGAAGTACGCATCTTGCTGTTAGGGAAACCATCCTGCTCAGATATATTAAAGTCCTTGACCGCTGCCACAACGTTTAAGATTTCATCCAAGGTAAGAGAAGTGGATACCTGCTTAATAATTCCGTTAACGGCCTCTGTAAGCTCTGATAAAGATGCTTTTTTAGCCTGCTCAAGGATGGCCATTACAACTTCACGCTGACGTTCCGCACGTTTGTAGTCATCACCTTTTGTATATCGTATACGGCAGTATGCAGTAGCCTGAATACCATTCAACAACTGGTATCCTGTTTCAGTCACTTCCGTATAAGTCCTGTTAAGGTCTGCTGCCATCGTTATCTGGTAATTGTTAAGATGCTTAATCTCTGCCGAATCCACATCAACATATACACCGCCAAGTGCATCAATAGTTTCTATCAAACCGTTAAAACCAATGGTAATGTAATCTTCAATATATAAATCCAGATTTGCATTCAGCATGGCAACAGCCTGCGTATATCCGCCCAGGGCATACGCGGTATTACACTTTGCATAATAATCATCACCTGTGTTGAGGTAGGTATCACGATATACGGATACAAGCTTTACCTCACTTGTTTGTTTATGGATAGCCGCAAGCATAATAGTATCGGAACGGCTATTTTCTTTGTTAAGATTTGCCGCACGGGAATCCACACCAAAAAGTGCTATCAGTGTGTAATCCTTCATAGGATTATGCTCTTCGTTTTCCATTTTCTCTATAACTTCTTCATTGGCGCCCTGTGGGATACCGTTACTATCCTGTACCTTTTCAGTTACCATTCCGCTCTGGTCATCTCCCGGCGGGTCAAGCAATTTAAATATCCATATACACGCTGCCAATACCGCCAACAGTACAACCACTTCAATAATAATCAGAATGGTATTCCTTCTGCGTCTTTTTGCTTTTTCACGCGGTGTCATCATCTTTTTTGAAGATGACTCAGTTCTATTTTTTTGTGTACTCATGCTGCAATCTCCCTTAGTAGGCATTCTTGTTAATGAAGCCTTTAAAAATCGTCAAGAACAAAATCTTGATATCAAATCCCATTGTCCAGTTCTCTATATAATATAAATCGCATTCAATGCGCTTCTTAATGGAAGAATCCCCACGATATCCTTCAATCTGTGCCCAGCCGGTCATACCCGGTCTTACCTGATGCTTAATCATATAACGCGGAATACTCTCTTTAAACTGTTCAACATAAGAGGGTTGTTCCGGACGTGGTCCCACAAGACTCATATCCCCCTTCAAAATATTAAACAACTGCGGAAGCTCATCTATGCTCGTTTTTCTCATAAACTTACCGATTCCCGTAACTCTCGGATCATCCTTGGTAGTCCAGTCTCTCGTCTCATCAGGTGCCTGCAACCGCATAGACCTGAATTTGTACATACAAAATGTACGGTTATGAAGCCCCACTCTTTCCTGTTTAAAAATAACAGGTCCTTTTCCGGAGCACTTTACTAACACGGCACATATAAGCATTACCGGTGAAAAAATAATAATTGCCAAAAGAGAACCCACTATATCTACAATTCTCTTCATCACCCAGTTTACCGTATTGGTAAGCGGCACATGCCGTATATTGATTACCGGAAGTCCATGTAAATCTTCCGTATAAGGTTTACTCGGAATAACTCTGTTATAATCGGGTATAAATTTAGTATGTACACCTGATTTTTCACATAAGCCAACAATATCTTCCAATCTTCCATAATCTTCCAACGCAAGCGTAATCGCTATTTCGTCAAGCTTATTTTCCGGCAAAATAACAAGGAGATTATCAATTCTTCCCATTACTTTAACACCCTTGTAAATAGTACCACTTGGTATCTTATCGTCCAGAATTCCTCTTACCACATATCCCCACTGCGGATTTTCATTAATTCTGTCAATATATTCTTCTGCGGCTTTGGAATAACCTACCAAAAGCACAAACTTTTTGTTGTAACCTTTTTTACGGGCAAGACGCAGGAAATAACGTACAAGACGTCTTACAAAGGCTTCAAGAACTACATTAATCACAAAAAACATAAGTATCATGCTACGGGAATAGTGTATCAGCTTAAACGCATATATACATACAATTAACAATGCAATTCCCACTATATTGGCACCAATTACACCAAGGGTCTCCTCGCCGGGTGCCGATACCCGCTTAGGGGAATATAAATGAAAAGTATAGTATAATAAAAGATATCCGGGTACTACAAAAAGAAGCAGTTCAAAATATTCTGCTGTCGATAACACCAGATAGCTTTCAACTAATCCGCTTATGAATTTAACATAGAATGCCAACGCATAACTTGCACAAATAACTATTGCATCCAACAAGACCTGAAGTCTGTTAAAATACTTCTGATTATCTTTAATCAAATTCAATCACCTGCTTCTCATACTTACGAGTATCTTACAATAATAAACGTAAAAACTCAACCTACGAATTGATGAACCGCCTAAAAAGGTTTAACCACAAATTCCCCTGAATTTTACAATAATTGCCTAAATGTTTAAAAGAAAACCGTACTTTTTTAGCACGTCCTTTCTTGGAAAAGCATAGTTTAAATCCCTTTCCAAGTCCTGCAAAATAAGGTTTTATCTGGCCTTTTAAAGTAAAGAATAATATTTTAACCAAAAAGCCTAACAATAAAAACGGCAAGTTGATAATAAACATTAATAACGGCATATTTTTATATACTATATAGATGCTGTTTTGCGCGGAAAGTTGTATTTTAAACGGATTATATCTTGAACCGCTGTATGCACTTCCGACATGGTGACATACCGCTCTGTTTATATATACGTTTTTATAGCCGTAAATTTGTGACCTGAATCCAACATCTACATCTTCAAGGTACGCAAAATGATTTTCATCAAAATAGCCTATCTGTTCAAACACTTCTTTGCGGTAAATGGAAGCACCGCCACAGGCCGAAAACACCTTACGTGCTTTTTGGTATTTTTTAACGTTTTTTCCTTTTCCTAAAGTAAATGCCCAGCCAAGTGCATTATAATAATCTCCCGTATCATCAATAATATCCGGTTCTTTCATACTTACCATACAGGAAGATGCTGAAAAAATACGCGGATCTTTATCAAGTACTTCCTGCAAAGCTTCCAGAAAACCTTCTTCAACCTTGGTATCGTTATTAAGTAACACTACATAAGGTGCACGGGCTGCTTTTATTCCCATATTAACTGCTGCTGAAAAACCCAAATTATCTGCATTACAAATCTTCACAACATAGGGAAATTCCGCATTAAGCATATCAATGCTGCCATCATCGGAACCATTGTCCACTACAATAATTTCAAAACACTCACTCTGTGGAAGCGTTTTAAGGCAATCATATAAAAGTGCTTTTCCATTATAATTAGGTATCACTACAGAAACCTGATACATACGAATCCTCTCCTTATAGTGTTGGAAGATATAATAACAAATATCCGTTTCCGGTAAGATAATCGGATAAGATAAGGCTCAATTCAACTGCTCTTTTACCGTCTTTGGGCTGTATACTTACAATGCCATCCCATTTTGTTTCAACTATGTCAAATTTCGGGCATCCTGCCACTTTTTCTTCTATAAATTTGAAAATAATATCCTTTTTCAAATAAAGCTTATCGGTATGGAGTGCTTTCATATTCTGACGCGAAGCAATACGGTTCATATAGCCGCTGTAATGCTTCTTTGCCCCGGGCCACAATAGTAAACCTTGCGCATCCATGGGACCGGCACTGATTCTGCCACGATGGTAGACTACACCACCTACCGCACCAATTTCGGTTCTGTTAAATAAGATATCCGGTATCTCTTCTATCAGTTCATAATATCCCAGGTGTTTTGCATGTACTACATCTGCCGTATATCCACGGCTCACAACATAATCCTTAAGCGCACGTAATCCCGCTTCATAGGCATATTGTTTACTGGCAGGGTTGGCTGCCGTAGAAAGTTCATGACATCTCCAATGATATAATACCTTTGGTACATGACATATCAATTCTTCAAGCTCATTTACCTTCTTCTCCATTTTATCCTGTATATACGCAACCAAACGGAGCACAAGATCATAATCCTGTGCACCGTCATATTCTTTTCTGAATTTAAGTCTTTTTAATATACCGGTACGGATAACCAGTAAATGGCAAATATAGTTATTTGTCAATAATAAATCATAGTTAAAATCCGGCTTTATATGCGGTTCAAAGAAATTCTCCTGCGAAGAATCTGTTTTATCCTCATCCGAATAAAGGAACGCAGGAAGTACCTTGCTTTTGTCAATTGCTTCCATCATCTGATACAAAGCATCTTCCGTTAAAATATCATCATGATCAAGCAGTACAACATAATCTCCCTGAGCTGCCTTTAAGCCTTCATTGGTATTCTCTGAAATCCCGCGGTTTTCTGCAAGTTTAACATAACGGATTCTTTCATCCGTATATTCTGACACGGTATCTTTTACCTTGTCCGTGCTGCTCGCATCCGCAAGAATCAATTCCCATTCACCATAGGTCTGTGCAAGGACCGAGTCAATCAGCACTTTAAGATACTTCTGTTCTGTCTCATAACAGGGAACCAGAATACTAAACTTTATATACTGATTAAAACTTTTTCCCTGTTGACTTTTTAATATATCCTCCGTCAGCGGAACATAAGTATAATCAGAAAAGTTCCCTTTATCCAGGCGTTCCCGCACAGCATAAACAGCGGATTTTATACCATTTTTCTTCATATATCTGAAGGTTTTCCGCATATTATTTAAATTAATTCGCTTCATTCTGTGCCGTTTCCTTCTTTTCCAAAAAGATCTTACGGGTTATAAAATTAAACACCATGACAATAAAGGTTGCTATAAGCTTACCGATAAGCTGTGCCGTTTTGTCTGTCATCATATTCTGCATTGCTTTGACATTGACATAAAGTCCGTCATAGCAGGCGAATATCAGTATCTCATTTAATATAAGTCCAAAGACACTTAAGATAAAAAACACCATGAATTCCCGTTTCTTATCCATATCATCCCTGCGTACAAATACAAATTTCATACTGAGGATATAATTAACCACTACGGACACAAGGAATCCGATTAATGCGGCAAGAAGATAGTGCACTCCCACAAACAACAGTGCAGTATAAAGCCCATAGTCAATAGCAAAGCACAATGCTCCTACCATACCGAATTTTATCAGTTGTTCTACTAATTTTTTCATTACAATTTAGCCTTCAAATTCTCTGTTAATTCATCTACTTTCTTCTTGGCATCTTCAAGACTGGTTCCTTTAACACCCATATAAAACTTAATCTTAGGTTCTGTTCCGGAAGGTCTTGCACAGCACCAGGAATCATTCGTAAGGTCAAAATAGAGTACGTTGGATTTTGGAAGTCCTGTCGATGTTATGGCACCGGTTTCAACATCCAGTACCGTATCATTTTCATAGTCACGTACTTTCACAACCTTAAGATCACCAAATTCTTTCGGCGGATTGCTGCGGAGTTTCTCCATAAGCGCATCGATCTGCTTAGAGCCGTCAATACCTTTTAAGGTAATGGTATAAAGCTCTTCTTTAAAATAACCGTACTCTTCATACATACGGAGCATCTGATCCCATACGGTTATGCCGTTTTTCTTACACCAGGCAGCCACTTCACAAAGACACATTACTGCAACGCAGGCATCTTTATCTCTTGCATGGGTTCCGGCAAGACAACCATAGCTTTCCTCTAAACCGAACACATAGTTATACGTGTTATTCTGCTCAAAAAGTTTAATCTGCTCTCCGATATATTTAAATCCTGTTAACACTTCAATCAATGTCACGCCAAACTTCTTAACGATTACATCTGCCATATTGGTTGTTACAATCGTCTTAACAAGGGCCGGATTTTCAGGCATAGTACCAAGCGCAGTTTTTTCTCTCATAATATAATCCGCAATCAGCATACCGGACATATTTCCCGTAAACGGAATATATTCGCCTGATTTTGTATCTAAAGCATATATACCAAGTCTGTCGGCATCCGGGTCTGTTGCAAGTACAACATCGGCATTCACCTTACGTGCAAGGTCAAGTGCCATCTTAAATGCTTTCGGGTCTTCAGGATTCGGATAATCCAAGGTTGAAAATTTAGGATCCGGCATTTCCTGCTCAGGCACAACATACACATTCTTAAAGCCTAATTCCTCAAGAACTCTTCTTACCGGCACATTACCTGTTCCGTGAAGCGGTGTATATACAATTTTCACATCCTCTGCGACTTCTTTAATAATCTCCGGATGGATAATCTGTTTCTTTAATTCAACCATATATGCATCGTCAATTTCCTTACCGATTACATTGTATAATCCGGCTTTAACCGCCTCATCCTTATCCATGGTTTTTACGGTATTGTAATCCGTAACCTTATTAACTTCTGCAATAACCTCCATATCTCTTGGTGTGGCAACCTGTGCACCATCTTCCCAATACACCTTATAGCCGTTGTATTCCGGCGGATTATGGCTTGCCGTAATAACAATACCTGCAGTACATCCCAGCTTTCTAACTGCAAAAGATAATTCCGGCGTAGGACGGAGTGATTCAAACACATACGCCTTAATGCCGTTTGCTGCCATACATAACGCAGCTTCATCCGCAAACTCCGGAGACATAAAACGGGAGTCATACGCAATTGCAATACCCTTATCCTGTGCATTATTCATAATAATGTAATTAGCAAGTCCCTGTGTTGCTTTTCTTACCGTATAAATATTCAATCTGTTGGTTCCTGCTCCTATAACTCCGCGGAGTCCGCCTGTACCAAAAGCAAGCTCCTTATAGAAACGATCTTCAATCTCTTTCTCATTGTCTTTGATTTCTTCAAGCTCCTTCTTGGTAGCCTCATCAAAATACGGATTGGTTCTCCAGAAATTATACTGCTCCATATAACTCATTTCGTATACCTCCTCATTTATAAGATTCATTAATATTTTAACTCAAAACTGCTGCTATCTAAAGAGAAATTTGGGTTAAAATACGGATCTCCTTTTTCAATTAATGCTTTATAGCGTGCCCTGAATGCATCGCATTCTTTTTGATAACGTTCTGCCTTTGCCGGTGCTTCGTCCAAACCTCTGGACTTTGATTCAAAATGGTAAAGCTCCGCAAACGGTGTAAATACATTAAGATAACCAAGCTCACGCGCCCTTAAGCAAAAATCAACATCATTCAACGCTACCGCAAAACCTTCATCAAGTCCCGAAAGTCTGTCATATATTTCCTTACGCACCATGAGACATGCTCCGGTTACCGCAGAAACATTTTGTGCATAACAAAGCCTTCCCATATAACCTAAATTTTCTTTGCTCACACGATAATGCCCGTGTCCTGCACTTCTGTGGGCACCCAGACCGATAATGACACCGGCATGCTGTATGGTATCATCTTCATAATACAGTTTTGCACCTACACAAGCTACATCTTCACGCTGTGCATACATAAGCATTTCTTCCAGGAAATTTGGTGTAATCACCTGTGTATCGTTATTTAACAGAAGTATGTACTCTCCTGTTGCAAATGAAACACCGAAATTATTAATGGCGGAATAATTAAATTCACCCTTATAGGTTACTACTTTTACGTTTGCTTCATTTTCAAGTTCTTTGTAATAATTTTTAATTTCAGGTGACGTACTATTATTTTCAACCACAATAATTTCAAAATTTTCATAGGTAGCCACATTGAGGAGAGACTCTATACATCTTCTTAAATCTTCCTCGTGGTCTTTATTTGGAATAATTATGGAAATTTTAGGTGTACCGGTTAATGCATAGCGTACCCTGAAAATAGTAGCATACGCCCGGGTACTTTCCACTGAAAAATCTTTAAAACCGGCCTTTTCAAGATGCGCGGATACAGCTCCCTTAGCAGCCTGAATAGCATATGGCTTAGCCTCGATACCGCTTGCCACACTTGCCTTATGGGAACGCCAGTAATATAAAATCTTCGGTACATGCACAATATTTTTTGCGTTAGACGTAAGGCGTAATATCATATCATGATCCTGGCTTCCGTTAAACTGGCTCCTGAACAATTCCGTTCCTTCCAGCAATTCTCTGGAAAAGACGCTGAAGTGGCATATATAGTTATTCGCCCTGAGGTTATCTACGGCAAAATCCGGTTTAAAATGGAGTGTTACCATGTTATCCACATCTTTACCTTCGAAGGTCAACTCATCACAATAGATATAATCGGCATCCTGCTCACAAATAGCTTTCATATATTCATATAAAGCGCTCGGATGAAGTAAATCATCATGATCAAAAAGACCTATATAATTACCGGTTGCCATCTTATAGCAGGCATTGGTATTACCGGAAATACCTTCATTTTTTTCAAGCTTTTCGTAGCGGATTCTTGCATCCTTATTAATATATTCACGGCAAATTTCACCTACATAAGCATGATCACTATCCGATCCGTCCGCAAGACATAATTCCCATCCTGCGTAAGTCTGTGCTTTTACGGAATCAATCATCTCAATAAGGAAATTCTTGGGCGTATTATAAAGCGGAACCAGAATACTGACCGTAATATCTTTAGAAAATTTTGTATTTTCCTCCAATTGTCTTCTTGCCGCATTTGGAAAACTTGCTTTCCCATGCAGATAACGCGCCTTTTTCTCTGCTTTTTTCTGTTTCAATTTTATTTTAAGTCCCCGAAGCGAACCCAGACGTTTCAATCTGTCTTTCGTACGGATCATTGCGTGTATTACTACCCGGAACGGTTTCGTCATTTTCCAAAACAGATTGTTCTTAATACGTTTCAGCTTATTATCCAAATCTTCAATCTGCATATTGGCTTCTGCAAGCCTTGCTGTAAGTTCTGCATTTTTCCGTTTCTCCGCCTCATAAGCCACTTTGTAATCAATTATGTCTTGTCCCATTATTGGTCTCCATCTTAAATCGTAATATTATAATCCTTACCCAAAAATCTGAAAAGTTTCTGTCTTGAGCAGGTGTCTTTTACAAGCATTCCCGTTTCGTATTCTCCTGCCGGCAATTCACTGTTTAACAACATTACGGAAAATCCCGAAAGCTCTATATTCGTTTCTCCCTGCATTGCCAAAGCCACATCCTCCCGCAATACCGGCTCAAAATCAATACAAAAAGTCCTGTTTTGCGATTTGTTTTTTAGTATAAGGCTTGCTTTATACCTTGCATTATTATATCCTGCCACATACCACCAGCCTTCAAGACGTACGGCTTTGTCGTCTGCTTTCACACAATCGGGAACTATTTTCAACACTTCATTTTCGATAACAGGAAGCGTTTCCTTTTTCAGTTCATACAAGTTATATTGTTTATTTAACCCCGGAATCTGTATTGTGAATTCATCCTGTGTCGCATCAATATACACACTGTAATAAGGATCCACTTCCATCATATCAGGATGCTTTTCATACAATGCAGCACGCTCTTTTTTAAGGCGTTCCTGCTTTATATTGGTAGCTGCATCATCCCCACGGCTCATAGATTCGTAATGGATAACGCTGATATCATTTCTTACTACATTATAATATCCTGCCTTATGAAGCTTATAGCATAGGTCAACATCATTATACGACACGGCAAAGATTTCTTCAAATCCCCCTATACTTTCAAAAAGTGCCGCCTTTATCATCATACATGCGCCAGTCACCGCCAGGACATCCATTGGATAAGCATTCTGTCCGTAATAATAGGTTACATCATCTTTTTTACCCATAAACTTATGAATAGGACCTATCTTGGAATTGGCAACCCCGATATGCTGTATCGTTTCCCCATCTGCATACAGAAGCTTCACCCCCACAGCGCCGACATGGCTCACTTCACACTGGCCTGCCATTGTTAATAGGGTATTATCCATAAGCATCTTTGTATCGTCATTTAGGAAAAGGAGATATTGTCCTATTGCTTTTTGTGCACCGAAATTACACATTTTTGCAAAGTGGAATTCACCCGGCTCATAATAATAATCAAAACCAAATTTTTCCTTAAGGCTCGTCATCCTCAAGCGGTTTGCACCGGCGCTTCCGTTATCAATTACAATTACTTCAAAAGATGCACCCGGATTTTTAGCATAAAGTGACTCAATACATTCCTGCATTAATTCCGGCTGATCCTTCGAGGGAATAATCACGCTGACGGTTGGTTTTTCCGTTTCCGCCGGCTTATAAATTACCTGCCACCTGTCTTTTTGATCACAATACATAGCCGCGGTAAGCCCTCTGCGGGTTGCAGCATTTTCTTTGATTGCATTAAATTTTTCGTCCGCACCCCAAAGTGTCGTCCGTATGATATCGTCATTGGATAAATAATTACTGAAAAGTACTTTATTACAATGTATAATTTGACTGCCGGTTATCTGTTCCGTCACCCGAAGCAAAAAGTCATAGTAATTTATCTCACCATCTTCGGACAAATTCATTTCTTTCATGGTATTCTTAAGCATTTCCGTTTTTACTGCCACAGGATTTCCCATATATAAAAATGACATCAACGTATCGGGTGAATAATCCGGCTTCAGCCATGGTTTCATATGCTGCGGGCCCTTAAGATAGTCTTCATCCGCATAGATAAGTACCACCTCAGGATTACTAAATATTTCGCGCATAATCTCCGGTGCCGCTTTGTTTAATTCCCCGTTTTTAGATGTAAAAATTACAAAGTCTGCATTTAAATTGATAGCACAGCCTTTTGTAAATTCTTCGATAAATACCACAGGAATTTCCATACCTGCTTCAAGCTGTCCGTCCGTGGTTGTTGCCGCAGGCGGTACGTCTTCAAACATAACAGCAAGAAGCTCATTGTATCTATCCCTTTTCTTTGCCAATTTGTCTTTATATAAAGCATCTGACTGCGCCAGAAGCCTGTTTTGTACTTTTCTTTTTAATCCCTTTAACAACTTGTCACCTGTTCCTGACTTACTAATCTATATTTTTTATAGGCTCTTCGGTAACTTCATAAGTTCCATCGTGAGAACCAGTTTGGTATTCTCTTCTTTTGCCTGATATTGTACCGTCAAATTAGGGTCTGACGTATTAAATGCAAAGAAGCCGTCATTCAGAACCGTTCCATTGGAAAAATATCCCGTTTTTCCCTGCTTATACTGTCCTTTTCGGTTCGGCTTTAACTGAGGCACTTCAATTTCGTTACCCTCCGCTCTGACCGCAAGCTTACTCACATACAGCATAACCGGCTCCATACAAGGATCTACACGTAATGCCACGGCACCTTTCGGGAAATCAATCTCTAATTCCTGTACAGCATTCTTATTTTTTAATGCAAGAAAATAAGAATTAGCTTCAGAGAAACCATTTCCATTATCTACATACACCTGTACACAAGGCTCTAAACGGTTCTCCTCCATATATCTTATCGGATTAACCACCGGCATACCTATTTTGTCACGGATTTCCACCATGGACAATCCCTGGCCGTTTACATTTTTCTGGAACGCCGTTTCTTCTTCCATAATCTTTGTTAAAAGTCTTTCCGAATATCCGAATGCTTCCAGCTTATCTGCTATTTCATCCACAAACAGCTTACGCTTATGGGAACCAAGCGTATAGCAATACATTGCCCTTGTAAACAATTCGTCATAAGGACATGCAGCAGACGAACTCCATTCATAATCTATAATGCTCCACTTTCCGTCATTAACGATTATATTGGCAAATATTAAATCTTTATCTTTAATAGGCGCATCTGCATTTTTTAAAAGCAACTGATGATAGGTTTTTAACATTGCAACAAAGCCCTCATCATCCTTATGTTCCATGAAAGTATCCAGTTTTTCTTCAAGGGTAATGCCCTCCAGATACTCAAAATACAAACCGTCCTCTTTTTCCTCACAATAGTTTACACTAACACCGGTCTCTTTAAAGGTATCGGCAAGAGAAACAAAAGCATCCTTTATCGCCTTCATATGTTTTGCAGCATCCGGACTCATTGCCTTTTTTACCACGCGGCGTGCACCGGTTTCATTATCCATACATATTTCTGTCTTAATCGCATACCGGCTTGCCCTGTCATTAGAATACTTCACATATGCCTGTTCCACCTTCGGACCGATAATAAGACAGTACGAATTGGAATAAAGCGGAAACAATCCTTCCCGGATAATGTTATCAAACACATTCTTTTCATCAAATAAAAGCATGCGTTCCCTGTCAAAATTTCTCATATTCTGGGACAACTCCCCTACGTTTGGAAGTCTGTCGTCAGAATATAGCGTTGTCATAAATTTATAATCCGGATACGGATAATAGAAATTATAATCCGTCACACCGGTATTTTTACATATTTCTTCTAAACCACGTCTTGTAAAAGTCCTTACACCACAGTCTTTTGGATATCCCTCCAAGCCGGAAAAGTAGGAACCTAAGTGGTCTTCCCTGCATCCTGCCCAATACTTTAAGCCCCAGAGATTTTCAATCGCTATAACCATGCGTCCCTCAGGCTTTAAATGCGCTTTTAATATAGTTAAAAAATCTTCATACGGCGTATCCGAGCCCATATAGCCTTGGGCATACTCAAAAACGCCAATCAGGAAAATATAATCAAAATCATCCGGAAGTGTTTTTTCCACATCCTTAAAATTTCCTACATGAATCAGAACATTATCCGCCTCTTTATTGCGGTATGCATTAATCGTACTTCTTTTTAAGGATAAATCATTACAGGTAACACTACCTGCTTTTTTAGCTAACGTTCCGGTAATGGCGCCCATACCGCTGCCCACTTCCAATACTTTCATGGACTTATCTATCGGAAGCCATTCGATAATATTGGCACGCTTCTCAGACAGATGATACAACACCGGCCAGTTTGCCTTCTCTTCAATTATCCTGTCAAATGCTGACACTTCATTATTTTTAACGATTGTAAGGATTTCATCCTCGATTACGCCATCGCTATATAAATCTTTTCCCGGATAAAACTTCTTGTCGAGCGTTACTTTTCCGATTTTTTCTGTCATAGATTTCTTATCTCCTGCTACGCGTTACGGTAATTAATAATGTTTTCCCTCGAATTCTTTACATCACTTACCGTAATGGAAGAATTCATGTCAAAATATCCCACCGTGTTTTTATCTGATACCACTGATATGCTCATAATATCATATAATCTGTGGTAAACTTTAAAATCATTTCCCTCAAAGCCTGTAAGTCCGAGTGAAATCAAATAGTCCCCACCCTGTAAATCCATTCTCTGGGTAAAGGTAATCTCTTTCTTATCTCCCGCATTTACCGGTTCCAAAAAGGCTTTTTCTATCATGGTGTTTGTTCCTGTAATCTCTATGCCCTTTGCATTTTTAATCGATAATGCAAAAATAGGACTTGGCAGATTTTCCATAAACTCCACCTTCATATGAACGGAAAACTCGTCCCCCTTAATTATCGTATTGGAACGGTTTTTCTTGGTATCTTCAATATAATATTCCGTTATTACCGCCTGCTTTGTACCATATTCAAGCGGTTCCTGCTGTTCCTCGGGAATTTCTGATGTATTCGCATTAACATCCTGCTTTTCGTCCATCTGATACTGGCCTACAAGCACCTGCTTATAAACATCTATCATCTGTTTAGGGGTTCCTTCTCCAAGCTTCGTTCCCTTGTTTAAAAGGATAACCCGGTCACAATATTTACTGATGGTACTTAAATCATGACTTACAAACAAAATGGTTTTTCCCTGTCGTTTAAACTCTTCAAACTTATGATAACACTTCGACTGGAAGAATACGTCACCTACCGAAAGTGCTTCATCAACAATAAGAATTTCCGGTTCAATATTAATGGCCACTGCAAAAGCAAGGCGCACAAACATACCGCTTGAATAAGTTTTAACCGGCTGGTGAATAAATTCCCCGATATCCGCAAATTCCAAAATATCATCAAGACGTTCGTCTATCTCTGCTTTTGAAAAACCAATCATCGTACCGTTCAGATATACATTTTCAAGTCCGGTATACTCCATGTTAAAGCCGGCACCGAGTTCAAGAAGGGCTGAAATACGTCCGTTTATCTCCACTTCTCCTGCCGTTTTTGATAAAACACCGGTAATAATCTTAAGAATAGTTGATTTTCCCGAACCGTTTGTTCCGATAATACCGATACACTCACCCTGTTTTATCGTAAGGCTGACGTCATTAAGTGCATGATGTTCCTTCGGCTTCTTACGGGAAAGTCCCAGTGCATCCTTTAACCGGTCAGATGGCTTATCATATAATTTATATATTTTCGAAAGGTTTTGAACCCTTATTGCAATATCATTATCTTTTTGAACCATAACGGCTCCTTTCCCATGTGCTTACAGAACATCCGCAAAATGCACTTTTAATTTCTTAAATATCAACGTTCCTACTGCAAACAGCGCCGCCGTAAAAATCCAGAAATACATTGTAGAGTAGAAGTCAGACCAAAACCATGTTTTTTCAAACAAAGCACTTCGATATCCGTTGACAATGTAATAAATCGGATTTAATTTAAAGATCATCTGTATGCTTGGTGAAAATGTATTAATATTCCAAAGAATTGGTGTTGCCCACATTCCTACCTGTAAGAAAATCGCTATGATCTGTGTTAAATCCCTGAAGAAGATAACGATTGCACAAGTAGAATAGGAAAGTGCCAGCACAAATATAAACATACATAAGCTGTAATAAACTATCTGGAGCAGATATAAATCAAGCGGATAACCGTACAGGAAATATATCACCATCATAAATGCAACAAAAAATACATGTATAAAGCTTGCCGCAATAATCTTAATAATCGGCAAAATACTAATCTTAAATACTACTTTTTTAACAAGATAGTTGTATTCAAGAAGCGCCGTTGTTCCGTTATTAAGTGCTTCCGAAAAGAAAAACCACGGAACAAGTCCTGCGGTAAGCCATAAGACATACGGTGTCTCAATCCCGCCCGAAACAAGCTGGGCTCTTGATGTAAATACCACTTCAAACACAAAATAATATAATGCTATGGTAACCACCGGCTGTACAAATGCCCAAATCATACCCATCCATGAACCTGCATAACGGGTCTTGAAGTCATTTTTTGCAAGCTTTAATATAAGTCTTCTGCTCTGCCATAATTCTACCGGAAGTACCATGAGCTTATCGTATAAAGCTACAAATACGGTTCCTCCCAAAAAGATTAACACGCAGGCCACAATCTTTTTCACAAGCTCTTCCTTAGGATTTGCCAGCGGATTATTATGAAGCACAATTAATGTTGCCATAGTTGCTAACAACACTAGTACTGTCGCTATAATAATTGTTTTTTTCTTAAGGTTAGTACGCATCTAAATTATTTACTCTCCCTATATTGTTTGATTCCCGGCCATTTTGTATCCCTGTCGGAAAATGTAAGTTCCATATCGCTTGGAATCGGCCATTCAATGCCTATATCCGGATCATTCCACATAATTCCGCCCTGGTCTTCCGGATGATAAACATCACTGCATTTATATTCAAACTCTGCGTAATCGGATAATACAACAAAACCATGTGCAAATCCCTTTGGTACAAAGAACTGCTTTTTATTTTCGGCAGAAAGCAAGACGCCATGCCATTTTCCGTAAGTTTCTGAGCCTTCCCTCATGTCTACAGCCACATCAAATACTTCACCGATAACAACTCTTACAAGCTTATCCTGTGGATGTTTGATCTGAAAATGAAGTCCCCTGATAACGCCTTTTTTAGAAGCAGAATGATTATCCTGTACAAATACCGGATCAATTCCCGCTGCCTTAAAGTCCTCATAATTATAAGACTCCAAAAAGTATCCTCTTGCATCCCCGAATACTTGTGGTGTAATTATTTTTAATCCTTCAATCTCACATGTTTCAACTGTAATTTTTCCCATAACAATCTCCATTCCGGGAACGTTTTTTTACTACACAAAAGCTAATTTGTGACGTTCTCCTGTTATTCATAATATCCCAAAACCGCATTACATCTTCCGTTTACACCGTTAACCCACGCCTCATCGGTATATCTCCAGAATACATAACTACCCTCATATGTAGGTTTTTCCCTATACTCTGCAAGGTATGTATAATACTTATTTAACGCATTCATTTTTACTTCATCCGCAAGCCATGTAGGACTTGCCATAATGCCGGTTCTGTATCCCGCATTTTCAACGGTTTCACAAAAAGCAGCCGCCAAAGCCGTTCTCGTTACCGGATCCAAAATATCAGCTCTGCTTTCCTTACCATTTTCTGAAAAAGAACTGTGCTGTTCAATAAATATCGGATAAGAAACCGCATATTCCCGGCACATTTTAATTGCCATGCTTGCCTCTTCCACAGCCTCCAGTTCCGTTACCGCCTGACTGGTTACATAAACACCGACCTTCATTCCGACCGCAAGTGCATCTTCAATATTTTGCCTGAAATAAGCATCCTCTATAAGCTGCCCCATTGTCATTCCACGGTAACCGCAACGTATCAGGACAAATTGAACCCCTGCTGCCTGTACTTTTGTAAAATCAATCTCCCCATTCAAACTAGAGATATCGATACCAAGCATTTCACCATCGTTAAGCTTAATAAGTTCCAAGGATTTCGTATCATCCTCATCTTTTCCGATGTAAAGGTTTCCGGCGTCCTCTGCCATAGTGTTAATATCTTTTTCCTGTCGTACAAACAGATGAATATCACTGATATATTCAAATGCAATTACATCCGTAACATTAATCTTAATAGGAGCCCGGGGCATCCGATATCCTTCTTTTTCATTCAGACGCACCTCATAATCTCCCGGTGTAAGATCGCTGATAACTACTATACCGTTATTGTCTCCATCGGTATAAACCGCATTCAACGACTTGTCTTTTGGCGATGTAACAATCACTTCGAATTTTTCTCCGGTTACAAGTTCCTTATTGGAATTGAGAATTTGTATTCTTATATCTTTGTAAACGGAATTACAGGACATGGTTACCCTGACAGCATTTTGTGAATCTATCAAAATAGGTTTTTCTGTTTCTTCATCAAAGAAATCTTCATCCTCTAAAAAATCACGTAATGAGTCAGTCTCAACCTCTGTTTGTTCATCGCCCTGTTCATCTAACGCAACGTCGTTAATATCCGTAGGTTTTCTTCCCGTCTTTTCACTCCGTGGAAAATTAATAAACAATACAACGGTAATGAGCAACAGTATCCCTAACGTAGATATCGCCACTGCCCTCTTTTTCAATTTAGAGTCCATTCGCAACCTCAATCAAATATTTACCGTAATCCGTTTTAAGCAAAGGTTCTGCAAGCTTTATCAACTGCTCTTTCGTGATAAATCCTCTCTTATAGGCAATTTCCTCTATACAAGAGATATAAAGTCCCTGTCTCTTCTGGAATGCCGCAACGAAATCAGCCGCTTCCAAAAGCGAATCATGATTTCCCGTATCAAGCCATGCAAAGCCTCTGCCAAGTGTCTCAACACGTAATGTTCCCCTGTTAAGATACTCGTTGTTAATACTTGTTATTTCTATTTCACCACGTGCACTCGGTTTAACATTTTTTGCAATTTCAACAACGTCATTATCATAAAAATATAATCCCGGTACCGCATAATTACTCTTTGGTTTTTCCGGCTTTTCTTCGATAGAAATAGCCATGCCGTTTTCATCAAATTCCACTACGCCGTATTCTCTCGGATCCCTAACATAGTAACCGAAAATCGTAGCACCGCTTTCACGGGAAGCAACCTCCTTAAGCACTCTTGAGAAGCTCTGTCCGTAAAAAATGTTATCTCCCAAAACAAGTGCCACACTGTCATCCCCGATAAAATCAGCACCAATAATAAATGCATCTGCAAGTCCTCTCGGATACTCCTGTATGGCATATTCCATTCTAAGTCCTAACTGCTCACCCGTTCCAAATAATTCTTTAAAAACAGGCAGGTCTCTTGGTGTGGAAATAATTAAAATCTCTCTAATTCCCGCTAACATTAATGTAGAAAGCGGATAATAAATCATCGGCTTATCATAAACCGGCATTATTTGTTTTGATATGGCTTTTGTAAGCGGATATAGTCTTGTTCCGGAACCTCCGGCCAAAATAATACCTTTCATCTCTCTATCCTCCCGTTAATATATTAAACTTTTACACACCGAATGGGAACGGTGTCCCCGTCCCCATCTGGTATTTATTTATACATTTGCTCATAATACTTCTGGTATTCACCACTGGTTACATTTTTCATCCAGTCTTCATGTTCAAAATACCATTTAATTGTCAGTTTGATGCCTTCCTTAAAATAGGTTTCCGGCTCCCATCCGATTTCACTTTTAATCTTGTCCGGTGCAATGGCATATCTTCTGTCGTGTCCCTTACGGTCCTCAACGTATGTTATAAGATCCTTAGAAACAAGGCTCTTTCTTGGGTCATCATCAGAAAGCATTTCCTGGAGCGTTTCAATAATAATATTGATAATCTCGATGTTCTGCTTTTCATTATGACCACCGATATTATACGTTTCAAACAGTTTTCCCTGCTCCTGAACCATATCAATGGCCTTTGCATGATCTTCCACGTATAACCAGTCACGTACATTTTTACCGTCACCGTAAACCGGAAGTTTTTTACCGTGAAGTGCATTATTAATAATAAGCGGAATCAGTTTTTCCGGGAACTGATATGGTCCATAGTTATTGGAACAATTCGTAATATTTGCCGGAAAATGGTACGTATCCATATATGCCTTTACAAGCATATCTGATCCTGCTTTACTTGCAGAATAAGGAGAATGTGGATCATACGGCGTCGTTTCGTAGAAATACTCTCCTTCGTTTTCAAGGGAACCGTACACTTCATCAGTAGATACATGAAGGAATTTCTTACCTTCCTTAAAAGTTCCGTCTTCAAGCTCCCATGCATTTTTTGCACAATTAAGCATAACCGCAGTACCAATAACATTGGTTTGTACAAAAACCTCCGGATTTCTTATACTTCTGTCAACATGACTTTCCGCAGCAAAGTGTACTACCCTGTCAATATCATTTTCTTCAAAAATCTTAGCTATCGCTTCTTTATCACAGATATTAGCATGCACAAAAGAATAGTTTTCCTTCTGTTCTATATCCTTAAGATTTTCAAGATTTCCTGCGTAAGTCAACGCATCTACGTTAATAATTCTAATACTGTCGCCATATTTTTTGAACATATAATGGATATAATTGGAACCAATAAAACCGGCACCACCTGTTACAAGATATGTTCTTCTGTTCATGTTGTCCATGAATAATTCTCCTTTTCTGTCTTATTAGTAGCCCATATAGCTGTAATTCAAATCAACATTTCCTGAAATACCACTAATATTTCCTGTTGATGAGAACTGCCACATGTCATATTTTCCTTTGTAATCACACGCTGATGCATATTGTGCTACCCAGATCTTATAAGAGCTCAGTTCACTTACATTCAGCTTGTTATTAAAGTAATTCTTGGATGAATAAACACCCGCATCATAACCTGCTTTCTTTATTGTCTCACAGAATGCCTTGCATACTTCCGTTCTCTGTGCCTTAGACATACTGTCGGCACGTCCGCCACTCGGCTCCGTATCAATAAATACAGGATATGTTATTTTGTAATTCTTAATCCTGTCAAGTACCATGGATGCTTCTTCAACGGCTTCCGCTTTCGTAATCGCCTGCGAGAAGAAATAAACACCTACGTTCAATCCTGCTTCCGTCGCACCCTTAATATTCTTTTCAAAATACAAATCTTCCACCAGTGAGCCTGATGATGAACCTCTGAAACCTACCCTTATTATAACAAAGGATACTCCGGAGTTCTTAACCTTCTTCCAATCAATATCACGGTTCCAGCTGGAAACATCGATACCAAGAACCGCATCTCCAAGATTAAGTGTACCGTCGCTGTTAAATTTGTATTCTGATCCCAGAATAACCTGCGTACCTGTTACATAATTACCATTCTTATCAAAATAGTAAGTTTTTCCGTCTATGGTCTGCCATCCGGTATAACGGTAAATTGGCGCCGCCTTAACATAGAAAGCCGTCTGGGTAAAATAGTCGGCACTTACTGCTTCAACATATTTTCCATCCTTAAATACGAATACCTGCTCACCATTCACATCTTTAAGCAATGTTTTCGTATCATTTTTCGGATCTTCCGCTACTGTAATAACACAGCTTGCTTCAACCGCTTCCCCGTTTTCATCTTTTTCAACGGATGTTGCCGTCAAAGTAAAGGTTCCCTTGGAAACCGGTGTTATCATACCTGTTTTTGCATCTACCGTTGCAATCTTTGTATCAGAACTTTCCCATGTTACCAATCCGTTTGTTGCATCCTTGCCATCAGTTGTGGTAGTTTCACCATTCATTTCCACTTTTACAGGTATATGAATATCTTTTCCAAGATAAATTGTTTCTTTATCTTTAATCTCAAGCTTGAGAGAAGCGTTTACTATGGTTATCTCACAGTCAACTGACGGATATACGTCGTCCTCTGTATTATCCGGTGTTTCATCCTTAAGTGCAATCGTACTTGTTGCCGTAATGGTTACTTTTCCGGTTTTTAATGCCTTAACAATTCCGTCTTCCGTAACGGTTGCAATTTTTTCATCAGAACTCTTCCATGTAATGAATCCCTTATTGGCACTCGTAACCGTAGTATCGTCGGTTTTAAAAATGGTCGCAAGCAATTGAAGTGTGATATCCCCTATCTTCATCTTACCAGACTCTTTATCAATAGTTATCTTACTTGCATACACTGCTGCCGGATCCGGTTCTGTTCCTTCTCCGCTTCCGCCTTCATTTCCGCTTCCGCCTTCACTTCCGTTTCCGCCTTCGCTTCCGCTTCCGTCTTCACTTCCGTTTCCGCTTTCGCTTCCGCTTCCACTTTCGCCGCCATTGCCATCCGCAACTTCCGGTGCCTTTACGGTAATTGTCAACGTTGATGAAGGGTGCGTTATACCATCCTGTGCAAATCCGTCCGCGGTTGCCGTTACCGTAACCGTAGCATCCGAAGTAATGGATAGGTTACTGTCAACCGTAACAAGACCATCTACTATTGATATAATAGGATTGTCGGTAGTCCATTGTACTGTTGTTACAGCATCTCCCTGCGTTACAACATCACAACCCAGCTGAACAGTTTCTCCCTTTCCTAAAATAACCGGTTCGCTTACAGGCGATGTAATGGTCACATTGCTAATATAACTTGCAATTTCCTCGGTCATTGCGTACACCATTGCGGTATTGGTTCCCTCAAGCATCGCCTTGACTACCGATGGTTCCACCAAAAGCGACTTATCTATCTGCTTGTATCCATCTGCATAGGCAATAACCGTTTTAGAAGACTCTACCCATTCCACGGTATCTTTAAGCACTTCTTCTATTTCCGGTTTTTCTTCCGTATCTTCTTCCGATACATTAACATCTTCTTCTTTTTTAATCTCATCGGTTACGTCGACTTTATCGTATACAATAGTGTCTTTAATAACAACCTCATAAGACTCTTTATTAAACTTGTACTCGTCTGTTTCCTGAATTACAACAGTATATTTTCCCGCATTCAGTCCGGACTGGTAAATAACACCATCCATATCATCATCCTTATAAACGGTCTTCTTACCGGACGATGATATAAACTCCACTTCAAACGGTACGTTTAAAATCAACTTTCCTGTTTTTAAATTAATAAACTTAAGTTTAATATCTTTTTCTATGGAAGTATAATTGAGCGTCGCACTAAGCTTGTTCTTCTCTTTTTCCTCTTCTTCCTTTTCAAGTTGTTCAAGACGTTCCTGTTCTTCAATCTGTTGTTGAAGCTTATCCTTGACCGCGTTCATAACCGCTTCAATACCTTCTTTACCAACAGACTCTACCGCCAGCAAAGCATTTCCGTTCAAGGAAACTGCTTCCTTATCTGCCGGGCCACGATTAAGAGAACCAAATCTTATAAATGCAAAGATAGCAAGCGCTACTATAAGTACCGCCCCCAAAGCAAGTCCTATTTCAACAGGACCGATATGGAAACCCCGCTTTTCTTCGTCCTCATCCCCGCCATCACGCTTACGCTGTTTCATGGCCTTACGTGCTGCCACGGCACTTAAAAGATTATCATCCATGTCATCATCGTCATCATAATCTTCATCGTCGATATCATCGTATTCCTCAGCCTCAATATCAGAATCCGCTTCATCGGTTTCTTGCGCAGCTCCTCCCCCGGTCATATACACAGGTGGTTGGGATGTAAGTTCCATATCTGCCTCTAAAGCTTCCCTGACCATTCGTTCCTCAGCCAGCATTTCTTCTCCAGCTTCCGCACCGGCTACTGTAGCCAAATCATCCTCCGGTTCAAGAACCTCACCTTCAAACTCTTCATCGCCGATGTCTTCGCCATCAATATCTTCATCATCGATATCTTCATCGTCAATATCTTCGTCGTCAATATCTTCATTATCGATATCTTCGTCATCAATATCTTCGTCGTCAATATCTTCATCATCGATATCTTCATCATCAATATCTTCATCGTCGATGTCTTCATCATCTAACAAATCATCTTCATATAAATCATCAAGTTCTTCCTCAGCTAACTGCTTGAGTAATTTCTTATTCGTCACAAAATGCTTCATAATACTGAATTCTAATCCTCCTATTCTTACAATTGATAATACTCTTTGTAATAATGGATTCAGTTCTAATCTTATGTCAACCTAATACATTTCATCATACAACGGATATTATACCATTGATACCATACTTATGACAAGAAATACTTCTTGACTTATCTTCCAAATCATGACACAATGGCATGGTAACATTTACAAGCACTTATGAAAAGGGATAATGTATGTTGTATATGCATTACTGCAAGCGATGTCACTTCATACATATGCTAAACGGGCATAAAGCTTTTTGCCCAAAATGCAGCACCAGATTGGTAGAATTAGAAGTCCCCTATTCATCATATGTTAATATGAACCGGATTGAACGTGAATTGCTTCTTGGCAAATGTTCTAATCCGAATACCCTTAATCATATTTCAACTTCATACAGCATGATTAAGTATTGTAAATGGTTCCGTACATACCAGCAATGTACTATCTTTGATAATCCGTATGTATCGGAAAAATGCCAGATAAGTGTAAGTAATGTTAGCTAAATGGGATATTTTGAGGCTGCCACACCGGGATGTGACAGCCTCAATTTATTTTTATTTCATTATGCTATTACAGATAAAAAACAACCATTCCGATTACAACTAAAAAGCTTCCCAGCCACTTTCTCACGGTTATCTTCTCTTTAAAAAACAAAAGACTCAATATCATTACAATGACAAACCCCGCAGACTCAATAAGCGGACCGTTTTTATAAGCCACCAGCCGATACGCAAAAAGAGATAACAACATTGACAAAAATGTCATCCCATAACCTGCGATAACATATATATTAAGATATTCCCTTATCTTATTATCGTATTGTATTAACGCACTTTTCTTAAGCAACACCTGTGAAAAAGACGCTATCGTTACAGACAAGACAAGCAGTACATACGGAAACAAATCATTCCACATATTCCTTTTCCTCCTCTTTCTCTGTATTAATTATCACAATTCCGAGCAAAATAATGACTACACCAATTATATTATTTATGCTTATTTTTTCCTCAAATATAAAAAAGGACCAGAGCATAGACCAGAAAAGTGCCAAAGACTTATTCATATAGGCAATGGATAATTCTGTTTTCTTAATAATCTGCTGCCACAAAACTGCATATATAAACAATATAAGAAGCTCAAGCATTATAAAAATGATGAATTTAAACGAAAAAAACTTTTCTTGTGCTGCAAGCTTTGCAAAGACGGTAGAAAATGTATATATGATTACTATTATTTGCAATGCAATGATACGTTTAAGGGAAACCTTTTTCATCTCTTCCTCCCATATTGTACATGTTTTCTTACCTTACCATATTACTTGATAGTGTCTAAAGATACAAGTTCAAAAACCATGTGTATGGACACTACACCTGTTTTACTGTAAAATAGGATAACAAAAAATCATAAAAACCGGAGATTTACAGCATATGAAAAAAAGAGAATGGTCTAAATCCAATCTTGCCGTGTTTATTATTCTGGGAATTATTTTATTTATAATTATTTTAACTATCTGGAAAATAAACGATGTATTCAGGCCAAGAAAAACAGAGCAGATAAAAATAGATCCCGCAGATCTCATACCTGAATCCGAAGATTATTACTGCATACAGGACGTAAAGGAGCAGGAAGATGATGGTGTCATGACCATTCTGGTGCTGGGCGATGATAGTTTTGCTTTAGAACGTGGTGAAACCGGTCTTGCCGCAATGATTTCAGAAAAAACCGGTGCCACAGTGTATAACTGTGCCTTTGAAGGAAGTTCCTTCGCCGGAGAAACCAAAGTGCTAAATTACGATGATTATCCGATGGAATGCTTCTCTTTTTACCGGTTGCTTACCAACTTAAAGGCAGACGACTATTACACGCTTGAGCTTGCACTGAATAACCTTGATGCGGTTCCTTCCTATTTTGAAGAAACCATTGAACTTATTAAGACAATTGATTTAAACACGGTTGACATTATTTTGGTAAGCTACGGCATAAATGATTATCTTAGCGGGCACATAACCACCGATGTTAATGATGAATCCAGTGTCGGAAGTGTATATGGCTCCATTCATAGCGGAGTTGAAATTATCAGGGAGCATTTCCCGCATATTAAAGTAGTCATCTCCAGTCCTTCGTATGCTTTTTATACGGAAGATGACGGAGAACTTGTCGGCGGCGATGTACGAAATACCGGAACGCAAACCAGCGAAAACCTCGGTGGTTATTGGGGCAATATAAAAAGTGCCGCCGTTTCCGCCGGCGTCACTTTTATAGATAACTATATTAATACGGGTATTAATTCAGAAAACGCATCCCAATACTTTGATTTTGAAATAAGTTCTTACATCCCGAATGAACAGGGAAGAAAGCTTATTGCAGAGCATATTGCGGACGTATTATTAAACCGCATGTATTAGCATGCGTATTAATTATAGTGATAGTATTCCTTAAACCATTTCGCAAATTTAGATAAACCTTCACGGAGCGATGTATCAGGCTTAAATCCAAAATCATTCATTAAGTCTGTTACATCCGCATAAGTCTGGTATACATCCCCCGGTTGCATCGGTAAAAACTCCTTAACTGCTTCTTTATCCAGGCACTCTTCCAATATAGTGATAAAATCCATTAATTTTTCCGGTTTGTTATTACCAATATTATAAACTTTATAGGCAGCCCCCAGGGAGTCTTCCTTCGGTGGGTTGTTTATTATATTGAATATTCCGGTAACAATATCATCCACGTACGTGAAATCACGCATCATATCTCCATTGTTATATACCTGAATCGGTTGCCCTTCCATAATCTTCTTGGCAAACTTAAAATATGCCATATCCGGTCGTCCCATAGGACCATATACCGTAAAAAATCTGAGTCCTGTTGCCTTAATCTTATAAAGCTTACAATAAGCATACGCCATAAGCTCATCCGTCTTTTTGGTTGCTGCATATAAGCTTACCGGCCTGTCCACCTTATCCTCCGTAGAGAACGGAACTTTTTCATTTCCTCCGTATACTGAGCTTGAAGAAGCATATAAAAGATGCTTTACAGGTTGATGACGGCATGCCTCAAGAATATTAAAGAATCCTACAATATTAGACTGTATATATGATTCCGGATTATCAATACTGTAACGGACACCTGCCTGTCCCCCCAGATTAATAACTACATCCGGTTTACATTCTGCAAATATCTCATTAATTTTTGCCGCATCTGCCAAATCCCCTTCAATAAAAGAATAATTCTCATACTTACTAAGAATTTGAAGACGGTCTTTTTTGAGATTCGTATCATAATAATCATTCATGTTATCAAAACCGATAACTTTTTTGGCACCTGCCTCAAGCAAACGCACTGAAAGATGATACCCTATAAATCCCGCACCACCTGTAACCAATATTTTTAAATCTTTATCAAATGCTTTCATCATTTCCCCTCCGATAAATAATCTTTATAATAAGTATCATAAAACGACTCATCTACATACACATCATAACAACCGGCCGTTCCGAGATATGCATATAGTTCATTACGCAAATCTCCCTCTGCCTTCTTACGGTTATCAAGAACAATACAAGTAACCTGCTGCCTTCTGGCCTCACTTTGTATTTTCCATATATCATATTCCGGAGCCGCCATTTCTGCATAAACAGGATTGACATATCCCCATCGTGGCACCAGCATTTCACGCCCGTAACACATAACAATGTCCGGATCCACCTGACGGATATATTGTACTATCTCCGGCGGAAAAGCGCAAATATTAGTACAATCCCCAATTTTTATCATGTCTACGATATCGATAACTACCTGCGGCACATGATAAGCATTCTCTGCCCGCTTATAAGTTCCATCCGTAAACACACAGCTACCGGTTCCTAAAAGCATCGCCGCAAAAAGAACCACCAGCACCACTCTTCTTATTAATCCCATTGTACGCATTAATAATCTGACTCCCGCATAGGCAACCAATGCTGCATACGGAACAAACCATAACATACGATAATAAACTTCATACTCCAAAAAGAACTCTATTACCACGTAAGCATAAACCGGAATAAAGAAGAGAACCAACAATCCCATTGACACATATATCAGTGCCATTTTGACCGTTTTATCTTTTTCCGTAACAAATAAGTACACAAGCGCAACCAGTGCAATAATCATGTACGCACTGGCACCGGCATAATCACGATATATAGTTAAAACAGACTTAATAATATCCGTCATGTTTTTTCTCCTATCAATTCATAATGTATAAAAAGCCAAATATCAGACACGGCACCAGTAAAACTGCCATCTTCAATAAATCCTTTTTATTACCCTTATTAAGATACAATAATATCGCAGTAATAAACAACATTACCGGAACAAACACTACCGCAACACTCGTAGTAAATACTGCTGCAATAGTCAAGAGGAAAAGAAATATCCACTCACCGGTGCGCGCATACTTTTCATGTAGGTAAAGGATGGATAAAAACAATGCCGGCACAACCAGATTGGCAAGCATTGATTTTCCCTGCCAGGTCCTTGTATATGCAAAAGTTTCCGCCGTATATAAGGATACATGTCCGAACACATAAAAAGCCATAACAAACAGCACAAACACACAGTTCCACTTGCGGTTATCCTTAAACAATTTTCTGCCAAGCAACGTATAAATACCATACATCAGGCCGATAAATGCCGGTCCCAAAACAGAATGCGCTACAATCGTTGAATGCACACCTGTCACCTTAGATAAAAACGCTATAAAAAGCGGTACCGGGGAAAGTGCATGCCGTATATCTACGCCGCCATACGGATAGCCTGTATACGGATTTCTCAAATACATCGTTTCAAATTTAATGGAGTCAAGCGATACCACCAGATAATACGCATCATCCCCATCGATATATTCATTAAATACCAAAAATACCATCTGGACAGCCAAGGCGATTATAACTACAGCCCAGCCGATTTTGGCAATGAGCGGCAATTCTTTATATCCTGCCATGGCACGTGACACTAAGTCCGGCACAATCTTAAATTTAAAACAGGACAAAACCATATAGAGCAATAACACAATACCAAATACAATGCAAAGCGTCGTAAACCGCGTTTTTAGTATTATGCAAGGAATGGCCGTAAGCTGGAACAGGGCAAAAACAACAAACCATCCATACACATATGTACCCAGTATACTCTTGTGTTCTTCATGCATAAGAGATAAAGGAATCATCCCGCAAACAAACGGCACAACTATAAGCAGTACCGCCAAAAGTGCATATCCCATGATTACGATATCCTTTCCGTTTTACTTTTCTTCTTATATGTAAGACCCGTCAAAAAGCAGAACAAGCTTACTTTTCTGATGATAAAATGAATCAATACATACATTACTGATACATCAATAATAAAATTTAACAAAATCACCGGCACCGGCAATGTAATCTTCATATAGGTAACCACTATTACCCGCGAAAGTACCAGTACATAACCACCCAGCAAATAGAGCTGCAATGAATAATTACCTGCCATATTAACAAAACGGTCCACTATTCCCATCGGCATGTTCGCAACCGCATAAATCACCAGTGCTCCAGATAAGGCAGCAATTAGTATAAGCATCGATTCTATACCGGATATTTCTCTTACCGTTTTCATTCCCGGAAGCAAAAAGCACACAAACGAAAGTACGGAAAGCACCATGCCTGACAGAATAATAAGCGGGCGCAATAAAATTGTCTTAATTTTCTCATAACCATTTTCCCTGATAACATGTCCAACCAGGAAAAAAACAAAAAATCTGGCAAAATAAGATAACGCCATTATATTAGTAATATTATCGCAGAAAACATATAGCAGCAATGCGCCTGCACATACAAGGTATTTATATATCTTTCCTTTATTAATCAACCGGGAAACAATAGGAAATACCAAAAACATAATAAATAAGGAACGTAAGAACGGATCAATGCTTGCATAAACCAAAAAGTCTTTCGCACCATCTATTACATCTGCTTCCTTGTTAACCAGTTTACTCATGAAAGGCACATACTGCGGCAATACGCGGAACAATAAGTCTACTATTCCAAATACCAAATGGGGTATTAATATTCTTTTTACTTTTTTTACGATGTACGAAGAATATTTCCCTTCATACGAAAAGCAAAAACCGGACACCAAAAAGAAGAGCGGCATCTCAATATGCCACAAAACATCGGCTAAATTAGCACACCAGCCGATGGCGCGTAAATCAATAGGATATACGATTATTGAATGGTATAACAAAACCATCAAAATAGCGAACCCTCTTAATTTGGTTATTTCCGGATAATTTTTCTTCATTTATTCCTTTTCCCACTTTCTTAACACAATGCCCGTAAATTTATTCACCTTGCGGTCGAAAAGATATGTCATTAATGTAGATACCGCAATAACCACAAGTAACGTAACCGCAAAAATTATTCTTACAGCCGTCACCTGATTATCTACCGTCGCAAATCTTCTGAACAATCCGGCAGACAATGAGCAGATAATAGGCCAATGCAGTAAAAATACATAGTATGATATTTTCCCGATCGATACAAATGGTTTAAACGCCAGGACTTTTTGCACAAATTTCAGACGTAACACAGCTACAAAAACCATGGACAGTGAAATCGTATTGTAGAAATTTCCATTTAACAAAAATTGCGTTTCCGGCAATTTAGCAAGATTATGTGTATATATATAACCATACATTTCCGGTTTCAATTCAACAAACACAATACCGGCAAGCATTAGCAATCCATAGCATAACACAGATTTAGCACTATTTTTCTCTGCACCTTTTGATGAATTATAATACCAATCCGCCACCACTGTTCCTACAATAAACGGCAGATAATTATCATTCATAAGAAGCGAAAAAGTAATTGCCAAGGTATAAATGGCGATTTTTATTTTTCCTTGCCCTCTGGTGATAAGCGCAAGCAACATTGCAAATAAATCACCCCAGAAAAGACACTCCATCATCCAGAAGTTATTATTAAAGCTACATTCTCCCATAAAAATAGTTCTGCAGAAGGAGGTAGAAAACACCTCGAAAAGGGTATGCTTTTTCTGAAAACTTGTCAAAATGTCCGGATCATTTGTAAGCGCCCCCAATAAATGATTTGTAAAAACACCGCAATGCTCCATAACAAATATAATCAGGGATGCAGCAAAAACCGGAACGGATAACCGAAGGTACCTTTTCACAACCGTCAGCGCCACTTTATTTTCCGATACTGACCGGAAAAAGGAAAGAGCCACAAAAAACGCACTTATCATAAAGAAGAATCTTACATAATAAGCACCGTTATATACTATATCCAATTTATCTGCGAGAAAATCCGTTCCCCAGAAGGCATTACCAAAAAATACATTATAGTGATACGCCATAACAAGAATACAGGCGATTCCTCTGATTCCGTCGATATAATCCAGTCTCTGCTTCATTATTAATCTCCAACTTACGCTTCAATCCACTTATCAAAACTATATTGATATTGATAATTTATACATCGTTGTAATTTAGTATCGTCAAACACCGTATCTCCGGACTCAATCTTAAGCGCTGCTTCCGGCCACGGCACATCGGTTACATGTATACCATACTTAACGGCAATTTTTTCTGCCATTTCTTTTAAGCTATAGTCTTCACCACCGATATTATAAGTATCGTTTTTACATTGGTCTGTTTTTCCCACAAGATAAAGAACCGCGCATAAATCCAACATATGAATCAGTGTTCTTCTTACCGTACCACCACCATATAGTGTGATATCCGCACCTTCTTTTGCTTTGGAAAGCATAAATTCTGCCGTACCGTAAGAAGACGCATTTGCAATCATGGTGCCATAAGGCACGCAAATCCTTACCGTTACATACTGCACACCAAACACCGCATTATACATCTTAAGATATTGTTCGCATGCATACTTATTGATTGCGTAAATAGTCTTATATTCCTTTTCCGCCTCTTCTTTGAGCGGACCTTCCACGCCATGGTATACAAGGCGTGTTGACGGGAACACAATTTTAGCTTTGGAATTGCATTTTCTATACGCAGTTAACACATTAAGCAAGGCCTTTTCATTTATATCAATGTAGGAAGAATAATCTTCAAATCCCTGCATGGTTCCTGTTTTACCCACAAACATGTAGACAATATCCACATCTAAACGAACTGCTTGTACTTTTTCTGCATCAAGAATATTGAGTTGTTGATAATTAGGAGCATTATCAAGATGTTCTTCCTGATAATCATAAAGAAAAAGCTCATCTTTTCCCTGTACATTTATATAATGGATTAGATTTCTTGCTATATAACTGTTAGCTCCAAGGATTGTTATTCTCATTCTTTTATACCTTTCTTATCTAATCTTGCAACCAGTTTTCCCAGTGTCTTTTTGTATAAAAATCTTCGTATACTTTCAAATAAAAGTCCTAAGCAAAGCACCAAAAGAACACTTAACACGGCATGCAGATAGAACGATGTCTTTCCAATATAGTCCGTAGTTTTTAGCAAGCGTATCCACAAAAAATTATAATCCCAAGGAAATGTGTGGAACAAAAAAATACCAAACGTACATCCACCTATATAATTAATACACTTGATGGTTTTCATTTCCAAACGGCTAAAACCGACAAAAAGTAATACTGCACTTAATACTGCAGGCAGCTTATTCTGACCAATAAAATAACTTGCTTTAACACCTACCGCCGGAATATACAAGCCCACAAAATCCATAAAAACCATTGATAAGAACAATAGGACATACATTCCGCTTCCTGCTAATAACCAATGCTTTGCCTTTATTTTACTTAACGGTTCATATATACGTATATACGCTGCAAGCAAATATAAATATATAAACCACACCAAATCAGGTGCCATAAAATCCATTGCAGTCAGCGTAGGTAATATTACAAAAACTACTCCACCTAATAAAATAAATCGTTGATACATTTTTTTATCAACAGTATTAATAAAATGGTTTATAAACGGTACAAAAAGGTACATAAGGACATATGTACTCGGAAAAATATATCGGTTAAAAGTAACCGGAAATAAACTCTGTACAATCTCAAATATGCCAAACCTATAATCAAAAAATACCGTTAAAACGCACATGAACACTACGGAATAAGTAAAAATCCAAAGCAATAATGTTACAAGCTTAGATAATCTGAATTCCTGCTTGCATAAAAAATAACCCGAAATAAGCACAAACAGATTAACACCGACTTTCCCTCCCATAAACAGGAACTGCGAGAATAAGCGTTGCCCGGATACAACATTAGTAACCAATAATTCACTACACCCTATTTGCGCATAATGATGCATAATAATAATAATAATTGCTATAATTCTCAATAATTCAAAATTAGACTTTCTAGCCATATATCAGCCTCTCCAAATTTTTGATACCTTCAAACGATTTGTTATAAGTGCAAATACATGAAGCGATAAAAGTACCAATAATAACTCTGCTGCATGCACTAACCATTTATTATCTTCTATTACCATCAGAAGTACTTTCCGGTAAAAGAAAATAAAAAACTGATTTAGTAATAAAAATAGCATTGAATTTTTACCAAGGAAAACAAAATAGCCATTAAACCACGATAACTTATTTATTTTAACAACCTGCTTGGCTACACACCACCAGAAAACCGTCATAAATAAAGCCGCCAAAATAAATATAAACTCATTTTGATACACACCATAATACATAGCAATCTGCCCATTTTTATAACATAGCCATGTAATAGGCATAAATAAAATCATCGCAACGCCGCCAAACACGAACTTCGTCTTTCCCTTTTGAATACAATCAAACAATTTATACCGGCGTATAAGGTAACCCGTATAATAAAACAGTATACCAACCATTGCCGTTTCCAAAGCAAATAACAACTCATACTGCATTTCATTAACAAAAAATCCTGCCACCACAACAACGGCAACTACAACAAAGCGTAATCCCTCATTCTTGATTCTAAGCAACAATTCAAAGACTATTTCTATCAAAAATAAAGAAAACAAAAACCATAAAGCCTCTGCTATTGCCAATCCCTTAGTTGGAAACAAAAGCAGATTAACCAATAACTCTTTGGCATCCGGGGTATTAAACGCATGAATTCCCAAATATATAATATACTGCGCAAAGCCAAACAAAAAATATGGTATCAATAAGCGTTTTGCCCTGGAAACCACATGGGCAGAAAACTTCTTTCTAACATCAGGTTTTACAAGATAACCGGATATCATATAAAACAAAGGCATATGAAAGGCATATATGTATATATCTGCCGTAGTAAAGCCTATATGTCCTATTACCATCAAGAGAATTCCGAATCCTCTTAAAAAGTCTAATGACTCATCCCGTTTCAGTTTCATATCGCCCTCTCTAAATGACTAAATTTATATCACATGCCTGCTTTTTTCATAAATTCATCAACCAGTTGTTCCTGACGACGAAGTGCTTCATAATTTCCGGTTCTTACTTTCTCATCCTTCGCACACTTTACAAAGTGCATAATGGATTTATAAAATGTATCATCCGCTTCCATGGTATATACTTCCTCTTTACCATTTACAAATATGGAATAAGTCGGAGCAAATCCCTCCGGTGCCGTAAGAATACGGTTACTGATAAGCGTTCCTTTGCTTCCCCATGCATTAATGGAACAACGGTAATCATTATCCATACCAAATGCAACTTGCACTGTTTTATTGCTGTCATCTGACAATATTGCGGTTCCGAAGATTTCTACTTCAAAGTCTTCGTCATTCATAACCGTTGCAGCAGCTATCTTAGCATTGCCGCCAAGAAGCATATCCGCATATTTTAATGTATATCCTCCACAATCAAGCAGTGCTCCGCCACCAAGCTTTTTGTTATATCTGAAATCACCCATAGGACGCTTAGGGAATCCAAAATCAATACGGATTAGCCTTACCTTACCAATAGTGCCATCCTTAATTACGCTTTCAACCGTATCAAGCTGCGTATGATATGCAAACATATAATTCTCATGAAGTGCCAGACCTTTTTGGGACGCAACTAAAATTAAATCCTCTGTATCTGCCAGTCTTGTTGTTGATGGCTTTTCCACAAATACATGCAATCCGCAATCGAGAGCAAGCTTTGCCCAAGCATAATGCAATGCCGGTGGAAGAGGTATATAAACAGCATCAATTTCACCGCTTTTAAGCATGGCTTCGTAACCTTCAAAAACCTTACCGCCATAAGTATTTCTAAAGTTCTCTGCTTTTTCTCTTTCCGATTCAATTACTTTTTCCATACCCTCTTGAATCTTTGTATCTTTACCATACCACTCCGAAAGAGTAGCATACGCTACGCCAATATATTCGACTTCTTCTACTTTTAACACCGCCGGCATAAATCGTCTGAAAGCAATTTCCGACGGACATATAATTCCAATCCGCATCCAATATTTCTCCCTTACCTAATAATCCCGATATCCATTATAAATCTAGCAACGACATAAGGTTTCTAAGTTGAATATTAAGCACATTATTTACCTGCACCAAATAATTAAGACAACTGTAATCTACCCAAACATAGTTCTTAGAAAGTACCGGCAACTCAGACTTATCGATTTCAATAATAATGTTTCTATTTTGCTCATGATAGAAGCGTCCGCCCTCTTCAGAAAGGATTACATCCTTCATTATGCCTTTTTGTTCTTTCAAATGCTTATCAAGAACTTTGCATAAAGTCTTTTCTTCTTCACTTCTACCGTGTAATTCTCCACCTTCCTGGATGGTAGGTCCGAACTCAGCCTTATCAAAGCACCCTATTTCAGGAGAAAGCGATATCAGATATTTACGAACCCCATTCTCCACACAAGTAAACAAGGCAAAAAGTGCCTGCCTCTCAGCACAGAAAAGCGGTTGCAGCCAATGTTGGACTTCTCTTCCGTTTATATGAATATCATAATATCCCACAGAAAAATCAGCGTCCTTCTTACAAGTCACTCCATATTCATTAACCTTCCAATCCACAAGCTGATTCAACGGCACCATAATACGTTCCACATCACAGAACATTTTATAATCATTTATTACAGGCGTCACTTTTGCAAGGGATTCCGACACATCCGTCCTGAAAATAGAGTTAAAAAATGCTTTATCCGAAAAATATTCTTCTGCTCTGACTATATCTTCTGCATTCAACCGGTATGTCTCAAACGGTATTCCTGACAATACCGTACGGGTATCCATATTGACAAGATTATCTACTGCCATCAGTTCTTTAATCTGCCCTAATGTCATCCACTTATAATTCTCATGTATAGGAATATCCTTATCAATTAACAGAATAATGTTTCTGTTGCGTTTTCCGTAAAAACGGCTTCCCTGCTCTGACTGTATCTGGTCATATATAATTCTTCCGTTCTCGGAAGCCTTTTCAAAATATTCAAAATAGTACGGCATTCTACCGCCATGGGCTCTTGTAAAATTACTCTTCGTCGCCTGTATGGTAGGTGAAATCTGCACGCAATTGACATTCCCCGGTTCGATTTTCGCCTGCATAAGAAAATTAAGCACGCCGTCTATTTCTTTTACTATAATGCCAAGATAGCCAATCTCCTTTTGCAGGATGATTGGCTGTTCTTTTACAAATTCTTCATTTTCAAAATAACGGATTCCTACTATGGAGAAAAAGCTTCTTTTACGGTTTAATATTTCTCCGCGGTAGTCATCATAAAACCAGAAGGAGTCTTCATTAACACTTGTCTTATCTATTAAAACCTTTGTCGTAGTATTAAGTTCGTGAATCCAATCAAGCAATTCCTTCGTGGTGTTTACATTTCCATCCCTATGCTGCCACGAAGCAAGTAACTTAAGCATTATCTGATTCATCCCAAACCTCCCCTTTTATTGTTCTACTGCTTTTCCTTCTTATCTTCTTCGTCAAGATTAACTGTATCTCTTACAATATACTGTGGTGTAGCATTAATGCACATATAAATACGGCCGATGTATTCTCCGATTAACCCCATGGACAGCAAAAGCAAACCGCCTATAACCAACAATACCGACATCATGGAACTGTATCCTGCTGCTATATGGGGATGTAATATTTTATCAATAATCACATATATTACCCCTATAATACCTAATCCGGAAAAGGCAATTCCTATTCCTGCCGAAACACGTAACGGTTTTACGGAAAAAGCCGTAAATCCATTCATCCAGAGACTTATCAATTTTCCTAGCGTATAACCCGATTCACCTTCTAAACGGTTATTATGTTTAATGGTTGCATTCGCAATACTCTTTGTCGTACGTAAGATTAATCCCCATATATACGGGAATGCATTTTTATAATTACAAATTTCCCGGATAACATTTTTTCTAGCCACAAAAAAACTGGTAAGATGTAAATTCTTAGGCTTTCCCAAAAGTGAACGGGACATCATATTATTAATGCCTGTTCCTATTTTTCTAAAAATATTATCTTTTCTTTCTTCATATTTTCCGTATACAACATCAAATCCTTCAAGAAGTTTTTCCATTAGGATGAAAGTCTGATCAACCGGTGTCTGGCCATCATCGTCAATCGTCACAACATAATCACCTGTGCAAATATTATAGCCTGCCATAAGAGCTGCATGCTGTCCGAAATTACGGAGAAGGCGCACTGCTTTAATACGTGAATCTTTTTCACCTAATGCACTTATTACACTCCAAACATCATCCGGCGAATTGTCATTTACAAGAACGATTTCCGTTTCATATTCTTTATGCTCATCCATAACCTGATATATGTCGTCCACTACCTTTTCAATTGTATTTTGCGAACGATAACATGGAATTACAAATGATATCTTTTCCATGGAAAACCTCCTATAGTTACTGTAATATATCCTATTCTTTGCTTATTTTACTTCTGTTTCCGATAATTTTACCACAAGAACTCCGTCAATAATTTTAACCGAATCTTCTGCCGGGTACAAACTCATCTGCTGATAATCTATATTTTCTTCTAATGCCACTATCTGATCCCGGGTAGCCAAGTTTACAGGAAAATGCAAATAATACTGCATAAAACGGGCAACACCCGAAGCACTGTAATTCGGTTCATATGCCGTACCACGTAGCTCAGCAAGTTCTTCAAACTCCTTAAGTGCTACATCCTGACTTCCAAACAGCTCTCCATCCATCACAAAATGTACCGGAATATCTTTATTCCAACCCTCTACCGCTTCCATTCTTGCCGCAATACGGTTAAGATAAGAGGTCGTCTGTTCCGTAACCGCCTGTGCTCTGTAATATGCCTGATTATCCATGACATAGTCATGTCCTATATGAAGACAAATTCCTGCTATTATTACCCAAAGACAAAGTGTTTTTAAAGTAGATTGCTCTTCCTTAACCGCTTCCATTCTATCTGCCACAAATAATATAAGCACCCACAACATAACGAGTGAATACATCATGTAGCGGTCAACACCGTCGCCGACCCTGTCAGCAAGAAGCACCGGCAAACCGTTCATTCCAGGAGGAAGCAAGACAACTAATAATATTCTCAGAATTCCGTTACTCTTATTTCCGCCTTTAAAGCCCGAAACAGAAGAACGCACCACATAATACAATAGTGTTAATGCCAACAATACATCAACTACTACCCAGACATAAGAGAACAAATATTTAGTGGTAAAGAAATATTCGAAAAAGTAAATGTATGAATATACAATGCCTTTGGCAATCCCTCTTATGGTGAAGCTGGTCATTTCATTAATACCATGATACGAAGATAAGCTATAATCAAAAACTGCCACACTTACCTTAACACCAATATAATAAAATACAAAACCGCCAACAAGAATCACAAGGTATCTTATTATTTTTCTAAACAGCTCTTTTAACGCCGCTTCCTGTTCGTACACGGCCTTGAATATAACCAAAAACATTACGGCAATGGCAACCGATACATATGCCTGATGGATGGCAAGCGATAAGCCTATCATAACAAGGCCTGCAAAATGTCCCCATTTCCATCTTTCACAAATATACACTGCCCATACCGCAAGAAACACTGACAAAAACCATGCATCACCCAGCTGGGTAAATGCCATAAAGCTTGTTACCGCAGGAAATACGACCAACACACCGCCAAGCAAGACTGCATACAATCTGCTCTTAAGGGAAAGCAGACTCACAAGCATTCCCGCAGAAACCGCAAGCAGCATAATACCAATCATGCCGGTCACCATCTGCATACTGTAATTATCACCAATGAGTTGGCCGATAAAGCCTACAAACCAACGTCCTTCTGCCATCCTTCCAAGTGTCATTTCTTCTGTATCAAGGAATAATACAGAGAATTCATTATAATTAAACACCTTATTAGTCATAATAAACAGATGTGTTAATACTCCTGAAACCATTGCCGAAAAGAAAGCAATCAGCGCATTCTTATTCACTTTATTAACAAAATTGCTTATAATAGCTGATGGCATATTATTCTTTCTCCCAATTATGATTGTCCATAATTATCAAATATTATCGCTAATTTTAACATCACATAATCATACCATTTTCATGCGCTTTTTTCAACCTCAACATAGTGACTTCATTCTGCACAACTGCTTTCAAAATAATGCCTATTGATTTTTAATAATACTATAGCTTATAATTTTTTCGTACGCAAAATACAAATCTATATAAGGAAGCAAATTTACTATGAATAGTACGAGCAATAAACACTACACTAAGGAATACTTAATATATATTCTTCTATTACTCCCCGCCATACTTATGTTAATTTGGCGACTTCCTTTTGGTACCGGGAACACTGACGAGCCCCTATACCTAACTCATGCCGATCGCATTTTAAAAGGAGATATTCCATTTTTCCACGAATGGCACCTAAGCCAAATTTGTGGTATTTTTTTAGCCCCCATACTATATGTTTATAGACTATTTTTTGAAACCACAGAAGGCATTTTAGTTAACTTCCGATATATATGGCTATTTTTCCACGCAGCTACTTCTATATCTATTTTCTTTTTACTCAAAGAAAAACCATATGCAAGAATTATTGCATCCCTTTTTTATTTATTATATATTCCTCATGCCATTCCTGCACTATGCTATAACACAATCGGTTTAGGAGCAATCACACTATTTTTCTTACTACTAACAACCAAGGCCGCCCCTAGCCGCTTAAGATGCAGTATTGCAGGCATATTTTTTGCAATAAGTGTATTAGCCATCCCACACCATCTTATTTTATATTCTTTCTTTCTGCTTATAACATTAACGTTTTATATTCTGAAGAAAAAAAGGAATTTCTCAGTTCCACCTTTATTTTCACCCAAAACATGGGTCTACGTTACGTTAAGTTGTATAATAACAGCAATTATGTACTTATTGCTCATTTTTTCGAAACTTTCGTTATCCGATTTCTTGACTAATTTGAAATATATTTTAGGAGATACTGTTCACATAATCTCTCCATTCACAAAAATTGTTACATTTTTCTCTTCATTACTTAAAATATATAATATATTCCTGCTATTTTGGTTAGCCCTCATTATTATAGCCTGCTTTGATAAATCACGAGAAAAGCATTCCAAGATATACATTTTGCTCATGGGTCTAAGCATAACTTCATATAATATCTTTCTTTGCTATTTACAGTATTCTAACTTTATCATGCTACCTATTATTTTTCTTGGACTGCTGATTTTTATACTCACCCCAAAGAAAGACTATTCAACTTTTATTTTTATATTTGGCGGCGGATTACTATCATCTTTCTGCAAGCACATGTCATCCGAATTACTAGTTGATGCGATTGCAATGAACACTGTACCTCTTGGAATATATACTATAATATATTGTTTTGACTATATAACCGAAATTAAAAAAAGTATACTTTCAAGTTGTAAACATATATCCCTATGCCTGCTTTCCTTTTTAGTCATTCAATTAAGCGCAGAAGTATATATGGACATGAGTACTTCTGGCTTTGGCGTTCAAATATTTGACAAAACCAACGTCACTATTAATGCCGGCCCATTGAAAGGGATAATTATTCCTAACGAAAGAGCCATGACTGAAACAAAGACACTTGAGGACATACAGTTCATAAAGAATAAAGAACCAAAAAAAATATTATTTATAACAAACCGCACCTGGCTATATTTATATGCAGACATGGAATATGCCACCCCTTCTGCATTTTCATACTTTATGCCAAATTATTGGTTGGCAGAATATGTACCTGATTATTTCAATCTTCATCCTGACAAGATACCCGATTATATATATGCAAGTGATGGAGAAGGCTGGGACTATGATTACGAATCCATCGCCCAAAAATATGGTTATACACTGACTTATACAAATAGAGGGTGTTTCTTAGAAAAATAAGAAACACCCTTAATAACTTAACGCATATCATAATGATAATTATATATAGTATAAAATGGCTTCATCCCTTGCGCGGTCCAAGTTCTTTGCGAAGCATAGTTATCTATTTGCGTGCTAGAATAAAAAGACTTACCATTATTTTCTGCATACCGTAAAAGTTCTGCTATCATATTCTTGTAGATACCTAGCCCGCGAAAAGCGTCTGATACAGCAATAAGTTCCATATCCATACCACTCTCTTCTTCATGCAACAGACAAAAACCAGCAATTTTTCCATCCTTCCATGCCACGAGAACTTTCTTTTCACTTTCAAATGTCAATTCCGAATCAATCCAATTTTCATAAATGCTGCCGGCATATTTTTCAGTAATCGGAGAAATATGATATTGTCCCTGATATTCTTCAAAAGAAGCTCTTGCCAAAGTCAATAACTCTTCTCTTCCTTCAAGCAGTTCTTTCTTATCTGCAAACTGAATCCTTATATTCTCTTCATTATTAATTATCTTATCCTGTTTACCTACACTGGAATAATAGGTAGTTCCCCCACAGAAAATACCTCTTTCAGATATTTTTTGGAAGGCCTTCACAGCATCAACCACATGCCCGGGCAAGCGGAGCTGATAATAAACCTTTTCTGCCTGCATTCTAACAAAAAGTTTACTAAAAAGCTTTTCCATCGCTACAAGCTGCTCCGGTTTGTGAAGCGTATCCACACCGCTAAACATAAAACGTATTACCTTTACCGGCATATCACACAATTTCGAAAGCACCTGATTATCGTGTATTAAGAAGCCAAAAATCTCTTCTTCAAATTCCACATAATCTGTCATGGCATTCTTACGTTCCAATATTTCATTATGCAGTTTTTCATAATTTTTTTTGTCCTGTGCCTCTCCCATCAAAAAGAGATCATCAATATATGGAATGACTGCCATATTACTCCCTCGTCTGTTCCAAAGAATGCATATATGCTCTTACCCTAGTCGCCACTGCCCGAACCATATTCTGAATACTATCTTCCTCGCTTAAATCACATGGCAAATTCTTGTGTGAAACATATATATTCGTATACACAGCAAGTTCATCAAACGCCTTTAGGTAAGCACGGACTTTCTTTGCATCCACCACATAGCCTTTGCTAATCTTATCAACTGCATCCTTGACATCATCTCTATTACCACATGGCAAGCTTCCCGGTGCTCCAACAAAAGGCCCATTACCAAAAGCCAATACCGGTTTTAAGTTAAATATCGATTCCTGAATAATACTTCCGTTACAGGTTGCCGTTGCCACACTTTTTTCCATTAATTCCATGGAATTTACACCTGTATGAATCAACCGCACATTCTTGGTATTCTTTATAGTATTATAAAAACTCTTTGTTCTGCATGCCTGAACATAATGATCCTTTACCCACAATTCAATTCCTTGTTTTTCCAATTCATCCGCAAGCAATGCAATTACCAGCTCTTGTTCCACAAACACTCCTGCAAGCGGCAAAGTAGTCGCTTCCGGCTGATAATGGAGGAAAAAAACCACAAACGGTTTGCTATAATCCGTATCTTCAGTCAAAGAATTAAAATAATTAATGTTACCCATCTGTCTTTGCTTAATTCGTGCTCTTTTTACATAATCCAAGTCTTGACGGATAAGCATTCTTTGCTTCCTAATCTCTGTACCGCTGAATTTTAAAATTCCGTTCAAAATTAGTTTTTTAAGTTTACCTTTATTACGTCTCCATATACTCTTTCTTCGGAAATACTGATAATAAATATTCTGCATATTCTTTGCATGCTTTTCCTTCTTGACATTACCATGCAAAAAACTCTTATCTACATCCCTGTTCTCAATCAAAAGAGTCTGATAATATTTTTCAACCGATGCAGATAACGTAAAATCAGTGTTCTCCAAACATTCATTGTATCGTGCTTGTAATTCCTCATTAATCTTATACATATCCGAAACAGATATATAATGATGACAGATACTGGTCATTTCCAATACCATCAGGCCACATCCATATATTTTTGCAAGTGCATAAATAATGTAATCATGGCAATGATGCGGCACGCATACTTGTACCACATAATTAATCTTATGTGTTACGAAAATATGATTCCAAAAGCGTAAATGATTTAAGTAAAAACGCTTGCTTTCATCATAGGTATATATATCACGCTCCATATTCCTCACAAGCATCTTTAATGCCGTTGATTCATACGGAAGCATTTTTTCCAAAATATCCTTGTCAAGCGGTATCAAAGAATTCATATCATATAATTCCTCATACCGGTTACGTTCACAAACATCATAATTGATTGGAACATATTTATCTTCATCATAAATATCCAAATCATCTACTGCTTTAACCGTACACACACACTTATTAAAATGAACTTCATCATCTATTGCCTTTAACAATCTTGATTGGTAACCGCCAATAGAATCAACTGCTTCAAAAAATAAATTCAGTTCCATTTAGAAACCCACCTTCTGTTTACTTGTTTTCGCAGGTAATCTTACCATTTTCCACTCTATAAATCACATCACAATTCTCAATCGTTTTAAGGCGGTGCGCAATAATGAGCATGGTTTTCTTACCATGAAAGTGATTAATCGCCTCCATAATAGCTGCCTCTGTATCATTATCAAGCGCCGAAGTAGCTTCATCCAAAATCAGCAATTCCGGATTATGGAAAAGTGCCCTTGCAATACCGATACGTTGGCGCTGCCCACCGGATAATCTTACGCCACGTTCACCGACCTTCGTATCCAGTCCTTCCGGTAACTGCTCTACAAATTCCTTAAGCTGTGCTTCCTCCAATACCTTCCATACCTGTTCATCATTAAACGTGCCTTCCATATAGCCAAATGCAACATTAGCCCGTATGGAATCATCAATAAGACTGATAGTCTGTGGTATATATCCGATATTAGATAACCACGCAGCATAGTCTTTCGTAACATCATTGCCATCACACAAAATAGTTCCTTCTTCAGGCCTTAATAACCCGAGCAAGATATCTACAATAGTTGTCTTTCCCGCACCGGAAGATCCAACGATGCCTACAGATTCTCCTACCTTAACCGACATATCTGCATTATCGAATATATACTTTTCGGTATTTTCATACTTGAAAGTAATTCCTTTTAACTCTATTCTTTCTTTCAATGACATCGGACTGTATTCCAAGGCATCCTTTTCTTTTTCATTCACATTCTGCTCCCTATACTTGATAAAATCTTCATTGGAAGCAATGTACTCAAGTGCCGGTTTATAATACTCAGCATTAGCCAGATAGGTGCTGACCCTGCTTGCACACGGCATAAGCCGCATAGCAACAAGCGCAAACGCCGAAAGTTGTGGCAACATGGAGGCAAGTTCCTGACCTGATAAAATCATTATCGCCATATATACCATGATTCCACTCATGCATGCCGCTTCAATAACAAGCTTAGGTATGGAACTAAACACGTTATTATCTCTTACTAAGTTATAATACTCTTTACCATATTTCTTATAAGACTTTAAGAAATAGCCTTCCTTTGCAAAGACTTTAACGTCTTTAATACTGGTTACAGACTGCAGTATGCTCTTATACATAAAGCTTTGCTTTGTACGGCTTTCTTCTCCTATGGTACGGATTCTTTTCTTAATAACCAGATTACTTCCCACCGTGAAAATAGCCATAATTCCGACTACAATTACGGTCATCTTCACATCCGCAAGAAGAATGGCAAGTCCCAAAAACAGTGCCACCACTACCTCGGTTAAAATCTGTAAATACTGTAACAACAAAGAAAAGATGCTGGTTGAATCACTATAAATCGTCCTTAACAAATCCGATGTATTCGCCGTAAGGAAAAAAGAATACGGACGGTTTAAGTACATATTAAGCAAATCCCTGGAAGTCCTATATTGGCTATTGGTAATAAAGCTATGCTGCACATAGTTAAGCAGCAACATATATATATTCTTTAAAACAAACATAGCCGCCAAAGCAAACAACATGACAACTACAAACGTCCTTAAATCCGGAATATTAAACAAATCACTGATAAATACAATAATACCGTTCTCGGTAAAAGCATTCTCCTGCGTTATGGCTGTAACAAGCGGCAGAATAAGTGATACACTGAATGTTTCTAAAAGACCACCAAGAACAATCATAAATGCCAAAATCACCACACGGCTTTTCTGTCTTCTATTTAAAACTTTACTCAATTTCTTAATTGTTTCCAGCATAAAACTCCTAAAACCAAAAAATGTAATATTAATTATAACAAAGCTATTAAGCCATATGTATTTTATCACACATGACTTAACATTGCAAAATATACTGTATCATTCTATTTCTTAAAAATGATCTCAATAACAAGTCTTGGTATCCCCAGTATCCGTTTCAACTGCTTTTTCCACTTAACTTCATCATAGGTTCTTTGAAGAAACCTTTGCATAACATCATTATCCGCATTTTTTATGGATTGTGTACGCTTTTTAAGTTTCTTTTTTTCCTGCCGTCTGATGCGCCCCTTATATGGTACAAAATAGTCCTCATGCATAATGTCAAGATAATCAATCACACACGCTTCATACTCGCTAAGGAAAAGGTCAAGTTGTTCTATTTTTTTATCCGACATGTTATTCACATGCAGGCATAAGGTATCAAATTTTTTAGGCTCTTTCGGCGTTGAAATAGTACACGGCAGAAAATAAAGTCCTTTTCTGATATATGGTACTTCACTGTATCCATCCGTTACATAAGGAATTTTGAGTTGCGCAAGTGCCTGAAGGGTAGCTTCATCATATGTATGGCCGGGTGCCATAAACACCTTAGCCTCAATGCCATGACTTCTCAGGATTTCCATTCCCATACGGAGTTTTTCAAACTGTACGTCATACGCAAGTCCTGCAAATTCAGAAAATTCATGAAGACCTAAGATTCCGCCATTCTTAGTTTCATACACATGCTGATAGCCGTGTTGCGCAATCGTCCAGTCCTCTTTCTGAAGCATTAAGATATAATCCCAGAAGTCTTCCCGTTTTTCACCTACACTTAATTTGGGGTCCTTATTATCCGGCACCACTCCAATGAGTGGTTTTATATCATACTTATCCAGTATCTCTTTAACGCGTATGAAATTTTCCCAATTCATATCGGCTGTAATATCATCAAGCCGGATTGCGAGTCTTCCCATCTGTCACCTCTTAATTAATCATCCATTGATACAACATTAACACATACCAGAGTTTTTCATTCCAAACATCTTTATCAGTATAATTCTTCCATAATTCATCAACAAGCTTTACATCCACAAAATCTTTTGCCGCGTTTCTGCCTGTGCTTAAAATATCCTCAGCCCATGTACGCATACTGCCTTCCTTAAGCCATTTATTAAGCGGAACACTAAAGCCTTTTTTCGGCCGTTCAATAAGTTCTCTCGGCACATGGCGGTATAACACTTCCCGCATTACGCGCTTTGTAACCCCTTCGCTCATTTTGTATTCAAGCGGAAGCGACCACGCAAACTTTAGGATATCCCTGTCAAGAAGCGGAATCCTTGTTTCAAGGGAATATAACATCCCCGCCCTGTCGACTTTGACAAGGATATCGTCAGGATGGTATTGCAGTAAATCCATCAGCATAAGATTGTTTTCTGCTCCCTGCAAAAAGCCCGGGGTATAATCATAATTACTACAATTTAATATTGTATGCTTTCCAAAGCTTATCCCCTCACGGCTTTCCCTTAGCGGAAGTCTAAGGGCAATTCTATCCCCCAGTCCATGCCTTGCATGATCTGTTTCTTCGTTTTGCAACGTAAGATAGTTACCCAGCTTATAACGCATACCTGCAGCTTTTCCTGCATGGTTTAATAAGGTTGAACCTAACGTTAACTTCATGCCTGAAGGAATTATTGCAAATTTCTTATTAAGTGCCTCCATATCCCTTCGGGCTATTTTATAGGAGTTGTAACCGCAGAACAATTCATCTCCGCCATCACCGCTTAATGAAACCGTCACATGCTCTTTTGTCATACGGCTTACCATCATGGTAGGTATCTGGGAAGAGTCGGCAAAAGGTTCCGTAAATGCTTTCGTAACCTGTTTAACCGTCTCAAATCCATACTCCTTATCTACATACAATTCCGTATGCTTGGTTCCGAGATGATTTGCGATTTCTCTTGCAAATTCGGCTTCATTGTATTTTTTCTCATCAAACCCTATCGTAAAAGTCCTTACCGGCACATCCGAAACTGACTGCATCATACTTACGATAAGCGAACTGTCTATTCCACCTGACAAAAAAGCCCCCAACGGCACATCCGAAATCATCTGTCCCTGTACAGCGTCCTTCAAAAGTCTTTCAAACTCGTCGCCCGCTTCCTTTTCACTGCCCGCAAAAAGATGCTCCTGACCGTATTTTGCAATTTCTTTCATATCAAAATACGGTTCCGTTTCATAGGATAAATTTGGAACCGAAAGCGTAAGCAATGTTCCCGGTTTCAGCTTGTAAATTCCCTGATAGATAGAGTGCGGTGCCGGAATATAGCCGTACTGGAAATATAACCCCAGGACATCCGTATTAATAGGGTTATTAAAATAGCTGAGTGACTTAATGCACCCTATATCAGATGCAAACACAAAGCTTTCCTTAACCATGCCAAAATAGAGTGGTTTTTCACCCACTCTATCCCTCACTAAATATATTTTTTTCTCATCTCTATCATATAAGGCAATAGCAAACATACCCTTTATCTTTTCAAGGGTCTGCCTTACGCCATATATCTCAAACGCTTCCAAAATGGTTTCCGTATCTGAATTACCACGGAAAGTCACCTGATAATTATCTTCCAGATCTTTTTTTATTTCTTTGTAATTATATACTTCCCCATTATAACAAATCACATATCTTTTGCTATGTGACTGCATGGGTTGTGCCCCGTTTTCGGATAAATCAAGAATAGATAATCTTCTATGCCCGAAGACTACACCATTAGTATCATCCAGATAATAATCACCTGCATCCGGCCCTCTGTGAAGCATAGCTTCATTCATTCTCAATATATCTTCTTTTGCACTATTTCTAAAATTAACAATTCCTGCGATACCACACATTCATTAGTCCTCAAACATCCTATGTTTACTATAACAATCCGGTAACAAATTTGTATAAACGGGCCTTTATTCCCCTAACATGCGAACAGGTATAATACGTTACTCTTGTGCCGCCAAAAGATTCTTTAAATTCCGTTATCTTTGCAACCTCTTCATCGGTTCCGGCACCACCCCAGTCGTACTTTAAAAAACCCATTTCTTTAAACTTCAGCATATCCACTTTATGAAGGTAACGGTTTGCCATACCTACTACGTTGTGATTAATCCCTTCTATCACCCTGTAAAGCGACGCTGAATGGTACAATCTTGCATACTCGTCTGCCAAAATATGGGTGTGATACACTACCGGATTATTCTCAATACAGGCTACATGTATGGATAATGCATCGTTATTGCGGTAACGCACCATTTCTTCAAAAAGATGTTCTTTATCCACCGGCGCATATCCCTTACTCTCATAAAATGCCGCATAAAAATCAACAAATTCTCTTATAACAGTATCTGTAACTTCATCTTTTTCCATACATTGAACCGTCACGCCCTCTCTTGGTGCACGGTTCACTTTATACTTACAGTTTTTCGAAAAAAGAGCCACCATATCTTCTTCAGAAACCGATATGTCAGAAATCAGCGTTTCAAAGGGCACGTTTTTTTTGCCCATCGGTTTTACCGCTTCATGATAGTTTAATATCCCCTTTTCATTAAGCGGTTCATTGGCATACCAACAATCTATTATATCGACACCATGTCTGTTTCGAACAAGCTTTAACATTTATGCTCTCCTGTTAATTGACACTTATTTCTTCACTATATCGGCTTACCAATACATTTGTTTTCTATCACATCCTGCCACATTTTATTTACTTTTAACGGATGTAACTTCACCTGTACTTCAGCAGCCTTTGTACCTAGCTTTTCCGCAAATACAACATCTTTCAAAACACTATCTAAAGCCTCTATTAGCGCTTCTTTATCTCCTACTGGAATTAATAGGCCATTTTCTCCATCGCTAATAATCTCTCTCGGACCTCCACAGGGACAGTCCGTTGAAATAACCGGAAGTCCTAAAGACATTGCTTCCAACAAAGCATTGGGCATCCCCTCAAAATCAGAAGAAAGCACAAAAACTTTTGATTTATATATTTTCTTCTCAATTTCTGATTGTCTCCCTTCAAAAAACACACTATTCGCAACTTCCAATTCGTTACACAGTTGTTCCAACTCCCCTTTAACTGTTTCCGGGAAGGAGTATCCTCCGTAAATACGCAATACAACATCTGGATACTTTTTGCGAACTTCTGCAAAAGCTCGAATCAGTAGTGCTTGGTTCTTTTGTATATCTATACGTCCCACAGTAACTATCTCGTTATTTCGTTTCCCTTGGTACCGTTCTTGTAAAAATTGTTCTGAAAGCGAATTCGGAAGCACTACTGTTTTACCCGAAAAACGTTTATCAAAATATTTTTTTGCTTCTTGCGTTTGTAATATTATCGTTTGTGCTGACTTAAAATAGTATCTCATAAAAAGGTGCATAGATAAAGTTGCATACTCCGTTTTCGGATCATTACGCACCGAAACGCACACCGGTATCTTGTATTTTTTAGCCGTCATCAGTGTTAATATATTCATCTTTCCAATAAAAGATATAATACAATCCGGTTTTTCCTGCGACCAAATTTCTTTAAAATACCTATTTCTTGTAAATTTGTAAGCAATTCTTCCCAACACTGTGTTCTTCTTCCTACTATCCAACACATATCGCATTACACCTTCTGGCATGCTGTATTCATCCTCAACGACCCGGAAAGTAACTAAAAACACTTCATAATTCTGTTCTTTAAAATACTTAAGCAAATTAAGAATTACGCGTTCTGCACCGCCTCTTCCCAAACTATTTACGCAAAATGCAATCTTTTTTTTCATGGACCTCTCCTATTTTTCCAAAGTAATACTGATACCATTGCTGGAATACAAAATACGGCCATATTACCTTGGAATAATTCTCACCCGTCGCACGGCCTTTATCACCGTTCTTTAAATACACTTGGATGAAATGCTCTGTTTTTTGTGCATCAAAAATACCTTGTCTATTTAAAAAAGCCGATGAGCTGACTTCCATAAGTTGTTCCTTTAACGGCCCCCGTAACCATTTATCAAGAGGAACCGCGAAACCAACTTTCGGTCTTTCCAGCAGTTCTTTCGGTATATATTCATACGCAATATCTTTCAAGATACGTTTCTTATTACCATTCTTGTATTTGTATTCATGTGGCATGGAATATGCATACTCCATAACATTGACATCAAGAATCGGGCAACGTGCTTCCAGTGAATACTTCATGGTCGCCCTGTCCACCTTACATAAAATATCATCCGGAAGGTAAGTTTCCATATCAAGAAGCATCCGGCGTTCCTGCCAATTCTTCTCATTATACCGTTCTTCTGTTTCGAACTTACCCGGCAAACCGTCTGCCAGAACTAAATCATTGGCAATAGCAATATAATTTTCGCCGCCAAACTGCGTTTTTGTTTTTTTATTCCTGTTTTTTGATATGGTTCTTACCGAATACGGCAAACGCTCTTCCATACGGAGCTGTTTTAATCCCGGCAGATTACATATACCATGCGCCATTCCACCAAGGAAATCTATTTTCTGTGCTGTAGCGATATTCTCATATACATTATAACCGCAAAAAAATTCATCTCCACCATCACCACTCAAAGCAACCGTTACATCCTTTCTTGCAACCTGCGCCACCAGCATGCTTGGTATTTGCGAACTGTCCGCAAAAGGTTCATCATAATATTTTGGAATACTCTCTACAAGGGAAAACATATCATTTTCATCAATGTACATCTCTGTATGATTAGTTCCCAAATATTCAGAAACCGCCTTTGCATATTTTGCTTCATTGTATTTATCTTCATAAAAACCGATGGAATATGTCTTTACCGGCTCATCCTTAATACTTTGGGCAATTGCGGTAATAAGTGAAGAATCATAACCACCGCTTAAGAACGAACCAAGTGGAACATCCGCTATCATACGCTTTCTGGTCGATTCAATGAGCCTGTCCTTCAACCCTGCTTTTGCATCTTCATAAGACTTGGGAACATCCACTGATTTTTTAGCTTTATTATAAGCTTCCGCCACATCCCAATATTTATAAATGGTTTTTTCACCATACTTATATCTTAAAACAGCGCCCGGCTCTAACTTATTCACATTGGCAAAAATAGAATTTGGGGAATCTATAAACTGCTGATATAAATATCTTGTCAAAACCTTTGTATTAATGCTTTTTTCAAAGCCCGGATATTTCATAATAGGTTTTAACTCAGATGCAAATACCAGGCCTTCAGGAGCTGTCATATAGTAAAGTGGTTTTTTCCCCACTCTGTCCCTTACAAGAAAAAGTTCTTCCGTCTCTCTGTCAAAAAGGGCAATGGCAAACATACCATTAAAGCGGGAAACACAATCAATTCCCCACTTTAAATAGGCCGCCAATATAACTTCCGAATCACAGGTTGAAACAAACGGATAATCTTTAAGTTCTTCCTTCAGTTCAAGGAAATTATATATTTCACCATTAAAAACAAGACTAATACGTTTATCTTTAGAGTGCATCGGCTGATGTCCCAGCGGCGATAAATCAAGAATGGATAACCTCCGTTGCGCTAAGCCTAATGAATACCCTTTTTTTAACGGATATATCTCTTCACCACTGTCATCAGGGCCACGATGAAACATCTCATCATTCATTATTTTTAATTGTTCGGTTGTAATATCATCGCGTGAAATAAATCCACAAATACCGCACATATATTTTCTCCTAAATATTTAAACAAGATGGGAGATTATTTCCTCCCACTTTTTATAAATCATCTCAGGACTTAGTTCCTCTTTAATTTTTCCCGCACGTTTTCCTAATTCTTCCGCCTCTCGTGGGTGTTCCATTATCCACATCATCTTATCCGCAAGCGTTTCAACATCCGAAACCGGCACCAGAATCCCTCTCTCACCGCCATTTGTAAGCATATTAGGACCACCACACGGACAATCCGTAGAAATAACCGGAAGTTCCATTGCCATTGCCTCCATCAGCGCATTGGGCATTCCTTCATACAAAGATGATAACACGAATAAATCAGCTTCTTTCATTTTACCACGGATATCATCCACATTGCCACATAAGAATACATTTTCTTCCAGTCCGACTTCTTTAATCTTCAGCGTAAGGTCATCGTGCAGACTGCCCTCACCATAAATCTTCAACTCCCAGTCAGGACATTTTTTATAACATTTTGAAAAGGCTTCAATCAAAGTAGTCTGATCTTTTTGTCTTTCCAACCTTCCAACATTCATAACCGTCTTTTTACCCATGCCATTATTCTTTACTTCCGTCCTGTCATTCTCCATACAGACAAAAGATTTATCAAGCGGATTCGGAATAACAACGCTATTGTTATAAATATGTTTTGAAAAAGAAAAGTACTCCTTGGCTTGATCTGTTTGAAACACATAACCATCAGCAAACTTATAGTAGTGTTTCATCAAAAGTTGCCTTACTTTTCCTGCATATTCTCTGACCGGGTCATTGCGTACCGAAATAATAACCGGTATCTTTAGCTTTCTTCTTAAGCTCAAAGAGATGAAATTAGGTTCCGGCAAAAAACTGATAATAAAATCCGGAGTTAATTTCAACAGCTCCTTCTTCAAGGCTTTACGCCTTCTCAAAAAGCGGGTAAACATCCCCTGTTCTTTTTGTTTTTCTTCATCATCCAGAAAAATAATATCAATTTCTTCATTAATCCGATATTCTACCGGTGCACGCATAAATGAAATAATCGTCACATCATATTTTTTTGAAAGATAATCATTGCACATGTTGGCAATAACACGCTCGGCCCCACCTTTGGTCATGGACAAGGTAATAAATGCAACCTTTTTCATCGTACACCTCCCATTAATTATTTCATCTTAGATTCAAGATATTCTCTCCACATCTCATTCACTGCCTTAGGATTCAATTGCTTCGTACGCACGTACCCTTTTTCCCCAAAGCTTTTCATAAGTGCCTCATCAGCTATAAGCTTTTTAAGTGCCTCTGCCATCGCTTCCTCATCATTTACCGGCACCAGTAAACCATTTTCATTATTGCCGATTAAGTCTTTCGGTCCTCCGCATCGGCAGTCCGTCGATACACATGCAAGTCCTAACGCCATTGCTTCAATCAAGGCATTAGGCATGCCTTCCATAATAGATGGCAGGACAAATATACTGTCTTTATCTATTTTGTTGTATATTTCATCCGCCATACCCATAAAATGTATGCGTGTGGCATACTGTGATTGTCGTGCATATTCTTCCCACTTTTTTCTGGCCGGTCCATCTCCGTATAAATCAAGAGCCCAATCCGGAAATTCTCCCGCAACTTTTTCAAATGCACGGATAAGGAGAATTTGATTTTTATTGTCATCTAATCTGCCAACCGTCACAATGCGCTTATTTCGTACCCCTTCATAAAGCGGTTTGATAAAATTGGGATTTAAAGAATTAGGCAAAATAACCGCTTTCTTTTGGACGGCAGGTTTAAAATAATCTTTGGCTTCCTGCGTCTGTAATACAACCCCTGCTGCCTTTTTAAACATTGGGTTAACAAGAAGTGACATACTCTTACTCTTATATTCCCTCGACGGTGCACTTCGTACTGACACTACCACCGGTATTTTCTTACGCTTTGCCGCACGGATTGCCATAAAATTATTCTTTCCGATAAAAGAAACTATTATATTGGGATTAATCTCTTCAAAAATATTCCGCAGTTTCTTAATCCGGTTTCTTAAATTTTTAATTCGGCTCTTCCGAATCTCATCTTCAGTCAAATCGGCTATAACACGATTTACGGTAGATGGTATGGTATATTCTTCTTCTCCGCGTAACTTAGTCACTATTGTAACCTCATAACCAATGGCGTCGAAAAATGTAGCCAAATTTACCGCAACTCGTTCTGCGCCTCCTTTTGCAAGGCTTCCGAGATAGAATACTATTTTCTTTTTATCATTTTGTAATACATCCATATAACTATCTATCACTTTCCTTACTTTATTTTTCCGCCATTACTAAATGAAGAAATTCTTGTCACCCTTCACTACTTTCGTGCATTTTTCTATTAAGTAAAAAGAGAAGAACGGATTCTTCTCTCCTTATAGATTCTCTTTATACCAGTCAATTGCGAGTGCAATTCCTTTTTCAAAATCATACTCAGGATCATAACCAAGTAATTCTTTTGCCTTAGTTATATCCGCATTGGAATGCTTAATATCCCCAGCTCTGTCCGGTCCGAAATTAGGCTCAACCTCTTTGCCTAGTGCTTTACACAAGTCATAATAGATATCAATAAGATACTCTCTTCCACCGTAAGCTATATTAAAAGCATTTCCCGCTGCTTCGTGCGGAGCGAGACACGCTTTCAAATTCGCTTCTATGACATTGTCAATATACGTAAAGTCTCTGGACTGCTTGCCATCTCCGTTAATTGTCGGCACTTCACCACTCAAAAGCTGACGTATAAACTTCGGAATAACGGCTGCATAGGCACCATTTGGATCCTGTCTTCTTCCGAAAACATTAAAATAGCGCATTCCATACGTATCCAGACCATATAATTTAGTATATAACTTGCCATATTCCTCACATACACGTTTTGTTAGCGCATATGGTGATAACAGATTCCCTTCCTGTCCTTCCTTCTTAGGAAGTACCGGATGATCCCCATATACAGAAGAACTGGACGCATAAACAAATTTCTTAACACCTTGTATTCTGGCTGCCTCCATCATATTTAGCGTTCCCCGGATATTAATTTCTTCATACAAGAGCGGCATCTCAATAGAACGCGGCACACTGCCCCACGCTGCCTGATTTAAGACATAATCTACACCTTCGCATGCCTTTATACAGGTATCAAGATCACGTATATCTCCTTTAATAAAGGTATATCCTTCACGGCTTAAAAGAAAATCCACATTTTCCTGTTTACCAGTCGAAAGATTATCAAGACATCTTACCTGATATCCCATATCAAGAATAGCTTCACATATATTGGAACCAATAAAACCGGCTCCACCCGTAACTAAAAATATGCTATCTCTATCAAACTTTAACTCTCTAAATCCCATCGTTATCCTCACTTACCGGTTTTCAAACTTACTCAGAATGAATTCCTCATATCGTTTACCAAGATCCTTTACGCAAAAACCTTTTTCCTTGGTTAATTCCTTAATATGTTCCTTCTTAAAATCTCTGTCCGCCGATGAATCTGCTTCCGCAAATCCGGCCATGCTTTCTACCCATTTTTGCATATCATCCAAAGGAAGCTTATTAACGCCGGAAGTAATAACAACATCATCCGTAATAACATCCGATACCACACACGGAAGTCCCGCTGTTTGTGCTTCCACAAGTGCTATAGGCATTCCTTCATACCATGAAGGAAAAATAAATAAGTCCATCGCGGACAAAAGTTCATTCGTATCATTTCTTACACCCAGCAAGTCAATATCATCTTCAAGCTGATGTTCACTTATTTGTGCGATAATCTCATCGTACAAATCACCACTACCGACAAAGGCAAGCCGTGCATTTGAAATCTTTGTTTTAATCTCTGCCAACAGTGCAATCATAAAACGGTGATTTTTCACCTTCATAAAATTGCCCACATGACCAATGACAAACTTGTCTTCCCAACCAAGCTGCTTTCTAAGCGTATCACGCTTCTCTTTAGAAAACGCAAATGCATTTATATCAATACCATTCATAATTACCCGGTATTTTTTGTTGCCATACATCCACTTACCGGCATCCGTTGAACATGCAAACCGCTCTGTCGAAAGCATATTAAGAAAAGGCCGCATAAGGTTGTGTACCCGCTTATTTCCTGTACTGGTAGAATGGGAATGCGGAATCCTGTATTTGGCCCCGCCTGCCATACAGGCGAACAAATCAAGTGCCACCATTGCCGTATCCGTATGTCTGAAAACCATTCGATACTTTTCTTTTTTTACAACTTTTCTAATGTCATTTAAATTTTTAAACAAACTCTCTGATTTAAGCGTAACATAGAAAAGCCTTCCGCCCATCGCTTTAATTTCTTCATCAAAGCTTACAGAACGTTTCTCATGCACAATAAAATCAAATTGTATTTTCTCCCTGTCAATATTGCGGTATACGTTCATCAGAAAATTACCTATTCCGCTCGGCGACATGGAGCCTACAATATGCAAAACCCTAATCATACCTACATTACCCCATCGCTTTTATACATAACAGAGTATTACATTTATTACGGTATATACGCCTATCATTACCGTTCTTGACAGCATCATCTTCTGCTCAAATTTTTCTTCCCTGATTTCAATAAACCGGTCAGACTTACAGAAGTACTGATATATAAATACCGCACTTACCGCAACCAATACTGCCACCATACCCGGATACATATAGCCATAACCTAAAGAATCTACAAAACCTCTAAATGAACCACCCAGCTTGGTCGTTTCCGGGAATGGGATAACAATCTCAAGTCCCCGAAGCACATTGCTGCTGAAGAATACATTTTTCCACTGATAGCTCATACATATAAAAAACATAACATCTATCAAGGTTGACAATATCATATTCAACCGATAGTGTTCCTCCCTGCAAAGTGCAAACAAATACAGGAAAGGAATCAAGAGCACAATCCACTGCGGATGGGCGGCGATAAAAAGGAAGAAATTAAGGTATGAAAGAAATGCATATAACAATATCGTTTCAATTTCTTTACCTTCTCTCTTACGTAAGAAATAGGCACAACCGCATATCAATACGAAAAACAATACAAATAAAGATATTTCACCGATTCCACCCGGTGCATGTATCTTAAACATTCTGTACAGCCAGCCATTTGTATACTGGTCCGGCGAATGAAAATACTCAATATTATAATAATCTCTTTGCTTTCCCCAAAAAAGAACTTTAAAAAATGCCGAAGCAAGCAAAAGCACAATACCATCACGTATGATATATAAAATCCTTTTTTCTTTATACAAGACAAGCGGAATTGCAATGAATACCGCAAATATTTTAAATGAAACCGCAAATGTCATTACAATCAGGAACTTTTTATAATCTCCTTTGATGTAATAATACACACCCAATACAATAAAGAAGGTCGGTATAATATCAAACTGACCGTTTCCGATGGAAGATACAATCATGCAAAGAGAAGAGATATACATAAATATAAGCATACTCTTTTTCTTGGCATCAAGCTTCATGACATCCGCAATTTTAATAACAACGGCAAGTGTAAGGAAATGGAAAATAACCACTAATCCTTTTCCGTATAAAATGAGTATGGGGGTTTCTGCCGGTGCAACATGCCAGAAACGTGTAAGAATATATACCGGCAAGGACCATATTGCCCATATTAAATATATTCCGATATCATATACTGCCGGATTATTATATACACCGGTACAAGCATGATCATAAAAATCAAAAAACTTACCTGTAAATATACTGTCACACAATAAAACACCGTGTTCATAGGTTACGCACAAATCTGCAAAAACCATTGTTGCAAAAAAGAATGCATAAAACACCAATAGCACAAACCAATAGCGCATTGGAATACCACTATTTTTCAGATATTTCATTAAGCTTTTCATTCTTCTTCCTCCAATTAACGGATACTATTTCACACAATTCCAATAATGCCACTATATAGAAAATAGACATATTATATATAACATACCTTGAAAGGCACATAGTAACCAGTGCCGTCGACACTACAAGGCCTGCAATCATAATTAATACTAATGTCATTACAAGTGCTGAAGGGGATACTCTTCCTTCCCTTCTTCCGGAAATAAAAAGGTACACTGTCATACCTATTGCTACCACATATGCAAGTAATGCATACCAGTTCAGTATAGGATGCAGTACGGCAACTGTTCTGATAAAACCCGAAGAAGCAAGTTTTATAAAAGTATCAACCGCTGCTGCCGGGTTGTTTAAAAACACCTTTTGGTAAAGTTTGTTTGCAACACGGTCACTTTCCATTTCAATATCCATAGGGTCTTCATAACCCTCTGACAAAACATAATCATGTATGTTCTGTGCTGCAAGTTCAAATTTAATTATATCATGCGCATTCTCATAATAACTTACAAAGGTGCACAAATCCTTAGGCGCATACTGATAATGCATACCTTCTTCCTGCATAAGCTTATAGGTATTCTCATACACCTTGTTAAGTCCTGCATCATCAAAATCAACTTTTTTATTAAGATCAGCCGTAAAAAGGGCATTCGCCATAACCGTAGCTGACTGTGAAGTATTTCCGGTAAACACACCGTTAGCCACAAGATTATACGTATTATTAATTACTATTTTTGCTGCATATCCTACTATTACAAGCATCGCTACAAATATAAGCATTTTGGCTTTTTTCATACTCAGGAACTTATAGCCCGAAACCATAACAAACACAACCAGTACCGATAAAAGCTGTCCTCTCGCAGAAACCAGCAACACACACAACAAAAGGGCAATAATCGTATATCGTATTGTTTTTTTGTTATCCTCTGCATAAATAATCTGTAATAATATGGTAAAAAACAGTAAATATAAAGATAAGGTAATGCCTTCACTCAAAATGGTATTACATAATATCATTCCCGAAACGGTAGCCATCGGCGTCATAATATGCGGAATCAACAAACACATAGTTATCAAAAATTCAATAAATGCATTTGTTTTAAAACGCTTAACCAGGAAAAAAAGCAAGTAAATGCTACTAAACGCACACAAAAGATTTTGGCATAACGATACTATCCTAAGTTGCATCGTTTCTCCCAAGAATGCAAACAAGTGTACAAAAATACCGTATAACGGGTCTCTTGCCGGAGACAATTTAAGATAAGTCTCCGTATCCGGACAGATACCTACATCACCAAATATTGCACACGCCAAAAAAAACACAACAATAATGGCTGCATATACATGCTTACTTTTTTTCAGTAAACTCATTTATAACCTCCAGTATAAATAACCGGCATTCTCATATTCTTTACGGTTAAGCATTCCCTTAATATCCGTTAACACTTTAACCTTTGCATCCGCCTTATACATGGCATCCAGCTCGTCCATGGTAAGACTTTCATATTCTTTATGGGCAACCGCAAGGATAACCGCATCCATATCCACAAAATCTGCCTGTGCAGAAAAAGCAATACCGTACTCTCTTTCCGCCTCTTCCTTATCCGCTGTAGGATCGGTAATTAACGGTTCAATACCGTACTCACGAAGTTCCCGCACAATGTCTATGATTTTTGAGTTTCTTGTATCCGGGCAATTTTCCTTAAAAGTAAAACCTAAGATACCCACCTTTGCGCCGTTAACCGGAATGTTAGCTTTTATCAGGTTCTTAACTAAAGACTCTGCCACATATTTACCCATGTCATCATTAATACGTCTGCCCGACAAAATAATCTGTGAATGATATCCCAGTTCCTCTGCCTTATAGGTAAGGTAATATGGGTCAACACCGATACAATGTCCTCCTACCAGTCCCGGGAAGAATTTAAGGAAGTTCCACTTCGTACCTGCTGCTTCCAAAACAGCTTTCGTATCAATTCCCATTTTATTAAAAATAATGGAAAGCTCATTCATAAACGCTATATTAATATCCCGTTGACTGTTTTCAATAACTTTAGCCGCTTCCGCAACCTTTATGGATTCCGCCCTGTGTACACCGGCCTCCACTACAAGCTCATATACTTTCGCAACTGTATCCAGTGTTTCTTCATCCATACCGGATACAATCTTAATAATCGTTTCAAGACGATGTACCTTATCACCCGGATTAATTCTCTCCGGAGAATATCCCACCTTAAAATCAACACCACATTTCAAGCCTGATTCCTTTTCAAGAATAGGAACACAGACATCCTCGGTTACGCCCGGATAAACCGTTGATTCAAATACAACAATACTTCCTTTGGTAAGATTTCTTCCAAGAATTCTGCTTGCTCCTTCCACCGGAGTTAAATCCGGCGTATGATCCGGATTAACCGGTGTCGGCACTGCTACAATATGGAAACTTGCTTCTTTAAGTCTGCTTTCATCAGATGTAAAATCAACTGCACAAGCTTTAATCCCCTCATCGCCGACTTCCCGCGTAGGATCAATTCCGTTTTTATATAATTCAATTTTATTCTTATTTAAGTCAAATCCGATTACATCTACCTTTTTGGAAAATGCTACTGCTATCGGCATTCCGACATATCCAAGTCCGACAAGTGATAATTTTGCTTCTTTATTAACCAGTTTTTCGTACAAACTCATTTTAACCTCCACGTTTGCTTATGTAACAATACATTATACCACAGTATTACACGCACTCTCAATCTCTTTTATATACGCTTCAATTACTATTTTTCTGTCAAATTCCTTTTCCATCTTAAGGCGTGCCATTTGTCCCATCTTAGCACGTTCTTCCATCGGAAGTTCCAGAAATTTTTCCACCGCAGCCGTCAATGCTCCGGCGTCCTGTTTCTTTACAAGGAATCCTGTTACGCCATCCTCAACCGTTTCTTTACAACCGGTATGAAGTGTTGTGATAACCGGGCGTGCACTTGCCGCACTCTCCAGACACACATTGGACATTCCTTCCGGATAAAAGGAAGGATGTATGGTACATTGGGACTTGCTAAGGAACGGAATAATATCCTTCTGCATTCCTTCAAAATGCACTATTCCTTCTTTTTCAAGCTTTTCTATTCTTTTTTTATAAGAATCCGGTTTGTCCGAATCATCTTCACAGAAGCCCAAAATACGGAAAACCGTATCCGGATATTTTTCTTTTATCTTTTCAGCCGTAGCAAGATACTCATCAATTCCTTTTTCCCTTAATATACGGGATATGAACAGAAATTCCGCACTCTGTGTCATTGGATAAGGAAGCGGCTTGTAACGCTCCAGATTAACACCCGACCCGGGGATTCTGGCATGCCTTCCCACCGCAATTCTCTTTTTTGTAAAAAACGCTTCATTATCATCGTTCTGGAAAAGAATCTTAAAGGCATTGCGCATTGCATAGCGGTACATATTTACCGTAATAAACTGCAAAATTCCTTTTTCTCCCAGTGCCGTTCCGAGTCCCGTCACATTAACAATATACGGCACATTCAATGTTGCACAGGCACATCCTCCGTATATATTCGGCTTAATGGTATAGGTCAAAACCACATCCGGCTTTACCTTTTTGATAATCTTCTTATACATCGACACCATCTTAAGCTCACTTATGGGATTGGTTCCTCTTCTGTCAAATTCTGTCGGATAATATATGCAACCCATTTCCTGCATTTTATCTACAAATTCTCCGTAAGGAAGCGCAATATTAAGTTCATAGCCTCTTGCAATAAGTGTCTCCAATAATTCCTTACGGAAATTATAGAGCCCTATATCATTATTAGCCAGAATCAGAATTTTCTTCATAATTATCTCCACACTGCCTTAATTATAACCAACTTCTTTAACTTATGCCCTGTATCTAGGGAAAAATGAAGCATCAGGATCCGCCCCTGTCTGCTCACACAGCTTTTCATAAATCTCAGGGATCCATACTTTTTTGCCTATACTAAACTGTGTATCGTCACCCCGGTTAAATTCCTTCTTAAAGTGATACAAATGATCCTCACGGCTTCCCAGACCTCCGCCCAAGTGGAAAGTTTTCATGCCGTTTTGTGCGCCCCAGCATGCCGCCTTATAAAGAATCAGATTGGTCGGCGCATACGTCTGGTATTCTCTTTTGGAAGCTGACAAATGATAATGCATGGCACCTTCCGTAAAAAGAATAATGGACATTGCAATAATTTCTTCTTCCTTAACCGCATAAAACAGCATTGCATTATCCTTTAGCCGTTCCCGGATACTATCATAAAAATCTTCTTTAAAGAAATAATAATCATCTGCCTCGACCTTACGCATCGTCTCATTATATATTTCTTCAAACTTTACATATAGTTCTTTGCTGTTGCCGGTCCGTATTTCGACACCGTTTTTCTCCGCCTTACGGATCATATTGCGGTTTTTACTCGTAATATTCTGCCATATTATTTCTTCACTTTCCGTATCCATGCAAACCGTATGCCCAAGATCAATCACCTGATACAAATCATCAACCGCATGGGCATTATTTATTACCGGATGAAAACGCACAAATTCCGCTACAATATTTTCTTTTTCGCAAAACGTTTTATAATCCTCAAAAAAACGGTGCTTAGCTTCTGTATTTCCACTGTCGTTCATCAAGACACCACCGTAACCGTATGGTGTCACATAATCATAATAACCGGTGAGTGATGCATCGTTTTTCGGATTCGGAACAGGCCTTTTCATCACAACGCTCAAGGCACAGAATCCGTCCTTTTCATAGCACAGACAATTAGGTTCCCCGTCACCGTTAACACAAAAAGCATCTGCATACTCAGGATAATAGTATACATCCGCCTTAGGGAACAATTTTAACTTCTCATGCCACTTATCGCTTTCCTTAAGTGTATAAACTGAAAAACCGTTACTTTTCATCTTCTCTCCACGGATTATCGCAAGATTGCCTTCCACGACATCCGTATCTACTGCCACATCTTCTTTTTCAAACACAATTTTTATCGTTTTAAACAGCACCTTCACATCCATAAGAAATGAAAGGTTCTCTACATATTCCACATCTTTCTCAAGACGTTTGTCCCACTCTATATAATTACGTCCACTCACCTGTGCAAGCCCCGTAAGGCCGGGTCTTACCGTATGTCTTAATTGTTCTCGCTTAGTATAATATGGAAGATAGCTCACAAGCAACGGACGCGGTCCTATCAGACTCATATCGCCTTTTAAAATATTAAAAAGTTCCGGAAGTTCATCCAGACTCGTTTTTCTCAAAAAAGATCCAAACTTGGTTAATCGTACATTATCCGGAAGCAGTTCACCGTTTTCGTCACGTTCATCCGTCATGGTGCGGAATTTACGAAGCGTAAAAATCTTTTCTTTGTACCCCGGCCTTTCCTGCTTAAATATTATCGGACTTCCGAGCTTGCATCTTACAAGTATCATAAGAACAAGAATAACAGGACTTAATGCAATAAGCCCTGTTAACGATAATACAATATCAAGGAATCTTTTTACTATTCGTCTATACATAGTCTCTTCCCTTAGTTTCGTTTATTTACCAAAAAAGCTTCTGACTATCTGAATAATCAGTTCCATATCTTCCTTAGTATTTTTAATATCACTCGGCAAGCATAAGCCTCTTTCAAAAATATCCTCACTTATACTCCCCTCAGATTCCGTTGTAACAAAATCACAGCCCTCAAAAACCGGTTGTAAATGCATCGGTTTCCAAATCGGACGTGACTCAATATTTTGAGCCGCAAGTGCATCAATAATCTCCATCGGTTTTACATTGGAGCCCGGTTCGATAGTCATACAGCTCAACCAGCAATTGGCATCCGCATGCGGGTTAAGGGGATTCATCTTAATCTCAGGGATATCTGAAAAAGCATTTTTATAACTATCATATATTTCTTTCTTCTTTGCTTTATGTTCATCCAGATGTAATAACTGTCCCCGGCCGATTCCTGCCGTTACATTACTCATACGGTAATTATATCCTATTACCGAATGCTGATAGTGGGGTGCCGGATCTCTTGCCTGGGTTGCAAGAAATCTCGCTCTTTTAATCATCGCTTCATCGTCGGAAATCAACATTCCACCGCCAGAAGTTGTAATAATCTTATTCCCATTAAAAGAAAAAATGCCGAATGTACCAAACGTTCCGGTTTGTTTTCCCATAAACGTAGCACTCATTGATTCTGCCGCATCTTCAATTATCGGTGTATTGTGCTCTTTACATATAGCACATATTTCATCCATTTTGGCTGGTGTTCCGTACAAGTGAACAATAATCACCGCTTTAGGATTTGGATATTTTTCATACGCTTTTTTCAATGCCTCCGGAGACATGTTCCAGGTATCCTTTTCAGAATCTATAAACACCGGTGTGGCATTCTCATATACAATCGGATTACAGGTAGCAGAGAACGTAAGTGATGAAACAAACACTACATCGTCTTTTTTAATATCAAGCAGCTTAATCGCAAGATGAATGGCAGCCGTTCCCGCACTAAGTGCTGCGGCGTAAAGCGGTTTATCCTCTGTTTCTTCTCCGTGGCTTTTAACATACTCGCACACTTCCCGTTCAAAAGCATCCACATGCGGTCCTAATGGTGCCACCCAATTTGTATCAAATGCTTCCTTAACATATTCCTGCTCCTCCCCATGCATGGTAGGACAGGATAAATAAATTCTCTTTCCCATTACATAAACACTTCTTTCTGATTACTCAAATTTCTGTGGCATATACGTAGGAACAATTTCCTGCACCATTCTTCTTACATCCTCTTCTTCGGCTGTCGTTGCTGCCTTTAATTCCTTAAGCTGGGCAAAAAATCTATCCTCATCAATCTCAATCGGCTTACCGATATGAATCAGTTTATTATCCGTGTCTTTCAAACCTTCTTCTTCCATCAGAAGTTCTTCGTATAACTTCTCGCCCGGACGCAGACCTGTAAATACAATCTGTATATCCTCATCCACCTTATATCCGGATAACCTTATTAAATTCTTAGCTAAATCCAGGATCCTTACCGGCTCTCCCATATCAAGTACAAATATTTCTCCGCCTTTGGCATATACACCTGCCTGCAGTACCAACGATACCGCTTCCGGAATTGTCATAAAATATCGTATTATATCAGGATGCGTTACCGTTACCGGTCCCCCCATCTCAATCTGTTTTCTGAAAAGAGGAATAACACTTCCGTTACTTCCTAATACATTACCAAAACGGACCGCTACAAATTCCGTGTCATAGTGTCTGTTAAACGTCTGGATAATCATCTCACAGATACGCTTGCTGGCTCCCATAATATTCGTAGGATTAACCGCCTTATCCGTAGATATCATAACAAACTTCTTAACACCGGCATACGCTGCTGCCTGCGCCGTTTTCCATGTACCAAATACATTGTTCTTAATAGCTTCATTCGGGCTCTTTTCCATAAGCGGAACATGCTTATGAGCTGCCGCATGATACACGATATCCGGTTTATATTCCTCGAATATTTTATTCATGCGGTTTGTATTACGTACCGAAGCAATAAGTACAACCAAATCCAGTTCCGGATAACGTTGTTTGAGCTCCTGCTCCACATCGTAAGCACTGTTTTCGTATATATCAATAATAATTAACTGCTTTGGTTGATGCATGGCAACCTGACGGCACAATTCACTTCCGATAGAACCACCACCGCCGGTAACAAGCACGGTTTTACCCTTCACATATGTGAGAATGGATTCCAAATCAACCTTAATCGGATCACGTCCCAAAAGGTCTTCAACATCTACATCCCTTAACTTGCTTATATCGACTTCCCCATTTACCAACTGGTACATACCGGGAAGTGTCCTAAGTTTACAATTTGTCTCCTGACAAATCGTGATAATATCCTTAATTACTCTTTTTGGTGCTGAAGGTATCGCAATAATAATTTCATCAATACCGTATAAGGAAGCATTTTCTATAATGCTTTCTCTTCCGCCGATAACCTTTATCCCTTGTACATAACGTCCCCATTTATCCGGGTCATCATCGATAATGCATTTTATAGACATCGTGGAATAATAACTGTTATTAATCTCTTTGATAATAACATTACCGGCATCTCCTGCGCCAATGACCATAACTGCCGTCCCATTCTTGGCATTATGTCTTCTATGCTTGTTATCGCGTGCAAACCGGTATGCAAAACGTGAAAGCATGGTAAAGGCAATCAGACAAAGTGCATAAATAAAATAGTAACTTCTCGGCACGCTGTGATTAGAAAACATAAGCGTAAGCGCCTGTAAAGCTGCACTGATTACACAAGCCGCCATAATGTTCTGCATTTCCGTAACACCCGCATATGCCCACAAGCTATGATACAGTCTTAACACATAAAAAATAACTAAGGTAAAAACTATCGTAAATGGGATAACCCACCATACTGAATCAATAAACATGGTCGGAATCTCATTAAGGTGAAATTCATAGCGCATAACAAGCGGCGAAAAACACGCAACGATTATTGCTAAAATATCATATATAATCAGAAATATTCTTCTTGTTATCAGTTTAGAATTTAATACCCGTTTCTTCATTAATCATTTCCTTCTTAATCGGAGATAATAACGGTGCCTGCATTAAAAACAACGCTAACGTAAACGGCACACTCGGATGAAAAGTCCATTCCGTAAGACTCGCTACTCCAAATGCAATTATAACAGTGAACGGCAAAAGCGTAAAGAGACTATCCACCGATTTATTCCTTGCATAAGTAAAACTACGTATAAGAGCACACAACCCTACAAGCAAAAATGCTATTCCCGTAAAAATGCCGTAATCATGTGCCACCTGCAAAAAGGCATTGTGCGCATGCACATAGGTTTCTTTTTCTGCCGCAAGCGCAATCTCATCATGTCCCGTAAGATTTAAATTTTTAAGGTACGCCATATAAATGTCCATACGTCCACCGGTTCTGTCGTACGCATTGTCTAAGGATTCAAGATAATAATCAGGATAATCCTGCCATTTTCCGTCTTCATTAAAGCGTCCTCCTGCCATCTGGTTATTTCCCAGAATAGTTGCCATACTCCGGTCAAGCAGGAAGCTCATTACCTTAGCAACCGTAATATACTTAGGAGAATCCGGCGGGTCTTCCTCAAGCACAAACAACTCATACCGTGTATCATACCTGTGTAATAACGGTTTTCCGACAATCGCAGGAACCGTACGGATTAATGTATATATTCCCGGAAGCAGTAAAACCGTAATCCCCAGTCCGAGCAATACTATTTTCAGCATTCGCATAACATACTGCTTAGATATGGTAAATAACAAAACAATAAGGCTTACAGTAACCGCCGCAACAACCAGCATCGCCGTTCTTGATACACTAAAAATAATATATACCGAACAAAACGCATACAAAAGATAGTAAAACCACATATGTGCAAAAGATTTATTTTTCATATGTTCAATAAATATCTTAGTTAACAATACGGCAAAAACAAGCGAAAGATACACACCCCATATCGCCTCTGATGCAAAAAGTGCGGGATAACGGCATATCGTATAATGATATGGTCTGTATAAAAGAGACTGAATCGTTATATAGCAAAACGATACCATAACCCCCCAGGCGAAATGATTAAGCAGTGCATACATCTTATCTTTTTCAATCTTTTGAAGATAGAAAATACCAAAATAAATAATAATAAGAAACGGCCATTGCTTTCCATGTCTGAATGCTACCATCAACGTTAGGAACAACACCATAAGAATGGTATAAACCCAAGAAAAACGTCTGACCTTGCCTCTAATCAGGTTAATAACTGTCCTGATAACAACAATCCCCAATGCCCACGTGGCAAGAATAGCTACTTTGTATAAAGCTGTTGTTTCAACATCATAGGTGTGCATAAACATCCATCCGTAAGAAAAGCCCAAATGAATTACGGAATATATGATTGTCGGCACGGAAATAATTTCTTTTAACGAAAAGAACGTAAGCAAAAACACACCTATCGCAACATTCATGTGACAGGTTGACAAATAATGACCATAATTAATACCGGAATTATAATAGTCAGCATATTGAACTATATAATATGCAATCGCGCCAATACGGACAAGAGCCGTTACATTGGAAGTATTTAATATTTTTTCTTTACAGGGAATAGAAAATCTGCTTTTCCATATGGCGATAAGCAAGAAAATGCCCAGTCCCAAAATGCCCAATCCATACGTTATAAAATCAAGTTTTCCGCCACCAAAGCGTTTGCTCACTAAAGTCAAATACGTTGCAACAAACAGAACTAACGCAAGTAACACCGTCAACATAATCCGACAGACTAATGTTACACTGATTGATTTCTCAAGAAACTTTTCCGTGACTATATGAGTAAAGGCTTCCCACAAAACAAGTCCTGCAAATAGTGCAAACAATGCATATACACATATTTGTACCTTACTAAGTCCATATGCATAATAATAACGTACTGCAACCGAAGCATTGTCGATTCCTTCTTCGCAATAAGACATTCCTTTGTGTTCCGAAGGGCCCGAAGTAAGCATTGGTCTATACATCACACACGGACCGTTATCTTTAGTACCCTCCATATACAAAGTATACGCATATTCTTTTCCCGCTTCTACTTCGGCATCCAGGGTAAATGTCGTGTAATCCCAGGCCTTAATGTCAGTTACAGGTATTTTGGCCCCCTTTGCCTCTGTTCCGTTCACTTCAAAGAGCCACAGAATTACGTTACCGCTTGTCGCCTCCATATTAACGGTATTAAACAATACATCAATTTTCTCAATATAATTGTATTTAGGAACAAAATACTGGGTAACCAGTTGCGTTTCACTAATGGGACCGGTAGGACGGTCACTATCGCCTAACGTTGAAGAAATATCCCTATTAACCGTATTACCCGATATTGCAACCCATAAAAAACCTATGGTACACAAACAAATAATTCCTATTTTTATTAAGTTTTTTATGGAAATAAACTTTTTATCACCCATTGTCTATCCTTACTTCCTAATTTGATATAAAGCAAATTGATTGTGTTCTATTGAATAATTTCCTATATAGTGGATTGTAAGCCCGTATTGCGCCTGAATTTCAGGGCTGATATCCGGAAAATACGCAGTATCTATAAACCATACCGTATCAAAATCCGCTCCCCAGTCCATATCCTCAATATACACAAGAATCTCATCTTCAAAATAGTACTGATAAATAAAATCAAAAAGTTCATAATTATATGCCACATAATCATTGTCACCAAGATGTGTATCGAAAAATTCTTCCATCTCGCGTACCATGGTAGAATCATACTCCACATAGTACTCATGCTTATAATCAATAATCCCGACAAAAAGACACAGCACCACAAGCGTTACATATATTTTATTACCTATTCTGCTCATCACATAAGCGAAAAACAAACTCAATAAAGCTACGCAAGGCAACGCATAGCGTATCACAAAAATAGGTCTTATAACTATCGACAATACGATTCCCGTAACTATGGTCAAAATCTGTACCGCAAAGCCCAAGCTTACGGTAATGATCTCATTTCTGCCTGTGATATTTTTACTGCGGACCGCCTGTACCAACATAACCACAGCATAAACCATGGCTACCACAAACATACACTGGTACATAATCACGCTATACGGAAGATCCGCCTCAAAAAAGCTTCCGAGGAACGATAAGACTACCTTCTTTGTCATCGGTGGTATCCAATATGCTTCACTTACCTGCTTTACCTGAACGAGCATTTTAAGTAACCATGGTATGCTTATTACAACAGAGCCCACACACATAAGCGCCCATTTAGCAAGTGATATCTTTTTATTTTTCCCTTTTCTTGCAAACAACAAAAAAAGAAACAATATTCCATAGATCCATAACGCCGATGCAAACGCAAAATATTGGGTATGGAAACAGGCTACACCACATAACCCCATAATAACATAAGACCTGATTCTATCCGTCTTATAGATATCATACGCTGCAAAAGCACACGCCGTCAGGAAGAATATTGCCCAAGAATACATCCTTACCTGAACGGCATATTCCATCGTCATCGGAATGGTTCCAATCATCAGGATATACAAAAGTGCCGTCTTAAATCCAAATCTCTTTCTTATATAAAACTCGCCTAACGCCATGGTAAGAAGCACCGGCACAATAGACAGAATTTTCAACATTAATAAGTTGATGCCGAACAAATTGGTAAACGGCATCAATATCATAAAATACAATGGCGGATTAACACCGGTTGCACTAAAATCAAACACCTCTTTAAAGGTATCGCATTTTTTCAGCAAATCAATTACATACGCTTCATCCGTCCAGACATTATTGTTAAAGCATAACGATACATATATGATTCCGAAAATGCCTACTACAATAAGTAAAATCAAACGCTGTCTTTTTTCAAGCATCGGTGCCCATTTTAATAAGCTGTCCGGTCCTACTTCAAAAGTCTTGTCCTTATTCTTTTTAACAAAGTAATATCCTGTTAATAAAACAGCGGCACCCGTTACTGCAAAAACGATTCCAAGTAATATCAAAATCATTTTATCACTGACCGGTACCTGATATTTATACGACACGGCTAAACGGCTATCCCCGACAATTTCCCCATCATATGTGTAATAACCGTTCTCATTAACCTTTCCCATATCAGAAGTATACGCTGCGAGCGTCGGATATTGTTCATAACAATCCGCCGTCTGCAGTAAAATATGATATCTTTCACCCGGTTTAACGCTGATATTCGTATAAAAATAGTAATAATTATCCCTAGGCATCATGGATAAAAGTGTACTGACATTTGCGATTACTTCACCGTTGTAATCGACCAGGGTAAGATACAGACCGGCCGCATTATCTTCCGCCGGATTGGTTAACAATCTTAATCCTATAGCTTCAAGATAACTTTCCTTAGGAATAAATTCCTGTGCCGTCATAATGTCATCCCGCACCTTATCTGAAGCAAGATATTCTGTACCCTTATACTGGGATACTTTTGCATTAATACGCCCTCTATACCCAAGAACGTACAGACCTGCAAGAATGCCTGCCATAACAAGACACGCCATAACTATCCAAGACAGTTTTATTTTAACAGAACGTTTCATCCGCTTACTCCTTCTGTTGGTTGCTTTCTTCTTTTACAATAATCTCACGTATAAGATACTGCGGTGAATTGTTAATACTGATATAAATTCTTCCGATATACTCACCAATCAGTCCCAGCATAATCATAACCATTCCCCCGATAAAGAGAATGACTGACATTAATGAGCTGTAACCTAATACTGTGTTGATATTTAAAATTTTACGGATAATAGTAATAATTCCGTAAATAATTCCTGCGCATGCGCTGAACACACCGATAAACGTAGCTATACGCAATGGTTTTATGGAAAATGCCGTAAACCCGTTAAACCACAAACCAAAAAGTTTTCCTATGGAATAACCTGATTTTCCTACCGTTCTTTCCCTGTGCTGAACTTCCACGTTGGAAATATTTTTTGTCGCACGCAGAACAAGACCGATAACATACGGAAATGAATTCTCATATGTCAGCATATTATCTACCACAAATCTTCTGGCCGCAAAGTAACTGGTAACCTGAAGTTTTTTTGGTTTTCCAAGCATAATTCTTGTCATGCAGTCATTAATCCAGGTGCCGAAATTCCTAAACCGCGAATGCAGTTTATTGGTATATTTTGCATATACTACGTCACGTCCTGTTTCAATTTCTTTTAAAAGCTTGCCCACTTCATTAGCCGGAGTTTGTCCGTCATCATCAAGACATACAACAATATCCCCTTTTGTCTGTTTCATTCCCGCCATAAGTGCCGCATGCTGCCCAAAATTTTTAGCAAGTGATATTCCCGTAATAAAGGAATACTTATCGCAAAGCTCACGTATTACATCCAGTGTATTGTCCGGCGAATAATCATTAACAAGAATGATTTCATACTCATAATCTTTTTCCTGATCCATGGTAGTACGGATTTCATCGACAACGCCACTGAGTGTTAGTGCCGAACGATAACATGGTATAACAAAACTCACCAGACTCATTGTAAATTACCCTCACTTTCTGTCACGCCAAAAATTGGCCCTTCCTTAAAAAGCTGAAATATTTCATTCATCTTAGTTACTGCTAAATTTCTTACAAAATAAACTGTAAAACCGTCGCCATTCTTAAACGGAATTTCATGTACCGGAACTAGTTTTACATAAATTCCTTTGATAGCGTAATAATTTTTTAGCCACTGCATATCCTTAGATGTATATGCTACAAAGTACACATTCTCACGGTTAATCAGATCGCTTTCCACATTATCAACGCCGTAATGAGCTAACTTCTCAGCCTCTAACGGACTTTTGCATACCCATCCGCCGGCAATGGTATAGTTCATTAAAGAATTGTCCGTATCCCCATACATTTTTTCCGAATATGCCACTGTAGAATATACGTCTAAAAGGTACAGATTTTCGGGGTTTTCACCCATATATTTTTCAAGCGCCAGCCATTCACTGTTTTTTTCTTCCCTACGTTCATTTTCGTTAAAGGTTTCCCGCACATTATCATAACACGCCCTGGCCCCTACAATAACAAGCACTGAAGCAACCATAACCGGCCAAAAACGCTTATAATGTGCTTTATCCGAAGATTTAAGTTTGCCAATCTCCGAAAGAATCATTGCAAGCAGTATGAATATCTCCATAATGTACATGGGCGTAATCACACGGTCCGGCATACGTCCGCGCATAATCAAAAACATCCATAAAGCAGAACGGACTGCGAACAGAATCGGTAATTTCCAAAAATACGTGCTGTTTTTTACTATCAAAGCACTAAATGCCATAACGGCATATAAAATCCATACATAATATATATAAGGGGCATCCTCCCCATGGGTAAGGCGGTATGCATATTGCTTTATTCCTTCTTCCAACGACAGGGCATAATACTTTCTTCCGCCATCCGTAAGGATAATTTCCAAGCGTTCAAAAAGTTCCTGGTCAATCTTCGGATCAAGCATATAGTTATAATTTTCAAGCAATGCAAGTTCTTCTTCCGCAAGTCCGATGGTTTCATAGATTTCATCATTATTCTCATATTCCGGAAGTTTCAGATAATCATATACTTCCGTCCGGCTGTCAAACAATTTAATAAATGTCCGGTATTCCTTTGAATTGTACGCAAGTTTATCCGCAAAAAGCATTAAAAAAACGCTGAATACTGCGACAAAGACCAGAGAAACATACTTAATCAGATTCGTCTGGGAAAAGAAAAAATACATCCTTGTATGCTTCCGGACTTTAGTTTCGTTATTGGAAATCATCATCAGTTTCGCTTCATCATACCAATGAAACAATCCCACAAAACACAATAAGGGCGTTAATATTAACGCCATCTCCGAACGGATTCCATATGCAAAAAACACTAGCACTACGCTAATTATGTTTTCTTTCAAAAATTTAGCAGGCGTAAGCCCATGCTCTGTTGTTAAGAACCAAAACACGGCTGTTGCCATCAGAAGTCCGCTTATAACCGTATATTGTATATAAATTGACTCCCACAAAAATAACGCGGTATATAAAAAAATACCCACCAGCAAAAACAATATTTTCTTCCAGAATTTATGTGTAACGCTGACAAGCCTTTTCCATACCATGAAAAAGCACAACGCCATAAGCAGACACAAAAAATACGCATACCACGGAAACTGTGGTGCTATGCGATAGAAAAAGCTGATGATAAGACCGATAGGATACAGCATTTGTATATTATGTCCGTCCGGAGTTCCCGTATATCTCCCCGAAATAATATCCTTAATCATCATGTCATCATTAATGTCATAGTAGAAGTCCCAAAAAGACGTCAAAACAAATGAAACCGCCAGGACTCCTGCAAGAGCAATCAGTATGTCGATTATCTTTTTATTTACAAATCGTATTTTCATACTTTGTAAAACTCCTTAACTTTTCTGATAACCGTATCAACATCTTCTTTTGTAATAGTATAGTAAAGCGGCAAACGTACTAATCTGTCACTTTCTCTGGTCGTATATTTGTCTTCTCCGAAAAATCTGCCAAACTTTTTACCCGCAGGCGCTGAATGTAGCGGTACATAATGGAATGGTGCTTTAATTTTATTTCCTTCCATAAAATCAATAAAGGCAGTTCTCTCTGAAAGATCCTTGGTTTTTATATAATACATATGGGCATTATGTCCACACTCTTTGGGAACATAAGGGGTTTCAATTAAGCCTCTCTCTTTTAACGGCTTTAACTGTTCATCATAATAAGCCCAAACTTCAAGTCTTTTATTATTTATTTCTTCAGCTATCTCAAGCTGTGCCCAAAGATATGCCGCATTCATATCACTCGGCAGATATGAGGAACCATAATTCATCCAGGTATACTTGTCCACCTGGCCTCTGTAATACTTGGAACGGTTCGTCCCCTTTTCCCTCAAAATTTCAGCTTCTTCAATATATTTTTCATCACGGATAAGAAGTGCTCCGCCTTCACCCATGCTGTAATTCTTCGTTTCATGGAAACTATAACAACCAAATTCGCCAAATGTGCCCAGCGCTTTTCCTTTATACGTTGCCATCATCGCCTGTGCAGCATCTTCAACCACATACAAATTATGCTTCTTGGCAATAGCCATAATCGTATCCATTTCGCATCCCACACCGGCATAATGAACCACTTCTATGGCTTTTGTCTTTTCCGTAATGGCTGCTTCTATGAGATTCTCGTCGATATTCATAGTGTCCGGACGTATGTCTACAAATACAGGAACCGCACCTCGAAGCACAAAGGCATCCGCCGATGACACAAAGGTAAAGGAAGGTAAGATTACTTCATCACCTTCTTTTATATCTAAAAGCAATGCTGCCATTTCATTAGCATGGGTACAGGAAGTCGTTAAAAGTGCTTTTTTTGTGCCTGTCTTCATTTCCATCCATTCGCTGCACTTTTTAGTAAACGGACCATCCCCGCAAATTTTCTGATTACTCACAGCCTCTCTTATGTATTCAATTTCTTTACCTGTAAAAGGCGGAACATTCAAAGGTATCATATATTTTCTTCCTTTTTCAAATTCATCTTATTATTGTAACATTTTGCAAGCCCTGCCGCAATCTTAATGCGGATAAGTTCCACAACCGCACATACCGTGAATATACAAATCACCGTAGCAATCATATGCAGCGGCCACAAAGCATTGTCGGCATATTCATGCACTTTAAACCATTTTGGCCATTCATAACGGAGTGCCGGATGCTCATGAATCAGATATACCCCAAAAGTGCACAACGCTACCCTTCTGATAAATCCTGCCGCTTTTCCTTCATTAATCCTTATAAACGAGAATAATGCAAGCGCCGAAACTGCTCCTATATATACCCACAACGAATTATAGTGATAAGAAGTCTGGATAAAATTTTCAAAACTTCCCGTTTTTAAATAAATGTACCTCAAAACCGTCTGCATTCCCCAAATGCAAAGCACGGAGAATACCAATAACGCAAAGCCTTTCCACGCTTTATTTAAAATATTAAATCCATATTTACCAAAATAAGCACCCGTCAGATACAGGACAACAAACCATAAAACATCGTATCCGGCATTATCATGCGGAAAGCTATAAGGGACAACCGTCTTTATAACGCTGAAGAAGACTACTAACGCAATAAGAATTGACTTAAAGTGTTTTTGCTCCAATGTTTTAATTCCCTTATTCAAAAACGGGGTTAATAATAACAACACAAAATAACCGGTTGCAAACCAATAACGGTTTGTCGACAAAGGAAGTACCATGTCAATCAAATCGTATGTGCCAAACGTATCCGTATGATAGATACCCAGCGCAAACGCCGGTATGGTAAGCACAACGGAATAAAAGAGGACCTTGCCCCATATTCCGGTTATTTTAGAAAGTTTCATTTCACTTTCATAACCAAGATAACCGCTTAAAAGGACATACACATTCACCGCTATAATGCATAATGCTTCCAACAGCCACGCACAATGATCTGCCATTCCCATTGATTGCTTCACATCCGCAAGGACACGGCCTTTATCAAGATAATGCAACGTAACAATCATTAACATTGCTACTATTCTCAACAATTCAAAGTTAGCTTTCCTTTTCATAGCCAATTAATGCTCCCGCAATTCTTTTTGCACCAAATCCGTCAGTTACGCTTTTCATATTATTACTTGCCATTTTCCGTGCCACATAAGAACCGGCCAATGTTTCAAAGGCCTCATCAATACGCTCCAGCACTTTCCCACTATCTTTAGAATAATCACCCGCGTTTTCGATACATGCCTTTTCAGCAAAAGCCTCGGCAATCATCTTTTGATTATCCACAAAATAGTATGTTATCGTCGGAACCCCCAACACAGCCAATTCATACATGGTACTGCCGGCAGAAGATACTGCTATATCACATACTTCTTGCAACGCTTTCATATTCTTAACATTCTGTTCCACTTTTACATTGGAATATTTACGGGCAAGTTCTAAAAGATCGTTCAAATGCGTATTGTAAGCTCCCGAAACCACATGAAAGCATACATCGGGATACTCCGGTGCTAACCGTTTTGCCATTTCATAACAGATGTTATATTTATCCGCGCCACCTGATGTAATAAGGGCATCACTAACTTTGCAAGCCACCTCACGCCGGGTTCCATTATTTTTACCATACACCGGGTTTAACGGCGCATAGTCTGCACCTATTAGTTTTATAGGCTGATCATAAGAAAGCTTATCCGCATAAATATTATAGTTAATTATCCCATCCACAGCATAGTCAGGTTGGCGGATATCATCCATATAAAACCACCTGACCGGAGCTTCTTTAAACGCCTCCATCCCGGAAACTTCTTTTTTCAGCATATCAAAATACTGCCCGTTCACCTGATACGAATCAACCAGAACCGCAGTTGGTAAATGTTGATTTAACAATTGTATCATCCTGTTTATTTCGTTTTGTTCCGCAAGCTTACGATAATCCGAATGTAAAATCACATAGCGGTGCCCTCTTCCTTCAATGAGGGAAACCGCATTTTCATCGCTTACAACAAATACGGGGTCTACGTTATAATCGTTTTTCAAAGAATCGGCCACCGCTAAACAACGCATGACATGTCCGGCACCGATTTCATTATTGGCATCTGTTCTGATAAGCACGCATTTAAACAATCTTTGCTTTACTGCTGCTACACATTCATTCCACGAAAAGGGTACTTCATCACGTATCTTGGATAAATCTTTCATAGTATGATAAGTACCTTCCTCTTGTTGCGTTACGGGTGTTATCTTTTTATTCTTGATAGAATCCCAGTTATTTATAAACAAATCATACATTGCATCCATAAGCTTGTCATAGCTTGACGCAAAGGTTTCTTTTGTCTCGTCAAATTCAAGCTCCCTTTGACAATATATAGCTCCGGTATCCAGCCCTTCCGATAGTTCATGTATCGTCACACCTTTTTTAGTGTTCTCATAAAAACTAAAGAAATTCGGTGAGGAACCTCTGTTATACGGAAGATAAGAACAATGCAGGTTAATTATTCTTCCCTCCATATAATCAATTACATCCTTAGGAACAATATGTCTGTAATTAAAACTTACAACATATTCCGGCTCCAACTCTTTAATTATATCTAAATTTAATTTATTACCAAATTTATATACCAGTTTTTCTTTTGTCTGTAAAAACCTGTATACTTTATCCGTATTTTCATTATTGGTCAGAAAAAGTATTGCGCCTTTTTCAACGCAATTAAAAGCAAGCGGCGTTCCGCGCTTCATATCAACGGCGGCCCGCATAGATAATACGTCATCTATATATTTTGGTTTAACTCCATAACCCGGTCTTATTATGCGCACATTTTCCTCAGTAAACGCTTCACCTTTTTTAATATCCTTTACCGCAAAAATACTGCGTCTAAATACAACCGATGCTTCTTCCTGTTTAGATATTCCGTATTTCACTTTTCCAAGAGCAGCTTCTGTTTCGCGCACACGCTCTACCATTTCTTTAAATTCAGCCGGTGTCATGGAAAAAGAAGCGTCCGGATTTTCAATTTCCCTGCTCATGCAAAAATGCTTCTCAATGATACATGCACCCAAAGCCACCGCAGTAACTGCACTAAAATGTCCCATGGAATGATCCGACAAACCAACCGGAACCTGAAACTTATCAATCATATCGCGTATCGTTACAAGATTCATGTCTTCCGCAACCGCCGGGTAAGCGCTGGAGCACTTCATAATAGCAACCTGTGTATTACCGGTTTCATATATAGCGTTTATAGCTTCTTTTATTTCTTCCTTTGTTGCCATACCGGTAGACATGATAATAGGCTTTCCCTTGGAAGCTACATACTTAAGAAGCGGTAAGTCAATCATTTCAAATGATGCAATTTTATAAAATGCCATTCCCATGGCATCCAGAAAGTCCACCGCCGTATTATCAAACGGCGTAGAAAGAAAATCTATTCCGCACTTTTCTGCTTCTGCTTTAAGCTCCTGCTGCCACTCCCATGGCGTATAAGCTTTACCGTACAAGGAATAGAGATTTTCACCTTCCCAGGTTCCATTCTTAACGTCAAAATATTCATTATGACAATCTATGGTAAGCGTATCCGGTGTGTAGGTCTGGATTTTGATACAATCAGCTCCGGCTTCCTTGGCAGCATGGATAATCTCTTTCGCCCGTTCTATGCTTCCGGCATGATTAGCAGACATCTCCGCAATAATATATGCAGGATGCCCTTCTCCGACTATTCTGTTCCCAATTTGTATCACTTTATCCAATGCTTATTTACTCCCCCGGATTAATTTCATTTTCATTTCTGCCATTTCCCAATCTTCCACAGTATCAATATCCTGCACATTCATCTCATCCTGATAGTATGGATACGTATTATCCATAACTAAAAATCCTTGTTCAAGAAAGCTTTCTACATTCAAGCAATAGAATTGGCCGCAATCATGATACCAAGGTTCCAAATCCTGTGAGCGGGTCAGGGCATACTCCGGCATATTCATTTTAATAGCTCCGTCCCTGACTACCACAGCTCTTTGTGGCGGGAACGAAAATTTAACAACAGGTACTACAGAATCCGCTTTTTTATCCATAAGAATTTCCATGGCATCTCTAATGGTTTCAGCCGTGAGAAACGGTGCCGTCGGATATATGCAACACGCATAATCAAACCGTTGTCCTCTATTCTCATATTCTTTCAGCACTTCCCTTATTACATCCGATGTAGTTGAAAAATCGTCCGAATTTTCCTTACTTCTAAAAAACGGAACCTTAGCACCACACGCCTCGGCGATACGCGCAATTTCCTCATCATCCGTAGATACCATAACCTCATCAAACACGCCTGCATTAAGCGCTGCTTCAATGGAATATTCTATTATCGGTTTCCCCAGAAACGGTTTTATATTCTTATGCGGAATACGTTTGCTTCCGCCTCTTGCCGTAATAATTGCTATTGATGACATCTTGTATTCTCCACCACCTTATACACTGCCTTAATAACGTCTTCCACATCCTTATCTGTCATTGCGTAATAAAGCGGAAGGCTCATCATCTCGTCATACAACTTCTCCGCTTTCGGGCATAAACCTTTTTCATATCCCAGTTTCTGATAATACGGATGATAATAAACCGGAATATAATGAACATTACAACAGATATTTTCCGCTTTCATATATTCAAAAAACTCAGCCCGGCCGATAGTAAGCTTCTCCGGTCGTATTCTGAGGATATACAAATGTCTGGTCGTATCCGATTCCGGTATTTCTTCCTGCACAAAGATTTCAGGCAGTTTGGAGAACGCCTCATTATATTTCTTAACAATTTCCTGACGACGCGCCTTAAACTGCGGCAATTTGTCGATCTGACTCGAAACAAGGGCAGCCTGAATGTCTGTAAGTCTGTAATTGGTACTAAGTTCTATCTGTTCATAGTACCATGCGCCATCCGGCTCATTAACCATAAGACTTTCATCTCTTGTAATGCCATGCGCCCTGAATAACAAAAGTTTTTTATAGTATTCTTCGTTATTCGTAAGAACCGCTCCGCCTTCTCCGCCGGTTACCGTTTTCACCGGATGGAAACTGAAGGTTGTCATATCTGCAACAGAGCCTACTCCTTGTCCTTTATAAAGCGTGCCGATAGAGTGTGCACCATCTTCTATGAGCACCAGATTTTTTTCCCTGCATATAGCAAGCAATTCATCTACTTCAACAGCCTGTCCCGTAAAATCCACTGCCACTACTGCTTTTGTCTTATCCGTTATTTTCTCTTTAACTGAATTGGGATCTATGTTATAAGTCTTTTCATTAATATCCGCAAACACAGGTTTTGCACCGCAATATAAAGCACAATTAGCAGATGCTGCAAAAGTAATGGGAGTGGTAATCACCTCATCACCTTCTGTAACACCTGCCGCCTGACATGCAATATGAAGTGCAGCTGTGCCATTACTGCACACAACTGCAAACTTTGCTCCTGTGACCTTACATAGTTTTTCTTCTAACTCTGTTATTGCCGGCCCGCAGGTAAGATAATCACTCTTTAACACCCTTGTAACTGCGGCAATATCAGCATCATCTATATATTGATGCCCATAAAACAGTTTTGTATCCCTTACCGGCTTTCCGCCGAAAAATGCCAACTGTTCCATACCGTCACATCCTTTTCTATTAAATTTCATAATGAACTTCTTTTAACTTTTCCTTAATCTCTTCCACGCTTAACCATTCCGTATTATTATCGGAAGAATAAGAGAAGCCTTCTTTAACCTTCTTACCGGTAGGCGCCTTAAGCTCTTTATTCCATACCATCTGAGGATATACGATATAATGCTTGTCATACTCATAAGTTGTCATGGAATCTTCTACCGTTACCATGATTTCATGTAATTTTTCACCCTCCCGGATACCTATTTCAGGCATCTCACAATCCGGAAGCATTGCCTTTGCCAAGTCCGTAATCTTGAAAGAAGGAATTTTGCTGATAAATGTTTCTCCGCCTTTTGCTTCTTCCAAAGCCTTAATTACCAATTCAACGCCTTGTTCAAGACTGATCCAGAAGCGGGTCATTCTGTAATCTGTTATCGGAAGTTCTGTTTTTCCCTGAGCAATAAGCTTTGCAAAAAAAGGTATAACCGAACCACGGCTTCCCGCCACATTACCGTAACGGACGATTGAAAAACTGATATCCTTATTGCCTGCATATGCATTTGCCGCAATAAAAAGTTTATCGGAAACAAGCTTGGTTCCACCGTAGAGATTAACCGGATTAACTGCTTTATCCGTAGAAAGGGCTACCACTTTCTTAACTCCTCTATCTAACGCCGCATCGATAATATTCTGCGCTCCTACAATATTCGTCTTAATAGCTTCGTTAGGATTGTATTCGCAAGTCGGCACCTGCTTCATGGCAGCTGCATGAATCACATAATCCACTCCTTCAAATGCCCGCATCAGCCTATCCTTATCTCTCACATCACCGATAAAGAAACGGAGTTTATCCTTATACTTCGCAAAATCATTTGCCATAATAAACTGCTTAAATTCATCACGCGAATAAATAATAATTTTCTTAGGGTTGTAGTGTTCCAAAACATACTTTGTAAAACACTTGCCGAAAGAACCTGTTCCTCCGGTTACCAATATGGTCTTGTCATCTAATATCATAATTATCCTCCTTATGCATAACGGCTCATTACTGCCGCATCATTTATTTTTTTCCATATCTTACTCTTCTGTAAAGCCGTAAAAACTTGTCATACACAACATAGAAAAGCGTATGATTCATGTGCAGGTTTACCATCTTCTTCTGCTCGGCATCATACGTTTCAAGATAATACTTATTCTCCATAAAATCCGGAAAATATGTACGCATCTCATCTCTTATTTCCCGCAAAAAACTTAATTTAGGAAACCTTGCGCTTGCCATATATGAAAAGAGGGTATTTACATAAAACACCTCTATAAATTTCATTTCAAGTTCCAAATAAAACTTATCGTAGAAGCCCTGACGTTTCATTTCTTCTACCAAAAGCTTTGCCGTATCCATACGGTTATGGCACCGCTCTACCGTTACCACATGAACCGTCGATGCCTCATGCTGATAATAATAGTATAACGGTTCGTCCACAAGTTCAAAATGTTTAAACCGTAGCATCCACAATGGTCCGGCACAATTATCTTCATAGAACGTTTTCTCGGGAAATCTCAGCTTATATTCATCGACCACGGCTTTCTTATAAATTTTTACCACCATGCTTCCCGGATTAATCACAAGCTTTTTCTGCTTTTCTTCATCCAGTACTCCGGTCTGGTCAAAGCTATGCACTTCAATTACTTTTCCCACATCCATGCTATGGTTATGTGTAAGGTTATACTGACAACTTACTACATCCGCACCTGTAGATTCTGCTTTGGCAAGAAGACGGGCATACATATCTTCCGCAATCCAGTCATCCGAATCAATAAAGCCTATCCATTCCCCTGACGCCCGCTCGATACCTAAATTTCTGGCACCACCCTGACGTAAGTTTTCCGGCGTCTTTATTGCCACCACTTTATCCGGATACCGTTTCTCATAAGAAGACAACACTTCAAACGATTCATCCGTCGAACAGTCATCCACAGCTATAATTTCATAATCACTCAATTGCTGGTGAACCAGGGAATCCATGCAATAGGTAAGTTTCCCGTCTGCCACCATATTATACACCGGAACAATAATACTTAATTTCATGCGATTTTCCTTAAAAATCAACTGATTTAAAACCATTACAATTATTGCATAGCAGGTAATGTTTGTCAATAAAACCAGCCATTTACAACCTTAATTTATATGGTCTTTTTTTCTTAAGAATTTCATAGGAAATGTATCTTTTTTCCCATTTTACTTGCACTAAAGCCCTAAAAGGAGTATTATTTAATCGCATTGTACATTACTATATATTGATGAAGGATAATTATGGTGGATAAAATATTTAAAAACGAAAAGATAAGGCACAAACTGTGCACCATTGCCAATGTACTCACGTTCCTGATTGCACTTGTAGCATTAATCGTGTCTATAACCAGCATGGTAGTACGCTCCTCTTTGTCAGAAAAGACAATGAAAGACATTGTAGCAACCATTGACGTTAACAGTGAAGATACCACAATCGATGAATGGATTTACATGTATTTTGAATCCCACTATGACAGTGAATATCTCATTGAATTTATGGTTACGCAGGAAGCCGTTGCTTCTGTTCTTGACAATACGGACTTCACATCTTTTGTTGCTGACAAATTAATCGATTACTCACAGGACATTCTATACAATACCGGTACCGGTGTATTTTCAAGCGATGAATTCATGGATTTCATCGAAGCCAATGAATTGGCAATATCCGAAGCCACCGGCAGATATTATATACCGGGCGAATTTGACATTATGCGCGAATACTTCCTCACAATGGATATGTTTGACGACATAACTGCATCGGCAATCTGCAGAAAAATAGGCGTTCCTGTCGAAAAAATAAGACTCATAGCAGCCGAAAAGACAACCACCATGGGCTTTGTCATCATGGGAATTGCTCTTGCCCTTATGTTTGCACTCAATTATAAGAAAATACACAGTGCCATTTCCAGAAGCGGTGCCATCGCCATTACCGTTGGTGCATTATACATAATAATCCGTTACATATTCACAGCCATCTGTGAAGGTGTCGCTCACCGCATCGGTATGGGCGCAAGCCTTGTTAACAACATTGCTTCACCGGTAACTTCAATTATCGGAACCCACGGTTTCATTCTTGCAGGCATAGGTATTGCACTGGTGCTTAGCGCTATCGGGATTGAAGCACTGATAAGGCGTTTTAGCAAAGATTAATATAGCGCAGGGGATATATTCATTATGAAAATGAGATATTGCAAAAACTGTTTACAACCGGACACAAGACCCGGAATCAAATTTGATGAAAATGGCATTTGTTATGCCTGCAAATATGAATTCAGCAAGAAAACCATAGACTGGGTGCAAAGAGAAGCGGAGCTTAGAAAAATTGCTGAAGAAGCCAAACAAACCGCCAAAGAGCGCAACCTGTCTTACGACTGCGTAATTGGCGTAAGCGGCGGAAAAGACTCTACTTTTCAGGCTGTATACGCAAAAGAAAAGTTAGGATTACGCCCGTTATTAATAAACTCCATGCCGGATGACATTACAGAAATCGGCCGCTATAATCTTAACGTTTTATCCAATATGGGATTTGATATTATCACAATACGTCCCAACCCTAACGTGGCTAAAAAATTAGCTAGGATTTGTTTTTATAAGTACGGAAACATCATAAAGGCTTCCGAATATGCATTATGGTATTCCGCCTATATGATGGCAGATAAATTTGATATTCCGCTTGTTATCCAGGGCGAAAATGCTGCCCTGACACTCGGAACAGTGGCTATCCAGGAAGAAACCGGCGATGCTTTCAGCGTCATCCAACTGGATACTCTCAAGCACAGTATAAGCGATATATGTGAGGGTGTTACCGGAATATCAGAAAATGATTTGGCACTCTATCAGGTATCTAATCTAAAGAAGATTAAAGAGAAAGGCATTAAAGCCATCTTTTTACAGTACTACACCAAAGCGTGGTCACAGGTATATAATGCCGACTTTTCTGTAGCAAGAGGACTTAAGGGCAGAGACGACGATTTGCATGATATCGGAAGATACCGCCGTTATTCCTCATTGGATTGCGATCTTGCCATCCCGAACCAGATGATTAAGTATTTGAAATTCGGTTTTGGATTTGCAACCGACGAAGTTTGTTACGACATACGCGAAGGCAGATTATCAAGAGAAGATGGCATATGGTATGTAAAAGAGTACGATGGTTTATGCGGAGATAAATATGTAGACATTGCCTGCAAATATCTCTCCATAACCAAAGAAGAGTTTTGGAAAGTCGTAGACCAATATGTAAACCGTGATTTATTTTATAAAGACGAAAACGGTAAATGGGTTCCAAAATTTGAAATCGGCAAAGATTACGAATGTTAATTAACTAAAATAACAACACGGAGAATACTATCTCCGTGTTGTTCTGTTTTATCTATTCCTTTATCTATTCTATTCCTTTATCTATCCCTTATTATCTTTCCATCTTGTACGCGGTATACGATATCGCATTTTTCAATCGTTTGAAGCCGATGGGCAATAATAACAAGTGTTTTCTTACCTTTGAAATGGTTAATGGAATCCATAATGGCAGATTCCGTTTCATTATCCAACGCAGACGTTGCTTCATCCAGAATCAGAATCTCAGGATCTTCATACAATGCTCTTGCTATACCGATTCTCTGCCGTTGACCTCCCGAAAGACGGACACCGCGCTCTCCAATCTTAGTTTCAAGCCCTTCTTCCAATCCCAGTACAAACTCATCTAATTGTGCTTCTTTCAAAGCTCTTATTGCCTTATCCCTGTCAATTTGGTCATCCGGAACTCCAAACGCCACATTACGAAGGATAGTATCATCCAGCATAAAAATCATCTGCGGTATATATCCTACATTTTTCAGGAAGCCCTGATACTTATCTTTTATATTAATGCCATCTGCGCTGATTGTACCTTCCCGAAGTTCCAAAAGCCCCAAAAGTATATCTACAATTGTCGTTTTCCCTGCACCGCTCGTACCCACAATACCAACCGATGCGCCAATCGGCACCGTCATATTGGCATGGTCAAAAATAAGGGTATCCGTATTCGGATAAGCATAGGTTATATCCGTAAGTTTTAATTCCTTATTAATCGGAAGCTTTGGTTCATCTGCTTTCGCAAATCCGCTGGTAGACTCTTTTTTATTCGCTTCATCCTTAAGGCTGTCGCTTACTCCCATCAAAAACGGTTCATAATATGCAAGGCTTGTAAGATAATTGTTGATTCTGTTTGCACAAGGCATAAGCCGCATGGCCGCAATGGCAAATATTGCAATTACAGACGTCATGGTATCTACATTACCGCCAAGTGCCACTACCGCAATCAAATAGCCAAGCATACTGGCAATACATACGGTTTCTATCAAAAGCCGCGGTACATTACTATAAATATTATATTTCTGTACAGCATCCACGTATCCTTTTCCGTGTTTAATATATTGATCCACAAAGTATTGTTCTTTTGATCCTATTTTAAGCTCTTTAATACCCGCTACCGACTGACTGATCCACTTAAACATACTGCTGTAATAATCCTGATTATCCTGTCCGGCTTTTCTTACAACCGGTTTAATCACCTTTTTTACAATGAGCAACGTCAACAAAAGTGTTGCCGCAATTACAACAGTCATTAATACATCCGTAACAACCATAAGTACTACAATAGCAAAAAACATAATTGCTTCCGATGCAACCTGCAGCATGGCGAGTATATAATAATACATATTGCTCACATCTGTTGTAACATTACGCTGTATTACTGCCGTATCTGCATTAAGGTATTCCTCATACCCCCTGTGCAGATAATTGCGCATCATACGTTCCGAAGTACGGAACTGGTTATGATATATAAAACGGTAGAGTTTTTTCTGCTCATAAAAAAGGAAAAGGTTTTTAATCACAAATGCCAGGATCATTATAACCATTACAAATATAATGAATTGGGAAACACTCTTGCCCCCAACCAGATTATAAAGCCATCCCGTAAAACCGGATTCAACCGCTTCCGGCTCCATTAATGTCTGAATAATAGGAAACAGCATAGTTATACTCGTTGTTTCAAGAAAAGCACTTATAAGCATAAGCAACAGCAGATAAAGCATGCCCAGCTTTTGCTTTCTTTCCAATAATACATTAAGCTTACGAAAAACTTTCATGTCAAACCTCACTCACTATATTTTCTCGTTATAACGGAAACGCCCATCTTTAGCATAAATATCTACAAAATCATTCCCCAGATTAATACATTCATCCGCAAACTCAATAGCAGAAAGCACTGTAAGGAATGAATACACCTGATTAAAATGTAATCCCTTAATATAATTAAACATCTCCATAGGGAATTTCCTGTCAAATACCGTGCAGTCCGGGAAAATATTCTTATAATCCATCTGATCACGCGGATGCGGTTTGATAAACACCATCTTTCCGTCGCCGTATTGGCGTATAACATCCCCTACCATAGTCTCCCTGACTTCCGGTTCCAGTATCTCTTCCGTTAAAACAAGTATCTTCGCTTTATCAGACACTGCTTTATCCGCAAACATATTTCTTATATCATCTGCATTTTCAAGGAAACAACTTACTATATCGTCTTTATCCTCATCATTAAGCTCCTCAACCAGCAACTTACGCGGGCACTCCACATATTTAGGCATGGTATATTTGAGCTTCGAAAGATCATTTACTTCCATATCAATGCAGTATTTTGCATATCCGTTTTGGATAAAAATAATATTCTTCTCAGCAAGCTTTACCTTAAAATTGAAGGCGCCTCTGTTATCATAACGTGCATTATCAAAAAGCACAAGACAATCCAAACCATCCTCCATGGCATGGTAACGTATCTTATGGAAATTGAGATAATAACCAATCGGATCGATATCGCAAAATACATAAATCTCCTGATATGCCTTAAAGTCAACCGGAACATATTTTTCCTGCTCCTTTGACAATAAACGCTCATATCGGATTCTTTGCAAAATATTCAGTATAAGCCCTCTATCCTTCTTATATTTAAGAAGATGCGGAATCTCTGTATATCGCTTTTCATGGAACCAGAATACATTTTCAAAAAAGCCATTTTTCTCAATCCGTTCCTTTATATTTCCGAAATCAATTGACATTGTACTGAGAATTAAGTCAGCCTTTCTATATTCAAGTCCTGCATTACGCCGTAAACGGCATTCTTTGAGCATTGAAACATATACGTGGTAAAAGGTATGGCATACGTATACTCTTTTCCGTGCAGATAGCTTTTGAGGGACTGCCCTCTTCAAATGCCTATACATTTTAGATTGTGGTATCGTATCCGATAATGCCATCGGTTCGTCAGATGGTATATCTGCTTTATGTCCTTCCAGTAATGCTTTTGATACCTTTAAAAAATTTTTGGCAGCATTATCTGCATTCCATCTCATTCTAATGGTTGCATATGCGCGGAGTGCCATTTCTTTTCGTAATTTTGAATTATTATATGTTGATTTAACATTCTCTAACAAAGTATCATAATTGCCGCTGTCATAAATAACGCCATTTATTTTATCTTCCACAAGATAGCCTGTCGTGCCCGCACCATGTCCGCACACCACCATGCAACCGCTGTTCATCGCCTCATTTACCACAGCACCCCAGCCCTCTTTGTAATCACTGGTCATCAGATATACATTGGAATTTTTCATATATTCCCTGACTTCATCCGGCTTCATAAAACCTTTGAGTGTAACAATTTCTTCAAGATGATATTCGGACACCAGTTTTTCAAGCTGCAACTGCATGTCCCCGCCGCCTATCATAGTGAGGTGTACCTTTTTCAGCGAAGAATCCTTAAGGGTTGCTTCATGCAAATCTTTCATAAGACGTATGGCATAATCCGGATGCTTCCAATCAATAAACCGTCCTGTCCACAAAAATTCCACCCTGCTTGTGGTCTCAACCTTTGCTTCTTTTTCCGCTACCAAAGCCTCAATATCCATTTCTTCAAAACGCGGAAAATAACCCCACTTATACTTTTTCCCCGGGAAAGCATGAATGAGAGAAAAATCAGATGCCACATACGCACCGGCACACATAAGATGCACATTATCTTTATGATATTTTAGATACTCTTTATATTTCGCAATCAAGCCTTTGGGCGAGATGAATTTCCACTGCCCTTCTTTATACAACCGTTCCGTATTAAAAAATGTCACATTTTCACGAGAACGTAATTCAAGACGAGGTACTATCAGCTCACGTTGCATGGTACCGCCAAAAATTACAATCTGTGCATCCAGCAATAACTGTTCACACTTTTCACGGCATTCATAATACTTAAGAACATACGAAAGCGCATCTGCATCTACATTCCATCCCATATCCAAACGTTCCGCTTCCATCGGTTCGGTCTGAATAAAATAATACTCACCCTGCTCTTCCTGAAGGTACTTGCACATTGCCTCCGAAAAAGGTATCTGATGATGATTTATATAATTTGATACAAATACTACTTTCATCTAAAAACTCTCCAATCAGCCTTCCATAATCTTATGATACAGTTCACACAACCGTAATGCATTTTTCTTTCTATCATGTGTATTGGCCGCACGATTTCTTGCATTTATAAGACGATGTTTCATTTCATTTCCGCCCTCAAATACCTGCATAATGCGCTCTGCCAACTCCTCCGGAGACTTTGCATCATAATACAATCCCTCCGTATCAGGCTCCATCATGTCCATAATTCCGCCAACATATGCTGCCACCACAGGAACCCCGAGCAGCATTGCTTCTCCGACCGAATTAGGGGAATTTTCAACAGAGGACGGACAGATAAACACATTTGCCTTAAGGAATTCCTCTTTCATACGCGAAGCATCCACAGAACCTATAAATTCAACATTATCCTGAAGACCGTTCTTTTGAATCAATTCCCTCAAAAACTTACCATAACCGCTAATCTTTATTTTGTCCTTAATAGTAGCATAGGCAGTTATATTATCGCCCGCCACGCGAAGCATTACATCCGGGTATTTTTCTTTAACAATGGCCAGCGCTTTTATCGCCTGATGAATGCCCTTCAACGGATAATTCCCCTGGCTTGCAAAAACCGAATGTCTTGTACACTTATCTTCTTCCCATTCTCCGGAAAAGAACTCTTCCCTCAAGATTTCATCGATATGAAAATATGTTAAATCTTGATTTATTTTCTTAGTTTCCCTATTATCAAACTTTGTTCTGCCAAATACATAGTCAACATTCTCAAGTGTCTCTTTTTCAAATTCAGCACGTTTCCAAAACTTTTCCTGTTGTTCTACAAGGCTGTCCTTCTTTATGAAATCGCGGAAAGTCTTTTGTTTATATATTTCTTCAGGAAGAAAGCACATGTATTCTTCTGCACATTTATGCATAACACCTTGCATAGCGACTATTACATTAATCTTTTCTCCCTTATCTTTTCGTTCCTTTGCCTGCTTTGCCATCTCCGTAGCATGCGCATATTCCGTACCAAAAATATGTATCAGCTCCGGTTTAAAATCATCCAAAACATACTGAACAGATTTTTTAAGGCATTCGTCATAATACTCAGGATGTGCCGTATCTTCAAAAATACCGTAGTACACCACGCCATCCTCTTCAAAGCGGAGTGCCTCTGTATTTTCTCCGCCTTCCGGCACAGTATTACACGGAAAACATATCGCAATCTTTGTAAGCAGCCGGGGTGCAAATTCTTTTACTGCCATATAAAGCCCCGAAAGCCATCCTTCTTTGTTATTATCATTTATCCCTAACCGCTTAGACATATTCGGGAGCGGTTTATTCATCATCCATAAAATACGGTAGTCACTCATATGTCATGCCTTTCTTTTTCCATAAATAACACCTTTTATTTTATTATAAAACCCGGAAAACTTCGGGCTGGAAGCCATTTTAGATCTAACCGGTGATAAAGTGAGCAATAGTATTGCTTTATATTTAAATCGCATCCATTTACTCATATACATTCTTGTAATTTCTTTATGTTCCTTTTTAGACCTCTTTACATTTGCTTTAGTCTCAGAAAAGCCTCCTCCTTCATAAAACGAGACAATCACATCCATGGAACGAATAATTGCTTTCTTTTTAAAATAGCACCACAAAAAATGCTCGTAATCGCCTCTTACGCGGAATTTAGGTTTATATCCCCTTTCAGCAAACATCTTGGCACCATAAAAACAAGTCTGATGGCACGGCACGTTACGATAACATGAAAATGCATTAATTTCCGGAACCGACGTAACCACCGCTTCTGTAGTTTCATTATAGGAATTACCGTAAACAATATCAGGCATTTCTTTACTTTCTTTTAAAAATGCTGCCACCTGCTCAAGCACTGTTTCTTTATAAAACTTATCCCCGCAATTCAAAAAGAAATAATATTGACCCCTGCAATAACCGATTGCCTGATTCATAGCATCATAAATACTCGAATCATTTTGTGAATAAATACGGATTGAATTCTCCTCTGCTTCATTTTCAGTTATAGCATATTTTTCTTTTAATGCTTCCACAGAACCATCTTTAGACAATCCGTCTTTAACGACGATCTCATAATCCGAATAAGTTTGCATCCGGATACTCTCAATAGTTTCTGCAAGCTTATTTCCCGGATTAAGTGCTACTACAATTATTGAAAATAATGGATTCATAAAGCCTCCCACGTTATCAGCAATCTATGGCAGTAAAACCGTACGATACGGAAGAACCATAATCCCCGGCTTATCTGCGTTCAGTAAAAACATAAGAAAATATCCCACGCAGCTAACAATAACCAGTCCCGTTATCAGCCTTTTTGCTTTTACATCCGGAATTTTCATAATAATATTTGGTATAAGGAAGAGTTGACTCAGCATCATATAATAACAAATACGCGAAAGCTCCGGAATAAATCCTCCGAAGAGATACAAAAGCAACGCAAAATAATTAAGCGTCAAATAAAAGCGGTTTTGCACGTTATCCTTTATTGCAGGTTTATAATACAAAACTGCCAATCCTATGACCGCAACACATCGTAAAATCGCAACGATACTGGTGCCGGTATCCAGCACCTCTTCATTCAAATAGGAAGGATACAATTTTAACAGAATTGTCATATAGAAATCCTGCAAAAACAATCCCGTAGAAGCCAGTACTGCCATCACACACAGATGCCACTTTTTCCACTTGATGGTTGCAAGAATATAAATAGGTATTACTATTAGAATTGATTTGTGAAACAATGATAAAACAAGCGTTGCTACACACGCAGGAATATATTTTTTACGCGACATCATCTGCATCACATAAATGGCAAATCCTAAAACAAAATAATATCGCATAGTGCTAAAGGATATATAATACATCCCAAGCATCATATATAAAAAGAAGCTCATAAAAAACCATTCGCTCTCTTTATACAATGCTCGCACAAATCCCCATGCCGTCAAAAATGAAAACAACGCGAACACAAGATAATAATTCATGCTTCCTGCCATATGATATATAGCTTTTACGACAAAATTATATCCCATCTCAGTAACAACATAAGCATCGTAAAACACTTCGTTGAAATTATATATATACTTTCCATAGTCATTTCCCACGTGATCTCTTAATGCCGAAACCAAAAACAGAATAACCAAAATAGCCGCTACGCTAACTTTATTAATCGCTTCCTGTCTCGCAACATGTACACCGGCAAGCCGAGGTTTCTTCACAAGATATGCCAACATGCAAGTTATGACTGCAATAGCAATATAGAATATCATTTCCTATGCCTCATTATTTCTCTATTTTACGTCCTGAATTCCATTCTTCATTAGTTTTAAAGCTTCTTTTTTTGATATTGTATCGCACATCTTCTTTTTATTTTTCTCAATAAATCTTCTTGCCATAACCGGTGCCAGGCAGCCGTATAAATAGTGATACAATACGCCCCTGTCATAGAAAAACTTTTCCGTATATCCTTCAAACCAGGTAGACGGCGTTTCCTGCTCCGTACCGATTTGAACAGGCGCTTTAAAGACTTTCAGACCTTTCTTAAGACAATCGCGAATAAACAAGCTGTCTTCGCCATTGCTGTACTTGGCCCCTCCACCAAACAAAAGTGAAAAACTGATGTTGTTTTCCCGTACACGATTAAGGCGTACCGCCATACTATACGTCGGATAGCGTCCGCAATTATACCAACGCACCCTGCCGTAATCCGTTATCTCATACGTTTTCCTTTCGGGAGAAACATTTACATTAAACAATATCATATCCGCTTTTGGATTCTTCTCAAATTCCTTCAGTACTTTGTCCCTATAATCATCTTCATATACAATATCGTCATCTGAAAAAAGAACGATATCCGCTGACGCACGCATAAGGGCTGTATTACGGTTAAGGCCCACACCCTTTTCAGCAAAGGAGTATGCTTCGACATCATACCCTCTATGTTTATATCTTACATAGCCAAATGCCGAGCCTTGATTTGCAATAATTGCATCAGAATTAATATTCATTTCATTTGATAGCTTAATTTCATCCTTATTAACAGCAGCCACAAGTAATTGCAAATTCATACGCACGCCTCCTTGGTTATTTACCTATTTTATAGTATCTTTTCAAAAAGCCTTCCTTTGCACCGCATATGATAGCAGCTGTTATTTTAACATCCTGCCCCCTTAACTGGTCTAGTGCATGTGCAATCATATTTCCATTCGCCCTTCCCCATCGAACAATAAGCACATTGGCTCCCTGCTCGCGCAAAATACGATAATCATCCGATTGAAGTTGACTATATTCATAACGGAGCATCTTGACAGGAATATCAATTTCTTCTCCCTGAGCATCAAGGGCAACTACTCCCACCTTACAAGAAGCATCCGAAAAACCCAGCAAAAATTTACTGAAATTTGATTTAGCCTCATTCTCGAAAGCCAAGCTTCCGTCCTTATTATAAAGAGCTATAACCGGAATTTCATATCGGGCAAAAAACTCTTCTGATGTGCAAATCGAATCAGACAACAAAACACGGAGCCACACCCACAAGAAAGACAACATAAGTCCGCACACAGCTCCCACTGCCGCAAACCGCAAAAGCTGCAAATCCGGTTCGACGAAAACCGCTTCTTTAATTTCCCAAGGCGTTATACTTTCGAAAGTATCTACTTCCAAAGGAAAGTGTTCAAGAGATGCCACAGTTGCATTCATAATGGCATTTGTCTTATCCATACTGTCTGTAATAACCTTTAATGTCATTACTCTTACATCCGCAAGAATTTCAGCTGTAACTGCTTTTTCCACATACGCCCTTTCATAAGTATCGTCAAGTAAGGTCATCGTGTATCCCAAAATCTTATCTGTGGACATGAGCTGTCCCCACGTATAACCATTATAGTATTGGTCATCTTCCAGCTTACCTTCCGCAAAAGTGAGATATACCGTACTTTCCGACATATACTTATCTGAATCCGCAAATACCAGTTTGTCCGCCACGCGCATTGAAACTGCCAATGCCGCACCGATAACCGCACCGATGAGAATCATCCAAAACCGGTCCACTATTAAAAAAAACGTCTTTCTTTTGTTAAATAACATCTGTTTTTCCATATTAGTCCCCACGCAAACGTTACTTATCTTCTTCACTCTTCAAAGCAGTAACCTGAGATTCTGATATTCCTTCCGTACTCTCAGGCTTAAACAATATTTTCAGCGTTAACAGCATCAGTTTTATATCAAGCCACAAAGAATAGTTTTCTATATAAAATAAATCCAGTTTTAACTTATCATATGGTGTGGTATTATACTTGCCATACACCTGTGCATAACCGGCCAGTCCCGCCTTAACCTTAGTACGGAAAACAAATTCCGGCATATCCTTTTCATACTGTTCCATAATTTCCGGACGTTCCGGACGCGGACCGATAAATGACATATCTCCCTTTAATATATTAATTAACTGCGGAAGCTCATCAATGCGGAGTTTTCTTATCATTTTACCAACAGGTGTAATCCTGTCGTCGTTCTGTTTCGCAAGTCTGGCTACTCCGTCTTTTTCTGCATCCTGACGCATACTTCTGAATTTAAGAATCTTGAACTGTCTGCAGTCTCTCGTACATCTTACCTGTTTATATAGCACAGGCCCTCCATCATACATTTTAACGGCAATCGCAGTTATCAGCATAAACGGTGATGCAATAATCAGCAAGATAAGAGAACAAAAAATATCAATAAAACGCTTTATCATCCTTTCTTCCATTGTCAGCTCGTACTCACGGATTAAAAGAATCGGCGTATCAAACAAATGCAACTGGTCTGCCCCTTTTATAAGCACATCCGGAATCTTCGGCATAAGATACACTCTTATGGATTTGCCAAAACAAAACTTAAGTATCTTGTTGCGTACATCCGCAGGAATATCCCACAGCACTACCGCATCATAGCGTTCCATTGCTTCACTGCATATTTTTTCAATTCCTTCATTGACATTAATACACTTACATACATTGTATTTATCCTTACGGGTTGCAAACTTGGCAAGTATATCTTCAATAGGTCTCTCCCCATGCACCACAAGCAAATCACGTGGCGGAAAAATCTGTTTATATATTCCGGCGCCTATATTAGTCCAAATAATGATAAATACCACCTGCATTAGAAACAGCTTAAGCATCGGTTCCGGAGATACCAGGCGAAGTGAAATCATCACTATCTGGAAGTACACAATCATATTAACACATAATGTTGCAAAAATTTCTGAAAGCAATACTTCCGTCGTTTTTAAATACCCTATCTTTAATCCCCCGTAAATCTTAGAAAAGAACAATAGGAGTGCGGCATAAAAACCTATAATCAATACATGACCTTTCAAAACATACGGCCTCAATATTCCCTTGGAATAACAGGTTAACCATATATATGCATACATAACAGTAAGCCCCGCCACACATATCGTTGCCATTATTAATAATACAATTCTCTTAATGGATTCCAGTTTCTTCATAAGACTACACCCTTCTTAACACGGCACGTACTGCATAGCCGATAAAATTATAGCAACTCGAAAAAATATTAAGTTTCTCTACCTTGCGGTAAAGATACCATATCCTCTTTATTGCTTCGAATTTGTTAGAAGACAAAGTATTTGCACTCCTTCTATATAAAACAAGGTTCTCATTCAACCCATAAGCTTCTATCCCCGTTTTTAAAATCTGCCACCATGTCGCTGTATCTTCACTTTTTACATCCGGCATCAACAAAAGCTCCTTGTCAATTTTGCTTCTGTCAAACAATACCGTGGAAGTAAAAATCGTCGTATTTTTAAGCGCCTGTTTATAATTAATGGTTTCCGGCACTCTTACAATTTTACCGGTTCCTACTGCCTGCTCATCCGCAAACTCATAACCGGAAAAAACAAACGCCGCCTGTTTTTCCTTCATAAACTTAAGTTCACGTTCAAGCTTCTCTTTAACCCATATATCATCCGCATCCAGAAAAGCAAGATACGCTCCTTTAGACTCCCTAATTCCCACATTACGCGCCTTTGCCGCCCCCACATTTTCTTCAAGGGCAATCAGACGTATCCGCTTATCCAAAGCTTCATACCCGGAGGCAATGGTTTTACTTGCATCCTTAGAGCAATCGTCTACCAAAAGCAACTCCCAATCTGTATACGTTTGTGCCATAACACTTTTAATGGTCTCTTCCAAAAACTTTTCTGCATTATGAACCGGTACAACTATACTGATCATATATTAAAGCTCCTCTTTAATAAGATAAATCGGCCTTTTCTTAACCTCCATATAGGTCTTGGACAAGTATTGTCCAAGTACACCGATACAGAACATCTGGACACCGCCTATCAGCGAAATAATACAAATGGATGACGGCCAACCGCCTACCGGATCACCAAATATCAAAGTTTTAACGATAATAAAGATTATGAGTAAAAATGCAAGAAAACAAAACAATATACCAAAAACCGAAGCAAGCGCCAGCGGAGCCGTAGAAAATGCCACAATCCCGTCAAAGGAATACATTAAAAGCTTCCAGAACGACCACTTAGTCTCACCCTTCATGCGTTCTATATTTTGGTACTCAATCCATTTGGTTTCATATCCTACCCAGCCAAAAATACCCTTGGTAAAACGGTTATATTCACACATGGACAAAATGGCATCTACCACCTGTCTCGTCATTAATCTGTAATCACGTGCACCATCTACAATTTCTGTTTTCGAGATGCGGCGCATTAATCCATAAAATCTCCGGGCAAAAAACGACCTGATAACCGGTTCTCCTTTACGGTTCACTCTTCTTGTCGCTACAGAATCATATCCCTGTTCAATATAAGAGAACATCTCCGGAAGCAGCGCCGGCGGATCCTGTAAATCCGCATCCATTAACACCGCATAATCACCCTTTGATTTCTGAAGGCCGGCATAAATAGCGGATTCTTTACCAAAATTACGGGAAAAGGAAATTAAATGCACTCTTTCATCCAATGCATGTAATTTTTTTACTTCATCAGATGTTCCGTCTTTAGAACCATCATTAACATAAAGAATTTCAAATGTAATATCTTTCTCCATTAAAAAAGCTTCCTGTTTCATAAATTCTTCATAGAAAAAAGATACATTTTCTTCTTCATTGTAACACGGTACAATAACGCTTAGTAATTTCATGCCCTACCTCCGAACTTTATCGTAACTTTCATTTTACCACACTATACAGAAAATAACCATCTATTTCAACAATCAGTCTGGCGTCCCCACTCTCAGGTAGAGCTGCCGTAGTTACAAAAACATCACAGCCCTTATCCATGGAAAGGGAAGCTACCCTGATAAGATGCTCTTCGTTTTCTTGTGTAAGCACCGTATCTTTATTAATTAAATCTTTCATATCTACCAGATTTGCATAAAGAGCATATGCCTCATCATCATAAATATCACCAATTTCCTGATTAACCTCCGGATGCCAATAATCTCTTCCAAACGGCAATAACACCGACGCATCTTTTTTTCTGATTATTTGCATTATTTCACGCGGTCCGGCAAACACTATGGTATCCTGACCCAATTCTTCTTTATATTGAAGAACCCGTTCAAGAATCTGTTCCTCTGCCGTAAGGCTATTATCACGTTTTTCTGCCGTTCCATCCGTATACAGATAAACACTTCCGCCCAACACAATCAGCAAGACAGCCCCCACTACTACCCGTTTCTTAAGCTTGTCTTCCTGCATATCGGCATAAATCTCTGACAAAACATACGAAGCAACCATAAATAAAAGTCCCAGGGCAGAAGCCAAAACAAACAACAGCACTAACGGAATTAAGGTTTTTGCAGTGTACTTTTTACCATTTACCAAAAAGTATATAGCACATATTATCAAAGTAACTACGGTAAACATTAAAGCCTTATCGTTACTGAATATGGCAAATTTCCGTACATAAATAAGGTTCGTATTCATTATTGCCGCACCCATACACAACATAAGTGTTGCCACGCGCCACCATGCCGTAGGTAAATCTTTTCTCTTACATAATACGTAAACGGCAAACGGCACAACGACCTGCATTGTAAACACATTGCCGGTAACGCTCTCATGCAATAAGGAAAAACTGCCCAAGCCACATACATTTTCCGAAAACAGCGCAAAGAGTATATAGAAAAGCATATATATTTTAGGACAGGCAGCTTCGCGCGCCCACATCCACACAACAAGAAGATGCGCAAAAATAACAAATGTCGGATACATATATTCCATAAATACCGTTGCATCTGCCCCGGATACATGAATCATTACTGCCTCAAATAACGGCGTTGTATACAACTGGTTAATCGGATACATGCCATTATCCATCACAAGCCCGGTAAGAGGATTGCACTCATACAGTGTACCCGAGTTCAATGTTGTAAGCACCGTTTCTTCAACGGTATGTCCCATAGAAAACGGTTCATACACCCACAATGACAGCATAAGCAGTATTGCTGTAATCGCAATAACAAACTTAACCGGCGTCAGCACAAATACTTTTTTTACATCATCCAGCACAAGCGGCATTTTCCGGCGTCCCACAAAAAGAGCCCCCATAACAAGCACACAATTCATCCCCATAAACAGAGACGAAAGAACAGATAACGATAAATTAAGTTTTATTGCCACTACAGACAGTCCTTCAAACAATACAAGCATCAAAAGGATACCGCTCATATATATCACTGCATTCATTTTATTCTTTTTCTCCGGTTCTTTAACCGGCATTAACGTAAGTTCATTCAACGCCACGCCAATCAAAAGGGGGGCAATTATCAGAATGCCAAAAACCAGCATTATTGTCGTCATAACCATCCTCGCTTTGTACCAATGTGTATATATATAACATCCAATATATCAGAAACCATATGTAATAACTTTATCACAAAACGCACTCTATTACCATAGAATAACCAAAAAAACCGTGCCACACGCACGGTTCTTTTCTTATTGTTTATTTTGCTTATTCCTTTACCATTCCATATTTTCATATTTTATTCTTATGGCATCAGCAATTCTTCCGATATATTCACTGTTGGTAGGTCTTAACGACCCCGTTATTCTTGAATATCCGAATATTTCATCAAACAGCTCTGCCTTCCCACGTTCCCAGGATACTTCAATTGCATTCCTGATGGAGCGTTCGACTTTCGATGCCGTCACATGATTACGTTTTGCCACTGCAGGATACAATAGTTTTGTCACACTGCATACCGATTCCATATCATGGCATGTCACTAATATTGCATCGCGCAGATAACCATACCCGTTCAAATGCGCGGGAACTCCCAATTCAAGCATCCAATCCGTTACTATTTTCAACTTTTCCGCTTCCAATGCCTTACCCTACCTTTGTCTGAAATACTACGAAATACTATCACATATTAAAACGTAAGTAAATCTTAAGGCATCGCGCAAACAACCGTATTACAGGTACCTATCAAAATCGCTGTTCTTCATACGCTCCACAATTTTTCCTACATCCTGCGCCCTGTCACGCCTTGTAACAAGTATGGCATCATCCGCTTCCACTATAATAAGGTCTTCTACCCCGATTGAAGCAATCAGCTTGGACTTTGCATAGGAAATACAATTATGGGTATCTATATGAATCTGTTTTCCAAACAATACATTACCGTTTTCGTCCGCTTCGCACAGTGCCTGCAGGGCATCAAAACTTCCCACATCACTCCAGCCAAAATCACCGTCCAATACAGCAACTTTTTTTGCCCGTTCCATAATGCCGTAATCAATAGAGATTTTAGGAATATCAGGATAAATACGCTCTATCGTCTCCTGCTCCGAATCCGTATTCATGGAATCACCGATTTCACAAAGCATCGCATAAATATCCGGCAGATACCGGCCAAATTCCTCCAAAATAACAGAGGCTTTCCACACAAACATACCACTGTTCCACAAATATCCTCCATCATTAAGATATTGTTTCGCCGTATCTATATCCGGTTTTTCAACAAACTCTTTTACATCATGATATAAAAACGTTTCCCTATTGCCGGATTCGGATAAGTAATCTTTTTCTGCACCACACTTAATGTAACCGTATCCGGTCGCCGGGAACTCCGGTGTTATACCTATTGTAACAAGATAATCTGTACTTTCTGCCAGCGCCACCGCTTTTTTCAGTATACCCACAAACGCCTTTTCATCTCTTATGTAATGATCTGACGGCAGCACACACATTACGCCGTCTCCATACTTTTTAATAATTTCCATAGCGGCATAGCCGACACAAGCCGCTGTATTTCTGGCTGCCGGTTCTATCAGGACATGATCCTCTTTTAACTTGTCTTTTGTAATTTCAAGCGCCACTTCTGCCTGGTTTTTTCCGGTAACAACAAATATATCATCACTGTTTGCCACTTCATTAAGGCGTCCTATCGTCTCATTAACCATGGCATCCACACCCGTCAGATTTAAAAACTGTTTTGGCATATCTTTCCGGGACAACGGCCAAAAACGGGTTCCGCCACCGCCTGCCATAACTACTCCGTATACGTTCATACTATCTCTCCCTTAATGAAGTTTTTCTTTCTTCGAGAAACGCATTGTAAGCAAGTTTTATACCCTCTTCCAAGGAATGTCTGTGATGCCATCCAAGCGAATGAAGTTTAGTTACATCCGTAACTTTCCGCATGGTTCCGTCCGGCATATCCGTGTTAAAGTTAATATTTCCTTCAAACCCTACAATTCCCTTAATCGTCTCTGCAAGTTCCCTAATACTGATCTCTTCACCCGTTCCTATATTAACATGCTCCTCACCGTCATAATTCTCAAGCAGGAACACGCATGCATCCGCCATATCATCCACATACAAAAACTCACGAAGCGGTGTTCCGGTTCCCCAAAGCTCTACCGCAGGGCTATTGTTTTCTTTTGCCTCATGGAACTTACGGATCATCGCCGGCATAACATGAGAATTTTTCAAATCATAGTTATCATGCGGTCCATATAAATTGGTCGGCATGCAGCTGATAAAATTATCGCCATACTGTCGCTTAAAATAACGGCACATCAAAAGACCTGAAATCTTGGCAATTGCATATGCTTCGTTTGTCTGCTCAAGCGCTCCCGTCAACAATGCGCTTTCCGTAATAGGCTGCGGTGCAAGCTTAGGGTAAATACAGGTACTTCCCAAAAACAACAACTTTTTAACCTTATAATCATGGCAACACTTGATTACGTTGCACTCTATCTGCAAATTTTCATAGGCAAACTCTGCCGGTGCCGTATTGTTGGCATTTATTCCCCCGACCTTTGCTGCAGCAAGAACTACCACTTCCGGTCTTTCCTTTTCAAAAAATTCCCGCACAGCCGCCTGATTTGTCAAATCAAGCTCTGCATGTGTCCGGTAAACCAGATTGGTATATCCTTTTTCCAAAAGATTTCTGACTATCGCACTTCCTACCAGCCCTTTATGTCCGGCAACATATATTTTATCCGTTTTGTTCATAACTAGATTGTCCTTCCTTCTTTTTTGAATTCCTCAGGTGTAACTCCTGCAATCTCCTTCAAATCCGCTTCCACCATCATGGATACCAGCTGTTTGAAGTCACACTTTCTCTTCCAGCCGAGTTCTTTTTCAGCTTTAGCCGGATTCCCCCAAAGGTATTCAACTTCTGCCGGACGATAAAATTCCGGATTTACATCTACCAGCAATTTACCTGTTACACTGTCATATCCTTTTTCGTCCACGCCTGTGCCACGCCATTCAATCGTAATGCCTAACTCACCAAATGCACTTTCCACAAATTCACGTACCGTATGGGTTTCATTCGTAGCAAGCACATAATCTCCCGGCTTATCCTGCTGGAGCATCATCCACATACCTTCCACATAATCACCGGCAAAGCCCCAATCACGCATCGCACTCATATTACCGAGAGACAATTTTTGTTGTTTGCCCGCTGCCATATTAGCAATAGCTAGCGTAATTTTTCTTGTAACGAAATTCTCACCTCTTCTTGGAGATTCATGGTTAAAAAGAATACCGTTACAAGCAAACATGTTATAGGATTCCCTATAATTCACCGTTATCCAGTATGAATATAATTTTGCCACGCCATACGGGCTCTTCGGATAAAAAGGAGTTGTCTCACTTTGCGGCGCCGTTTCTTTTAAGCCTCCAAACAGTTCTGACGTAGATGCCTGATAATAGCGGCAATTTCCTCCATTGACACGAATCGCCTCCAAAAGCTTAAGGGTACTTACTCCGGTTGCATCCGCCGTATATTCCGGCACTTCAAAAGAAACCCCTACATGAGACTGTGCCGCAAGATTGTACACTTCCGTCGGTCTAATTTCACCGATTAATCTCATTAAATTACTTGAGTCTGTTGTATCTGCAAAATGTAGGAAAAATTTCACCTTGTTATAATCCGAATTAATAATATGGTCAATTCTTGCTGTGTTCGAAATACTATGTCTTCTCATAAGACCGTGTACCTCATATCCTTTTTCCAATAAAAACTGTGCAAGATATGAACCATCCTGTCCCGTAATACCCGTAATCAAAGCAACATTCTTTGTACTCATCTAATTTATTCCTCCTTAAAAGTTCTGCTTTTTTATCTTTTCAGTCATTTTTCATTCGTAGTATATATGATTCAATACGCAATTACAATTCAGTATATTGCTGATAAATGGTAAATTATTGCTATATTCTTTTCCGTGTGCTATGATAATGAAAAAACTACGGAAAGAGTGCTCTTTTATGAAAAAACAACCCTCTTCTTTATCGGACCGTGTATTAGTCACCGCCACCGATTACGCCAAGGAAAACTATCTGTATGTTCAGGAAGCAGGAACGCTTACAAGCCTTAAACCACACGTAAGCACCCGTTCATCTCTCAATTCCTTTCTTTTCTTTATTGTTACCAAAGGAGAAGGAACCATTACGTATGACAGTAAAAAAATACCTTTAAGCGAAGGGGACTGCATATTTATCGATTGCAGAAAAGGGTACTCACACGAGAGCAGCGCCTCAAATCCCTGGCGTCTTATCTGGGTTCATTTTAACGGAAAAACCGCCCCGGATTTATATCATAGCTTCTGCCAATATTTTAATAACAGTTTTTATTTTCATCCAACTGTTATAAACCACTACATTCTTTTACTAAATAAAATCCATAGCACCAACAAGAACAGCGAGCCTATGAGTGAGTTTCACTCCAATTGCTATTTGTACGAACTTTTCCAACATATTTTTACAGATTGCAAATCAAAAGATAGTCCTCAAAACAGCCTTCTCAATAAGTTAGAAAAAATCAAAAGCCACATTGAGCTTAATTTCAGGGAAGAATTGTCTCTGGACGAATTATCCGCCCGCTTTTATATAAGCAAATACCATTTGGCACGGGAATACCACAAAGCCTACGGCATCACCATCCTTAACGAAATCAACAACCGCCGGCTTGCAAAAGCCAAAGAATTGCTTCGTTATTCCCAAGACAGTATTGAAGAAATCGGATTATCGTGCGGATACACAAGTGCCGGGTATTTTACCAAAGTATTTAAAGCCCACGAAGGAATGACACCGAAAGAATACAGACATTTATGGTAACGGAAAATAATGGAAGATACAGTACATTTTACTAATGACGTACCACAAAATATATGATACACTAATAAAAGTGTATGATGAAAGCGAGGACGCACAAATGAAACGAACAAAATATTTGCTTCTTCTTATTTTAGCATCCGCACTCTTACTATTCGGATGTGGCAAAAAAGGAGACCCAAAAGATCCGGTTCCCCCTGCAGACGAAACCGTAGACTCAGGAAATACCGAGGGATCGGATACAGATCAAACGGACACTTCAGAACCCGAACAACCTGAAGAACCCGAAGAAGATCTTCCTCCGGCAGAAGGCATGGTTCGAAGCAAGCTTACCAACGAATGGATTCCGGAAGAACAGGCTTCAGCAAGACCAATTGCTGTTATGATGCCTACTGATAAAGTAGCACAGCCGCAATATAACATTGGCAAAGCCGATATTATTTATGAATGTATGGAAGAAGGCGGCGTTACCCGTCAGTTAGCTGTAATTGATGACTGGCAGGAACTTGAAAAAATCGGAAACATCAGAAGCTGCCGTGATTATTATTATTATATGGCTTGTGAATGGGATCCTATCCTGATTCACGTTGGCGGTGTATACTTCATGCAGCCACGTTTAAACCAGGGCGATATCCAGTATCTTTCCGAAAATGCTCCGGCAGGTGCAGGCTCAAAAGCCAGAGGTTCTGCAGCATTTTTCCGTTCAGACGACCGCAAGAGACCTCATAACTGCTACGTAAGTGCAGAAGGTGTACTTAAAGCCATGGAAAAACTTGATTATCCTTTAGAGCACCGCGAAGAGTATTACGTTCCGGATCATTTTGTATTCTCTAAAGAGACTAATACTTTATCAGACTTTGATGACGCTATCGACGCACCGGCTATCGATTTATCTAATCCGTATCCATATTCAGAATCTTACCTTGAATATAACGAAGAGGATGGGCTTTACTATAAATATCTTCATGGTGTAGCACAGATTGACGCCGTATCCGACGAACAACTATCCTTTGCAAATGTCATTATCCAGACCGCTTATAGCGAGAAGCGCAAGGATGCCGACGGAAGCACTTCAAAGTATCTTGCATTCCAGATGCACGACACTACCCGTACCGGTTACTACGTCACACAAGGAAAAGCCATTAAAGTAAGATGGGAGAAAACTTCCGATTACGAACCAACACGTTACTATGATATGGATGGCAACGAAATTGAGTTAAATACAGGCAAAACTTACATTGCCATTATTCAGGAAGAAAAAGAACCAAGCTTTAAGATTAATCCAAAGCTCAAAGACCGTGTTGAAGAATAAGTAAATAATTGTTACATAACAATAAGGAAACCAAAGCCCCCACGGCATTAATGCCGTGGTGGTATTCATTATATCATTATTATATAATTATATATACAATTATTCTTATCACACTTTACTTATAGCTGCTTCATATACTCAGCTATCGCATCGTGCCAATCAGCAAACATAAAACCCGTAGTCAGTTTAAACATTCTGTTTTCAAGAATAGAGTACTTTGGTCGCGGCGCCGGTGCATTATACTCTTCTGTTGTTACCGGCTTAACAACCGTCTTTTTGCCTGCCAGACGGAAAATCTCCTGTGCAAACTCCGCCCAACTGCAGGAGCCTTCACAAGTTCCATGAAACAAACCATAATTCTGGGTCGGAAGAAGATGTACAATAGCCTTTGCAAGTTCCGACGCACTGGTAGGAGAACCAAATTGATCGTTTACCACGGTAATAGTATCATGATCTTCTGAAAGTCTTAACATGGTCTTCACAAAATTCTTGCCATCACCGTAAAGCCATGCAGTACGTATAATAAAGTATTTATTTGAAAACTGTTTAACAAAATCTTCTCCGGCCAGTTTCGTTGCACCGTATACTGTTTTAGGTCCGGTCACATCGGTTTCCACGCGCGGTGCCTCTTCATCGCCCGGAAATACATAATCTGTTGAAACGTGTATCATCTTGGCACCCACATTTGTGGCAGCTATACTTAAATTTCTGGGACCGATTGCATTAATCATAAATGCGTTATCCTGATCTGTTTCACACTTATCTACAGCGGTATGCGCAGCACAATTTATAATAGCATACGGCTTTACCTCTTCAACAAACTTAACTACAGCATCTATATCCGTAATATCCAGTTCATCAACATCCGTATTTACACACTCATACTCATTATTATCTTTTAAAAGCACATTAATAGCTCTTCCCAACTGTCCATTACAGCCCGTAATAATCAACTTTTTCACAACTTTACCTCCACCATCACTTACTGCATATTTAATATTTAATATTTAATATTTTACATTTAATATTTTATATCTACTCTCAATAATACATCTCCGGTACACTATTTGCAAATACTAATTATCATATATAATTTACTAAATAAATATTAAGAAAAACGTAATTTTACCTATTTATTGCAATTTTAAGTGACGAATGGAATTAGTTGTGCTATAATCATAAAGTGGTTTTATCCACTTTATAATTTTTAACGTATTTAGTGAGGAATGAATTATGAAAAAGAGAATATTTGCCCTTATTCTCACAACACTTCTGCTTATTGGATCCCTTGCAGGTTGTGGAAATAGTGGCAAAAAGGGTGATACTCCTGACACCCCACAGGTTGATGACAACGAACAGGAACAGGATACTAACATCGATAATAATGACAACCCAGATAATGATAATAATGATGGCACGAAAGTTCCGGAAGTTAATCATGACAACGAAGTACGAAGCGTACTTACCAACGAGTGGATTCCTAAGAGCAATGAAAACCGTCGTCCGCTCGCACTGATGGTCCCTAATGACAAAGCTGCTCTTCCGCATTACAATATTTCTGATGCCGGCGTCATTTACCAGTGTTCGGTAGAGGAACCTTTCACAAGACTTATGGTACTTTATGATGATTACGAAAGCCTTGGCGACCGTATCGGTAATGTCCGCAGTGCCCGCACCTACTTTATTTACTGGGCTATGGAATGGGATCCCCTTTTCATCCACTTTGGCGGCCCTAAGCTCTATGTATCCGATATTCTTAAAAGCGGTTTAATAAGTTCCGTAGATTTAACTAACTCTCCAAAAGGGACCGAAAAATCTGCCGGCAATGAAACCGAAACCGGATTAAAAGCACATTATTACCGTGCTACAGACCGGAAAGCACCGCAGAATGCTTATGTTTCAGCAGCATCTATCGAAAATGCAATAAACTCAAAAAAGTACTCTAAGACGTATACTGATTTATACAAGGGTGCACACTTTACATTTGCAGATGAAAACAATCCGGTAGATTTAAGCAAGACAGGTTATGCTATTGAATGCAATACTCTTGATTTCAAAAATATATATACTCATGACAAAACATACTTCTTATACGATTCTAACGAAAAGAAGTATCTCCGTTATCAGTTTGGCGAAGCTCATGTAGACGAAGCAACCGGCGAACAGTTGGCTTTTGAAAATATTATTGTACAGTTCTGTAATTGGAGAAAGTTGGATGCCAAAGGATACTTGGAATTCTACTTTAAGGAAGGCATGAACGGTTACTACATTACAAACGGATACGCAATTCCTATTACCTGGGAAAAGGAAGACGACTTTGCCCTTACAAAATATTATGACGCAAGTGGCAACGAAATCGTACTCAATACCGGAAAGACCATGATTTGTATTGTTGAAGATACAGCCGAAGACAGTTTGACCATTAATTAGTAACACTAAATAAACACACAAAAAACTCCTGATTTTCATCAGGAGTTTTTTTATAATACAATGTTTCAAAACAATATTAACTTATTCGCCCAGACCACTTTCAATAATATCAATAAGTGCTTTTAATGCTTCTTCTTCATCCTGGCCTTCGCATACGATTTCTATCTCATCACCGCATTTAACACATGCACCTAACACACTTAACACGCTCTTGGCATTGGCTGTACTTTCTCTAAAGGAAAAAGTAATCAGTGACTTAAACTGCATCGCTTCTTTACACAATATACCTGCCGGTCTTAAATGAAGGCCCGTCGGATTTTTAATCACAACCTTTTGACTTACCATTTGTACACCCTCCAATCCTTAATATCTTTTGTTATACCTAAAACATAATATCTTGTATAATATTCGCAAGCTTGGTTGCTTCTTCAAGTATCTGTTCTTTATCTTTTCCTTCAATCATTACTCTGACAAGCGGCTCTGTTCCGGAAGGTCTGATAAGCACTCTTCCTTCTCCTGCAAACTTTTCCTCTAACTCCGCAATAGCTTTACTGATTTGCGGATATTCCATATAATCATGCTTCTTATGGTTAGCAACCTTAGCATTCACCAACGCCTGTGGCAGCACCTCCATAATAGCAGAAAGTTCTGATAATTTCTTTTTACTCTCCACCACAACTTCTAACAAATGTAAAGCGCTTAACAAACCGTCACCTGTTGTATTTTCATCAAGGAAAATAATATGTCCCGATTGTTCTCCGCCAAGGTTAGCGCCCAACTCTTTCATAGCTTCCAGTACATACCGGTCGCCAACTTTTGTTTCCACCAGTTCAATATCATTTTTCTTAGCCATTAATTTGAAGCCAAGATTAGACATAACCGTTACGACAATCATATTCTTCTTTAAGGTTCCGTTCGCCTTCATATGGTTTCCGATAATTGCCATAATCTGGTCACCATCGACTATTTTACCCTTTTCATCTACTGCCAGAAGTCTGTCTGCATCTCCGTCAAATGCCAAGCCCAAATCTGCATTTTCATAAACTACCCGCGCCTGTAATTCCTCCATATGGGTCGAACCACAATTTGCGTTAATATTCGTTCCATCGGGGTTATTATGAATTGCTACTACTTGAGCGCCCAATTCTTTTAATGCTTCAACAGAAGTATAATAAGATGCTCCTTCAGCGCAGTCCACTACTATCTTCAATCCGCTCAAATTCACATTCACAGAACATACTGCGTGATTTATATATTCTTCTCTTGCATCAGAACGGTACTTAATCTTACCAATCCCCGTACCAATAGGGAACTTAACCCCCTGCATACCGGATCCGATTAATGCTTCAATTTCTTCTTCCAATTCATCCGGAAGTTTATAACCGTTTCCGTCAAAAAACTTAATTCCGTTAAACTCTACCGAATTATGAGAAGCCGAAATCACTACGCCGGCATCCACTTTATATTTTTTTGTCAAATAGGCAACCGCCGGTGTAGGAACAACCCCTACATATATCGCGTTTGCACCAACCGAACATATACCAGCCATTAATGCATTTGCCAACATGTCACCGGAAATACGGGTATCACATCCTACCATAATCGTCGGCTTATGTTCTTTTTCCTTTGTAAGTACATATGCACCCGCCTGACCCAGCTGCATTGCAAGTAATGGAGTCAATTCTTCATTTGCAATACCTCGTACTCCATCTGTCCCAAATAATTTTGCCATCTTAAACTCCTATAAAAATTCTTTTTGTGCTACAAAAATCTGTACTTTTATTTCCTTATCAGCACGTACTCCATTCGGAATATTTAACTTAACCGGTGCTGTATAAAAAGTTCCCGGTGTTAAAGTAGTAATGCCGAGTTCTTTCATTAATGATTGTACATTAACTGAACCTGTAAGAGAATCCGCATCCACATCCTCAATATCCTTTTTAAGACCTATTAACGTCAAATAAACCGGTGTGTTCATATCCACCACTTCAACATCAAGTCCCGATGGTATATTGGTTATGCTGATACTCTTATCATCAATAAACGTTGTGACTTTTTCTTCTTTTTCAATATAAACCACAACGGTAGCTTTACCATCAAAATTGTCCTCGGCAAGAATAATGCCTTCCGGAAGATATTTAAGCACATCAACTCTTACTGTCATATTACTGCTTTGACCGGTAACATTGATTGCCGTTTCCGGAATAACTATTTCTTTAATTTGGCGCAAAGCCTGGGTTTTTCCTGCCACCTTTACTGTTTGTACCTTATAATCCACTTCACCCGTTAAGGAATATCCGTCTGCAGGTTCGCCCATTATATTATATTTTACCGGGACCTGTTTAGTACCAAGAATTTCCACACTAACATTAACCGACTTAAAATTCATTTCCAAAGCCGGGTGTTTAATCTGTTTTCCTTTAGCGTCATAAAGCTTTATATCCGCACTGGTTCCGATGTCTGATTTCATCCCGGAAATATCCGCCACGGCAGTAGCTGAAGCTATTGACTCAATCACAGATTTCGGCCCCTTAATCTGAACCACGTTCTTGTCTGCGGTAACGCTGCCTATTATATACCCATCAGACGGTGCACCGGAAGTGGTAACCGATATAAACATCTGCTTTTTAGCTACATCTTCAATATTAAGCTTAAGATTAACGGTACTTAACTTAATATTATCTATTTCATCAAATAACTTATCTGTAGTTACCTCAATTCCGACTGTATTCATAAATGTAAGTTGGGACATATCGGCACTGGCACGTATATTCGCTTTACTCAACGCTGCTATAACCGATTTTTTTGCGGTAATGGTAACATCTACCGAATCCGTATGATCTAATATCTCAAATGTTTTTCCATCGTCAGTAATCGCATCCGAATTCAACAAAGTAACCTGAATACCCTCATACTTAGTCGTAATAACCGGATCATTTATATTTACTACAATCAGCCACAGGACAATCGCTGCCAGTACCGCAATAATCTTAAGGCCAAGGTTATTCATTATTTTTTTCTTCAATGGATTTCCTTCCTTTCTTATGCTTGTACTTTTTCTCTTTTTCTTCCTCTGACTTATTCTGTATCATAACAAGACGTTTTCTCAGTTCATCCATATCAAGATTTCTTTCAAGTTTACCCTGATATGCAACGCTGACCTTACCGGTTTCTTCCGAGATTATAATGGTAAGGGAATCCGTAGCCTCTGATATGCCCACGCCCGCTCTGTGACGTGTTCCCAGTTCTTTACTTAACTGCATATTATCTGAGAGCGGAAGATAACAGGTTGCACTAACAACGCGGTCTCCACGCACAATAACAGCACCGTCATGAAGCGGTGTGTTATGTTCAAATATATTAATCAAAAGCTGACTGCTTACAAGAGCATCAATGGTAATTCCGGTTCTCTCATATTCAGCAAGACTGATATTCTGTTCTATGACAATAAGAGCACCTGTTCTTGCTTTGCCCATTTCAAAGCTCGCCCTTATTATTTCATTCATGGTATTATCATTAAAACGCCCCGTTGTATTTCGCGTATCAATCTTAATTACTGAACCAATAATATTTTTGCTACCCAATTGTTCCAGCGCTCTTCTGAGTTCCGGCTGCATAATTACAACCAATGCCGTCACCGCTATACCAAAAACATTTTGGGCAATCCAAAGAATCGTAGTCATATTAAATATGGCTGCAATAGAAACCATAAACATGATAACAAGCATGCCCTTTAATAAAGACCATGCTTTTGTGTTCTTAATCCATACAATAATCTTATAGACTAAGAATGAAATAATAAGTATTTCAACAATATCAATCCAACCGATATTGCTTGGGATATGCAATGCAGAAAGATATTTTTCTACATAAAAGCGAAATTGCCCCATTCTTAACCGTTCTCCGATTCTCGTTTATTTTTCGTGCTTATTTTTCATCTCTGACAGTACGTTCCGCGCTACCGGTCATCTCTCTTTGTACCTGTCTTGGTACAGTTCTTGTCGTCCCTGCGGTAGTTCTCGGCATCGTCTGATTTCTGACAACCCCTGCCGGATTCCCCTCAGATATATTTCTGCTCACCGGCCTTCTGGTTGCATTAGCCGTTTGCGGTCTTCTCTGCATATTAGAAGGCGCTGCCTGATGACTTTTTGCACCGTCCTTCGTTCTTACAATATTTTTCGGTACTGCTTTTACATAATAATAATATTCATCATCTTCAAATTGAACTTTTTCAGCTCTCGAATAATCCACATTGAAGAAAAAGAAGTTCAAAACAAAAGCGAGCACTACCGAAACTATCATACCAAAGAAAGTCGGTGCCAGTGAAACATTGGTAACATATACTAAATCTCCCATAAGGAGAACTACCATATGCATTAATGCGCCGGTCACAATAGCAATAGGCCATGCATAATCTATCGATAAACGTCTAATCATATAAACAACGGTTATCGTTACTGCAACCGCAAGAATCATTACAATCATGGCTTTATTGCCTAATATTCCATCTACCACAAATCTGAACTTAGTAAAAGTTCCATCCGGTTCCATCGCTCTGATTGCCGCTTCATTCACTTTCACAAAGCGGATCATATAATATACTATAACACCAAAGCCTGTAGATACCATTGAAGAAGGAGTTGCAAGCAATCCCATTGCAATAGGTATAACAAACGGTATCTTAAGCATAAAGCACAATGGCATTAAAAGTACAACAAATGTATCCTTCGGAGAAAATCTGAAATACAAAAGGTATAACAGCAAAAAAATGCATACTCCAAAGATTGCAATTTCCATTGACAAACTGTAAAAATGAGCTAATACAAATATGGTTGAAAACAAAATAATAAAATTATACGGAAGGAAAGAACACATCAATGCAACCACAAGCACAATTGCCACACTTCCAATCATTCCCATATATCCGGTATTTTTATTAATCATTAACAACGTAATGAAAGCAACCAAAAATTTTATCGCAGGAGTAATATATACTTCATATTTCGCATAAATATTCTTAATCTGCTCTCTTACTTTCAACAAACTTTCCATAACCTGACAAATACTCCTATAGCTGTTATTTCCTATTCTCTCTATCATATATCGCAGCCAGCATCTTTAAATGCCGCGCATATGTCTTCTGTTTTCTCCTTGCTTTACTGTAACGATAGGAATATATTGCATATGAAATCATTGCATACGAAATCAGCACAATGATAAACACTACCAATAAACGTTTACCAATAACAAGAACATCATTCAGCTCATATATATTCTCCATGATATTTTCCAAATCATACAAAATATACATTCCGCCCACAATTAAAAAGGCTAATGTCGCATAAATCACCGACTTAATAACCTGAAGCCCTATATAATCGCCACGATAATACTTTCCGATAGAGCGGTTTTTCTTGCCTTCCGTGTTTTCATAGGAAGCCATCTTTGTCATAATTATGACTCTTTTTTTATTCAACATAATAACCTATCCAATCTTATAAAAAGCGCATCTTTGCAGGGTCTCTCTCCTGCTTCTTTACCACCGGTTGTTCCGGCTCTTTTTTAGAAATTACACTATTAAGATTGTTCGTAACCTCCGATTTACATTTTGCACAGAACCTGCCGGTCTTAATCGTTGCTCCGCACAATTCGCATCCGATTCCGATTGGAGAATCATCTGCAAATACAAGTCTTTCCTCCCGTATCCATGTATGAATCTGTGAAATTTCCACATTACATTCTTTTGCAATTACAGGCACGGTTGCTCTTTTATTAGCATACACAAAATTTTTCACTTCCTGGAACTTAGCTTCAATCTGTTCCCTACACTGTGGGCAGATTGGCGGTCCAACTACATAATTAAAAATCGCTCTGCATCTTCTGCAATTACGTACATCCATACTATTCCTCCCATATTCACAACAGCCTACACTCCGCTTCCGGAGGCTATTGTAAGAAAACAAATTCTTTTTACGCCTACCGAACGTAAGATACGCGAAACGGCGTCCATTGTACTTCCCGTCGTATAGACATCATCAACAATTATAACTTTACTTAATTTTACATCATTTCGGGCAATAATAAAAGCCTTTTTCAAATTATTTTGCCGTTCCATATCGTCAAGCGTTTTCTGTGGTTTTGTATCCACCACACGTTTTATTAATGTAGTATCTACCGGTATGTTTACGGCTTTTCCCACAACCCTTGCGACAAGTTCCGATTGATTATATCCCCGTTTAAGCTCTTTCCTACGATAAAGGGGCACCGGAATAAGGACTTCCGCTTCCATGCGTTCTATTTCAGAACGATATCTTTTTACGATATCCCTTCCAAAGTAATCCGCATATTCCGGTCTTCCTTGGTATTTAAATCTAAAAAGCGCTTCTTGTACGGTTTTATAATCATATAATGAAATGCCGTAATCAAACAAATGCTCCTTATTCATACAATCATGACAATATTCTTTAAATTCATCCGTCATCTGTTTACCGCATTTTTTGCAAAACGGTTCGCAAATATATCCAAAAGTTTTGTCACACTTCTTACATATCATTCTGCCATGCGGAATCACCGGCTTATCACAAACCGGACATTTCGCCGGAAAAAAGATATCACGTATCATACCCATCCTTTACAGGTTTTCTCTCTGTCCTTCTTTTATATTCATCATTTCCTGAATTCTCAAATCAAGACTGGTATAACGTCTCAATTCGTTTTCGTTTTGGATCATATCCAAAACCACCTGCCGGCTTCCCAAAACCGTAACACAACTTTTTGCTCTCGTTACCCCCGTGTATAAAAGATTACGGTTAAAAAGCAAATGTGAGCCCTGTAACAATGGCATAATTACCGCAGGATACTCACTTCCCTGCGACTTGTGAACAGTTATAGCATATGCCAGTTCAAGTTCATCAAGACCTGCATACGGATAATTAACCTTTCTTTCATCATCAAAGCATACCGTAATCGTCTGTGCATAATCATTAATATCGACAATCCTTCCGATATCACCGTTAAATACACCCAGTCCATTATCCACCCTGATATTATGAAGTCCGGTAATCTCCCATTCAAGCTGGTAATTATTTTTTATCTGCATAACCTTATCCCCCATACGGAACAGGGTATTATCTGTCTGATATTCCTTTTTATCATTATCCGGTGGGTTCAGGTATTTTTGTAAAATAGTATTAAGCGTATTAACACCAAGTGTCCCCTTTCTCATCGGCGTTAATACCTGAATATCAAACGGTTCACAATTCACGTATCCGGGAAGTTTTTCCGTAATCAGCTGAATCATATGCTTGTATATAACATTTACATCACTGCGTTCCAAAAAGAAAAAATCTTTACTTTTATTATCAAGATTCAGTTCCTCGCCGGCATTGATTCTGTGCGCATTCATGACGATATCACTGTTTTCTGCCTGCCTAAATATTTTCTTAAGCATAACGACCGGAACCGCATTACTTTTAATTAAATCCCGCAGCACCTGTCCGGGGCCTACTGACGGCAGCTGATTCACATCCCCCACCAAAATCAGACGCGTTCCCGGCAGAATCGCTTTGAGCAATGATTGGAAGAGGAAAATGTCTACCATCGACATTTCATCAATTATAATGACATCTGCTTCCAGCGGATTATCCTCATTTCGTCCGAAAGCACCACCTCTTCCTTCATCTGTACTCATACCGCTGAGTTCCAGCAACCGGTGTATCGTCTTCGATTCATATCCTGTAGTTTCTGTCATTCTCTTAGCTGCACGTCCCGTTGGTGCCGCAAGATACAAATCCATCCCCTCTTCTTCAAAGTAGCGTATCATAAGATTAATAGTCGTGGTTTTTCCCGTTCCGGGACCACCCGACAAAATAAACACTCCGCTTTTAACTGCACTTATAACTGCCTGCAGCTGCAAATCGTCCAACATGATTCCCAGTTTTTCTTCAAGCGCATGCACTTTACTGCGTATTGCTTCCTCTTCTGCGGGCAATAGTTCAAACCGGTCACATACTTCCCCATTAATTTCAACAAGCATACGTGCACAGTTAAGCTCCGCATAATAAGCAGGCATGGAATATACCCACTCTTCCTCGGATACTTTCTTAATCATCAGCTTCTTATCCATCATAAGATTCGGAACCACCGGAGCAACCGCTTCCTTGGTTAAGCCAAGCAATTGCGCGGTACGTTCCATCAAAAGCTGCATCGGCAAATACATATGCCCTTCCGCCAATGCCTGCGAAAGCGTATAAAGAATTCCGCTCCTTATGCGGTAATCGGAATCCGCCACCATTCCTGCCCTTGCAGCAATTTCGTCAGCTGTTTTAAATCCTACACCGTCAATATCTTCTGCAAGCCGATACGGATTTTCCCGCATGATGGTATATATTCCCATTCCGTACCGGTTGTATATTTTAACTGCAAGCGTATTACTTATACCAAATTGTTGCAGATAAATCATCACTTCCCTAATTTCTCTTTTTTCCGTAATTTGAGAAGCTATATCTCTGGCTATACGGTCACTGATACCTTTTATCTCTGACAACCTTTCCGGTTCTTCCTCTATTATCCTAAAAGTATCTTCCCCAAATGCCATAACAATTCTTTTTGCCAACGCCATTCCGATTCCTTTAATTGCCCCGGATGCAAGATATCTCTCTATAGCCTTTGCCCCGGTCGGCGGAACAATTTTATAATCGGAAATTTTAAACTGTTCATCATACAGAGGATGTTTTACAAATTCACCTTCTGCTTCAATATTTTCCCCTTGATCCATTGTTCTGAAATATCCAACACAAATAACATCTTCCTTTTCACAAGTAAGACTGAGCACAGTATAACCATTCGATTCATTCCGGTATATGATATGATCAATAAATCCTGTCAGTTTTTCCATGTATCCCCCATAAACAATTATCCTATAGCATGAATAAGAGCTGCTTTACTAAGCAGCTCTTCCTTAAATATCGTAATTTCTTTTCATCTGTTCATATAATGATTGTGCCAAGCCGGTAGAATTCTGGTCTACTGCATCAGCCGACAATTCTTTAATCATCTCATCCTGAAAATATTCCGTAAGTGTTGAAGTAGCTGCCGAATCAGATTCCTGTCTCGGAACCGACTTCCACATTTCTTTAAATACCTGCTCTAAAAAATATGCTTCAAACTCTTTACAGGCATCCATCAATTCTTCATCTGTGGCTTTAGTATAATCCTTAGACTTCAATGCGGAGGAATTGACCTGGGATGCATTCGCAGCTGTATCCGTAACATAATCTGTCATCGCACTCATATTACTAATATCCATAGTACATCCTCCTCTTTATATACTTACATATCTCATTCTATGTATTAATCATCCATGTATTAATCATCTATGTATAATTATTAACGTCTCAACTGATTTGCCTGCTGCATCATTTCATCCGATGCAGTAATGGCTTTTGAATTAAGCTCGTATGCACGCTGTGCCGTAATAAGATTAACCATCTCATCTACAACCTGTACATTAGAACCTTCCAAATACCCCTGCACCACATTACTGCGTTTCAAATTATCATTGGTTGCTTCATTTAAGGCATCACCGCTTGCCGCAGTTACTTTATACATACTGTTACGTGCTTTTTCAAGTCCGCCCGGATTATTAAACTGGAACAAACCGATAGTTATACCTAAGGACTGAGGATTGTTCGCCTCATCCGGATAACAGAATGTACCATCGCCGGTCACGGTAAGCTTACTTGCCACAATCTCTTCATCAAACGATATGGTATTTCCGTTAACATCAAGTACCGGCAAGCCATCGGTTGTCGCAAGAGTCAGTCCATCCACGCCCTGTGAAAGAACGAAATTACCATTTCTCGTATAATATGTACCACCATCCAGACCTTTTACAGAGAAAAACCCTTCTCCCTCAATAGCAAATGCCGTTGAACTTGACGACGCAAGTAACGGACCCTGCGTAAAGATTGTATTAATCGAAGCATTACGCACGCCCATACCGACTTGCGCACTTGTCGGTTTCGTTTCTCCGTTTGCCGAAGTTGTCTCTGTCTGTATTGTCTGATAAAGTAATGTTTTAAATTCGTTTACTTCTGATTTATAGCCGGTCGTATTCACATTGGACAAATTATTAGCTATTGTATCAACATTTATCTGCTGTGATTTCATTCCGGATGCCGCTGTCCATAAAGATCTAACCATACACCATCACCTCATTAAAATTTACACTTTACCAAGCTGATTAACTGCAATATCAAGTGTCTCATCATATGCCTGAACTATCTTCTGATTCGTTTCATACGCACGGGTAATTGCAATCATTTCAACCATTTCTTTTACAACATTAACATTAGAAGCTTCTAAATATCCCTGATTAACCTGGTAAGAAGCAGGTACGATTTCTGCGCCTTCCACAGGTTGGTAATAATTTTCACCATAATGTTCAAGATAATTGTAATCGGCAAAATCCGTAATCAATAGTTTTCCAACTAAAACGCCGTTCTGGAAGATATCGCCGCTGTCATGTATTACGGTTTCTTCATTAGGATCGATTTGGATTCTTTGCTGGGCACCATTTTCATTCGTTCCCATTACATAATCACCGTCGCAGGTAGTTAAATAGCCTTCTTTTGTAAGGGAAAAATCTCCATCCCTCGTATATTTCAAAGAGGTTTCACCGTTTTTATCCGTAAACTCTACTGTGAAAAAACCTTCTCCGCTAAGTGCCAAATCAAATGTATTTTCCGTGATTCTTAATGAGCCTTGCGTAAAATCCGTATATCCTTCACCAATCTTAACACCTAAGGATATGGAACCGATATTTTTCGTATTAGGCCCGATTTGTGATGTATCCTTAATCTTGTATGCCAAAACTGAAGAAAAAGCTTCGCTGGTTGAACCCTCACGTTTATATCCTGTCGTGGATGAATTTGCCAGGTTATTCGTAAGAATATCCATTCTGTTCTGTTCATTAACCATTCCGGTACAACCCGTATAAAGTCCTCTCAGCATATAACCCTTCCTCTCTGCTGCTAATCTTCCTTATAGCCCGCAAGGAACTCTACATATTTACCGGTTCCGATTGCGACTGCGGTCATAGGGTCCTCAGCAGTCATTGTATTAATACCTGTTCTGTCTTCAACCAGATCCTCAAGTCCTCTCAATAAGCTTCCGCCACCGGTAAGAACAATACCTCTGTCCGCAATATCTGCCGCAAGTTCAGGTGGTGTTTTCTCAAGCACATTGTGAATTGCTTCAATAATCTGTGTTGTTGCTTCCTTTAATGCCTCTTCGGTTTCTTCAGAGGACACTTTAACTGTTCTCGGAAGACCTGTTACAAGGTTACGTCCTCGAACATCCATATAATCCACTTCTGCTCTCTTGAAAGCAGAACCGATTCTAATCTTAATTTCTTCCGCAGTTCTCTCTCCAATCAAGAGATTGTGCTTCTTTCTCATATAACGCACGATGGCTTCATCAAAATCATCGCCCGCCACTTTAACGGATGCACTTACTACCGTTCCTCCGAGAGAAATAACAGCAATATCAGATGTACCACCACCGATATCAACAATCATATTACCGCATGGCTTGGAAATATCAATTCCTGCACCAATTGCTGCTGCAATCGGCTCCTCAATAATGAATACTTCTCTTGCGCCTGCCTGGTAAGTAGCATCTTCAACGGCTTTCTTCTCTACTTCAGTTACTCCACTTGGAACGCAAACAGCAATTCTCGGTTTTCTAAAACCTCTCTTGCCCATTGCTTTCTGGATAAAATATTTCATCATCTTCTCGGTTACGGAATAATCAGAAATAACACCCTGACGCAATGGTCTAACTGCTACTATATTACCCGGCGTTCTACCAAGCATTAATCTGGCATCTTCACCGATTGCCTTTATCTTATTCGTATCTCTGTCAAATGCAACAACGGATGGCTCTTTAAGGACAACTCCCTTTCCTCTGATATACACCAGAATACTAGCTGTACCCAGGTCAATTCCTATGTTTGTGTACTGCATACAATACTACCCCTTTCATTGCTTATCTATCTTCATCATATCCAATTAACTGCAAATTAAACATACGCCAATATTATAAACCATACTACCGTTTTTTCAAAGGGGTTTCATACAAATTCATAAAAATTTAAAAACTGTAAGCTACCTTGCATTTTCCTAATGAATAAAAACGCAGAATAGAAACGGTTCCGTCCGTCTCCATTCTGCATCCTTGCTATGATATATATCGGATTAATACAGAAATACTTTAGTGTTCCTTATCTTTTTTAAGCACTTTATCAATGTAATATCCTGTATAGGAACCTTTAACACCGGCTACTTCTTCCGGCGTACCGCATGCCACTACCGTTCCGCCCTTGTCTCCGCCTTCCGGTCCCATATCAATAATATAATCTGCTGTCTTAATTACATCAAGATTATGCTCTATAACGACTACTGTATTTCCGCCTTCCGTAAGCCGTCTCAGAATCTCTACCAGCTTGTGCACGTCTGCAAAATGTAACCCCGTTGTCGGTTCATCAAGAATATATATCGTCTTGCCCGTGCTTTTCTTACTAAGTTCTGTTGCCAGTTTTATTCTCTGGGCCTCACCACCCGACAACGTCGTAGACGGTTGTCCCAACTTGATATAGGAAAGTCCTACATCATATAATGTCTGCACCTTGCGGAGAATGGAGGGAACATTTTCAAAAAATTTCAAAGCTTCTCCTACCGTCATATCAAGCACTTCAAATATATTCTTACCCTTATATTTTACCTCTAAAGTCTCACGATTATAACGTTTTCCTCCACAAACTTCACACGGCACATAAACATCAGGTAAAAAGTGCATTTCTATCTTGATAATACCATCACCGCTACACGCTTCACATCTTCCGCCTTTTACATTAAAGCTGAAGCGCCCTTTGGTATATCCGTGCGCTTTGGCATCCGATGTTGCCGCAAATAAGTCTCTTATCTGGTCAAACAAGCCGGTATATGTTGCCGGATTTGAACGAGGCGTTCTTCCGATAGGCGACTGGTCAATATCTATAACCTTATCAAGCTGCGAAATCCCTTCGATTGCATCATGATTGCCTGCTACCAACAGCGCCCTGTTTAGTTTTTTTGCAAGATGCTTGTATAATATTTCATTAACAAGCGAGCTCTTTCCGGAACCGGACACACCGGTAACACAAGTCATAATTCCCAATGGTATTTTAATATCTATATTTTTAAGATTATGCTCTCTTGCTCCCTTTACGGTAAGATAACCGGAAGGTTGCATACGCGTTGCCGGAACCGGTATTTTTATTTTTCCGCTCAAATACTGCCCTGTTACGGAATCAGGATTTTGCATAATTTCTTCTGCTGTACCCACAGCAACTACCTGTCCGCCATTCTCACCGGCACCCGGACCAATATCAACTACGCAGTCCGCTGCAAGCATCGTATCTTCATCATGTTCCACAACAATTACCGAATTGCCTAAATCCCGCAAATTCTTCAACGTTGCAAGAAGCTTGTCATTATCACGCTGATGCAAACCTATGCTCGGTTCGTCAAGAATATAGCACACGCCTACCAGTCCCGATCCTATTTGGGTTGCAAGACGGATACGCTGCGCTTCTCCACCGGAAAGCGAAGCCGTTGCACGTGAAAGAGACAAATAATCCAATCCAACGTCGACCAAAAAACCTACCCTGGCACGGACTTCTTTAAGTATCTGCTTACCAATAAACTCCTGCGTCGGCGTCAGGTTCATATTATTTACAAATTCTTTTAAGTCCCCTATGGATAAAGAAGTAATCTCATGTATATTTTTATCGCATATAGTAACCGCTAACGAAGTCTTCTTAAGACGCATTCCCTTACATTCTTTACACGGGGATATACGCATAAACTTCTCATATTCCTGTTTCATCATTTCGGAACCGGTTTCCCGGTATCTTCTGTTCTCATTCTGTATAAGTCCCTCAAAAGCTATCGGATACTCTCCTTTACCACGCTGTCCTTCATAATAAACGGTAACTTTTTTACCGTTTGTTCCATAAAGGATAACATCCTGTACTTTCTTACTAAGTTCCTCAAACGGGGTATCCAGACTGAATTTATACTCTTCTGACAACGCACGGAGCAAGGCATTGGTAAAACTGCCCTTATCACTTGATGATTGCCATCCCATAGCTACTATAGCACCTTGATTTAAGCTAAGACTCCTGTCAGGAATCATGAGTTCAGGATCGAATTCCATATGGTAACCCAGACCAAAGCATCCGGGACACGCTCCAAACGGGTTATTAAAAGAAAAGCTTCTTGGCTCAATTTCTTCTACACTGATTTCACAATCAGGACATGCAAAACTCTGGCTGAAGTTCAAAGGTTCCTGATCTATCACATCAACCGTCAAAAGCCCTTCCGCTAGTGCCAGTACACTTTCTACAGAACCTGTAAGACGGCTTTCAATGCCTTCCTTAATAACTAATCGGTCTACCACTATCTCTATGTTATGCTTAATATTCTTATCGAGAGCAATTTCTTCTGACAAATCATACAGATTTCCATCGACACGTACCCTGACATATCCTGACTTTCTTGCCCGTTCGAACACCTTGCTATGTTCACCTTTGCGTCCGCGGACAACCGGGGCAAGCAGCTGTATCTTAGTCCCTTCTGCAAGCTCCATAATCCGGTCTACCATCTGGTCAACTGTCTGTTTCATAATCTCTCTTCCGCAATTCGGACAGTGCGGTATACCTATTCTTGCGTAAAGCAGTCTGAAATAATCATATATTTCCGTCACCGTACCTACCGTTGAACGCGGATTACGGTTGGTAGACTTTTGGTCAATGGATATTGCCGGACTCAAACCTTCTATCTTATCTACATTCGGTTTTTCCATCTGGCCCAAGAACTGTCTTGCATAGGACGATATGGATTCCATGTATCTTCTTTGACCTTCTGCATAAATGGTATCAAATGCCAGGGAAGATTTTCCGGATCCTGACAACCCCGTCAATACAACCAATTCATTTCTCGGTATATCAATATCAATATTTTTAAGATTATGCTCTTTTGCTCCCCTGATTTTAATGCATTCTTTCGGCGGAAGCATCTTTACAGATTCTGTACTCATTTCTTCTATTCCTTATCAAATTCATGGCATTGCATCACTTTTCATGCCACAAAAACTTATCCTTTCTCCAACTGCTTCTTTAGTTCAATAAGACTGTCACGGAGTTCTGCCGCCGCCTCAAAGTTAAGCTCTGCTGCTGCCTGCTTCATCTTCTTGGTAACCTTATCTATCAATTTTTCAAGTTCTTTACGGCTCATGGACTCTGGATCTTTTTCAAACTTCATCTTCTCCTGTTCAATGGTCTTACTGATACTGATAAGATCCCTGACGCTCTTCTTAATAGTCTGCGGCGTAATGCCATGCTCTTCATTATATTTTTCCTGAATCATTCTTCGTCGATTCGTCTCATTAATGGCATTTTTCATCGAATCCGTCATCTTATCCGCATACATAATAACCCGTCCTTCCGAGTTACGTGCAGCACGTCCGATGGTCTGGACAAGCGAAGTCTCACTACGCAAAAATCCTTCTTTATCTGCATCCAAGATGGCAACAAGGGCAATTTCAGGTATATCAAGACCTTCCCTCAGAAGATTAATGCCGACCAATACATCAAATGCATCCAGACGCATATCACGGATTATCTCCGCCCTCTCAAGCGTATCAATATCAGAGTGAAGATACTTAACCCTGATTCCCGCTTCTTCCATATACTTTGTAAGATCCTCTGCCATCTTTTTCGTTAGAGTAGTAACGAGAACCTTATTCTTTTGCTCTGTCTCTTTTTTAACCTCGCTGATCAGATCATCCACCTGTCCGGTAACCGGTTTAACCGTTACTTCAGGATCAAGCAAGCCGGTCGGTCTGATAATCTGCTCCGTTCTCATAAGTTCATGCTCTGCTTCATATTCGCCCGGCGTCGCGGACACAAATAACATCTGATCAATCTGCTGTTCAAATTCCGTAAAATTCATCGGACGGTTATCAAGCGCTGACGGCAATCTGAATCCATAATCCACGAGCGAAGTCTTACGCGACCGGTCGCCAGCATACATTCCTCTGATCTGTGGGATTGTCATATGCGACTCATCTATAATGATCAAATAATCGTCATTAAAATAATCCATCAGGGTATGCGGACGTTCCCCCGGTTGCATCCGGTTCATATGCCTTGAATAATTTTCAATGCCGGAACAAAATCCGGTTTCCCTAAGCATCTCCACATCAAAACCGGTACGCTCCGCAATTCTCTGCGCTTCTATCAGTTTATCTTCACTCTTAAAATACTTAACCCTTTCCGCAAGTTCCTCTTCTATATCACGGCAGGCAAGCGCAAGCTTATCCGGAGAAACAACATAATGGGACGCAGGGAAAATAGTAATATGTTGCAAGGTGGCATGCGGTCTTCCCGTTAATTGATCCACTTCAGAAATCCTGTCAATCTCGTCCCCGAAAAACTCAACACGTATTACATATTCCCCGCCCTGCGCAGGATATATCTCAAGAACATCTCCCCGCACCCTGAAACGGCCGCGGTCAAGTTCCATGTCATTTCTCTCATAACGGATTCCGATAAGTTCACGGATAACCTGATCCCTGTCCTTCTGTGTACCCGGTCTTAAGGAAACCATCAAATTCTGGTAATCCTCCGGACTTCCCAAGCCGTATATACATGATACGGAAGCAACTACCACCACATCCTTCCGCTCGGAAAGGGAAGCGGTTGCCGATAGTCTTAATTTATCAATTTCTTCATTAATGGATGAATCCTTGGCAATATAAGTATCAGACGAAGGAATATATGCCTCCGGCTGATAATAATCGTAATAGGACACAAAGTACTCCACCGCATTTTCAGGGAAGAACTCTTTCATTTCACTATAAAGCTGCCCTGCCAATGTTTTATTATGCGCAATGATAAGCGTCGGTTTGTTTAATGCTGCAATAACATTTGCCATGGTAAATGTCTTACCGGAACCGGTAACGCCAAGCAAGGTTTGGAATTGATTACCCTTTTTAAAACCATCAACCAGTTCTGCAATGGCCTGTGGCTGGTCACCGGTCGGATTGTATTCGGAATGTAATACAAATCTATCCATAATTATCTCCTCTTTACGGACTCTGTTTCTTCTTTAATTTCCAATTCATTACCTAAAAATATATAAACACATAAAAGCGTATAGATTAGCTTTTCACATTATAGCACATCCATACGCCTTTAGCAAACATTTGTTCTATTTTTTACCAATTAAATTCACGTTCATATTTTTTAAAGAAATCATAATAGGCTCTTACGTTTTTAAGTTCCGTCCACCTTTTTACATCAACCGGTTCTTCATCCATATCATAAATCTTTGCTCCCGGCATGGACAAAAGAAACGGGGAGTGCGTTGCAATCACAAACTGACAACCGAAAAATCTGGCAGAATCCCCGATAAACTTGCAAAGCTCCTGCTGCCGTTCCACGGACAAACTGTTTTCCGGCTCGTCCAAAAGATATAAGCCGTTATCCTTAATTTTTTCCGTAAAATAAATAAATGCGCTTTCTCCGTTGGAATGCTCCCTAACATTGCCCATCAGATTTTCTCTTATGTATTTTGACTGGGTTTTACTGCGTACCGCATTTACCTTTTTTAACTGTTCATAATCATCAAGGGATTTCATCTGAAAATGACTGTATTTCGTATCAAGATAATCTTCAAACAAATCTTCCCTTTTTACATTTATCCCTTCATTTATAGCCCGCAGATTCAAAATAAAATCAAAGACATCATCACTGGTAATAATACGGCTTTCACGGGAAATCGTGTTTTCCGTCTTATATGCACACATCTTAATATAGTCTTCAAAAAAATTCGTCCGGTTATACATGGTATCCCGGTACAAATTAAGCTTTTCCGCAATGACATTAAGTACCGTTGTTTTTCCCGAACCGTTTCCGCCATATAAGATAGTCACCGGTTCAAAATCCAGCGACACAAGTCCATGTTTCGATATGGTCTTAAAAGGATAAAAGGTATCGTAACAGGTTCTTTTAAGCCCCATAATGAAGCTGTACTCCCTTTCAATATCCGGGAAAGAAAACTGAGATAAATAAATCATCCGTACAATCTCCTATGTATTTCCAGTGCTTCTTCGGAAAATTCCACCGTATGCAGGTAATCCTTTACTTTAATCTCGATTATTTCTACCGGCATGCAGGCCTCTTTTGATACCCATTGCCAGGAATCTATCTTTTCAAAAGTATCTGCTTTTACCTTGTACACATACCCTACGCCATCCGGATTAAGGGAACCATAAATCATTTTAGTCCTACCACCTAAGCATGTAAAATCACGTTTCCCCTCCGGTGAGTCCGGATACCAGCGGATAGGAAGTGCAAACGGAATAATTTCATCCATAGTCTCCGCCGCATAAATTGCCTTCAAGGACTCTCTTTCACACGCACCGCTCGCTTGTCTTGGTTCAACTATATCAAACCGATACTGGCTCCCGTGATACAAATACTCAGGTTTTTCAGTGCCTGTATTTTCAGCTGCTATATTTTCATACATTACATTTTCAGGCATCTCCTATCCCCCCTTCAACCGTTGTTCCAAACTAGAATTTCACTACCTTAGGCTCGCCGCCAAAAGAAGCAAAAGTTGCCACTGCATTTTCAAAATAAAGGACTTCCGTATTATCATCCGTCGCAGAATACATGGCACGCAAATTAGGATAAGATGCTAACATATGCTCTTTTGCCTCTACCCTGTCGTCGCGCACAAGCGTACCGGCTACCCTTACCCATGTTCCGCCTGTAAAAGCACATATCTCTACTTTAGGATTTGCCTGTATTTGCTTAGAAACCTCTTTTACCTTACCGGTCTGTATGTAAAGCTTTCCTTCAAAAATATCCACTGTGCCAAAAGGTCTTACACGCGGCTGGTCCCCCTCAACCGTAGCAAGATAATAAGTACCTGCATTTTTCAAAAATTCATATACTTCATTCATAAGTTATACCTCCGATAAATTTACAATTATACATATAAATATATACCAATTATTAATGTACTTCAACTTTTACGGTAAGTTCACGGAGGTTTTCATTAAGTATGTCATCCGGCTCCATATTAAAAACAGGAAATCCATCCGCATCAAAATGCACACTCCTTGCATATGCGTGACGCCCCGGGTCCACTAAACCATATTTATCATCGCCGGTTGCCCCGACATAAGAGTCATCCCAGTCTCTTGCATGATAAATAATTACAGGATTACCGCTCTCGTCAACTGTGAAAAAATTATGTCCGGGGCCGAAAGTTCCCTTATACACACCACCGGACTTTAATCCGCTTGCACTGTTTTCATCAACGCTTTCATAATCTGCTTTTATAATAGTTTCCGTAAGATCCTGCGTTGCCAGAAGCGGATAATCATATTTTTTCCAACTGTCAGGGTTCATAAGGTCTGCATTAACATCCGCATATAACAGGCACACACAATAATGCATATCTACCGTACAGCCTGCATAAGTAATAAATATCTTGTCCCCATGAATTAAAACAGCGGAAGCTTCTTCTATATTTTGCCCCATAGCGCCACTATCATTAACCTTCATACCGAATTTCTTGCCGGCGCCGATATTAGACTCATACCCTCTGTCAGCACGAGATATCTCAACAAAGGGGCCTGTCGGATGCAATAAATCCTTCGGGTCAACGGTAGTAATATGAATTTTACAATCTCTCGGCGATACATAATAGCTTTGTCCGTTATACTCAAAATATGTTGTATCAAATGCACCAACCCACTTTCCGTCGGTTGTCGGATGAATATAACCGTCATACTTCCAATTGTTTTTATCCGTCACATCATCTCCGTAACAGGTAAAAATACATTCCCTCCAGCTCTTGTCACTAATCTTATCCGTAACCGTACCCAAAGCAATAACCCGCCATTTGCCATCTATGTAATGCAATTCCGGCGCCCAGTACCACCCCGTTACTTTTGAGCCGTCCGCAAACTCCGTGTCCTCCCAGATAACAAATTCCTCCGCATCCGTAAGACCATTAATTGTGTCCGCTTTTCTAATAATAATATTTTGATATGCACCACCGTTGTCAGCCGAATTCTCATTCAGATTAGAACCGGTAAGATAATAACAGTTTTTTGCCTTATCATATGTAACACAAGGGTCCGCACGGTATAATGCAAGTGGGCTGTTATATTTTGTAGTAGTTACAATTCTACCGTTTACCGTATACATACCCGGTAAAAAATCGCCCTTTTCATCTACCGGTAAGCTCTCAGTATCCCACTCAACCTTCATGGACGACTCAGAACCGTCAGAATATAACACCTTTGCATATTTCGGAAGCCCTGCCTGTCCCCCCCGATTAACCACGATTTTATCAGGCACTTCCACAGCGACACTTTTAATCTGCCCAAATTTTCTCTCAATTCTTATGTATTCTTCTTCCGTCAGGGCAAAAAGAGAAGCTTCCTGCGTAAGTGCATACTCCGGCAATTTCCCGGTTATTGTCTTCTCCTTACGGTCCGTAATTACTGCTTCCGAAAACGTAATAAAATCGACGGTACTATTAACATATGCCTCTCCGTTACCGCCTTCCCAATACACTTCATAAGCTTTTAGTTCCTCTTTGTAACAAACACAAGGATTTTTTATAACTCCCGTTGGCCCGTCAAGCTCTATTATCCTTTGATTGGTAAAAAATATTAAATCCTCTGAATCATATAGCAACACCTTATTATTGCTGTTGTTCATAGATGCAATCAAACCATAGGTGCCGTTTTCTTTTCTAAACAAGAACGGCGAACCAAACTGATATAGTCCTTCCGGATAAAAAACTCCTTTTTTATTATTCAGCGGACTAAACTCCTTACCGTCTCTTGATAATGCATAATGTAACACATCGGTACGATAATTATCCGTATAATCCTTTGACGGAAATTGCGCATACTCGTTTCCCATATCCGCCTCGTATTTAGCCACAAAAACCGCAAGAAAACCGCCATTTGTCTTCATATATGCTACCTCCTAAAGCTAACCATACTCTTTTAATCCGTACACTTATTTAAAAAGGGTATCCAAAAGTCAAATATTCGGATACCCTCTTATTGCTATAAATATATAGACCAAAAATTTACTTAACCACCAATGTTGTGCTTATATCCGCAAGCTCCGGTGCCAAATCCATTTCTTCTGTCATATCGAGTCTCGGTACTCCATCGACATCAAAGTGCACCCTGCGGATACCACTGCTACGAACACCTTCTACACCCGGACGTGCATGATATGTATTCCATATATCACCATACTCATCAATCACATACGCATTATGACCGGTTCCAAACTCACCCTCAACACTCCGTGATGTAAAAATAGGATACGGATTCTTAAACCATTCAGATGCTACCAGCAAATCTTTTCCTGCTTCAATTGACATATAGTTAACTACATATGAAGAGTCTACTGCAGCACTCGAATATGTAACATAAAGCTTATCCCCTACAACAAGAGAGAACGGTCCTTCATCAACAAAGGTATGGTTATTTGCCCAGCTGTAATCCGGCTTTGATAATACCACCGGCTCACTTGCCAGTTTCCAAGGCTCCTGCGGATTCAATTCTGCAATGTATAACCATGCTCCAAGGTCTTTTGGAAGGAACTGTCTCTGTGACCAGATGGCATAATACTTACCTTCCCACTCGAAGCAAGTCATATCAAGTGTAATCTCTTTACCTGCTTCACAGATTTCACTTCCGTCTGCTCTGGTTACACGGATTGGTTTTCCCCAATCCTCTTTACATGTCATATCTCCGCCTTCACGGAGTTTTAACACATGGCTTTCTTCACAAAAGAACGGTCCCGGGGTTGCTGCATGGAAAATATACATCTTACCATCCACAATATGGAACTCCGGTGCCCAGAGTAATCCACCGATACCTTCATGGGTTGTTGAATCAAGAATTAAATGCTCCTTCGCATTTACCAGTTCAGGGATCGTATCCGCTTCCCTAATATATAAAGTATGATTATTGTCAGCATCATTTGTTGCAATGAAATAATATTTTCCGTTCCATTTTCCGATACAAGGATCTGCTCTGTTAAAAGCTACCGGGAATTCAAAATGATCCTGATGTATTTTACCTTTTAACTGATATGTCCCCGGCGTTTTAAAATCTACGGAAGATAAATCCCAGTCAATTCTCTTTTTAGCCTCTGTTCCGTCGCTATAAACGGCCGTAGCTCTCATTGCTTCAAGCTCTTCCTTATCGGCTGCAACAATTTCCTTCGGGAATTCTACTGCTACATTATACGGTGTCAAAAGTTTTTTCTTAAGATACTCCGCTTCTTCATCTGTAATTTCAATTACATTTTCCCAAACAGCACCCGGTATATTAACTTCCGGAATTTCTCTTTTTACCGGTGCACATGTTGCAATATCCTTAACCTCTATATCACATATGTCGCTAAAAGTACCGCACTTCCACTGGCCCATACCATTCATCCATGCAAGGTTATATTGCTGACTATCTGCATCGTAATCACACATAACCTTCATAACATGTATGTCATCCACTTTTGCAAAACCTTTGCACTCATATAAAACCAAATCTTTGGTTGTGTAAAAAATGACCTTGCCGATGCATTCCATATCCGGCTCGCCTTCTGCTGCAGTACGGATAGCTACCACACCATATCCGCCCTCTTTTACAGGGAAAAGATATGTACTTCTTAAACACTTCGGATTAAGGGAACCATCTTTATTCTCGGTAGCAAGACCGAACAAAACGCCCGAATTATGATTTAAAGCCTGATATACAACTCCATCTTCACTCACGGCAAGATGCATACTGTATGCCAGTCTCGGATCGTATAACTGTGAACTTACAGGATATCTTGAATAATTTAATAAATATGCCATTTAAACCCTCCACACTGAATAACAGATTATTATAATAATTGATATTTTAGTAACACTCTAACGCATTGATTATTCATTTACAATGACATATAATAATATAAATTTGATTTATTCTAATATGAGGTAATTATGATAAATATTAAATATATGGGTTATCATTCAACACACGAAGAGTTTTTCAGTTATCATTATCCACAGGGTATAGAAAATTATCTGCTGATTGTTTCATTAACCGACATCGCTATAACCATTGATGAGCAAACCAACATTTATCCTGCCAATACCGCCATATTATACCCGCCCTATACACCGATTAACTATTGTTCTGCTGACGACATATATATAAACAACTGGATTCAGTTTACAACCGAAGACGGTTTCGTTACCAACTTTACCTCTCCCGGCACACCGCTTCAACTTAACGATCCCGATTACTGCGACCATCTGTTCAGACTGCTCTCCTGGGAAGAAGCATTATCCTCAGAAGCAAAAAAAGTAAATACTACAATGCTTGTCCAAATATTAATCAGCAAATTATCGGACTCTATTCATCCTGAAATACCTAATAACTACTCTCCGCTTTTGGTTGAACTCAGAAAAGAAATCAGAAACAATCCGCAGTTTCCATGGACCGTAAACACCATGGCCGATAAGCTTCATATAAGCACCGGTTATCTGCAATCTCTTTACAAAAACATGTTTTGCATTTCCTGCATGGAGGACGTAATACAATCACGGATAACACTTGCCAAGTTACAGCTTACAAGCACTTCCATGTCAATCGCAGAAATATCCGAGTTCTGCGGCTATAAAAATGTTGAACATTTTTGCCGGCAGTTCCGCACATATTGCCATTGCACGCCGCTTCAATTCAGGAAAAACAAAGGATAACCCTTATTTTACAGCCTCATAAATGCCCAAAAAAGCAACCGTAGGCTCAGTTCTTGAATCGGTAATTTTTATTCTTACACAATCCGTTTTAAGTAAGCCAAACGGTACAATCCGTTTATATCCGATAACCGTACCACTGTATACTTCAACAAACTTACCATCCTTATGTGCCTCAACCGTAAAAGTCTCAACCCGTTGGCTGCATAGGATATTCTCCTTAATAACGATATTACCGATTGATACCGGCATGTCCCACTTAGCTTCTATCACAGCAGTTGTCCTGCCCGCTTTCGGACTGTAATAATCCTGATAATCGTCCTTAAGAACAGAAGAAATCTCATGTCCTTCTTCATGGTTGTCGGCACTTAAATATGCATCCTGTGCCAGATTTTTATCAAATGCATTCCTGATATATTCTCCAAGTTCCATTAATCTGTTAACGTCATTTTCATGAAACAATCCTTCACAAGTTGGCGGAATATTCAATAAAAACGTAGCATTGCCTCCCACGGAATTATGATAAATGTGAACCAGCTCATCAAGACTTCTTACTTTATCATTCTCACTTTCATGAAAGAACCAGCCGGGACGTATGGAAGTATTAACTTCTGCCGGATACCAGATAAGCTCCTCTTCATCCCGAAGAACACTTCTGCTTCCTAAATCTTCATCCCTTGCATCTACGCGGCGTTGTCTGAATTCATCACTATCTTCCTGTTGACTTCTCTCAGAAATAATCTCACTATCTTTGGCACGTTTCGGTACTACACTCCATTCGGCAACTCTGGTATGTCCTGCTTCATTACCACACCAGCGTATGTCCGGACCACATACATTTATGCAGGCCTGTGGTTGAAGTTCACGGATAGTCGCATAATATCTTTCCCAATCATAATATTGCTTCTTACCGTTCGGTCCCTCCCCGCACGCACCGTCAAACCATACCGAGAAAACTTCGCCGTAATTGCTCAGAAGCTCAGTAAGCTGATTAACAAAAAAGTCATCGTATGCCTTACCCTGTCCATAAAGTTCACAATTCCTGTCCCAAGGCGACAGGTATACGCCAAACTTAATCCCATACTTCTTACAGGCATCCGAAACCTCTTTTACAATATCTCCCTTACCATTCTTATAAGGACTGGCCGCCACGGTATGCGCCGTATATTTACTCGGCCAGAGACAAAATCCGTCGTGATGCTTACAAGTCAGAATAAGGCCTTTCATTTCTGCTGCCTTTACAGCTCTTACCCATTGCTCAGCATCCAGCTTTTCAGGATTAAATATGCGTGGGCTTTCATTTCCTTCTCCCCATTCTTTATCCGTAAAAGTATTCACAGTAAAATGAACAAAGCTGTAAAACTCCAACTTCTGAAAATTAATCTGCCTCTCTGACGGAACAATTGTAATTAATTTTTCATCTGTGATCATAATGGTTCATCTCCTTTTACCGAAATTTATTTTTTTAATTATGTTTCAATGATATAATGATAGCAGTTTAGTAACTTAATTGTATAGGAGGATTACTTACTTATGGAAAAAAACAATTATGCTTTACCAAAAGACTTACCTCTAATAAAGGAGCTTCCTTCTTTCTTTGAGGCGCTTACACCCTCTCAAACGGAAAGCTTATCTGCATGGGAAAAGAACAAACAAAAAATCCGTGATTTATATTCGTATTATATGTATGGTCCTATGCCTGATACAAAAGATGAATGTATCAGTTATCAACTTGGTACGGAAGAAACACTGACCATAACGCTTGACGACTCATTCCCTGTCTCAACCGTAACCGTACGACGTTTGGATTGTACTCTTTGTATTGCCAAAGGAGACAGAAGTGCAGAATTTAAAATCACAATAACTCTTCCCCTTGAGGAGAGTAGCGCAGCACCATACCCGCTCTATTCCGAAATGTGTTTTATGCCTACACATAATGCTGCTTTCGCCGCTTACAGAGGCTATGCAGCTGCTTCCTTCATTCCGATGGACATTGCATCTGATAATCTTGAGCGTAAAGGTGCTTTCTATAGCTTATATCCTTATGGCGATACCTATGAAACACAAACCGGAGCACTTATGGCATGGGGCTGGGGTGCCGGCAAAATTCTTGATGCCCTTGAACAGGGACTTGGCAAAGAACTTAACATAGATTATCACAACAATATACTTACCGGCGTATCACGCTACGGCAAAGCAACCGCTGTAGCCGGTGCTTTTGACGAAAGAATCAAGGTTGTTGTTCCTACCTGCTCAGGTGCAGGCGGCATGGCTTCCTTCCGTTATTTTTCCGAAGGTAAAACCTATGACTTATCTTCCGTAGGCTTCTTCCAAAATGGTACGCATATGCTTACCATTGGTAAAAACGAACCGCTGGAAGTTCTTCAATGCGATAGCGAACGCCATTGGTTTAACGAAACCTTCCGTGAATTTACTTCACCTTTCCAATTGCCTTTTGACCAACATTTTCTGGCTGCACTAATGGCATCCGACAAGAGACATTTGATGATTATATCCGGCCATAATGGCGAAGACTGGACAAACCCTCCTGCCATGGCATACACCTACCTCGCCGCACGCAAGATTTTCCGTCACTTTGGCGTAGAGGACCATCTTTCCATACATATACATGAAAATAACATTGAACCATCGGGAGATTTCAAGGTCCGCCGCGGTCCTTGCCCGAATCATGCCGTTCTTGCTGAAGACATGGTGTATTTATTGGATTATTGCGACGTACACTTATTCGGCAAGAAAGATATAACTTCGGACTTATCATTATTAAAAACATGTGCCTTTTTTGAAGAAAAGAATTGGGATTCCGCATTTGATGCTTTCGCATCTGTAGATGAATTTCCGTCTCTTTCTAATACGCGCTAATAAAAAGCCGCAATACTATCTGATTTGATATCGCTTCCGGTATTCCTTAGGCGATACCCCTACTTTATCGCAAAAAGTACGGGAAAAATTAGCATAATTATTAAAGCCGCATGCAAAACAGACTTGCGTGGGAAATCCACCTTGTTTTAGCTGTTCCTGCGCAAGTGCAATGCGTTTTGCAATAATATACTGCTGAACCGTAATCCCGGTTACTTTTTTAAAACAACGTCCAATATATGTTCTGTTATGATGCAGATAATCCGACAATTTCTGAATAAGATTATCTTCTGCTATATTCGCTTGTATATAGGAAAAGGTATCCGTAACCAATTGGGGCATAATCCCCTCTGTTATCTCAATATGTTTACGACATTCCTGTCCTAACATTACCAATATCTGTGTGATTAGTGAATCTCTTAGAAGATCCCTCCCAAACGCTGTCCCTGTTCCCTTACATATTTTCTCAAGATTAATGCAATAGCCAATAAGTTCTTGAAGACGCTCTCCTTCAAGGTGAATCAGCGGTAGCTTGTTCTCACCTTCATAGCTAAAGCATCGGTTAAGATTCGTATCCTTACTGCTGAGTCTGTCCGGCAAATTCTCCGGCAGATTAATCAGAAACCTTTCATAGGTCTCTTCCTCAAAAATCTCTACCCCATGAAAAAAATACGGCGCAACACATAACACATCCCCTTTTTTCAAAACCGTATCCGTAACTTCCGTAAAAGCCCTGACATTACCACCCAAAAACACCAGTATTTCATATCCGTCGTGATTATGTATCGGAGGCGTTTTCCAGCTTCCCAAACCAGCATACTTATACTCGCATGTAACCACACTACCAATTTGACTGAATATGTGTAATCTGTCATCCACTGCGCATCACTCCTCCCATAATGCTTCAACTATTTTTATATTATATAAAAAAGTCGCATTTTGCAATGTTATTGGCACAAAACACATATTAATGATACTTTTGCAGTGATATTCTCAAATTATAAAAAGAAGTTATCTGATGAAAGGAAGGTATCCGAATGAAGCAATTTATTGTAGACGCCGATTTGTTATTCTATGAAGAAGAAAGCACCTTACCCGGTGTAAAGAAAGTAGCTGACTATGTCAGAAAAGATATAGAGCTTATTACCGGTGCATTGCCACAAACTTATTACGAAGGCACTGCCAAAAATATCATTATTTACGGCACAGTCGGCCATAGTACTATTTTGGCAGGGCTTGCATCCGAAGGTCATATTAATTTGGCCGAAATAGAAGGAAAACGGGAAGTCTATTCTGTAAAACTTCTTAATCATCCGGCAAAAGGCATTGAAAACGCGCTTATTATAGCAGGTTCCGATAAACGCGGTACTATATACGGTCTTTTTCATCTTTCGGAACTATTAGGTGTATCTCCTTTAGTTAACTGGAACCATGTATGGCCCAAAAAGCAAAAACAAATCATTCTTAGCGAAACCATCGAAGGTGTTTCTAAAGAACCGTCCGTTAAATACAGAGGCTTCTTTATAAACGATGAATGGCCGGCTTTCGGCAACTGGGCAAAAACCCATTTTGGCGATGCAAACGCTCTTTGCTATGAAAAAGTTTTTGAACTGCTGCTACGTTTAAAGGGTAACTATTTATGGCCTGCCATGTGGAATTCCAACTTTAATCTGGATGGTCCCGGACTAAAAAGTGCCGAACTTGCCGATGAATTAGGTGTAGTCATGAGTACCTCGCATCATGAACCTTGTATGAGAAGCGGAGCAGAATACGGACTGGTACGTGGTAAAGATTCCATCTACAAAGATGCATGGGATTTTATCGCAAATCCGGATGGTATAACACAATTTTGGAGAGATGGTCTTATCCGCAACAGAGAATTTGAGAACGTCATTACTATGGGAATGCGCGGTGAAAATGATACTGCCATTATGGAAAAAGCAACCCTTGCAGAAAACATCCAACTGCTTAAAAATGTATTAGTCTGCCAAAACCAACTTATAAAAGAAACCATTAATGAAGACTTAGATAAAGTACCCCGTCAAATTGTCCTGTTTACCGAGGTTGAAGAGTTTTTCTACGGAAATGCACAAGTACCAGGACTCATTAATGACCCCGAACTGGATGGTATTACGTTAATGCTGAGTGACAATAATGTCGGTGCAACGCGAACACTGCCTACAGAAAAAATGCGTTCACACAAAGGCGGTTACGGAATGTACTATCACATGGATATGCATGGCGGTCCTTATTCTTTCCAATGGATAGGCTCTACCTATCTTCCTAAAGTATGGGAACAGATGACCTGCGCTTATGAATATGGCGTACAGGAAATATGGGTAACCAATATCGGCGATATAGGCACACAGGAAATGGGATTGTCATTTTTCCTCGACCTTGCTTACGATATTGATAAATGGGGCGGTCAAGATGCCAATATTACAAAGCAATATCTAACCGAATGGACAAAAAAGAATTTGGGCAATCTTTTTACGGAAGCTGAGCAGGCAGACGTCAACAAAATCTTATGGGCATACACAGAGTTACTTGCCAAACGTAAGCATGAAATTATGAATGATACGATATATCACCCTGTCCATTTTGGCGAAGCGGATGATATATTAGAAATCTCGCAGAACATTCTTGATACCTGTAAGCAACTACATGATTCCTGCAAACCGGAAAACATGGCCGCTTATTTATCTTTGGTACATTATCCGGCCTGCGGAACAGCTAATCTGATGAAAATGTGGATTTTAACCGGTAAAAACCATCTATATGCCAAACAGAACAGAATTAGTGCCAACCTTTTAGCGGAAGAAATTAATAAATGCTTTATGACAGATTATGAACTTACAGATGAATATCACGCTGTTGATGATGGTTTCTTCTATGGCTTCGGCTTATCGGAACATATCGGATTTACCAACTGGAACGATGAAGATAACAAATATCCTATCCGGCATTATGTTCACCCGGCAAATGAATCAAGAATGATTGTATCAAGAGTAAATGATACCCGTTATATGACCGGACTTGCCTGGACAAGTGCCCCGCAAACATGGCTTGACGGATTACGGCCGGATGTCGGATTTATTGAATTCGATATTGCGTGCGCCAGCCATAAACCGGTGGAATACCGTATAGATTCCGATTGTCCTTTTATAAGTTTTTCAAGTACCGAAGGAGTGGTAACGGTGTCAGAAAGAATACGATTAAAAATACACCGGGAGCTCATAACAGGACATGCCATAGGACATTTTACCATAACACACATAGGTTATGGGGTTGCCAAAGTAACCGTCGAAGCATGCAACAGACCCGACAATCTACCGCCGTGTACATTTTTGGAAACCGACAATTATATAGCTATTAATGCCGAACATTATAAAGAAAAGAAAGATATGGCAAAAGGTGCTTTCCATACGCTTACTCCTTACGGAAGAACCGGCAGTGCCATCAAGGTATATCCCGTTACCGCCGATTTTTACGAAGAAAACGAAAGACCGTATGTAATGTATGAATTCATGGCACAACAGGATGGCGAATATAATATTGAATTCTTCTTATCCGCAACTACACCTGTTGTATATGAACGCATTCACTACATCGGTTACTCCATTAATTTAGAACAGCCCACATTACTGAACACGGTAAAACAGCCTGAAAGGCAGTTCTTCCAAAGCGCGCAATGGTCTCACGAAGCACATGATAATATCAAAAAAGCCGAGGCCGTTGTCAAATGTAAGAAAGGTATTAACAAATTATATTTCTACGGTGTAAGCCCTACCATAATTCTGGAGCGCATAGTGCTTCATCCTGTTAACACCAAACTGCTGCCATCTTATCTGGGACCGAAGGAAAGCTATTTCTACGAATAATATAGACTATTTAAAAGAGACTGCCTGATATTAACTCAAGCAGTCTCTTCTCATTAACATTATTCATATACAAAACTATAATGATAGTAAGGAACCAATTCTCCATTCCCGTTATCCCTGTAATAAGGTCCTGCCAATTTAGAAAAATGCGATTCCGCAAAAGAACCGGCAGGTGTATAAATGGTTACCTCTTCTCCCGGCCAATTACTTTCTCCAATACTGGTAACAGATGCCGGAATCGTAAGTTTTTTCATCTTTTTTGCCATTCCAAATGTATTAAATGGTAAAGCGGTAACTCCGTTACCGATATAAACTTCCTGTAACTCATCACACCCTGAGAAAGGGTCCGAACCAATTTTTGATACTGTTCCGGGAATATAGATATATGTCAACTTTTTACAATCCATAAATGCCTGAAAATCAATTAAAGTAACACCGTCCGGAATACGACACTCTGTAATAGCCGTCTCACGAAAAGCATTGCTTCCTATAGTACGAAGAGTCTTCGACCAAGTAACACTTGATAAATTCGTCGCACACCAAAATGCCGCTTCACCTATTTCGGTTACGGAATCCGGAAGCACAATTTTTTCAAGCCCTGTTTCTGCAAACGCTCCAACTCCGATTATTTTCAAGCCGTCCGGCAACGTTATATTCTTTAACGAAGTGCACCCGTAAAATGCACCTTCATAGCTCGCTCCGCCACTTCCTATCTTTTGTATCTCTCCCCGAATTTCCGTCAACGTGCTCGGAAGTATAACCTCGGTTAGTGATGTACATTTATAAAAACAACTTGGTATAATGGCAGTCATCCCCTCCGGAAACACTACCTTCTTAATTGCAGAAAACGCAAAATTATAGGTTCCCATATACTCTACACGTGAAGGGAAAATAACACTCTCAAGCTTTCGGCAGGAAGAAAAATTAATATTATCAATATGTTTTACCGAATCAGGAATAACCACCGTTTTCACTCTACCATTTCCATACAGATTCAATCCCTCAATCCGGGTCACAATATCCGGGATAATTATTTCTTCCAAACTATGTTTCTTTATATCAAGAATTGTATACCCCGTCTCATTTTGTTCGTAAAAAAACGGTTCCAGTAATATGCTTATCGTATCCACTTCCGGTGCTTGGTTTTGTTCCGATGTTCCGGTTTCATCACCGTTTTCGATTACATCCGCTTTTCCGGCATCACCTGCATTTACGTTCTCTCCGTTTTTTTCCTCTTCACCCAAAGTTCCGGTTTCTTCACGGGCATCTGTACGCTCTGAATTCTCTTCTTTTTCGTGTGATAAAACATCCGTTCCTTCGAATGTTTCCATTCCATCTGACGTATCCTTCAATTCATCAGATGCATCTTCTTGCAACACTTCATCTGTTTCTTTTCCATTGAAACTATTCTGAGATGAAACATCTTCAGATTGATTTGTATCTTCACATCCTGTCATCAGAAAACCCGACATAATCAACACTGATACAATACCAACAATCCTTCTCTTCATATGTCCCTCATATCTATGCACACTATTTAATTTCATTCAAAAGATACTCATATGCCGCCTGCTTTTGGTTATCTGTTCCGTCAGCCGCATATTTTTCGTAATCCCATGGTACTTCAATATCCGGTGCGATACCTACACCATGGATATAATTTCCTTTTGGGGTAAAGTAATTACTTACCGTCAGCTTAATTGCCGTACCATCACTTATGGTAATAACTCTCTGTACGATACCCTTGCCATAAGTAGTGGTTCCCATAAGCGTTCCTTTTTTATAGTCCTTAATGGCTCCTGCAAGAATTTCAGATGCACTGGCACTGTTACCGTCCACAAGCACCACCATAGGTATCTGAATCTCATTTTTACCCGGACAGGTATATTCTACCCTCTTTTTATTTTTATCTTCCGTATATACAATTAATCCTTTCGGAAGCATCTCTCTTGCTATCATGCATACCGTAGATACATTGCCGCCCGGATTGGCACGTAAATCGAGAACCAGTGCTTTCATTCCGTCTTCATTCAAAGCATTATACGCATCCATAAACTGCTGATAAGTTACATCATCAAATTCCGTAATTTCAATATAACCAATCTTGTTCTCAAGCATTTCGTGTTCTACGGTCAGTTTCTTAATCTTAGCTCGTTTTACGGGAACGTCAATGTAATTCTCACTTCCTTCACGCATAACGGTAATTACAACCTCCGTGCCCTCTTCACCTTTGATATAGGTGACTATTTCGGAAGAATCCATACCGATTGTATCGACTCCGTCGACCTTAACAATCCAGTCCTTGGGTTGAAGTTCGCTGTTGATAGCCGGTGAATTTTTAATAAGTTTTGAAATATAGCACATATTCTTATCAGTATCAAAACCGATATATGCACCGATTCCGTAATATATACCCTGCGTCTGATTCATAAGGGCATCTAATTCTTCCGGTGTATAGTAAACAGAATAGGGATCACCCAGCGCCTCTATGAGTCCCCCATACATTCCTTCAATCAAGTCCTGCTTGTCATACTCTTCTAAGTAATAATCTTCCACCACACCAAGAAGAGTCTTGACCTTCTCATTAATGATTTCCTGTTCGTCAGGTGATTCATTCAGGCTGACATCCGAAGTCCGGTTCTTCCCCATTTCGCCTGCCCTGTCTACCAGAATGATAACAAACAGACAAAGGAAAGAAACCAGAAGTCCTGTTACAAGACCGCTCCAATATAAGCCTTTACGTTCTCTCTTCATCCGGTCCAGAGCGATTTCTTTATCAGCTTCGCATTCTAACTCTTCTTCGTTATTTACATCATACATTTATTTTGGCTCCTTAATATAATTCCATGGACTTACATATTGTCCGTTAACGCGGACGCTGAAATGAAGGTGGTTACCGGTTGATCTTCCTGTCGAGCCAACACCGGCAATTGTCTCACCCGCTACTACAATATCTCCCTGCTTTACATGCAGTTTGGAGCAATGCATATATACCGTATAAATACCGTCACCGTGGTCAATCATTATATATTTACCCATGACAGACGTATATGATGCTGCTACAACTTTACCATTATATGCCGCATATATCGGTGTACCGTATGCCGAACCCAAATCAATTCCGTTATGGAACTGCGGCACGCCCAACGTCGGATGATTTCGCCAGCCGTATTCGCTGGTTACACGGGTATATTTTTTAATCGGCCATACAAACTTACCGCCATCATACCTGATTTGTGCTGCAAGAAGTTTCTTCTTCTCTTCTTCAATTTCCTTTTCAAGGGTTTCAATCGTATCCTTCATTGCCTGAAGTTCAGCTTCATAATCATCTATTTGTTCTTTCGCCGTCAAAATATCCGAATTCGTCTTATTAAGCTCATTACGTTTTGCTTCCTGAAGCTGCTGTAAAGCTACCAGTTCTTCTTCCTGTGCTGCCTTTGCCTGTTCAAGCAGTGCTTCCTTAGCTTCCAGTTCAAGCTTAGTCATCTCAACAAGCTCAACCGTATCCTGATAAGCAAAAAGCATCTTTCTGTCATAGTCTGTAAGACTGGTTACATATTCCGTACGTGTAAGGAAGTCAGAAAAGCTGTCTGCCGAAAACAATATCTCTAAATACAACGTAACCCCGCTTTCATACATGAAACGGATACGTTCTTTCATATCGGCATACTGTTTTTTCTCTACATTAATGGCATTCTCAAGTTCAAGGCGGGTCGCTTCTACCATAGCAATTTGTTCTTCTATTTGAACCGACAAATCATCTATTTTATCCTGAACCTCAGTCATACTGTTATCAATTGCCACAATATACGCTGCCAGGTCCTTTTTCTGGTCCTGTAAACCATCCAGAATATCTTCTACTTTCGTTATTCCGTTTTTAATACTGTTAATCTGTTTCTCTGCTTCTTTAATTTCATTCTCTTTCCCTTTAATAACCGAATTGGTAAGAGCAGCCGTACTGTCTTCAGACGGGCTGAATAAGCAAGCTATGATAATCAGAACCAAGCCGAAACTGATTTTCCGTACTATTTTCTTCATTGTTATCATCCTTTTCATTAAGACTATACGTGAATATGTCTTTTAACTGTTGTATAACTACCGATGAATCCAATTCCCACACCAATAATAATAGTAAGCGGCATCAATGTTTTAAATATTTCGCTCACATCAATAAACGCAAGCAATGAGGACAATACCGCAAACTTGGAAGCGATAAACGCCGTAATATTGCTATATACATAGTATATGACACCTAGTGGTAACACTGAACCAATTGCGCCTATAATGATACCCTCAATTATGAATGGTGAACGTACAAAGAAGTCCGTCGCGCCTATGTATTTCATAATTCCAATTTCCTCTTTACGGATAGAAATACCAATGGTTACCGTATTACTGATAAGGAAGATGGATACTATAAGCAACAATCCTATTATGGCAAGGGACACATAACCCACCAGGGAATTAACTCCCGATAAAGTATTCGCTACAAGCTCTGAACGTTGCACCTGGCGCACCCCATCCAAAGACTGGATATAGGCAACCAGTTCTCCCTGCTTGGATACATCCTTTAAGAAGACCTGATAGTTAGCTGAGTCTGCCAGCGGATTATCACCGTTTGGAAAAGTAGCGTCTACTTCTTCTTTCGTTCCTACATAATCCTTAGAAAACTCTGCCCATGCATCTTCGGCAGAAACATATTTTACATCTGCCACTTCATCTTTCCGGTTTTTAATTTCATCGCCAATCAACTTAATCTTGGCATCGCTGATTCCCTGCTCAAAAAATACTACTATACTTACATCCTTCTCTGCATTGTGGATAATATTGCTAAAATTAATAAGAATCGAATAAAATACACCAAATAAAAACAAACAGGTTGCTATCGTTGCCACAGATGCAAGAGAATACCATTTATTCCGGAATATGTTTCGTAAACCTTGTCTGAGAACATAAAAAAATGTACTAATCCTCATCCACATATCCTCCTTTTTCCATGTCACTCATGATGACACCTTTTTTCATGGCAATAACTCTTTTCTGCATTGCATTTACGATTTCACGGTTATGTGTAACAACCAATACGGTTGTTCCTTTTTCGTTAATCTCTTCAAACAGTTTCATAATTTCCCATGAATTATTCGGGTCAAGATTACCGGTAGGCTCGTCCGCAAGCAAAATCGGCGGATTGTTAACCAGCGCTCTTGCCAGTGCAACACGTTGCTGCTCACCACCTGCAAGCTGTTTCGGTTTTGCTTTATACTTTCCTGCCAATCCGACCATAGACAACACACGCGGAACATTCTTTTTAATCTCTTTTGTCGGCACCTGGATTACACGCTGTGCAAATGCAACATTATCGTATACGTTTCTGTCTTTCAACAATCTGAAATCCTGGAATACAACACCGATTTTACGGCGGTATTTTGCCACCTTTCTTCTGCGCAGACGTGCCACATTTTGCTTATTTACATAAATTGCTCCTTCTGTCGGAAGAATCTCCCTTAGCAGAAGCTTAATCAAGGTCGATTTACCGGAACCGCTGTCGCCTACGATAAAAACAAATTCTCCTTTTTTTATCTTAAGACTGATACCATTTATCGCCGGCAAACCGGAGGAATATGCCTTAACTACATTGTCAAGAACAATTATATCATCCTCTTCGTATGGTAATGTTTTATCCTTTTTTCTCACTTTTATCTCCTCTTACTTCCCTTTGAAATTAAATAATTCTAATATTCAAAAGTCTCCATATATTTCATGTACTTGACAACCATCAAAGCGATTCTGAAAGTAATCGCGTCCTCGAACACCCTAAGATCAAGTCCTGTCAGCTTTTGCAGCTTATCCAACCGATACACCAATGTATTACGGTGGATAAATAATTGTCTTGATGTTTCGGATACATTAAGGCTGTTCTCGAAAAACTTATTAATGGTAGTTAAAGTTTCTTCATCAAACTCATCCGGGCTCTTTCCGTCAAATATCTCTTTAATAAACATCTTACACAAAGGAATCGGCAACTGATAAATCAATCTTCCGATGCCCAGTTCACTATATGCAATAACATTCCGCTCATCAAAGAAAATCCTTCCTACTTCCAGTGCCATCTTAGCTTCTTTATAAGAGCGGCTTACCTCTTTAATCTCACCGACTGTAGTACCGTAAGAAATATGAATATCCTTAATGCCTTCCTTGGTAAGGAATACTTCTATACTCCGTGCTGTTTTATCAATATCCTCCGAAGTTTCATTTGGAGCAAGTTCTTTTACAACAATTACACTGTTTTCATCAACGGCTGTCACAAATTCTTTACTGCTTACGTTAAAGAAGTTTCTTAACGTCTCCAGTATATTACTGTCTTTGCCCCTGTCTGATTCCACTATTAATACAACACGCTTCACGTCGGTCTTAATATGTAATTTTTTTGCTCTGCTGTAAATATCGACAAGAAGAAGATTGTCGAGAAGAAGATTCTTTATAAAATTATCTTTATCGAAACGCTCTTTATATGCAACAAGTAAATTTTGGATTTGGAATGCAGCCATCTTACCGACGGTATATGTGTCTTCGCCCGTACCCATGACAACCAGTATATATTCAAGCTCCTGTTCATCATAGACTTTAAAGAATTGATATCCTTTTATTTCCTGGCTGTCTGCCGGAGATTTTGCAAACTCTTCTACCAAACTTTTACAATCTTTAATCTTCGGCACGGTAAATGCTGCAACTACACCTTCACAATCCACAACACAAAATTCAACATGTGCTATACTTTTTAATCCCTCCAGGGTACTTTGTAAAATCTGATTTGAGATCATAGCAATTCTCTCCTTTTTGTCGGCAGTAACATGCGGATACTTTCTATGCATATTACACAATATTTTATCAGTAACAAACTATCCAAAAACCATACTATGTTCTCATTTTATTACATAATAACAAAAAAATCTATAGTATTTACGTGTTCATTTATGCATATTTATTGATTTTTTCGCAAAATATGGCATTTTTTTATGTATGCATAGTATACAAAAGCCTTATAACGCTCTCCCGTCTATAACGGTCGAGTAGTCATAAGGCTTCTTTTTTAATCTGTTATAACACTAAAGTTTTCTTATACAGGTTTCCGTAATTACAATTTTTCTCTCTTTAAGCAAATTGCCGACCGCACGCTTAAATTCATTTTTGCTCATGCCGGTTTCCCGTTTGATTACTTCAGGATTTGCTTTATCCGTAAATGGCAAAACGCCATCAAAGCTTTCTATGATTTCAAGTACTTTTGCGGCATCTTCACCGATTTGAATATATGCTTTTTCCCTTACAGACAATTCCAGCTTACCATCTTCATGAACCTTTACTACACGGGCATTAAGACGGTTTCCTGCCTGTATATTGCCAAAAAGTTCCTTCTTAGGGATGCGGGCCGAGAATTTATCATCTACCGCCACAAAGGCACCAAAATTATCACTAATCTCATATACCAGTCCTTCGACTTTATCATCTTTTTTATACGGACTGTCTTTTAAAAGATAAGGATACACCTTCATCGTGGCACACAGACGGTTACTCTTGTCTACATACAGACTTACCAGACATTCATCTCCTGCATACAACTTATAAGTCATCTGCTTAAACGGAAGAAAAAGGTCTTTTTCAAGTCCCCAGTCAAGAAATGCACCATACTTATTCATCTCTTTAACCTTAAGCAGCGCAACCTCTTTAAGCTTTAATGCAGGCGTTTTGGTTGTCGCTATCAGCCTGTCCTCCGAATCACGATATACGAACACCGTTACGTAACTGCCTATTCCCATATCTTCTTTTACCTGTTTTTTCGGCAACAGCACTTTGTCGCCCGAAGCTTCGCTTTCTGCCAGGTATATTCCAAACTCTACCTTCTTAATAACCAGAAGCTCCATTATCGTACCCGGTTGAATCATTACGTTTCCTCCAGCAGTTAATCAATCTTTTATAGACTAAAAATGCCCTCGATATCGAGAGCATTTAAGCTGGGCTACAAGGATTCGAACCTTGAGATGACGGAGTCAGAGTCCGTTGCCTTACCGTTTGGCGATAGCCCAATATTCATGTTGTATTTCTTAACACTAGGCTAGTGTACACGAAAGAAATGCAAATGTCAATACCTTTTTTTAATTTCCTTTTAAGCAAAAAATGCACCGGCTCATTTTCACAACCGATGCATTTTATTGTAACAAATCAATCTAAATTATACTTCGAAAAGCAAATCTGCATATGTAGGGAAAGGCCACATTTCCTTGTCCACAATCATTTCAAGTTCATCCGCAGGTTTTCTTAACGCCACCATAGCTGCAACCACTTTATCTTTATATAGGAAGGCCTGCTCTTTTCCTGCCGGCATATTAGCAGCTTCTGCTTCCACACGTTTTAACTCATCCAACGCCTCATTCATCTTTGCAAGCAGGGAAGTTGTTTTCTTAAGAAGTTCCTGTTGCGGTGTTGCGTCTGCCCCCGCTTCTTTTACATTCAAAACGGATTGAGCAACCGAATTAGCATATTTGACAACTGCAGGAATAATCTGCTTACCCGCCATATCAATCATAGTGAGCGCTTCAATATTAATTGTCTTTGAATAGGTTTCGTAAAGAATTTCTTCACGTGACTCAAGTTCTGCCTTGGTAAAAATACCAAATTTTTCAAAGAGGGCAATCGCTTTCGGCGTCGTAAGGGTCTTGGCAGACTCAACCGTAGAAGAAATATTAGGAAGTCCCCTGCGTTCTGCCTCTTTAACCCACTCCTCAGAGTAACCGTTACCGTTAAAAATAATTCTCTGATGCTTGGTCATGTATTCTTTAATCAAATCATGCACTGCAAGATCAAAATCTTCTGCTGTTTCAAGAATATCTGCCGCTTCACAAAAAGCTTCTGCAACAATTGCATTTAAAGTCGTATTCGGACTTGCAACAGAATCTGATGATCCTAAAGTTCTAAACTCAAACTTATTACCTGTAAATGCAAACGGTGATGTTCTGTTTCTGTCGGTAGCATCTTTCTTTAAACCAGGTATGGTGGAAACACCGGTTTCCAAAATACCGCCATCTTTACAGCTGGATGCCACACCTGTCTCCACAAGTTGTCTTACCACATCTTCAAGCTGTTCACCAAGGAATACCGAAATAATCGCAGGAGGCGCTTCATCCGCACCAAGTCTGTGATCGTTACCTACATCAGCTGCGCTCTGGCGCAAAAGATCCGCATGCGTATCCACTGCCTTTAAAATACAAGCCAATACAAGAAGGAACTGGATATTTTCATTCGGCGTTGCTCCCGGATCAAGAAGATTCACACCATTATCCGTGCAAAGCGACCAGTTATTGTGCTTACCGGAACCGTTAACTCCTGCAAACGGTTTTTCATGCAAAAGACATCTCATGCCATGTTTTCCGGCAAGACGCTTCATTGTCTCCATAACAAGCTGGTTATGGTCTACCGCAATATTAGCAGTTTCATATATCGGAGCAAGCTCATGCTGTGCAGGAGCTGCTTCATTGTGCTGTGTTTTAGCCGTAACGCCAAGTTTCCAAAGTTCAACGTTAAGGTCACGCATAAATGCACCGATTCTCTCACGGATAACACCAAAATAATGATCTTCCAATTCCTGACCTTTTGGTGCCGGTGCTCCAAATAATGTACGTCCCGCAAAAATTAAGTCCGTTCTCTTTAACGCTTTTTCCTGGTCAACCAGAAAATATTCCTGTTCCGGTCCAACATATGCAATAACTTTTGTAGCATCCTTATGTCCAAATAATTTGGCAATACGAAGTGCCTGGGTACTGATAGCTTCCATTGAACGGAGAAGCGGCGTCTTTTTATCAAGCGCCTCCCCTGTGTATGAGCAAAACGCTGTCGGTATACAAAGTACCGGACCGGTTGCGGATTCTTTTATAAATGCAGGAGAAGAAATATCCCAAGCCGTATATCCTCTGGCTTCAAAGGTGGAACGGAGTCCGCCGGAAGGGAAAGAAGAAGCATCCGGTTCACCCTTGATAAGTTCTTTACCGGAAAACTCCATAATCATCTTGCCTTCTGCATTCGGACGGTTTATGAACGCATCATGCTTTTCGGCCGTAATTCCGGTAAGCGGCTGGAACCAATGCGAATAATGAGTCGCACCCTTTTCTACTGCCCATTTCTTCATTTCCTTGGCAATAACATCTGCAGTTGCAAGTGACAATTCACCGCCCTGTTCCATAACATGCTTAACTTCATTAAATACGCTCTCAGGAAGACGCGCTTTCATTGTCGCAAGCGTAAACACGTTTTCGCCAAATATCTGTTCTACATTAATATATTCGTTCATATATCCAGTCCTTTACATTTCTTGATTTTATAAAGATACTCTAACAAGTAGCAAAATGCAAGCTTTTATTTCTGCATTACGCGGAGTAAATCATATCTTGAAGGCTTAGCTGACAGAAGGACCTTGAGTTTCTGCTGCGGATGCGGACAACTATCCACTTCCTCGCCTTCGGTAGTAAACATCTTTTCTACCGTCACTTCCACGTTCGTACCATCGGGTTTCATAATTTCAATTACGTCTCCTACCTTGAACTTATTGCGTTGTTCAAAGTAGGCATAACCCTCTTCATCCACCTTATCTATGATACCCAGATAGACATATTCATTAATATAGGTATTGTTATCATATATCTGTGTTGTTTCATCGGTTTTCCCAAAATAGAAACCGGTTGTAAACTGTCTATATGTACATTTCTGTATTTCTGCACGATACCAGTCCATGTTATCTCTGTATGTCTGCTCGGATGTAAAGAAATCATCTATCGCTTTACGGTATGTTCTTGCCACCGTCGCAACATATAATGCCGTTTTCATGCGGCCTTCGATTTTCAGGCTGTCAATACCGGCTGCTACAATTTCAGGAATATATTCAATCATACATAAATCTTTGGAGTTAAAGATATATGTTCCTCTTTCATTTTCATACACCGGCAAATATTCTCCCGGTCTCTTCTCCTCAACTACAGCGTACTTCCAACGGCAAGGGTGTGTGCATGCCCCCTGATTAGCATCCCGTCCCGTAAAATAATGGCTCAAAAGGCATCTGCCGGAATATGAAATACACATAGCTCCGTGAATAAAGCTTTCTATTTCCATTTCCTCAGGAATTCTGTCCCTGATTTGTCTGATTTCGGCAAGAGAAAGCTCGCGTGCCGAAACAACGCGCTTTGCCCCAAGCTCCCACCAGAAACGGTAGGTTTCATAATTGGTATTATTGGCCTGTGTTGAAATATGTATTTCTATTTCAGGACAAACTCTTTTTGCAATGGTAAACATACCCGGATCGGAAATAATAAGTGCGTCCGGCTTAATCTCCTTAAGCTCTTTAAAATACTCTTCCGCCCCCTGCAAATCATCGTTATGGGCAAGAATATTTGCCGTAACATATACTTTAACATTATGGGCATGCGCAAACTCAATACCTTCCTTCATCTCCGGCATGGTAAAATTCTTTGCTTTTGCCCTAAGTCCAAAAGCTTCTCCACCTATATAAACGGCATCCGCCCCAAAAATTACTGCAGTTTTTAATACCTCAAGACTGCTTGCCGGGACAAGCAATTCCGGTTTTTCTCTCATTATTAACTCCATTCCGAGAACGTCTTTTCTGTTTGAAGAATCGTCTCTATTTCTTGACACTTAACGTCACACCATCACCCACCGGCAAAATAACCGTAGATAGCTCAGGATTATGCTTTAATTCATACAAATATTCTCTCATCCTTGCATGGATGGTTCTGTTCCGTCTTGTTACCGCAAACCGCGATTCAAGGATTTCCCTGTCCTTTAATACATTATCAGACACCAACATACCGCCGGATTTAAGAAGTCTGAACACATCCGGCAAAAAATGTATATACTGCCCCTTGGCAGCATCCATAAAAATAAAGTCAAACGGCTCTGTTAACTCTTTGAGAACATCTGTTGCATCGCCTGCAATAAGCTGAATCAGGTCATGTTTTCCCGCCTTTTTGAAATTGGCTTTTGCTTCCGGTATTCTCTTTTCATATTTTTCAATGGTTGTTATCCTGCATCCTTTAGGTGCATATTCGCTCATGAGCAGCGCCGAAAATCCAACCGCCGTTCCTACCTCAAGAATAGAGGAAGGCTGTCTCTCCTGCATGAGAAAACGGAGCAAATCCTGCATGTCATCACGTATAATAGGCACCTCATTCGCAAGTGCCTTACACCGCAAATCATATAAATACGCCGGATAAGGTTCATCAAACGATTGGATAAATGTTGACAAACGTTCATCTATTATCATACTGTACCGCCTTGCTACATATCATCATTCAAAATATCCACGTTAGAGCCTTGCGAAAGTATTTTAATCATTTCTTTCGATGTCATATTGGTATTCAGGATATATACGCCGCCTTTAAGCTTACCATGTTCTCCCGAAAGCAACTCCTGGATATAAAACAAATCTGCATCTCTTATTAATCCTTTGGACTCAAGAAGCTTACCAATTTCTTTAGCCCCCTTGCCTTCCACGATAGAAACCGTAACTTCCCTTCCACCGTTTGCATCAATTGCCGGTTCTGCAAAAACCCTGTAGCCAAAATCATAACATTTAAGCGTCACTTTATAAATGAGCATAATAACTACTGCTGCCAAAACGATTTTAAAAACTACTGCTGCAAGACTTGCAACCACACGTTTACCTTTCATTTATTTCCTCCGCTCTATCCTACTCAAAGTCCATATCAAATTCTATGGATTCCGTAATTACCGTATATAGCTCCCGCATCATCTGACAAAACGCCGCTTCTGAAGCAAGGAACTCACTTACCACCGGATTATCCCTAAACGTTTCATACTCTTTTAAAAACTCATCCGTTTTCTCAAAAAGCAACGTTTCATCTTCCATATGCTGCAATTCAAAACGCTTCATTCTGTATTCGTCTATTCTATCCTTAAGCTGTGGAAGCCGGGACAGTTTATCTTTTTCAAAAAAATATTTCTTATATTCCTGTGTACCTTTAACAAAATCAATAAGTGGTTTTGCCGCATCTTTAATTGTAACAGATTCCATTAAGAAACCTCCATGATAATCGGAAGAATCATTGGCTTTCTCTTGGTTTTCTTCCATAAATACTCACCTAGGGAGTCCTTGATAACCGATTTTATTTTGCCCCAATCCGATATATGTCTGTCAAGGCAATTCATAACCTTTTCTTCTATAAGAATTCTCGCTTCTTCCAAAAGTTCATCTGATTCACGTACATATACGAAACCACGGGATACAATGTCCGGTCCTGACAACAAGTCATTCGTAACTTTATCAAGTCCCAAAACAACAATAAGAATTCCATCCTCTGCAAGATGCTGTCTGTCACGAAGCACCACATTACCTACATCGCCGACACCCAGACCATCTACAAGAATTGCACCGACAGGAACCTTTGATGTAACCGATGCACCCGCATCATTAAGTTCGAGCACATCACCTGAACTTAAAATGAAAATATTATCCTTATCTATACCCAAATCTTCCGCAAGTCTTGCCTGTGCCTTTAAATGCTTATATTCACCATGCACCGGAATAGCGTATTTCGGCTGCGTCAAAGTATATATCAGCTTTATTTCTTCCTGGCAGGCATGACCTGATACGTGTGTATCCTGGAAAATAACATTAGCGCCCTTCATGGAAAGCTCGTTAATCACTTTGGATACCGCTTTTTCATTACCCGGAATAGGACTCGATGAAAAAATAACGGTATCGCCCGGTTTAATAGAAACTTTTTTATGGTTACCGGATGCCATACGGCTTAATGCCGCCATACTCTCACCCTGGCTACCCGTTGTAATAATTACGGTCTTTTCATCCGGATAATTCTTAAGATATTCAATATCTACTAATGTGTTATCCGGTATCGCAATACATCCTAAGTTTGAAGCCGTTTCAATAATATTAACCATACTCCGGCCTTCTACCACTACTTTACGTTCAAAACGGTCTGCAGAGTTAATAATCTGCTGTACACGGTCTACATTGGATGCAAAAGTAGCAATAATAATACGGCTGTTGCGATGCTCTGCAAAAAGCGTATCAAAAGTTTTTCCAAGTGTCTTCTCTGAAGGGGAAAATCCCGGACGTTCTGCATTGGTGCTGTCGCACATAAGCGCAAGCACACCCTTTTTACCAATTTCTGCAAACCGCTGCAAATCAATGGCATCACCGAATACCGGTGTATAATCCACCTTGAAATCACCTGTATGGATTACAGTGCCCGCCGGCGAATAAATTGCCAGCGCTGCCGCATCCACGATACTGTGATTTGTTTTAATAAATTCAATCCTAAACTGTCCTAAATTGATGGACTGACCGAATTTAACTACTTTTCGCTTTGTCGAGCTCATTAAATTGTGTTCTTTCAGTTTATTCTCAATAATGCCCATCGTAAGACGTGTGGCATATACCGGAATATTCATTTCTTTCAAAATGTAAGGTAAAGCACCGATATGATCTTCATGACCGTGGGTAATAACAAAAGCCTTTACCTTATCAAGGTTATTCTTAAGATACGTTACATCAGGAATAACCAGGTCTATACCCAGCATATCTTCAGCCGGGAAACTCAGACCGCAATCCACAACAACTATACTGTCTTCGTATTCGAAGGCAGTAATATTCATACCAATCTGTTCCAAACCACCAAGAGGAATTATCTTGAGCTTGGAACAACTCATAATATTCTCTTTTTTCTTCAACTAATCTTCCTCCAAATTCTGTTTCGCATATTAATACCGGCTCACGAATCCTGTATTAATATACACATAAAAAAATAAATAGTTTATCTCTATCATGCCCCTGCATGATTAATCATCGTCTCTTACAAAGTCAACTTCTTCATCAAGTATACTTTCAAAAACGCCGCTTACAGCGTCAAGTTCGCTGTCCTCTGTTACCATTTCGTATACTGCTTCTTCCTCTTCGGCTTTTGACATATCTTTGAGAATATAGGCATCTGCATCCCCATCTTCCGCCTCAGTCACAAGAATGTAATTAACGCCGGCTATGGTAGTCTGCTCCACTACATAAAACTCAACCGCTTCTTCATCATCTTCCGGTCTGAAAATTATCTTATCTGCCATATCTATTCTCCCATTATTGTACTGTTTCACATTATTATTGTTGTTTCTGTATACTTAAAGCATCCAGATATCCCTGTAAAATTAGACTTGCCGCAATCATATCAACATATTCATGTCTGTTTTCACGGCGGATACCTGCTTCCATCATTGCTTTATCTGCGGCTACCGTGGTCAAACGCTCGTCCCACATAACCACGTCAAGCCCCGTTCTTCTTTCCAACATATCACGAAAAGAAAGCGTTTTTTCAACCCTTTCTCCTTCTGTGTTATTCATATTCTTAGGTAGTCCGAGAACTATCTTATCAACTTCGTATTCTTTAACAAGCTCTTCGATGCGCGCAAGCGTCTGTCTAAGCTTGTCCTCATACTTACGTCTAATAATCTCAACACCTTGTGCCGTAATAAGTAAGGGGTCACTTACCGCTACCCCTACCGTCTTGGTGCCAAAATCAAGTCCCATTATCCGCATGCCATTAACTCCATCCGTTACTTGCGATATATTCAAGCAACATCTCTTCTACAAGCTCATCACGCTCTACCTTCATAATAAGGCTTCTCGCATTATTATGGCTTGTAATATATGTCGGGTCCCCTGACATAATGTAACCCACAATCTGGTTAACCGGATTATACCCTTTTTCACTTAATGCTTCATAAACTGTTGCAAGAACGGTCTTAACATCTGTCTCTGCAACCGGAAGCTCATCTGTACCTAATGTAATAAATTGTGTATTTCCTAAATCCTGCATCCTGTAGTCTCCATGCTACGCCCATTTTTATATATCTTACTCCATATTAAGGCAAAATACAACTTATCTTTTCTTATTTTAGAGTCTGACGGCGTATAAAATTTCATTTCCCGGAAGCATATTTTCTGCTTTCACAGTCATAATGCTGTTTAAGGCATCCTGCTCCGTATCTGCATCCGTTACAACCGTAAGATACTCCTTACTATGTCCAATAAAATACTCTTTTTCCCCAATTACTTTTTTTTCTTCAAAAAGAACGGATAATTCTTTTCCTATAAACTTCTTTCTATAGGCTTCCGACTGCATTTGGGTCATTTGAAGCAAAACATCACTTCTTGAAGCTTTAACCGCCTCTGTAAGCTGATTAGGCATAACCGCTGCTTTTGTACCATGTCTTTTGGAATACTTAAATACATGCATTTCATACAAGTTAAGGCTTTCAAGATATTGTCTGGTTTTCTCAAATTCTTCCTCTGTCTCTCCCGGAAATCCGGTAATCACATCCGTTGTTACGGCACAATCCGGAAAAGCATTTCTTAAAAGGGCAACCTTATCAGCATATTCTGCCGTCGTATAATGCCGGTTCATTCTCTTTAACGTAGCATCACAGCCGCTCTGCAGGGATAAGTGAAAATGCGGGCAAAGCTTCGAAAGACCGGAAAGCTTCTCTACAAACTCTGCCGTAATAATACGGGGTTCTAAGGAACCCAGTCGTATTCTTTCAAGTCCTTCCACTGCATTCAATTTTTCCATAAGTTTAGGAAGATGACTTTTTTGCTCCATATAATCCCGTGTATTAATGCCCGGTGCTTCAAAATCAATACCGTAGGAGCTTATATGGATACCGGTAACGACGATTTCTTTATATCCGGTTTTCACCAAGTCCTTCACTTCCGCAAGAATATCTTCTTCCTTCCTGCTCCTTACCCTTCCTCTTGCATAAGGAATAATGCAATAGGTACAGAATTGATTACAGCCGTCCTGAATCTTTATATAAGCCCTTGTATGTTCAGCCGTTCTGATAAGCTTCATTTCTTCATATTCATCGGTATGGTTAATATCAATAATATCTTCCCCGTATATGCGTTCATCTGCCTTTTCCCGCTTTACAAGATAATCTTTCACTATATCAACGATATCTTTTTTTCTATTATTACCGACAGCAAGGTCAACGCTCAAATCATCTTTCAGTCTGCCTTCATCCGTCTGCACATAGCACCCTACGGCCACAACAACCGCATCAGGATTTTTATTTTTTGCACGGTGCAACATCTGACGGCTCTTCCGGTCCGCTATATTAGTCACACTACACGTATTAACAAGATAAATATCTGCTTCTTCATCAAATCCGACTATTTGATAGCCCTCGTCTTGAAAACGCTGAAGCATTATATCAAACTCATATGAATTTACTTTACAACCCAAATTGTGCAGTGCAATTCTCATAATTTATCCATTCTCCGTAATTTTTGTGTGCTTTTATCATTGACATTTTTATCCTTTAACATTAGTATATTAGCAGAAGGTATACTAGTAAAAGGAGGTAAATACAATGAAAACAGTTCAGATTTCATTAAATTCAATCGACAAAGTAAAATCATTCGTTAATGACATTACAAAGTTCGATTACGACTTCGATTTAGTATCTGGTAGATATGTTATCGATGCAAAATCTATTATGGGTATTTTCAGTTTGGATCTTTCTAAACCAATCGACTTAAATATTCATGCAGAAGATAGTGCAGACGAAGTTCTTAATATCTTAAAGCCTTACATGGTTTAGTAAGTTTTTACCCGCAGACAAGCAGCCATTCCGGACAACCGGCCTGGCTGTTTTTTATTTTCTGTTATTTTGTTATTCTCTGTTTATATAGTTCATTATTCCACTTCAATGATTTCATCGGAAGCAATTGCCTGTCTGAATAACAAATCAATATTTTCCTCAAGGTTCTGTTCATGAATACGTATTACCTTCTGGTTCGGCTTCGTAACCGGATGTTTAGCCACGAAAATAGTACAGCAATCTTCGTACGGCAAAATAGAAGTCTCATACGTATCAATCTTTTCGGAAATATCCACAATATCCTGCTTGTCAAAAGCGATAAGCGGTCTGTAAACAGGAAGTGTACACACTTCGTTTGTTGATGCGAGTGAATACAAAGTCTGGGATGCAACCTGTCCGATACTCTCGCCCGTCACAAGTCCAAGGCAGCCGTTTTCCTTCGCAATATGCTCTGCAATACGCATCATATATCTTCTCATAATAATAGTAAGTTCTTCGTGCGGACATTTCTCGTAAATATACAACTGTATATCCGTAAAATTAATGACATGAAGGCGGATAGGACCACAGTATTTTGCTATCTGTTTTGCAAGGTCCACAACCTTCTGTTTTGCACGTTCGCTTGTATATGGCGGTGCATGAAAATAACAGGCCTCTAAAGTAACGCCACGCTTTGAAATCATGTAACCTGCAACCGGTGAATCTATTCCGCCCGACAAAAGAAGCATTGCTTTTCCTGCAGTTCCAATCGGCATTCCGCCCGGCCCCGGAATAATAATGGAATAGATATATATTTTTTCCCTAATCTCGATATTAAGCTCAATTTCCGGATTATGTACATCCACTGCCATCTCAGGAAATGCCTCAAGGATAACGCCACCCATTTCGGCATTAATCTCCATGGAATCAAGGGGATAGTTCTTTCTCGCTCTTCTTGCACATACCTTGAATGTTTTGTTTTTGTCCGGATACACTTTATCCATATAATCTACAATAACTTCAGAAAGCTTTTCAAAACCTTCATCTTCCACATATACTACAGGACAGATACCGGTAATACCAAAAACTGTTTTAAGTGCTTCCACCGCTTCATCGAAATCAAAGTCTGTAAGGGCATCTACATAAATTCTGCCCTTTGTCTTTCTTACCTCGAATTTGCCGTCACAACGTTTTAATGCAATGACAATCTGCTTAACAAGCATATCTTCAAAAAGATATCTGTTTTTACCCTTTATACCAATCTCTGCATACTTTATTAAAAATGCTTTAAACATTAGTACACCTCTTTCTTAAATCACAAAAAATCACATTTTACTCCATACCGATAATAACAGAGAAGTTTTAAAAAAACAATCCCCGCATATGATTAAATACCGGACCCTCAAATACTTAAATTCATATGTTTTCCTAAAAATGGATATAGATATATTTTTTTGGATAGAATAGAAATGTTTTACAGAAACCGGCATTACCATTAGCCACTAAATATAAGAAAGGAGTCAGTATGACAACCGCGACCAAAAAGAAATATATGACCGATACACTTTTTATTGCGTTTATCGCTTTTTTAATTTATTTCACTTTAAAATACTTAATTGTATGGTTACTGCCGTTTGTAGTCGGTTTTATCGTAGCACTCATATTGCAATCACCTATCAATTTTCTGACTGCCAAAACCGGCATTCCGCGTGCCCTGTTGTCTTTTCTCCTTGTTTTCTTTATTATGAATGCCATTTTTGCCCTCATTGGCTTTATAGCATATCGCCTTTACCTCGAAACAACCGATTTTGTTGTATTTATTAGCGATTCCGCGCCGGAAATCAAAAACGCTTTTGACGATATCAGCCTGTGGTATGCTGATTTTCTGAATACCTTGCCAAACGACCTATCCGATATCATCCAAAACAGCCCGGCTAAGCTTATCGACAAAGCCATCTCCTATATCACGGGATTCATATCTTCTTCAACGCGGTGGTTACTTGTCAATATTCCCGCTATACTTTTAACTACCGTTTTATCTGTGGTTGCTTCTTTTTTTATGACAAATGATTATAAGAAAATAACCCGCTTTATTTTATTGCAGTTTAATGAAAAGAACCGTTCCGTTATATGCAAGGCAAAAAGATTGTTTCTTGAAAATATACTGAAAATGCTTCGCGGATATCTTTTTATTATGTTCATCACCTTTATTGAGCTTATCATAGGGTTTACGGTTTTAAAGCTTGACTATGCCATTGTACTGGCACTAATTATTGCATTTCTTGACATCCTGCCCGTTGTCGGCACCGGCACTGCACTGATTCCGTGGTCTGTAATATCCCTTTTTACAGGCAATACTTATATGGGCATTGGGCTCATAATAATATATATATTTATTACGGTATTCCGAAATATAATAGAGCCTAAAATCATCGGCCGTCAGGTTGGTTTGCCGCCCCTTGTAACGCTTATCGCCATGTACCTTGGACTAAAGCTTTTCGGTTTCGTCGGCCTGTTTACGTTCCCTATATTAATAATTATTACGGCCAAATTGCAGGAAAACGGTATGATTCGGATATGGAGGGGATAAATAGCACAAGTATAAAATAGGATTCCTCTGATATAAAATGAATTTGTCGCCTGAATAGGCATGATTATAGTGAGAATTGGGCACTTTTAATCAGAATAGTTCGATTGCTATCACTACGTAAAGTGCTCAATTTGTTGATGGTACAAATTTAGATATTACAGATTTACATGCGTTCTACAAACGCTTCAATAGAATCGGATTTTGCCGCAAGCTTATGCCATGCGCCAAGAATTTCAAGATTACTTTCCGCAAAAATACGTCCCTTCAATTCTTCGGAAACTTCTCCTATTTCTCCTAAAAGCTCAAGAATAGATTCTTGTTTTGCTTCCAGTTTCGCTTCCTTACGTTCATCTTTAATCAATTGTTCTAACGTCATATAGCGCGTCTCCATTTCCCGGCTTACTTTGATATCCTGTATGCTTTGCTGAAGTCTTCTTACATAGTCATCTTCAAACTCTGTCATACTTTCCTTCAAATCAGCCCTTACAAACTTAAGAAAACTTACCAGTTTCTTGGGTACTTCTTTAGGATTATTCCCTAATGTACTAAGAAATATTGTTCTTCCGCCATCCTGCATTGAAAGTGTTGTATTCTGCACGCAACGGTTTTCAAAGGTATACATATATCTTCCTTCGCCATAAGGGTCGAAATCACAAATAAAGATTACATACGAGTTCGGAAGCTCAGCATAATCACATCCTGTAAGCAACATATCCATGTCTATCTGACTGCGATAATATCTTGCCCGCTTTCCTAAATCTTCCACCGGGCGTGCCTGCATCTCCACGTTATACCGGGTGTTGTTCTCGTCTTTTGCATACACATCAAGACGGACTCCCTTATACTGTGGATGGTAGACCATACACTTTTCCTTGTCTACCTCTACCCTTTCAATTTCGATACCAAGAATCATTTCAAGCAGCTTCTTGCAGTTATCTTCCCTGCACATAACTGCCGCAAACATGAAATTATCTTTAATGGTAAGTTGTTGTAATGTTTTCTTCATATATTCCTCCTGACACAGAGGAATCCTATATGATAATTATATATGATGAAAAAGAATTGGCAAGGGGGGTACCCCAAACTTCTAAATCGACACCATCGGTTAAACGGGTGGTATTGATTTTTACTATAAGTTTTACAGAGCTTGCTAACATATCTCCTGCCGAACCATACCATTATTTCTTACTTTTTCTATATTTTATTGGGTAACACCAGACAAGGCATACCATTTTTTCTTACTTTTTTTATATGTTATTGGGTAACTCTAGCCGAACCATACCATTTTTTCTTACTTTTTCTCCATTTTATTGGGTAACACCAGACAAGGCATACCACTTTTTCTTACTTTTTCTCCATTTTATTGGGTAACTCTAGCCGGACCATACCACTTTTTCTTACTTTTTCTCCATTTCATTGGGTAACACCAGCCAAACCATACCACTTTTTCTTGCTTTTTTCATCTTTTATTGGGTTTCTCCTGGCAGGACACAACCAATACATTCCTTTTTTTCTGAACTACTTATAAATACAAAAGATAGCAGCACCGACTGTTAAACACGTCAATACTGCTATCTTCTAAAGCCTTATTTCCAAATTGATTCAAATACACTCTGTCTTTACTTAAATCTCCTGTAAAACGGGACTATCTGGGCAAGCACCTTCACGGCATAATCAATTTCTTCCCTTGTTGTAAACACGGAAAAACTGAATCTTACGGTTGAATCCAATAAATCCTTCGCTACGCCGATTGCTTTCAATGTTGCTGACGACTCCTTCTTATGCGACGAGCATGCACTTCCTGCAGAAATATAAATTCCTTTATCTTCCAATGCATGCAACAGCACTTCACTTCTGATACCACTGACGGAAACACTGACAACATGTGGCGCACTATCCCTTCCGGTTAATCCGTTTACATAGACGCCGTCTATCTTTGTTATCTCATCAACAAAATACTGTTTAACGGAATATAACTCATCTATATCTTTTTCGAAGTCCCTGAATAATTCCTCAACCGCTTTTCCGATACCGGCGATACCCGGAACATTTTCTGTTCCCGAGCGGAGTCCGCCCTGCTGTCCGCCGCCATAAATAACCGGTTTAAGCCTTACCTTTTCATTTACATACAGGAAACCGATTCCTTTCGGTCCATGTATCTTATGACCGCTTACCGACAACATATCTATATTCATCTTTTTAGGATATATCCGTACTTTACCGTATCCCTGAACCGCATCCACATGGAAAAGCGTACGCGGATTCATACTCTTAATAAGGGCTCCGATTTCTTCAACCGGCTGAAGAGAACCAATCTCATTATTAGTGTGCATTATAGATACAAGAATAGTATCCTTCGTCATCGCGTTTGCTACATCCCTAACGCGCACTCTTCCGTTTTCATCTACCGGCAGATAAGTCACTGTAAAACCTTGTGTTTCAAGATATTTCATTGTCTGTATTACTGCCGGATGCTCTATCATACTGGTAATCAGATGCTTACCATATCTATACTGTGCCATTGCGGCACCGATTAATGCAAGATTGTCGGATTCTGTTCCACCTGATGTGAAAAATATCTCTTTTTCAGTTACCTTCAGGCTCTTAGCAATTATCTCTTTGGCATATCGTACATATCCCTCTGCCTCAACACCTTTATTATGCATGCTTGAAGGATTACCATAGGCTTCCTTCATCACCTTTACCATGATATCCGTTACACTGTCAAAGCATCTGGTTGTCGCTGAATTGTCAAAATACGCTTCCAAATTTAGCCTCCATTCACTTTTTCTTCCGATTTTATATACTACTATTTATTATATGTTGCAACTTTCTATTGTTCCAATTGAAACATAATAATCGAAAGGATTGTAATACCCGCTGTTTCCGTACGAAGTATCCTTTTTCCCAGTGTAACCGGTTCGATTCCCGCATTTTGCGCAAGCTCTATTTCTTCCTTGGCAAAGCCGCCTTCCGGACCGATAAATACTGCTATCTGTTCGTTACCTTTTAGCGAAGCAATAATGTCCTTCGTCTTTTTCATTCCATCTGCAAGCTCATACGGTATCACACGTACATCCATTTCTTTAGCATAAGAAACTGCTTCCTTCATGGACATCACTTGCGTAACCTTCGGTATGTAGGCTCTCTTACACTGCTTTGCAGCAGCAAGTGCTATCGCATTGTAACGCTCAAGCTTACTCTTTTCCTTTTTGGCATCAAGTTTAACTACCGAGCGGGAAGTTGCCACCGGAATAATCTCGTGCACACCAAGCTCCACCGCTTTCTGGATAATAAGCTCCATCTTATCCGATTTGGGAAGTCCCTGGAATAAATATACCTTAGAAGGAAGTTCCACACTATCCTCCCTGACAAACAGCAAATCACATATTACCGCATCTGTTTCAAAACCGGCGATACTACAACGGTATTCATTTGTATCAATACCATTACGCACATCAATTTCTTCCGTTAACTGCATGCGAAGTACATTTTTAATGTGGTTTACATCGCCACCCGTAATGGTAACGCACTTATTTTCAACATCTATCTGCTCCGGTTCTACAAAAAACTGGTACACGTTATTCCTCCAAACTCATTGCACTGTAAAATGATGTTTCTTCATCTATTGTTTCTGTGCCGTTATGCTTAACCATTCACCCTGATAAGTAACTTCCAGTATGGTAAGTCCCGCATCGGTAATGGCTTTTTTAACCATATCTTCCCTAATATTAATAATACCTGACGTAATATATATGGCTCCCTTTTTCATGTGATTAACAATAACAGGGGTTAACGGTACAAGAACTTCTGCCAGGATATTGGCGAGCACAACATCATACTTTTCAAAGCCCACCTGCTCCTGCACTTCTTTTTCCGTAATAATATTTCCGATGAGAACATCAAAATCTTCACGGTTAATACCGTTTGTATCCATATTCTCATAGGCTGCCGTGAGGGCACACGGATCAAGGTCCGTACCTACTACATGGCCTGCCTTAAACATAAGCGCAAGTATTCCAAGAATACCGCTTCCGGTTCCGACATCCAGTACTTCATCGCCCGGCTTTACATATTTTTTAAGCTGACGTATACAAAGCTGCGTCGTTTCATGCTTACCTGTGCCGAAAGCCGTGCCCGGATCGATATGAAGAACCTTCTTATCTTTATCTTCTTCCTTAACTTCTTCCCACGACGGGATAACCAGAAGGTCATCAATATAAAACTGGTGGAAAAATTCCTTCCAGTTATTTATCCAGTCTTTATCTTCAGTTTCGGATAATGTTATCGTACCCTCACCGATATCCATAAACTCACGGAGTTCATCAAGCGCTGCTTTTGCATCCTCAATCAGTTTATCAATATTCGTATCTTCGTTTTCTTCCACAAAGAAATTAAGATAGGCAATGCCGTCATCCGGCTTTGTCTGTGGCAGGATATCCACAAACATCTGCTCTTTCTCAGACTCTGTCAAAGGTACATTATCTTCTATCTGTGCACCTTCCAAGCCTATATCATAAAGCGTACTGATAATAATATCTTCCGCATCCGTTGTTGTCTTTACGGTAATTTTATTCCACTTCAAAAGTACATCCTCCGTTAATTACTTAAAGAAGCCTTTCTTTTTGCCGCTTCCTTTTGTGTCCTTAGGGTCTTTTATATCATCTGACTTATTATCAGCCTTTGCACTTGATGCACGTTTCGCCGCATTAAGGGAATCCCCTGTCAGGGCATCAAACTGCATAAGCAATTCCTTAGCTTCCTTAGAAAGTCTTTCCGGTGTCTGTACCACCAACGTAACATAGTGGTCACCGCGCAAATCCTTATTACGGAGTGTAGGCACACCTTTTCCTTTTAAGCGTACTCTTGTATCGGTCTGTGTACCCGCTTTGACATCATAGATTACTTTGCCGTCAACCGTATCAATAACTACTTCTCCGCCTAATGCAGCAACCGCATAGGAAACCGGCACGGTTGAAAAGATATCATAATCCTGTCTCTGGAAAATAGGATGTCTTGATACAACCACTTCAACAAGCAAATCACCTCTTGGTCCGCCGTTTGTTCCCGGCTCACCTTTATCCCTGATTCTGACACTCTGTCCGTTATCAATACCGGCAGGAATGGACACTTCTATTTTCTTTCTGCTTGCAACATAACCATTTCCGTGACAATCCGGACATTTCTCACGGATCATCTTACCGGTTCCACCACAATCCGGACAAGTCTGTACATTCTGGATTGTACCAAAGAATGACTGCTGTTTATATACTACCTGCCCCTTACCGCCACACTTTGTACAGGTCTCCGGTGTCGTTCCCGGCTTAGCCCCTGTTCCGTGACAATGAGGACAGGAATCCTTTAACGTAAGTTCAAGTTCTTTTTCACAGCCAAATACTGCTTCATCAAAAGTAATACGGACACTGGTTCTTATATTGGCACCCTTCATCGGTCCGTTATTTCTTGCAGAAGAACGTCTTGAACCGCCAAAAAGGTCACCAAAAATATCACCGAAGATATCCGTGAAGTCGCCACCGCTAAAATCAAAGCCGCCGAAGCCGCCGCCACCGCCGCCTGCTTCAAACGCTGCGTGTCCAAACTGGTCATACTGACGTCTCTTTTCCGGATCACTAAGTACTGCATATGCTTCAGAAGCTTCTTTAAACTTCTTCTCTGCCTCGGCATCGCCCGGATTAGCATCCGGATGATATTTCTTAGCAAGTGCCCTGTATGCTTTTTTTAAGGTAGCCTCGTCAGCGCCTTTATCGACACCAAGCACCTCATAATAATCTCTTTTCTGCTCTGCCATGCTTATCTCTTCCTTTTTTTCATTAACGCACGAAGGAAGATAGCAAATATTTAACATAAAGTAAACATTCGGCTATCTTTCCTCCAAAAGTGCGACCTATTTCTTACCTATTAATTATACTTCTCTGTAGTCACCATCCACTACGTCATCTGCCTGAGCATCTGCTGTATCCTGTGCACCCTGTCCCATGTTACCCATATCAGGACCTGCACCGGCACCCTGCATCTTCTCATACATCTTTGTAAAGAGGTTCTGTGCTGATGCCTGAAGTTTCTCGTAAGCAGCTTTCATTTCGCTTACCTGATCTTCTGTCATTTCAACATCTTTTGTTCTATCAAGCATATCTTTAAGATTCTTGATTTCCTCTTCAAGAGAAGCCTTCTCAGCAGCATCAATCTTATCGCCAACATCCTCCAATGCTTTTTCTGTCTGGAATACAAAGGAATCTGCCTCGTTACGTGTATCTACCGCTTCTTTTCTCTTCTTATCCTGAGCTTCATACTCAGCTGCTTCTTTTACTGCCTTATCGATTTCATCATCAGACATGTTAGAGCTTGCTGTAATGGTAATATGCTGCTCCTTACCTGTACCCTTATCTGTAGCAGATACGTTAACAATACCGTTAGCATCAATATCAAAGGTTACTTCGATCTGTGGCATACCACGTCTTGCCGGAGCAATACCATCAAGACGGAAGGTTCCAAGTAACTTATTGTCTTTAGCAAACTGTCTCTCACCCTGAAGAACGTTAATATCAACTGCTGTCTGGTTATCTGCTGCGGTTGAGAAAATCTGGCTCTTCTTAGTAGGAATAGTTGTATTTCTCTCGATTAACTTAGTAGCAATACCACCCATTGTTTCAATAGACAATGATAATGGTGTTACGTCAAGTAAGAGGATTTCGCCTGCACCGGCATCTCCGGCAAGCTTACCACCCTGGATAGAAGCACCGAGTGCTACACATTCATCCGGATTTAATGCCTTACTTGGCTCTTTTCCTGTTAATTTTCTTACCTTATCCTGTACTGCAGGAATACGTGTTGAACCACCTACCAATAATACCTGGCCAAGTTCGCTTGCGCTGATACCGGCATCCTTTAATGCTGTCTGAACAGGTACTGTTGTTCTCTCAACGAGATCATGTGTTAATTCATCGAATTTAGCACGTGTAAGGTTCATATCAAAATGCTTCGGTCCTTCAGCTGTTGCTGTGATGAACGGAAGGTTAATATTTGTTGTTGTTGCACTTGAAAGCTCTTTTTTAGCTTTTTCAGCAGCTTCTTTTAATCTCTGAAGTGCCATCTTATCGTTAGAAAGATCTACACCTTCTGCCTTCTTAAACTCTGAAAGCATCCAGTCTGTAATCTTCTGGTCAAAGTCATCTCCACCAAGGTTGTTATCACCGCTTGTTGCAAGAACTTCGATAACACCTTCACCGATTTCGATAACGGATACGTCGAATGTACCACCACCAAGGTCGTATACCATAATTTTCTGCTCTTTTTCATTATCAAGACCATAAGCAAGTGCTGCTGCCGTAGGCTCGTTGATAATACGTTTTACATCAAGTCCTGCAATTTTACCTGCATCCTGGGTAGCCTGCTTCTGTGCATTGTTAAAGTAAGCAGGAACTGTAATAACTGCCTCTGTTACTTTCTCACCAAGATAGCTTTCAGCATCTGCTTTTAATTTCTGAAGAATCATTGCTGATATCTCCTGTGGAGAGAATTTCTTATCATCAATGCTTACCTTGTATTCAGAACCCATATGTCTCTTAATAGAAGAAATTGTCTTCTCTGCGTTGGTTACTGCCTGACGCTTTGCAGGTTCACCTACAAGTCTTTCTCCTGTCTTTGTAAAAGCTACAACAGAAGGTGTTGTTCTTGCGCCTTCCGTATTAGCGATAACGGTTGGCTTACCACCTTCCATTACAGCTACACAGCTATTTGTTGTACCTAAGTCAATACCAATAATTTTTCCCATTTTCTATGTCCTCCTATAATTCTGGTTAATTTGTTCTTAATTTATATTGTTCTATATTTGCCGCAACCTACTGCACTACCGACACCATACTGTAACGAAGCACTGTATCGCGGTACATATATCCTTTTTGAAGTTCCTGTGCTACCATTCCCGATTCTAATTCACTGCTCTCCACCTGCATTACTGCATTATGAAGATTCGGATCAAATTCTTTACCAACTGCTTCAATCGGTTTTACTTCAATCTTTTCAAGCTCTGTCATAAGCTGCTTGTAAATCATGTTCATTCCTTCTGCAAAAGGTTTTCCCATTTCATCTTCCGGGACGGTGGCAAGTCCGCGCTCAAAGTTATCAATAACCGGTAAAATTTTTTCAATGACACTCTTTGCACCGGTTTCAAACATCGCGCTTTTCTCAATTTCTGTTCTTCTGCGGTAATTTTCAAACTCTGCAAGCTGTCTCTTTACCTTGTCTTCAAGCTCATCTATCTTTTCCTGATATTTTTCTGCCTTCTTATCAGCTCTTTTTGACTTCTTCTCTGTTTTATCTGCCTTTACGTTATCCTGTGCAGCTTCAGCTGATTCTTTTGCATCCTTAACGGTATCCGTTTCAGTTTCTGCATTAATTTCATCTGCACCCGTTTGTGTAGCATTCTCTATTGCCTCATCCGTATCCTGATGAACGTCTTTATTCTTACTTTCGTCCACTATACTTCCTCTCCTTTTAGGTCATTTTTGTTATAAAGATCATCAAGTTGATCCCTTAAATGCTTCAAGGTACCAACTACTTTATCGTAGTCCATTCGCTTCGGTCCGATAATTCCTATCGTTCCCTTCATTCCTTCGCCCAGCTCATAGGTTGCGGTTACAATACTGCAATCCTTCATGTTCTGGATAGGGGATTCCTCTCCGATATATACCTGTATTCCCGTACTCTCTTCATCCGCTAACGTTTCGGTAACAAGCTGGTTCAATGCCTGCTTTTCTTCAAAAGTATGGATAATGTGGCTTGCCATGTTATGGTCTGATAACTCCGGATACTTGAAGATGTTATTGGTTCCGCTTGTATAAATCTCCAAATCCTCATCTGCCTTAATGGCTTCGCCTACCGCATCCAGCACTTCACTTATTATCTCACTATGGATACCTGCCTGCCGTTTAAGATTTGCAATCATAGACAAATTAATTTCATCAATGGACAAACCGTTTAAGTGGGTGTTAAGAAGAATGTTAAGCTTAAGCATTGTTTCTTCATTTAATTCTTCCTTCACCTCAAGCATGCTGTTCTTAATGACATTACCTTCCACAACGATTACCGCAAGAATCTGTCTTGCATCCACTTTGGAAAGCTGGATGAATTTCAACTTATTCTTCTTAATCTGCGGTGCGCTGATCATTGTCGCATAATTGGTATTTACCGCAAGCATCTTGGCGACCTGTTTCAAAAGATGATCCATCTTATCTTCTTTTTCAAGAAGCATTTCCTTCATCTCCTGAACCTCGCGTTCCTTCTCCTGCATCAGGTTATCTACATAAAAGCGATAGCCTTTATCAGAAGGAATCCGTCCGGCTGATGTATGTGGTTGAAGGATATATCCCATTTCTTCAAGGTCAGCCATTTCGTTCCGGATGGTTGCAGAACTTAAATTCAAATCAGTATACTTAGAAATGGTTCTGCTGCCTACCGGCTCGCCGGTTTCCAAATAGTTCCTGATAATCGCCTGAAGAATCTTTTTCTTTCTCTCATCAAGTTCCACGAAATCACTTCCTCTCCACCACTATACTTCAGTATATGCCACTCTTTCTGTTTTGTTAGCACTCAATCAGATGGAGTGCTAATACCTTCTTAACATAAAATATCACTATAGCATTTCCTTGTCAACCGGATTTCATTAAAAAAAGTATTAAAAAAATATGAAAATAATAAAAGACTTTGAAACAACTTTACCGTCATTCCAAAGTCCTTATTAATATTAAACACTTTCATATAAATCATTAAAAATGTAGGATTGCACAATGTAAATATCAGAAGGATCTTTTTCCATACACACAAGGTAATCTTCTTTTTCACCATACATATAATTATCATAATCCCATTTCGTAAAGACCTTCGTCAAACGGTCAATTACGCAGGCATATACATAATCCTTCGATGCCCTTCTGCAAAGCTTGGCTTTTTTACAAAGGTCGAATACTTCACCCGTATTCCGTATTTTAACTTTAGGTTCATATTCGAAATGCTTACCGTATTCTCCGTCGATAGGCTCATAATTCTTAAGAAACTTGTTGATATCACAAGGATATACTTCTCCTTTAAGACCGATAAGAATAATGTTGCTCTCATCCGCAATGATGGATACGTCGCCCTCCAGGGTTCTTACCAGTATCGTTTCTCCTTTCGGCGCCACCTCTGTTGAAAAAACATACCCTATCGTAACCGGAATATGCCGGTACTTTTTCATTTTACTTATATCGAGACTATCCTGCATCACATCAATAACATCAAAGCTGTCATACAGGGTAAGAATTCTTTCATATAAATAATCTCTTACATCTTTATCCTGATATTGTTTTAAGAAATGCCCTTTATTAATAAAGCCGCCCGCTTTATTTTTATGACCGCCACCATTTCCGATTCCTGAAGTCACATACTTTGCAAGTTCATTTGCCGTCATATCCTTGGCACAACTTCTCACCGACAACTTATAGCCATTCGGAAGTTCATTATACGTTATGCATAAATCAATCTTATCTACCTGCAAGGCAAAATCGTTAATCATTCCAAGAAGGTTTGGGTCGCACGGCTCTGCTTTTACAATGGCAAATCTTTTTTCTTCATTATACAAATAGTCCGTCATGGCACGTCCTGCTATCTGCATTTCTTCTATTGTAAAATTAGAGTTGCGCATCTTATTCACAATATATTCAAGAATATGCATATCCTCCATTACGTCCATGTCATACGGATGCCTTACTTCCCCAAAGTTATTGGTATCCATATACAAACCATAGTAAAGTGCCGTTGCCACATAACGGTTTTTATTAACATCAACACCCTCTTCAAGAAGCATCTTATAAAGAAGGGTCGCACAACTTCCGTAAGCGCTCTGGATTTCTGTATATTTATCTTCCGGTATACACCTTTCGTGATGATCGATAACCGCCACGGTATCTGCCTTAATCTTTGTTACATTGCCTTCCCCATACTGGCAATCCACCAGCACCAGCGTGCCAACTGACATTTTAGCAGCTTCCTCCGGCGTCACATAACGTATCGGAATCTGAAGCTCCGTAAGCATGAGAATAAGATTACTCTTTTGTATAGGAAGCTTGCCCGAATAAATAAGCTCCGCTTTTTTCCCTTGCTCCGTAAGATAGGTATACAACGCAAACCCTGATGCAATCGTATCCGCATCGGGAATGTCATGGCACTGTATTAAAAAATCATCAAAAACAAGCAAATCACTCAGCTTCATCTTCTTCTCCCGCCTGATTATCTGTTTCTTCTATTTTAGTAACCGTTCCGGTAAAAATAAGTTCGCCTTCTTTAAACGTATGATATTCTGCCATCGCATATGTTGATGCTACAGCAAACGCATGGTCATACTCTTTATCGTGCGGAACGTAATATATCGTACCCTCATCCGTATACATATATACGCTTATTTCTTCACCAACGGTTTCTTTAGCCTTTTCCGATAAATGGACTTCATAAATATCTCCGTATACCGTATATCTGCACTTAGTATAGCGGGCATTCAGTTCCTCCTGCGTCATATCCGTTTTGGTAAGAATAATATCATCCCCGGTAAGCACATAGTCTGTTTCATTGGCAGTAGCATAAATTCCTGGAACAAGTTCTACATAATGCTGTTCATATACCCTGGGTTCAGTATCATAATATTCTAATTCATAGTAGCAGCCTTCCTGATCAATACCCGGATATCTTGTTTCTTCATTTTTGTAGGCTTCCAGACACTCTTTCGTTAAGAATGTAAATTTATAAAGATGATCCCCGGTAATCTTTTTCATCCACTTCCGTACAACAGACAATTTATCTTCTGCTTCCTGCTTATCCTTACAGAACACAAAAACATCCGTACCAAAAAAATTACCGGCTGACAGGTTACGGACACGTACCGGTTCTTCTTTTAAAAATGCTTCAATATCGCCATCATAATACGCACGGAAGAAAAAACCATAGCTTTCATCTTCATATGCCTCATTGTATCCTACGCCACTACCCTCATAATCTCCAAGTTCTGCAAGCATCGGATAATAGAAATACGTATTCAAAGCTTCCGTTATTTCTTCTGCCTGATAATTATCCCTTAGATTATAACAGTCATTTTCCTCATCATATTCGCAGAAAACCCGGATGATTTCATTTTTCTTATTTTTAGCATCCACGTAAAAATCAGCAGTAAGCTCTGCACCAAACATCCCTGTATCATATGTTGTATAGTGACTCTCCTCTACTTTATAGAATCCACCATACTTTTCTTCTAAATATTCAACTGCTTTTTCCTCGCCTGCTTTTCTGGCGGCTGTTTCTCTTTCCGATTCACACGTACAGCTGCAAAGGAACAAACATACCATACACATAAGCAATATAAGCAATCTCTTTTTCATTAGAATTCCCTGCCTTTCCATTACTAATCTGCAGATAATAAATACTCCATCAGCTTCGGATATATTTCCTTGGCATCCTGATATCCTGTATCGTATGCAACCTTAAGCTTACTTACATCTTTTTCCAGTCTTCCCACCGGAAGTGCTTTCTTAGGTCGTATTACAAATACATTTCCGGCAGCTTCTTCTTTATCAAGCTCCTTAAGCATGGCATTATACCGTTTATGCCGCACCTCCATTGCTTTTACAAGTTCCGGGTACTTTCTGTATTTTAACCTGATCAGATGAATTTCTTTTCCGGCCGGTTTACGTTTATATCCTGCCTCTTTTGTCATAATGACTACATTCTTTTTAAGTCCGTCCGCCATTGCCTTCTTAAAAGGAACAAAGTCCGTTACCCCACCATCAAGATAAAGATTATCCCCTATACGGACATTTCTTGACACGAGCGGCAGGGAGCCTGAGGCACGCAAGGCTTCCATATCCTTTTTCATATCCTTAAGATGGATATACTCCGGCTTACCGGTCTTAATGTTAGTTACAACAGCATACGCATTTCCTTCATATTTAAGATATTCTTCATAGTCAAATAAATCTATCTCTTCCGGTATCTTCCGGTAACAAAAATCCGCGCCAAAAATATCACCCGTAAGAATCAGACTTCTTATGCTTAAATACCGCCAGTTATTCAAATTTTCACTATATATCCTGAGGGTTCTTCCACGCTGCTTGGATATATAGCTGACCATATTGATAGCACCTGCGGATACCCCGTAGCAGGTATCGAACATCAATCCCTGATCCATAAAATAATCCAGCACACCGGATGTATATAGGCCCTTCATTCCGCCGCCTTCTAAAACCAAACCTGCATGATACATAGGCAATCTCCTTATATTTTAGTAATATCCGTCATACACTTATCGGTTCGGATATTCTGTTTCAACAAATTTTCTGAGTGCTTTTAATGAACGTTCTACCTTTTCAGTCTGAATGCAATATGCCATTCTGAAGTGTCCCGGACAACCGAAACTGTTACTCGGCACAAGCACAAGGTCATATTTCAATGCTTTTTTACAGAATGCAACCGCATCTTCTTCCAATGCCTTCGGGAAAATATAGAAAGTTCCGCCCGGTTTTACACAGGTAAAGCCCAAATCCATAAGTTCATTATAAATAAGATTCATGTTCGTCTCATATACTTTAAGATCAGAAGTAATATCAAGCACCTTGGCAACGCCCAGCTGGATAAGGGAGGAAGGACAGTTGTGTCCGATACCTCTAGAAATCTGACCACACATATTTATGATAAGCTCCGCATCTTTACATGCCGGATTAACGGCAATATATCCGATACGTTCTCCCGGAAGGGATACGGACTTAGAAAAAGAATAACATACAATAGTATTGTCATAAAACTTTGATACACAAGGTGCATCCACACCTGCAAAGACAATTTCACGGTATGGTTCATCGGAAATAATATAAATATCATGTCCGAACTCTTTTTCCTTCGCTCTTAAAATATCCGCAAGCTTCTTAATGGTTTCTGTTGAATATACAATACCCGACGGATTATTCGGTGTATTGATAAGCACTGCCATCGTTTTTTCATTAATGGCTTTTTCAAATTCTGCAAAATTAATCTGGAAAGTTTCCATGTCTGCCGGCACTACCGTAAGCTTTGCGCCGGTGAGATTTATGTATGGACCGTATTCAGGGAAATATGGTGCAAAAGTAAGAATTTCATCCCCCGGTACGGTTACGGCACGTACTGCGTGCGCAATTGCCGCTGCCGCTCCTGCCGTCATAAAAATATGCTCCATTTTATACGGAATATCAAATCTTCTCTGTAAACTCTCTGCCACTGCAGTTCTTACGGAAGGAATTGTAAGCGTCGGACTATATCCGTGAAGCTTCATCGGATCTTCCGTCTGAAGCATATGGATTAATTCCTCTGCAAATTTTTCAGGAGCCGGAACGCTCGGATTACCAAGACTGTAATCGAATACATTATCATATCCTATTTCCTCTCCTCTTTTTGTTGCATACTGTGACATCTCACGAATTACTGATTTCGCATCTAACATGCTTTTGTATTGTTCTGCTATCATTTTTCTACCATACCTTTCTGAAAATCTGTTATATTAATTTTTTGTATTTTTATTATTAATGTACCAGTCCGCTTATGTGTGTCTGTAAATAGATGCTGCCGGACGAGGTGCCCTATGCCCTATCCGGGGGCCTTGAGAAACGTCGGCTCTTAGATTGCGTACTTTGCAATCTTATGTGCTGCTACGCTTTTCACGGAGCGGGAGCGTTCCCCGGATAGGGCATAGGGCACCTCGTCCGGCTTGGCAAATTACCTGCAAACACATATAAACGAATCAGGCGTTACTCATTGATAATACCATTTAACGGCTTCTTCACTATCCTCTTCGGGTTTCTCCATATATTTTAGCAACACCTTTTCAAGTAATAAAGAATCCACCAGACATAAAAGCCCCGGTACAAACAAAAGCGCAGGAAACATATAATATACGCCCAAAAATGCTAATACAAACATAACAAGCAACACGATGGTTGTTAATACATGCCGCATACACATATAAAAGGATAACTTAAACAAATCCTTTAACTTAATGTGGAATCTTGAAAGAACCGGAAAAATATAGCAGGAAAGCGCCGCAACGATAACAAGCATCGCCGTATACACCACCGTAAAAACTTGTCCGAAGGTTCCGCCCGCATTAACCATAAAATAGCGGTTATACATAAGCACCAACGCTACAATAAGCATAAGAACCGTCGCCGGTATCCCCTGCTTTACATTCATCTTGTAAGAATTAATGAATTCCCTGCACAAATATCCCGTATCTCTTCTATTAACTTTAACCGTAGTATAATACAGTGCAGCCGTTGAGGTTCCGATTGTTACAATAGGAATACATCCCACAAGCCATAAAATGCTTACCAGTATAACATTCCATATCTTCGATAATGCATTTAATATAGGGCTGTTCATCATACTCTCCGTTTCTTACCTGCACTAGTTAAGTTCCGTTTTCATATCTTCAAACTCGCGCAATCTTAATTCATACGCGGCGTTTGCTTCTTTTTCATAGCAAAGCTTTGGTTCAATAACGCCAAGCCGCTTCATAATGAGTTTTGTAAAATCCGGATTCAATACAAGAAGCGGTCCCAGCAAATACGTTCCCATAAAGTTATTTCTTATAACGCCTTCTTTATCTTCTCCCGGACTCATGCCGTCTCCCCTGACAACCGTTAAGAAACCATTTTCTGCATTACTGTTGTAACTATGGGAAAACTGTGATTTAAAACCAACCACCTTAATGTCCTCATAGGTTCCGAGGAAAAGAGAATTATATCTTCTAAACATCTTCCTTTTTGCCACAAGCGGAAACAAGGACATCGCATCAATCACTTTTCCGTCCTCACATTCAATACGCTCAACAAAAATTTCAACCGCATTTCCGGTAAGCAAAAAAACAACCTGTTCTTCTATAAGCGCCTCAATTCTTGCTTTATACGGCATAAGCTTATCAATCACAAGCTCCTGTGAATGCTCCGTCATCGGTCCCATATAAACAAAATCCGGTTTATTATTTACAAAGTATGGCTCCTTACTGAGTTCATCTTCAATAATCTCAACTTCACAACCGTTTATTGAAAGACTTTTCGCAAGATAATTTACATTAAAACGGTCGCCATACAAATTCGCTACTTCAGGAAAAAGAACTTCTATTACTATTTTACCCATGTTCCTTTACCCCCTGTAATATATCAATCTTAGCCTGTTTTGCTGCTGCGGTTTTATAAAGCTGATGCAAAATAAATACTTTATCTGTGCCATTTAGCTTAAGAAGCTTCGGTGTATCTTTTTCATCCTTCGTGGTAAAGATTTTGTCTTCATTAACTCCTGCCAAAAGAAGGCGCAACCTGTAGTCTTCAGCACGGATACCGCCCACAACTATACGCACGATATTCTCATCCGCAAGTTTTTCAAAATCCGCATCGTATGCCCAGGTAATATTTTCAGACGTCTTTAAATGATTTATATCATCATCCGGCATAAGGATTATTTCTTTAATACCCGGCTCATGTACGGCATAATCAAACACGCAGGAGCAGGCAATCGGATTGTGTCCTTTAGCCATATGTGTAATTACTTCTATTCCGTTTAAGCTGGCTGCCGAATATCTGGTTTCAACAATAGAAAGCTTTAAGAAGCCTTTACGTATCATATCCGGTGTCAGGCCAATTTCGGTAAGCACTGCCGTTGCCGTTACCTGATTATATATATTAAACACACTGTTGCTTACTAATTCAAACGGTTCATCTTTTCCGTTAACAGATACCGTCATAGCACCACCGGCAATATCTACATTGGCCTTATAATCCGGCTCACATGATTTATAATCACATTCCGGACAATATACTTTTCCGATATGATGATAACGGTTAAACACATATTTTAACTTCGTACTGCACTTCGGACAAATTCTGCAGTCATTAATAATGTTATAACAATCATCATTATCCGTCGGCAGTCTGTCTATCGAAAAATACACCCTGTCATTCTCCGGTGCAAGGCGGCTGCTTATCGGATCATCCGCATTTAAAATCATCTTGGTATCTTTGCCGATTGCCGAAGTAATAATATCGGCAATATACTCCGGATGTGCATTTCTCTGTATGGAATCCCTAAAAAGATTTGTGCAGACAACGTAGGTCGGATTAATATACGGATATATAAGCTTGGAGCTTCTTTCATCTATTTCAAGAACGCCCAGGCTTTTACGCGCTTTTCCGCCGATAGTGGCATATCTTAAAAGTGCCGTTGCAATTCCCGCATTGGTATTGGAACCCGCCCGGTTATTCATAAGGTCATAGCCGTTTTCCGTCAAAATATCTATAAGCATGTTACAAACGGTAGTTTTACCGTTCGTACCGGTAACGGCGATTATTTTTTCCGGTTTTTCTATTCTTCCTATAAAGTCAGGACATAATTTGATTGCCAGCTTTCCCGGGAAATAGGTTGCATTCATTTTTAGAATACGCTGCATTCTGTATGCAAGTTTTCCCATAAAAAGTCCCACATAAAAACGGATACTTTTTTTAACCATGTAAAATCATCCTTTCTGTTAATTAACAATTTCACTATACATTACTTGTATATAAGGTTGAATAGAAGCCACCCCTGCCGATGAGTTCATCATGCGTTCCCTGTTCAATAACATTACCGTCCTTCATCACAAGAATACAATCCGCACCCTGGATGGTAGTAAGTCTGTGTGCCACGATAAAGCTGGTGCGTCCTTCCATCAAACGTGAAAATGCACTTTGGATTCTAATTTCCGTTCTGGTGTCTATGGAAGACGTCGCTTCATCCAAAATCAACATACGCGGCTTGCAAAGCATAACCCTGGCAATACACAAAAGCTGCTTCTGTCCTTGCGAAAGGTTTCCGCCATCCTCATTCATTACGGTATCATACCCATTTGGTAATCTCCTGATAAAACTGTGTGCATGGGATGCCTTGGCTGCCTCTATCATTTCTTCTTCCGTAGCCGACGGATTTCCCATAAGAATATTATCCCTAATCGTACCCGCCTTAATCCACGTATCCTGTAATACCATACCAAAGGCTTCTCTTAAAGATTCTCTCTTAATATCCTTAATCTCATTCTCTTCTATATAAATATTGCCGCCGGTCGTATCATAAAATCGCATCAAAAGGTTAATTAACGTAGTCTTTCCGCATCCTGTCGGTCCGACAATGGCGATTTTTTGCCCCGGCTTAACTAAAAGGTTAAGGTGCTCAATTAATCTTTGTTCCGGTACATAAGAAAAGCTTACATCCCTAAGTTCAACCTTACCGGAAACTTCACTAAGTGCCACCGCATTTTCGGCATCCTCTTTTTCCGGTTCAGCATAAATTATCTCAAATACACGTTTAGCACAGGCAAGTGCATTCTGCATCTCCGTTACGACACCCGAAATTTCGTTAAACGGTTTTGTATACTGATTAGCATAGCTTAAGAAACAGGATAGCTCGCCGACAGTAATTGTACCGTTTATGGCTAAAAATCCGCCAAACATACCAACTGCGGCATAAATCAGTCCATTCACAAACCGGGTGGACGGGTTAGTGGTCGAGGAAGCAAAAATAGCCTGTAAGGAAGCTTTTCTATACTCTTCGTTCTGCACTTCGAACCGCTTTATCATCTCGTCTTCCTGATGGAAAGCTTGTAAAACCTTCTTATTGCCAATCATTTCGTCAATAAAGCCGGTTTGCTCTCCACGTAACTTGGACTGTTTTTGGAACAAATGAAAACTCTTCTTAGCAATAATTGCCGCCACCACGAGGGATACCGGTGTAAGCACTACTACAAGCCCCGTAATAAGAGGATTTAACATAAACATAAATATCAAGGTCATAACAATGGTTATAATACCCGTAAAGAACTGGGTAAGTCCCATTAAAAGACCCTCAGAAAACTGATCGACATCCGTAATCATGCGGCTTACAATCTCGCCATAGCTCTTTCTGTCAAGGTATGAAAGTGGAAGCTTGTTAAGCTTATTAAAAGCATCCCTTCTCATATCATGTACTACCCTGCAGGTCACACAATTATTAAGAAGATTCATGACCCATTGCGACACCGCCGTTATGGCAATGGCAATTGCCATATAGATTAATATTTTTTTAATCTCTGTAAAATCCACATTCCCTTTGCCGACAATTAAATCTACCGCATCACCGGTAAAAATAGGAATCATTAATTGTGATACCACCGTTACGCCTGCACACACTATAGATAATACAAGCAGGATGGTATATTTTCGAAGATAACGTAATACCTGTTTCATTATTGGTTACCTCCTTTTTTATACTGCGACTCATGGATTTCACGATACACATCACAGGTAACCAGCAGCTCCTCATGCGTTCCCTGGCCTACCAGCATACCGTCATCCATAACTAAAATTTTATCTGCATTTTGCAAAGAATTTGTTCTCTGGGATATTAAAAATACCGTCGGACGATGCGAAAGAGCCGCAATTTCCTTGCGAAGCATGGCATCTGTTTTATAATCCAGCGCCGATGTACTGTCATCAAGAATGAGTACCGCTGACTTTGCCACCAATGCACGGGCGATAGTAAGTCGTTGGCGCTGTCCGCCCGAAAAATTCTTACCGCCCTGACTTACCGCGCAGTTTATTCCACCCTCTTTTTTAAGAACAAACTCTGCAGCCTGAGCCGTTTCCAATGCCTTAAGTACATCTTCATCCGAAGCATCTTTATTGCCCCAACGGATATTTTCAGCAACCGTTCCGGTAAAAAGAACTGCTTTTTGCGGAACCAGCTTAATGACATCAAGAATCTGTTTTGCAGACATGCTGCTTATATCTTTTCCATCCAAAATAATCTGCCCGTTTGTCGGTTTATAAAAGCCTGAAAGCAGATTGATAAGAGTTGATTTACCGGAGCCCGTTCCTCCGATGATGCCAATCATTTCCCCTTTATTAACTTTGAAGCTAATGTTGCTGAGCGTTTCTTCTTTAGCACCGTCGTAAGAAAAACTTACATCATTAAATGCGATAAATTCCTCCGTAACATTTTCCTTATTTTTATCTTCCTGAGGCGTCACCTCATCCTCCGGTTTCATCTCAAGCACTGCCTGTATACGGTTTCCGCAGGCATAAGCTTTTGTAGCCGACAAAATCAAATTAGCCAGCTTAATTAATTCCACAAGAATCTGGGACATATAGTTAACCAATGCAACTACCGCTCCTTGTGAAATATTACCGCTGTTTACCCTTAAAGCCCCCGACCATATAAGTGCTATTAAACCGACATTAATAATTACATAGGTCAGCGGATTCATAATAGAAGAAACTCTTCCCGAAAGAAGCTGGATTTTTTTCAAAGCCCTGTTATTCTCCATAAATTCATCCGCATATTCATCTTCAAGGCGGAAGGCACGAATAACTCTCACTCCTTGAAGACTTTCTCTCGTATTTCTGGTTATCACGTCAAGCCTTGACTGAAGACGATGATATATTTTAATACCAATCAGCATGAGTCCGAATACAACAATGGACAAAAGCGGAATAACCACAACAAAAATAACCGCCGACTTAACATCCACGGTAAATGCCATAATCATCGCGCCAAACACAATAAAGGGTGATCTTAAAAACAAGCGTAAAATAAGGTTAACACCTGACTGCACCTGATTCATATCACTTGTCATTCTTGTAATGAGTGAAGAACTCCCCATTTCATCCATCTGGGAATAAGAAAACTTCATGATATGTGCAAACAAAACACTTTTCAGCTTGGCGGTAAAACCAACTGCCGCTTTTGCCGCAAAATATTGTGCGGTAAGCGAACAAACCAGTCCGATTACGCCAAGTGCAAACAATACAAGTCCCATATAAATTACATGGGTTTTATCTTTATTTTGAATTCCGACATCTATAATAGATGCCATTACCAATGGCACAAAAAGTTCAAATGAAGCCTCAAGCAGTTTAAAAAGCGGGCCCAGCACAGATTCCTTCTTATAATCTTTCAAATAAACCAGTAATTTTTTCATCTTAAATATATCCTTGACCGTAATATTTCAATCGCTATGTATTATCTCACATTTTTGGATAGTCCACAACTAATTATTCATATACTCATAATAACTAAAAATACGTCCGTTCTGTGGCACGGTTTCTTTATATACAAATCCTAACCGTTCGCACAAGCCTATGGATGCTTCATTATCCCTATCCACCATAGCATACACAAGCGGGGTGTCGATATGCTGCTTACAATAGGATAACACCGCACGCACCGCCTCTTTAGCATAGCCTTTTCCCTGGTATTCCTGCGCAATCATAAATCCTATCTCTACACCGCCACGGCATTTCTCATGAGCAAGCCCTTCATCCAACGGGTTTTCCTTCATTTCAACGCCGATTCTTCCGATAACCGTATTGCTTTCTTTTTCAATAAGCAGCCACATTCCGTACCCGTATAAACCGTATACGTTTTTTATGTAACTTTTCGTGTACGCCAGTTCATCTTCCTGCCGTTCAAACAAGGGCTCCATATATTTCGTTATAGATGGGTTTGCATATATTTCATATAAACGGGGTATATCATTTAGAGATATCTCACGGACATAGCATCTTTCTGTCTCAAGTATGTATTTTGGTATGCATTTTAACCGGCAATATACCTCATTAATATCTTCAGGTTCCATTTCCACCATACTTTCAAAAACATACTCTGCTGACGGAATCCTGTAAGAACCGGTGCCATCGTACCCTAAAACCGCATACCCTTTCATTACATAATCCCTTGCAAAACGGTTATCATCCGTAACAATTAACGTTGCAAACACATCATGCTCTATATCTGTATCATTTTCATTATATTCAAACACCTTATATCCCGAAACCGCAAGCTTTGTAAGCAGCTTCCTATAAGCCGGCTCTTCTTGCGTTTGCACAAAAGGATTTATGATATAAAAAACAATATCCTTAAGCGTACTTTCTAACCACATAATATAAACTCCGATCCTATTAGATTTACACCTCTTTAATCATAACATATTCATAAAATAAGCCAATCCCCCCTTTACGGACAATTGAACTTAATGCTAAAATGAACTGATTGAAAATATTTATGAAACATAAAGGAGATATTAAAATGGCACAGAACCCTATTGTTACAATTACAATGGAAAATGATGATGTTATTAAGCTTGAGCTTTATCCTGAAATTGCTCCTACATCTGTTAATAACTTTATCAGCCTTGTTAACAAGAATTTTTATGACGGTTTAATCTTTCACCGCGTCATCAACGGATTCATGATTCAGGGCGGTTGTCCTGAAGGTTCCGGTATGGGCGGCCCGGGATACAGCATAAAAGGAGAATTTGCAGACAATGGATTTACAAATAATCTTAAGCATACAGAAGGTGTTCTCTCTATGGCAAGAAGTATGCATCCAAACTCAGCAGGTTCCCAGTTCTTTATTATGCATAAAAATGCGCCTCACCTTGACGGAGCTTATGCTGCATTCGGTAAAGTTATTGAAGGAATGGATATCGTAAATAAGATTGCAGAGACTAAAACCGACTACGCAGACAGACCGGTTGCCCCGCAAATTATGAAAACAGTTACTGTAGATACTTTCGGTACAGAGTATCCGGAACCGGAAAAAATGTAGCGAAATCGACACCGGGAGGGGTTTTGTTAACATTTTGTTCATTTTTATTTTAAACAATGTTAATTTACATAACATTAATTATACATTTTTGTTATGTATACTAAGTTCATAGAAACAAATAAATCGGTAGCAACCAAATTTATTTATTTTAAAAAAACTTTTTCATAATAAATGCCAAGCAACATATGTTGCTTGGCATCCTCCCTTTTTAGGGGCTTTTTTTATTTAAAGTCTAAATCAATTTATCCTACGGAACGTTTATACATAAACCTTTCTTTTCGTTCCATATTTCTACTTTCTTATGATTACCCCCAAACTCACCATCTATTGTCCATGCAATTTCTTCTTCGGATTCAATCAAAATATTTGCTGCCTTAATACAGCATATACTATCCGTTTCAGATTCTGCCGTAAGCAGGGAAGAAATGATTTTTTGCAAATCAAGCGGATTCTTCGGTGCCTTAACCAAAGTAAGCTCAAATCTTCCGTCATTTAATCTGACCGAATTACCGGCTATCATTTTAAATCCACCGACAGATGTCGAGTTGGTAATCATTCCATATATAAATTCATCATTAATCACTTTACCATCTGCTTCAATACGCAATTTGTAAGAACGTATAGAAGACAATTTTTTCATGCCTTCCAAAATATAAGCAAGATGTCCCAGTACATTTTTGACTTCCTGCGGTGTCTCGTAAGACACGTCAGTAAAAAGACCGAAGGCAGCTATATAAACAAAAATATCTTCGTTAAAGTGGCCCAAATCACATAGGAACCGTTTACCGCTTACCGCGGTTTTCGCTGCCGCAGGCATTGACTTTGATAACTTTAAGCTGGTAGCAAAATCATTGGTACTTCCGGCAGGAATGTAGCCAAGCGGAACCTGTATTCCCGAATCTACTATACCACTAACCACTTCATCAAAAGTACCATCACCACCGGAACACACAATAAGGTCATACTCTTCTATTTTACGGCATACCGTTTCCCGTGCGTCGCCGGCAAACTGTGTCGGACGTGCAGTCACTTCATATCCTGCTTTCGTAAATATATCAAGTATTGCTACAAGGTGATTTTTAATTTTTGCTTTTCCGGCATGTTGATTATATATAAAAAGTAGCTTCTTTCTCATAAGTAACCCTTAATTTACGCTTCTGTACCGCTCAAATATGCTACAAGTTTATTAACTGCGTCCGCTTCATCAACACCATCTGCTTCAATGTCAACGTCTGCACCCATATTAAGCCCTAAGCTCATCATTCCCATTATACTTTTTGCATTAACCCTTTTACCTTCTGTCTGCAAATAAACCGTACTGTCAAATTGACTTGCAAGCTGAACTAACATTGCTACCGGTCTTGCCTCCAATCCATTTTTCAAGCGGATTGTAGTTGTCTGTTTCATCATATTCCTTACTCCTCCTTTTTACTGCCATCACGAACCATCTGTGCAATTTCGCTAAGCTTTCTCAACCTGTGATTAACCCCTGATTTTCCTACCGGGGGATCCATCAGTTCACCCAGTTCTTTTAACGTTGCATCCGGATGAAGCAATCTCATCTTCGCTATTTCGCTCAGACTGTCCGGCAATTTACCAAAACCATACTCGTCCCTTACAAGTTCAATATCTTCAAGCTGTTTTGCCGAAGCATTGATTGTCTTGGTAATGTTGGCAGTTTCACAATTAACTCTTCTGTTTATAGAATTTCGTATCTCTTTTTCAATACGTAAGTTTTCAAGATTCATCAGTGCTACATGTGCTTCCATAATATTCAGCAGATCCACAATGGAAGAACCTTCCTTAATATAGACCACGTAATACTTTTTCCTGAGAACTATTTTTGCATCTACTTCAAAACCATTTAATAGTGCACAGAGCTGTTCCGCCTGATTTTGACTAATGCATACATATTCGAGATGATATCCTTTTTGCGGATCGCTCATGGAACCTATGGCCAGATAAGCGCCCCGGATAAATGCCCGCTTTGCATCGGTTCCCCTCAGCAGCATTTCATTTACCGTGTCTGTACCGGTTGCCACTACACCATTGGCATCCACCCATTTTATGCTTTTCACAATGTCAGAAACCTGACTTTGATTACGCAAGAATACGGAGAAAGAACCCTTCTGCTCACTGCTCCAAGCTTCCTCCTCCAAAGTATCAGTACCTATATTATATGTTTTTCTCAATAATGTAAAGTATTTTCTTAAAACGTCACTGTTTTCCGTTTTAAAAGACAAGCAAAGTAAATTACCTTTTGTCTTCTCCAAACGTCCGCAATATGTAAGTAATGCTGCCATCTCCGCAATCTGGCAATTGCGTGCATGGCTCATTTGTTTACCTAATTCTTCTTTTACTTCACCGGAAAAAGACATTTAATCCTCCTGTGTTATCCCACCAAAATATCCCTATGGATTATGTTCACTCCATAGTTGCCTTTATCTTTGAGACTGTCGTAAAGTGCGTTTGCCAAAGTTACACTTCTATGCTTACCACCCGTACAGCCTATAGCAATCAACAATTGATATTTCCCTTCTTTTACATAACAGGGAATTAAAAACTTTATCATATCAACCAATTTATCCAGAAAAAGACCGGATTCTTCAAAGCCCATTACAAAATCCTGCACTTCTTTATCATTTCCTGTCTTGGTCTTAAGTTCATCTACATAAAACGGATTCGGCAAGAAACGTACATCAAACACTAAGTCCGCGTCAGCCGGTATTCCGTTTTTAAATCCAAAGGAGATGATATTAACCATCAGATTATCGTACTTAATATCTTTTATGAAGATTTTATCAAGCTCCGCCTTAAGCTCTCTTGTCAGAACATTAGAGGTATCGATTATATAGTCCGCCCTTGCTTTTAAATCGGACAATATTTTTCTTTCCATCCGGATTCCTTCCAAAACCCTACCCTCCGGCGAAAGCGGATGCATTCTTCTGCTTTCCTTATATCTTTTCAGGATAACATTATCACTTGCTTCCATAAAAAGAATATCCATCACATAACCGGCCTGCTTATATTTATCAAGGATAGCACCCATTTCTTCAAAAGACTGGCTGGTTCTTACATCCACACCAAGCGCTACCCGTTGCAAATCGCTTTCAGGCATGGTAATCAATTCACAAAATTTATCTAACAATGGTATGGGGAGGTTATCTACACAGTAAAACCCCATATCTTCCAACATCTTTAATGCGGTTCTCTTACCGCCGCCACTCATTCCCGTTACAATTACAAATTTCATAGGCTTCCTCTTTATGCATGAAGATTTAAAAATCTCCCAAAAAAATAACTTCAGGCTCCAATTTAACGCCTGCCTTTTCATACACTACATCTGCAACATAATCTATAAGCTGCTTTATTTCTAAGCTGGTTGCATTTTTATCATTGATAACAAAGCCGCAATGCTTGCTTGAAACACTTGCTCCACCGATACGGTATCCCGCAAGTCCTGCATCCATAATAAGCTTACCGGCAAAATAGCCGTCAGGTCTTTTAAAAGTACTTCCCGCACTAGGATATTCTAACGGTTGTTTATCTCTTCGTCTCTGGTTAAAATCTTCCATTTTGGAGATAATCTCTTCCCGGTTTCCCGGCTTAAGTTCAAAAACAACTTCCGTCACAATGTGGTTCGTTCTCTTTAATACACTTGTCCTATAACCGAATTCCATCGTTTCATTATCAAGGTGTAATTCATTTCCTTCACGGTCTAAAACCGAAACAGTCTTTACCACCTGCTTCATTTCACCATCATAAGCGCCCGCGTTCATCATTACGCCACCGCCGATTGTACCCGGAATTCCTGATGCAAACTCAAGTCCTGAAAGAGATGCCATGGCCGCTTTCTGTGCGACAGCAGACATTCTTGCACCTGCCATGGCCGTAACCATGTTCCCATCTATTGTAATATTGTCAAAATCCTGCGCAATTTTTACAATAACACCGTCGTACCCTTTATCACCAACCAGAATATTACTTCCGTTTCCTACTATATAAAAAGGATACTCTACCTTATTAAGTGCCGCAATAAGCTGCTTAAGCTGCTTAACATCAGATACTTTGATAAGCGCATCCGCTTTACCACCGGTTCTGAATGTTGTGTGCTTAGCCATTGGCTCATCCGGCAATATATTTTTTTCATCAATAAACTCTGTCAGATATCGGAGAAATGCTTCGTTCAACCTTATCACCTATTCTTCTATAACTAATTTAGCCGCACCATATATACCGGCATCATTTCCTAATACCGCCAGTGCAAATACTGCATTTTTGCTTCCATGGAAAGCATATATTTCATAATACCTTTTTACATAATCAATCAGGATATTTCCGGTTTTCGACACACCACCGCCAATAACAAAAATCTCCGGATTAACTACACTTGCAATTATCGCCAGTGCCTTTCCCAAGTATTTAGCAAATTGTTCAACGATTTCAACCGCAACCGCATCGCCTTCTTTTACCGCATCAAAAATAGCTTTTGCCGTAAGTTCTCCCGACCGCAATACCGTTTCCTGTGTATTTACTTTAAGTTTGTTCTTAGCAAGCCTTGTAAGTCCGGTTGCCGACGAATACTGCTCAAGACATCCTTGGTTACCGCAACCGCAGCATTCCGTTTCTTCATCTTCTATATGGATATGACCGATTTCGCCTCCGGCACCCGTTGCTCCTGTAAGAATCTCACCATTCACAATAATGCCACCACCGACACCGGTCCCGAGTGTAACTGCCACAAGATTCTTGCGTCCCTTGCCTCCGCCTTTCCACATCTCTCCTAAAGCCGCCACATTCGCATCGTTGCCTGCACGTACCTTAAGTTCCAGCATTTCCGACAATGTTCTTTCAACTTCAAATTCGCCCCAGCCCAGATTAGCTGCTTTATGGACGATTCCGTCAGCATCCACCGGTCCCGGAACCCCGATTCCGACACCGGCACACTCCTGCTTACTAATATTTTTTTCCTGTAATTTCTCATGGATGGCAGAAGCAATGTCGCTAAGAATATACTTGCCGCCATCTTCCTTACGGGTAACGATTTCCCATTTATCAAGAACTGTTCCGTCAACAGTAAATAAGCCGAGCTTAACTGTTGTTCCTCCTACGTCAACACCAAAACAGTACTTACTCATCCTCTTCTTCCCTTCTTCTCGCAAGAGAATTCTGCACACGCTGATATAATTCCTGTGCTGCATTGTAACCCATCTTCTTCTGACGATGGTTAACGGCTGCTGATTCACAGATAACCGCAAGGTTTCTACCCGGTCTTATCGGGATACTGTGGCATACTACTTTATTACCAAGATATTCCGTATAGGTTTCTTCCAAACCAAGTCTGTCATACTCTTTATCTTTATTCCAATCCTCTAATTTTATGACAAGATCAATAGATTGCGTATCTTTTACACTGGATACACCGAACAGTGTCTTCACATCCACAATACCGATACCGCGTAGTTCAATAAAGTGTTTTGTAATATCCGGCGCAGAACCGATTAATGTATCATCACTTACTTTTCTGATTTCAACGACATCATCCGTTACAAGACGATGTCCTCTTTTAATAAGCTCCAATGCGGCTTCACTCTTACCGATACCACTCTCGCCGGTAATAAGCACACCTTCACCAAATACATCCACCAATACACCATGCACGGAAATACACGGAGCAAGCTGTACATTCAGCCAACGGATTATTTCAGCCATAAATGATGATGTAGATTTTTTAGTCATTAATACCGGCACTTTATTTGCCATGGCAATTTCCATAAATATTGGATCCGGAGTAAGTTCACGGCAAAAAACAATAGCCGGAATCGTATGCTGCAAAAGATTTTTATAAACTTCTCTTTTTCGTTCATCGCTCATACCCTGCATATAGGTATATTCCACAAATCCGATTATCTGAAGTCTCGTTGCTTCAAAGTGTTCAAAGTAACCGGCAAGCTGAAGTGCAGGACGGTTAATATCCGGCTGTGTCAGCTTATTCTTGGTAATATCAATATCCGGGGTAATGTTTTCAAGTTTCATTTTTTCAATAACTTTTGCTAATTTTACACTTGGCATAATATGCCTCCTTCTCTTTATATAGTATTATCCATGATACATAAATTATCTGTTTCGCTATCTGTGGCACTGCAGTTTTTACATAACAGAAGGAACACCAGTACCGGTGTACACAGTTGGGACAAAACAGGAATTTTCTGATACTGGTTTCCACCATTCCGCCTTAAGTTTTCCTGTTTCTTTATAAACAACCCATAGGCATATGGTAGCAATCATTGAAGCAACCACCGATGGAATAATAAGTTTCAGTTTTTCTTTCATGTTATTCTAAACTCTCCCAATACACGACTTTCAGTATTTATATACTATCACAACTACATCGCATTGTCTTTGTTTTTATGAAAAAAAGAATATATTCCTTCCGCTACATTAAGAGGAATTTCCGGAATTTCGGCTATTTCATCTGCAGATGCTTCCTTCAATAATTCTATTGAGCCAAAGTGCCGCATTAATGCTTTTTTTCTGGTACTTCCCACTCCCGGTATATCATCCAGCACGGAATGTATCTGCGCTTTCGAACGCAGAGAACGGTGGAATTCAATGGCAAAGCGGTGGGCTTCGTCCTGAATACGGGTAATCAATTTAAAACCTTCAGAATCTTTGCTTATAGCTATTTCCTCATTATTATAGTATAAACCGCGGGTTCTGTGGTTATCATCCTTTACCATACCGCATACAGGTATCGACACCTTTAATTCATCTAACACTTTTAACGCGATATTAACTTGCCCACGACCACCATCCATAAGCAACAAGTCCGGGAGTTTTGTAAAACTATCGTACGACTCTTCTTTATTTTCCCGTGCTTTATTTCGTTCTTCAAGTCCATGGGTTATGCGTCTTGTTAAAACTTCATGCATACATGCGTAGTCATCCGGACCGTCCACTGATTTTATTCTAAACTTACGGTAATCCGAACGCTTTGGCTTACCATTTTCAAACACAACCATGGAACCGACATTTTGAAATCCGCTGATATTGGAAATATCAAAGGCTTCAATTCTTTTAATATTTTCCAAGCCGATGAGTGCAGCAATTTCTCTTACCGCCCCTGACGTCCTATCTTCTTCACGGCGTATTTTATCAAGATCCTGATTAAGTACAAGTTGGGCATTTCTCGCTGCAAGACTTACCAGTTTTTCCTTCATTCCTATTTTAGGATTACGGATATATACCCTCGCATTCTTTTTAGCAGTCAGCCAGTTTTCAATTAATTCAGCGTCTTCTATCTCATACTGCAACATCAATTCCTTAGGAATCACAGGTGTCCCCGCATAAAACTGTTTAACAAAGCTTGATAGAATCTGCTCATTTGTTTCATCCAGCACATGGTCCATATGAAAATGTTCCCTGCCAATCAACCGGCCCCCACGCACAAAAAACACCTGGACAACCACATCCTGCTTATCTCTGGCAAGCGCAATAACATCTTTATCTTCGCCTTCATAATCCGTAATTTTCTGCTTTTGCGCTATCGCACGCACACTTTGCAACAAATCACGGTAACGGATGGCTTCTTCAAATTCCATATTTTCACTGGCTGTCATCATTTTAGCTTCTAAGCCTTTTATGACATTATTATAATTACCGTTCAAAAACTCCAATGCTTCCTCTATATTTTTACGGTAATCCTCTTCCGATATACATCCCTGGCATGGTGCCATACATTTTTTAATCTGATAGTTCAGGCACGGTCTTTCTTTGCCAATATCTTTGGGGAGATTTCTGTTACAAGTTCTAAGACAGTACATACCGTTTAAAAGTTCTATGGTATCCTTAACCGCCGCTGCACTTGTATAAGGGCCAAAATATCTGGATTTATCTTTCTTCATGGTGCGTGAAAACAAGATACGGGGATAGGCTTCACCCACGGTTACCTTGATATACGGATATGTTTTATCATCCTTAAGCATCGTATTATAGCGCGGGGAATTCTCTTTAATAAGATTATTCTCGAGCACCAATGCCTCCAATTCGGAATCCGTAATAATATATTCAAACCGTGCTATCAGCGTAACCATCTTAGCTATCTTCGCCGTCTTTTTAGTGCTTACCCTAAAATACGAATGCACGCGTTTATTAAGGTCAATGGCTTTTCCGACATAAATTATGCTGTCGTTTGCATCACGCATAATATAAACACCCGGTTTATGGGGCAATTTTTTTAATTCTTCATTAAAATCAAACGCCATAACGCACCTCTTTCATAATAACCATAAAAGACTTGGGATATTCTCTCAAGTCTTTTAAATATATCTCCAGCCACTATTTATTACTATCATCTCTTCTGTATACACGGTTCTTTAAAAGATCTGACATTTCATCCTTGGAAGAAATGTCACCCTTAGAAGAAATTTCATCCTTGGAAGAAGTTTCATCCTCTTTCATAACCTGACTCACTACTTCTTCAAAGCTTCTGTTTTCTGTTTCCTGCACAGTTTCTTGCTTTACAGGTTCTGCTTCCTTGATTGTATCGTTTACGTCTGCTTCCTTACCTTCTTCCTCTTTATGCTCCTCTTCCGGTTCAGGCAATCCCTTTTCCTTACGGAAAATACTCATAAACTCCTTACCTGTGATAGTCTCTTTCTCAATAAGGAAATCAGCAAGCTTATCCATAACATCACGGTTTTCTGAAAGCAGCCTCTTCGCTTCTGCATAGCTTTCCTTTAATATCTCCATGACTTCCGTATCAATATCTGCTGCCGTAACGTCAGAACAGTTAAGTGCCGCACGTCCGTCAAGATAACGGCTTTCTACGGTTTCAAGTCCCATAAGTCCGAATTTCTTGCTCATACCGTACTGGGTAACCATGCTTCTTGCAATCTCAGTTGCTTTCTCGATATCATTTGCCGCGCCGGTCGTTACCGTATCAAACACAATTTCTTCCGCCGCACGTCCGCCGAGATACCCAACTAACATATCCCTTAATTCTGCTTCCGTATTAAGATATTTTTCTTCTTCCGGCACATGCATAACATATCCCAAAGCACCCATGGTACGTGGTACAATTGTAATTTTCTGTACCGGCTCTGAATTTTTCTGCAAAGCACTGATCAAAGCATGACCTACCTCGTGATAAGACACAATCCTGCGTTCTTCTTTACTCATAACACGGTCTTTCTTCTCTTTTCCGACAAGGACTACCTCAACCGCATTAAACAAATCTGCCTGGGATACAAACTGTCTTCCGGACTTAACGGCATTGATTGCCGCCTCATTAATCATATTCGCAAGATCGGAACCCACTGCCCCGCTGGTTGCCAGTGCAATTTCTTCCAGATTAACACTTTCATCCATAAGCACATTCTTAGAATGTACTTTAAGAATATCCACACGTCCTTTAAGGTCAGGTTTATCAACAATAATTCTTCTGTCAAAACGGCCCGGACGAAGCAATGCTTTATCAAGAATTTCCGGTCGGTTTGTCGCCGCAAGGATTATAATTCCTTTCTTGCCGTCAAAACCATCCATCTCTGATAACAGCTGGTTAAGTGTCTGCTCACGCTCTTCATTACCGCCACCGTACTTAGAATCACGGCTTCTTCCTATCGCATCAATTTCATCAATAAAAATAATACACGGTGCATTCTTTTCTGCTTCCTTAAACAAATCACGGACACGGGAAGCACCTACACCGACATAAAGCTCAATAAAATCAGAACCGGCCAAAGAGAAAAACGGAACATGCGCTTCTCCCGCAACCGCTTTGGCAAGTAAGGTCTTACCGGTTCCCGGAGGTCCTACAAGGAGCGCTCCCTTAGGGAGTCTTGCACCAATTTTAGCATACTTCTCCGGATTATGAAGGAAATCAACCACTTCAACAAGAGACTCTTTAGCTTCATCCTCTCCGGCAACATCTGCAAAGGTTACACCGGTCTCCTTCTGTCCGTACACCTTGGCATTTGACTTACCCACGCCCATAATACCGCCACTACTTTTTGAAATTCTTCTAAACAGGAAACTTAACAATAACCAAAACAGTAAAATAGGTACCACATAGGTAACAATGATACTTAAAAGCCAGTTGGTCTTATCCGGTATAACTTTTTCTACCTGGATATCCGGATTAGCAGCAAGCACACGTGCCGTTATCTCGGAATTTTCCTCAGCTTTACCCGTAAAATAAACGATGCCTGATTTATATCCGCCCTCTTCTGTTTTCGGGAAAATATTAATCTGGTCATCTGCAATCTCAATTTTCTCCACTTCCCCTTTATCAAGCATGGCAATGAACTCATTATAGGTTATCTCCTTTGCAGAAGAACCGTTCATAAGCTTCATCAAATAGCTCACAGCAAGAAGCGTCATCAGAATGGCAACAAGAAGAAGCAGTAAATTCTGCTTTTTAGGTGCATTACCCTGATTCCGGTTCCCGTTCCCATTATTGTTTCCATTATCACTATTCCGGTTGGAATCTTGATTATTATTGTAATTATTCAGGTTATTATCCATTACGTTTTCTCTCAATCCTAAGCTTTCTGAAATATATTGTTATCTGCCCAAATTCATGCAGATGGTAACCTATATTTATTATTGACAATATACCATTTCATTATAGATTGTGAAAAAATGAAAAGCAACATATAGTTTGTGAAAACTAAATGAAAGATTTATTAAAAAATGCATTTTACATCTGTTTTTATTGTATTTAGTTATGCTATAATGGTATTGCTGTTTGCAGTTTGAAACAATTGGAGGAAACAAATGAGTGAAAAGAAAATAATGCTGGGTAATGAAGCAATTGCCCGCGGAGCGTATGAGGCAGGCGTCAAAGTGTCTGCTGCTTATCCGGGAACACCTAGTACCGAGATTAGTGAAAATATTATTAAATATCCTGAAATCTATGCGGAATGGTCACCTAACGAAAAAGTTGCCATGGAAGTTGCAATAGGAGCATCCATCAGTGGCGTAAGAAGTATGGCATCTATGAAGCACGTTGGTGTCAATGTTGCCAGCGACCCGCTTTTTACCGTATCATATATCGGCGTAAACGGCGGTCTTGTACTGGTAGCTGCCGACGACCCGGGTCTTTATTCTTCACAGAATGAGCAGGACTCAAGATGTGTAGCAAGAACCGCACAGCTTCCTGTCCTTGAGCCTTCTGATTCACAAGAAGCCAAAGACTTTATGAAATATGCTTTTGAAATAAGCGAAAAATATGACACACCGGTCATGTTACGCACCACTACCCGTCTTGCACATTCACAAGGTGTTGTAGAATTATGCGACCGTGTAGAAATTGAAGATAAACCATACGAAAGAGACCCCAAGAAATATGTAATGATGCCGGGTAATGCAAAGCTTCGTCATCTTTTTGTTGAAGAACGTTTAAAACGCATGGCTGAAGACGGCGAAAATATGCCGGTTAACCGTGTCGAAATGAATGATACAAAAATCGGTGTCATTACAAGCGGTATCCCTTACCAGTATGTAAAAGAAGCTCTTCCTAATGCTTCTGTGTTAAAGCTTGGTATGGTACAGCCGCTTCCCAAGAAAATGATTGAAGATTTTGCTAAAAAAGTAGATACGCTTTACGTTGTGGAAGAACTTGAACCGTTAATCGAGGAACAGGTTAAATCATGGGGCATTAAGGCTATCGGTAAAGAAATCTTTACAGTGCAGGGCGAATACAGCGCCAATATGATTAGAAAAGCCATTCTTAAAGAGGAAGTTGAAATTGATACGCCTTACGAAGTACCGGCAAGACCTCCTATTCTCTGTCCGGGTTGTCCGCACAGAAGTGTTTATTCAGTACTTAAAAAGCTTAACATTCATGGTGCCGGTGATATCGGTTGTTATACATTAGGTGCCGTAGCTCCTCTTAACGTTGTAGATACCACCGTTTGTATGGGTGCAAGTATATCAACCCTACACGGTATGGAAAAAGCAAAAGGTAAGGAATATATCAAGAATTGGGTTGCCGTTATCGGCGATTCAACTTTCTTGCATACCGGTGTAAACTCTCTTATGAACATGGTATATAACCAGGGTACAGGAACGGTAATGATTCTTGACAATTCTACTACAGGTATGACAGGTCATCAGGATCATGCTGCAACCGGAAAAACCCTTATGGGCGAGACAGTTTATGCCATCAATATATTTAACCTTTGTAAAGCACTCGGTATTGAGCACGTATACGAAGTAGATGCTTTTGATACCGCAAAGCTTGAGGAAGTAGTAAAAAGAGAAGTGGCACGTGATGAAGTAAGTGTCATCATCACAAAAGCACCTTGTGCACTTTTGAAGACAAATATATCTACTAAAAAATGCGTAATGATTCCTGATAATTGTAAGAAGTGCGGCATGTGTCTCGTACCGGGATGCCCTGCCATCACTAAAAATGATGAAGGAAACATTGTAATAGACGATACTATGTGTAACGGATGTGGTCTCTGTATGCAGAGATGTAAATTCGGTGCCATTGAACAGAAGGAGGTGTAAGTAAGATGACTACAAAAAATATTATGATTGTCGGCGTAGGCGGACAGGGAACCTTACTTACAAGCCGTGTTTTGGGTGGCATTATTACCACAGCCGGCTATGATGTAAAACTTTCAGAGGTACACGGTATGGCACAGCGTGGCGGTAGCGTTGTAACCTTCGTCCGTTACGGCGAACAGGTTGCAGAGCCAATCGTAGAAGAAGGTCAGGCAGACGTACTTATAGCTTTTGAAAGACTTGAAGCTATGCGTTATGCACATTTCCTTAAAAAGGACGGCGTACTCATCGTTAACGACCAGCGCATCGATCCTATTACAGTTGTAACCGGTGCCAGCAAATATCCGGAAAACATTATCGATACATTAAGTGCAAAACATAAAGTGGTAGCCGTAGACGCCATGGCAGAAGCTAAAAAACTCGGTAATTCCAAAGTATTTAACACAATCATTATCGGTGTTGCAGCAAAGCATATGAATTTCAAAAAAGAAGACTGGCTTAAAGTAATCGAAAATACTGTTCCTGCAAAAACTGTTGAAATGAATAAAAAAGCCTTTGAAGTAGGTTTTGAATTATAATTATTATATTTATACGCCATCAAGGCAGGAGGACAAAAAATGATTTGGAATGAATCACGTGAATGTATGAGTCGTGATGAAATGGCCAACATGCAAAGCAAGCGGCTTGTCAAGCTCGTTGACCGGGTATATCACAACGTAGAATTCTATCGCAAAAAAATGCAGGAGCTTGGCTTGGAACCGGGCGATATCCGTTCGATCGAAGACATAACCAAACTTCCTTACACAACTAAGGATGACTTAAGAGACAACTATCCATTCGGTCTGCTTGCTGTCCCTCAGTCTGAAATCGTCCGTGTACACGCTTCCAGCGGTACTACCGGAAAAGCAACCGTTGTTGCTTACACAAGAAAAGATATTGAACTTTGGCAGGAATGTGTAGCACGTGTACTTGCCATGACCGGCATCACAAAAGAAGACCACGTACAGGTTGCATACGGCTACGGTCTTTTCACCGGAGGCCTTGGACTCCATTACGGTGTTGAAAACCTTGGTGCAACCGTAGTTCCGCAATCTACCGGTAATACCAAAAGGTTGGTTACCATGATGGAAGATTTCGGGGTAACCGCTATTGCATGTACACCATCTTATTTGTTACATATTGCAGAAGTAATTGATGAAATGAAGTGCCTTGACCACCTTAAACTTAAGGCAGCAATCTGTGGTGCAGAACCATGGACCGAAAACATGAGACTTCAGATTGAAGAAAAACTTCGCATTAAAGCATACGACATTTACGGCTTAAGCGAAATATGTGGCCCGGGTGTTGCTGCTGACTGTCAGTTCCATAAAGGCTTACATGTATACGATGATCATTTCTATCCTGAAATTGTCGATCCGGATACATTATTACCGGTAGCCGATAACGTTACCGGAGAGCTTGTATTTACTACCTTAACCAAAGAAGGTATGCCACTTCTCCGTTATCGTACCAAAGACTTAACAAGCATCGATCATTCAACCTGCGAATGCGGAAGAACATTACCTAGAATCTCCCGTTTCAAAGGACGTTCTGATGATATGCTTATTATCCGTGGCGTTAACGTATTCCCATCACAGGTAGAAGCCGCTTTACTTGAACTTCCTGAAGTAACACCTAACTATCTTATGATTGTAGACCGTGTTAACAATCTTGACACACTTGAAGTTCAGGTGGAAGTACAAGAACAGTTCTACACCGACGAAGTCAAAGTACTTGAAAACTTAACTAAGAAAATTGCTCACGCACTGCAGAGTGCACTTCAAATCGCCGCTAAGGTTAAGCTGGTAGAACCAAGAACCTTAGAGAGAAGTGAAGGAAAAGCAAAACGCGTTATTGACAAACGTAAATTAGTCTAAAGGAGGGTGCTATGTTTCTTAAACAATTATCTATTTTTATTGAAAACCGTGAAGGCCGTCTTGAAAAGGTTACTGAAACCCTTGCAGCAAATGGCATTAATATTGTATGCATTTCTCTTGCAGACACAAGCGAATACGGACTTCTGAGAATGATTGTATCAGACCCGGACAAAGGAAAACAAATTTTAAAAGAAAATGGTTTCTCAGCCATGCTCACCAATGTAGTGGCCGTTAAAATTCCACACAGCTTCGGAACGCTTCATACAATCACAAAAGAACTGAGTGTTCAAGAGCTTAACATTGAATATATGTATGCATTTACCTCAGGTATGGATAACGCTTCCATTATCATAAAGACAAATGATAATGACAAAGCACTTTCCGTATTAACAGAGAAAGGCTTTGAAATGCTGGATCCGCAGTACGCTTACAATCTGTAATATAAGTATAATTTATGGCAAGTAACTTGAGTTACTTGCCATTTTCTGCGCAAAATACATACATATTATTTTTATTCAACATTCATACTAATGATATACAAAAATGGAAAGGATTATAAACATGATTATTGATTTCCACACACATGTTTTTCCTGAAAAAATTGCTGCCTCCACGATTGAAAAACTGGAAAACATGGCAGACATAAAAGCATGCACAAACGGATTAATAACCGACCTTATTAAGAGTATGGATAAGGCCTCCGTAGATATTTCAGTAATATTACCGGTAGTAACAAATCCTAAGCAATTCGATAAAATTCTAACAAATGCCGTTTCTTTAAATGTAAATTACCCTAACCGGATTATTTCTTTTGGAGGCATTCATCCTGACAGTCCTAACTATAAAGAAGAGCTTCGCGAAATCAAAAGGATGGGTATAAAAGGAATTAAGTTACACCCCGACTATCAAAACACTTATTTCAACGATATAAAATACAAAAACATTATTGCCTATGCAACGGAGCTTGATTTGATTATATCGGTACATGCAGGCTACGATATCGGTTTTGGTGATCCCATACACTGTACACCAAGGATGGCTGACGAAGTGATAAAAGATGTTAAGCCGGAAAAACTCGTACTGGCACATACCGGAGGTTTTAAGGAATGGGACGACGTAGAAAAGTACCTGGTTGGAAAAAACGTATATTTTGATACTTCATATTCATTAGGAATTATTAAGGAAGAACAATTATTACGCATAATTAATAACCACGGTGCTAAGCGTATTCTCTTTGCAACCGATTCCCCTTGGGGCGATCAAAGCCAATATGTAAATATACTTTCGGGTATGCCGCTAAGTGAAGATACAAAAAACAAAATACTTTATGAAAATGCAAAATCTCTGCTAGATATCTAGCAGAGATTTTGTATTACTTGTTGTCACTTTATATGAAGCATTTATTAAATGATAAAGTCATCAATACTCTTCTCGATTTCGCTTGAAATCTCAGACAACTTAATTGCGATATTAGACATCTCATCCATCATGTTACTTACGATTTCAGTAGAAGCCAATGTCTCTTCTGTACTTGCTGCATTTTCTTCAGCAATTGCGGTAAGGTTCTGAACAACATCAACAACGTTGATTCTTTCCTTATCCATGTCATCGATGGTTCCGTTAATTGTAACAACACCCATACGTGTTTCATCAATTCCCTTATTAACTTCATCGAACTGTTTTTCTGTAGAGATGAGGTGTTTACTCTTCTCTTCCATGATAACCTTAACATCATTCATGATGTTAACAGCCTGTGAAGAATCAGCAATAAGAACACTGATAATCTGGTCAATCTGCTGCGCAGACTTGTTAGACTGTTCAGCAAGTTTCTGAATCTGGTTAGCAACAACTGCGAATCCACGACCCTGCTCACCGGCTCTTGCAGCTTCGATAGAAGCGTTAAGTGATAAGAGGTTAGTTTCTTCTGCGATTGATGTAATAAGTTCAGCTGCATCTTTAATTCTTAATACAGATTCATTTGTAGAATTTGTCTGCTTATTAATCTCTTCGATAGCATCCTTAGCTTTCTCATTAATATCAATTAAGATCTTAAGAGTTTCAACTACTTCACCACTAGCTGTCTGGATGTTAGCTGCGATATCGTTAAGTTCTGCGGACTTACCGGTTGAAGCTTCAATCATACCACCGATATGTACAACGCTTGCAGAAGCCTTCTGTGTTTCAGATGCCTGCTCGTTAGCACCACCTGCGATTTCCTGGATAGCTTTCTCAACACCCTTAATGGAGTCAATAGTAACTTTAGAGTTATCAAGCATTGCCTGTGATGTATCGTACAAATCCTGGCTTTCTTTCTTAAGGTTAATAATTACGTTAGAAATAGATTCTGCAAGATGATTTGTTGCATTCGCAATAATTCCTACTTCGTCACCACGTTTTAAGTAACCTTCAAGTTTATCTTTGCTGGTAAGGTTAAGTGTACCAATATCAGAGATAATGTTACCAACCTTAGTAAGGTCTTTAGAAATAAGTTTAACAGCAATGAAGATAATTACTGAAACAATTACTAATACTGATAAACAAATCAATGCTAATACCATTGATAACTTAGATACAGAAGCAAATGCAACATCAGTATCTGTTAATGCAAGGAATACCCAGTTTCTGTCTGCTACATAATCTGTAACGGCAAGTGTATTTCCTTTTTCATATGTACTAATACCTGATTCAACAGCTACTGCTGCGTCAATAATGTTAAGTACTTTTTCGTCTTCGATTACGGTTCCGATTAATTCATCGTTTTCACAGAAAATATATGTCTTAGCATTGGTATCTACTAACATATAAGAAACGCCTGTTTCATCATCACCAGAAAGACTGTTCAGCGTATTTCTTAAGCTTTCTGCATAAATAGCACCACCGGCATAACCGATTTTCTCATTTCCGTCATAAATCGGATAGTAAAGTGAAACTACCTGATTTCCTGTTGATGGAGATGCCATAATACCGATATTATAAATTCCCTTTGTAGCAAATACCTGTCCCTGAAGTTCCTTCAGCGCATCACCCGAACGTAAGGTAACACCGATAACCGGTTCAACAAACGATGCTAATACGGTTGAACCGTAACTTGCAAGGTATACGTTTTCAAGGTCTGCGTTTACAGATGCATATGCTTTTGTATACTCCTGTACTCTGGCTGCAAGATCTGCATTACCCTGATCATGTAAGAATTCCTTCAAACTAGGTTCCTGAGCATATGCTGAAAGATACGCTTCCGCTTTATCAACATATCCCAATACGATTTCAAGTCTTGTTGCTACTGAGTCATCCATTTTCTGAATAACTGTTTTCTTCATGGATTCTGATACCTGAGAATCGGTTATTCTCCACACGAGCACCAATCCGATTGCTAAAGCAACAATTGTAATTAAACAAATTTTTGTAGCAAGCTTCATTTTTTTCATGCCTTCATCCTCCGTTAATATATTTTTATAAATGCTTCTGTTTTTTTGACAACATCTATTGGATATATATTAACATGTTTGTCTAATTTTATCAATTTATATTTAATTTTTTCTTAAAATTTGCCGAAAATGACGAATTTTTAGCAGATTTGTAACAATATTGCTTTCTGTGTATACAATTACAATTATCCAATACCACAAAATAAATCAATATATTGTTATAATTCTATCCTTTGACTGCTCCGCTTGACATTCCTTCCACATAAAAACGCTGCACAATAATAAACAAAGTAGCTATCGGAATGGACACGCAAACCGCCGCTGCACAGAATGAAGTAAACCAGGCATCGATATATTCTTTTTCAAGCATACGCCACATACCAAGCGATACCGTATAATACTCCGCATTGGCACGACAAATAACCCTGACAAAAATAAAGTCAAGCCACGGCGCAATAAAGGACGTAATAATGGTATAAATAGCAATCGGGCGGCTTAAAGGCATAATAATTCTTGTAAAGACGGTCCATTTGGTTGCACCATCAAGAAAAGCTGCTTCATCCAGTGTTTTAGGAATCGTATCAAAAAAACCTTTGGCAACGTAAAACCCGGTACCTGCTCCTGCTGAGTACACCAGAATCAGTGCAACACGAATCATTGCTCCCTCAGACAAACCTAAGGTTTTCAATATATAGTAAACCGCAAACATCGACATAAATCCGGGAAAAAGGCCCAAAATAATGGCAATATTCATGAAGGGTTTACGTGCCTTGTAACGAAGCCGCGACATACAGTATGCAACTGCAAGCACAATAAACGTAGTAAGAATACAGGAGAAAACCGCTACAATAATAGTATTTAAAAACATTTGGGGAAAGTCCAGAATATTTCTGTCCGTAAATAATTTTATATAATTATCAAAAGTGATGTCCTTCGGGAAAAAATAACGTGTAAAGGATCCTCTTTCTTTTCTTAAACTTGTCATAATTACCCAAAAGATAGGAAATAACCAGACAAGAGATAAGATTGTCAAAAAAACATGCACCACTGTATTGGTAATTCTCTTTTTAAGTTTGGCAGAAACCGTTTTCTTTTCTCTTGCAGCAACACTCATTGGAAGCCCTCCTCGTTTTTGTATGACTTTGTATTTCTATAGGTAACCAGTGATACTATGGCAAGAATTACAAAGGTCATAATACCGATAACCGCACCGATATTATAGTAATTCCTGTCAATCGTCAGTTTATAAAGCCAGGTCACCAGCAAATCCGTCTTACCCGCCGTTCTTTCCACCGGTGTCGGTCCACCGCCGGTAAGAAGATATATCATATTAAAGTTGTTAATATTTCCCGTAAAAGAAGTAATTAGGTAAGGGGTTGTCACAAATAGCATATACGGCAACGTAATCTTCATAAAAGTTTTCACCGGACTTGCCCCGTCAACCTTAGCAGACTCATACAATTCTCCGGGGATATTCTGAAGAATGCCCGTTACCTGAAGAATGGTATAAGGAATTCCCACCCATAAGTTAACTATAAGCACCGTTATTCTTGCCCACATGGCTTTTGTAAGAAACGGCAAGGCCTCTCCCTCTGAAATAAATCCCCAGTAACGTAAGAGCATATTAAAAGCTCCGTCTTCCGAAAGCATAATGCGCATTACAAGGAGCGACACAAACTGTGGAATAGCAATAGTCAGTACAAAGCAAAATCTCCAAAGTCCCTTAAGCCTTGTTCCTTTCCTATTAATGATTAACGCAAGTATCATCCCTAATAAGTAATTGGAGAATGTAGCAAAAATTGCCCAAACAATAGTCCATCCAAGCACCGACCAGAAGGTTTGTCCCGTTATACCGCCAAAATTTAAAACAACACCAAAATTTTTTAAGCCCACCCAATCAAATAGTACCAGTTGATCTCCTATCTTACTGTAACTGGTAAATGCCATGCTGATCATGAACACAAGCGGTACTATTGTAAAGAGCACAATCCCCAAAACCGGCACGGTAAGTAACAATTTATGCAAATTAGTATCAAACAGAGAACGTATATCTTCTCTGAATGTCATTATTTTTCCATTGTTTCTTGCACATTTTTCCACCTTAATGGCACTTTTAACGGAAGCAACCCATGTAAGAACAAATGCAATGCTTAAAAATATGGTTGCAATACCGAACAGAAGTATTAACAAGGAATTATCTCCCTGCTTATACTCATAGATGCCCAAAGCTTCATTCCAAATTTCTTCCTGTTTTCTGTCTCCAAGCGAAGGAAGCATGGCAAGGCAATTTATACCGGCAGTCAACATAAACCACACATATGCAACTTCAACAGCAAAAAAGAGAATACCCTTTCCGTATTGTCCATGTATAACATTACCTAACCCCATAATTAAGAATGACAATTTAGTCCCTATCCCTGTTTTTCTGTCCTTCATTTACAACCTCCTGTATAGGCGGTGCCATACCAAGACGTACGGCACCACAAATACGATTTTCTAATATTAGATACCACTGCTGTTAACCGACTCATTAAAGGCTTCTGTTTTTGCTTTTGCATTCTTCAGGGTAACTTCCCCATTAACAATTGATTTTCCAAAATTATCTGCCGCTACCCAGTAATTCCCCATTTCATCCACAAACGGCTGAATAATGGAGGTTTTGTTAAAGGTCGTGTTCTGGGCAACCACCAATGCATCCGACGTAATTTCAGGATCCATAAGCAATTCATTATTGCACGGCACGATACCTCTCAACTCATAATGGGAAAGTTGCGCCTTAGGTCCGCCCAAATACTTAGCCAGTGCTACCGCTACCTGAAGATTTTTGCTCGTAGGATTAACCGCAATTGCTTTAGAACCGGCAAATGACATAAGCTGCTTTTGTTCCCCGTTTATAGTAATCGTAGGTAATTCTTTTGCACCAAATCTGTCGCCTAAGGCTTCTTTAACCGCAACGTAATCCCATGAACCTGAAAACATTGCGGATATTGAACCATCCCTTAATCCCGCAAGTCCTTCACCGGAAGCATCATTAACAAAATTCTTGTTAGATGCAAGTTTTACAAGATACTCCGTAACTGCAAGTGCTTTGTCGCCCGTAAAATCAATTCCTGCTTCACCGTTAGTTCCGTCTTCAAAAAATGTACATCCGTTTGCCACATAAAAAGAAGCAAGATACCATGAATTGGTAAGTGGAAAGGCAACTTTAGCTTTATTTAGCATGGCATCAAGATTAGACGCCTCTTCTTCACTGAACTTTTCTGTGTCATAATACATAAACCATGTATTGGTTGTAAAAGGTACGCCGTATATATTTCCGTTATATGAAACGGAATCTACAATAGCCTCTGCATTTGTCTGGGAAACGTAGTCTGCCGTTTCTCCTCCGAGTCTTGAAATAGCATTGGCAGATACAAGTGCCGGAAGATTATCGTTAGAAAACATATATACATCTGCCGCCCCCTCTACATCCTGTGTAACCGTATTTTTAGCTTCGCCTTCCGGGCATACACCATATCTGAACGTAATATCCCATTCCGGATGAGCCTCATTAAACTCTTCACACATAGTCTGAAGCCATCTACCCTGCTCTGCTGATTGATCTTCCGCCGGAGACCATACCGTTAAATTTACTTTTGCAATTTCTGCATTATTATTGTTCTGATTTTGTCCGTTATCCTGTGTCTGTGAATCATTTTTGTCTTTTTTTCCGCATCCCGTAAGTACCATACATAACAATACAAAGCACAGGACAAGTGGTAATACTCTTTTTTTCATAACTTATAAATCCTTTCATTTTATAAACAGCAACATTAGTATTGGTAAGAATGTAAAAAATAATTCCAAAAAGAGAACAAAAAAAACGCAAGTTCAGCAACTTGCGCTTCCACACCACTTTCTGGCATTTTCCTATTTTTCAAAAAAAGGAAGAAACCTGTTAAAGTTTCTTCCCGAAAAATATATGTATTTAATTAATATTAATCTTCTACTTTTTCTTTTTTATTTCCTACAAGAACGTAGCTGATAATAAGAGCTACTACATACAGAGCTAAAGTAACATATAATACGTTCTGGTATCCTGTAGGGTTAACTAAATTACCATCAATCAATTCCGGTTTGCCGGTTTTCTGAACGATGAAGTTTGCAAGCTGGTTACCTGTCAAACCTGCAAACGCCCATGCAGATAATACAAGGCCGTGAATCTGGCTGATTTTCTTCATTCCGTAATTATCGGATAAAAGTGTAGGAACGTTAGAGAAACCTCCACCGTATCCTGCATTAACCATAAGAAGTAACGGAATAACAAGCCATACAATGCTGCTTGTAATACCACCGGTGAAAAGTGTTGCACCTGTTAATGCAATTGAAATAATAAAGATTACCTTGTAAACGGTATTTCTGCTCTTTAATTTATCAGCCCATGCTGAGAAACCAAGACGTCCGCCTGCATTAAAAATAGCTGTCAAAGAAGAAATGGTTCCTACCTGCGCTGCAAGTCCGATAGCTTTTACAATAGCTTTTTCCTGTGAAATTAATGCAAGACCACAAGTAATGTTAATATAGAACATAAGCCAGATACCGATGAATGTCTTATCCTTAAACATAGTGATAAGCTTTCCTTCACCCTTTGCATGTGGCGCTTCTACCCATCCATCCGGTTTCTTAAGTAAGAGATGTCCTAAGAACATCATTACAAAATAAACACCTGCAAGGATATAGAACATATTAACAAGACCAACCTTCGGCTGCATCCACTCCATGATAGGACTGGCAATTGCCTTTGCAAGACCAAAGCCTGCTACCGCAAGTCCGGTTGCAAGTCCCTTATTCTCCTTAAACCAGAGCATAAGTGTCTTAACCGGCGACAAGTATCCTGTACCAAGACCGATACCCATAATTACACCGTAACAAATATAAATACCAATCAGTGATTTCTGTGAAATAAAGAAACCGGTTCCCGCCATACCTACAGCAAAACAAATTGTAGCAATTAATGAAGACTTATGAATGTCTTTTTCTACAATGTTACCAAGGAAAGCTGCTGACATACCAAGGAAGAAGATGGCAATACTGAATGCCCATTCTACATTACCTTTTGTCTGTCCAATTTCAAGTGCAATACTTTCACTGAAAATTGACCAGCAATAAACTGTACCGATACTGCAATGAAGCAATAACGCCGGAATCGCTGCACGAATCCACTTGTTGTTAAATTTTTTCATACGAATGTTCCTCTCTTATAAATCTGTTTGTAAATCTTCTGCATAAACACAACACATTTATTTTACTCGTTCTTACAAATTAGTCAATATTTTCTATTGTATTTCTTGTGAAACAATATAAGTACTACTACCAATATAACAATACTGATTGGTAAGGATATTATGGCAAACTTGGCAAGGTTCAGTACATGGAATACACCTATAATGGCATATCCCAAAAGACAAACTGCCACTACCGTAAGCACATACGGAATCTGTGTTGAAACATGATTCACATGATTACACTTAGCACCTGCTGATGCCATAATGGTTGTATCGGAAATCGGTGAACTATGATCTCCCGCTACTGCTCCCGCAAGACAAGCTGCTATGGAAACAACCATCATCTGTCCGCTCGGGAATACTTCAATAACAATAGGAATAAGTATACCAAAAGTTCCCCAGCTTGTACCTGTCGCAAACGCAAGTCCTGCTGCCACGATAAATACTATCATCGGAAGGAATCCCTGAAATCCTTTTGCGGAACCTTCTACCAGATTGCTGACAAATTCCGGACCACCCAAAAGATTTGTCATACCGGAAAGCGTCCATGCAAGTGCCAAGATAAGAATCGGTGCAACCATTGCCTTAAAGCCTTCCACAATACAATCTGCAAACTGTTTAAAGCTCAAGGTATCTCTCAACATAAAATAGAAGAAAGAGAATATAAGCGTAATAAATCCACCTATAACAAGACCCTTTGACGCACTCGCATCTGCAAACGCCTTGGCAAGGTTAACGCCGGAGAAAAATCCGCCCGTATAAATCATTCCGATAATGCAAGCTGCAATAAGCACAAGAACCGGGATTACAAGGTCAATAACCTTAGCCTTAGGATTTTTAACTTCTTCATCCCCTTCTTCAGCCTGACCTTCTTTTGTGGTAAAAAGATCTCCTGCCAGCGCATTCATTTCATGTTTCTTCATAGGACCGTAATCAAGTTTAAACACAATCATGGTAAACACAGCCACTATAGTAAGAATTGCATATAAGTTATACGGAATCGTCTGGATAAATACCGAGAATCCGTTAATACCTGCATCTTCAGGAACAGACGATGTTACTGCTGCAGCCCAGGAGCTTATCGGTGCAATAATACATATCGGAGCTGCCGTAGCATCAATAATATATGCAAGCTTAGCTCTGGACACCTTATGTCTGTCTGATACCGGCTTCATTACACTACCTACGGTAAGACAGTTAAAATAGTCATCCACAAATATCATAACACCCAGTATTGCCGTAGCAATCTGTGCCCCTACCCTTGACTTAATGTGTGTAGCAGCCCAGCGCCCAAACGCTTCGGAGCCACCTGCTTTATTAAGCATGGCAACCAGTATTCCGAGAAGAACAAGGAAAACAAGAATACCTACATTCCAGCTATCCGCAAGTTTGGATACCAAACCGTTCTCTTCCGCAAAAAGCAACGTATTGCCCATAAGTTCCAGATTAAAATTAGAATACAACAACGCCCCGGTAATAATACCTACAAAAAGCGATGTGTATACTTCCTTCGTTATTAACGCAAGGCCAATTGCAACCACCGGCGGAAGCAGGGATAATATAGTTGCATAGGCACTTGATTCGTGGCCTGAAAGGTCGGCCATGTTTACCGGATTCAACGCGGTAATTATTATGAGTGCTCCTATTACGCCAAGCAATGCCAGCATTCCTAATCTTTTTTTGTTCATTGTTCCCTCCATAAGGTAAATTTTCTTTCAGTAACCAATAATACACTTTACTACATTTTTATATTGTACCAAAATAGCCATCTATAATAAAGTCTTATTCTTAAGTATCTCTTCCGACACATTCCTTAACCGATCCTTTTCAACCTTACACACCTTCCTGTCATAGGTATAAAAGCCGTTTGTCTCATCCTCGACATCCGATAGCTGGGTATAAACGCAACCGGCAAGCCCCTGCCCAATGTAAGGAATAATCATTTTTTCATACATCTCCACCACATGGTCTGTTAACTCTTTTTCATCCATGCAGTTTCCATATCCATAGTGTCCATATAAACTGTAAGAATGCTCCTTTATCGTATATGCATATCCTCCGCATTCGGAAATAACAAACGGACGCTCTGTCTTAGATGGTTTCATTAACTTAAAATATATATGCTGGCTCACCACATCACTCTTGTTACCGGCAAACCAGCCGGAAGTAGTATCAACAACCCTCGTATTGTCCAACGTTTTAAAATGGTCATACATCCTGTCGCTATCAAACTGACCCCAGCCTTCATTAAAAATCGTATAGTAGACAATACACGGATGATTATATAAGTGCGCCACGGTTTCTTCCATATGCCTGATAAAGAAATCCTTACGTTTCTTAGTGCCACCCATGCGGACATCCTTTCTGTTCTGACGTCCCAGGGTCGGAAGTGCCGTATCCCTTATAAAGGAATATTTTCCGCTGTTTACCATATCCTGCATAACAAGCATTCCCAGTCTGTCACAATCATAATAGAAACACTCCGGTTCTATCTTAATATGCTTACGTAAAGTATTAAAACCAAGTTCTTTCATATTAAGAATATCATCCGTATAGCCTTTCGGTGTCTTGGGAAGATATATGCCGTCACAATAATAGCCCTGGTCAAGTACAGCATGCAAAAAAATCGGTTTTCCATTCAAACAAATCCGGTTTACACCTTCTATTTCACGCACCTCTACTTTTCTAAGGGCAAAATAGGATTCCACCCTGTCATATTCCGTCTCTACGCTGAAATAATAAAGGTGTGGTGTTTCCGTCGTCCATAATTTCGGAACGTACTCTGTACCATCCGAAAGCATTAAATTACGCAAATTAATTTCCACTTCATTTTCTTGGGATTCAATTTGCACATTCTCTGTTTCCAAATGAAGCTTTATAACATAATCCTTTGCGTCACAATCTATTTTCAGTCTAACCTTATCGGTATCCGTGTCTATTTTTATGGAACGAATATAGTTTGTTGGCACACTTTCAAGCCATACGCTTTGCCATATACCACTGACCGGCGTATACCACATGCCGCCGCGTTTTTTTCTTTGCTTACCATACGGATAATCCGTCGACAAAGTATCCGTCACCTTGACAACCAGTTCATTCTCTTTTCCTTCACCCAAAAGAACCTCTGTGATGTCTGCAAAAAACGGAAGATATCCACCTTCGTGCTTTTTAACGGAGACATTATTCACAATAACCTCTGCCACCTGATCCACTGCCCCAAAATGAAGCAATACCCTGTCTTTATAAAATCCTTCCGGCAATGTAAAAGTCCGGCGGTAAACAAGATTGGAGCCGATATGCTTATCATATCCTGACAGATCGGATTGTGGTGGATAAGGAACCGTAATTTTTCCACCCCCAAGTTCCCATTCGCCGTTTAAACATATATACGAATCCCGTTTAAGCTGCGGTCTTGGATAAATGTCATACGGAATATCGGAAGAACTGTTTTCTATGTCTGATGTAAGTTTCCTTCTTCCCGTATGCATCATACGGAAAACAAAAAACAAACCTATAAAAAGCAGAACCGCTACAATAAATGCCGCCAGGAATATATTATGGTTTGGCAAAAACGATGTGGTTCCATCACTATTCATAATTGTAGCAGCATTTCTAAGTACAAACGCTCCTATTAAAGGTCCTATAACGCCCGGAACAAATACTTGTCCGAAAATTCTGAGTCCCTGGAATAATCCGGCTTTATCTTCCGGAATATTATCCCTTATCATGGCACCAAACATTGCCATACCGGTAAGATAGCCCGTCATCATGAGAAGCGAACCTGTAAATACCAAAACCGTACCCGTACAAAAATACAATAATGTATATCCTGCCAAAAGGCATAACACTGTAGGCACAACCGCTGTTTCAAAACCTAACAAATCATACAATTTCCCGTAAAATGCCGTAATAACGGAGGCAATAATAATAGCCGGTGCCATAATAAGCACATAGTCAGCCATGCCGAGCGTTTTTTCATAATACAAAATGAGATACGGCATAAATATCTGGATGGATATACCAAAAACAGCAAATGCCCCCGTGATAACGTAAAGCAGTCTGTTTTTCTTATACGTACTAATCCTGAAACTGTATAACAGCTTATCAATATAAGCTTCACTTTTTGTTTCTTCCGGCACTTTCTTTTCTTCTATAAGAAAAAAGCCGGCAACACCTATCACAAGCGTAACCAGACCGATAATCAGAAAAATCACGGTAAAACTATCCGGGTTATTAAGATCAAATGCCATAAATCCGCCAAAAACAACAAGAATAGCCACAAGCGGCATCATGGCATTAATACCTTCTATACGGCCTCTGTTTGTCTCATCCCCGCAATCGGTCATCCACGCATTAAAACAGGCATCGTTAGCCGATGAACCAAAAAAAGTCATAATACAATCAAGCACTATTACAAGCGTAACGCCCAGACTGGCCGCCGCAATTGCACTTCCCGTAAACTGCTGTAAGACATCGACGCGCATGAGCATAAAGGCAAGTATGGAAACACCCCACGCGATATATCCTAAACATATAAAAAGCTTGCGTTTTCCAACCTTATCAGAATACGCGCCTACTATAAGCGTGGTAAGCGTAGCCGTTATGGCGCTTAAGCTTACCATAAGCGAAATTTGTGTTGCAGAAGCATTAAACATTTTGTAGATAAAAACATTAAAGTACATATTTTCAACTACCCATGCAACCTGACCTATCATGCCAAAAAGCACTAATGTTACAAAGAATTTTTTACCCAGTTTTCCCTTCATGGCACTCCTTTCACAACCAAACAATCTACACTTAATTTTTTGTTACGGATTATATCTTCCCAACAAATTCAAAAACAATATTTTCATTAAAAGGAAATTACCTTTAAAAAAGCTTATTTTAGTCGGCGTTGCCCCTGTTTTAGGATAGCGTCTTGTTACCGGGACCTCACAGGCACGCATCTTAAGCTGGGTTGCACGGACAGACAGATAAGCAAGCAACTCATATGTCTTAAAAATATCCCTGAGCGGCTTCACCCGTTCATCCGTAAGATAGGCTTTTGAATAAGCACGGTACGCATTTGTGGTATCCGTAAAACGTTGTCCTGCCGTAAGCGATATAACCGGCGCGTGAAGTAACTTCACCGCAACCAATCTTGAAAACGGTGTATTAATGGCATGACCACCTTTAATAAACCTTGAACCCTGTACAAAATCATAACCTTCTTCAAGCTTTTCTATAAAAAGCGGAAGGCTTTCTATGCTATCCTTATGGTTACCGTCAATTGTGATGATTCCTTCATACCCACGTGTCAGCGCCCACCAGATACCCATGCGGAGCTGGGCCCCCTGTTTGCCTTCACCCTTCTTGATTAATACCGTGTTCACACCAAGTGCACTTAACTTATCAAGATCCATACTGCCATCTGTAGAATTGCCGTCACAAATAATAAAGTCTGCCAGACCGATTACTTCATAACGGTTCGCTCTTACAAGTTCCCTGATAATTCTTTTTCCCTCATTTAATACCGGTATAAGAACACAATATTTATTCCTTTTTTCACTTAATACATTACATTCAAAATCCGGAACGCCGTTTATGCTTTCATAACGTATCATTTACCGTCCCATCCTTTCATATACTCCATTACTTCTACAAGATTTTCCTTTGAAGCACCGTTTTTCATTTCAACCGATACATACCGGTTATAACCACTGCGAAGCAAAATATCATGTAATACTTCATGTTCATCGTGCTTTTCCACCGGCGCAAGCATCGGTTCGCTTATATGGATATGACTGATTTTATCTACATCATTTTCAATCAGCGTAATCTTTTCCTTATTAGTCAGCAAAGTCCCCAAATCAAGATTAACGGTTATGTGCTTTAAATCAATCTTCCGCGCTTCTTTAAGGGTTTCCTCCGTCGTGTTAAGGTAATCGGTATTATAAACGGCAGCCACCGGTTCTATTGCAAAACACACTTCCGTATCTTTACAATAATCATTCAATTCATTATAAAACGAAAAAAGCTGTTCTTTCTTTCCTTCTTCTCCCATTTTTCTATGGTAAGGGCAACCGAACACAAGATTATTGCAGCCTGCATTTACTGCAAAATCAATTGCCTTCTTTGTGTAATCCGCAAGTATCTTTTGTTCCTTTTCACTGACAAACAGGTTTTCCTTACGGCCAAACCAAATTGATTGCATGGAAACAATAATAAGACCATAGTATTCATACAGCCACGCAGCATATTCCTTAACTTCTTTTAATTTCGTATATGGTTCTTCAGGAAAAAGCCGGGTCGGCGCAATCTCCAGTCCCTCAAATCCGTTTTTCTGAAGCAGACCGTATATTTCTTTGTCCCATTCCTTATCCCACGCTATATTGGAAAATGCAAGTTTCATATATTATGTACCCCGCTTACTACAAATAGTATTTGCTTATTTCTCCACGCACAAATTTGACAATATTATTAAGCACTTCCTGTTTATCCTGTATATATCCGTTTTTTCCGTTAAAAAGAACACTGTACTTGGTATGGCAGTCATAATCAAACGGTTCTTTATTAAGCTCATTAATAAACGGCTTATCATTTTCCGGCACAAGAGCAGCATAAAGCTCACTTACACTGACAGGTTCTGTCATCAGGTTAAGCACACGTATCCCGTTATTAATGGCAATCTCAATATCATGCCACAAATCAGCAAGACCATAAAATTGATACCGGGAACGGCTGTCCGTAAACTTGAGTGCGTTAAAATCATTATTTGCATAATAATCCCGAAGACTTTTTCTCTCCTCAGGCATTAAATTCTTCAAACGGTAAAAACCGTCTTCACCTCCCTGATAATACTTTTCAATATCTGCGTTTTTGCTGCGTTGTTCGTCATATTTAGCCTGATTCAACATAGGAGGTATCAAATGTATAAAATCATAAATAAAGTTCTTCTTAAGATTCTCACCATACAATGCCGGTAATCTTACAATATGGTAATCTTCCACGTTGTTGATTACCCACTCTTCAAGATATCTTCTGTTTTTTCCGTAAGGAAGCAATTCTTCTTTATCTATCGCTTCCTCTTCATCCTTCGTTTTATGGGATGACAATACACTGATGGTAGAAATCAGCACTAACTTCTTCGGATTAATCTTTGTTATATTTTCAATAGCCTCGTCCATAAGGCTTAAATCCTTTTCAGGGAACTGATTAGCCAAAAACATTTCCGCAGGAACACCTGAATAAACCAATAAATCCGGGTTCTTCCCATATGCTTCTTTAATGTTCTTGCTGTTAAATAACCCTGAAAAATCATGCTTAGTTAAAATATTACTTCCGACAAAACCCGTATATCCTACTAAAAAATCCATGTTTCCACCATTCCTTAATCGCCTTCTAAAATTCTTACGTTACTAACCATACATTCCTTTTCAAAAACAAAAGCTATATGATCCACCAAGCCGGAGTACCACATAAAATCACTGCTAATACGGATAAGATACTCACATTCTCCCGGAACGGTATCAAAACTAAACTCGGTAAGCGTATTATTATCTTTATCCCTAAAATACAGATAACCATCGCCGGAACCATTTTCTTTTTGATTCACCTTAAAAGCAAGATAATTCCCGTTTTCCTTTTCGATTTTACCTACATTTGGATAGCAGATTAATCCTTCTTCTACATCACACTGTTTTACTAAAGGCGCATCAATTGCATTTTTAGTATCGTAATTAGCCCAATATCTTGGCACCTGCCCCAGTTGGTAACTATGGAAAACCGCCTTATCGGCATACGTATAATCAATCGCCTCTTTACCTATATAACTTATCTGTTCACTCATATAATCATAGCTGTCTTTACGGCACCATATCGCAAAATCACCCACAGTAGTAAGCGGAACAAAATTACTATAAATATACTCCGCAACCAAATAATACCTTATGGGATGCTTGGTTCCTATCATAGCATCGATATATTGGTCTTCCTTATTGGCAAGAACCGCAACCTGTACCTTACCATGTCTTTCAATTTCTTCAATAAAACACTTCTGCGAATACTCCGTTGAAAGAAGGCTCGGCGACTGGCTGACATACACAGGATTCTCCCTGTTCAGCATAGCATATAAGCCTGTCACATTACTAAAATCAAGGAATGTATCATCTTTCTCAAGAATAACATCAAACAGCAAATTGAACTCGCTCATGAACGCCACCGTATTCTCAGAACAGGTAACACGCTTTTCTCCCATGCTTTCATCATATTCTATGCTGCGGACTTCACTATTATCATAGGCAAGTACACCGGCAGAATTATTCAGCGACGGAATAAAACCATTGATAAATATACCTTCCAGATAAATCATTGCTACAAACACGGCAAAAAACATTACCACACTTAGCTTATCTTTATGGCGGAATATAAATGCCACAAAAAGTGCCACGAGCAAATGGAAAAAGCTCAACAACGACCACGATGTTACGCCCGTGTTATAGGTGTGCAATACAAGTATTCTTGGCATAAACAAAAGCTGTGATACGCCAAAAGCTATTACCGCACAATATAAAGGCAAGTGCTTATCGCAGACTTCTTTTCTCTTTAAAATAGTTACAACCAGCATAACTAACGTAAAGACCGGCACAAAAAGATATAACAGGAAATACTCCCGTGATGCCAGATCTGCCACCGCTCTTACCGCCCAGGTAGAATTACTTAACAAGGAAACCGATAAAAATTCCCAAATTCTCGAAAATACCGGTACACCTTCCCTGATACATCCGATAATGAAATATACCAAGAAAAGTAGGGCAACACCAAAAGCAGACGCCATAAAAGGAATCCACTTAAGCCTAATTTTCTTAAAAAGCACTAATAATACAAGTGCCACAATACAACCTATACCTATTCCATACCCGGCATCCAACTGATACAAAAGGCCGAATAGTAAGGCTGACCAATATAAAATATAGGACCAAAGATTATTCTTTTTAATCAGATAAATCAAAGCAACTACCGCTATGAAATTGACGGATGACCACATAATATCCCGCATACATACCGGCAAGAGAAAAACAACCCAAAACGCCTTATCTTTTCCAAAAAGACGGTTAAGAAGCATATAAAGCATTACATATTTAACCACCATATCCAGGGAAAAATACGAATCCGCAAGAACCCCTAACAAATCACCATTAAAGAGATAGTATAATCCCCTTGTCCAAATATCACTTAAAAGATGTGCCGAAAAATAATTGGAAACCGGCATTTGTCCAAAGAGTATTGTCTCTGTTACCGAAGTCTGGTTACCGATTTCAAACATATTGTTATAATTTGCATAGTCAAACACTTTGGAAAAACCGGGAAACCAGTTGATAGCCGCAATTCCCAAAATCAATCCCAAATAGCCCATTCTCCATGAAACGGAAGGCAGGCGGAATTTCTTGTGCAAACCAAGTATCCATACAGCAATCAGCGCTATTGCGGATAATAGCACAAGCAAAGCCACCCACATCAACTTCAAATACTGGTTGCTTTCAGGTTGACCTTGACCGGCAGATATATAGAAAAATTCTACCCGCAAAAGAAGGAGAAACGGTAACCATGCAACAGCTGCTGCAAGCACCTTAAGAACTATATATTCCTCATTATTTTTAAATTTAACGAAAATCAGAATTAGTAATTGCAACAAAAACAGAATGGCACACATATATTCACTGTGTTCCACAAAAAATGCCGCTTTTGCTTTTGTATGGAACAAAAGGCGGAACGATATGACTTCAGAAACTGATAATAATAAAGTTGCATATATTGCAGACGCATCTAATTTTTTCTTCCTGTCAACGTAAGAAGCTATCAGAAGCGCCAAAATAATAAGCAACGACAAATCAACAAGCGGAGCTTCTTTCACCGTCAAATCAGCGGTTTCATAACGGCTGAGAAAATAGAACGGAAGAATTAAGCAAAATAATCCGGCACATTCATTCATAATACGGAAATAAACGGAATCTTTTTTAGCAAGAAAGGAAAACAAGAAATAGCTTAGGATAAACATTAAAGGAAAGTAAATAAAAATAAGCGTGTTCATACCACTAAGCCGCCCCGAAAGGGACTGCCCGGAATAAATCATTTGATTAAATGTTCTGTCAAATTCCTGTCCTACAGGGTTAAGATTCACGTGATGATAATAAACTGCCACCAACGTAAAATATATACTTAACAGAAGACATTCTTTTTGAAACAGCATCCGTAACTTATCAGTGTAAATGCCTATCTTACGTAACATTAGTTTCTCCCCCCATAACAAATAACCACGTTATTTATTATTGATTTTTTCAATTCTTGCAACCGTATAATGCTTTCTCTTTAATACCATCTGCAAGATAATGGACAAATATTTTACTACAATCGCTAATATACCGAACAATCCAAAAAAGGCAAAGGAAAGGAAAAATATCAGTGTTGTCCAGCCTTCTATCGGTGTGCCCAGTATATTAACAGCCACTGCATAAATTCCTACACAGAGCGTAATAAACATCATCACAAATGTCATACAAAGAGAAAACCGATATCCGGTCTGTGTAAAAAGCAAAAGACTTTCCGTTGCAAGATTCATACGGTATTTTCCGCCCATTTCTTTTTGCTTCTTCTGCTTTTCATTATCATATACAACCGTTTTCATCGCGAAACCAACGCTTGCATACACTACTTTACGATACGGTGTAGACACATTCATCGCCGTAACCTGATTAATGGCTCTTCTCGTAAGCAAACGGAAGCGTTCCGTCCGTATCTGGTATGTTTCACTGTTAAGTGAAGAAAAAAACCGGTAATACAGCTTCGTAAAGAGACCTTTACCCTTTTTAGGTGCTGCTGCCACAATATCATATCCGTTTTTTGACTCATCAAAGATATCCGCAATAAGCTTAGGATCATAATCCATAATCAAAGAATCAAACTCATACACATAATCACCTATGGCAATATCTCTTCCGGCATTCATGGCCACTTCCATACCCTGAAAATATCCCATATGCAACACGGTTGCGACAAAATCATGTGTTTTTCCGACTTTTTCTTCAATTACAGAAACACTTCTATCCGTAGAACCGTCATTAACAAAAATAAGTTCAAATTTTTTAAACTTATCAGTCAGCACGCCCACCAGATTATCATAGAATGCTGCTATCTGTTTTTCACAATTTCGTACATAAAGAACAACCGAAACAAAACTATGCTCTTTCATTAGTCCCTCCTCATTAACGGTTATCGAAGCGGTAATACCTCATCTAAGTCATACACCGTATTTATTTTACCCGATAACACGGAAATAAATGTCGGTTCTTTGCTTATTGTATCAATAACGGTCGGTCTTGAATCATCAAGCTCCGACGCCTTTAAAATCGGTTTCATGGAAAACAGTGATTTTTCATACGTAAAGGAATATTCATCCCGCAAATACTTTTTAGCAAGCTGATTCATGTAATCAAACGCCGTATGCGGTTTAGCCGGGCACTCATTGCAATTGCCCAGATACATATCTTTACACAAACAACCTTCTTCTTGCTGACAAGGAAAAGAAGGTAACAAATCATAAGATGTAGCATGCGGGGTGAATGTTACACTCGTTAATGAATGTAAACCGGTTTTTCCAAACGGCATAACGGAAAAAAACGGACCGTCCATAACCGTGATTCCGTAATCATCAAGCATCTCACCGGCCTTAACCAATATAATCTCACACAACTCGTACTTAATCTTGTACAGTCTCTCTTTTGCCATGTTTAGTATCTGGTTCACGGAAGCGTACGTCGTGTTAATTAAAACAGGGGTTTCATACACCTTGTCATCCACCATAACTTCATACGTTTTATCTAACTTCACAAGACCTGTCACAGCACTGCTATATTGAACGGTTATATTATTGTTTTTTTCAATTTTATCAAGTAAATCCCTGCATAAAATATGAGCATCGTACGTATACTCACACGTCAAATAGGCACCTTCACAAGTGCCTTTTCTGAAAAACTTATTTGGATTGACTTCTTCACACGGTATGTTTGCCGTCTTACAAAAACGTACAAATTGTTCTCCGTTTGTCATGGAAAACTGCCCGGAAATAGCATATACTTTTTTAAATTCCCGGTTAATGCAAAACGAATACTCTTTAACAAAGCGTTCAAAGTAATGCGCGGACTTTTCTGCAGTAGACAGTGACCTTGGATAATGATACCCCATATGCACACGAGCCTGATTAATATAGGTCGCGCGCATAAAAGGTCTTTCATCTGCTTCAAGCACAAGTACTTTCATTCCCTGTTTACCAAGAAATAATGCCGAATAAAGTCCATAAAGTCCCGCTCCAATCACTACTGCATCATACAAATCGTTCTTGGCCAACCCCTGCTTCCTCCGTACTTTATTGCAATAATTTGTTCAAATTAATTTACTGTAAGACTGTTAAATATTACGCTCATTTTTCCCGAAGTTCCAAGCGCCTTCGAATATGCGTTTTCTACATAAATCGTTGTATACCCATCTGAATATACATAAGCATCCACAGAATATCCTTCAATCAATGAAACCTCATCATAATGATAATGATGCCAGATATAATCACCCAGTTTGTCTTCGGTTAACACATAATCCGTTCCAAATGTAGCTTCAATGGTTGATTGATATGCATCCTGCATTGCATCTGCAGAATAATTTGTTTCATTCTGTACATAGATAGCAAAAGCTTCTGATAAATCCGTTGTATTATAAGTTCTTGTACCATTGCTTTCATTAAGATAGTTCCAATCATCTCCTAATGAGAATGTTACATTATTGAAAACTTCCAGTTCACCACCCGCTTCAACAGGATCATCATTGCTGTCTCCGGCAATTTCCTCAACCTTAAGGCTGTCAAGCACTACATCAACCGCTGACGTTTTATCTGCAAGATTTGTCCGGCATGCATATGCAATAATAATAATTGTTCTGTTTTCAACCAGTGAATAAATGTCCGTGGCAACAATCTCACCGTCTACTTCCTTATTCGCATAAGAAAACATGGTCCATTCACGTCCCATGACATAGAATGTGCTTTCTGAATCATAGGCTCCGTAATACATTTCCACAACACCCGGCACCTGTGCAATGACATCATCATCTGAGAGACTGGGATCTATCGGTGATGCCGAAATAGCAATTACTTCGGTATCATCCGCATTTACGTACGAAATTGAATTTCCTTCCTTTGTATCAAGCACCCATCCTTCCGGATAAGCAAAAGTAATGTTTTCCACACTGTCATATCCACCGGCACCATACGTTAACGGTTCATCTACATCCGGTTCATCTACGTCAGGCACCTCTATATCAGGTACGTCTACATCAGGTACATCTACATCAGGTACATCTACGTCCGGTTCATCTACATCCACGTCTACATCCGGTACGTCTACATCTACATCCACGTCTACGTCCGGTTCATCTACATCTACATCCACATCTACGTCCGGTTCATCTACATCTACATCCACATCGACATCGACATCGACATCCGGTACATTTACGTCCACGTTAATGTCATCCTTACCGAATGCTCCCGGCACGCCTTTAATTTCCTTTGTCTTTGATCCGCAGGCACATAAGCTCAATGCCATGAGTACTGTAAGTAAACCTGCAACAACTCTTCTTTTCATTACATTATCTCCTTAATCTTTTTCCTTATTCCCAACAGATAATCAGGTGCTACGGACAATCCGTCCACACCCATTCTGATAAAGGTTTCCGTTAATGCATAATCTGCCGCCATCTCTCCGCATATTGAAACCTTACACCCCACTCTATGCGCATTCTCCACCGTCATATGAATCATTCTTAAAACGGCTTCATGACGTGGCTTCACAAAGATATCAAGTTCGTCATTTTCTCTGTCTATCGCCAGGGTATACTGGGTTAAGTCATTGGTTCCTATGCTGAAAAAATCCACTTCTTTTGCCAGCAAATCACTAATCATTACTGCTGCCGGCGTTTCTATCATTACACCGACCTTAATATTTTGATACAAAATATTACAATTTGCAAGAGATTTCGTCACATTATGCATGATCTCTTTTGCTTCTCTAATCTCTTCAATATCCGTAACCATCGGGAACATTACAGAAACGTTACCGTAAGCACTTGCCCTTAAGATGGCACGGAGTTGTTTTGTAAACATAGCCCTGTTATTTAACGAATATCTGATTCCGCGCAATCCGAGCGCCGGGTTACTCTCTTTTTTAAATTGCATCCATGAAGGAACTTTATCCGCACCGATGTCAAGCGTCCTGATTACAAGTTCCTTACCGCCCATTTTAAGCGCCGCTTCTTTATATGAATTAAACAGCATTTCCTCATCCGGCTCCGTTTCGGACTGCATATATAAAAACTCACTACGCAAAAGTCCTATTCCCTCTGCATCATTGCTAAGTGCTTTGTCTATATCCCCGTTTCTTCCGGCATTTGCATATAAGCGGACCACTTTGCCACTTTTCGTAACAGTTTCCTGCCCCTTCATATGTAAAAATTCTTCTTTCATCAAAGCCTTTTGATTTTGTTCCTGCGCTACCTTAAATAAAGCATTCTCATCAGGACTTATAATAAGTACGCCATTATTCCCATCTACAACTACCTGCTTTCCTTCAAGCAACATGTCGGTTTCAATTCCGGAAAGTGCCGGAATGCCCATAGCACGCGCAAGAATGGCAGTATGGGAAGTTTTCGAACCACTCTTTACAACGATTCCCAAAATTTTGTCACGGTTCATACGCATTGTCTGCATTGGCGTAAGTGTATCCGCCATCAGAATATACGAAGCTTCTTCACAGGAATCCGGCACCGGAAGCATATCCCCGGCATCATTTTGAAATATTTCCAAAAATTGCTTTTTAATATCCTCGACATCTTCCGCACGTTCCGCAAAAAATGCATCCCCACTATCTTTCATACGTTGCTTAACCGCATCAATACAGTGGGCTACGGCATATTCTGCATTAACCTTTTCGTCACAAATCATCTCACATACCTGTTCTTTAAAGGTTTCATCTTCAAGAATCAGTCTGTAAGCATCAAAAATACCGGCTTCGTTTTCGCCTGCCGTGCCGTATGCTTTGAAATATAACTTTTCGTTTTCTTCAACCAGCTGCATGCAAGCTTTCAAAAAACGCAGTTTTTCTCCCGCAACCATTTCCTCCGCAAGGGTGGTTTTTGATACTTTCGCAGGTCCTTCCTGATAAACCTTAAGCGTACCGTAAGCAATTCCTTCTGCTAATGAAATCCCTTTTAGTTTTCTCATCTATACCTCATAGTCTATACACATGCGTACTTCCATGAACGGACGCACATATGTATCTGCAACCTCAACATGCGCCGGATGTACTGCATAATTTTTAAGTGCTTCTTCACTTTCCATAAGGCTGTCTAACATAACCTCACCATTAGAAGATGCCAAAGGATTTACCACAATGTTCATCTCTTTAAGACCGGGTACAACTCCCACCAGTCCTTCCAATGCTTTTTTCATATCAGCCCTGACAGATATCTTCTCTTCTATAGATAACTCACTCTTCATTTTCCAAATAATTACGTGTCTTACCATTCCGCACCTCACTACATTTTCTTTTAACTTTTATTATGCCTTGTTTACCATGAAAAGTAAACAATCTGATTTATTTTTTACAGCATATGGTTTATAATATGGAAGTGTCCGGGCGGATACGGATAATACAAAAAGGAGACGGTTAACTATGTTATTTAATTCATATATATTCATATTTTTCTTTCTCCCTCTCTGCATTCTCGGATATTTTATCCTTAACCGGTTCCATAACAAAAAAATCGGCTTAAGCTTTCTATTTATTATGTCGCTTTGGTTTTATGGTTACTTTAATCCATATTACCTTTCCATCATTGTAAGCAGTATTGTTATCAATTACCTGTTTTACCGGGCATTTGGCAAATTGCATTCTTTTAAAAAACCCCTGTTTATCATCGCCCTGCTTGTTAATACCGGTATTCTTTTTTACTTTAAATACTTTGATTTCTTTATAGAAAATCTTAATTCACTGTTTGGTGCGGATTTTGCCCTTAAAAACATACTGTTGCCGCTGGGTATCAGCTTTTTTACCTTCCAGCAGCTTTCATTTATTATCGACGCATACCGTGGTGAGATAACCGGCTACAACTTTATTGAATATGCTTTGTTCGTCGCCTTTTTCCCACAGCTTATTGCGGGACCGATTGTGACGCATGATGAAATGATTCCGCAATTCCGTGATGACAGTAAAAAGAGATTTGATTGGGATAACTTTTCAAAAGGATTATATCTGTTTGCACTGGGACTTTCTAAAAAAGTCTTAATCGCAGACTTCTTTTCAAAAACAACCGATTGGGGATTTACCAACATACCGGCCCTTGATTCCGGCAATGCAATTCTTGTCATGCTGGCTTACACGTTGCAAATATATTTTGATTTCAGCGGTTATTGCGACATGGCAATTGCCCTCGGAAAAATGCTGAACCTCGACATAGCATTAAACTTTAACTCTCCATATAAAGCATTGACAATAACCGGTTTCTGGGACCGTTGGCATATGACACTGACCCGTTTTTTCACAAAATATATTTACATTCCATTGGGCGGTAACAGAAAAGGGGTGTTTCGGACATACCTTAATATACTGATTGTGTTTTTCATAAGCGGTGTATGGCACGGTGCCAATTGGACCTTCATTGTCTGGGGCGTGGCACATGGCATTTTTTCTGTAATTACAAGAGCATTTCACGGCTTTTTCAGCAAAATACCCGCCGTACTTAACCGGTTTATTACCTTTACGTTCGTCAGCCTTGCCTGGGTTATGTTCCGCGCCGACTCCCTTACCGATGCTTTTCGCTTTATCGGCAGGATTTTTTCGTTTGACTTCGGTCACATAAACAACAATATTATTACCTGTTTCAATCTTGATACGTTTTCGATAATTGTATCAAAATTGACACCATTTCAAATTACGCACGCTATGTGCGGCACTTTTGTTGTATTAATAATGCTTGCGTTCGTTTTAATAACCATGCATTTAAAAAATGCATACGAGCGGATGTTATGCATGAAAACAAACTTAAAAACTTCGGTGATAACCATTGTGTTGCTGGTATATTGTATTGTGTCCTTATCCGGCATCAGCACATTTTTATATTTTAACTTTTAGAAAGGTCGTTAATTATGTCCAAGAAAAAATGGTCTGTTTTAACATTAATAACTCTTGCCGCCATTCTTCTTTTTACGGGAATAATGGTTATTGTCGTTGACCCTTTTTTCCACTATCATGCACCTATAAACGGACTGAAATATCCTTTTGATAACCAACGCTACATTAATGACGGTATCATTAAAAAATTCGATTATGATGCCATCATAACCGGCACCAGTATGACGGAAAACTTTAAAGCCTCAGAATTTGATAGGCTTTTTAACGCAAATAGTGTAAAAATACCCTTTTCAGGTGCTTCTTATAAAGAAATAGACACCACCATACAAAGAGCGGTGTCGGCAAATCCGGACATAAAATATATTGTGCGGGGACTTGATTACAATGATTTGCTGGACGATAAAGACAGGATGCGTACGGATGCCGCATACCCCTCCTATTTATACGATGATAATGTATTTAATGATGTAAGTTACATTTATAACATGGATGTTCTTATGGCCACCCTGAAGGTAATTTATAATACCTTTTCAGGAGGAGAAACCACTACCTTCGATAAGTACAGCAGTTGGGACTCAAATATTCCTTACGGAAAAGACGCTGTCGATGCACTTTACAAGAGACCGGAAAAAAGCGGAAAAACCGAGTCATTGTCCGATAACGAGCTCCGGATGCTACAGGAAAATCTTGAACAAAATGTAATTCAAACAGCGAAGGAAAATCCGCAGATTACATTTTACTTATTCCTGACACCATACAGTATCTATTATTGGGATTCTTTGTATCAGAACGGGACACTTGAAAAACAGCTTGCCATAGAGAAAGCTGCCATAGAAACGTTACTCAAATACGATAATATTTATTTATTCTCTTTCCACGATGATTTTTCTGTCATCTGTAATTTGGATAATTATATGGACACCGGGCATTACGGCCCCCACATTAACTCCATGATTCTTAACGCTATGGCAAATAAAGAACATTTACTTACCCAGGATAACTATATGGATTACTTTAATTCAATATATGACTTTTATACAAAATATGACTATGACTCCCTTTTCTAAGAGCCATAGTCATATTGCTATTAACTACTTTTCATATCATTTACTTTATTAATCCTGCTACCAGAATAACTATAATAATTACCGGGATTACAAAAGTTATATATCCTCTTAAGAATTTAGGCATCTTAAGTCCTTCGCCCGTATTAACTTCATTAAGATAATTCTTAAATCCCCAACCTTTCTTCGTCACACAGAATAACAGGAACAAAAGAGAACCTATCGGCAACAGAAGATTGGATACAATAAAGTCTTCCAAATCAAGAATATTCGATGTTCCGCCTAATGGGTTAAAACCGCTTAAAACGTTAAATCCAAGTACGCACGGAAGTGAAGCAACTAACAAAAAGATACCATTAATTAACGACGATTTCTTTCTGCTTATATTAAACTTCTCCATACAGCAGGCAATAATATTCTCAAATACGGCAATAACCGTCGAGAAAGATGCAAATGTCATAAACAAGAAGAATAATGCCCCCCAAACAGTACCACCTGACATATTGTTAAATACATTCGGTAAGGTAACAAATATAAGTGGCGGTCCTGCATCCGGCGAAACATTAAAAGCAAAGCATGCCGGGAAAATAATAAGTCCCGAAGATATTGCCACAAAAGTATCAAGCACCGCAATGCGCAAGGATTCCCCAAGAAGGGTCCTATCCTTTTTCATATAGCTACCGAATATTTCCATAGAACCGATACCAAGACTTAAAGTAAAGAACGACTGGTTCAGTGCCGCGATAAGCACGTTAAATAATCCGTTCTCTTCCACCTTAGACCAATCCGGCACCAGATAGAATTTTAAGCCTTCTGCACCGCCTTTAAGAAATATACTGTTAACGGCAAGCACAAGAATAAGTACCAATAGACCTATCATCATCGGTTTGCTTACTTTTTCAACACCTTTTTGTACACCCAGGGAACATATTAAAAAGCCTGCAATAACAACAACTGCCATCCAGAAAGTCATCTCCCACGGATTTTTCTGCATCGTTGTAAATATTTGTTCTACTCCGACTTTATCCTTTCCGGCAAAATCTGACTTAATAAACTTGAAAAAGTAACAAAGCATCCACCCTGCCACCGTAGTATAAAACATCATCAAAAGATAGTTACCGGCAAGAGCCAGATAACTGTGCACATGCCATTTCTGTCCCTTTTTCTCAAGTTCCTGGTAACAACCCATCATACTCTTCTTACTTGCTCTACCTACGGCAAATTCCATAGTAAGCACCGGTACCCCGATGACAATAAGGAAAAACAAATAGAACAAGACAAATATACCGCCGCCGTTTTGTCCGGCTACATACGGAAACTTCCATACATTTCCTATACCAATGGCGCATCCTGCAGATATCAGGATGAACCCTAGTCTCGATTTAAAATTCTCTCTTCCCAATTTAGTACACTCCTAACAAATTTACTGAAGACCATTCTAGCACAAAACCTATATATATAAAAGAATCAAATTTTACAAACTTGCCTACTACATATGTTTCATATATAATGAAACAATAACAATAATATCGTTGATTAAAGGAAGAAAAACATGCATAAGGAAATCACTTCTAAAAAACAATTATTTTATGTATCCATACTTTCAACCGTTGTTTTCTACTTATTTGCAAACGGTTACCGTTTCTTTAATCCGATGTTTTCAGGCGACTCATTACTAATGATTTACCAAAATGACAGCGCATGGCAAATTGCGCTCGGAAGATTTGTCCAGCCGTTTCTGGTATTCCTACGCGGCGGAATCGTAAACCCTTTTTTGATTTCCGTAATTTCAATATTCTGGCTCAGTCTGGCAGTATATTTTCTTTTAGATTTTCTTAACATCAGAAAAATATTATCGGTTGTTTTTACTGCTGCCGTTATGTCTTGTAACATTACCATAATCGCAGCCAATGCAACCTTTTTGCATAATGCTGACTTCTATGCTTTTGCTTTGTTCCTGGCAGTTCTCGGTATCTGGCTTATCCATAAGGAAAAGCTTCTTTTTGTGGTATCCGGTATTTTATCACTCAGTGTTTCCCTGGGAGTATACCAGTCCTACATTTGCGTAGCAATCGCCATGGTCATGATTCATTTTATCTTCAAGATGCTTGACCGCCCTACCGTAAAAAATACACTTATATGCGCAGTGCGTTATCTGATATCTTTTATAGTGGCTGCCGGCATTTATTATGCCGTATGGAAAATCTTCCAAAAAGTATTTAATATCTGGACCGCTAATACCTATAACGGCCTTGCTTCTGTAGGTGATTACTCTGATGTTAATATCTTTTCATCCGTTATTACCACTTATAAAAATGTATTTCATCACTTCCTGCATCCGGAAACTTTTACCACCATGCCATTCGGCGGTATTTCCTTAAGCATTTTCTGGGTATATATTATCCGCATATTAAATATTGCCACCATACTTTTGGCTGTTTTTGCATTGCTCAGAATTACTTTAAAGCATAAGACCACACTCTGGCAAAAGATTATGCAGCTGATAATCGTAATACTATTCCCGCTTGGCATAAATTTTGTGTGTCTTATTTCAAAGGGAATGGAACATACCTTGATGATTTACGCATTTTGTTTCGTATATATCCTTGCCATCAAAGCAAGTGAAATGCATTACACCCTTTTTGCAGATACAGCAAATACTAAAAAAGCAATTATTCCCCGTCTGACCGTACTTTTGTCAGTCATGGTAATTGTCTGGTCTAACATTGTTTACGCTAACCAGGTATATCTCAAAAAAGATTTACAGGAAAAAGCAACCCTGTCTATGATGACAAGAATTGTGTATGCCATCGAGTCGACAGATGATTACGTTCCCGGCGTAACTAAGGTCGCATTTTGCGGTTCTTTTGAAACCACTTCATATGTCACGGATATGGAAGCTTTTAAAGATGTCATTCCTTATGGTATGGGCAAATCATCCCTGACCTATATAGGCACTGACTATGCTTTTCTAACACACATTTTAAATGCAAACATGCTTCTTACAAGAGTTGACGGCTCTGTTGAAACCATAAAGGAAATGCCGAACTATCCGGCCAAAGGTTCAATAGCGTATGTTGACGGTATTCTTGTTGTCAAAATTTCAGATTAATTTTCTATTTTTCCCAAAAACAGAAACAAATCTTTAACAATTGCTTGTTATAGTATACCCATAATACACTTATATAGGAGAAAACTATGTTCAAAATTCTGGTAGTAGAGGATGACAGGGAACTAAACCGTTCCGTTTGTTCTTTTTTGAATCAAAGTGGTTATGAAGCAACGGGCTGTTTGGGTGCTGAAGAAGCCTATGACGCCATGTATGATACCGTTTTTGATCTTATTGTATCGGATATCATGATGCCCGGCATTGATGGCTTTGAATTTGTTAAAACAGTACGTTCTTTAAACGAAAACATACCTATTCTGTTTATGACTGCACGGGACGACTTTTCTGCCAAGCAAAGAGGTTACCGGGTAGGTGTGGACGACTATATGGTTAAACCCATTGATCTAGACGAATTATTTCTGCGGATAGGGGCGCTTTTACGTCGGGCAAAAATTGCTTCCAGCCGCAAGCTCGAAATAGGTTCTTTTATAATGGATGCCGATGAGCATACGGCCTATCTTAACAAGGAGGAAATACCTCTTACCTCCAGGGAGTTCAATCTTTTATATAAATTACTCTCTTATCCGAAGAAAACTTTTACCAGAACGCAGCTTATGGATGAATTCTGGGACGCAGAAACAGCTTCCGGTCCCCGTACCGTTGATGTATATATGACAAAGCTACGCAGTAAGCTGACAGCATGCGATTCCTTTGAAATCGTTACGGTTCACGGATTAGGATATAAGGCGGTACTGAAATGAATAAAAAAAATAAGAAAAGCAAATTATTTGCTTCCCTCAACAACTATATCGTTTTCTTTTTATTAATAGCTTTCGTCATTACCTGTTGTCTGATGCTGTTTACTACCATTCTTACCAAGACAATGGGAATTACACTTACCTCCGATGACTTAGGTGCTGCTGCCAAGCTTACGTTTGCTAACGTCATCTTCTTTAGCATAGCAATTACAACCATTGACCATATACGCCGGAAACTTACTGTTGACCGCCCTGTCAAACGGATTATCGATGCAACCGAAAAGATTATGCAGGGGGATTTCAGTGCGCGGATACAAACCAATCCCAATTCCCATACGGAAAGCAGCTTTAATGAAATAGCAGAATGTATAAACCAAATGGCGGAAGAACTATCCGGAATCGAAACACTTCGGACCGACTTTGTAGCAAATGTATCCCACGAATTGAAAACTCCGCTTAGTGTTATGAAAAACTACGGAACCCTTTTGCAGCAAAAAGATTTATCCGAGGAAAAAAGGATTGAATACGCAAAAGCGATTACGGAAGCTTCGAGACGTCTTGCTGACCTGATTTCAAATATATTAAAGCTTAACAAACTGGAAAACCAACAGATTTTTCCAACCAACGAAACCTTCAATCTTTCCGAACAGCTTTGTGAATGCCTGCTTAACTACGAAAATATCTGGGAAGAAAAAGAAATTGAATTAGAAACAGATATTGAAGATGATGTAATGATAACCACAGACCCGGAAATGTTAAGCATTGTTTGGAACAACCTTTTTTCCAATGCTTTTAAATTTACCGGAAAAAATGGGAAAGTATCCCTTTCACTGAAAAGCGAAAACGAATATGCCATCATTAAAATTTCGGATACCGGTATCGGAATATCCAAAGAAGTCGGCAAACATATTTTTGACAAATTCTATCAGGGAGACACCTCACATGCCACCCAGGGAAATGGCTTGGGGCTGGCACTGGTCAAAAGAATAATTGACATTACGGGAAGTGATATCTTAGTCGAAAGCAGTCTTAACGTAGGAACTACCTTTACGGTTAAAATGCAAAGGAGTAAAAATGATTGACTTTAAAAAGCTTGTAAAAAAATTATTGTTTCTGCCTGTCTTTCTAATCATAATTTTTGTCCTGATTAGTGCCGGCGCATTAGTATTCATTTTTGTAAAGAAGCTTGAAATGCATCCTGTCGCCTATGCAGTATATGTGTTTTCTTTTTACACGCTATCTGTCTTTAGCATTTTTTGCTATCAGACACTGCCGAAACACATCAGGAATGTACGCACGAAAGTATATAACAACAAATATGGTAACCGCTATTTTACGGATATCATTTTTAAGACCCACATAACGCTATACCGTTCATTAAGCATCAATCTTCTATACGTAGCCGTTAATATCGTATCCGGCATTTTAACGAAATCGTTTTGGTTTTTGTACCTTGCCGGTTATTATGTCATATTGTCGGTGTTACGCTATCTATCTCTCAAGTATCTGAAGAGAAACGAGATGGGCGCGGACATAAAAGCAGAATGGAAGCTTGCCCGTTTTTGTTCCGGTATTCTAACGCTCCTTAACCTCATTTTAACCGGTGTAATCCCTATGATGATGTTTAAGAACAGAGGCTTTGAATACTACGGCATTCTTATTTATGTAATGGCAATGTATACCTTTTACATAACAACGGTTTCCATCATTAACATTGTAAAATACAGAAAATATATGAGCCCGGTTATGACAATGACAAAAATAATTTCGCTTGCAGCCGCACTGGTATCCATGCTTGCATTGGAAACAGCCATGCTGACTGCATTCGGTCAGGAAACCCCGGAGCTTACCAAACGGTTATTAATCGCGTTTACTGGTGCCGGCATCAGTATTACCGTCATTGTTATGTCGTGCTACATGATTATCCGTTCCAACCAGGAACTTAACAAACTTAAAAAGGAGTCACTTTAAATGTCTAACGATAATAATTCATTTGAATATACTTACTCAGCAAAAGATCAAACAGAAATCAGGAAAATCCGGGATAAATATTGTCCTTCTGAAAAACAGGAACCGGATACGCTTGATAAATTACGCATGCTGGATAATTCCGTAAGCCAAAAAGCCACCATATTTTCATTAGTTTTCGGCATAATCGGCACAATTATTATGGGATTCGGCATGAGTCTTACCATGACTCAAATCGGATCAAACATCGGCATAAAGCATCCTATGCTTATCGGTATCATTATTGGCCTTTTCGGTATCGCAAGCGTTATATCAGCTTACCCGGTTTACAATTTTATTATAAAACGAGAACGTGCACGAATTGCTCCTGAAATTCTGCGTCTTACGGATGAGCTGCTTAAATAGCAGCTTTCTCCGTATAATACTGTGCCTGTGCATTCCACAATTCATAGTATTTTCCATTTACATCTTTTACCAATTCATCATGCGTTCCGACCTGTACAATTCTTCCCTCATCAAATACAGCTATTTTATCACAGAAACGGCAGGAAGAAAGTCTGTGACTTATATAAATCGCCGTCTTATCCCCTACGATACTGTCAAACTTGGAATAAATCTCAGCTTCAGCAATAGGGTCAAGTGCTGCTGTCGGCTCATCAAGAATAATAAACGGCGCATCCTTATATAACGCTCTTGCAAGTGCAACCTTCTGTGCTTCTCCACCCGACAGGTTAACACCTTCGTTATCAAAATCTTTATAGATGGGTGTATCAAGCTTTTGAGGCATCTCTTTATATCTTTCCATAAAACCGACTTTATCAAGCAGACCTTCTATCTTCACACTATCCCACTCAGAGGATGTGGCAATATTCGTACCCAGTGGCAGGGCAAGCAACCTGTAATCCTGGAATACTACTGAGAAAATATCAAGATACTGTCTGTAATCATACTTACGGATGTTAAAATCATTCATTAAAACTTCGCCTTCACTCGGATCATACAGACGGCACATAAGCTTGATAAAGGTCGTCTTACCGCTTCCGTTCATTCCTACTACTGCAAGACGCTCACCTACCTTTACGGATAAGTTAATGTCTTTTAAAGCATAATTGTCTGACCCCGGATATTTGAAGCTTACATTCTTAAACTCAATGTCATACTTTTTGTCACTTCTCTTTTCAACCGAAAGGCTACCCTGATACATATCATTTTTAATATCAAAGAAATCAAGATATTCTTTGAGGAACGGCTCATTACTCTTCATATCCGCATAGACTGCAAACAGACTGCCGATACCTGATATCATTCTTGTAAGATATGCAACATACTTAATAATACTACCTATGGCAAACGTACCTATTACACAGTAGAGACAAACGATTACATAGGATATTGCCTGAATGATACTTCCGATAACTAAAGCCGGAAGCTCTAATAAAAATATCTTCTTCCGTACACCGGAATTTACCTTAAAATGGTTACGCGTAAGCTTTTTTAAATGAGAAATACATATTTCCCTTAAATTGTAGAGTCTTACATCTTTACCGGCATATTCTGAAGGCTCACCCCTGTACATGCGGTTTTCATCTAACATCAGGTCACCTATCTCATTAAAGTAGACTCCTTTTTTCTTTTGAACATAGCTGTTACATAAAATACTGATAACAACCAATGCCAGTAACACAATAAACAACACAAGACTCACCGGGCTAAATTCCGCAGTGATAATATGAACGAGCATCTCGCCAAACATAACCATCGACAAAAGAATGTTAAGTATAACGTTTATACCGCTCTGTACAACAATCATTAATCTTTTACTTCCATAATAATTGATATATGAATTATATTCGATACGGCTACGGTGGTCTCTTATTTCCACACTTTCCATCTTGTCATAATCCAGATTAAGTACCTTGCTGTTAAATGCAAGCATTTCATTATCCGACCATATTTTATTCTGTTTTTCCACTATATGGCGTAACCATGCCCCCATTACATGAATGAACAAACTACCCAAAAGTGTAATAAGCACCAAACTGTAAATTTCCTTTTTTGAACTTCCTTCATATAATGCGGTTACTATTTCTGCTGACATCCAGAGTTGAAAATAAGGAGTAAGCACTGAGAAAAAAATCTGCAGCGTTAACAACGGGATATATTTTTTATTATATTGTGCCAATTGCTTTATTCCTTTAAATGAAATACTATTCTTGAACATCTTCCATTTCCTCCTTATAATATTTGCTCTGCACATCAAACATATATGCATATCTTCCGTTTAAATCCATAAGTTCTGCATGACTTCCGCTTTCCTTAATCACGCCGTCCTCCAACAAGATAATTCTGTCGCAGAACCGGGTAGACGCAAACCGGTGTGATATATAGATAGAAGTTTTACCCTGTGTTAATTCATTATATTTAAGATACAGATTATTTTCGGCAATAGGGTCAAGTGCCGCTGTCGGCTCATCCAGTATAAGCATCCTGCCATCTTTATAAATGGCTCTGGCAAGCATCAGCTTCTGTAATTCACCACCGGAAAGATCAACTCCATCCTCATATACCCCTTTCATAAGATGGGTATCCATGCCATTTTCTAATGACTCTACCTTTTCCCACAAACCTGCCTGTATTAATGCATCTTTTGCACGTTCACGCATATCACTTCTCGTTAAATCCGTACTTGCCACAAATTCGCATATGGTAAGCGCCATTACATAGATATCCTGGAAAACAGCAGAAATTATGGAGTAATATTCATCGATGTTATACTCATTAATATTTTTTCCGTTAATAAGAATCTCTCCCTCTGTTGGGGAATAAAAACCACAAATCAGCTTAACAAGTGTTGTTTTTCCGGCACCATTCATACCGACAAGCGCAATCTTCTCTCCGCCTTCAATGGTAAGATTAATTCCTTTGATGGTATCTTCTTCTGCGCCCGCATATCTGTAAGATACATTCTTAAGTTCAATACGGATAGGTTCATCCTCCGCCGGAAGCGCCACACCTTCTCCATGGTTAAACTTGCTCGGATAGTCAAAATATTCCCTGTAATACGCTATCTTTTCAGATCTTGACACGAGGTTTGCCACATCCGTAAATATACCCTGCAGACAACCGGATATGGTTCCTACCAGTGTGAAAAAGAATACGAAGTCACCTACGGTAATTTTACTGTCAATGAGCAGTGCAAGTAAAACCATGTATGTAGCCGCATTTTGGATGAAGCTCATAAGACCTGCAAGAATGCTTGCCAAAAGTCCCCTGCGGTTACAGCGCATATGCCACATCAAAATGTACTTCTGATAATCTTTAACTGTTTTCTCAAGCCAGCCTTCCATTCCGTACAGTTTAATGTCCTTAGCTTTATCAAAATCCTTAAATATATTTTCAAGATAACCCTTTTTACGTTCTTCCTTTTCCCATTTATCCTTGTTCTTTTCGTAATACCGGCTCTGCATACGGGTTGTAAAAAAGGACAACACCGCCACCACCATGATGATTAAGAAAAGAATCGGATTTACTACCGCCATAAGGGAGGCACAGGAAACGATACCAAAAATATCTTTGATAAAGGTTCCGATATCAAAACCTACATATTCAACGGAAGCATTTCCCTGACAGGCATCCCGCTCAACCAGACCATACGCTTTTAAGTAGTCCTGATTTTCTGTATTCTCAAAATCGGTATGAAAATGAAAATCCGCATATTGACTCTGATAATTAAGCGTCAAATAATAACTTCTTGCTTCATACCTTGAATACAGGAAACGTATGAAAACGGTTATTCCTAATATCAGTCCCATAAAACCTGCAACAAGCAGACACGCATTTTCAAAAGAGATACCTTTCTCAAACCGGTCAATAAGTACCTTTGAAAAATAAGACTCAAGAAGCGGATTGATAATACCAAGCGGTCCTACAGTAAGCACCAGTATTAAAAAAACCTTATCTATCTTAGCCATATTTTTCATCGCATACATAATATTACTTACATGTCCGTAGCGTTTTGTTTTCTTTTCTTTCCCGGTTTTCTTTTCCCTTTTATTCTCTTTCACCTTGTTTTTCCTCCAAATCTATTATTAAACGCTTCCCGCGTCTTAACTTAATCCCATCATAATCCATACAAAAAATAAAAGTGCAATTTGATGTCAAATGTTAAAAATTTGATGTGAATTGCACTTTACGGTTTATTGTGGAAGTAAAACTTCTGTTGAAAACGCACCATCTTCCGATGCTCTTGTTACATAGCCTCCGTACTTCTTAACAATAGTATCAATACGCACTATGCCAAAGCCATGTCCTTCTCCTTTGGTTGATTTAAAGCTACGTTTTTTTGTACCACCTGCCGTATTGGTAACGGCGATGTAGAGATAATTCCCCTTCATTTCCATATATATGCGGATTAACCGCTCTTCAGGCGGAAGTTCCATGCATGCATCCATGGCATTATCCAGAAGATTACCGATAACAATACATAAATCAAGTTCTGACACTGTCAAAGCTACCGGTATTTTAGCTTCTGCTTTTACTGTAATTTCCCTTTCCTTCGCAATCGAAAGCTTACTGTTTAATGTAGCATCTGCCATACGGTTTCCGGTCTTTATAACCGTCTCCACGTTCGTCAAATCATCGTCCAGCATATCCAGATACTTATCAATTTCTGCGTACTCGCCATTTGCGGCATGCACCTTCATGGTCTGTATATGATGTCTGTAATCATGCCGCCAGCCACGCATTTTGGTATACATATTTTCTACTTCGGCATAACACTTCTGTATAATTTCATTTTCAAAAGCGGCTACTCTTTTTTCAATTAACTTGTTTAAAAACATGCTTATCCCCTTACAAATGTTTTATCAAAGCAGTATGTACTTCATCATACATACCGCGGCTAATAGGTATAAGGTCCCCATTCATCATTGTGATCTCTGTCCGCATTATTTTTTTAACAAACTTAAGATTCACAATATAGGAACGATGTACCTTATAAAATGCGTCATCCAGCTCTTTAGAAAACTTGCCGAGTGTCGTCCTCACTCTATATTCATCCTGAGGAGTGTGTACTACCACATGCACGTTATCCGATTCCACATACATAATGTCAGAAAGCAGCACCTTAATATCGGCATCCGATGTTGCCAGCAAAACGGACCGTTGACGGTAAAACAGGTTGCTTACCGCCTTATCCAATACCGGATACAGTTTCTCGTAGCTCACCGGTTTAATAAGATAATGCAGGGCCGATACATCAAAACCCTCGCCAAAATACTCGTAATACCCCGTAATGAAAACCATCTGCACCGTTTGATTATTCTTACGGACTTCCTTTGCCAGTTCTATCCCTGACATTTTAGGCATTTCCACATCTAACAAAAGAATGTCAAAATCCTTTTCCTGTTCATAATCAAACAAAAAAGCATTCCCATCCGGATACTTATGTATTTCAAGAAGATGATGATTTTTCTCTGCCCACTTTGTTACAATTTCCGCCACATAATCTCTCTGTTTTTCATCATCATCACAAATAGCGACCTTATACTGCATTATATATCTCCTAAACCCTGTTCATTTCTTCTACGACAGACCGGTCTTTGGCCGTCATTTCAATCCACGCCGGTCTGAATCCACTCTTTATGGCATTCCGGACAGATTTTAAGTTCGACCATGCCGCACAATAAAACGGAACTATCCCACGGCTTAATATTTCTATTGCAAGCCTGCTTGTAAGCGCAGATGCGATTCCTTTTCTACGGTAACCGGGCAATACATCAACCCCGATTTGCCACATACGCTCACAGTCTTTGGAACATGCGGCAAGACCGATTAACGTATCACCATCATACGCCCCTACCCCCAGCACATCAAGTTCTTTGCGTTTCTTACAAAGGGCATTGCTCCATTCATCCGTGTAAAGATTTGCAAAATCCTCTGCGTACAATATTTTTAACGGATATTCACAATTAAGTTCCTTGAGCATCGTTAAATCAGGCAAAAAATATTCTGCCATAAAGCATATGCGTTGATTTTTATCCTGCAAAGCATCATTTAGCACATGCATATTCGGCGTTTCAAAACAATGCTCAACAGCATATTTGTTAATATAATCTGTTACGATATCCCTGTATTCTTCCTGTATGGAAGCCACTATATTGTTACCATAGGATATAAGATTACAGGATAACGGTAGCTTCAAATACTTACGTGCCTCGTGGTTTTCTTTAGACAACACAACAACATTTTTACTGCTCTTAAAGTCCGAAGCGTCACAGCCGGCATCAAAAGCAGACTGCTCCATGGCAATCTGCAATAATCTTTCATTCGTCATATACATCTGTTATTCACCATCCATCATTAACGCTTTAAGCTCCTGCCAGCTTTTTACCGTTAATACACTTTCATCCGGGTTATATGGCAAATCAATTGCGCCGATATACCAGACCGGAAACAGGCCTGCATTTAACGCGCCCTTAACATCACACTCGTACTGGTCACCTATATACCATACTTCCGCCGGTTTCAAATCCGCCTTTTCAAGCGCCAATTCGAAAATGTGCCTGTCAGGCTTCCTATACATATATTCACTCGTTGCAATAATAAACTCAAATTCCATATGTGGAAGCATTCTCTTAATCCGTTCTTCCACTACTTCCTTACAGAATGTAATGTTACTGATCACACCGGTCCTGATGCCCTTAAGACTTAGGAAAGCCAAGAAATCTTCCATCCCATCCGTAGGTTTCCCGGGAGAAGCCGCATCCCAAAACACCTTATCAATCTCTTTTGAAGTCAGGGAAAGGCTAATACCCTGGGATTCATACAGATAAGATGTAAACATATGATTCGGAACTTCTATACGCTGCAAATGCTTTTTTAACGGATCAAACCGTCCGAGCTCTTTATTAATCTCATTGACCGCCTCCTGAACCTCTGCTGCCGTCCGGTTATACTTATTCTTCGTCGCATATTTCAGTACAGCCTCTGTTCCGCGGACACCATTAAACTTTTCTTCATTAACAAGCGTCTGCCCATAATCAAAAATAATCATTTTAGGCAAATTCATCGGACAACCTCCTAAATCACTGCCTTTTTTCTTTAAAATCCTGCTGCTTTAATAGCCTCCACAAGATTTCTTCCATAAAGCTCACTACCCAATTCATTCGGATGAAGATTATCAAGAAAATATTCCGATGCGTGCGGAACCAGCTTAAAACCTTCCACCACGGTAATGTTCGCATATTTCTTACAAATATCTTTTAATCTTTCACAGAATCTTTCCAATGTTTTTGCACCATCCGGTGTATCCCCTCTCCAAATCGGGGTAATACACAATACCGGCGTATCTTTGTAAATCTCATGCAACAGGGCATAATACTCCTCAATTCCTGTCATGTCTTCATGGAAGTGCTGATTCGTACCCATGGAAATAATAATTTTATCCGGTCTGTAACCGTTCATATCCATTAAAATGGCTTTATCATATACATACCCACCGATACCCTGGTTAAGAATATCGTAGTTAAGAAGCTTATTTGCAACACTGACATAGGTATGTGCCGAACGGAGTGGTCCGTATCCCTGTGTTATGGAGTCACCCATCCATAAAACCTTCTCACCCTTTTTAACCGGTGTTACTTCCGCATCAATTTCAAAATTCTTTAACCAGATAGTCGCATCTGCAGGCAGATAAACTACTACGCTCTTTGTACCTTCCGGCATCTCAAAAGATAATGTACCTTCTTTTTCAATATCTTTTACATGGTAGATTTTGCTGATTAATCCATCCACCTCAAGTTCAACGGAATCCAAAGAACCAATCCATACTATTTTATAATCAAAAGAAAACTTCGTTGCCGTAGTCGTAAACTCTAACGTCTTGGCACTTGACGCCATACATCTGTCGTAATAGAAGTCTGCCGTTTTTTCGAAATGATCCATCTGCGGCTGTATGTATTGGAAAGATTTAAGATACCCATCCTCTGTTTCTCCAAAATAAAGTGCCCCGTAATATATGGTCTGTAACTGTTCATTTGTTAATTTCATATTGTAAAATCCATCTCTTTCTGCATTTTATTAATATATAAACTGTATCAATAACTAACTTATTATTTTAATGCCCAATCCACAAAACGTTCTATCATGGTATCCCAGACAATCCATTCATGCTGTCCCTGCATCTCTTCATAATGCACAGAAACACCCTGCTCTTCACAATACTTTAAGAAATCTTTTGCATGTCCATAACTGAAATCCTCTGTTCCGATAGCTGCAAAAAGTTTCGGAAGCTTAACGCCTTCACGGACAGACTTATCAATCCATTCCTTGGAATCACTGACACTTCCTTTAAGCTCCTCAAGGCTGCCCCAGTTTAGTGCCACAACACCACATTTGTCTTCTGTTTCTTTTTTTGCAAAACCGTCCGGACCACTAAATAAATTCATAATAAAGGAGATACCGGAAAGATTTGCTGCCGCCTTAAAGAAGTCAGGTCTGTTAAATGCCCACTTAAATGCACCGTAACCGCCCATGGAAAGACCGGCTACCAACCGTTTTTCAGCCTGCTTATTAACCGGAAGCAAGCCCTCTGAAACCGCTACAACTTCCTCTGTCAAATATCTGAAATAATCATAGCCGTGTTTCATGTCCGCATAAAAACAGCTTCCATCCACCTCCGGCATTACAACCGCAATATTATACTTATCCGCATAACGTTCAATGGCCGTATAGCGTATCCAGTCAAGGCCGTTTCCGCCACCACCGTGTAACAGATATAATGTTGCTGCCGGTTCTTTTCCTTCATGGGTACATCCCGGCAAAATGTAATAAATATTTGTGTGATAACCTAAAATCTGTGATAAATAATCAAAATGAAGCATTCCCATCGCACTAATCCTCCTTTAACATGTGGTCTAACATAATCGGAAGCCATCTGTCCCAAAAGCCCCACTCATGTCCGCCTTCACCTTCTTCAAAGAGAATCGGGAAGCCCTGTGCCTTAGCATCAACCGCAAACTTTTTAGCACCATAGTAGAAACCATCCTCTGTACCACAGCAAGCATAGAATCTTGGAATATAGGAACCTTCTTTTAAGAGCTTGCCATACAGATATTTAAAGTCATTATAACTGTTACGGTATTCTTCCAAAGTACCGAAGGAATTAATAACACGATCCGGCATACGGTCATAGAAGCCTAACTCTTCCAAATCTCCCGCGCCCGACATTCCTGCTGCCGCTGCAAAAAATTCAGGACAATTAAGTGCCCACTTAAATGCACCGTGGGAACCCATGGAATTACCTAATACATAACGGTCCTCCCGCTTATTGGAAACCGGAAAAATATTTTCCACTACCTTGGGAAGTTCCTCGGAAATATAGGTAAAATAGTTTTTACCATGCACCATGTTACTGTAAAAACTGTTACGCACTTCAGGGAAAATAACAATCAAGTCCCTTTCGCTTGCATACTCCTCTATTCTTGTTCTTCTTAAATAAAGTGAGCTGTCATCCGAACCACCGTGCATAATATAAAGCACCTTGCGTTTCGGATAATTCTTATAATATTCGCTGCATCCTTCTTTATTTCTCCATGGCTCATATGATGGTATGATCGCCATAATGTTGGTCTGCTCTTTAAGAGCATTTGAATAAAATGTGTACCGTACTACTCCCATAGTAACCTCCCTATATTACTTTGCTTATATAAATTACTAATATTAACCATATTTTGATTTAATCAGTTTACCTTCTTTACCGCATCCGCTTTATTAGCAAAAGGTCCCGGAATTATATTAGCCCCACGATGTCCTCCAAAATAATCTGCATCAAATTGGATCGGTGTTCCGTCCGTATTTTCAAATGGCTGTTCCGGTTCAAATGCCTTACCCAGCACATCCGTATTAATCATACGGCTTGTAAAATCGTCCATAAAATCATATATATTCGTATCAAGATAATAGTCTCCGTCTTTTTCCACAAGCTCTATCTTAATATCGTTTCTGTCGTTTGGCACAATCAAATTGTTAATCTCATTTTTACAAGACCTTGCACCACCAAGATACATATTGCCTTCAACCCATACCGGCAAATGACCAAAGTGTGCTCGTTCAAGCTGCACCATATTAGCAGGCTTTGTAAAATCAAACTGTGCAATCCATTCATCATAGGTCGGATATTCATCAAACATCCATGTACCTGCCAATCTGTTTTCAGAATCCGTACCCTCTGAAGAATCACGCAAGGTAGTTACGTCTGCCACCGGCCATTTCTGCACAAATATATTATTATAGAACCGGTCATCTCCGTGAAGGAAAGTCATAAAGCCCATAACTTCTGTTCTATGCGGAATATGGTATGGCGTATAACGGGGACCCGTACCGCCACCCACACAAGTAAGTGCACCACACACAAGATTATGTACCATGGCAACACCCTGTGTCGCAAATCTAACGCTTGCATCTGACAGCATAATGTTATTGTCGATAAGCGTAGGTCCATGACTTACTTCAATAAAGATATCCTGAGACATCATTCCGCCCTTAAGCGGCTTTGCAAATGCCGGTCTCTGGTTATCATGAAGCAGATTCTGTGTAAGTCTTGTTCCCTGTGCTTCCCAATCGCACCAGATTCCCATCGTACAGTGGTGAATATGATTACGGCGCATGATAACATCAATGGCAGCATGCATTTTAATACCGGAGATTTCTGCACCGCCCAGTTCCATCATATTGTTGATGTGGTGGATGTGATTGTCTTCAATAATACTGAACACACCACCCATACGGCCTATAATACCACCCTGTTCACAATGATGGATATTGTTACGGCGTATAATATGTCCACCCACTTTTTCTTTTAACCAACCATGATACTGTCCCTTACAAACAGCATCCCGCTCCATCTGTGTAGGGCTCTTCACATACTTATATGTAAAATAATGGTCATTATCCGGATCAAGATACTTACCTACAGAAATACCCGCACACTTACTGTTCGATATATCACAATCTTCAATAATCCAACCTTTACTCCAGTGCGGTCCAATCATACCATCCTGGAAGGCTGCCGGCGGTGCCCATGTGGTAGCTGCTTTATTAATATTAAAGCCGGTAACGGTAATATAGTTTACACCTGTTTCAGCCGGCATGAAACACTCACGTCTTACGTTAATTTCAACATTTTCCTCATTTGGATTTTTTCCTTGGAAGTTAGCATAAATTACTGTTTCGTCTTTTTCTTTATCCTGCTCGGTATACCATTTATATACAGACTCTTCCGGCACCCAGCTGCATTCATAAATCTCACCCTTAATACATTCTTCTAATGAAGCGGTTTCATACAATGCCTTATCATTAAGATATACACAGCCGGCATGTTTATCCGCTTTGGCAAAATACCAGTCCCCGTAAACAAACGTAGTGTATGGGTTATAGTTACCGAAAATACTATTCTTAACGCGGCAAACCCAGACATTTTTCTCATAGTGTTCCCAATTATTTATCTGTTCGGCACCGGTAATGACTGCCCCCAACGGTTCAATACTCTTATAAGTAATGCGGGCATCTTCCTCTCCTGCATTTACCGGATTAACATATTCACGGTAAATGCCCGGCGCTACCAATACTTCATCCCCGGCTTTTGCAACCTTAGCCGCATCATTTATACGGCGGTACGGCATCTCCTTACTTCCGTTTCCGTCACGTCCTGCATTCACATCAACATAAATTATCATTGTAACCCTCCTATAAAATAATCCTTTCAAAAAAATTGGCACCGAACTCAGATACCGGTGCCAATAAGTATTTTTATTAAGCTTGCTTTACACCATCAATCTCAGCATGGTGTTTTTCCTTTACGGCATACATATATTCATCAGCCTTTGCAAGACATTTTTCAAGTTCAAATGTCTCACCTTTTTCCATCGTCACACCACCCATACTTACGGATAAGTCAAATGGTATTTCACGCCGCTTAGCTTCTTCTGCCAGTTTCTTGGTTATTTTGTCAATTACGAATTCCACACTTGTCTCCGGGGTGTACTTACCGCCAACCAGGAATTCATCACCTCCAAAACGTCCCACCATAAAGCCTTGTGGCAATTCCGCTTTCAAAACACTTGATACCATACGCAAAGCCAAGTCACCGTTAGCATGTCCGAATTTATCATTAATTGTCTTCATTCTGTCAATATCGACAATCATTACAATACCCTGTTCACCTGCCTCTTGGCACTCCTCAAGATACGGATAAATTATTTTTTCACAGCCGGCGCGGTTATATACCCCTGTCAATACGTCGGTTATGGAAAGTTCTGTCAACTTACGTGTCAGTTCTGCAAGCTTCACATTACGGCGTACCTGTTCAAGATACTCGTTCATGTGTCTTGTCCAAATATAAAGGTAATTGTCCTCTACAATATCAACGCCACTGCTTAACATGGCAAACCCCATATTTTTTCCGTCTGAATGTATCGGAACGAAGATATAAATACCTGCATCTTCTCTTTCATTTGCTGTCCGGAACATAGCAGTCTTTCTATCAAGTGTTATATGTTCTCTTGCCACACCATCAAAGAGAGAACATATGACATCCACCTCATCGCTATATCCTTCCATTCTCAGATTTTCATCATTTTCTTCCACATGGAAAAACTGCGGTTCAAGACATAGCATAAAATACTTACCAACCATCCAGCTTTCATGTGAATACAAATAAGATAAACTTCCTGAAAAAGCTTCTGCCGTTTCATCTTTTCTTACTGCCGTATAAATATGACGGAAGTGCTGGTCAGCTCTCATAGCGTCCATTTTTCTTGCATGCGTATTCTTTAATTTCATCTGCAAATCAAATCTGCTGTTAACAAACTTACATCCGCAGCTTTCTCCGCATACAAATCCGGTTTTTACGGTTATAGGTTGTATCTTGGCACTACCCTGCATTTTATCATATAAAAGCTTAAAGGCACGGTCTCCCATTTCATTCCATCTGTGTGTAACTGTCGTAATAACCGGTTCATGTTCCTGACTTGCACGGATGCAATCATACCCTGTCACTTTCACATCTTCCGGCACTTTATATCCCCGTTCTACAACCCACTCACACACACCGGTGGCCATAATATCATTTGCACAAATTACAACATCCGGATATGTTTGATTAATCTCATACCAATCATCCATTAACCTTAAAGACTGGTTCTTAGCCCAATCACCATATAAAATATCCTCTTCCCCTATCGTGATGCCATTCTCTTTCGCCGCATCCTTCACAGCCTGTAAACGAATATTACTTTCCTGATGTCCTTGCGGTCCACCCATGTAGACAATCCTCTTAACACCATGAACCTGTATCATATGTTCTGCCAGTTCATGCATTCCAAAGTAATTGTCCGTAGTGATTGAATCCGCACCTTCTATCTCATATTCTATACTAATGGCAGGAATACCTACTTCCTTAATCTGTGCTGAAAGATAATCTATCTCATCCTGCATATTAAAGGAATTTGCCATCAGAATAACACCATCAAAATCTGCCAAATCCGGTAAATGATAAATATTGGATTCGCCTTTATTATTGTTATCCTGGATTCCGGCATACGTAGAAAAATTAGTAAACACAAACACATCTACATTTTGTGCCTTGGCCTTCTCATATATGCCGTGGACTGTCTCCTGCATATAATCGCTTCCCCAACCATTAACGAATACAGCTATTCTCTTTTTCATGGCGTATTCCCCTTTCTTATAGCACTATAAAACACATTCCCATATAAGTAAAATAACCCTTTATAATCAATAAGTATATATAGAGAAATTATATCACATTTTATTACGTCTGTGTGTATTTTTTTACAATTAATCCAAAATATATTTTATAAAGCAAAAAAGAGCCGTTTCTAATTGCATATTATTATACAACTCAAAACAATGCTCTTAATATGTTCAAAAATTTATGATTCCCTGCCTGTACTTTCCACCGCAAACAAAACAGCCTCTTTGCTGCGCAAAATACCCAAAACAGCCTTAATATCTTCATTACCCGCAAGCGGCAACACAATTTCCAGTCCAACATTTCCGTTTATTGCCGTTCTAGGGGCTACAACTACAACATTTTTAGCTTTGAATTCTTCTTGAATCCAGTCAATATATTCGTTCAGGCACGCTGTTGAACCAACTTCCATATAAAAACTGCGCTTACGGTTCTTTTTACGTCCTCTTGATTCAAATTTATATAAAATCGCAGAAGTAATGGCGACAACCAGCGTTCCGATAAAGGCACCCGAATAAAAACCATATCCGCAAGCAATACCTATAGCTGCGGTAGCCCATAAGCCGGCTGCTGTTGTTAATCCCGTAATACGGTCATGCTCTTTTACAAGAATGGTTCCTACTCCCAAGAAACCGATACCGGAGATAACCTGTGCTGCGATACGTAATGGATCCGAAGCACCATTCATTTCACTCCATACAAACAAGCCTATCAATGCCGTCATACAGGAACCGACACACACCAGGATATGGGTACGGAAACCGGCAGGTCTCTTATTCTTTTCACGCTCCATACCAATACATCCACCCAGAATCATTGCAAGAAGTAAACGGACAATGACCGATACATTATTAAACTCGTTAAGCACTGCTATTACTTTCATATCCATAACCTCCTTAATCATCCTCTTGTAATGTAAGAATATCCCGATTTTCCGATTTATTAAGGCTAAAATGAATCAAAAACTATCTTATAATAATCATTGCTCACAATTTGAAGAGAAATTTCAAACTTATTCTTTATATAACTGATGCATGCATCAACATACTCCTGCGAAACACTCTCCTTATCCACCAGGTACGTTATTTTTCCATTAGCCGTATTATATTTAATCTTATCGGTAATAAAACTCTGATTATAAAGCATTGCCACATGGAAGGAATTAGGGTCGAGTATATCAGTTCCCGCTAAAAGTCTGGAATCGTAATCCACACCGAACAAATTTAACAAAGTAGGAATGATGTCCACCGTACAACACGGCGTATCCACCACTATATTCTCTTTCATACCTGCATTATAGCAAATAAATGAATTTTCATAAATACCATACGTAGGTGCAATCTTCTTACCGGTAAACTTTGCAAGTTCCTTGAATTCTTTATCCGTCAAGCCATACGGATAATGGTCATTCGTCACAACAATTACCGTATTTTCAAGACATCCCGCTTCTTCAAGCGAAGCAAGAAGTTGCGTAAGCATGTTTTCAAGTTCAAGATTAGCAGCAATGTATCCTTTTACGCGGCTGCTTACCGGAAGATTATCGACTATCTCACGGTTTCTGTATACCATAGGACTCTTTACTTTGTCCGCTTCCGTAACATCATAATAAGGATGATGTCCGCTGTAAGTCATATAGTATGCATGAAATCTCTTTACTTTACCATTTTCATCTAAATCGCCCAGATAATCCGGCATCGTCTGGGTTAAAAGTTCCAGATCAGAATTAGGTTTGTTAGTGGTAAACTTAAGTTTCCCGCTCTTATCCTTAACTCCATCAATAATAGCATAATCCCAAAAACGTAACACATCATATCCCATATTTGTATGGGTATCTTCGCGCTTATAGTAGCTTCCTTTATTGCCATGATACGCATAGGTACGTGCTCCCATGTCCGAGAAAACATTTCCCATACAATACGGCATATATTTATCCGCAGAAAGCATAAAAGTAGAATTCACTTTAAGGTCATTCGTTTTTCCAACCGTATTCGGCATCAAGCCTGTACAAAAAGCATATTCGCCGTTTGTTGTAACAGATTTAAAAGTCCCGTAAAAATTTTTAAAGGAAAAGCCACTATTGCTCATCTTATAAAGCGTCGGTGTAAGTTCCTCCGTAATCATATAGGAACTGAAGCTTTCCGCACAAATCATAATAAGGTTATAGCCTTCAAATATACCGGTGTATTGATTAGTATTAGAACCCGGTTGTGCTTTTACGTACTGATGGATAGCCGCAATGGTTGCGTCACTTTCCCGGGACAACAGCGCATCAAAATCAATATCCAGAATATTTTTGGTCTTAACCGGCACCGGTTGAGTATCTTTTTCTGTATCTTGTTCCTCCTCTGCGTTATCTGTTTTTCCCTCACTATCACCCGTCTGTGAGTCACCATTTACTAAATCCGTCTCCGTTTTATCGGAATAATCCGGCTTATCCGTATTTCCCGGCTCATTACCGGCAGGTAGATTCCCCGGATTTAGAATATCCGCATTTTCATCCTGAAACGGCGTATCGTTGGCTCCCGCGGGACGTTCAAACAGCATTTCCCGCAAATCAAGACGTAATGACGTCATTATTCCAAAATTTTGCATATTATTGTCCAGTATTCCCGGATTCTGCTTATACATGGAAATAGGCGAATAGGCGCCCGAACCTTCTATATGCAAGAGTCCGTAACAACCAAAATGTAATGCTACTGCAAAAAGAATGCCCAGAAGGCTCACCGGCACTTTTTTTCTCTCCGGTTTAATGAAATAGCCAAGCACAAAGGCAACGCCTGCCACGAAGATTACCAAAATAATAATGGTGGGAATATTTCCTACGATGGCATCCTTCACTTCCTGACCGAAATTTTCTACAACATCGCCACCCATAAATATCTTATTTACTTCCATATAAGTCTGGAAGACATAAGAATAGCAAGTCTGCGTACAAGTCCATATAACCGAAACCGTCATTGCAAGCGTACTTAATACTATATTAACTTTTCCGGGAAAAAATGAAAAAAGTGCTGCAAGAAAGAATCCTAAAGTTACCGAAAAACCAATCGGGTATATGATACGTCCCGATATTTCCATTTTCTGCATGATGTGAAAGGCAAGCTCCAGTATCACAAAAAAGCCGGACATTAATATGCCCTGCCAAAAATAACTTTTAACTTTACCAAATAATTCTTTTATCTTTATTTCTTTTAATTTATCAAGTATTTTCACAATTATTTCAAATTCCCCTGTTTCTAATCACTTTTTCTTTAGCATAAAACTAACCAATCAAACATTATTATAAGACCAGTTTTTTTCCAATGCAATCAACCTTTTTACATATTTTTACAAATTTTTACACAAATTTTTAAACCGAAAAAGCCCAAAATAAATTAGGTGCCTGTAGCATAAATAAGGTATAATCATACAAATAACTTGAAAAAAATGTCTGAATTGGTATAATAAGCATATCTATTTATTTTACAAATGAGGGAGGATTCCGATATGAAGAAGAAAATTGTATCTGCATTATTACTTGTTGTTTTAGCTTTACAGTTAGTAGCATGCGGCAGCAAAGATTGTAAGTATGATGGTTGCGATGCTGAAACTTACAAAAAGGGATATTGCGAAATGCACTATGTTATCAAATATCCTAATGAAGCACTTGGCGATTTATTAGATTTCTAATAAACAATGAGGAAAGGCGCTCTGAGAGAGTGCCTTTTTTTATTTTATTTGCATTTTCCGATACTAAAATCTCATTGCAAATATCAACTAAAAGACGTATAATAACCCTTGGAGATTTTCAAATATACAATAACATTTCTAGGAGGATTAAAAATGTTAAAGACAAAGTTAGGCGTATCTATTGCACTCTTAGGTGCAGCATCTTACTTCTTAGTTGCTCTTACAGGTGTTTCTTCATGGGCAACATTGCTTATCGTAGCATATGTTCTTTTTGCTGAAGATAACGAATGGTTAAAGAAGACTGTAGTTAAAGCTGTATCTGTATCTATCCTTTGCAGTCTTATTTGCGTGGCAGTAGGTTGGTTTGATGATTTAGCATCTATCATCAACATCATCATCCACTGGTTTGATAAGACAGCTAAGTACTTTGTAATTCCAGCTAATATCACAAGCTTCATCAGAGAAATTGTTGTATTAGTAACGGATGTATTCTTAGTATTATTAGGTATCTTTGCGCTTAAGATGAAGACAATCAGAATTCCTTTAGTTGATTCACTTGTTGACAAATTTGTTTCTAAGAACAACTAATACATAACGTAAAATAATACCAAGAGGCTCGGTTCGGTTTGAACAGAGCCTCTTTTATTGCAGTTTTTTACAATACATTATATAATTTAATAAAGTAAAACTTTTTTAACTAAAAGCTATTAATTATTTTCTTGCGGAGGTTTCATAATGTTATATCATTATACTGATTTTTCGGCTTTTGACGGTATTATCCGTTGTGCCGAGCTACGACTTAATAACATACTCAATATGAATGACGCCGCAGAAATGCGACTGTTTATGAACGGAATCTGTGATGCCGTAACCGCACGTCTTGCAAACGACGGAGAAAAAGAGAAGCTTTCCGAAACAAGCACCTTTTTCAAAAATGAACTGGCCAAGGAGTTCCATTATTCCGCATATGCCGCCTGTTTTTCAAAATATCGGGATGATGCAGCACAATGGGACCGTTACGGTCATTTTGGCCAAGGCGTCTGCATTGCTTTCAACGAAGAATTAATGGAACAGATGATTGGTGGTGCCGTTTTCTTAAAGGAAGTTTTTTATCAGGAAAACATGCAGGAACACCATTTGGTAGATGCATTTTACCAGCTGATAAAAAACGCTGACGACTTCCACAAAGAGCGACCCGAATTATTACATTTAATGAATGAAGCATGGGTACAGTCCGCTGCTTTCAAGCATCCTTCCTTTTCAAGTGAACGGGAATTCAGGCTGGTAGTTTCCCCTTTTGTATCTAACGAATTTGCCATTGAACCTAAATATCATGTAGCAAAAGACAGAATTAAAAAATACTACCCTCTTGACCTTAACAGAATGTGTGGCAAGTTGAATCTTCATTTATCTGATTTAGTCGGTGAGATTATTGTAGGACCTACTTCTTCACAATCCATTCCTATTTTACAGGATTATCTTTCTGACTGCGGACTTCATATGCTTAAGGACAAAATTGCCTTATCAACTTGTCCGCTTAGAAAGCCTACTTCATAATCCGCTTCCGGCTCTCGTATATAACTTGATGCAAGCCTAAATCCTTAATAAGCTTTTGGGCCACGTCATTATCTGCCCCCAAATCTTTAACTTCATGCGCATCCGAGCCAAGCGTAACATATTTACCGCCACAGTCTTTATAGATTTCAAGCAATTCTTTTCCCGGCATAGTCTCATCATGCCCTTTTCGTAAGGAAGACGTATTAATCTCTATTACCATATCTTTATCCAGCAAGTGCTTAAATATCTCTCTGATTTTTGGTTCTGTATAATAGATTTCCCCATAATATCTCTTAGGAAAATCAATATGTCCCAAGGCATCAAAACCACCCTGTTTTACTGTATTTAACACTTCTCCCCAGTATAAGGTATAGAATTCTTTGGCAGAATATTGCTCACGTACTTTCTGGCACGGGAACATATCCCCAATCCAATGAATGCTGCCTATAATGTAGTCATAAGGATATGCTGACAATTCCTGCAACTTATCTTTATATAAATGCGGTTCACCAAATTCTATTCCGGCATAAATCTTAAAGTCACAATACTTATCTTTAATCCGATTGTATTTTTCAAAATAACTTTCCGGATTATAATAATTGTAGCCATAATCATGCTCGTTACAATCCACATGCTCCGTAAAGCAGACCGCATTTATCTTTTTAACAATGGCCTGCTTTACATATTCTTCCATATCGGCTTCCGAATCGCATGAAAGCGCTGTATGTACATGAAAATCTGTTTTTATCATGCTTTTCTAATCTCCTTTATCATCGTATACAGATTAAGAAGTCTTCCGTCTCTTAAACGGATACCATTCGGATGCACTCCGGTAATTCTAAAACCCATCTTTTCATAGAGACGCCTTGCCCTTTCATTTCCTTCTACAAATTCCAGTTCAATCTGCAATATATCCTCCCTGCTTTCTGCAAGACGTATCATTTCACGGAACATCATGGTTCCGATTCCCTGGTTCCAATATTCACTAATCAGCGCTATACCAATAGCGCCTCTGTGTTTTGTCTTCATTCCTGTAAAAAAGTTAATTTCACAATTGCCTACTACTTTTCCATCCACAATACACATAATCATAGCTTCATTCGGAGATGCATTCTTACGTTCAAACAGTTCTTTTTCTCCCTCCGGTGTATATTTAGCACACTCTTCGGGATAACGGATAATAAACTCTGTCTCGCCGGAGGACACCACCAAATATTCCAGCGTAGTTTCGATATCTTCCTCCTTCGGACTTCTAAGCAATGCCTTACGCCCATCCTTTAACTCAAACCATACATCATTAATTACCATAGCCTTTCTCTCCTTTTTTTATTATTATGACAGGTTGTTTCCCAAGAAATAAAAAACCACCCATCCGAAAGATAAGTGGTCAAAAACAACTATACTAAAATATTATGTCTCTGAAAGCTTATTTTTCTTCGTAACCTTTATATACAAAACTAAGACCATGCATGCCAAAATGCACCGCCTGAATGGCTTCGTATCTAATTATGGCTACAAATGAATACATCCTTTGCTTCCTCTATCAAAATGCTTTTTCTAAATATAATTCAGGTACTTTAATTTGTCAACCATTAAACCAACGGATAAAGCGGAGGAAATGCATATTATTATGTAGAACCAACCAACACCGGCTGGGATATCGGTCAGGTTCCCGCAGACTATGTCGGAGAATCTGCCATTGTATTAAATGTATGGTAAAAATATGGATACCGCAACATAACAAAACAATTTCCTATCAGTCAAAAAAGAGTCGGAATACTCCGACTCTCTTATGCGTATAAAACTATACATTTGCATTTATTTCTTTCATTATCTCAACCACTTCAATTTCCCCATCCACAAGCACTTCAACAATAGGTTCCCTGCCATCTTCATTCGGTCCGTTTAACCAATAAATTTCTGCTTGTCTTAGGTTTTCTTCTTCCGAAATGGTTCCGTCAAAACATTTATAGGCGTCTCCGTAGTAAACTCTGCCGTTTACTTCTATTTTGGCAACAGCATACGTAGGTCGTCCAAGGCTTGCAAAATAATCAGCCCATCTCTCCGCTTCCTCATATGTCCTTGAAACATACAGTGAAGCCATTCTCGACGGATACTGCGGATATTTTTCCTTTCTAACCTTCTCCAGTGCCAGTTCACGAAGTGCAACATCAACACTGTGGCTTAATTCTGTTCCTTCATATTTTGCCGGATTTTTATAAATATCCTCAACTATACTCATCTGCTCTTGCACCCGGTCATACACACCGTTGGGATGCTTAGCATCCACCACAAAATGCTGACCCGCATGCTTTGGTCTGTCAGAAATAACGTGATAAAAAATCATACTAATCCTCCTATTCTTTTGTGGGGATTCATCTGAGCTTGACCATTCATTTTATTTTAAGCCCAGACTACCGGGAAATAATATATTTTCTACGCATATAGTCTTTCTCCTTTCAATCATGCTATTTTAATAATACAGGTTTATTAAAATGAAGGCAACTCCGTCTTTGATTAGAAATAAAGTTGCTCTATACATATTTTTTATCAATCTCAATCACCGCAAAATAACAACCTTCCCGGGATTGGATATGAGCAGTAATATCTTTAATAAGTTGTGCATCTGTGATTTCAAAATTAAAAGGTACAAGCAAATCAAAAATCACATTGGTATGCGTAGGACCTTTCACCAGGCGGAAATCATGAAGGGAAAGTTCACTGCCCAATTCCTTAATAAATGTTGTCACATCTTCTTTTAATGCGATAGTTTCCGGATCGTCCGTACAGATAGGATCCATATGTATAACTGCATGGCAGTGATGTTTATCCCTTAAAGTATGCTCTATCACATCTATGGTATCATGAAGCACTAAGATGTCGCCATCCGCTGATACTTCTGCATGAAGAGAAATCATAGTTCTACCCGGACCATAGTTATGTACAATCAGGTCATGGATGCCTTGTACTTCGGGATAAGACATAACTATTGCTTCAATATCTTTTACAAATTCCGGTTCCGGCGCCTGACCAAGCAGCGGGTCGATAGTATCCTTTGCAGCCCGATATCCTGTGTACAGAATAAACATGCCCAGTATAATACCACACCATCCATCTAAACTAAGCCCATAGAAATGAGAAATAAGAGTACAACCCAAAACAACAAAAGTAGAAATCGTATCACTTAAGCTGTCTTTGGCAGTTGCCATCATCGCTGCACTTTTTATCTTACGGCTAATGCTTCTATTATAAAAATACATATAAAATTTAATCAAAATAGAAACAACAAGAATAATCATTAATACCAGACTAAACTGCAGTTCTTCCGGATGCATAATGCGGTTTATCGAAGTCCGCGTCAGCTCAATTCCCATATAAATAATAATCACAGATACAAAAAGGCCCGAAATATATTCCAACCTTCCATGCCCAAAAGGATGTTCCGGATCCGGTTTTTGACCGGCAATCTTAAATCCGATAAGGGTAATAATGGAAGACCCTGCATCGGATAAGTTGTTAAATGCATCTGCCATGATGGCAATGGAATTACTGAGTAGTCCCGCAACCAGTTTGCCGGCAAATAATAATATATTAAAGCAGATGCCTACCGTTCCGCTTAAGATACCGAATTTCTGTCTGACCTCAGGATCTGATGTATCCGGATTTTGACCGATAAAAATATTGCTAAGCAGTTTAATCATGTTAATACCTCTGTTTTATAGTGGAATGTGGTCATTCCAAATCGTCCCATACGATTTTATTGTATCACGTAACACTATTTTTCAAAAGACACAAAATAAAGCTCATGAAGCGCCCGGGTTGCCATGAGATATTTTAGGTTTTTATTCTCTTTAAAATACTGTTTCCCCTTGTCATCCCACACGATTACTACATCAAACTCAAGTCCTTTGGCAAGCATAATCGGCATAACGACTATTTTTTCTTCCAAAGATTTATCCGGTGCCAAGATATATTGTATCGGTCTAACCGATTTCGTTCCCAGTAGTCTTTTTATATCCCAAGCAGAATCAGCATCGCAAGTCAAAATCCCTACCGACTTATCTTGCGGCAGATTTTCTAATATCTTTATTACGGTTCCCTTTGCCTCTTCCTGATGAGTTACCTCAATACATTCCGGCTTTTTACCATCCCTATCAATATACAGACCCGGATCATGTATACCTAGAATATCAAACGCAAAGGCATTGATAGGCGCTGTACTCCGATAACTTTTATTAAGCTTTACCTGTTGCACTTTATCTCCAAAAATATCCAAAAACATTTCACTCTTTGTAATAGAAATATCAGCATTGATTGACTGATTCACATCCGCCATGATAGTAAACCTGCTCTTAGTATATAACTTCTTAATAATGCGTAGCTGCACCGGAGAATAGTCTTGTGCTTCATCCACCACTACATGACTAATATTCTCTAAAGGTTTAATTCCTCCTAACAGAACGCGTACATAGTTAATTAGAAGGAAATCTTCATAAAACAGTCTCCCTCTTTCTAAAAATATCTGCGTATCTGTATATATTTCCTCATCTGCAAACTGCACGTAATGCTTAAGCAGCCACAAATATACTTCCCCGGCAGTAGTAAAATCTTTTTTTCTGCCCTTATACTTCTTGTAGTTTTCTTCCACATAAGTAAGGAATTCCGGGGAATATTTTAAACTAATCGATCTCCTGCGGGCATTATCTTCTTTATTTTTCAGCAAATAATCTACCTGCTCATAATAACCCATTTTTCTAAGGTGTTTGGGTACTCCGTAGGAAATTAAACTGTCAAAATTAATTGCATTTATATTTTCTTCACCCAGTTCCGGCAAAATAGCAGAAATATACGAAGAAAAGACATCATTTCTGGAAAGCACTACTATTTTTTCCGCAGAAAGATATTCCCTATTGTGATACAAAAGGTACGACAGTCTGTGCATTCCCACGCTGGTTTTTCCACTACCCGCAGGTCCTTCCACCAAAATGTCCACCTGATGCGACTTGCGGATCGCTTTGTTCTGCTCCTTGGTAATGGTATCAATAATGACCCTAAGTACCTTATCCGTATTTTCAGAAAGCACCTTACCAAGAAATTCATCCTGCACGGCTATATTAGTATCATAACAATACTTTAATTCACCGTCTTCAATCTCATATTGACGTTTACAGGAAAGCGTCCCCTCTATCTCCCCTGCCGGACATTTATAAGATGCCTCCCCCAGCGAAGCGTCATAGAACATGGATGCCACCGGACTACGCCAGTCGTAAATATAGCGGTTATAGTTCTTTAAATCAAAAAAACCGTATCTTCCTATATAGATTTCATCTGTATAAGGCTCATCCTTTTCCTTAAAATCAATTCGCCCGAAATAAGGTTTCTTAAGAAGATACGTCATCTGACGAACTTCCTTGTCTATCCGCACATATTGGTCATGTTCTCCCCGAACCAACTCATCATATCTTGCCAAATCTACAATATCATCAAAATCGTTTACTAAATGAGCCCCTTCCTCCCACATAGCGCGTCTTTGCTTAAGCAAATCCTCCCTTTGATTTTCTAAAGCATGCTTCTCTTTCGCAAGACGCTCTGCAAGTTTTTCTTTGATTTGTTCTAAGCGTTGTTTTTCAACCTTTACAATTCCATCTTCCATAATTACCCTCTCCCCTCTACAATGTCCTATAAGCATAAGACAAATTACCTTACAGAAACAGTCTTTATTTTTTCGGTCAATTATGCTATAATCACTACAGAAACAAAGAATATAGAACATAGCAGAAAAGGAAAGCGGAATTTTCATCCCGCTTTCCTTTTTCTTATTTATTTCCGTCTAATTCAATTCTTTTCTGAAACAAATCACTCTTCCTGCCTCTTCGAAACCAAGTGCCATATGAAAATTAAAACTATCCGTATTATCCAGTTCACAATCACTGGCAAATTCACTGCATCCTTTTTCCTTAGCCCACTCCTGGCACGCGCTCAAGAGTTCTGTCGCGATATTTTGATGTCTATAAGCTTCTTCAACAAAAATGCCCTCCAAATATCCGACCGGCGAAGTTTCCGTTCCTTCCACATAATCAAAGCGTAATTGGCATTGTGCAAAACCTATTGCATAATCCTTGTCGGTATATGCAAGAAAACACGCCGCTTTATCGCTACTAATCAGTGCTTCAAATTCCTCTGCCGTGATGCTGTGCCACATTTGAATTGCCAGTCTTGCAAGTTCTTTTGCATTTTCGTTGGTTGCTCTTTTAATCATATGTTCCCCTTCCTTTACCTACTACTTCCTTATTATATATCGCTGATTCTTATCAATTAATTAAATGAACCGTCCCATATCGGCATATTACTAATATACTCCTCTTTTACCGCAGGCACATAATAGGCACCATAAGTATTAAGCCCAGTGTCTTTCCGATGCATATCAGGTAATTCCACAAGTATCCGATAATACGGCATGTAAGTATCTTCTGTATGACCGTTACGGTAGACAAGCTCTGTTTTTCTGATGTATTCAGCCCCCGGAAAATCAACCGGAACGGTAGTAATATATTTACCTTCTGTTAACAGCTGCTCGGCTTTCTTCCACGTAATAATCGGATAATACCCTATAAGATTTGATAAATCCGTCCGGTAAAAACGGATCAAATCCAAGGAGTTATCAGAATTTTGATAAAATTGTACCCTGTAAAAGGCATTGTTTAACAATTCGGTAACAAAATCTGCTGAGCTCTCATAGTAAGAAAGGTCATAGGACTGATTGGCATAAATATCATAATCACCACTTCCAATGTTTGTAACAGGAGCGTCCATATTTATCAAGTGGGCATAAGTGGTTTTATAATATTCCGCTATTTTTTGTACATCCTCGTAAGAAGCATTGTAGATATTATTATAGCCTTCCGGAATGGCGAGTGCAGGTTCAAAAGTAACGGTTGTTGTCAGGTTACTTTCAACCTCTAATGTAATTCCATTATCCGTATATGACACTGCATAAGGAATTTCTGCTCCGTCGTCCGTCTCTCCCATAAGATATTCTATCGCAGTTTCAGACGGACTTAGTTCAAAACGGGTAGAAATCTCATATAGCACAGCACACATTTTCTCAATATCCGGATTTTTAATGATTCCGCTTCCCTCAGCTTCATATACATTTTTAAATACCGGTAGCGTATCTATGTTGATATTTTTGTTCCAAGGACTTTCGTCCATTAATTCTGAAATATCATAAGCCATTAGTCCCTCAAATCCCATGTTTGCTTCAAAAAAACTATCCATATCAATACTTAACGCCACTAAATCAGAAACATTATCTGTTGTTTTTTTGTTCTTATTAAGCGGAAGTGTCAACAATCCGATTCCTGCAATCAAAAGGATTCCTGCTGCGATGAGCCCCCATGTTTTAAAATAATTTCGGAATCTATTGCCTCCACAGACGTTTATATCAGCTGCTCCTGCAATATACTTTTCATCAATGTCATTCATTATTTCATACAAATTTTCTTTTTTCATAGTTCAAATCCTCTTTTTATAAGGTAGTTGTGTAAGTCTTTTCTAAGGCGGCTTAACAGCATGGATACACCTCCTTCTGTCATGGAAAAACGGCATGCAATATCGTTGATGCTGTCAGTGTACCAATAACGCCTGATAAAGATGTTTCTTTTATGAGATGAAAGTGTAGTAAGATAGTCGTTTAATGCCATAACAAGCTCTTTACGTTCTAATTCACTCTCAACGCTATCTTTGCCGGCAACACATTCACCAAGCTCGTCAAGCACTTGAGGAAGTGTATATCCGCCCCGCTTGTCTGCATGATTATGCTTCCATCTGTTAAAAGAAAGGTTTCTTGTGAGTTTCCCGAGAAAGGCAGAAAGTATTTGCGGCCGGTGAGGCGGCATAGCATTCCAGGCGTTTAAATATGTATCATTGACACATTCTTCTGCATCTTCATAATTACCCAAAATGTTTCTGGCAATGCCGGTACAATAGGAACCGTATTTTTCAGTAGTAACCGGGATGGCATTTTCATCCCTGTTCCAGTACAGCTGTACGATTTTCTCATCTTCCAAGAATTTCACCTCTTTTCTCTTAGTCTTTCACTTATATACACAACTTTTGAACCAAAACCTAACAAAAAAAATATTTCACTTACATCATATCCCACAGGCTCATCTGCTCAACTGCCTGCTTATCCTCAAACTCACCTAAATATCGGAATATCTCATCATTATTATGCATAATGCCGTGTTTCCCGCATTTCTCATGGAACAAACGCATCAGGCTATAATGGTTAGGACTTGCAATCTCATATTGATTTCCGTAACTTCTGATATATTTTTCTTTTATCCCGGGGAAAAGACGGTCCAAATTCTCATAAAAATACTCTCTGTTTCCCTCGCGAAGCGTCAACCCCATACCAAAACAAATGATACCCTTAACCTTGGCCTCAATACACATATCAATTAACCCCGATATATTTTCACGGGTATCATTGATAAATGGCAAAACCGGGCTCATCCAGACAACCGTCGGAATTCCTGCATCTCTAAGAATTTTCAATACCTCAAAGCGTCTGGTCGTAGTACACACTCCGGGCTCTAACTTTCTGCTCAAACCATCATCTATATTCGTCAGCGTCATCTGCACAACACATTTTGTCTTCTCATTAATCTTTTTCAATAAATCCAAATCCCGCAGAACCCTGTCCGACTTAGTAATCAAAGTAACACCAAAGCCATATCTTTCTATCAGTTTCAAGCTTTCACGTACATGCTCAAGTTCGAGTTCAAGCGGGATATAAGGGTCTGTCATGGAGCCCATGCCTATCATGCACTTCTGTCTTTTTCTTTTGAGGGCAGCCTCTAACAGTTCAACCGCATTTTCCTTGACCTCTATGTCTTCAAAAGCATGATTCATCTGATAGCATCTGCTTCTCGAATCACAGTAAATGCAACCATGACTACAACCTCTGTAAAGATTCATACCATTCTTGGCAGATAAAATACCTTTAACCGTTACATAATGCATCTTGATTCTCCCTTTCCAAACTATATTATAGACTTGGCTCAAAACAACATCAATAATATATTAATATTAGAAAAAGTATATTGACTCTCAACCTTACTTTAGGCTTAAAGTATACTTGTAAGGTACCTTATCAGAAACAAGGAGCATGAGATTATGAAAATAGGTGAATTTGCAAAAGTATGTAATACTAAAATATCTGTTTTACGGCATTATGATAAGCAAAATCTGCTGAGACCCATATATATCGACAAATTTACGGGATACCGCTATTATTCCCAAGAGCAGATTTCCATCTTTTTCCGTATTACGGCATTAAAAGAAGCCGGATTTTCTTTGGCGGAAATAGGAGAATTATTATCACAGCTTAAGGATGATACAGATATTTTAAATCTTTTTGATAAAAAGAAAAAAATACTTTTGGAAACGCTTTCTAATCTCGACAAAGCAAGAGATCTGATAATAGGAGGCAAAAAAATTATGGATGTTAAGATTTATGAAAAGAACTTAAACTTATGGGCAACGTATTATTGCAATACAGAAGACATGGCTGAAGCACGCGAAACAATGGAAAATTCCATTACAGCCCAAGAATATCAGCGGATATCCGCTATTAGCAGAAATTCTTCTGAAAACACTTTAGAATGTCAGGTTATTAAACTAAATAATGAAATAGGGGAACTCATGGAAAATATTGATTTACCTTTCGAAAATGATGAAAGTGTTATCGGAAAATGGCAAGTTGTAGGTGAATACGCTGTAAAAGAAGATTTTTATGCACAAGTACCCTGCAAGGATGATTGGGATTCACGATATCCGCAAATCATTTATTTCCTTCCGCAAGGAGAAAGATATTGGTGCTACGGTTGGACGAAAGGAAAGCTTCTGGTTGAGACAGGCGATACTTCGTCAGCAAACGAATATGTAACGGAAGAGCATAATGGCGAAAAGTTCCTGTTTATCTCCTGGAAATCTTATGAATACAGAAAAGGCGGCAAGCCAAAGATTCTTGTATTAAAGCAGCTTGACAATAAGCCGTATTCTTCCAAGGAACTTGCTAAAAAAGATAATATAGATATGCCTTTTGTCAATGACCCGAAAGTCATCGGAAAGTGGAAAGTCTTTGATTTCATATATTCCAAGGAAGAATTTTCTCCCGCCGGAAAAGGCGAAGCACCAAACTATTTCCGGGAAATTGAATTCTTGGAAGGCGGCGACTGCATTAGTATATATGGTGATGAAAAGATTTCCGGTAACGATCAACAGGTATGGACCAAAAATTACGTCCTGCGTAAGTGGAATCACTGTGCCTGTGAATATGAAATCCGCACCGTGAACGGAACAGATTATCTGATTATTGAATGGAAAAGTGGTGATTACCGCTGGGGCGGTTTTCCTACCGATTATTATGTATTTGTTCGAGAATAAATTATCAAATAAAAATTTGGCAATATTGTACTACAATGTATCCCCTTTACCGGATTTTCATTCTCATCCGGCAAAGGGGATTTTAGGATTAATATCCCAAATCTTCATCCACAAAAATAATTTCATATTCCACACCAGTAGGCCTATCCAGAAAAATAGACAGGTTTCTGCAAATGCGTTCCGGACTCTGACAGTCATAACATTTATCTCCATTAACCGCACATGGTGTCTTCCTATTTAAACGTTTCGCATTAAGTGGAGACGCAATATTTCTGGCACGGTATATCGTCTCCTCTAAAGTCGCTGCAATCTTATTTTTTCCGATAATCAAAAATGCTTTTTCCGGTCCGTATGTAATTCCTGCCACACGGTTACCGGTATTATCAATGTTCACGATTTCACCTTTTTCGGAAATACCGTTTACGGAACTGATATATACCTCTGCCCTTGTAGCTGCAGTCCGGGTCTCTATAACAGACATGTCTGCAGGCTTCTCATCATGCCAATAAACCGTATTATGTGATGCAAGCAAAGGATACAGATTAAGCTGATGTAGTGTCACAGAACCGCCAAATCCTACTGTTTTTCCATCAATTTGGCTATCTATGTACGCGGCCGCGCTTTCCTTATCATCAAATACGCAGACTTTATAACCCTTACTTTCCATATTCATTTTTATTTTACTGAAATCATAATTTGACATCCCAATCCTCCTTGTTTTGCGAAGCAAAATCCGAACCCTTGGTGAGGAGAGGATTTGCCTCCTTGTTTTGCGAAGCAAAATCCGAACCCCTTGGTGAGGAGAGGATTTGCCTCCTTGTTTTGCGAAGCAAAATCCGAACCCTTTGGTGAGGAGAGGATTTGCCTCCTTGTTTTATAAATCCTTATTGGGTCTTTCCAACAGATCCCCTATATCACAGCCAAGCGCCACCGACAGCTTATACAACGTATGCCCCTGTGCCTTATCAATATCGTTCTGCCGCTGTTCATACATCTGAATAGAGCGAAGGCTAACACCGGCCTTTTTTGATAGTTCACTTTGCGATAACCCGGCAGCATCCCGGATTTTCTTGAGCTTTGTTTCATCCGTTCTATCCTCTATCTTCTTATCCATAGCCTCATAAAAATGCTCAATAGACATCTCATGGTACGGATGATACATATTTACAATCTCGGACATCTTTATTTTTTCAAATATATCCAAAAAGCGATAGCCACTATACCACTGATAATCAGCCAACACCCAGCCGGCCCAATATTCAGCCGTCTTATCCAATGGCTGAACTGCTTGAATACCCGGTTCCTCTTTATAAATCTTTTCTATAATCCTACGCGCCAGTTCTACACCGGAAATTCCACCGACAACCGCAGGACTACCTTTTTCAAATTGTTTAGCATAACCGGATTTTATAAAAAGCTCAATCATCCAATCAACATCATATTCGCAATCGTGTACAGCATAATCCAACATAGTTGCAAGGCTTTTTTTCGCATCACTCAGATATAATTCGCTGTATGCGTGGGTCATCGTTTCTCATCTCCTGTCTAATAATATCCAACATATATATATCTTTTAACATATTTTCACCCTGTGCAATTTCATTGCGGTACGTCAATCTCGCATTCTGATCCCTAGAAAAGAACCTTGGATAATAAATGTTGCTCTCTGCTGAAACAGCTTCAATGAATGCTATATTTTTAAAAGCTTTCTCTGAAACGAGTGCTACCTGTTCTCCTAATTTTCCCAAACGTAACGCTTCATTTAAACTCCGTAAAGACAAAGAATTATTCACGAATGCCGTTGCAAAAGAAAAATAAGAATCATCTGCCCGATAACCTATAATTACATCATATGTCATCGTATTTATACCAAAATGCTCAATAATATATTCCCTAGTGCGATCCGCAAGCGGTGTCTCTATAGAAAAAAATCTATTTTTCAGCAAAATGGCTATCCAATTCAAAATTGTATATCCTTCACTATTAAGATTCAGCACTTTCAAAGAAGTTAAATCTAATTCATATATATTAACAAAACCATCTGTTTCATTTTTACAAGCCCATTCCTTGGCAAGTTCTATATCTTCTGTACAGTAAAACCCCTGTCCATAATCATTGTGCTTTTTCCCTGTTTTTATATCAGGATTTTGTATTATCTTTTCTGAACCGTGATATATGGTAATCTTACTCACACGCACCTCCTATATCATTACAATGATACAAACACGCCACACTTACACTATATCATTACAATGATATAGTGTCAAATGGTCCTTTCCAAAGTATAGCATTACTTTACTTTTTCTACAAAAACAACTCCTTTTATATAATCCAAGATACAGATATAATCAAAGTACAAAAGTACTTTTGAATTGATTTTAATTTTTTTAGGAGGACAGCTTATGTCAATTGGTTCAAAGATTAAAGCTCTGCGACGTGCAAAAGACTTAACGCAGGACGAACTCGCAGAAATACTGGGTGTTTCATCCAAGGCGGTTTCCCAGTGGGAATGCGACCGTACATCACCGGACATTTCTCTTCTGCCGGTACTTTGTAATTATTTTGAGGTAACATCAGACGAATTATTAGAGATTGATATTTTTAACAAGACCATAGAGCGTGACAAGATTGTAAACGACAGCAATGATTTAACTAGAAACGGGAAAATTGCAGAATCGATTGCCAAATTAAAAGAGGGCTTAAAACGTTTTCCAACCGATGCATTTTTAATGAGTTTATTAATTAATGACTGTCAAATCTACATTTATTGCTTTGAGTGTACGCAGGAAGAAAAGGAACGTATGCAGGAAGAATGCCGTAACTATAGCGAATATATTCTGGAACACTCCATTGATGACAATTCTCGTTATACTGCCATTGATTTTTTAAGCAAATACTATAACCGTAAAGGCGATGAAGATAAAGCGTGGGAATACGCCATAAAGCTTCCTGTTCTTTGTAACAGCCAGGAATTTCTGTTTACTGAATTGAATACCGGTACCGCAAGGGCCCACGCTGATCAGCAGTTAAAGCTTACATTGTTCCATTTCTTTGTAATCCGGATGTTAGCTAATTACCAACTGGATTCCGGAGAATGGCTATATTCGGAAGATGAAAGATTGGAACTTAGGGATAAGAAATTTGCCATCTTTTCATTGCTATTTGAAAAAGGAGACTACGGATTTTTTGGTCATCATCTGGCAGAATCCCATGAAGCACAGGCACGTGAATATGCAAAACGGGGAAATCGGGAAAAATGCCTTTATTATCTGACACAAGCAACCGATTGTGCCATTGGCTTTATACAATATATGCAAAGTGAAAGTTTTGTACATTCATCCCTTTTGTGGAAAGGATTTGATAATCCGTCAAGCGGTGTATCTTTGTCAGAACGTGAAAATATCGCCACCATGATTCTTTCCCGAACAGAATGCAGTGAATACGATTCCTTAAGAAATGATGCCGATTTTACCGCTATCACAGAACACCTTGCAGAGTACGCAGGACAAAACGATTATTAATGGAAAAGCTGTGGGAACCGCCTCGTTAGAGAAGGGCCTCACAGCTTGTGTTTAATCTCCACTATATTCCGAATTCTTTCAATGCCATTTCCCAATATTTTTCAGGAATACACCGCCAATCTGCATTTTCCATTTCGCGTTCGCATAATTCAAATGCCTTTGACAACACGTCCGCCTGGGAAACACTTTCACCTCGCAGCACGGCTTTAGTTACCCTGTACCATGCCGGGGCCTGTTTTGACAAATTTTCCTCATCCATCTCACGTATAGCCTTTTCTACATCATAGGAAAGCGTAAAAAATTCCGCCTCCCATCGACCACCGCAGTCACTCAATATCATAAACTGCGTTTTTCCGCCACTCTTAAGCGGCACCCCCACTGAACCGGGATTAATCACGCATTTTTCGTTACGGACGTATTTTGATTGGATATGGAAATGAGCACATATAGTTAATTCCGTTTCCAATTTTTGTGTTAAAGAATCTATATAGTCGTAATCCTCACGAAGACTCTCGCTTACATGAAAAGGAGAACCATGGCATATGGTAAACGCTGGCATACTGTCATAGCACATCTTCTTGGAAATCGGCATCTCTTCAAATACTTTAATCTGTTCTTCGGTAAGATGCGAAAATCCATATTGCAACATGCCGGACCCGGATGTACCGGCCTCCCAGTGCCAATCTTCATGTTTGCCGTTCTTACGGTCTATCCAATAACCTTCTTTATTTCCCCTGATAAACGTGCACGGATATTCATTCTCAATCTCCTTCAGACATTGTATCGTACGCTCCGGATAAGCCAATTCTCCGATATAATCTCCCAAAAACAGATACTCCTCGGCTCCCTTTCTCCTAGCTTCATCTATACATCTTTCTAACGCCACATGATTACTGTGAATATCTGCCATTACTGCTATTTTCATGACTTTTACATCACCAGCCTTTCTCCGGGCATAACACTAAACATGCCTTCCCCGTTTTCAAACCAAAGCTGCCTGCATGTAGGATTGAAAATGTGCTTGCCGTCTGTACTGAACTGCAACCGGTTATACGCATCAATATAATCATAAATTTCAATATTAGTGGCATACCAGATACTGTTTCTTCCACCTATATACTCTGCAAATTCTTCAATTACATTCCAATTATTATCGCTCTCGAATTCATAGCTGTGTCCCCACAGATAAAAAAGACCGGGACTTCTTAACATCTTACTCTCTACGAACTTCTTTGCAAGCTCCATCAATGCAGGATCATTGTGATGACAAGTAGCCTTCAATCTCAGCCAGTCCGTAGGAATATCAAAGTCTCTTGTTACCTCCACGGTTCTTGCATACACAATACCGCATTGCTGCAAGGTAGCTACCACCGAATCATTATAAGTGCCAAAAGGATATGCCATACCCCTTACAATCACGCAATATTCCTGCTCAAGATTTGCCCTGTCTTCCACCACTTCCTTGGTACAAATATTTACAGGAAGCTGTTCTAAGAATGGATGGGTAAGTCCATGCACAGCCACTTCCATGCCGCTATCCTTGTATACTCTTAAGCACTCCTCTTTACTCATTCTTCTATGTATGATTCCGGCAGGGTATACCGTTCCTTGTGCAGCATAGCAACCACTGTTTAGGTTAAATGTCCCCTTAAGACCATGCCTTTTCATAATTTCTATCAGGCGGATATCCTGTTCCACGCCATCATCATAGCTCAGTGTAAGTGCTTTTGCTCTTCCTTCCGGAAATCTCATAAATATGTTTGCCATTGTTTTTTCCTCTCTCCTAATCCGACATTTCTCTTAATCCGGGTATCCACGTAATTAATCCAAATGCTTAATCAACACAAATATAGAAATCTCAATACATCCACAAACACTTTGTCTTTACCTGCAAGATTTCTGTATACTTCATCGTACTCTTTGCTAAGCTCAGTCAGTTCATTATCTTTAAGTAGCTCCGTTGAATACAATACCTTTTCAAGTGTCTTTGAAAAATACGTAAGACAGATACCTCTTTCCGAAAATGCACGGGACGCATATTCTGAAACCGTCTCATAATCCGCCTTAACAAATCCCTGATATTTTAGCATCTTCATTATTTTAAGGCAGATTGTATAAGCCTTTTCCTCTTTGGAACTTCGCCCGTATCTTCGAAGATTAACGGCTCTTTCTACAAAAATAATAAAAACCAGAACTAAAAGGCAAAATACAATTGGAATAACAATCACATACCAGTGAATGCCTTTATTTGTATCCTCCTCGACATCTATCTTTTCATTCTCAGAAAAATCTTCTGTACCGGACTCACCTTGCCATTCAAAAGGCGGAAGAGGCACATAATCTCCCCTTTCATCCCATTGAAAACCGGTCGAAGATCCCGGCGTAGGATCAAACACCATCCAGCCTATCCCCTTAACATAGGCCTCAGCATATGCATGTGCCATGGAACTATATACCGGTGATACCGTACCATTTGGTGTCGGCACAAGATAGCCATGAACATATCTTGCCGGAATACCTTCTGCCTGACACAGAAGCACAAAAGCTGTCGCAAAGCTGTTGCAATAACCCTTTTTTGAATTCACAACAAAATAATCCAAAAATGCCGCCGGTGTGTCGATTTCATCAGGAAGTGCTCCCGGTGAAGTAGTATACTCAAACGCTGCAAAGGCATCTTCCAAAGCAACCAGTTTTTCATAATCCGTATTTGCTCCATCCGTGGCTCCCGATAAGAAATCCAATACCCCGGCAGATAAATCTTCCCTTGAAACTGCGTTAGGAGACAAACTGTTATCATACAGCTTTCTTCTGTAATCAAGAAAACTTTGATATGAATAGGCATCATCTTGCAGCTCAAACCTTGCACACATCCTATTCCACAAATTCTTGTCTATCTCACTGCCAAGTTCATAAAGCGTTGGTAAAAGGCTGCTTTTTCTGTTAAGCAGTAAATACTTAATTTTGTAAGTAGTATTATATCCACACTTTTTATTAGTAAGTATTTCGTTGTCTTTATAATCTATAACTCTATTATCTACAGTTATTTCTGAAGCATATGTTTTAGTCGGTGCAAAAATATAATGCGTATTTTGCCCCGAATACGTTACCGTAATTTCCTCAATCTTCCGGTAATCGCTCAGCTTATCATCACTTATCAACGCAAGCGTACAAGAAGTCTCTATTACATCCATCATATACGGATATGATTCCGTAGCCTCTTTCCACTCACGTCCGTCAAAATCTTCAAAATATATGCCATCCATATATAGGTGGCTCGGAGCAATATGCCCGACAGAAAGCGTCATCATCTCTTCCGGCTCTTTGCTGACATCCCCTGATATCTTGGCATCCTCACTAAATCCCAATGTAGACATCATGTCATCAATCGAATCACTCTTTTCAAACCACTGCATTATACCTGTAATTCTATCAGAGATATTAGTAATTATTCTCTTCGCCAAAGCCCAGTCATACGGTCGGTTACTATGAGGCAGGAAATACAATGAAATCATGCCCAGCATAAGAAAGGGTGCAATCCGAACGATAAAAGCATTCATAAGATTACTGCCTCTTTTATGACGCCGGATTTCTTCCGTCAAAATCGTCAATGACAAAAAAACTATACTGACAACACTGATTTTTTCATAAATCAGCCCGGACCAGTATGAACTTACAAGCACTCCCAAAAGGAGCACTCCGACGCCCAGCTTAACCGCGCGTAACTTAATCATCAACACTTCCAAAACTACGACAACAGTTGTAACTAAAAGTGCTGTCCAAATCCAAGAATTGTCATTAAGCCATTCTCTCCGAACAGCATCGTCCGTCACAAGGAACACTCCTGCAATCAATGCCGCAAAACCGGCAATAATAATGACACGTGCCTTGTTCTTAACATTAACAATCGTACTCAGAAGCAACGAAAACAGCAGCATGGTAATCAGCAGCACCTTCGGATTTGAAACCGCTGACAAATCAAGAAGATGTGCCATCAGCTCTGAAGCTGAAATCAGAATCAGCGGAACTAAATATATCAGTGAGTATATGATATCCGTCATTTTCCCACCTCCGCTTCCGGCTCTTCTGAACACAAAATGAAAAGATTTGTTTCATAAGGCTGCCCTGTCTTCAGTATATCCGTGCGAATAGCGCTAATATCTATATCCGGCGAAAAAATCACAGCACAAATACATGCATAAAACTCTTCAAATTTTTGCATACTTTTAATCGTCACATGCTTCATGCCTTGTGAATAGAAGCTTATCTCAACACCTATGTTCCTATTAACGAAATATAACACTAAAGATATAAGACGGGTCAGAAGCTCATCCTCACGCGGAAGGTACTCCCAAAGTTCTTTCCCATAACGTTTGGTGTCTAACAGAATATGAATACTGCTGTGTTCCTCAGAAATCATTTTCGCCGTCATAAGCTTAAAATTTTTAGCGGTTGCCTTCCAGTTTATGCTTCTGAGGGAATCACCTTCTATATAAGGACGCACCAAAATGTCACGCATTTCAGGCCGGTTATGTGATGAATTATTTGATAACAGCGATTTTTCGATTTCCATGTCATCACTTGGATATTCAATAGCGGGAAGCACGTTTACCTTAAGAGGCGAAGCATTTTTATATGTAATGCTGAACATGCCGAGAAAATCAGTAATGATTATTTTTTTTACCCCGATTTCATATTCTCCCCGATACTTGCACACAACATTTGTATTAACCTGATGACCCGATTCAGGCATCAGTTCATACTCTTCATCGCACTTTAAATCTCCGTAATCAACACCGAATTCAAAGAACAAAACCTTTATGCCGGCAAATGCAAACTTAGTCTCATTCTGAAGTGTAAAATAGTAAGAGACCGGTGTACGGCAAACCACTGATTTAGTCCCGATCTGCTGATAGATTTTAAATCCGATGCGCACAAAAAGAAGATAAGCATACATTATCACAGGGATCAAAGTTAAGGCACAAAAAATTCCATAGCTTACCACTCCTCCGTAAAATGATATGCCTATAAGCGACAGTATCCATAAAAAACAAAAAATCAGGTGTCTTCTTTTCATAAATCTCCAGTCTGTCTACTTCATAGGTACCTTGGCAGTGACCAAAATACTTTTGAGAATCTTTTTCACATCTTCTTTCCTAACCTTTGCCTCCTGAGACAGGGAAATGCGGTGATGAAGTACATTTACTGCAACCGCTTTTACATCATCAGGAGTAACAAATTCCCGTCCGCTTAGATATGCTCTGGCCTGTGAAGCCTTGACAAGTGCAATGTAGGCTCTGGGGCTTGCTCCTGTTACGAAGTTAGATTCCTCTCTGGTCATATTGATTATATTGTAGGCATAAGTAAAAACTGCATCACTTATCTGGATTTTTTCTACGGTCTTTCTTTCGATAAGAAGTTCCTCAGCCGAAGAGACGGTATTAATACTGTCAAGCTGCGTACCGGCAAGGAAATTGCGTGTCATCAAAATCTCCTTCTCCATGGACGGATACCCGATGGATAACTTCATCATGAATCTATCCAGTTCCGCCTCGGGAAGCGGATATGTCCCCATATACTCAATAGGGTTCTGCGTTGCAATTACTATGAACGGCTCCGGCAATGCCAATAGTTTCCCGTCTGCACTGACCTGTCCCTCTGCCATTGCTTCCAAAAGCGCTGCTTGGGTTTTGGGAGAAGTTCTGTTAATTTCATCTGCAAGGACTATCTGATGCATAATGGCACCCTCATGAAACTCAAACTCATTAGTTTTCATGTTAAATATAGATAATCCCGTAATGTCCGTAGGAAGTGTGTCGGGTGTAAACTGAATACGCCCATAATCAAGTCCCATAGCCCTCGCCACTGCCTTGGAAAGGGTGGTTTTGCCGACTCCGGGAACATCCTCCAAGAGAATATGGCCTCCGGCAAGGATACAGGTAAGAACATCCTCCACAACATCTTCTTTGCCGACGAAAATAGTATTAATCTCGCTTCGTAATTTATCAATCATTCTGCTTCTCCCCATATCACTGTTAATTTTATTATAATGAAACACCTTCACAAGGCTTTATTCCATGGTACTTTTCATTCATTTTATCATACATTTCATCATTAAAAAACCATGCTTTATACATGTTTGTGTAACTTAAATAGAATTCCCCTGTAAAAAAACGAAAATTTGCCTGAACAGGCACGATAATAACGATAAGTGAGTGCTGTCAGATAACAGCACTCATCTAAGATGATTCATAGAAATGTCCTCTAAAATAAGACATACTGTTTCGAATATATTACATGTTCTTTATAAACTGTTCGATGGAGTCTGCTTTTGCAGCAAGTTTATTCCATTTCTTTAGAATTTCAAGATTTTTCTCAACGTTGATACGTCCTTCAAGCTCCGCAGGAATATTTCCGAGTTCTTCTAAAAGCTCAAGGATTGACTCGGCTTTTCCTTCTGCTTTTCCCTCTGCTTTTCCGGCCTTGAATTCATCTTTCATTAATTCTTCCAACACCATATACTTTGCCTCCATCTCTCTGCTAAGCTTAATATTCTGAATGCATTTTTGAAGTTTACGCACATAGGCGTCATTATAATCCTGCATACTTTCTTCTAAGTCAGCATGAACAAACTTGAGAAACTTTACCATAGACTCCGGAACTTCGTCAGGATTCTCTCCGGCAGTGCTTAAGAAAACCGTTCGGCTTGTATCCTTCATATTCAATGAATAATCCTGTAAACACCGGTTTTCAAAGATATACAAATACTTCCTTTCGCCATATGGATCAAAATCACAGACAAATATTACAAATGCCGGCGGAAGCTCTGAATACTCAAAGCCTGTTCTTAACATATCCATATCAATCTGGCTATGATAATATCGGGCTCTTTTCCCACATGAATCTTTGGGTTGTACCTGCATCTCCACATTGTAACGCGTATTGTGTTCATCCTTGGCATAAATATCAAGACGCACACCTTTATATTGGGGATGGTATGCCATAGTCTTTTCTTTATCTACCTCTACTCTTTCAATTTCAATGCCAAGTGCCATTTCCAAAAATTCTTTGCAGTTGTCTTCTTCACACATAACTGCGGCAAACATAAAACTATTCTTTATGGTAAGATTCTGTAATGTTTTTTTCATATTTATTCCTCCTAAAATAAACAGAGGAATTCTATTCATATAGTATATCATATAGAATGTAAATGAAAAAACAAGTTACAATGATGTCGCTTTTTCACTTTCAGTAAATATGCATAAATTTAAAGCGCTCAAGTATGTTAATTATGCTGATGCGATTATCGAAACATTACTGATAGTATACTTCATCACAACCACGTAAAACAAAGCACAATACCCCGCTTAGCGCCCGTATAGAAAAGGTTACTTTGTCACTCTATAGTAGTCAAAATCCACATATCCGCCCGTCTCTTTGGTAGCATAGTTGAAAAGCCACGTCCTGGTACCCATAAAGGTGGTAGCAGTAGAGAATGCCAGACTCTGTTTTTTTCCGATAGATGTCCAGTTTTCACCATCAAGACTATAGAAAAATTCTGCACTATCTGAGGATTTAAACTGATAAGTTATTTTTAAATATACTTCCGTTCCATTACCCAACTTCTGTGATATCACTTCGTTAGGCTCATCAAACGCTGTCTTAAACTCACTGTTTGCCTGGAAAATATAGCGGTCACCGTTATCATCACACATCACTCCCACCATAGCATAATGGTCTGCCACGGCACAAAGTCCTGCATAATCACCAGGCTTCATATTGTCTGTCAGTATCTTTACCTCTGACTGACAGGTGGGTCCAAAGGTCCTTTGTGTCAAAGAATTGTGCGCATAGCATACATTATCTGCCACACAGTCCGTAGTAAGGCGTAGGTAGCCCGGTGCATCCGTCACCGACCAAAAGCCTTCTTTGGGATTGTGATTCCACTGCCAAACCTTTTTTAAGGCTTCGCCTTCCTTATAGTCAAATTCATCATTATCCGTAAAATAATTTGCAATTCCACTGTCTGCAAGAGATATGCGCATTCCGTATGCAGAACCATTATTGTTAAAGTTTCCTTTTATATCATAGGTTCCCATCATAGGCCAGTCATTCTCCCAATGTACCGCAACAACAGAAGGAATACGTCCTACCGCACCTCTGTCCTGGAACATAAAGCCATACCAGTCACCGTATTGGGTCTGTACCACACCGCCCTGTGCAAGACCTGCACCGGCATTACCAAGGCCATTTTGATAAATCACTTTTTCTTCCCATGCACCGCTTTTCAACTCCTTTGAACGGTAACAAAGCTGGGTCCGCATCCAGCGGTCCGTAGGGGAAGCTATAATAAACACATAATAATAATCACCGATTTTGTAGGCATGAGCGCCTTCCCAAAGCCCCCAGTCTTTGTTTGTAAATAGTGATGTGGAGCTTCCGATTTTTTCTACGGTTCCTGTAGCATCATTAAGCTTTAGCTCCTGTATTCTGCAAGTACCACCGGCGGCAGAGAGCACATACAGTTTGCCGTCCTCAAGATACAGTGCCGGGTCGTGAAAGCCATCACGGGTACTGTGCTTTTTCCACTCTCCTTTTTCTATATCCTCCGTGGTAAATATGTAAAATCCATGATTATTGCTGGAGAATGCTACATAATAAAGCCCTGTATCCTCTTCATATTTAAGGGATGCCGCCCATGAACCTCTGCTGTACATATCCTGTCCGTTTTCCAGATTGGTAATGTCATCTTCCTCAAAGGTGTCGTATACATAATTTACAATCTGCCAGTGTACCAAATCCGTGGACTTCATAATAGGCGCACCGGGACACATATTCATGGTGGTACTCACCATGTAATAATTATCCCCCACGCGAATGATATCAGGGTCCGGAAAATCTGCATAGATAGTCGGAAAATTATTGTACACGGATGGCTTTTCTTCTGTGATTTCCTGACCTTCTTTGTTCGTATCTTCTGCATTATCCGTAAGTTGTTCCTTATTGCCAGTATCTATTATATCAACATTACTCCCTGCACTTGCATGTTCATCCGTATTATTAGCTGACATGTTTCCTTCCTCCCCGTCACTTTTTGCTGCTCCACAGCCCGCCAACATAAATGTTACAAGTAACATCGTAGTTATCAGGACATTTTTTATCTTTTTCATGAAATATCCTCTTTCCAATTTTTTTCCAAAATAAGCATGTGCTGTTTTTCATGTCCCGTTACAAATATGAATAGCGGCTTTTTATCAAGCCGCTACATACAAAACCTAGTTGGATTATTCTATAGTCGGACGAAGACTTGATAATCCAATCTCATCCTCATTTGCAAGTCTAAAATCTGTGATTACAAATCCCCGTGATTTTTCATTCATCGCCTTTAGACTTACACTGTCTAAATCTTCCTTAGAATAATTAACAGGCATCGGTTCAAAGGTAAATACATATATTTCTCCCTCCACCAACTGGCTTCCAATTTCAGTTCCTACATGAATAAGAAATGGGAACCCGTGAAACTCTGTAACAATAGCAATACGCGGTTTCTCATCCATTACATAATCCGGAATCACACCTCTTACCTGTGCGGTAAAAGATCCGGTCAACATTGCCTGTTTTTTATTGTCTTTGCCACAACCTACTAATGCTAACACGCACATCAATGATACTAATAATACTAATCCCTTTCGCATAGTCTATACTCCTTTTAAATAATAGATGTATTTATAATACCCCCCTATATGATTTTCCGTAAAGAACAAAATATAGTTATCATAAGGTTATTTTGAGCCGTTTCCTAAGAAGAACAATAACACTAGCCACAACACATAAAATTGAATATCTCAACACCGGGAACGGTACAGTGATACACAAATCCCTTTTACCTTCAGGCATTCCTTATACCGCTTCAAATTTAACAGATAAATCAGGGTAACTCTTTTTTAAAGACATTGGTTTCATCTCGCGTGTACAGAAACAATGCTCGGATTTTCCAAGTGAACAAACCTTGCCGTCCTCAGCATTTCTAAGTTCATATTCCAACTTAAGCTTGATACCGTTATATTCACAAGGCTTTACCTTAATATACATACGTTCTCCATAACGGAACGGTATTTTATATGTAACTGATACTCCCAGCACCGGAATCAGAATCCCCATCTCCTCCATTGCTGCATAGGAAATCCCAATCTGTTTCATAAAATCAATCCGGGCTTCTTCCAGCCAGCGAACATAATTGGAATGATGGACAATGCCCATCTGATCGGTTTCATAATAGAATACTTCCCGGCTATAAGGTATTATCTGCATACTATTTCCTCTATACTTTCTTTATTTATTTTCTTCTGCCTAATATTATACAGTCTGGTCTCCTATTCTTCAATCAGAGTTTCAATTTCTGATATTTCCTATATTGCTATAATTTTACTCTATCTCCTTACTATGTAATTAATTCCCGCAAATAGGGGTAAATCATTTTATTGCCTTTTTCATAAGCCCGTTCCATCCACATCTTAGCCAAATCCAAATTTTTTTCACAGCCAATTCCGTCACGATAATACTTTCCAAGTTCTCCCATAGCAAATCCATTTCCTTCTTGTGCGCCCCTGTAATAATATTTAAAAAGGTGTTCTCCATTTTCACGGATCAACTTTTTCTTAGTATTGTTACATAACTCCAAGCCATATAATTCACATACATCCACAAGATAACTTCTGACAGATAAGAGATATATATCCGAATCTTCTGCCGCTTTGTCAATCAACCTTATAGCAAGCCTTATCAAATCTTCCGCCATATCCTTACATCCGTTTTTACAACACAATTCTATCAGGCCGCCATGACCTTTGTAGGCATTCTTTCCAACAATTTCATGTACCACATAACCTGCCTGTCGGGAATCCAGTAATGTTTCTATTCTTTCTGCTGTCTCCTTCATCATGCTAAAATATTCCGGTTCGGGTGGCATGAAATCCAGCAGGGTGGCAAAAATATATACTGCTGTTTCCATATCTTCATACGGAAAACATGCATAATATTCATTCCATCTTTCGCATCGCCACTGCTTTTTGACGCTGTCAGCAATGTTGAGTGCGCAAAACTCCCGATATTTTGGGAGTTTTTCACGGCTCATGTGAAATTCCATACCATTGTACTGCTTGTAAAATTCTTCTGCCTGCTTTAAGTTCATATATCATTTCTCCAGTACCCTGTAAAGCCATGTTAAGGTTTCCTAAAAAACAGTGCGTTGTAACAACACAACCGTCTCAACATGCACCGTGTGTCCAAACTGGTCTACCGCACGCACCTTCTTAATTTCATACCCGCCGTCACACAAAATCTTAAGGTCACGGGCAAGCGTCGCACTGTCGCAGCTCACATACACAATTTTCTTCGGTTGCATCTTAAGCATCGTTTCAAGACATACATTATCACAACCCTTACGTGGCGGATCAACCACTATGACATCCGCATACACGCCATGCTCTTTGTACTCCCTCGGCAGAACCTCCTCTGCTTTCCCCACATAAAAGGTTGCATTATCCATTCCATTAATCCGGACGTTTTCCTTTGCATCCTCGATAGCCTGCGGCACAATCTCAACGCCATATACCTTTGCTGCCGCCTTTGCAAGGAAAAGAGAAATCGTTCCGATACCGCAATACAAATCCCACACGGTTTCTTTTCCCGTAAGCCCCGCATATTCCAGTGCCAGACTATAAAGCTTCTCTGTCTGGACCGGATTTACCTGATAAAAAGAAAGCGGGGATATTTTAAACCTTACATCCTTAATCGTATCTTCAATGGTAGAACTTCCCCACAGAATGCGTATACCCTTACCCATTATTACATTTGTGTTTTCCCGGTTTATGCTCACTGACACACTCGTCATATTTTCAATTTCCGAAAGCCTTTTTATAAGTATGTCTTCAGCCGGTATCTTCTTTCCGTTAATCACAATGCATACCATTAACTGTCCGGTAGCAAAGCCTTTACGGATAAGCACATGACGCACCAATCCTTTTCCGGTCGTTTCATCATACGGCGTCACGCCATATTCCTTCATAAAGCTGACAATTGTGTCAAGAATCATTTTGTTTTCAGAAACACCCAAAATACAATCCGTACACGGTATAATACTGTGTGTCCTTCCCGCATAAAAACCTGCGATAATATTACCGTTCTTATCCGTACCAATCGGGAATTGCGCCTTATTACGGTAACGGTACGGATTATCCATACCTACAATCGGTTCTGTAACAGAATCTACAAACTCCTTATCAAAACCACCTATATGGATTAAATTGTTTTTCACCTTATTTTCTTTAAACGCAAGCTGTCTGTTATAATCCATTGCCTGAATCTGACAGCCACCGCATTGTCTGCTTATCGCACACTTTGGCTCAATGCGAAAAGGAGAAGGTGTTATAACCTTCTCTAATCTTCCATACGCATAATTTTTCTTTACTTTGATGAGCTTTACTTGGGCATAATCTCCCGGGATTGCATCTTTGACAAAAACAGCAAAACCACGGGTTTTCTCCAAAGCCGTATCAGCATCTAGAAATCCGATGCCCTCACCCTCATTACCAATGTCCTCTATGGACAAAGCCACTACCTGATTTTTTACATAACTCATATATCAGTGCTCCATCTAAATATTTTATTCCCAACTTGTCACTCTGATATTACTGTCAAATAACCTGTTAAATCCAAGCCAGCCCTGCTCCTGCGTTGCAGCAAACATCTCTGTCATCATTTCCATTTTAGCATCCGTATTGTCGGCAAAAAACAACGCCATTGCTTCCATAATCGCAGGTTTTTTAGCCGCACCATACTCATACTCCCCATGATGTGCCAATATACAATGCTTAAGCTCTGCCGCAAGCGTCTTAGGGAATCCTTCAATCTCACGTACCTTATCGCTTATCATCTCCGCTCCGATTACAATATGACCGAGAAGCTGACCTTCATCCGTATAATCATTAGCCGGAAAAAGAGAAAGTTCGCGCATCTTACCCATATCATGAAGCATTCCTGCTGCAAGAAGAATATCCCTCTTTAACATCGGATATGCCGTACAATAATAGTCACATAACTTCGTCACACTGAGAGAATGCTCCAGCAAACCGCCAACAAATCCATGGTGCATTGTTTTTGCTGCACTCGACTTTTTAAATGCTTTAATAAACTGCTCATCCTCACGGAAAAAAGCATTCAAGAGCTGCTTAATGTACTTATTCTCAATAGTATCAATAATTCCTAATAATTCCTTATACATGCCTTCAATATCTTTGCTGCTGACAGGAAGATAATCTCCCGGCACATATTCTCCTTCTTCAGCCAGACGCACACGCTTAACATTAACCTGAAGCTGACCTTGGAAATTTGTAATCTCTCCGAATACCTCAACATAATCGAGTGTATCAAACTCAGCAATACCGGCACTGTGCGGATCCCAGATTTTTGCATCAATAGTTCCTGTTTTATCCTGTAAAATAACGCTGTCATACGGTTTTCCGTTCTTCGTAACAGCCGAAACCTTATGCTTAACAAGATAAATATCACTCATTCTGTCGCCGTCAGAATATTCTTTAATATATTTCATAATTCTCCTGTTCCATGTGATACGTCACATTTCAATCTATATATTTCTTTGTTTCAATCCTTTTCCATTATGGAAGCGCTTCACGCACTAATCATCAAGACCTCTCACTTCAGGCGTCAGGGTAATCTTAATATTCTGATAAGTACCCTGATTTAATCTCTTGATAGTAAGTTCTATCGGCTTATTCGCACCATACATTTTAAGTATATTGCTGTAGTCCGTATAGGAAGAAACCGTAAGCTGGTTTATTCTGACAATTATGTCACCACTTTGGATGCCACTGTTCATGGCCGGTGAATCTATATCAATTTCCTTGACATATGCTCCTACCGGTACGCCATATTCCTGTATAGCCTTCTGGGTTACATCCATTCCGTATATGCCCACATACGGAGCGTCCATATAATTCATCATATTTTCAACCGTAGATTTAATAACACCTATATTAATAAAGGACAACAGATGTTCCATACCCTCAGCATTAAATTTATTGTCAATGATTCCGACAAGCTGTCCATTCAGATTAATTACAAAACCATTCGCATTTTTTCCCGAATAAATATCTGTTGAATTAAAAGAATAATTAATATCCGGCAACATAATCGGATTATTAAGGGAAGTTATCATACCGTAAGCTATGGAATCGCTATACCCTACCGGACTTCCCACCGCAAGCACTAAATTACCGACGGTATTGGAACTGCTTAAGCTATCTATGGTCGCTACCCCTATGGTAGAAAGCAAGACTGCATTTACACTTGTAAAGGGGATTTCCAAAATTGCATATCCCGTATTGGCATCGTATTTATTAAGAACCGCCTCCGCCTTAGTGCCATCATAAAACATAACCTCAAGGGCATCTGACTCAACCAGATTACTGTAATCAGTCAACACCAGGAATGATTTACCCGTATCCTTTAATATTACACCGTAAGTATGACCTTCGCTTTCATAGGTATCCCATAACCAATCCTCATCATAGGCAACTCCGGTTATATGTACCATACACTGCCTGAAGGTACGCACAATACCGTATAATTTATTATAAAGAATCCTATAATCCTTCGTTGTAAACTGTATTCCGTTAATAATTGCCTGGAGTTCCTCCTGTGTTACGGCAGACAGTCCATCCCATGCAGCATCCGGAATATCCTCATCCATGAGAAAATCATCCGTGTCTTTTTCATCATCTGCTACCGGCAGCCTGATAATCTCCTCCGTCTGTTCCTTTTTAGGATATAAAAGGTTGCTGAATACCGGCTCTAATACCAAAAATGTCACGCACGCAATAAGACCGAATAACAATGCCATGGCAGCCGTTAAAACCGTTCTTCTTACTAACTTTTTCTTATTAAGCGGTTTGGCTTTTATTTTCTGTTTGATGACTTCTGATTTTTCAATATCGCTCATCCGATACCATCCTTTCTATACTAGTCTTAAGTATAGCCAATCTTTTTCCTAATGTAAAGAAAAGCAAATAAAGAAAAGTAGTATTTGAAAATCTACTATGTTATAATATTTTTCATAACGAAGTATTAGAATGGAATGTATTATTATGAACGAAAAAGCATTACGGGTACTTGAATACCATAAGATTATTGATAAACTCACAGGCTTTGCCGCAAGCAGCCTGGGCAAAGAGCTATGCCGCTCCTTACTTCCGGACACGGACTTTGACGCCATTACCCTTGCCCAGACGGAAACACAAGATGCAACCGCACGTTTAATACGCCGTGGTAATCTATCCTTTAACGGCAATAAAGATATTAAGTTCAGCATCAAATCTCTTCAGGTAAGCGCTTCCCTATCCGCTTCTGAATTGCTTAAAATTGCTGATGTGGCAGAATGTGCTGCCAAAATAAAAGCCTACGGTAAAAGTGAAAAAGAAGAAGAGGACCAAGATTCCCTAAGTGAATATTTTTCCTTACTATACCCACTGACACAACTGTCAGCTGAAATACGCCGTTGCATTATATCCGAAGAGGAAATTGCCGATGATGCCAGTGCTCATCTGAAAGAAATACGACGCTCCATTGCAGCAACGAATGAAAAAATCCGCTCCCAATTAAACAGTCTTGTTAATTCACAGCGGACTTACCTTCAGGACGCTGTTATTACCATGCGTGACAACAGATACTGTATTCCTGTTAAATCCGAATATAAATCGCAAGTTCCGGGCATGGTACATGACCAGTCATCCTCAGGCTCAACATTTTTCATTGAGCCTGCTATTGTCGTCGAGCTCAATAATAAATTAAAAGAACTTGCCCTGGCAGAAAAGGAAGAAATAGAATACATTCTTGCCATGCTGTCAGCAACTGCAGGAGAGCACGCTGCGGAACTTGAAACAAACCAACAGATACTTACTAAGCTTGATTTTATATTTGCCAAGGGGCGTCTTGCACTTGACATGAACGCTTCCATGCCGGACATGAACACAGAGCATCGCATTAATATAAAAAGAGGGCGTCATCCTCTGCTTGATAAGAAAAAAGTCGTTCCCATTAATGTTAATTTAGGTATTGATTTTGACTTGCTTGTCATAACGGGTCCTAATACCGGAGGTAAGACTGTAACCCTTAAAACAGTAGGTCTTTTTACCCTGATGGGACAGGCGGGACTGCATATACCGGCTTCCGATCATTCAGAATTGTCCGTATTCAACGAAGTATTTGCAGATATCGGTGATGAACAAAGTATTGAACAGAGTCTCAGTACCTTCTCTTCCCATATGACTAATATAGTCAATATACTCAACAAGGCTGATTCCGACTCCCTTTGTCTGTTTGATGAACTTGGTGCCGGAACCGACCCTACAGAAGGTGCCGCACTCGCCATTGCTATTCTTAATCATCTCCATGACCGTGGAATACGCACCATGGCAACAACACACTACAGCGAGCTTAAGATATATGCCCTGTCTACCTCTTTTGTACAAAATGCATGTTGTGAATTTGATGTAGAATCCTTACGTCCTACGTATCGTCTCCTCATCGGCATTCCCGGAAAAAGTAACGCTTTTGCCATTTCCTCAAAGCTCGGTTTATCCGACGATATAATCGGACAGGCAAAAGAACAGATAAGCAAACAGGACGAATCCTTTGAAGATGTCATTAGCGACCTTGAAAAAAGCCGTATGGTAATTGAGCGCGAGCGTCTTGAAATTGAACAATATAAAGAAGAAATTGAAACGCTAAAAAAGCAACTTGAAGAAAAGCAGGATAAGCTTAACGAACAAAAAGAAAAAATACTAAGGGAAGCGAACGAAGAAGCCCGCGATATTTTAAAAGAAGCGAAAGAATTAGCCGACGAAACCATTATTAAGATGCAGAAAATCGGCACCATGAACGGTTTAAAGGACGCCGAAGCAAGCCGTGATAAAATCCGGAAATCCATTAACAGTAAAAATAACGATTTATCTATAAATACCAATAAGGAAGGGCACAAAGAACTCAAGCCGTCCCAGTTAAAACTTGGCGACAGCGTCAAGGTTGTATCCATGGGGCTTAAGGGAAGTGTCAGTACTTTACCGGATGCGAAGGGAAATCTTTTTGTGCAATGCGGTATAATCCGTTCCCAGGTCAATATCAAGGATTTGGTATTGATTAACGAAATTCCTTCCTACCTGAAAGAATTTACGAAAAAACCTGTAACACAGCCATCCCGTGCCAAATTGTCAAAATCCTCTTCCATTTCTTATGAAATCAATCTTCTGGGAAAAACCGTGGATGATGCACTGGCACAACTGGATAAATATCTGGATGACGCTTATCTTTCACGCCTTCCAAGCGTTAGGATTGTACATGGCAAGGGAACCGGAGCTCTAAGAAGCGCCGTTCAGGCACATCTTCGTAGAACAAGCTATGTAAAATCCTTCAGAAACGGAGAAATCGGGGAAGGTGACGCAGGTGTCACAATAGTTGAATTCAAATAACCCATTTAGAGAGAAAGGTGGTTACGCATACAATGGTTGCAAAACAAAAGATATTAATTGTAGATGATGATTCCAACATAGCAGAACTGGTTGCCCTTTATCTTACCAAAGAATGCTATGAGACCATGATCGTGTACGATGGTGAATCAGCGCTGGAAGCAGTAGAAACCTTCCGCCCAAACCTCATCCTGCTTGACTTAATGTTACCGGGCATAGATGGTTATCAGGTTTGCCGTGAAATCCGGGCAAAACTTCCTACCCCTATTATCATGCTTTCTGCAAAGGGTGAAGTATTTGACAAGGTGCTCGGGCTGGAGCTTGGTGCTGATGATTACATGGAAAAACCGTTTGATACCAAAGAGCTGGTTGCAAGGGTTAAAGCTGTACTCCGCCGATATAAAGCCGCTACAACCGTTAGCGAAAATGAGACAGTCAAAAGCGTGGAATACCCTGATTTATGCATTAACTTAACGAACTATTCCGTTATTTACATGGGTCAAACCGTAGAAATGCCGCCCAAGGAGCTTGAACTTCTTTACTTTCTGGCATCTTCCCCTAATCACGTTTTTACACGTGAACAGCTCTTAGACCAGATTTGGGGATACGAATATATTGGGGATACCAGAACTGTTGACGTTCATATCAAGAGACTGCGTGAAAAGATTAAAGACCACGACTCCTGGAAGCTATCAACTATCTGGGGTATCGGATATAAATTTGAAACGAAAGGCTTAAACGTGTGAAAAAAACTCTCTATTTGAAATTTATTCTTGCATACCTTATATTTGGATTTTTCGGTTTTATCATCATAACTACTTTTTCTAATAAAATGATAACCGAAAACTTAAAAAGAGATAAGGCATCCGCTTTGTATCGTGAAGCTTTGCTTATCTCTTCTTCCTATGCCAATAAATTGTATGAAAATAAGATCACACTGGAAACCGCAAAAGCACACATTGATTCCGTAAGCACATATATGTCGGCAACCGTCTGGATTATGAATCCATCCGGCCGTGTGCTTTTAGATTCCTCTTCCCCGATAGACCTTGAAAATCCAGTAATGATTAAGGATTTTGATCCAACGGAAAAGGTTGGTTCTTACTATACCGTAAGCAACTTCTACGGTGCCTTTGACCAAAAGGTAATAAGTGCCTATGCCCCCATTACTTCCGATTTTAAAGTAAAAGGATATGTGGTTATCCACTATCCCATGAGCTCTTTGGAAGAATCCGTAAACAGCTTACTGAACATTTGTTATATAACCTTAGTTATACTATTTCTCTTGTCACTTATTATCCTTATTTTCTTCACGGAAATTGTATATTTGCCTATCAGGAAAATCACTAAAGCAACGGAGGAATACGCTGCCGGAAATTACTTATATCCGTTATCCATAGAATCCAGCGATGAAATCGGCTATCTTGCAGCCACGCTTTCCTATATGGCAGATGAACTTTCGCGTGGCGAGGATAACCAGAAAAAGCTCGTTGCTAATATTTCCCACGACTTCCGTTCCCCGCTTACTTCCATAAAGGGATATCTGGAAGCCATGATAGACGGCACCATACCACCCGAAATGCATGAGAAATACATTGGAATTGTTTTGAACGAGACCGACCGCCTTACCAAGCTTACTAATTCCCTGCTTACGCTCAACAACTTGAATACCGCCGGTATGATGCTTGAAAAAACCGACTTTGACATTAACCTCATTATAAAAAATACGGCAGCTTCCTTTGAAGGGACCTGTAAAAGCAAAGCAATTGTTATTGAACTTGTCCTGACCGGGGAAACACTAATGGTTAATGCAGATATTTTAAAAATCCAGCAGGTTCTTTATAATCTTTTGGATAATGCGATTAAATTTTCACACAACAACTCCATTATTAAAATAGAGTCCAGTGTAAAACACAACAAAGTTTTTGTCAGTGTAAAAGACAATGGTATAGGTATACCCAAAGAAAGTATTAAACAGATTTGGGACCGATTCTATAAAACCGATATTTCGCGTGGTAAGGATAAAAAAGGAACCGGTCTGGGTCTCTCTATTACGAGAGAAATCCTACGGTCCCACGGTGAAAATATTAACGTAATCAGTACGGAAGGTGTTGGAACGGAATTTTCCTTCTCACTTCCCTATATACAAGATGAAGAAGAGGATTAACCTCTTCTTCATTCATTTTACTCTATATTACTTTCTCTAAGCTGCTAATTATGGTTTCATGTTTCTATTCTACTGTCCAAGAATAGCTTTAATTTCTTCTGCTACGCGGACAAGATCTTCACGGATAGAAATCTTCTGTGGACATGCCGCTTCACACTTACCACACTTAATACATTTATCAGCCTTGGCTTCGTCCGGGATATCATGCTTCCACTGCCATGCCAGCTTGCCTTTATCGCCATAAACATTATAGGTATTCCATATCTCAAAATTCTTTGGAATATTAACTCCTGCAGGACACGGCATACAATAACGGCATCCTGTACATCCATTCTTAACACGTTTTCTAAGCGCCTCGGCAACATCATCCATTGCCTTCATCTCTTCTTCTGAAAGATTGTTAAAATCACAGAAGGTATTCAGGTTATCTTCAACATGCTCCATAGCAGACATACCACTTAAGATTACCTTCACATTAGGATGTGAACCCACCCATGACAGTGCCCATGATGCAGCAGATGCATCCTTGCGGTAAGGACGTACTATATCCATAATCTCATCCGGAAGTTTACAAAGAGCTCCGCCCTTAATCGGTTCCATTATGATAAGCGGAAGTCCCAATTCCTCTGTTAATGCATAACCTTTATCTCCTGCCTGTTCATTTCTGTCCATATAGTTATACTGTATCTGGCAGAAATCCCACTCACGGTATTTCGCAATATATTCAAACGCTTCATAAGAATCATGGAAGGAAAAACCAATGTACTTAATCTTTCCCTCTTCCTTAAGCTTGTCAAGGAATGGTAAAACACCGGCATCTACCATATTCTGAAAACTTCCCTTATTCAATGCATGCAACAGATAGAAATCCACATAATCTGTTTGTAAACGCTCTAACTGTTTATTAAAAATTCTCTCTGCATCTTCTACGCACTTTACATCCCAGCACGGAAGCTTGGTTGCAAGATAAAATGATTCTCTCGGGTATTTTTTAAGTGCTTTTCCTACAAACACCTCACTCTGACCACCATGATACGGCCAAGCGGTATCATAATAATTAACGCCTCTCGCCATAGCTTCATCAAGCATCTTCTGCGATTTTTCTTCATCAATCTTACCACTTGCATCGGTTGGGAAACGCATACATCCGAATCCCAGTAAAGAAGTTTCAATTCCCAATTTATCAAGCTTACGATATTCCATCTTAGCACTTTGATTTCCCATAGCTATTTTCCTCCATATAAACATCTCTTATCCCATGTATTAAATTGCTCTATACCTACTGTAATAAACTAAAAGTGCAATTTCAATGGATTATCTTGTTTTTCGCATTAACATGTATACCATCCGTGCAATTTCCTCCGGTGATTCCTGCATCCCGCCTTCCAACCATTTTAGGAAAACGTTATAAAGCGCACCCGAATAAAAATACAGGCTGTAACGGCTGATATCATTCATCTTCATATCTCCGTCTATATTCTCTATGTACTCATCAAGCAATTTTAAATAGATAGAAGCCAGTCCCGCATTATAAACACACAAAATCTGTCTGCGGTACGCCATGAAATACCTAAAAGCCAGTAATATTCCCTCATAGCTGTTGTGTCTGCAGCCGATTTCCTTCAGTCTTCTGTTATAATCTTCTATAGCTCCTTCTGTAGCTTCTATCAGTATTTCTTCCTTCGTGTAGTAGTTCCTATAATATGAAGCACGTGCCACACCGGAACGTTTAATAATATCCGTAGCCGTTATCTCTGAAAAGCTCTTCTCCTTCATTAACCCCAAAAGCGCGTAGGCAATCTTAAGCTTTACCCGTCTGTTTGCTTCCTGCCGTTTATCCATTCTATCACTCCTTAAATGATACACTCTGTATCAGATACACTTTATTCTAGCATAACCCTCTATTGAAAACAATCTTTTTCTATGCTACACTCACACAGTAACACGTATAAGGTGTCGGATAAGAGTCATGAAGATGGTCATACTCTTGATTCGGTGAAAAGGGAAATAGGTGCAATTCCTATACGATCTCGTCGCTGTGAAGGAAGAGTCCAAAAGCAATATGCCACTGGGATAACCGGGAAGGTGCTTTTAGATGTTGAGGCCCAAGTCAGAAGACCTGCCTTATATTTGGTACTTAAAAACCACGAGGAATTGGTTGGGTACAGGTTCACAATGTGCGGGAATACTATATTACCCGCCTTTTTGAATTCCTGAATCTCGACTACCGGAAATTAATCCGGCAACCGCCTCCCACTATTACGAGGCGGTTTTTTAGAGAAAAGGAGACTAAAAAATGAAAAAAGAAACTAAGAAAAAAATTTTGCTATCAGCAATTCTTATCATCGCCATTGCTGCATTAGCAACCGTATGGTTTATATTTAAACCTAAGGGCAACAACTATGACAAAAAAATTACGGTTGAAGTAATTTATCAAGACAAGACAAGCGATGAGTACATAATTAAAACAAATGCGGAATTTTTACGCGATGCCATCGAGGAATGTAAAGACCTTGAGGTTACCGGCGACGAATCCGAATATGGACTTTATATTAAAAAAGTTAATGGCGTTACCGCAGATTATAACGTGGATCAATCCTTCTGGGCCGTTACAATAAACGGTGAACAGTCTAATTACGGCATTGACTCATTAGTTATTGAAGATGGAGGACATTACGAACTTGTCTACACAATCAGCGAATGGTAATCGTATGTCCATATCAGACATTGCAACCATCGGTGTAATGGTTGCAACCCTTGAAGCAGCAAAGATAGCAATGTCATTTTTACCGAACATAGAGATTGTTACTCTCTTAATAATGCTCTATACCATCTGTTTGGGCAAAAAGACTATTTATGCAATTTTTGTTTTCGTACTTATTGAAGGATGTTTATATGGATTTGGCGTATGGTGGATAATGTATCTATATATATGGCCACTATTGTCATTAATTACTTATGTCTTAAGGAAACAGAACTCTACCATTGTATTTGCATGTATATCAGGATTCTTCGGTCTGTTCTTCGGTGCCTTATGCTCCATTCCTTATTTTTTTATCGGTGGGGTAAGCATGGGATTTTCTTATTGGGTTGCCGGCATTTCATTTGACTTGATACACTGTGTATCCAACGTCATACTATGCCTTATCTTGTGGAAACCGCTATATACGGTTTTGAGCAAACTTACCCGTAATAACGTAACTCAATAAAAAACAACAATACCGCTTGTTTTTATGTGTATTTATACGCGAAAGCAAGCGGTAATTTTTTTTGCATACATTATATCTACAACATAAAATAGAATTCCTCTGCAAAAAATGAATAATTGCCTGAACAGGCATGATCATAGTGACGAGTGAGTGCTGTCATATAACAACACTCATCTCCGATAATTCATAGATGTGTCCTCTAAGATGGGACATACTGCTTTGAATATATTACATGTTTTGTATAAACTGTTCAATGGAGTCTGCTTTTGCAGCAAGTTTGTTCCATTTCTTCAGAATTTCTAAATCTTTCTCAGCACAGACACGAGTCTCAATTTCCACAGGAATATTTCCAAGTTCTTCTAATAGTTCAAGAATTGACTCCGCTTTTCCCTCAGCTTTTCCCTCAGCTTTTCCCTCGGCTTTTCCAGCTCTAAATTCTTCTTTCATCAATTCTTCAAACACCATATATTTTGCCTCCATCTCTCTGCTAAGCTTAATATTCTGTATGCATTTTTGAAGTTTACGCACATAATCATCATCAAAATCCTGCATACTGTCTTCTAAGTCAGCATGAACAAACTTAAGAAACTTTACCATAGACTCCGGTACTTCGTCGGAATTCTCTCCTGCAGTACTTAAGAATAGCGTTCTGCTTGCATCCTTCATGCCCAAAGAATAATCCTGTAAACACCGATTCTCAAAAGTATACAGATACTTCTTTTCACCATATGGATCAAAATCACAGACAAATATTACAAATGCCGGCGGTAGTTCTGAATATTCAAAGCCTGTTGTCAACATGTCCATATCAATCTGACTATGATAATATCGGGCTCTCTTCCCACATGAAGCTTGGGATTGCACCTGCATCTCTACATTGTAACGGGTATTATGTTCATCCTTGGCAAAAATATCAAGACGTACACCTTTGTACTGGGGATGATATGCCATGGTTTTTTCTTTATCTACCTCAACTTTTTCGATTTCGATACCAAGTGCCATTTCCAAAAATTCTTTGCAGTTGTCTTCTTCGCACATAACTGCTGCAAACATAAAACTATTTCTAATGGTAAGTTTCTGTAATGTTTTTTTCATATTTATTCCTCCCAAAATAATCAGAGGAATTCTATTCATATATTATCATATATGATATATAAGAAAAGACAAGTTACAATGATTCCGTTTTTTCATTTTCAGTAAATATGCATAGATTTTAGGTTCTTAGCTATGTGAATAATGCCGATGCTGTTATTCTTAAGACGAAATACTCCTGCCGCTACTTTGTACGCAACAACTCACTATTTACAAAATAAGTAATCTTCGGTTTCTTCTCCATATCCCCATAGCAATGACATAAGCATTACCGTACTTAATAATATTACACTTATACGTTTTTTTCTCATGAATTTACCTTTCTGCATTATCACTTCTTCTCATCAAGATATAGCTGAACCCTGTTATCTATTATCCTTGCCACTTCTTTTGCTGTCTTTTTCCCTTCAAAGAATGGGGCAGTTTCTTCATAGACGATGTCCGAGATAACGGATACTTTACAATCATTAACAGGCTTTTCCTCAAGCATTGCCCAAAATGCTTCCTCCTCTTTTTCTGTCATAATACGCGGATAATATGTAAGCCCCGAACGCAGACCTTCACTAAATTTTCTTGTGCCCTCATATGGTTCTTCCTTAGCCTCGTCCCATATCTTTTCCAATAAACTCTTTCTAGCAGGGAACCCGAATCCATGGTCAAACATTTTCCGTTGCTGTTCCTCTGATAATAGAAATCTCATAAAATCCAAAGCAATTTCTTTATGCTCTGATTTACTATTAATATAGAAACTTTCTGAAAATATATGTTCTTTTCCCCCCTCAGCAGAGGGATAACCTATATAGGACGGTATCTCATCAAAAAGAGCCTCAAAGAACCAGAAATCCATAAATTCACTGATTTGTACACTTACGAATAATTGTTCTGCGGAAAGAACTTTTTCATGTACGGTCATTCCATTATCAACATATTCATATTTTTTAGAAAACTCCAGTAAATCAATAAAATCCTTGGTATCAAAGTGGCTAATTCCCTTTTCTTCATCAACATAGAGCTGTATTTCATTAACTCCTATACCAAAAAACTCCAAGACATCATATCCGATAAGCCCTAACGATTTATTTGTTTCTTGTATTAGTTCCATACAATACTCTTTTGTATTTTCTTCCCTTGAGATATCAAGACTATTAGGCACTGCTATACTAAGCATTGAAAATGCTGTAGGAATACCATACACTACTCCATCAATAGAATTGAAATCCTTAACACAATCAAGAATATCAGCAAATTCCACCGCAAAATCAGTTATATCCATAAGGTAACCATCTTCGGCATGAGGTGTCATATCAAAATCATTAAATGCTGTAGAATGAAATATATCCGGTCCTTTCCCATTGCTTAAGTCAAGCTGCACTCTCTTTCGATAATCAAATGTACTCATTCCTTCCGGTGTTGTATTTATTACTATTTCATATTTATCACTTTGTTCATTATACTCTGCTACAGCATTTTCAATATATGTACTGACTGCAGTTATACATAACGTTATCTCTTCCTTACCGTTTTCATTAAGCACAGGCGCTTTTTGTTTACTACCGGTTCCTGCCGTATTTTTACCACAGCCACTAAGTATTATTGATAATAATAAAATAATTGATAGCAATTTTATCTTCATTAAGACTAACCTTTCTCTGTATTCTCAGTATATATTAAGCTTTGTCCTTTCACATAAACCCATTATAACTTAGAATCAAGTAAAAATTTCTTAAGGTTTTTTAAGATTTTTATCAATAGCTGGAAAGTGGACAGTCCTACTATAAAATAAAATATTAACAAGCGGATGGCTATCGTCATGCCATCCGCTTTAATGTTACCTCACTACTTTACCAATACTATTCTAGTATTCTTGTGCTTCTTGTTCTTCATATCTATTCAAGGTGGGTTCATTTTCCATATCATCTACATTAACCGCACCTTGTTCTTTCTTTAACATATCAAAGATAAAGAAATCCGGAACCGGATAATACCCATCTTCTTCACTATATGCCATTTCTCCATGGTCTTCAGCAAAACGGAAAGTCTGATTATCGATTACCGCAAGCCAAAAACCATCATTTGTCGGACAGGCAAATTCATTGGTTCCTGATTCAATGTGATATCTGTATACTCCGACATCTGTTAGATAAAAACAATATTCCCTATTTCCTACAATTTCTATAACATTCTCAGAAGCAGAAAATAACAGCACATCATTCTCACCCGAATAATCCATCATGTGTATATCAGCACCATTTTCTATATAAAATACACAATTATATGCCGGATAATATTCACTAATATTTTGCTTATACATTTTTAAGGTAGACAAATCACCTTTACGCCAAAACTGAAAATCTCCATTTCTTTCAAGTGACCAAATATAATCTGAATCCTCTTGATAATAATACCAAAATTTTACTCTTTTCTCGCAAAATGCTTTATATGAATCCACCTTATTCTCTTGTTCTGTCTTAATACTATTAGTTACCTGTTCATCATAAAAGTTTAATGTCGGTTGATCTTCCTTGTCCGTTACATTAACTGCTCCCTCTTCTTTTTTGGTCATATCAAATATAAAAAACTCCGGCACACAATAATACCCGTCTTCTTCACTATATGCCATTTTTCCATGGTCTTCTGCAAAGCGGAAGGTCTGATTATCAATTACCGCCAGCCAATAACCATCATTAGTCGGACAGGCAAATTCATTGGTTCCTGATTCAATGTGATATCTGTATACTCCGACATCCGTTAGATAGAAGAAATATTCTCCAGTTCCTACTATCTCTTTGACTTCCTCAGAAGCTGAAAAAAGTAAAACATCATTTTCTCCCGAATGGTCAACCATATGAATATCTACACCATTCTCTACATATAAGATACAATCTACTGCTACATAGTACGCACAAACATTATTTTTGTAATTTTTTATATTTTCAAAATCATATTTCTTCCAGAATTGTAACACCATGTCGCGTTCAAGAGACCATGTATAGTCAGATTCCACTATATAATAATACCAAAACGTTTCTCTTTTTTCACAAAATGCTTTATAAGAATCCACCTTATTCTTTTGTTCTGTCTTAATATTATCAGTTATCGTATTGTCAGTTACCGTTAACTTTTCAACAGATATTTCATTTTTATCAATCTTTACTTCATTATTGACACTCTGAACATCATTGATTACCTGTTCATCAACATTTTCCTGTTTGATGTCTTTGTCTTCTTCCAATTCCTTCTTCTGTGCATTATCACCACATCCCCATAGCAATGTCATAAGCATTACCATACACAAAAGTATTACACTTATACGTTTTTTTCTCATGAATTCCCTCCTAATGTGTAAAAATTCCCCTTTTCATATATATCCATTGTAACATATAAACAAACTTACTTTTTTTAAGAATTTATTAATTATACAACTGATTATTATTCACAAATTCACCATAAAAAGTCCTAAAATCTTCTGCAATATTATCACTTTTATAGATTTGATCATTCACATGAACCATTGTACTGTTTTGAATTACAATACGTGTCTTTTCATTATTACCGCTAAAGAACTCAATTACTGCAATAGAACCGTCTTTATTATTCCTTTTCGCCGATACATACTCTCTGTTCTTAAAAAAACCAACAAATTCCCGAATCTCATTTATTTGTACATATTCACTTCCACTAGCACGGTTATCACCATAATACACCTTTACTTTTACAACATCGTCCAGCTTTTCAAAAGGCATCTTCATATCTTTATCCACATTTCTTTTCGTCTTAATAACAAAGCATAATAACAGGATAATTGCTATCGTAATAATACTTAACACTATTATACATATACATTTTTTTCTCATGAATTTACCTTTCTGCATTATCACTTCTTCTCATCAAGATATAGCTGAACCCTGTTATCTATTATCCTTGCCACCTCTTCTGCTGTCTTTTTTCCTTCAAAGAAGGGGGCGGTTTCTTCATAGACAATGTCCGATATAACAGATGCCCTGTAATCATATATAAGGTCACCCTCCAGCATTGAGAAGAATAACTCCTCTTCTTCATCTCTCATAACACGGGGCTCAAACTCTACTCCTAACAATTCCCCTTTTGTATAATTAATAAACCCGGTTTCAGGACTATCCTTGGCTTCTTGCCATATTTTTCTTAAGACCTCTTCCCTGACAGAAAAACCTGCATAATTGTCAACAATGGCCCGTTGTTGCTCTTCCGTAAGAATAAATCTCAAAAAATCCTTTGCCCCTTCTTCATGCTCTGTTGCACTATTTATATATAAGCTACTTATTCTGATTATTTCTTTTCCGCCGCTCTCGGTAGGAAAACCTATATAAGAGGGTGTTTCTTTGAAAAGGGCTTCATGAAACCAAAAGTTATCAAACTCTTCTATTACACACCCTAAAAACAATTGATATGATGAAATCAATCTTTCCTGTAGTGTCATACCATTATCAAAGCACTCATACTTTTTAGCAAACTCCAGTAAGTCAATATATTCCCGCTTATCAAAGTGACTGACGCCCTTCTCTTCATCAACAAATAACTGTACACCATTAACGCCTACTCCCAGGTGCTCTAAAACACTATAACCTCCGGTGCCAAAGTTACCGTCTAAATCTTGTGTTAATTCAATCCAACGTTCTTTCGTATTACTATTCTTTGATATATCAAGATTGCTCGAAACCGCTACCGTAACTAATTCAAACGCCATGGGAATACCATATACTACTCCGTCCATAGTGTTGAAATCCTTAACACAGTCAAGAAGATCCTCGTATCCTGCTACAAAATCCGTTAAGTCCATTAAATAACCGTCTTCTGCATAAGGCGTCATATCACATTCATTAAGTGCCCCGTCGCTAAGTATATCCGGCCCTTTACCGTTAGCAAGGTCAAGCTGAATCCGCTTTCTGGCATCAATCGGAATCATTCCGTCAGGAATCTCATATAAAACAATCTCATATTTATCACTTTGTCTATTGTAATCAACTATCGCCTTCTTAAAATACTCATCAACCTGAGTAAGTGCCAATGCTATCTCTTCCTTACCGTTTTCATTAAGCACAGGCGCTTTTTGTTTACTACCGGTTCCTGCAGAGTTTCTGTCACAAGCGCTAAGTATTATTGACAATAATAAAATGATTGAAATAAGCCTTACTCGCATACTACCATCCTTTTAATTGTGCTCATATTCGTGTACTTCATTAGCGTATATAAATTCCTGTTTTAATGTGGCATCACAATCTTCACATTTAAACGTTTGCATATATCTGTAATGCCAAACACGGCATGTGGCTAATTTCCCCATAACATAAATAGGGTGTGGCAATGCTTCTACACATTCCTCTATAGAAACTATAGCTATAGTATTTTCTGTTATACTAAAATTTTCCCCACCATGCGTACATTTCCCTGCTTCGCTATATACAAAGCTATTGGAAAATAATAAAACGACCGTCATTAATAATGCAAATATTTTTGTTTTTCTTTTTGCTTTCATGTTTTTTAATCTCCTTTTAAACAAATATTCTTTTTTATACTTTAACAATTCCATTCCCCATAGTAAGCCTATCTGTCCTAATATTCTTACATTTCTTGTTCATCATAAAAGTTTAATGTCGGTTGTTCTTCCTTATCCGTTACATTAACTGTTACGCCATTATTAAATGGCTAAATTTTTGCACTTCTCTTTAATCTGTATATGCACTATTCCTTTAACTCATCCGGAACATCCGGTTGATATGTCAAAAAAAGACATGTACTGTTTACACTATTAATGGCCAATACGATAGCTACACTGGCAATAGATCCTAAGCCCTTAATAAACATACTTTTAATTTTTTTAATCATTTCCATTACCTCCTACAAATATATTCTTTATATGTGTAACCCCAAGGGATAGCACAGCCGCAAATATACCCAAACAGAACATCTCTGCTGCTTTATTAACCCATCCAAGACAACAAATAAAAATAATAACCAGAAGTTCAAACAGTATAATAGACAAACTATTTCTTCTGTTAATCTCTTTAGTCTCTTTATTTAGAGGTTTGTTAACCGCTTCTACCGGTGATAATGCAAACACCACACAAACTGAAATCAATGTCATAAGTATTAATGCAGTACTGTTGATATTAATATGTATAGAAATTAGCAAACATATCGCATACATTAGCGTTGATATAATATAGCATCCCCAATGTGTCGAAGCATGATATCCCCCTGCAGTTGTTCGCAAAGGTGCAAAACCAATCAAAAAAAGCAACCAGCTTATAGGTTCTTTCATAATTATTGAAACCAAAACCATTAACAAAACTCCAATAATTGATGTAACCAGCAATTCAAAGCCATAACATAATACTTTTTCCTTTTCTTTTGTACATATACCTTTATGCACTATAAAATTTGAGAAATATATAGCAATCGCTTTTGTCAATCAATCCACCCCGCTTCTAAATTTATATATTAATTAAATCATTTTTTTAATAATAATCCATATGCATGGCATATGCGGTAACTTTTGAGACATATTCGGTCTTACACAACCTCAAATTAATAATTTTACTACTATACAATAATAGTTACACTATGTTACAATCATATACATATTAATTTATAATTATTAAATATATTTTGACAGGGGTGCTATATGATAACGCTTAAAGAAAAGCTTTCCGGCGAAATAAGAAGCAAACGCCGGGCATTAAATATGTCACAAGAAGAATTGGCTGAAAAAATCAATAAAACTACCGGTTTCATTGGACAAATAGAACGCGGAGAATCATTACCCAGTGTGGATACATTGCAAAACTTAGTTAATTGCTTGGGAATTGATATAAAAGCCCTTTTATCAAATGAAGATATGCCTAAAAGTGATTTTGATACAATATACACTTTGATGCTTAACATGAATGAAAAAAAACGTACTATTCTTCTGGAATTTGCCAAAATGTTGCACCAATTACAGTTATAGTTTATGGAGGTTATGAATGAATATTGCAATATGTGATGACGATATACAAGATTTAAATATTCTCTCGTCATTAGTAAAACAATACAGTCAATTACACCTTTTTGAGATTCATTGCTTTACATCAGCCGAATCATTATATAATAACAGTAAATTAACTCATTTTGACATTATAATATTAGATATCGAAATGCCTGGACCTAATGGCTATGAAATCGCAAAAAGATTAATTAAAGACGAGCCAAAACCGCTAATTATTTTTGTAACCAACAGTATGGAATATACTATCATAGGATATGGAATAGCCTTCCGCTACATTCCCAAACCATTATCTTACGAAAAGCTTAGTGACGCATTGAATATTGCGATTAATGAAGTACACTCAAATCGTTTTGTATTTTACTTAGAGGGAATTTCTCATGTATTGCGGATAGAGGATATTTACTATTTTGAAGTATTTGAACATAACATACACATACATACGCTTAATACGGAATATGCATTCCGGGATACGCTTAAAAACATCTTAAGCAAACTCCCACCAGGATATTTTGGCATACCACATCAAAGCTATGTTGTTAATTTCCACCACATTCAGCATGCCGGTTCAACGGAAATCCAACTTACTAATGGTACACATATTCCAATCAGCAGAAGAAAAGCTACACAATTTCAAAATGCATTTCATAAATATTTAGGACGCTAAATATCATACATACTTTAATACAAAAATTATTATAAAAAGGACACATAATAATGCACTATTTTATTGAATTCGCCTGTATTGCTACTGAAATTTGGATGATACATACTTTTTTAAGCAGTATGTTTCAAAGAAAAAATACTCCTTGGTATATCACATTTACCTTTCTTACTTTATTTGGAGTAATTGTTGCCGTTTTATCCTTTATTGAAAACATTGCTCTTATACGACTTGCATTTTCCCTTGTCGGTGTATGCGCTCTTTCTATATTTCTTTTTAAAGCAAAAATATTCCGCGGATTATTATCGGGGCTTATCGCATGTGTATTTATATCCCTTACCGATATTTTAACCACCGTAATATTTACAACCTGTGGCATGAGCACGGATAAGCTCATGGCATATGGTTTCGCTCGTTCCCTATATCTGATTGTAGGACATATTATTATGCTGGCTCTATTTATGCTGGTATGCGTAATTAATCGTAAATCAAACAATTTTATATCTTTAAAAGTGGTACTTCCAATATCTCCTTGCTGGATTATAAGCATCCTGCTTTCCTGCCTCTTAACATGGCAATACATACACTCTGAAAAAGAATTACCATCCTTATATCTTTTGGTTATGTTAGGACTCTTATACACAAATATAATTGTAATCTACTATATAAACCGCCTCAATCTTCAAGCACAACGACAAAAAGATTTAGAACTGGCTACTCATCATTACGAGATGCAACAGGAATATTATGATCAGTTTTGTGCACAGCAGGAAGAGATTAGGTCAATTTGGCACGATATCAGTAAGTATTTAAAGGCTATACAAACAGACTCCTCCAATCTGGCATTGGCTCAGGTTCAAGAAATGGTTGATTCTGTTACACATGTTGTAAATGTAAATAACCGTGTAATAAATGTAATATTGAATGAATATGTTCAGATTGCTAAGAATGAAAGCATAGATTTAAAACTTGATGTTCAAGTTCCGGACGCATTATCTATAACATCTGTAGATTTGTATATTTTAATTGGCAACACATTAGATAATGCCTATGAAGCCATAAAAAATCTTACTCAAAATGAACGGACAGTATCTCTTAAACTTAAGGTACATAACGAGATACTCTTCTATGAGATATCTAATCCATTTGTACAAGAATACCTGTCACGTCCAAGGAACCGTTTTCACGGGTATGGTTTAAAAAATGTGCAGCAGTGCGTTGAGAAATATAACGGAACCCTTAACATTTCCACAGAAAACAATGTTTTCCGGATTACGGCTCATTTAAATATACTATAATAATCTAACAATGATTTCCATGATTCTTTCCATACAGTCCTAACGCCACGTAACTTACGATAAATCGGACATTTTATGTATCAAAAAAGCACTTCTATGTGAAGTGCTTTTTTACTGTATATCCTACAATATCTAATACAATACTACACGTAAATCTCCATATAACCCTTAATCTTGGTAAGGTCATAGTGGTCAAGTACGCCGAGATTGGAATCATATCCCTTTCCGTCAAAGTATACGAGGTAATGGCTGAAACGTCCCATCTTCTCCATTATGATACAGCACTTAGGAAGTGTTATATCCTCTTTACCGTTCGTATATAGAATCTCTTCTGAATGGTCAATCCCAAAGAAGTTAAGCGCGCTCACAATACGGTTCATCGTCGCCTGCCATTCACCGCAATGCATTACATTGATTGCTTCATCAAGCGTAATACCTGCAAGCATGGCAACACATGACTGACCGCACAGTCCATCATGTGGTTGGATTACTACTTCCATACTGTCAATCTTACGGATTGGATTAGAAGTACTGTACGGACTTGCTTCCGCGCTGGATTGTGTCACACGGAAGGTAATCGGATACTCCTTATTAAGCTCAAACTGGTTAAGAATACTCTCCTGTACCGGAATGCTGTAATATCCGTTTCCTTCCGGGATTAAATTACATACAAACACGGTTTCTTCTATTCTAACCTTGACCGGCACATCGCCTTCCTTTTTACAGATTTCCCATACGTTAAACGGAATTTTAACGACTCCGCCGTTTTCTGATTTATCAATTGCTGCCCAAAATGTGTATTTCAAAAAAGTACCCTCCTAACAAAATTTAGTTTATTCTTTCCAGTGCAACCTATGTAATTCCCCGGTAAGCTGCATATTCGCAAAGTTCTGCTGCCTTAAGGCTTCATATAATACTATATTAACAGAATTGGCAAGATTTAAGGAGCGGATATTATCAAGCATCGGAATTCTTATGCAAAACTCCTCGTTATCTACCAATATCTCCTCCGGAATACCTGCGCTTTCCTTACCAAACATAATATAATCGTCCGGTCCATACTCAACTTCCGTATATATATGCTTAGCCTTTGTTGTTGCCATAAAAATCCGTGCATTAGGATTTTTCTCAAGGAATTCCGCATAATTCATATACCGTCTTACATCGAGATGTTCCCAATAGTCCATGCCCGCACGCTTAATCTCTTTTTCATTAAGACGGAAGCCAAGCGGCTCTATTAAATGTAATACCGTTCCCGTTGCCACACAGGTACGACCGATATTTCCTGTATTCTGCGGTATTTCAGGTTGAAAAAGAACAATATTCAACATATATTTCTCCTGATAGTGTTACTTACTATTTTTTTCTTCACGCAGTCTTTCAACAAATCGTGCAAGTCTTCCGAGTGCCACCTGAAGCTTTTCTATGGAATAAGCATAGGATATTCGAAGGAATCCTTCGCCACAATCACCGAATGCCGTTCCCGGAACAACCGCTACTTTCTCTTCCTGTAAGAAACGGTTTGCAAACTCATCACTTGTCATACCGAATTCCTTAATGCAAGGAAACGCATAAAATGCACCATACGGCTCAAAGCACTCAAGTCCCATTTCCTTAAAAGAATTCATTACAAAACGTCTTCTCTGATTATAAGACTCACGCATCTTAGCAACCGCTTCATCACCGCGCTTTAATGCTTCTGTAGCAGCATACTGGCTGGTTGTAGGTGCACACATAATGGCAAACTGATGGATTTTTGTCATCTGTGTGATAATTTCCTTAGGACCGCATGCATAACCGAGTCTCCATCCGGTCATGGCAAATGCCTTGGAGAATCCGTTAATAAGAATCGTTCTTTCTTTCATTCCCGGAAGCGATGCAATAGAAACATGCTCTCCGTTATATGAAAGCTCTGAATAAATCTCATCAGACATAACAAGAATATCTTTTTCAATACATATCTTGGCAATATCCTCAAGATCCTTTCTCTCCATAATAGCTCCCGTTGGGTTATTAGGGAAAGGAAGAATAAGCACCTTCGTCTTATCGGTAATGGCATCAAGCAGTTCCTCTTTTGTCAGACGGAACTGGTTCTCATGCTTCAAGTTAATAATAACCGGTGTAGCATTTGCCATTATGGCACATGGCTCATATGATACATAGCTTGGCTGCGGAATCAGCACTTCATCTCCCGGATTGATAACGGCACGAAGTCCGATATCAATAGCCTCCGAACCTCCGACCGTAACTATTACTTCACTATTATAATCATAATTACAGTCATATTTTCTTGACAAATAATTACATATTTCAACCTTCAATTCTTTTAATCCTGAATTGGATGTATAAAAGGTTCTTCCTTTTTCAAGGGAATATATTCCTTCGTCACGGATAAACCATGGTGTATCAAAATCCGGTTCGCCAACACCTAAGGAAATAGCATCCTTCATCTCACTTACGATGTCAAAGAACTTTCTGATACCTGACGGTTTAAGTGCAACGACCTGTTCAGATAACATATTTTTCATGGGGTAATAATCTCTCTTTCATCAGTTTCTTTTTTACTAAGAATCGTTCCGTGGTCTTTATACTTCTTTAAAATAAAGTGTGTCGCTGTACTAAGAACGGATTCCAAGGTAGAAAGCTTATCAGAAACAAATCCTGCAATCTCCTTAAGGGATTTTCCTTCAAGAGATACCAAAAGGTCATATCCGCCGGAAATCAGATATACGGCATTAACCTCCGGATAGTTATAGATGCGCTCTGCTATGCTGTCAAAGCCCTGTCCGCGCTGAGGGGTAACACGTACCTCTATAAGTGCACTTACCTGCTCATGTGTTGTCTTGGACCAGTCAATCAGTGTGTGATAACCACAAATGATTCCTTCTGCTTCCATGGCCGCAAGTTCATTGGCAACATCTATTTCCTCCATACCCAGCATTACGGCAAGCTCCTTCATACCGAGTCTGCTGTTTTTCTCAATGATGGATAAAATCTGTTCTCTCATACTCTCTCTCCTCTTATTTATAAACTCTTATTTACTGAAAAAATTTCGTCCGGTTTTGGTAAATCAAGATACCTTGTTTCATCTTCATTAATTACTATTCTATCATTCGTATCCGTGATACGCCCGATAACAGTTGCACTAATTCCTTGTGACATCAGTCCGTCAACAAGTCCTTCTCCATCCTCCGTTACGATAAGAAGTGCCCCCGCCGACATCATCTGATAAGGGTTTAACTTAAAAATCTCACATATCTCAACGGTTTCCTGCCGTATGGGGATTTTCTTAAGGTCAACGGTCAGTCCTTTCTTAGAAAGCTCACCAAGATTCCATAGTGCGGCAAAAATACCGCCTTCCGTAACCGCATGCATATAACTTGCATGATTTGCTGCTACCACAGCTTCTTTTATCACAGACAAATCATCCTTAAATGAAAGTGCCGTATCAACAAAATGAAGGGGTAGTTTTCCGGCAATCTTGTCGGCATACTCTGCTGCTAAAAGATATGTGCCTTCAAGTCCTATATACTTTGTTATAACAATATCCTGACCCGGCTTTACCAACAGCGGATTACAGTGCTTAGTCTCAGGACGTCTATATCCAAAACCCGTAACCGTAAGTACAGGTCTTACCACAGCCTCTGTAACCTCTGCCTGAACCTGCATAATCTGCATATTAAGCTTTGCACAGGTTTCTTCCAGTCCATTTACAATTTTCTTCAGTTCATCTTCCTTATTATCCGGAGCAAGCAGGACATCAGCCATAATTCCCACCGGCTCCGCCCCGGCGGCAGCAAGCGTATCCGCCATCCTATAAACCGCCACTTCACCCATACACCTGTCAGTATATGTAATGATGGCCGTAGAAGATACCATATCGGTAACATTTTCAGACGCAAAAAAAGCACAGTCTGACCCTAACACTGCGCTGTTTATCTCTTCCCTATGCTTTTTCATAAGACGCAAAACGGAGCGTTTTGTGACATTTTCTGAAATCTTACCTGTTATCATGCTACAACCGTGCCTTTAGTCATTTATGACATTGTAGCACGATAACCGTCATATGTCACGCAATTTTACGATGTTCTACTTTAAATATTTACCACTTCTTATATCGTTTACCACTTGCTTTGCCTTATTAATACGCTGCGACTCAATTGCATTATTAAGTGCTTCAAGCGTTTTCTTGTTTTTTGTCTTAGTCCCCACCGTTGCCGTTCTCTTGGCACTCCTGTAAGTGCTTTCATTAATAACTTCCCTTGAGACCTCTGTACCATCGACATACTCTATTTTCCATAACTTCGTTTTATAACCGGTATGTGCGGATTGTATATCCAGATAGCCGGCATCTTTGTCCGGATTTCCGTATACACTCTCCCCTTCTGCTTCTGTTTTACTGATAATCTCCGGTTCATAGGTAATGGTGCGGTTTTTATCCCGCATCTCCTTGCCGTAAATATTTACGGTTAGCTCCTTATCCCCGGTTGTTATACATTCGACATAAACCGGATATTCCAAAGAATTCATCCACACAAAATCAATTCCCGCATCCGCTGAAATAGTTGCATCCTGGGAAAGCGGAACATAACTTACCGTAAGTGCATGGTTCGCCCGTTTTTTTACCTCAAGCTCAGCCAAAAGCACCGCATTGTAAAGTGTAGAAGAAATCTGGCAGATTCCGCCTCCCACACTATCAATCACTCTCCCCGCATAATAGGAATGCGCTTCCTGATACCCATTTTCCTCCGTAAACGGAGCTATAAGGGCAACGGTTGAAAATTCCTCACCCGGATATATGGTTCTGCCGCCAATCTTTGAAGCTGCATTTTCAATATTCCGGCTCCGGGCACTTCCCGATGATTTATAGCTTGTTGTATAAGTCCCTATTAAATCATTAACCTCCGAAAGCATATCTGCCGTGAAAAGCGGCTCCAGTACATGAATGCTAAGTTCCACCCTGTTTATATCTTTTCTAAAGCCTCCCGAAAAATAACCGGAAAGTGCCTGAAAACTTTTTTCAATATCAACTTCTTTTCCTGTTTTTGCCCCGACAATAACAAAAGCATCCCCTACCTTATTAAGGGACGCTTCCTCTTTTGCAATGTATAATAATTCTTTATGCTGTTCCAAATACTTTTCAAAAACCGTTCGGTTAAGCGTAAATTGCAGCTTATAATCCACCGTTTCTTCCTTAAGATGCTTAACCATTTTGTAACGCACCACAACATTACCCTGTTGACCATACATAAATGCTGCATCTGCGACCCCGGTATTCGACCATGTTACGCCAAGCTCTTCTGCCGTTGCGTTCAATATGGTTTCGTCATCGAAAAGCAATTCTACCCTGCTCTGTAAATACTGCTCTGAAAGCTTCCCGACCGTCTTTTTAACCTCTTCCCGCGTCATGGAACCGACATCCGTTCCTTCGATATATATCCCCTTCGGAACGACATCCGAAACGGCATCCACCGTAAGCGGAGGGCAGAATATAAATAAACATACCAACAAAAATAAGGTTAAAATCCATTTTTTTAAACTCAATTTAAAATGCTCCTTTATTGACGCAAATCATCATATCGGCTAAGATAGAACTAGCCTTAGATGTAACCTTATTTTTACCATTTTTTCATATATTATTACATCAATACAGATAAAACTGTAGGCACCACCATGGCAAGAATTAAAACGATTACAATAATACTGGCCACGAGTCTTTGTTTCTTTTTATTAAACATAATAACCTCCTAATAAGTTTTACTGAAAGGACATTATATATGATTTATCCCTTTTTTGCAAGTTTCATCATTATCATAGCATTACTTGCCTATAAGCGTAAAAAGGCTTCCGCAGCCAAGGAAAAAACCGAGGAATCGTTCTGGAAAAGAGAGGCAGAAGCCAATCTTGTGAGCCGTAAATCATTAGATGACTTGGATTATATAAATGTTCCTTTTGATACACTTCCTTTTGATGCTCTTGCAGACGATCCGAAAATAGCAGATTGTCACCGCATTATTAAAACCTACGATAATAAGAAAACAGTTAATCTTACCGGATTTACCAACACCGACTTGAAGCTTAAATACGGTACATTAAACATTCATCTTCTGACAGAATATGATGCAAACTTTACAAAGCTTGTAAGCACGCTTAATACCTGGGCCGTCTGCCTTAAAAACAATGACTGTCACGAAGAAGCCAAAACCATTTTTGAATATGCCGTATCCATAAAAAGTGACGTAAGCCAGACTTACCGCGAACTTTCAGCTTACTATGTTGCTTCCGGTGACAAAGATAAAATCTCACACCTGATAACCGTAGCGGACGAACTCCGCTCTTTAATGAAAAATACTATTGTAAAAGACCTGCAGGAAAAACTTAATACATTAAGTTGATCTTATCGGTTGCGCCGCTTAAAATGTAATCGGTAAGCCTGCTTGCCTCATTTTTAGTTATATGATTAATATCAACCTTTAGAACGATTTTCCTTTCTTCCACAAGACGGGCTAATCGTTCTTTTTGTCTTGGGGTTGCCGGACCCTCCCGCTTCACCTGATATATCATCTCGTGCGGTTCAAAAACCGTTCCGGCTTCTTCCCTATCCTTGAATTCGCTATACAGTTTAAGATGTAATTCATGAGTGGCAATTGCATCCTCATATGCTCTGTGCGGGCAATATGCTATACCGTAGTGTTTGCACAATGCACTTAATGCCCTGCTTTCCAAATCGGGAAGATATTTTCTGGCAATCTTTAATGTATCTACAGCTCTTTTTTCAAAAGATAACTTAGCATTTACCGCAGCTCTTTTTACAAATGAATAGTCAAAAAGCACACTGTGGCCAAGCAGAATATCTTCTCCGATAAAAGATAACAAATCGCTGAGAATGTCCTCTATATACGGAGCCTCTTTAAGTTCTTTATCCCGAATACCCGTCAGGTTAATAACCGTATCGCTCAAGGCCCTTCCCGGATTTACCAACGTTGTAAAATGTTCCCTAACCCTTCCGTCGCGGACTCTGACCGCACCTATTTCTATTATTTTATCTTTTTTAGGGTCAAGTCCTGTTGTCTCCAAATCAAGCGAAACATAATCCCTTATCATTTTGCTCTCCCTGCATTTTTCTTATATTCCTTGCACACATCCTGCAAAAAACAGGTGCTGCAATTAGGCGTGGGTGCTTTGCAAATGGTTCTTCCGAGACGTATAATCTGGATGTTAAATAATATCCAATGGTCTTTAGGAAGTTTTTTCATAAGATCATACTCTATTTTAACAGGGTCCTCTTCCTTCGTAAGCCCAAGCTTGCGTGCGATACGTTTCACATGTGTGTCGACCACAATACTCGGTTCATGATATATGTTGCCTCTGATAACATTAGCTGTCTTTCTCCCTACACCCGCAAGCTTTGTTAAAGCATTAATATCATTCGGCACCTCTCCGCCATGTCTTGCCAAAAGCTCTCGGCAACAGGCAATAATATTTTTTGCCTTGTTATGATAAAATCCTGTTGAGTGAATATCCTGCTCAAGCTCCTGTAAATCGGCACCGGCAAATGCTTCCACACTAGGATATTTTACAAACAAATCTTTCGTCACAATATTTACACGGGCATCCGTACACTGTGCACTTAAAATAGTTGCAATTAAAAGCTGCCATGCATTTTCATGATTCAGATAACAAGTATATTCCGTTCCGTACTCCGCATCCAGGCGGGCAAGAATTTCCTGTGTCTGTTTAGTCATTACTATTCCTTTCTTCGTAAATATATCTACGGCATCACCTTAACGTATAACGCATCCTGATAAATCGGGTCACGCTCTTTATAGTCAAACAAAATAAAGTGTACTTCATTGCACTGATCCGATAAAACTGCATCCATATCCTCTGTCATTTTCCATACCGGATACTTGAACGCTTCCATATGTGTCATGCGGTACATCTGGGCCGCTTCATACCCTTTATAATCTGCAAGATATTTATCAAGCTTTTCACTATCTCTAAAAAATTCGCGGAATATTGCCGCATATTCCTTTTGCCCGTCCGCAAACGGCGGTCTTGCTTTCAAATTTTCCCTCAGATACAGATCAAATATCAAGGCTTCTTTATAAAGGTCTTCCCTTTCAGGATGCCTCATAACGGCAAACTCAAGCAACACCATATATTTACCAATCCGTGAAGGGGTATTTACATCATACCCTTTTTCCAAATAGTAATCCGCAAGCTCACGGTAAAATGCAAACGGCGATGCAGATTCCTTAACAAGCAGGGGAATTATATGACGGTACTGACAGGAGTTATAATACATCTCTACCATTTCCTCTACTTCTTTAAGCGATAATATTTCTTCATAGGAAATCCAGTCGGTACGGATAACTTCATACGGTGCATTTTTAGAATATATCAGCCCGTATTCTTCAGCCATATCATACATTTTAGAACCCTTAAGCACCTTGAGGAATCCCAGTTGAAGCTGGTGCGGCTGCATCATATAAACCTCATTAAACGAATTAACAAAGCTCAGATAATTTTCCCTGGGAAGACCCGCAATAAGATCAAGGTGAATATGGATATTACGGTTTTCTTTTAATCTCTTAACAATTTCTTTAAGCTTAGAAATATTCATATACCGGTCAATTTCCCTAAGCGTTTCTTCATTGGTCGTCTGTACCCCTATTTCAAGCTGCACAAGTCCCGGACGCATACGGTTAAGCAGTAATAATTCATCTTCCTTTAAAATATCTGCTGCTATCTCAAAATGGAAATTAGTTACACCGTTATCATTTTCGTGTATATACTGCCATATGGCATAAGCATGTTCATGATTACAATTAAAGGTTCTGTCCACAAATTTAACCTGTGGCACTTTATGGTCGAGAAAGTATTGTAATTCCTTTTTAACCAAAGATACATCCCTGAAGCGTGTTGTTTTATCAATAGAGGACATACAATAGCTGCAACGGTACGGACAGCCGCGGGACGACTCATAATATATTATACGGTTTTTAAACTTCGTAAGATCATCATAAATAAACGGTACCGTACTTAAATCGGCAAGTTCTCTTTCTCCGGTAGATAAATCTTTTAATGAAAGACCACTTATATCTTTGAGCTTCTCCTCATATTTTCCGGCAAAAGCAATCAGCTCCATAAGCTTTAAAAATGTTACTTCGCCTTCTCCTACCATAATTGCCTTTATAAACGGAAATTCTTTATATATTTCCCCGGTTTGGTAGCTTGCCTCCGGCCCGCCCAGAAGTATCCATGTATCCGGCATAATGGTATGGATATCATAAAGCAGCTCCTTCACCATCGAAAAATTCCATATATAACATGATATTGCAATAACATCGGCACGCTCCCGGTAAAGTCCTTTTAAAATATCTTCTTTCCGGTTATTAATCGTATACTCTGTAATCTTAATGATATCTGCAAATTCCGGATGCTCCTTAACCGCATAAGAATAAAGAGAGTATAATGCCGGATTTGAATGTATGTATTTTGAATTAAGGGCAACCAGTTCTACTTTCATACTTTCCTCGCAAACTATTGAAAAGCCACTTTCCAATGTGTATAATTTCATCATGTAATCGTTTTCATACTAATAAAAAAAATAGGTAAAGTCAATGCAATATACTATGTAAAAGAGAAAAGGGACCGACTAATGACAATTAATGAAATCGCAAAAATGGCGGGCGTTTCCGCTGCCGCTGTCTCAAGATATCTTAACAACGGATACTTAAGTGAGGATAAAAAAGAAATTATCCGTAAAGTAATCGAAGAAACCGGATACAAGCCCTCCCTTCAGGCGCAGATGATGCGTACGAAAAAAGCAAAGCTTATTAGTGTAATTGTAACATTACAGGACACCCGATTAATTGGGGATGTTATGCTTGGGATAAATGAAATATTAAAAGGCGAAAGCTATGATATCCTGTTCTCCCTTTGTAACAGCAACGACGGAATCGATGTTATAAATCAAGCTACCATTGCCCAAAACAGGCTGGCAGACGGCATTATTATTGTCGCGGACAGTTTAAACGAAGCCACAACCAACGCTTTAAAAGCGCTGAATATTCCGGTTCTTCTTGCCGGCATCAATAATGATAGCCTTAACTGTATCTTCTACGACAATGCAGAGGCTGCCATGATGGTTACGGATGCACTTATTTCAAAGGGTTGCACCAAGCCGGCATACATCGGACTCTCACCGGCACATCCTATTACCGGTGCAGACCGCTTTAGTGGTTATAAAAACGCACTCTTAAATAACAATATCCAACTTGACACAAAACTAATTGAAATATGTGATTCCACTGTGGCAGAGGGAAGTGCTGCTATGGAAAGGCTGCTGGAAAAATGCCCGGGAATTGATGCCGTTTTCTGCGGAAGCGACGCCCTATCCATCGGTGCATACCAATTCCTCGCTACCCAAAAAACCCGTTTTAGCATAAACGTAAGTGGCTTTGGCAACACGGAACTTGCGTGTATAATAAATCCTCCTCTTATAAATATAACCATTGATTATTGTGAATTAGGCAAAAAAGCAGCCGGGTCCATCATCCGTCTGCTCACCGAAAATCCGGAAAAGCTGACAAAAGAAAAACTCGACTGCCTCTTACATAATAATTAATCTATTGTCGATTCTACATTTGGTGGCGCACAATTTTATATTCGTCGTCACCATCGTAGTACGGACACTCCTTACGCATTCCCGTCATCAGTCTTGCGTAGTCATCCTCGTCCATATCTACCATACATGCATATTCTTCATATTCTTCGTCGTATGCATAATTTCTGCAAGTGTCACAACTAAATCCTACCGACATATCCTTTACTCCCAAATTATAATTCACACGGACCATTACCGATTTCTACTACATAAAAATCTGCCGCATAACCTATTTTTGCAAGATAAGCAGCCCCTACTTTTTCTATGAAAGAATCGATATAAGGTGTTTTTACAATACTTACCGTACAACCACCAAATCCGGCGCCTGTCATTCTCGAACCGATAACGCCCTCCTGCTTCCATGCTTCCTCTACTAAAGTATCCAATTCAATACCGGTAACTTCATAATCATCACGAAGGGAAACGTGAGAGGCATTCATTAATTCACCAAATAAAGCGATATCGTTATTTTTAAGTGCCTTAACCGCTTTTACGGTTCTCTGGTTTTCATATACCGCATGCTTAGCACGTTTTCTTCTTATCTCGTCCTTAATGGCATCTTTATACTGCTCAAACTGTGTTTCATCAAGCTCACCTAAAGACTTAATGGAAACTACCTCCTGAAGTTCAGAGAGCGCTGTTTCACACTCACTTCTACGCTCATTATATTTGGAATCCCCAAGTCCTCTTTTTTTGTTAGAGCAGGCAATAACTATTTTAGCATCCTTAAGCTCAATCGGTGCATACTCATAAGACAAATCTGCCGTATCAAGGAAAATAGCATTCTGCTTTTTACCCATGGCTATGGCAAACTGGTCCATGATTCCACAGTTAACACCATTATACTTATTCTCCGAATACTGTCCGATAAGTGCAAGGTCCTGATTGCTAACGTCAAATCCGAATAAATCCCGCAATATGTATCCCGTTAATACTTCAACAGAAGCTGAGGAAGATAAGCCGGAACCATTCGGAATATTACCGTATAAAAGAATATCCATACCACAGTTTACAACCATGCCCTTTTCCCTAAAAGCCCAGATTACTCCTTTTGGATAATTCGTCCATCCTGCTTCTTTACTTGGCACAAGGTCATCAAGAGAAGATTCCACCACACCCAGCTTTTCAAAATTCATAGAATAAAAGCAGAGCTTATTATCATTTCTTTTTCTGGCAACCCCGTATGTTCCTATTGTCAGTGCACAAGGAAAAACATGTCCCCCGTTATAATCCGTGTGCTCACCTATCATGTTCACACGTCCCGGCGCAAAATACACTTTTGCGTCATCACTGCTTCCAAACACTCTTGCAAATTCCTGTAATACTTTCTCTTTCATCTGATAACTCCTTTGGCATTATTTCTTTATCCTATTATGGTGTGTTTACCATTACAACATCTTCTTCAATATCCATCAAGGTATCTTCCACAAAATCAACCATTGTATCCGGTGTCAGTCTCGACAAAATAACGTCCATTAACAATGCCGGATTATCGGTTATTACCCCATCTACACCCATATCAAGAACTCGGTTCATATCATCTTCCTTATTTACGGTCCAGGCATAGATATCTTTGCCCCGGTTTTTTACATTGGCAATAATTTTTTTACTTATACGGTCATGGCTAATACTGAATGCATCTATAGCATCTAAATCCCAAAAATTACTGTAGGCAATAATCATTACGTATGTCGTATATATGTCCGGCGCAAGCGCCTTTACCTGCTTAAGTGTATCATACTTCATACAACATATCATACAACTGTCTTCTATGTCATATTTTTTAATCAAACTTATCACATTTTCTACAAGATTTTTATCATGGGCTGATGGTTTTAGCTCTATATTGAGCCTTGTCTTACCTTTCGTAAGATTTAACACTTCTTCAAATGTCGGAATCCTCTCCTGATAGTAAACAGGGTCATAATAGCTTCCTACATCCAATCCCTTAATTTCATCATATGTCATGTCCCATACATTTTTATTGACACCTGCCACACGTTTTAAATTATCATCATGGGTAACTACAAGAACACCGTCTTTTGTCATCCGGACATCAAGTTCAATATAATCAACGCCCTGCTCCATAGCAAGCCTGAATGCCGTCATCGTATTTTCCGGTGCTTCAGCGCATGCTCCCCGATGTGCCATTACCACCGGAACTTCAAAAATCTGGGCATTAATAACAAGTACATCTTTGTTAAAAGAATAAATACCAAAACTGTTTATAGCAAGCACCATTACTACAAAAAGTGTTATGGCACGCAGTTTTTTCGGATGCTTTCCAATCTGCGGACTTTCTACATAATCCGGCAGTTCTTCGCCCAATTGCTGTTTCTCTTTTATATAAGAATTTGTAATAAACAACGTGTTAAAAAGAATAAATCCCATGTAATAAACAAAAAACATAACATTACGCATTACACCCATGCTCTTTAGTGTAATTGCGCTAAGAGCCCTATACGTTTTGAAGGTACGGTTAAACCACACAATGGCCATAATGCCAAACTCAAAAAGTAAAACAGCCATTACAGTAATAATAATATTCCATATAACCAGTTTTAATCCCGTTTTTAAATATACGCCTTTTATAAGGCTCCGGTTCGTTTTCCTGCCTTTAAAGAGACTTTTTTTCTCAATCACAAGACCCTGGATACAATAAAGATACAACAGCGCATACATAGAGGCTGCAACAATAACAATAGCTGCAATCAACAAAATCTTCCACATCCCCATAAGCTCTGACTTTATAAAATTAGGAATTCTTACGATAAAGCCAAAGCCTACAAGGTAAATTATATTTAACACGGGAAGAATGAAAAAAATCCATAAAAGGACAAAAATATTCGTCGGATAAAAAACCTTTTTGAAATTACTGTATCCGATTCTGAACAAATCTACTGCCTTAATCTTTTTGTTATGATGCGATGCATGAAAACAACCGACCAATGCAGTAATTTCAAAAAACAGGTATAGCATTATAACAATAAGCGCAATAACAAAAATCAGCAGGGTACTCGGTTTACGCAAAAACGTAAATAAATTATCGTTAGACAGATAACTGTAGCCTGCCGCACGAATAGCCGCATTAAGCATAATAACGAGAAATGGCGCCATAATCAACGAAATGATTAATTTATACGTCAATTCAAAAACAAAAACAGCTCTTATATTGTAAGTTAAAAGACGTAATCCTTTCTTTTTCTTCATTCCATGCCCCTTTAAAATCTGCCGTTATGTTACATCTGTACCACACTGCATTACAAGAATTATTATATACAATTAACCGATACAATAAAATCCTAAATGTAAAATAAATCCGAAATATTTTATCTAATTAGCGAAGGATGAAGGTACTTTATAAGTTGGAAAATCTTTTAGAAATATATATAATATAAGCAGTTATAAAGTAGTAAAGGAGTTTTTATGGAAAAGAAAGATTATAAATTATTTTTATCATTGTTCTTATGGATGCTAATTCCATCTATTTATAATCTTATAAGAATGGGTATTATTAGCATCAATCAAGTAGACATTAATATTTTGGGTCAAATGGAATGGTTTGATTTGATTGATGAAATTTTGGTAACTACTTTAACTGTTCCTTTATTCTCATTGTTAAAGCCAAACACATCATCAAAGGAAAAGAATGGTTTAGCTTTTGTTATTTCTTTTGGTATTTATACTATATTTGCTTTAATCATTTCTACATATGTTTCAAATATTTCAGAGTTTATGAATGCTGATTTTGCTTCAGAATATTTGAAATTACAAACTTTTTCTTTGCTCATTGGTTTTATTAGTACTTTTTGTATAATGCTCTTAACTTTGAATAATGATTTCAAAATGGTTGCTATATTAACCATAGTTAAATTAGTAATTCTTAGTATTTTGGATTTTGTATTTATTGATGCTTTTTTAGAAGTGGGAGCTTCATATTCAGAAATAATAACAAATTCATTAATTGGAATCATTGCATTAATTATTGTTTATATTAGAAAATATATTGGATTTGGAAAAGTAAATTTACATTGGTTGAAAGATTATTTAAGAATTGGTTTATTTTCAGGTTTACAAATTTTCTTAGATAATTTCATTTATGCTATTATGATTTGTAAAATGGTGAATGCTGTTTCTGAATCAGGAAATTATTGGGTTGCTAATAACTTTATTTGGGGATGGCTCTTAATTCCTATTATGGTTATTACAGAAATTATAAAGA